>NZ_LMOF01000011.1:0-2500 GCF_001423215.1 Rhizobium sp. Leaf321 | reverse complement strand
GCGAGTCTGAATAGGGCGATTTAGTTAGATGCATTAGACCCGAAACCGAGTGATCTAGCCATGAGCAGGCTGAAGGTTGGGTAACACCAACTGGAGGGCCGAACCCGCATCTGTTGCAATAGATTGGGATGACTTGTGGCTAGGGGTGAAAGGCCAATCAAACTCGGAGATAGCTGGTTCTCCGCGAAATCTATTTAGGTAGAGCGTCGACCGAATACCCTCGGGGGTAGAGCACTGGATGGGCTATGGGGACTCACCGTCTTACTGATCCTAACCAAACTCCGAATACCGAGGAGTACTAGTCGGCAGACACACGGCGGGTGCTAACGTCCGTCGTGAAGAGGGCAACAACCCTGACCTCCAGCTAAGGTCCCCAAGTCATGGCTAAGTGGGAAAGGATGTGAGGATCCCAAAACAACCAGGATGTTGGCTTAGAAGCAGCCATCATTTAAAGAAAGCGTAACAGCTCACTGGTCTAAATAAGGGTCTTTGCGCCGAAAATGTAACGGGGCTAAAGCCATGCACCGAAGCTGAGGATATGCACGCAAGTGTATGTGGTAGCGGAGCGTTCCGTAAGTCTGTGAAGGAGGACCCGTGAGGGCCTCTGGAGATATCGGAAGTGCGAATGTTGACATGAGTAACGATAAAGGGGGTGAGAGACCCCCTCGCCGAAAGACCAAGGGTTCCTGCTTAAAGTTAATCTGAGCAGGGTTAGCCGGCCCCTAAGGCGAGGCAGAAATGCGTAGTCGATGGGAACCACGTTAATATTCGTGGGCCTGGTGGTAGTGACGGATCGCGTAAGTTGTACCTCCTTATTGGATTGGATGTGCAGCGGGGCGGTTCCAGGAAATAGCTCCACCGTATAGACCGTACCCGAAACCGACACAGGTGGTCAGGTAGAGCATACCAAGGCGCTTGAGAGAACTATGTTGAAGGAACTCGGCAAATTGCACGCGTAACTTCGGAAGAAGCGTGACCCCTTTTTACGCAAGTGGAAAGGGGTGGCACAGACCAGGGGGTAGCGACTGTTTATCAAAAACACAGGGCTCTGCGAAGTCGAAAGACGACGTATAGGGCCTGACGCCTGCCCGGTGCTGGAAGGTTAAAGGGAGAGGTGCAAGCTTTGAACTGAAGCCCCAGTAAACGGCGGCCGTAACTATAACGGTCCTAAGGTAGCGAAATTCCTTGTCGGGTAAGTTCCGACCTGCACGAATGGCGTAACGACTTCCCCGCTGTCTCCAACATAGACTCAGTGAAATTGAATTCCCCGTGAAGATGCGGGGTTCCTGCGGTTAGACGGAAAGACCCCGTGCACCTTTACTATAGCTTTACACTGGCATTCGTGTCGGCATGTGTAGGATAGGTGGTAGGCTTTGAAGCGGGGACGCCAGTTCTCGTGGAGCCATCCTTGAAATACCACCCTTATCGTCATGGATGTCTAACCGCGGTCCGTTATCCGGATCCGGGACAGTGTATGGTGGGTAGTTTGACTGGGGCGGTCGCCTCCGAAAGAGTAACGGAGGCGCGCGATGGTGGGCTCAGACCGGTCGGAAATCGGTCGTCGAGTGCAATGGCATAAGCCCGCCTGACTGCGAGACTGACAAGTCGAGCAGAGACGAAAGTCGGTCATAGTGATCCGGTGGTCCCGCGTGGAAGGGCCATCGCTCAACGGATAAAAGGTACGCCGGGGATAACAGGCTGATGACCCCCAAGAGTCCATATCGACGGGGTTGTTTGGCACCTCGATGTCGGCTCATCGCATCCTGGGGCTGGAGCAGGTCCCAAGGGTTTGGCTGTTCGCCAATTAAAGCGGTACGTGAGCTGGGTTCAGAACGTCGTGAGACAGTTCGGTCCCTATCTGCCGTGGGTGTAGGAATATTGACAGGATCTGTCCCTAGTACGAGAGGACCGGGATGGACATATCTCTGGTGGACCTGTTGTCGTGCCAACGGCATAGCAGGGTAGCTATATATGGAAGGGATAACCGCTGAAGGCATCTAAGCGGGAAACCCACCTGAAAACGAGTATTCCCTATCAGGGCCGTGGAAGACGACCACGTTGATAGGAGGCGTGTGGACGTGCAGTAATGCATGAAGCTTAGCCTTACTAATAGCCCGATTGGCTTCATCGTTCTCATTGACTATGCTCATCTCAAGGCCAACGCGTGAGCGTTGGTCCTGACAGAGCGAAAGCGAAAGCCTTTGCGACGGGCCCGGCGAACACGTCAGTGTTCGTCCGGTTTGTTGCACCAAAGACGTGTTCAACTAAGACAAAAGGGGGTTCGCCCCCGCCAGCTTCTCGATAAAGCGTTGCAATGGTCGCCCATTGCCACGCATACATTGCCCTTAATCGACCTGGTGGTCATTGCGGGGTGGCTGCACCCGTTCCCTTTCCGAACACGGCCGTGAAACACCCCTGCGCCAATGGTACTCCGTCTTAAGACGCGGGAGAGTAGGTCGCTGCCAGGTCTATTAAAGGCAATGCCATCCATAAGGATGGA
>NZ_LMOF01000010.1:0-1348 GCF_001423215.1 Rhizobium sp. Leaf321 | reverse complement strand
TGGCGCTCACGCCTGAGCGGCGGCCCAGCTCAGGACCCGACCGGCGAACCCGCTCTGTTCTCGTCGCTGTTCGAGACACTCGGGCCGCCCGTCAATAATTGGGCTTTCGGCGATATCCCCAAGCTCCAGCGGACGATCGACGCCGTGCTTCTTTGGGACGCACATTATCCCGATCTTTCGCTGGATCCGCTTGTACACGAGCGGATGCGGGCAGGACTGAGGGACCTTCGAGACCAGATCGGCCGAGAAGCTGGCATGATCAGAGCTGAGCGCGCCTCACGTGGTCTGGAGAACCGATAATGCTGCGCATGAGGTGTTGCATCGACATGGAACGCTTGTTCCGCCTGCTGCTCGCCGCGATGCTACTTGCCATCTCCGGATCCGCATCGGCGCAGGATAGGCCTGTCGCGGATCCGGTGCGCAGCGGTCTGGAAGGCGCACTGCGCGGCTGCGAGACTTGGGTCCTCGACCCGTCAAGCTGGCTGAACGATCCGGCGCGCTTCCTCGCGGCCATCGATCTTGGCAGCGCGGTGTACGAGACCGAGAAACTGCCCGAGCCGCTCCTCCCCCCTGAGCCCCTCCGACGCGGCAACCGCTACTGGCGGATCAATGCCGGACCTAACGAGGGTTACGCGCTGGTGGTCTCGCGCGACATCCCGATGTGCCACATCACGGGCGGCGGCGGGGTCGACTTCCAGCCGGCGGCCGAAGCCATGGCCGCCTCGCCGGACTTCTCTGATCATTGGGAGCGCATCGGCGAGAAGCGCCAAGAGGGCATGGTCTCGACCTTCTTCCGACTGCGTAAGGAGCCAAAGCTGGCGCTGGTCCTCAGCCGTGCCGACGCACCGGGTGCACGACGTGACCGCGCCCAGGTGATTGCGACGGCGACCTACGACCTTGGTCGCTGAGGCGACGCAGCTTCGTCCGGCCAGCGTGGTGGAAATGGTAAAACAAGAACCTCACCGCCCGGCGGGATCGGTCTCAAATGGCGCAGGACACGGTCATAGTGATGGTCGCTCGGCGAGTAGCGCAACTCACCATGTCCGACGACGGACCCGTCTTGGTTTGTGGCTCGCAGCCATAGGACCAGCGTGCCATCTGGCTCGCGATGCGCTGAGCCGATCGACGCCTCCGCGGAAGGAGGAGCCGGCGCATGCCCCTGCGAACTGGCTCGCCTGCTGGCGGACGCCGCCAACGCTTCCAGCACTGCGACGAAACGTGGTCTCGGACAATCGGAGCCAACCTCCTGCAGGACGTCGTCGCCATCGAACAGGGCGACGCTGCACAGTTGGTCGGTCGGCTCGCCGATCATTGGCGGATCGGGATCCGGCATGATCCAGACCTCGTT
>NZ_LMOF01000009.1:1138-120199 GCF_001423215.1 Rhizobium sp. Leaf321 | reverse complement strand
CGAGAACAGAGCGGGTTCGCCGGTCGGGTCCTGAGCTGGGCCGCCGCTCAGGCGTGAGCGCCATCGAAGTTGTCCGGCATAGAACCAGAACGTCGCCTCGTCACCACTGCCCGCCTGCATCAGGGGTGCCGCGCGTAGCATGATTTCGCTGGGCAGCGCGTTACCCGCGGTCTCGGCACCACGCGGCAAGGCCGGCTCCTCTGCGAAGGCAAGTGGCGGGCCAAGAAGAAACAGAGCTGCCGCTATAAGGTGCGGGAACATGGTGCGATAGGACATGTGGCGCGGTGGCTCCCTGCGGCTTCGGTCGACACACGAGGCTTATACCATGCAGACATTTGGCTGAGGTACACCAATATTTATGCGAGCTCACGTTGCGTAAAACGAGGGTTACAGACATAACGGAGGAGAGATCGCGAGCAGTTATCGTCTGCTTATCGCGGCTGGTTGGTCCTTGCAGAATCGGGGTGCCCTCGATTTCTCGTGGGCGTCGCTCATGCGCACGAAATCCAGATATACATGAAATTTAACAACTGGCAGGGTTCACCACTCAGCATGCGTAGCGTTTCAATCTCGTCTGGCACCAGTTGCGCATCGCCCTGCAAGGGGCCGATAGAACGCGGATCAATTGATCAACGGCACGACAACGTTTCGACCGATCCGTATCCGTTGTCGTCAAAGTAGCCCGGTCGTACTTCAAATATAGTGCAAAGAGCATAACTGCATTCACTCGCAAAAATTGTACTTCCTTCGTTCAACCTACGTTCTGTCATTGTCTTTCCTAATTTAGTTATTTCTAATATTCAGTGGTCCACGAATTACCTATGTGTCGGTACTGACTTTAAAGCTCGCAAAACCTGAGATGAAAGAAAAACTTTCAGCACCGATGCCAACCTTGCAATCGAGGTAGATATCGAACTAGGTTTGAATCGCCTTATTTGAAAAAGCGGGACAGTGCTTCCGCACGGCACTCTTGCAACAGGTTCGAGGAGACTTCCTGCCGAACTTTGCTGAGCACAAGAATCAAGAGTTCGCGCTCGGTTACAGCGTTCCGGTTAAACCAATCTGCCGTAACGAGGTTCTCGTAGATATCGCGAACCTTAATCCTGTCGTCTGTACTGAGGTGATCCATGCAAGCCCACGCGCTAATGAAATAGAGTTCGTTCGAGCCGATGCGCGCGGTCGATGTTGGGGAGGCAGTCGAGGATGAACGGCCGCGCTCGAAGCTCTAGACTGATCATGTCCTGGCCTTCTTAACCAGCTTCCACCTCTTGCGCAAACGGGCTATTATCAACAAACGGCGATTGTCGGCCAGGCAATCCGTGAACTTTCTCCGCGGTCTTCTAAGGATGCTACTAGACACCACCCTTGATCGTCGCGTCCAACCAACAGCACCAGAACGACGTCATGCCGAATTTTGTGGAAGAAATTCGACATCAATGCAATCGTCGAGAACACTAAAGAAACAGTCTTACGACCTACAGCAGATCAACACCGCTGCAGCGCCGTCGTGACGAAACCCAGGTGTGCGCTGCAATAGTCGAGGAACGGACGCTGTGGGCTGTAGAATGTTTCACGCGCTGCTTCGCTGTCGCAATTCTGTAGCAGACTCAGCGGTCAATAGATGCTGTCCACGTTGATAAGCCTTGGTCTAGGCTGTGCGCTCTTCAGACTCCCGTAGAGTGAGTGTAGCTCTGAGGGCCCTGCCCCCGAGCTACCAGGTAGCAACCGCTGTCTCAGCCAACACAACTCTCGCGCTAAACGAATGGCAGGAACCCCAAGAAACAGCCTCCGACGAACCGTAGCCAGCCGGAGTTACGTGGCAAAGAGAACGCCGGATGCCTGCTGAGCTTAGTTACTACTGGTTGCTCTCATGACGGGCAAACGCTTCGATGGTCGCATTGCAAGACTCCCGCAGACGACGTGAGGAACCATCGGCCCCCGTGGCTTGGCGGTACACACGCGCGCCTTCCAGCAACAGAGAAAGCGTATCAGCGAGTAGATTAGGATCGGTAGCTCCAGCTGCCGTGCATAAAGCCGCCAGTCGGTTTCGTTGCTCCGTCTTAAATTCTTGGACAACTGCATAGGCGGGGTGGGTGTTGTCTCGAAGCTCGACAACCGCGTTTGCCAAATCGCATCCTCCCGGCTCTTGCTCCAACCGCTGGACGTGAAATTCTACCCAAGATGTAAGTTTCGCGGCAGCATCCGTTTGGTCGTCCTGATCGAGTTCAGTCCAAAAAACCGACGCATGTTGCGTTACCTGTCGCAGGGTCTCGCACAGCAGATCGTCTTTCGACCGAAATTTCCGGTAAAGGGTCATTTTGTTGGTATGGGCGGCCTCCGCGATAGCATCAACGCCAATGCCGCGTATGCCAAACCTTCGAAACAACTCAGCAGCGCATGACACAATTCGCTCACGCGGAGCTACTGAACCCTTTCGTTCAGGTTCAACGGATGCGGTGGAGGAGTTACGGATTGACATAGGTGTGACCGGTCTGTAACAAATTGCGTTACAGACTGGTAACACTGCCCGAACTTGTGGTCAAGTTATCGAAGTAGTTACAAGGAGTAGGCGACGATGGCAAAACATGAAGAAATGACACTTACGGAACTTCTTACTGATCCGCTCATCCTGGCGCTTGCTAAAGCTGACGGTTGGTCGAGACACGCTTTTATCGAAGAAATGCATGCCGCCTCTGACGCATTTAGGCCAAATGACGCGGACCGGCGTAGCGCTCGTATACCCTTCTTGAACACAAGAACTGGCGCAAGCGTGCAATGCTGCACTTGATAGATGTTTTTGACGAGGCGAAACGCAAAGGTTTTGGTCTAGACGGTGCATCATTTGCCAACCGGCTGGCGTCTCCTACAATCACTATCTATTTGCCAAGCATCGGTTCTCGATCACAGAACAGTATTTAGCGCGGACTTGAGATACCGCGCAGCGAGCAGGTTGCCCCGCTCATTTGCGAGCGCGAGTGCTGCGTCACAGTAGGTCTTGAAAGGTTCGGATGCGTCGAGAAGTAGGTCTGCTTTCTTTTCTGTGACGATGCCGCAAAAAAATGAGGGTTTGCCCTGTGTATCTCTCAGACAAGTTCCAATCATCGCAACTTGCCGTCTACCGCCGGCTGAAACGGTGAAGTATTCAAAGGCGCATCGGTCCCCTGTTATTATTGCTTGATGCAAGCCGCCCGCAATGTGCGCCTGATCGTAGTCGTCAATATGCGAAAGCACGATTTCGACTGGCAATCCAACCGAAAGATCCTGAAGGTTCAAGCCGTGCAGGCTGGCGAAAATGCTGTCTGCATGAAACAGATTTCCGCTCACGAACCAGCTGAAAAAACCCATATCAGGGATGACGAACAGCACCCTTTCGTTCGCGATGTGGTCGACGCGAGATGGAGCTTCTCGAAGCAAGCCGCGACTGATCCCAATATTGGCTCGAACCTCTAGGAGAAGCCCTTCGATCTCTTCCGCAAGGACTCGCGTGCGCTCCGCGTGATGCATCTCAGATACTCCGTGACGACCATTGTAGTGACTTTTGGAATAGTGTAGCCTTTTGTAGTCGCAGGTTGAACGTCACTCGCAATGACCTGAGTGTTTTGGTTTGTTCCAGATCAGGATATAGAAATGGACCGCGACTTCAAGTTCGATGTCGATAAAGCCGCAGACCTACTTGCGCTCCTTGCCAGCCCTAGTCGATTGAAGGTCTTCGGGCTTATTTCGAGAAACGAGTGGAGCGTATCGGCCCTTGCGGCTGAGGTGGATCTCAGCCAGTCGGCTCTGTCTCAACATCTTAAAAAATTAAGAAACGCAGACGTAGTCGGCGTTAGAAGAGACGCGCAGAATATTTACTATTCCTGCTCATCAGATGAAATCATCAAGGTTCTCAAAACACTTGAGGACATTCAAAAGAAATCGCCCGACGCGAAGTCGGTTGCCTAGCGTTCGGACTACGTCTGCTTATAAATGGTCTAGCGCAGTTCTATCGGCTGTGATTTGACCAGGCAAAGGCGATATGACCAACTCGATGCACACTGCCTCCCCGCCCGAGAAAAATTTCGTGCCCGTGTGCGCTATTGGAGCGTCTGCTGGCGGCGTCGGGGTACTTCAGAATCTGTTTCGGCAGGTTGCTCCTGATCTGGGGCTCGCTTATGTCGTAATCCTTCACCTGTCGCCGGACGAGCGGAGCGCGTTGCGTGATATCTTAGCGGTATGCACTACCATGCCTGTCTATCAGGTGGACGACTCCCCTGAGCTAAGACCGAATTGCGTCTACGTTATACCGCCGGACCGCGAACTTGTCATTGAAGGTGACAGGATTGCAGCCAGGCCGTTTACGGAGGTTCGTGGAAGGCGTGCTCCAATCGACATGTTTTTCCGATCCGTGGCTTCAGCTCGAGGCGACGGTGTCGCTATCGTATTGACGGGCGCCGGCTCGGACGGCGCTCTCGGTGTTACCGCCGTGAAGGAAGCGGGCGGGGTCATCATGGTTCAAGACCCCTCAGAGGCCAGCTTTCCGTCCATGCCGCAGAATGCGATTGCAACTGGCTCTGCGGATTTCGTTGCACCGATCGCCCGCCTGGTCGAATATCTTTCCGAAGTTGCCCGCAGCAAAGACGCAGTCCGCTCAATTGATGTCGCTGGATCGACAATCGAGTTGCGCCGCATCATTGCTGTGCTCCGATCGCGTGTCGGCCATGACTTCTCGGCCTATAAAAGTGCAACGGTCATGCGCCGGGTCATTCGCAGGATGCAGGTTTGTCGAGCTAAAACCCTAAGTGAATACGCCGACTATCTCACCAGTACCCCTGACGAGGCGCACAACCTTTTCTCCGACCTGTTGATCTCGGTCACGATGTTTTTTCGGGACGAGCAAGCTTTCGAGGCGCTGGCCACACAGACTATAAGGCCACTGGTCAGTGGCTACGATGCGGATGTCGAAGACAGTATTCGTGTCTGGGTCGTTGGGTGCGCGACCGGAGAAGAAGCCTACAGCGTCGCTATTCTCTTCCATGAAGAAATGGTACGACAGAATGTCCGGATACCCCTCCAAATCTTCGCGACCGATTTGGACGAGAACGCCCTCGCACTCGCTAGAGAAGGGCGATATCCACGGGCAATCGAGGCTGATGTTTCTCAGGAGCGGCTAGCGAACTTCTTCATTGATGAAGGTTCGCATTTTCGTGTCCGCAAGGAACTGCGCGATACGATCCTTTTTGCCAAGCACAGCATTCTGAAGGAGCCGCCGTTCATGCGGCTGGATCTGGTAACGTGCCGTAATTTGCTGATCTATCTTGAGCGCACTCTACAGGCCCAAGTGTGCTCTTTGTTTAGCTACGGTCTCCGCGGTGGACGTTACCTCTTTCTCGGTTCAGCGGAAACGGTAGACGCTGCTACTGACTTGTTCTCGCCCGTCGATCGGCAGGCTAGAATTTACAGCGCCAAGCTCCATGGTGCGCAACTTCTACCGATCATGCCACAATTTGCGACTCCTCAGAAGCTTTCAAGTCACCGGGTAGCAACTCAGATGGTTGAGAGGACGGCTGCGCCAGCGGCGGAAATTCATGTCACGGCACTTGAGCAACATGCACCGGCGAGTGCACTTGTCGATGATAGGCAGAACATTCTTCATCTGTCCCCGACCGCCGGTCGCTTCATCCTGCATTCAGCAGGACCTGTCTCCAAATCACTCACATCGGTTGTCAGAGCAGAGTTGCGCTTGGATCTTGGGATTGCCTTGGCTCGAGCGCTTGAAATGGGTGAGCCGACGGTCACGTTGCCCAGCATCGTTGCGTTTGAGCAAAGCAAGAGACGGGTTGCACTGCAGGTCACTCCCCTTCAAGACGACGCCACAAGATCTCCACGCGCTCTTGTTTTCTTCCTGGATGGCGGCGTCGTCGCAGAGAGCGATGATCAGGACGAAATCACCGACAGCCGGCCTGGTGAAGTAAGACGGATCTACGCCGAACTGAAAGCCTCGCAAGAAGCGT
Source organism: Rhizobium sp. Leaf321 (assembly GCF_001423215.1). Lineage (NCBI taxonomy): Bacteria > Pseudomonadati > Pseudomonadota > Alphaproteobacteria > Hyphomicrobiales > Rhizobiaceae > Rhizobium > Rhizobium sp. Leaf321. Next base: position 114,209 of record NZ_LMOF01000009.1, on the reverse strand, counting down.
TGATGATGAGCCGCAACGGGCATGACGCGTTGGTTCAAGAGCTACGAGCCGCGAACGAAGAGCTCCAATCTATGAATGAGGAGTATCGTTCCACTGCTGAGGAGTTGGAAACTTCAAAAGAGGAATTGCAGTCCATCAACGAGGAGCTGCACACAGTCAACGCAGAACTTAAGAACAAGCTCGACAGCATTTCAGAGGCCCACAGCGACCTCCAGAATCTATCGGCTGCAACTGAAATCGGCACGCTCTTCCTTGATGCAGATCTCCGGATCAGAATGTTTACTGCGCCCGTGGCAGAACTTTTTAACATTACTCGTCACGACATCGGTCGGGCGATTACCGATTTCACCCACCATCTCGACTACAACGACATTGATAAGGACGCCCGAAAGGTTTTGCGGGACCTAATACCGGTTGAGCGCGAAGTTTCCACCCGCCACGGCCGGGACTTTTCGATGCGCCTGAGACCTTACAGAACGGTAGAGGACAGGATCGATGGCACGGTCGTCACTTTCATCGATGTGTCGGATCGTGCACGTGCCGAAGCCGCATTGTCAGAGATCCAGGATCAGCTCCGTCAGTTTGGCGAAGCTTCCCAAGATATTCTTTGGATACGTGATGCCAAGACGTTCCAGTGGTCATATCTAACCCCCGCATTTGAGGTGATCTACGGACTAGATCGAGAGGAAGCCCTGCGTGGCGACAATATGATCGGATGGCTCGATCTCATAATCCCTGAAGACCGTGAACTGGCTGCCGAAAACCTGCAGCGCGTGCTGGTAGGCGAATGGGTTACCTTTGAATATCGTATCAAGCGGCCCTCAGATGGTGCTATCCGCTGGCTACGGAACACCGATTTCCCAATCAAGGACAATCGAGGTAACGTTTTACATATTGGGGGCATTGGTCACGATGTCACGGCTCTGAAGGTCATTGAGGAGGAGCTTGCTAGGGCCGAGGTCCGGCAAAGAGCACTTTTGGAAGGTATTCCGCAGCTTGTTTGGCGTGCCGCCGAGGGTGGCAATTTAACTTGGTCGGGCCCGCAGTGGACGGAGTATACCGGTCAGGCCGAGGCTGACAGTCATGGAATGGGTTGGCTCGACCCAGTTCACCCTGATGACCGGGCCGCTGCGCTGGCGGCTTGGTCAAAAACGATCGAGACAGGTGGGTTCGAGATCGAGTATCGCATCAGGGAGGCGAATACGAATGCGTACCGTCGGTTTCACACGCGCGCTACGCCGGTGCGTAGCGCGGACGGATTCATTGTCGAGTGGCTCGGTACGTCAACTGACATAGAAAATCTTAGAAGCGGCACCGACAACCAGTAAGCACCGATGATTAGGTGACGTGGGAGCCCCTAGAGCGTACAGAACGCCGCTGCGAGGTGCGCCGTTTGGCGATCCGCGCCTGATCTTGTAGTCATGGCTCTCACGATACGCTAGGTTACCAAACAACCCGCTCAAAGTGTTCGTTGGTGAGTAAACGAGCCATAAGCGACAGCGGAAACCGTTACGGAACAATTATATGTTGTAGGTATCATCACGTCCTAACCAAAGGTCGTGCGGTGGATTACACTTACGCGCTCATAACCGTCAGCTGCTGCATAGCAGTAGGAATAGCTCTAGTGTGGTTCGGGATGCGTGGATGACGTTCTTAAAGGCATAACGACAGAGCGCTAAACAACCGGTAGCTGGTCCAGATCTCTGAGAGTTCATACCAAGAAGTCTATCGCCCGACTTTACCGCAGCTACCTCCCGTAGATGGACTGCCCAAGCAGTTCTGATATTCGATGAAGGGTGATGCGTTTCGCTAGCTCCGGACGATTGTAAACTCGAGAGGGCACTTGTGTAAGGGTTACTGCCGGTCACCGCATCACCGCTTCCGGGACGTTGTCGGTAAAAGCTGGAGCGATCTACAAGCGTCCTTGACCTGATCGAGCGAATTCCACGGGATCGTAAGCGGGCTGAGCGCCAAACGTTTGCGCGCTTACGATCCTCAAAACTTCGCAATTGTCTCGCCGGCGGCTAGAGCCGCGCGCCAAATAGGGATGCCGCGGGCGGGTAGCTCCAATCGTTTGGCCCAGCGCCGATCAGGCCGATAGCGAGGACGACCGGAGCGACGCTGCCATTGCGGCATCATTCAGATGCGGTCATGGATGCATCCTGGCTCCCTTGACGATTTTGTCGACGATCTTCCTTTCGGCTCGCAGGGCGAGTCCCACGAGTTTCGCGTCATCTGGCGAGAACTGAGCAAACACAGCCCTGTTAGCAGCGTCGTAGCCAGTCCCAAACATTTCCTCGGTGTAGGCGGAGATTCTCACGTGGCGCTCAACGGAACGCCTGTGGACGCTGCGTAACGTTTCCTGATCTGCGCCGAGCACCACCATTGGCTGGATGGTCATCGGGTTGTAGACATGACCGTGCGCATCCCGGTATGGTTCGCGATAATCTCCGGCGACTGGGCGACAAGGCCGCTCGTCAAGAACGCGGTCACGTTCAGCTTCTGCCAAATTGCAAGATCATCGCGGATTACGATCGCGATCTTGGTGTCAAACATGCAACGGAACTCCTTTTTGGGTGTGAACTCAAACGCAGACTTAGCGCCAGGTGGACGGGGCGGTCTTGAACGTTCGTGCCAGGCCCGTCCGGCTGACGGGATGCGTGTTGCCGACTCCTCACATGGGGTGGAGCGCATCGAGGCTCGCTTTCATGGCAACGCCTTCTCACCGCATCGCCATGACACGTACGGGCTTGGACTGACCCTCCATGGCCTGCAGACTTTCCGCTATCGTGGGGTCGAGCGCTTCAGCAATGCCGGCAACGTTATCGTGCTTCATCCCGACGAGCTGCATGATGGAGCTGCCGGCACTGACGATGGATTGATCTACCGCATGATCTATCTCCCGCCGGACCTGATCAGCGCCGTTGACGGTCATCGCACAGGGGTGCCCTTTGTTCCTGATCCTGTGTTAGCCCATGAAGGGATACGGCAGGCGCTTGGAGATATACTCGCTGACCTGGACGAGCAGCTGTCTGACCTGTTGATGGATGACGTGGTGATGCGGCTAGCTGCCGGCCTTTCCCGGCAGGCGGGTACACCGGGAAAAACGCTAACTCCTTCGGCACGGTCCGCTGTCCTGAGAGCTCGGGACCTCCTCGAAGACCGCTGCGCAGCACCCGTAAGCTCCAGGGCCCTGGAGGCGGAAACAGGACTGGACCGGTACGAGTTAGCGCGACAGTTTCGACGGTTGATGGGTACAAGCCCCCACCGATACCTTGTGATGCGCCGCCTGGAACGGGCGAAACGATCCATGGTGGAAGGACAGGGGCTTGCGGCGGCGGCCGCTGATGCCGGCTTTGTTGATCAGGCACATTTTACGCGCCATTTCCGCAAAACCTTTGGCATTACGCCAGGGCGCTGGCTTGCTATACGCATCCCGAGCACAGAGAAAGCTAATCCTGTCCTGAGTACTGGACGCTAGAAAGATACCGGTAAGCCTCTCACAAACTGCCAGCGAATGCCGCGACGGCAAGCTAGACGAATATTGTGTGCAGCATAAGCGCCTTCGTAGAATGGTCATCGAGGGACCATCGCTGCGGCCCTCAAGCCGACACTTCGGTCAACGCTGTTGTTCGGAGATCGGATATCGCGGGGCTTGCGGACCTTCGATTGTGATCCATTGGAGCTCGGTGAACTCTTCGAACCCGATTGCGCCACCTGACCGACCGTAGCCGCTATCTTTAACCCCTCCGAACGGTATCTGAGCCTCGTCATCAAGCGTTGCGCCGTTGATATGCGACATCCCTGCATTCAGTCGCTTCGCCAAATCGAGGGCAAGGGTGACGTCCCGGCTGAATATTGCAGAGGAAAAGCCGTAGTCGTTGTCGTTGGCAATCCGGATTGCCTCATCAGTGCCATCGACAATCACGACGGATGCCAACGGTCCGAAAGATTCGCCGCGCGAGGGAGAACACGACCTCTATGCCTTCCTGAAGACCGACCCCAACGAGATCGTAAAACCTATCCATCCGAAGGCCATGCCCGTTCTTTTGACAACGAAGGAAGAATGCGAGATTTGGTTGACCGTGCCGTGGAGTGAGGCGAAGGCCCTTCAACGTCCCCTGCCCGCCGAGCGAATGTTAGTGCTGCCACGTTACATGCAGGTCGGTGGCCTCGGGGGGCTTCCGACACAGACGAAAGACTTGTTCGGCTGATCTTGCGTGCTCATCATTGAGGTAACGATCGCTGTGTGAGGACTAAACACTCACTGGATCGGTGCTGTAACGACGACCCGCAGACCAGGCGCGTTGTCCTCCTCGTCGATGTTGCCTTCAAGACGGTCGATGATTGCCGCAAGGATGCGAGAGCCGAAACCGCTTCTCCCGCCCGTGGTCTTCTGCTTGCCAAGGCCGACATCGGAAACGATAAGACGGAACGAGTTCCGGTGCTGTTCGAGCTTGATCGCGAGTGGTCCCGGCATGCCGTCGTAGGCGTATTTCTGCGCGTTGATGACCAGCTCGGTGAGGATCAGGCCGACATTGACGGCCTTGTCGGTGGCGATCAGGATTGGCGACAGGTCGAGTGTCAGGTTGTCCTGCCACCTCTCGTCCATCGACGTCGTCATCTCCTCCATCAGGCTTTCGATGTAGCGCGACAGGTCGATGATCTCGACGCTCTCGTCCTGGTAGAGGCGACGATGGACAAGCGCAACGGCGTTTAGCCGCTTCTGCGCCTCGTCGAGGTTCTGTCTTACCTCCTCGCTCGTCGCACCCCGTGCCTGCAAGCGCAGGAAGGCGGAGACGAGCTGGAGCGAGTTCTGGACCCGATGGTTGACCTCCTTGAGGAGGTAGTCCTTCTGAGAAACGAGCCCCTGGTTCTCCCGCAGGCTAATCGTCAATTCGCGGTTCAGTTCGCGCAGGCGCTGGTTATTGCGGTACTCGAGCATCAGACGCACGACGCGGCTCGCGGACTCGATCTCAGCATGTGACCAGGGTCTCGCCTTGCCTCTAACTTCGTCGCTCCACGCCTCGAATGACGAGCGCGGTGTTAGGACCGCTGATGGATCGTGCGACGTGTCCTTGTGTGGATTGCCTGCCCATCTGAGGACTTCGACGTGTTCGGCACGGAACCACATGAGGATGGTTGGTACTTCTGTCGACATGGTGACCGCCAGCAATCCGCTGGCTATGTCCGTGAAGGCCACTGCCTCTGCCCAACTCGCCGACAGGCTCGGCGTGGCATAGGCCTGCTGCGAGGCCGGAACCCGCACGTGATCGGCCAACTTGCGGATATCGATGGGATCGGGCGTTTTGCCGTATGCGAAGAGCTCGCCAGCCTGAACCGCGGCGAAGCCGTCCGCATGCAGCATCTTCGCGATTTTCTCTCCGGATTTGGCAAACAGCTCGTCGAGGGAAGTCTCCGGTCCGAGCAACGCCAGGACAGCGTCCTCCTGCGACCGCAGCCGGATGCGCTCCCGATGAACCTGGGCATCTTCCTTCGACTTGATCTTTCGCGCGAACGAATTCGCGAGTGTCTGGCATCCCATGCGCGCGGTAAGAGGAATAGTTCTTGGCTGGTGATGGTGGCAGGCGATAAGCCCCCACAGCACGTTGTCCTTGATAATCGAGAACGAGGCTGATGCCTTCACGCCCATGTTGTGCAGATACTTGATATGGATCGGCGAGACGCTCCGCAGCGTCGAGTCGCTGAGGTCGATACCGCGCAGGTCGCGATCCGAACGGATCGGCCGCGGGAGGTAGTCAACGTCCGGAATGACGCGGACCTTGTTGCGCAGATAGAGCGCTCTTGCCTGCTTCGGGATGTCGGACGCTGGAAAGTGGTGGTTCATGAAGCTGTAGTTGCCGGAGGCGGCGCTCTCGCCCACCACGACGCCGGCATCGTCATCGAGGAACTGATAGACCATGACGCGATCGTAGCCCGTCAGCTCCCGGAACACCGTCGCAGCACTCCGACACAGCTCGGCGACGCTTGCGGAACGTTCGAAGCGTGTGCTGGCGGCATCAAGGTCGACCAGGAACGGGACCGCCTCGACGGCCGTCTCCTCCGCCCTATCCATCTCGACGACGGCGAACTCGCCCGAGCGATACGCCACGGCGTTCAAGGGTCCTCCGCTCGCATCCACACGACCAAGCACTGCGACCTTTCCGGTCGCGATCGCCGACATTCGGCCGAGCGCCGAAGCGCTAAGGACGTCGTCGAGCCGCTGGCCAACCACCGTCTGTCCGAGAAAGCCATCAACGTCACCCGCCTCGCCTATGCAGACAAGCGTATGGGCGTCGGCGATCAGCATAATGCCATGAGACTGGATGGAACCGGGGACGTGGATCGGTTCGACATCACATGCGGTGAGGTTTTGTTGAAGCATAGGCGGCCTCTGCTTGTACTGGCAGCTCACGCCGACTAAGGGCGGGACAACCGTCTTCCTTCGATAAGTAGGACATAACAGGAACACGCGTTAAAACAAGCGATATGCGGGACATGAGCTAATTGTGATCCGTCTTATTGACCTTCTCAGCACGGTCGTTAGTTACGGCAACTACTCCATTGATCGGATTACGTGATGAAGGAAACGGTCGAGCGCCGTCTTGCACGTCAGGCGGGCCAGAGGCTTCTCGCTGAGCACATGTACGAAGACCCGTTCTCGGCGGCGTTCAAAGCGACACGGATGCCGATGCTGATCACTGACCCCCGTCAGCACGACAATCCGATCATTTTTTGCAACAATGCGTTCTGCGAGCTCTCGGGCTACAGCCAGGCGGAGCTCGTCGGCCGCAACTGCCGCCTGCTTCAGGGAGAGGGCACGGATCCCGAAGCCATCGCCAGAATAAAGGACGCGGTCGCCGCCGAGAAAGACCTGGCCATCGACATCCTGAACTATCGGAAAGACGGGGCCTCCTTCTGGAACGCGCTGTTCGTCAGCCCCGTGCGAGACGACGCGGGCGAGGTGATCTACTTCTTCGCGTCGCAGCTCGACTTTACGAACATCAAGAGCAAGGAAGCCGAACTCGCGGCAGCCCGCCATTTTGCCGAGGAGGAAGTCCAAAAGCGGACGGCAGATCTGCAGAGCGCTCTGGAGACGAAGACGGTCCTCGTCCACGAGGTGGACCACCGCGTGAAGAACAACCTGATGACCATCGCGTCGATCGTCAAGGCTCAGGCGCGGATCTCGGAAGACGAAATAGCCAGGAAGACGCTGCGTTCCGTGCTCGACCGCGTCGAAGCGTTGAGCACCGTACAGCGCAAACTTCTCAACAACGACGACATTGGTCACTTCGACGTCGCCGAATTCACGCGGGAACTGATCCAGGACCGCATAGGCGGTTTGAACCGAACCGACATCGAGGTGAGGATGGACCTACACGAGGTCATTGTACCTGCCGCCAAAGCCTCTCCTATCGCTCTCGTCGTCAATGAGCTCGTCGGAGACGCCATACGCCGCGGCCTTGGTGACTACGGCGGCCAGATACACGTCGAGGTCAGACGGCTGAACGGGCACTTCCTGATCCGGGTCAGCGACACAGCATCACCCGTCAAGGTGGACAAAGGGCAACAGGCGTTCGGTGCGCTGTTGCTGGAAACTTCCGCGCGCCAGCTCGGTGCGAGGATTGAAAAAAAGTGCGAAGGAGATCGAACGGATGTCCATGTCACCATGCTCGTCGACGAACACAAGGACTGAAAGATGCGTATACTGATCGTCGAAGACGAGGCGCTTCTCGCTATGGAGATGGAAAGCGAGCTTGAATCGGCCGGCCACGAGGTAGTTGGCATCGCGGCCGAGAGTGCGACGGCGAAAGCCCTCGTCTCGGATGCCTCGCCGGAATTCGCGTTCGTCGACATTCACCTGCAGGACGGACCGACAGGCATTGACGTGGGACGGGAGTTGGCCGCGCGGGGTGTGCCTTACACGTTCGTATCGGGCAATCTCAAGCGTATACCGACGGACTACGCCGGCGCCATCGGCGGGATCGAAAAACCATACACCGTGAACGGGTTCAGGAACGCGCTGGCCTTTCTCGAGACTTACGTGGCGGGGGAACGCGGCAGGCAAGTGCCTTCGAGCCTTGTGCTTGCCGAGAGGTTGCCAACGGAATGATGGCTGACGGTCGCAAATAACCTGCTGCTTCAAGTCACGGCTCTTGGTTGACGACCTTGCGGCGTGCATCGGATCAACTGCTTTAGAAGTGTCGAGATCGCCCTGAACACCATAACGACAGAACCAAGGTGTAGCCTTTGCGCCGCTCGCAAGATCAAACCGAGCAGCCGCTTTTTAGAATTTTCCCAACGCCGCAAGCATTACGAGTACGAGTGTTCCCACTGCGGTCTACTCTACGCGGATTTGAAAGCAGCGTTACATCAAGCTACCTACTTCGACGGCCACGAAATCAGATGTTCGCAGGCTGATGAAGTTGGCTTCGACATCTTCACTCTCAAGATGATTGCCATACGAGATGGCCTTGCGATAGTGCCTGGCGATGCCGCACAAGAACGTGCGCTTGCCTGCCCTCACAGTGATGTTCCTGGGCATGCATATACGACACCATTAGGAGAATTTCCGCTGGCATCGTTCGCACTAGGTATCATGTGCCGCGAGAGCGAGCTGGATAGGGCTGTTTCGTCAGCTTGCGATGTATTGGACGAGTTCGCCGAGTGTTTGATCGTCATCGATCAGCAAGAGAGTTGGCATCCAACTTTCGAATTGCCCAGAGGAATACGAGTACTTGGTCGCCCGCTCGCCCAAAGCTTTGCGGCGCAGCGAAACTTTATTCAGCAAAACAGTCGCTCGCCATGGGTCATGCAGCTCGATGCCGATGAAACAATATCAAGTCTTGATGTGCGAAAACTGCGTCAGCTAGCAACTTCCATGCAAGGCCACGGCTTTGTCTCAATTGGAATTCCGAGAGAGAACTACGTTGACGGCATTCGGTCAGACCTTTACCCCGACACGCAGTATCGACTGAACCGCAGTCATGTCGTATTCGACGGAGCAGTTCACGAGAGGCCGTTGCGGCCGTGGCAAGTCAGCACTATCGCGATTGGCTGCAATATCACTCACCATCTGGACAGTGCGCACGTCGCAACTCGCTCCTACCAATATGATAAGATTTCTCCAGGACTTGGGCGTGTCCATGAGCGAGAGGAATTCGCGGAGCCATTTTTAGGTATGTGAGCTGTCAGCTTGAAACAAACCGAGTTTCTTATCAAGCACTCTCTGATTGTCAGCTTGATTGCAATGGTTACTCCTAAACAGGTCAGCTAATCGGTATCAGAAACGGCCAAACAGGAAAGGCTTGGCCTTAATACAGCATGGCAAGCGCACCGCGTTCTCGCACGTAGTCTGAAACGGTCCTAATAGGGTAATTTCGCCCAGAAGCACGCAGATCCTGCCGAACAAACGATACGGCTAGATTATCGTTCTCTTCGGCGACTGTGCTGGTGTTCAACCATGTAGGCATTAAAAACCACGGCACACCACTAGCAAGATATCCCTGGACAGCTACAGCACCTCCTTGGCGCTTAACGAAGCATACGCAGCCGGTTGCCGGTGATAAATCGTCCTTCTGTTGCCCTGGCCACCCTGCCAGCGCAGCCCGTCGTTTTCTGCGCTACTCCTTTCGCTGCGATTGCGACTGAAGATCCGTTTACGATGAATCTTGAGAACATTTTCGGAAGGTAGGTGTTAGTGTCATTAATGCGAGAGGATATCAGAATGCCTAGCCCGTCGGATCAATTTGTCAAACTTGCAAAAAGCGAGATGGTGCGTCGGGCTTCGCAAGCCATGGCGACTAATCGTCCGCCTGTGACAGACGAGGAATTTCAGCAACTATTAGAGCGCCTTTCCCAAGCGGAAGCCAATCGCTAATTGGCCGCTCGTAGGCGACATTGCCCGCGCTAAGTTGATCGTCAACTAAAGACCGCGACAGGCGCCCATAAGGGAGATCGGGTGGCGTGTCGGTCCGCCGTGACGGCCACCCGATCCATGTTCGTCAGTCCGACAGACTAGAGCTGAGCAAACACGTTGCCTCCAGCTTGCTTAGAAGCAGACGCCCTCTAACGCGACGCATACAGAAGTCAATCACAACGTCCGCCTGATCGTGGTCATAAAGGAGGCAGTTGGCTTGGGTTTACCGCCTCTATGCACTTGCGTGTCTAGGGATGAAAGTGGCTTGGTGCTAGCGACTTTAGCGACCGGGTACTAACGACAAGTCTTTGCGCTTACACTTAGCCGTGACGCGAAACTAGATGCACAGTGCGATCGACCAGAAGTCGTTGCAATAGGTGCCTACAGTCTGACGCCTTGAACCAACTCGAACTATTGGCCTGTTGAAAGTCAGACGATTACGTTGAAACCGAAGGACTTAGTGAGATCGCTCCTTGTCCGCGGTGCCAATCCAAGAAGGATTGAGGGACGGGATGTCCACTATGCCAGTTGGTTTTTGACACCATAATTGACTTGCGGTAGCGGCGCCCGGTGCACCGCAGGATCGACGTTCGCGCCGTGGGCGTATAGGTCCCATAACTTGCTCATCGCGAAATCTTTGCGCCTTTCTACCCTTTTTGACAACCAGTGCTACCTACCCATTCGCCGCCCTTGGCGGCATGCGAGGTAGCACCCGAACAATTGTCATAGCAGGTAGACAGATAACCACCGTTCTATAGACCTTCTTTAAAAACAACCGGATCATGAGGGAAGACAGCAGTATGAGAAGAACTCTGACCGCCTACAGTTTGACCGCCTTGGTAGCCTTTACTTCAATGGCAGTGGCGCAAACCTCGCCGGGCCTTGCGGAAAGGCGGGCGATCGCGGCTTTCGAAAAGGACAATTTTCCAGCGCTGCAGAAGAGCGTTCAAACTGCTGCAGGCTTCGAGGTGCCGATCAAGGTGGATTGGAACAGCCTCGCCTTGCCAGGTGACGACAAATTTTACGGGCAGGACGATTACCTGGTCAAAACGGTGTTCACGCCGCTCGAAAATGCCATGAAAGACATTGCCCGGGACGAGATGGGCAAGCAGGCGCTTCGCGAAAAACTCAAGACGATCACCGTCCATTACACGGAGGCTGGGAGCCCTGCATCCGCCTACAAGGACCGCGTCAAGTTCGAAGCCGGCACCCTGGACGTCAATTTCCGGCCGTTCACCAATTCCGCAGATGTCGACGATCGAACGAAGGCGATTGTCGATGCGCTAGAAGCGGCTCTCTAAGAGAGCTGTCGGGTGATGTAATCACCGCGGATAGAAGCCTCCCCCAAGCCGGGCGCCCGGCTTTGGGAGGCTTTTTGCAAGATACTGCGACAGGGAGGACGTCATGACCAACGCGCAAGTACCCACCGAGGCAGCCAAGCGCCAGATACCGCCGGGCGTGGTTTTGGCCTTCTGGCTGATCCTGCTGCCGCTGGCGCTCGCCGGGCTGGGGATCTGGCAGCTTGATCGGTCCGTCGAAGCCAGCCGGTCAGTCCAAGCCAACGGACAGGACATGGCCCGCGCGCTGGAGGAAATCCGCCCCATTGCGGCTCAGGCGCCCGGAACGATGATCCGCTTCGAAGGCGGGCAATCGTATCCGGCCTCGATGGCGCTTGCGGAACTGGAAAAAGCCGTCGGCGAGAACGATCTTCTCCAGACAGTCGCGATAGTCCGACATCCGTTCGCCTATCTCACGATTGCCGGTGGAGCGCTTGCCTTTTTCGGCGGAGCGGTCGGTCTGCTTGGCTCCAGCCTTGCCGGCCGGTCAGCCCGCCGGTCGCGCGATCAGCTGGTGCGCAGTTTCACATGGCTGCAGATGACGTTGCCTTTTTTCCTCGCCGCCGTGATGCTGGGACTTGGCTTTGCGGGTGTTGGCGCCACCGTGTTCGAGACGATGACGCTGCCGTTCTGGGGCGATATCTCGGGCAATGCCGTGAAACTGGCGCTCGCCGGCATCCTTCTCGCTGGTGTCGCGCTCTATTGCGCCGTCACCGCTGTCCGCGGACTGCGCCGCGTCTTCGCTCTGGTCGAGCCGGAGCCAATAGTGGAACGGGCCCGCGTCGTCACGGAGGAGGACGCGCCTGGCCTTTGGACATTCGTCCGCAATCTGGCTGGGCGGATGCAGGCCGGCGCGCCCGACACGATCGTCGTCGGCCTGACCAGCGGATTCTACGTGACCGAGAGCCGGCTTCTCCTGCTTCCCGAAGAGAGACTGATCGAAGGCCGAACGCTCTACCTGCCGGCCCCCTTCCTCGAACTTCTCGACACCGCCGAGATTGCCGCCATCGTCGGCCACGAGCTTGCTCACTTCGCCGGCGAGGATACGCGATATTCGCAACGGTTCGTGCCGATCTATTCCAGTCTGCAGCGCTCGCTGGACGCACTCTATCGTGCCGATATCAATGGTGACTTCGGCATCGCCGCCGGCCTTCGCCTCGGTTACCACGCGCTGTCGCGCTTCGATACCGCCGTTGCCCACTGGAGCCGGCTGCGGGAGTTCGAAGCGGATCGCCACGGCAGCACCGTCAGCGGACCGGCCGGCGCCGCATCCGCGCTGGTGCGCGTTCACGTCGCCGACCCGGGCGTCCATTTTGTTTTGACCGACGCTTTTCGGGGGAATGAAGGACTCGGGCCCGATCTCGTTGCCGCCATTGCCAAGGCAACGGCTAAGCGTGGTGTCGATAATCCGGCCGCACATCTGGACGGCCGCCAGTCCCACCCCACCGACAGCCATCCGCCGACGATCCAGCGCATCCAGGCGCTCGGCGTCGCCATTGACGACAAGCTGCTGGCTCACGCGACGCGACCGCCTGGCGCGGGCGTTGCATCCTTCGGTCGGCGTGCGTTTTCCGATTGGGATCAGCTTTGCCGCGACCTTTCAGCGGACTTCCTGCTCAATGCCAGCGCTGTTCGCACGGAATATCGTGAAGAACTGAAGACGGCCGCCGCCGGGGTCGCCGAGCCGGAACTGGTGGTGCATGAAAATACCGGACCGATGGCAGGCGCAATGATGTTCATCATTGTGCTGTTCGGCTTGTTCATCGCCTGCACCTATCTCTTCCCCTACCAGATGGGCTTCGGGGGCAATGAGAGCTTCAAGGCAATCTTAGCGGCGGTGCTCGGTGCCGGCATGCTCCTGTGCCTTGCGGCCGTCGTCTTCTACCGCCGCAGCGGCGCCCGCCCGTTGATGGTGTTCACGCCGGAGACACTTCGGTCCCCATGGCTGAGCGAGCCGGTGCGGTGGGACGCTGTCGTCGGTTATCAGGTCTATGCCACAACCCGTTTTGCTCTCCAGTTGTATCTCGGGGAAAACGAGCCGCTGCCCAACCGCACGCGGTTTTCGTTCTACAACAAAGTGAAGCCCAAGCGCCGAATGATTGAGCTGGACGCCATCGGCATTCGCGGCATGAAGGCCGCTGCGTTTTCGGAACTTGTGGGCCGCTATCTTTCTGCTGCGCATGCACGGCGCGCGCTGGCGGACGAAGACTTGGAAGCCGGTCCGGTCGCCTCATCCCTCGGCGCATAAGGTCTGACCCTGGAAGGCAACTGCGGCGAGGAGTCGTCAATCGCACGGACTTTTCTATCTTGATGAATAGATGATACTGGGGCGTTTGAATGACGGACAGCCACTTCGACTTGCGAAATTGTGTTCCCGCATACAGAAATGCCCCGTCAACGTGAGCAATTATAGTGGGTTATCATGCGTATCGGCATCGCGACGCGTCGCCGGTTCACATTAGTTGAAATAGAAAGCGTAGGCCGCGAAATTCCCCTCAAAGATATTGGTAATCTGGTTCCACTCGCCGCTACTCATGGCTTTGCCATCCTGCAGGTAGGGTAACGCAGCCGGTCCCGTTACCCAGAGCACGAGGTCGAAAGGCTTAGGATCTGTGAAAGCTCTTGCAAGGTTGATGCCCTTGTCGAAGCGCCAGTGCGGGACAAGGATCTTGCCATCGAGGGCGGCTTCAAACTGCGAGAGGACTGCGAGCCATGCTTGAATGCGTTCAGGCGTGACGTTAAAGGACGGCAGAACCCCGCTCTTTTGTTTTGGCCCCGGCAACCATTCATGATCGTCATCGGTTTCCTTGTCGATGAGTGCCCAGGTTTCCCGGTTGAGTACAATGACCTTCTTCAGGTGATCGCGCACTTCGCGCCACATTGCCGTGTCGGTAACCGGCCAGCGGATCGTATGAATAAGCGTGACGTAGTCGGCGATGTCATCAGCTTGCGCCTTATTGACGCCGAACATCGTCATGTCATCCGCGCCTTTGCCATTGGCCACCGACAATGTCGAGACGGCCCGTGGGAAGATGACACCGAAACTCCCGTTCCAGCTTTCGGAAAAATCATGGGACAGCCACGCCTTGGCAGCAGCCATCAGCAAATTGTCGTAGCCTTGCAGCCATTTGGCGTCGGCAGTGTCAAAACCGACGACGAAAGGCAGCGCCCCACCTTTCTCGTCCAGATTGGAAAAGGCCCGCCCAATGTGATCTTCCGGCCCGACCCTGCCGTCGCCATTCCAGTCAAAGCGCGCGACGGAGAGGTCGACTTTCAATTTTGCCGGCTTTTCACCGACGGCTGCAAGAGCCTTGTCGGCGACATCCAGATCTTCAATGAAGGCCGCAAGAATGCCGCGAAACTGGTCGTATGTGATTGCCTCGGGATTTTCGTTTCGGGCAATTTTGCCGGAGGCCCGGCCTAGAAACATCTCATAGCCGTCGGACTTGGAGCCAAAGCCATAGCGGTACAGCGACCGAGATAGTTTTTCGAATGCACGGGCCGATCGCACCAGACCGAGCCCCAACTGTGCGTCAGCATTGTTAGGGGCTGCGGCAGCTGTGGACAACATCTGCTCGTCTGCCTCATCAAGGCGTCCATTGGCCAGATATTTTTGAAACAGCTCAGTTACGGCACCGTCTGCGCACGCTGGAGAGGATTGGTTTAAACACGCGAAGCTCGCTACGATCACGATAGAAATAAGTTTTTTCACGACGACTTTCCGCTGTTATGACCTCTGAGGGCCTCGTTGTGTCAGATCGGACATTTGTTCAATTCTGCCGCCGGACGCGAACCTTCCCTAATGCCTGCGAGGCCGGTATCGCGGACTTTCCGATCGTCTGCGGCAGGGCGTGCCGCCAGTAACCGGCTCTCCGCGATTGTCACCGAACGAAATTCAGGGCTTGGTCTGGTCGGAAGGCGCTGCCTCGTCAGTGGCCGGTGCGTCCGGCCCCTTGATCTGTTGGCCGTTGACGCTGACCGAGCCGTCGCTGGCGACCGCTACGTCCCAACGCTGCGCGCCATCGGGGTCGGCCTTGGCAAAACCCTTGATCATCATCAATCCGAAGGAGGCATTGTTCAGATCCGGATTGCTCTTTGCCAGTTCCTGCACGGCCGCGATCGTCTTGTCGTAGTCGCGCGCAACGATCGATGCGTTCACCCTGTAGTCTTTTTGCGTATCGACGCGGCCTTCCATCTCCCCGGATACCTCGATGTTATAGACGCTAGACTCGGCGCTGACCTTCGGAAAATCAACCTTCAGGATGCCGCCCGGAAAAAGCTTCGCGGCCGCCTGTTGTCCCGCCATCCTGCTGTCGCCAGTTGACGTGGTGAAATCCGTCTTCATGAACTCGTCGCCAAGGGCTGCGAAATCCATGCCCGGGACGCCGAACTGAATATCGAGTGCTTGAGGCAGGAAGGCGGTGTAACCCTCAGGAACCAGCACGCTGTCTAGCGTCAAGCCGCCAGCATCGATCGCCACGCCAACGCGCGTCGCGTTGCTCGGCCCATCGACCGTGAAGTGATAGCCAAAGGACTTGGCGCCGCCGCTTCCGACGGCGCTGGTGACGGCGAGGTTGTTGAGTCTGATGGTTTCCTCAAGCGAGCTCAGCAACGGAAAGGCTTTGCCGAGCATGTCCTTGAACTTGGTCTCGCTCTCCTTGGTGAGATGCTTCTGCTCGACGTGATCGAGCACGAACAGGACCATTTCCTTCAAGTCCTTGGCTGCAACGCCTTTGACCTTGGTATCGAAATCCAGACTGCCTGCCGAGATCTGGATCGGCGGCATTTCCTTGCCGCTGACCTGCTCCACAAAGGTGCTCATTTTGCCGTCGGCAGCGAAATCCAGGCGACCGGCAGTGACGCTCTCGGCAGAGGTCAACTTGTAGATCATGTTGCCGAAGCTGGCCTTGATCACCTCGGTATCGGTAGATGAGATAAATTTCAGTTCCTTGGCCCTGAAATCACCGGAGCGGAAGTAGCTGATTGCCGGGTCGAAGACCGAGTTAAACACCATGTCGGCAACCGAATAGGTGAAGTCCGAGCGCTTCTTGTCAGGCCCGATGAAATGCCCAGTGACATTGAGGTTGTTGTTGCCTTCCAGATCCCAGAGCCCGTTGTCCTGCGGTGTGGCGAAGATTTTGAAGGGTTTCAGGCCCTTGATGTCGAAATCCGTTTTCTTGAACTGCGCCAGGAGTTTGGAGAAGTCGTAGCCGATCTCGTAGCGCGATCCGGCCGGCGTGACCGTAACGGGCGCACGCTTGGCGATGTCCTTGGGCAGCAGGTGATTGAGAGTGTCACGGATGTTGTTGGCGCTGTCCTGGCTAATATCTGTCGCGGACGCCCCCGTGGTAAAAGCCATAATAATGGCGGTCGTCGCCGTGATAAGCCTATGACGCATCTCGATAAACCTCCCTTAGCCGCATAAAGGCAGGCATGTGTGATTGCCGTAGCTCCGATGTCAAGCCTGCAAACCGCCTCAAACCAATCCGAACCGACGGCACCATGCAGGCCCAGAAGTCAAGATCTTGGGTTCGTACACCAATCAGCGTCTTATTAGGAACAATCATATCCCTGGCGAACCGCGGCTGTGGGCGTTAAAGATGAACGATCACAACCGGATGTGGATCAGACATGCGCCTTCCTCTTGCTGCTTTGATTGTCTTTTCCTTCGGAACCGGTGTTGCGCATTCGGCTGAGGCGGTTACCTACGTCGGCTCCATCGGGTCTCTGCCAGTCATCCTTGAATTGGCGTCGCCGGGTGCCGATGGTTTGCGGGCCGGACGCTATGCCTATCTTGCTAAAGGCGGTGACATCCCTTTGCATGGCATGAAGGTTAAGGATCCTGACGCCATGCTACTTTCCGAAGAAAAGCCTTGTACCGAAAAGCTCTGCAAAACCGCCGATGGTGACGTCATCGATGTTGCGCCTATCGCCGCTGAATGGAACTTGAAAACCGAAGGCAGCGGCGAGCGACTTTTGGGGACATGGCAGGACAAAGAGAGTGGCAAGACGCTGCAGGTCAAGCTCGTCAAGAAGGGCAAGCGGACGGTTTCCGATAGCGAACCAGACCTGCTCGCTGCTCTCGACCCAAGCTACGCGCTCACCGGGACCGACCAGCCGATGGTGCTGACCAAAGACAGCTTGCCCTACGATTTCCTGAAGATGGATCGCCCTTTCAAACAAGGCGTCACGACCAATCTTGGCGACAGAAGCTACCGCATGGATGAAGACAGCCGAACCGGACTTTCTTATCCGGTTGTCCTTTCGATTGAAAAAATCGATCCAGCACCGATCAACCGCTACCTGGCGCAACAGCGCCTGCAGCTTGCCTTGTCCGCCTTTTCCTGCATGGCAAGAGCCTATCTTGGCTTCGGCTGGTCGGGACAGGATGCGGATGGTACCAGCGGATATGACGGCGGTGGATCTGTAACGGTTGAACATCTGACTTCGCGCCTGGTCGGTATTGCAGAGGGTGGCAGCTATTGGTGCGGTGGCGCTCATCCCAGTAATTTCGGGAATCATCGTCTCGCCGATGCGCGAACGGGCAAGGCACTCGTGCCGGAAACCCTGCTGCGCGGCTGGACCGCAACCAACGGAGACGGAACTGTGGTCGATCCTTCTACGGTCGCGGATCCCTCGTTGCTAAGCTTTGGCCCGAGCGAGAGCCTGATCCAGTTCATTCTTAAAAACCGCGCGAAATTCGATGACGAGACGGAAAAAGGGTGTGGGTATGAAGACCTCATCCGGAGCAATCTCGCAGTCTACTTCAACGCCGATAATCTCCTTTTCACCCTGCAGGGCCTGCCACACGTCATATTCGCCTGCACCGACGAGCTCCTGACGGTTCCCCTCAAAGATGCTCGTCCGCTCCTTACAGAGGAGGGTGCCGGATATTTCGAGGTTCTGGATCTCTGAAGTTATGTCACCTGGGGCGGCCGGATCATGTTGAAAGACAACAATATTCGGACACTGTGTGCAGAACCGAGACCTGGAAATTTCTGGGCTGTGATCTGAACCTGACGGTCTTGAAGGGATACGAACCTACGACCCCGCTTACTTGCACAACCCCCGCCTCCAGGTGATGGAGATCGATAAGCAACAGATTTGGACGAGAAGAACATGTGTCAAACACAGGAGGCGGCACCAAGCGGCTGAGGCGCGGCGGCTATTGTCACCATATCGGCTAAGGCCCGACGAGTTCACCGCTACGTTTTTATCCTTGTGAACAACAGGACCTTGTCAACGCTGATCTGTTCGTCCAAAGCCCCATCGCCAAGCTTTCCGTTGGCACCAACCACGCGATCTTCTCTTTTCGAACTCAAACGCGTAACGCCTCTACAACGATTTTGAACGCTGGGGAGTTCTGCCTTCTGCTTGGATAATAGAGGTAGTAGCCCGGAAACAGTGGGGTCCAGTCATCAAGAGCCTGCACTAACTCACCGGAAGCGAGCTGCCGCTGAACAAGGTTTTCGGGTACGTAAGCAATTCCGTAGCCCTTCACGGCAGCATCGATCATCGCATAGGACGTATTGAAAGTCAGTTGACCCTCTACACGGACCCGAAGCTCCCTGCCGTCCTTCTCGAATTCCCAGCTATAGAGCCCTCCAAGGCGCGACTGCCGATGGTTGATGCAGTCATGAGCGACAAGCTGCTGTGGCGTTTCAGGAGCAGGCCTTCCAGCAAAATATTCCGGAGAGCCAACGACGATTAGTCGCCAGTCCGGCCCGATGCGCACGGCGATCATGTCCTTATCAACACTTTCGCCAAGCCGCACACCGGCGTCGAATTTATCTTCCACGATATTCCGGAAGCCATTGTCGCTGTTGAGCTCGACCTTGATGTCAGGGTAGTCTCGCAGCACTGAGCGCAGCTTCGGCCAGACGACGCTTTCCAACGCGTGATCCGAAAGCGTTATGCGAACAGAGCCTGACGGTTTGTCCCTGAACTCCATTAGCGCGTCGATCTCGGTCTCAAGCTCCTCGATGCGCGGCGCCAGTGAGCGGATCAATCTCTCTCCCGCTTCCGTAGGAGAAACGCTGCGGGTTGTGCGGGTCAGAAGCCGCAGCCCCATCCGAGCTTCGAGCTTCTTGATGGTATGGCTGATGGTCGATTGCGACGTCCCGAGTCTTGCGGCCGCTTTTGTGAAGCTCCGCTCCTCTGCCACTGCCAAGAACCAAAGCATGTCATTGAGATCTTCCCGCTTCATGGTCCGTCTCCAAAGCATCGGTGATTGATGTCATAGGGCGATAGGTCCAAGTGAATTGCAATGGCTAATCTTGGAACTGGCCGTTGCGTATATTGCGGCCATGACACAACAAGCTCTCATACAACCCGACTTCAGAAACAACGACGAGGTAGCCGCGGTCCCGATTGCAGCCACTTTGCCTGTACCGGTTGCTGCCTGGGGCGCAGTCATCTCGATGGCCTTGTGCGTGGCCGTCCTGATCGCGTCGGAGTTTATGCCGGTCAGCCTTCTCTCCCCCATCGCCGCGGAACTCGGTGTAACGGAGGGTCGTGCGGGCCAGGCGATCTCGATCTCTGGGATCTTTGCCGTCGCGACCAGCATTTTCGTGGCAGGGCTGACGCGTCGCGTGGACAGGCGGCTGGTGCTCGCATCGTTCTCGGCAACCCTGGTGATCTCTGGAACGATCGTCACATTCGCCCCGAACTATCTCGTGTTGATGGTAGGGCGCGCCTTGCTGGGGATTGCCATCGGCGGTTTCTGGTCGATGTCGACCTCAATCGTCATGCGGCTGGTTCCGCCCGATTCGGTCCCCAAGGGGCTTGCGATGCTGAACGCCGGCAACGCAATCGCGGCGACGATCGCGGCACCGCTGGGAAGCCTGCTCGGCAGCTACATCGGCTGGCGAGGTGCCTTCTTTGCCGTTGTTCCCCTCGCACTTCTGGCGCTTGTCTGGCAGTGGATCAGCCTTCCATCCCTGCCTCCGCGTTCCAGTAAGGGCTCGTCGAATGTCTTCCGGCTGCTTTTGCGCCCGCCGGTGGCGATCGGGATGGCTTCGATCATGCTCCTGTTCATGGGCCAGTTCGCTCTGTTCACATACCTTCGGCCCTTTCTTGAAACAGTGACGGCGGTTTCGATATCGACACTGTCTCTCCTCCTTCTGCTGATGGGGCTGGCAGGAGTTGCAGGCACCACGATCGTCAGTCGCCTGCTTCAGAAACGGCTGTTTGTGATCCTCGCAGGAATCCCGCTGATCATGGCCGTCATTGCCCTGGGCCTGATCGCATTCGGATCATCCTCGACAATCACCGCCATGCTTCTGGTCGGCTGGGGTCTGTTCAGCACGGCCGCTCCGGTCGGCTGGGGAACCTGGCTCAGCCGGACAATGCCCGACGACGCGGAGGCCGGCGGCGGGTTGCAGGTGGCGACCATCCAGCTTGCAATTACCCTCGGCGCGTCCGTCGGCGGCGTCCTGTTCGACGGCTATGGCTGGTGGACGACCTTTCTTTTGGCCGCAGGGCTGCTTTTCGGCGCGTTTCTTCTCGCCATCGCCGCCTGGCGTTCAACACGCCGATAAATTTGTCGCTCGGCGCACCACAACCGATTTCCATCGCTTCATCGCTAAAGGAGACATCAATATGACCACCCAGAACCAAGACACACAGGCCTTGAAGACCGGTATCGATCGCCGCCACCTGCTCAAGATGACGGGTGCGGGCATCGCAACTCTCGGGGCAATATCGGTTTTCGACACGACGCCTGCCGGGGCTCAAGACATGTCCAGGGGCGCCGCCAATTTCTACACCAGCGACAAGGTGACCTCGCACAAGGTCACCTTCAAAAGCCAGTACCAGACATCTGTGGTCGGAAACCTCTTCCTCCCCAATGGCCTCGATCGAACCAGCAAGACAGCCGCGATCATCGTCGGGCATCCGATGGGTGCGGTAAAGGAGCAGAGCGCCAATCTCTACGCAACCAAGATGGCTGAACAAGGCTTTATCGCCATGTCCCTCGATCTGCCGTTCTGGGGAGAGAGCGAAGGGCAGGCACGCAATCTGGTTTCTCCAGAGATCTACGCCGAAGCCTTTAGCGCGGCCGTCGATTTCCTGGGTTCAAATGCATTCGTTGATCGCGCCAACATCGGTGCAATCGGCGTCTGCGGCAGCGGCAGCTTCGTCATCAGCGCCGCCAAGATCGATCCGCGCATCAA
Source organism: Rhizobium sp. Leaf321 (assembly GCF_001423215.1). NCBI lineage: Bacteria > Pseudomonadati > Pseudomonadota > Alphaproteobacteria > Hyphomicrobiales > Rhizobiaceae > Rhizobium > Rhizobium sp. Leaf321. The sequence continues at coordinate 92,781 of NZ_LMOF01000009.1, read as the reverse complement.
GGCGGTCGCGACGGTCAGCATGTACGACATGGGCGCTGCCTTTCGCGACGCACTGAACAAGTCTCAGACGATCGAGCAGCGCAAGCAGTTCATCGCAACGGCTGCCGAACAGCGCTGGGCAGAGGCCGACGGTGCAGAGGCCCAGTACATCGGTGGCACCACACTGGAACTGACGGCCGTTACGGATCCAATACAACGCGAGTTCTACGACTTCTATCGCACTCCTCGCGGTGAGTTCACGCCTGCCGGCGTCACGAGGGAAACGACGACGAAGCCGACCCTCAGCAGCAGCGTCAAGTTCATGAACTTCTATCCGTTCAACGACATCGAGACCATCTCGCCGCGCCCGCTGCTGTTCATCTCCGGCGACCAGGCGCATTCGAAGGAATTCAGCCAAGATGCTTACAACCGGGCGTCGGAGCCCAAGGAACTGGTCTGGGTGAAGGGCGCCGGCCATGTCGATCTCTACGACCGCGTTGATCTCATCCCGTTCGACCGGCTGAAGACCTTCTTCGGTCAACATCTCGCCTGACCGAAGCGGAACGTCCATCTGTGTCGGTCGTCGTGGGGCGACCGACACATCCTGGTAAGCTCTGGAACAGGCCTGCGCGTTGCGAGGCTTCGAGCGCCGCTTACGAACCAGCATAAGGAATGACAAATATGAAGATCTTTCGCTGGGCTGGCTTGATAGCCCTACCCTTCGTGGTCGTTCTGACGGGCTATTTCCTGGTCGAAATCGAGCTTTCTCCAACTCCAGCACTGGCGGCCGCCAATTCCGTGACATTTCCGCCTCTCGACCAGCTCAAGCATTACACGACGGTTAGACGGGGGATTAAACGGGAACACATGCTGACAAGCCCCGAGGCCCTCATCGCTCTAAAGGCTGGGCAGCCTGTTCCAACGGGCACGCACATGGTTCTTGTCGATTATCAGAGCGATGTCCTGACGCGTTATCTCATCGGGCAAAAGATCGGCGATGGTGACAATGAGTGGGAATACCAGTGGTTCTGGCCCGATGGGAGCGTCAAGGCAGACGAAAATGTCGCTCGTTGCTATTCCTGCCATCGATCACGTCAGTCAGAACAGTTCATGTTCACGTTCGATGGAGCCATCTCAGATGATGATCTCCTCTAATGTAAGCGGGGTGTCGCGATGCTCCGACTAGCAGCCAATCGCCTCCTTCTTCCCGCAGTTATGGCCGCGCTCTTGATGCTGTCGCTTGCCTACTGGTGGCTCGACAACGGCCCACACGAGATTTTTGGGACGGCGATGTTCGGTCTCCTGGTATGGCATGTTTACACCAACAGGCGCTGGTTCGTAACCATTCGTATCGGCCGCTACGACGCACGCCGCTGGGCGGTCGTGATCATCCATACCTGGCTGGCAATCAACATTACCGTGCTGTTCTTTACCAGCGTGCTGATCTCCCGCTCAGTGCTGAGCTTCATCCAATTGACGGATAACGTCAGCGTCATCGAACTCCACTGGTTCTCGGCATACTGGGTGGTGTTGATCATCGCCATCCATATTGGAAGCCATTGGAAACGTGTAATGGCGACGACCGCTACAGTACTCAGGCTTTCTCCCTCGCGGATCAGGACCAACTCGCTCAGGCTTTTTTCCGCGCTCTTGCTGGCGTCTGGAACCTGGAGTTTCGCTGTCCTCGGCGTCTCGACGAAGCTGATGTTTGGCTACAGTCTGGAATTCTGGGAGTTTACCGCATCGGTGACGCCATTTTTTGCGCATTGGACAGCGGTCATTGCCGGTGTCGCCGTGCTTTCATATTACTCGATGGCTGCTCTGAGGTCCGCTGGAAAGCCCCGTTCTCACTCAAATAATGGTGCAACATGAGATATCTCGCAGGAACCGCGTTCGTCATCGCCTCGCTTACAATGCCAGTTGGAGGATCCGCCATGGCCCAAGATCTTATCAAGATTTCCTCCGACTGGGGCACGGTCACGGCCGAGCTTGCGGACAACGCGGCTGCTCGTGCCCTGGCCGAAATGCTGCCTTTGACCATTGAGATGGACGATCATCTGCGCCAGGAAAAGACAGGCGACCTGCCGGCTGCCTTGCCGACGGCTTCACGACAGCGCGAATTTTCAGCGGGAACGCTTGGCCTTTGGAGTTCGGGCGACTTCGTCATCTACTACCGTGAGGGACGCGTGCCGCCGCCTGGCATCGTCATTCTGGGTCAGGTTCAAGGAGACGTTTCGATCTTTGATCGTCCCGGCGAGGTCAGCGTCAAAATCGAACGAAGTAAGTGAACGAAGTAAGTGAACGACGCTACAGCGTCGAACCGACGGTCCTTTGGAGCCACAAGGGGGAAATGCGATGAATAATGCAATCACGCGCATGCCCCGGATCAATTGTGCACGCCGACTGACGACCATTTGTGTCTAACTGTTGCGGTGTCGACCGTTACGGTCACGCTTCAGATTTCCCGGCCACCGCATCCTGTTGCCGAGACTTTAAGGTTGTTCCGAGATATCAAAAGCGGAGCATCCAGAGAAAAAACTGCATTCATGATATGGGCTCATAAGTTCTATGAAAGATCGGCCTCTAATTTCGAGCGGGAGCAGTTTTATATCGATCAGGCAGCCACTGCTTCAGTGGATGCACCCATTCGAAAGGACCCCGAATTATGAAGCAGCATCTTGCCGCTACGGCCTTCTCCCTCTCGCTTGCAGCAGCGCCGGTTCTTGCTGATGATAAGACATACCCTCTCGCAACCTCGCCTGTCACACTCGAGGATATGAGGGCGGTATCGCCGGCACTTGCAAAGTACACCGAGGCATCCGTCATCGATGGGTTATGGAAGCGTCCGGGTCTCTCTCCGCGAGATCGTAGTGTGATCACTGTTGCTGCTCTGATCGCCCGAAACCAACCTGTTGAACTGCCCTTTCATCTCAATCTGGCACTCGACAATGGGGTAACGCCGGCGGAGTTATCGGAGATCATCACCCATTTAGCCTTCTACTCCGGCTGGGCGAACGCAACCAGCGCCGTCGCGGTAGCAAAGGACGTTTTCGCCGCTAGGGGTATAGGGCAGGATCAGCTTCCTGAAGCTACTCCGACCTTGCTACCTCTGGATGGTCAGAAAGATGCGCCACGACAGGCTACCGTCGAACAAACAGTCGCGCCGACATCCTCCGGTGTCGCGGAATACACCAACGGCCTGTTGTTCAAGGACGTATGGCTGCGGCCCGGATTGAACCCGCGTGACAGAAGCCTGATCACGGTCACATCCTTAATCACGAACGGGCAGATCGCTCAGGTTACCTATCACCTCAACCGGGCGATGGATAACGGTCTGAAAGCAGCGGAGGCATCAGAAATGCTGACGCAACTCGCCTTCTATGCGGGTTGGCCAAACGTATTCTCCGCTGTGCCGGTGGTGAAAGATGTAATCGCAACACGTCCCTCGTGAGCCCTGCGCACAAAGGATTATTACTTTGCTAGGCGCGCTCCCGGAGAGCCGCGAGCACTATGGAGAAGGCTGCCGAGGGCTGCCTTCTCGACGGATAGTAAAGGTGATATCCCGGATAGTAGGGACAGTAGTCCCCCAGCACCTGATCCAGCCGGCCGTCCTTCAGATCAGCGAGAACCAGCCCCTCTGGCAGGAACGCGATCCCGTAACCGTCGCGGGCCATCTGCAGGATCTGATGGATGCCGTTGGACGTCATCTGGCCATCGACACGGACGTTAACGTTCTGCCCGTCCTTTTCAAATTCCCAGGCATAAAGCCCGCCCTTGGTGGGAAGTCGTAGATTGATGCAGTCGTGCCCTGTCAGATCGAGTGGTGACGCGGGTGCTTTTCGCTTCTCAAAATATTTGGGTGCCCCAACAGCGACCATCCTTTGATCGCCGCTGATCCGCGCCGCAATCATTCCCGGTGAAACGATCTCGCCTAGCCTGACACCGGCATCAAAACGCTCGGCAACGATATCCGTCAGGCCATAGTCCACGATGAGTTCGACTTTGATCTCGGGATAGTGCTGGAGAATTTGTCGTAGCTTGGGCCACAAGACATGATCTATGGCGAAATCATCCGCGGTGATGCGGATCGTGCCTGCCGGCTTCCCCCGTGAATCGCTGAGCAAAACAAGCTCTTGTTCTATCTCCAGCAATCGTGGCGCCATTGTCTCAAGAAGTCGCTCGCCCTCCGGTGTTGGCGCTACGCTACGGGTGGTTCTTGTGAGAAGGCGCAAGCCCAGCCTCTCCTCAAGTCCTCGGATCGAGTGGCTCAATCCGGATTGGGAGATGCCAAGCTGTGCCGCAGCCTTCGTGAAGCTGCGCTCGCGAGCGACCACCATGAACGCCATCAAGTCGGTCACGTTTTCTCTTAGCATCCGTCATCTCCACACTACCTGGCCTACCGTAACGACACGAGCCACCGGCGCCAGACACTTATGAGTGAGCCCCATATATCCTTTCGAATTTCGATCTCTAATACCGCAGTAAGTTCATCCCATTTGTTTGTAGCCAGCGCGTTCCTCGTTACCAGGGGGAAGCGTTCAGGCAAGGTTCAAAAGACACGACAGAAGGACGATAAGATGAAACTGCTCGCCACAACTGCGATGCTCTTCTCCATTTTCACAACGACACAAGCCTTCGCTGAATCCACCGAGGTCTTTGGAGCTGGATCGAGGCCGACTGCCAAAGGGCCGGAAGCCAACTTCACGGGATCTGTCATGGTCGACATGCTTTACTCGAACAACGAGCACACCGGTAATTCCGGGGGCCAAGTGACGTTCGAACCTGGCGCGCGGTCGGCCTGGCATACACATCCCGCCGGACAGGTCCTGATCGTTACATCGGGATCCGGATGGGTTCAGGAGGAAGGTGGCGAGAAGCGCTCCATTCGGCCCGGCGACGTGGTCTGGACGCCGCCCGGCGTAAAGCATTGGCACGGAGCTACAGACCAAACCGGCGTCAGTCATATCGCGGTCTCGAACGTCAAGGATGGCAAGGCCGTCGACTGGATGGAAAAGGTCACGGACGAACAATACCTAGACTAAAAGAGAATGCCGGGGACCCAACGGGCGCCCGGCATCCACACTCGTCCTTCACCGTCTTCAGCGCTCACGTTGACGTCTGAGCCTCAGTGAGCCCGGCGTCACGAAACTACTTGTCGTAGTCTTCGTCGGTGACGTGCTCAAGCCAATCGACAACCTTGCCATCCAAGTGCTCCTGAATGGCAATATGGGTCATGGCCGTCGTGGGCGACGCGCCGTGCCAGTGTTTTTCGCCGGGCTCGAACCAGACGACATCGCCCGGCCGAATCTCTTCGATTTCACCACCTTCGCGCTGCACACGACCAAATCCTGCGGTGACAATGAGCGTCTGGCCTAGCGGATGCGTATGCCAGGCAGTACGTGCGCCCGGCTCAAAAGTGACGGTGCCGGCAGCGCCGCGACGTGCATCGTTTGCTGCGTAAAGCGGATCGATCCGGACCGTCCCGGTAAACCAGTCCACTGGTCCTTTCGCAGACGGCTGCGATCCATTCTTCTGAATTTTCATCTGGTACTCCCTGGCAATTTTTTGACGCGCCACGTCATCCTATCGGCGGAGCCGGATGGTTGATGCAACGCTGAAGAATCCTGGTTTTCCGTATGTCTCAGGCGGCGGCTCACTTGGAACCGCCGCCTGACCACGTCACGCAACCTCGGGGAGCCCACCGATCAGCTTGTCGAGCGTGACCGGATAGTGCCGCGCACGCACGCCCGTCGCATTGTAGATGGCGTTGGCGATGGCGGCGGAAACGCCGCAGAGGCCCAGTTCGCCGATGCCCTTTGCCTTCATCGGCGATGACATCGGGTCGGTTTCGTCCATGAAGATCACTTCCTGGTGCGGAATATCCGCATGCACGGGCACTTCGTAACCGGCGAGATCATGGTTGACGAATAAGCCGCGGCGGGTGTCCACCGCCAGTTCCTCCGTCAGCGCACCGCCGACACCCATGGTCATCGCGCCGATCACCTGGCTGCGGGCGGTGATAGGGTTGAGGATGCGGCCAGCAGCGCAAACTGCAAGCATGCGCCGGATGCGGGTCTCCCCGGTCGCTACGTCCACGCCGACTTCCACGAAATGCGCGCCGAAGGTCGACTGCTGGTGCGTTTCTGTGAGGTTCCCCCACTGCATGGTGTCCTCTCCCACCAAACCTTCAGGCCCTGCGGATCCGGCCAGTGGAACCGAGCGGTTGCCGGAGCGCACCTGGCCGCCCTCGAACACCGCATCTTCGGAATTGAAACCCAGCTTCTGGGTAATCGCTTCCCGAAGCTTGACGCATGCGGCGTATACACCTGACGTTGACGAATTGGCACCGAACTGCCCGCCTGAACCGGCCGATACGGGGAAGCGCGAGTCGCCCAGTTGGACCGCAACCTTGTCCATGGTGACACCCATCATCTCGGCGGCCGTCTGGGCGATGATCGTGTAGCTGCCCGTTCCAATATCGGTCATGTCGGTTTCAACAGTGACTATCCCTTCGTTGTCCAGGCGTACCCTTGCGCCCGACGGCAGTACCATGTTGTTGCGAAATGCGGCGGCGACGCCTGTGCCTATCAGCCAGTTGCCCTCGCGCCGTGTGCCGGGTTTGCCGCGGCCGTTCCAACCGAATGTCTCGGCACCCAGCTTGAGGCAGCCGTTCAGGTCGCGGTGCGAGAATGGGCGTTCCGGCTTTTCCGGATCGACCTGCGTGTCGTTGATGATCCGGAACTCGACCGGGTCGAGCCCAAGCTTTTCCGCCATCTCGTCCATTGCAATTTCGAGCGCCATCAAGCCCGGCGCCTCGCCGGGAGCGCGCATGGCATTGCCTTCCGGAAGATCGAGCGTTGCAAGCCGCATCGCCGTCATGCGGTTTTCGCCCGCATAGAGCAAACGCGTCTGCAGCGTAGCCGCCTCCAACTGACCACCGGGCTGGTCACCCGACCAGCTTTCGTGACCGATTGCGGTGATCTTGCCGTTCTTTTCGGCGCCGATCCGGATGCGTTGCGAAGTCGCCGGCCGGTGTGTGGTGTTGTTGGCCATAAAAGGTCGTGGCAACGCGACTTTCACAGGGCGCTTGGCAGCCTTCGCACCGAAAGCGGCCAGAACGGCATCAACGCGCAGGAAGAGCTTGCCGCCAAACCCGCCGCCGATGAAGGGCGACATCAAATGGATCTTCTCCTTGTCGACGCCAAGCGTCGTTGCCAGGTCGGACCGCCACCAGTCGATCATCTGGCTAGATGTCCACAGCGTCAGTTCGTCACCGTCCCACGCAGCGATCGAAGCATGTGGCTCCATCATCGAATGTGATTGGTCTGGTGTTTTGTAGGTTTCTTCCAGGGTTACGGCAGCCTCCCTGAAGGCAGCATCGAAATCGCCAACGGCGCTATCAGTTGGCGCGCCGCCGGCATCCTTCGGCTTGACCGAATCCCTGACGGCCGCCGTAAGGTCGAACACACCTTCCTCGGCCGTGTAATCGACCTTGACGAGAGCTGCGGCAGCGCGCGCCTGCTCAAAGGTTTCGGCCACCACCACAGCAATCGCTTGATGATAGTGCTGGATCTTGCTGCCGCCGAAGAGGTTGGCAGTATTGAACTTGCCCTTTCCACGTTCACCGACGTCCAATGTCGTGACAACGGCGATAACGCCCGGCGACTTCTTGGCGGCTGCGACGTCTATTTCATTGATTTGCCCTTTCGCGACGGCAGCACCGACCGGATAGCCGTAGGCACAGGGTGTCGTCTGATCGTGCCATTCATAGGCATACATTGCTCGGCCGGTAGTCTTCAATTGACCATCGATGCGCTGGATCGGCTGGCCCACTACCTTGAGCTGATCGATTGGATTGGTGGTTGCTGGTGTGTCGAACTTCATGGCTCAGCCCCTCGCTTCGGCGATCACTGCGCCAAGCGTACGCTCGACCAGATCAACCTTGAATCGGTTCTGCTCGGTCGGACGGGCGTCCGCGAGAAGAATGGTTGCCGTGGCGCGGGCGCCCTTGGGCAGTTCGGCCTCTGCCGCTTCGACGCGCCAGGGCTTGTGCGCGACGCCACCCACGGCGACGCGACCCTTGCCATCGGGTTGGATGACCGCAGCAACGGAAATCAGTGCGAAGGCATAGGACGCGCGGTCGCGCACCTTTCGGTAGATCTGCTTGCCGCCGATCGGTACCGGCAGCACAACGGCAGTAATGAACTCGCCCTGCTCCAGCGTCGTCTCGATATGCGGCGTTTCACCTGGCAGCCGGTGGAAGTCTACAATAGGAATTGCGTGCTTGCTGCCGTCCGGCTTGACCGTCTCGACCACGGCGTCGAGCGCCCGCATGGCAATCGCCATGTCGCTCGGATGCGTTGCGATACAGGCATCGCTGACGCCAACCACGGCATGCTGTCGAGAGTAGCCGCCGATGGCCGAACACCCGCTACCCGGCGTCCGCTTGTTACACGGCTGATTGGTGTCATAGAAATAAGGACAGCGAGTCCGCTGCAACAGGTTACCGGATGTGGTCGCCTTGTTGCGCAGCTGGCCGGAAGCGCCGGCCAGGAGTGCGCGCGACAGCAAGCCGTAGTCTCTACGCACAATCTCATGCGAGGCCAGAACGGTATTGCGCACCATCGCGCCGATCCGCAGGCCTCCGTCCGGGGTCGCCTCGATCGTGTCGAGCCCAAGGCCGTTCACGTCGATCAGATGGGTCGGCGTCTCGATCTCGAGCTTCATCAGGTCGAGCAGATTGGTGCCGCCCGCGATAAACTTGGCTTCCCGGTTGCCGGCAGCCGTCTTCGCTGCCGCCTCGACGGAGGAAGCACGCTCATAGGTAAAGGCTCTCATGCTTTGATCCCCGCAATTTCGGATATGGCGTCGAGAATATTGGAATAGGCACCGCAGCGACAGATATTGCCGCTCATGCGTTCACGCACCTCGTGGGCCGTCATCTGGGCCTGGGCGGTCAGGTCGCCGGTCACATGGCTCGGGATATTGGCCTTGATTTCTTCGATCACGGCGATCGAGGAACAGATCTGCCCGGGGGTGCAATAGCCACACTGGAAGCCATCGTGCTTGACAAACGCGCCCTGCATCGGGTGCAGATTGCCGGGTTCGCCGAGACCCTCGATCGTGGTCACCTGGTCGCCATCATGCATGACCGCAAGCGACAGGCAGGAATTGACGCGACGGCCGTCCACCATGACGGTACAGGCACCGCACTGGCCGTGGTCGCAGCCCTTTTTCGTGCCTGTCAGGTGAAGATGCTCGCGCAGGGCATCAAGCAGCGTGGTGCGGTTGTCGACGTCGAGCTCACGAATCTCGCCGTTGACAGTGAATGATAGTTTCGTCGTGAGGTTCATGGCTCGTCCCGCGGGCTGTGCCACCGCTTTACCCGCGACTCCCGTCACCGCGACTGTCGCGGCTGACGAGACAAGTAAATTCCTTCGGGATATTTCCAGTTGGATTGGGTTTTGCATATCCGGCTCCACTTCCTTCTTCGGTGTTGTCGAGCGCGGGTAGACCGCACCATGGTTAAGGATAGTGGCGGGGATACAAAATGATTAGGTGGCATTCATCGCTTGGACATATCGATCCTGGACATCAATCAATTGGATCGGTTCTTCAGCCGCGGAGGATAGCTCGCAAGCCAGTGAGCGACAGGGCTACCGGAGTTTGGGCAACTTTGCTCAAAGCTGCTGGGCAGTCGGTCGGAAAATAATCTCGTTCACATCGACCTCCTCCGGCTGACTGATGACAAAAGCCGCTACACGCGCATAGCTATCTGCGGAGATGCCGATTTCGTTGACGTAGTCGCTATTCGCCGTCTTGACCGTCTCGTCAGAGATCTGGTCAAGCAACTCGGTCTTGACTGCTCCCGGGCTTAAAATAGTCGTGCGGATGTTATAGTCCTTCACCTCTTGGCGAAGACCTTCGCAGATTGCCCGGACGGCAAACTTCGTCCCCGAGTAAACAGATGAGGCTGGGAACACCAGATGACCTGCTACCGAGGCCGTCGTGATAATATGGCCAGACTTCTGCGCCTTCATATGAGGTAGAGCCGCGGCGATGCCATAGAGGACGCCCTTGATGTTGACGTCGATCATTCGGTCCCATTCCTCGACTTTAAGCGCTTCGAGGGCGGAAAGGGGCATAATGCCGGCGTTGTTGATCAGAACATCAATGCGACCGAAAGCCTTGACTGAGGCATCGATAAGGGTGGCGATATCTGTGCGGTTAGTAACATCCGTCGCGACAGCCAACGCTTGGCCTCCGGCAGCCTTGATGTCGCTCACTAGAGCTTCAAGACGTTCTACTCGACGGGCGCCAAGCACGACTTTCGCGCCATGACCTGCGAGGTGACGGGCCGTTGCCTCTCCAATCCCGCTGGAAGTGCCTGTGATGACTACGACTTTGTTTTCAATATTAGGGGTCATGTATCTTCTCCGAGAGCTTGAGGCGGTGGATCGCCGGGTGGGGTTTAAAAATCGTGCCGCGAATAGAGGAACGTAACCCATCTGCATGGCGCCTCGAGACACGTTTGAGGGCTCGGGTTCCGACGCACCTAAATTGTAGTAACACCGGTCAGTCTTGGCTTTTGATTGCATGCAGACGGTGCGTTGCCGAATGCCATTAGGCGGCGCAATTCTGGATATGCGCTACCCACCCTATGCCGGAAACAAGCGCAAGCACGCAGAAGGCGCACGATTGGAAGCCTGAAAATTTCATGGTGTTCTCCTTTACATTGAATGGGTCGTTTTACACCGGATCCCCCAACGGGATTAGGTCATCCATTCCGCATACGGTTATGTGCAATTTGGACCAATCGTTAGGTTTGCGTGAACGGAATCGAACCGCTGACCCGTTGTTACTAAGCGCCAATGGGAGTCATGGCTCCGCATTTCAGTCGCGGTCGTGTTTCGGCCCCATCGCTGCAACGATGGACCGATCCATGTCTTCGTGAACCGTCAGTGTCCCCCCACCTTTGCGTTGGAGGTGCGTGCACCCGGAGTAAATCCGCGCGCCCGTCCGGACCAAGCGATCAGAAGGGCGATGATCAGCAAAACGGTCAGCGCCCAGGGAAACGCCGTGGGCCCATACGCATCCAAAAGGATACCGCCAATGATTCCGCCACCTGCGATGGCGCCATTCCAGGCGACGACGTTCATCGACAGTGCAACGTCCGCACCATCACCCGCGGTGTCGGCCAGGGCGGTTTGCAAGAGCGTTGCGGCGCCGCCGAATGTCAGGCCCCAAATGGCAACGCCACCATATACCACCCAAGGCAACATCGAAACGATCCCGAAAAGGAGGGATACCAGTGCAAAGGCGGCTAGACTGGTCAGCACGGTCGCTCGCAGGAGACGGTCGACCAGCTTTCCCGCCATCCAGATACCGACGAGCGCGGCCAATCCAAATACAAGAAGAACAAGGTCGACCCGATCCTGGAGCCCGGCCGACTGAACGAAGGGTGCGATATAGGTGTAGAGAATGTTGTGCGCGAGCATCCATGCAACGACAACGGAAAGCACCGGTCGAACGCCGGCGGTTGAAAATACCCGAAGCAGGGGCAGTCGATCGCCCTTCTTCTGGCCTGGATAGTCCGGCACTTTCATTATGACCCAGCCGATCAGGATCAATGTCAATATCGACATGATCCAAAAGGCGGTTCGCCAGCCGACCTGCGCACCAAGCCATGTCCCCATCGGCACGCCAAGCGACAGCGCGATCGGCGTTCCTACCATAGCGATCGCCATCGCCTTCCCCTGTTGATGTGCAGGGACCATGCGTCGTGCATAGCCTGCCAAAAGGCTCCAAGCCAAACCAGCGGCAACGCCAGCAAAGAAACGTGCGACCAATGTGAGTGTGTAGTTGGACGAAATCGCAGTCACAGTGTTGAAGATCAGAAACCCAATGATGGTGGACAGCAGGACTGTCCTGCGCCGCCAACTGCTTGTGGCAATGGTCAAAGGAATCGCCGCGAGCAGCGAACCGAGGGCGTAGACAGTCACCATCTGGCCAGCAAGGGATGGAGAAACGGCTAAACCCTCAGTGATCTGCGGCAGAAGCCCCGCGGGTAGGGTCTCTGTAAGAATACAAATAAAGCCAGTCATCGCCAGTGCCAGCAACCCAGCAACAGGCAATCGTTGGGTGTCTTTTTCAGATTCGGTAGTTTTCATTGATTTCATTGCCCTCGATATATAGATCGGACGATCCAGATATCGACATCAAGCACCCTTGGCAAGATATTCTGGATCGAATAGTACAGAATAAGTTTACGGAGGCACGATATGGCTCGAACTGGGCGGCCAAGGGCGTTTGACAGAGACAAGGCACTGGATGACGCGATGATCCTATTTTGGGAGCAGGGCTATGAGCCAACCTCTCTCAATCAACTGAAAGCCGCGATGGGAGACATTTCTCCGGCAAGTTTTTATGCGGCCTTCGGGTCTAAGGAAGCCCTCTTCGACGAGGTCGTCCTGCGCTATCAGGCCTCCTACGGGCGCGTAACTGCAAGCCTAAAGAATGAGGCTCTGCCACCACGCGAAGCTATCGAGACGGCTCTGAGGCTTTCCGCAAGGATGCAAACCGACAAGACACACCCGCCAGGATGCTTAATGATCCTGGGGGCCAACAACTGTGCGCCCGAAAATCGTCACGTAGATGATGTGCTCGCAGCCGACCGGATGCGAAATCGTGCGGGCATCGAAACCTGCATCAGGCGTGCAGTCGATGGAGGAGAGCTTGTCAGCACCACGAATGTACGTGGGTTGGCGACCCTGTTTCATACCTTCCTGATGGGTATCGCATTTGAAGCACGGGACGGTGCTGATGGCGGCGATATCAACGAAGCTGTGACAGCATTGATGCAGATATGGGATCGGTACATGGCGACGTGAGAGTGGCCTGGGCAAAGGGGCGGTACTGGATGACTGCTTCGGGGCGACTGCAAACCAATTGTGTTTAGCTAAGCTCTTGAACGGAATCGAACCGCTGATTCTCAGGTGATTGGCTAAGCCTATGATTCATAAGCCGCCGAGTACTCGTGCGCCGAAAGCAAATTTATGGAACGCCGCGAGGAATCGGGCACGTTCATCGTCGAGCTCACGACCCCCGCCGAACCACTTCGAGCTGGTGGATTTGGCTCTCGCGGAGCAGCTCCTGGACGGGCGAAGAGACCGTCTGGAGGCACCACTAGTAAACCATTCTCATTATTACGCCCTAATTGGAATGCCGCTCTGGTAAGGACCTGGAATTAGGTATGTCCTTGCTCGTGAGTTTTTCGCGGCGAGCCTAGTTTCACGTCCAAACTAGGAACCACTTGATGTTAGTCAAAACTATTACCAATACCGTTTTCGCAACTGCCCTAGCCGTTGCAACGCTGGCTGCGACGGGGGCGTCGGCCGATTCGACGCTCGACCGCATCAAGGGTCGCGGCAAGCTGACTGTCGGCGTGATTCTTTCCGGTGCTCCGTTCGGTGCTATCGACCCGAAAACCCAGGAGCAGACGGGTTTTAATATCGACATTGCCAAGGCACTGGCGGCAGACCTCGGCGTCGAACTGGAATCCGTGACCGTCACACCGCCCAACCGCGTGCAGTTCCTGCAGCAGGGCAAGGTCGATATCCTGATCGCTAACATGCAGTACACCGAAGAACGCGCCAAGGTGATGGACTATGTTCCAACGCCGTATGATCGTGCTGGCGGTGCCGCCGTGGTGCGGAAAGACAGCGGTCTCAAGGATTGGGGCGATCTCAAGGGCAAGCCAGTCTGCATTTCGCAAGGCTCGAACTACGCACAGCCGCTTGCCGAAGAGTATGGCGCAATCGTCAAAGGTCTGCCAAGCCAGCCGGAATCGCTTCTGGCCCTTCAGGGCGGCAATTGCGTGGCTGCCGTCCATGTCGGCGCGACCGTCGGTCTGCTTCTGCAGGACCGCGCGGACGAATGGAAGGATTACGCCATCCCCTTCCCGTCCGAGCTCATCCCGTCAGATAGCGTGATCTGGCTGCGCAAGGGCGAGACCGATACGCAGGCAGCCCTCGACGGAACCGTGAAGAAGCTTCATGCGTCCGGCAAGATGCTCGAGCTTGCGAAGGCCAACCGCCTGCTCAACACCGCTTATCTCGAAGAAGAAAAGAAGAAGCTGTCCGCGCAGTAAGCGTGAAGCGGCGTTAAATGACATGCAGGACGTGAACCTGACCAGCCTGTTCGTCGATCTGACGGGCAAGCTTGGCCTCAATTACGAGTTTCTGGCGACGGGTTACGAGGAGCAGATCTGGCGTGACGGTTTCATCACCACGCTCTATCTCATCGCTATCACCATCCCTGTCAGCCTGATCTTCGGCCTCATTTTTGCGGCCTGCCTCACCTCGGGCAGGCTCTTTCTGTCTGCGCCAGTCAGAGCCTTCGTAGAACTCACCCGCAACACCCCGACGCTGGTGCAGCTGATGTTCAGCTTCCTGGTTCTCAATACGGGCGTTTCCAACATGCTGGGCGGCGCGCAGAACAATCCGCTCTCGCCGTTCTTCTGGGTCGTAGCTGTGGTCGGCCTGCATGTCGCGGCACTGCATGCCGAGGCGATCCGCGGCGGTATCGAGGCCGTGCCTTCGTCAATGATCGAAGCGGCGCGCGGCACGGGGTTCAGCCAGCTCGAGATCCTGCGCTACGTGCAGATCCCGCTCGCATTGCGGTCCTCTCTGCCAGCCATTGTCAACGGCCTGATCAGCCTCGTCAAATCGACCACGGTCGGCAATGCGATTGCGGTCAGCGAAATCACCTATGCCTCGATCATGGTGTGGACGCAGCGTGACAATGTGGTGGAGATGATGATCGTGCTTCTCGCCTTCTTCAGCCTAATCAATTTTGTGATCGCCCGCATCGGTCAATGGGTTGAGCGCAGGCTTGCCATATCGGGGTTCGGTCTATGAGCATGACAGAAACTCAGGAACCCAAGGAACCAAAAGCCACAGCCGCGAGCAGCCATGTTCTGCGTTACGTCGGTTTTGTGGCTATGCCGCTGCTGGTCGTGGTCTGGTCGCTGCTCGACCTGTCGCTCGGTCGCGAACTGGTGGCTTGGATCCCCTATCTCGCGTCGGGCTTTTCGATGAACATCCTCATCACCGTCTGCGCGGTCACGCTTGGCACCACGGCCGGGGTTCTTCTCGGTCTGATGCAGATGGCGCCCTACTGGTTCATCCGCTTGCCGGCGCAGATCTATGTCCAGATATTCCGCAATGCGCCCGCTCTCGTGCTGATTTTTGCCACGACCTACATCTTCCCGTTCGAGATCGTGCTGTTCGGCAACTACCTGCCGTTTCCGGATTGGGTGAAGGCGGTGATCGGCCTTGCCATTCTCGCGAGCGCCTATATCGCCGAAATCACCCGCGGTGCCGTGCTGTCCATCCCGACCACCCAGTGGGAAGCCACCAAGGGCCTGGGTTTTTCGCGCCTGCAGGCGCTGCGCTTCGTCATTCTGCCGCAATGTGTGCGCCGGTCCCTGCCGCCATGGATGAATGTTGCCTCCTCGATCGCGATGGGTACTTCGCTTGCCTCGCTGGTGGGTGTGCATGAACTGATGCATGCCGCGACCGATGCCAGCACCGCCGTGCGCCGGCTCGATTTCACCATCATTGCCTATGTCGTTGTGATGGCCGCCTTTTTCACACTCTGCTACCCGATTGCCCGCCTGACCCGTCGCCTCGAACAGCGCTTCAACGCGGGCTGAAGGATTTTTGACATGACTGCATCATCAGACACCGCGATCGTGAAACTGGAAGACGTTCACCTGTCGTTCGGGCAGACCGAAGTGCTGAAGGGTATCGACCTCACCATCAACAAGGGTGATGCCGTTTCTATCATCGGCCCCTCCGGGTCGGGCAAATCGACCATCCTTCGCTGCATCAACGCGCTGGTCACGCCGCAGAGCGGCAAGATCACTGTCGCCGGAACCCGCGTCGATCAGTTGACAAAGGAAAGCGAACGCATTGAGCTGCGCAAGCGCGTCGGCATCGTGTTCCAGCAATACAATCTGTTTCCGCACCTGAGCGTACTCGACAATATCGTGCTGGCGCCAACCCGCATTCTCGGCGCCGACAGGACTGCCACGGTGAAGCTCGCCCGCGAGCTTCTTGAAAAGGTGCGGCTATCGGAGAAAGCGGATGCCTTTCCCGGACAGCTTTCCGGCGGCCAGCAGCAGCGTGTGGCGATCGCCCGTGCGCTTGCCATGAAGCCGGAACTCGTGTTGTTCGATGAGGTCACCTCGGCACTCGACCCGGAAACCGTGGGCGAGGTTTTGTGGGTGATCCGCGACCTCATCCGCGACGGCATGACCAGCATTCTCGTCACCCACGAAATGCGCTTTGCCGAAGAAATCAGCGACACGGTGGTGTTTACCGAAAACGGCCGTATCGTCGCTCAAGGCTCGCCGCAGGAAATCTTCCACGCATCTGATAACCCGCGCATCCGCCAGTTCGTCGGCGGCCTGTCGGGCGGACGCGGCTCCGTTCGCGACAACGAGGTCATCTGATCATGGCAAAGGCACCCCTCACCACCGCATTCGCCAACGCGATCCTCCGCTCTGACCCGCGCCGCGACACGGCCGCGATGGATGCGGCACGCACCGCGCTCATCGACTTTCTCGCCTGCACGATTGCGGGTGCAGCCGACCGCACGACCGGCGTTCTCGCCAATGCCGTCGGCGCAAGCCTGCCGGGTGACGCGATCCTCGTTGGAAGCGACAGGAAGACCGATCCGCTGGTGGCCGCCATCGTCAATGGTTATGCCGGGCATGTGCTTGATTACGACGACGTTCATGCGAGCGTGCGTGGGCACCCCACCACCGTGATCATTCCAGCGCTGCTATCGCTTTCCGCCCAGCGTCGGTTCTCGGCCGAGGCGCTGATCGCGGCTTACGTGGTCGGGCTGGAGGCGATGGCGCGGCTTGGCCTCTCGCTCGGTTCCAAGCACTATGAAAACGGCTTTCACGCGACGGCAACGCTTGGGCCGATCGGCATCGCTGCCGCCATCTGCCATTTGACCGAAGCCTCGGTGGAAGAAACAGCGGTCGCGCTTGGCATTGCCGCCACACAGTCATCAGGACTGCGATTGCAATTCGGCTACGACACGAAACCCTACCATGCCGGCATGGCAGCCCGATCCGGCCTGCTGGCGGCACGGCTTGCCGCAGCAGGGTTCAGCGGCGCGCCTGATTTTCTCGACAATTCCGTCGGCTTTTATTCGGCTTATGCATTCGGCGCCGAACGACCGGAACTTGTCACCGAGAACTGGGGGTCGCCGTGGCAGATCGTAACGCCCGGCCTGACACTTAAAGCCTATCCCTGCTGCACCGCCAGTCACCCGGTCGCCTCGCTGGGTATCGACCTGCACAAGGAGGGCCTCGGCGCCGAGCGGATCGAAAGCATCACCTTCACCTATCCGCCCGGAGCAGATGCCGCGCTGGTGGTGACGAAGCCTACCAACGGCATCGAAGCCCGGTTCAGCCCGGAATACGTCTTTTCCGCTGCCTTGATCGATGGCGCGCTGCGGCTTGATCATTTCGACGACCGCCCTGTCGAAGACCGGATCATGGCGCTCGCCAGCCGCGCGAGCCGCCGCCATGATGAGACGGCGCCGCGCATGTCGAGCGATCCGGCCACCCGCTTTGTCGTTCTCGATGTCACGCTTGAAGGCGGCAGTGCGATCCGCCGCCGGTTCGACGGCCTGCCGGGCGTGACCGATCCGAGTGAAAAGTTCCGTGACGCGACGGCGGCCAACCCGGCTTTCGCCGACATTCCCGACCTTGTCCGCAGCATGAGAAGCGAGGCCGACCTTACCCGGCTCCTTTCCCTGCTCAACCAGAACCCAGTCTAACGAAAGAATTTTCGAATGAGTGCCAAGAGACAAATCCATCTCGGCCTGTTTCTGCAGGGCGCCGGCCACCACGTTTCCGGATGGCGTCACCCGAATGCCGAAGCCGGCAGTGAGAATTTCGATCTTCTGCGCCGCGTTACCCAGATGGCCGAACAGGCGAAGTTCGACATGGTGTTTCTGGCCGATGGCCTTACCAGCGGCGTCGACGCGCACCCATCTACGATCGCCCGGTTCGAGCCGCTGACACTGCTTGCGGCCCTAGCACTGGTGACAGACAAGATCGGACTCGCGGCCACGTCGTCGACCACCTATGGCGAGCCCTATCACACGGCGCGGGCGTTTTCCTCGATCGACCACCTGAGCCATGGCCGCGCCGCGTGGAACATCGTCACCACATCCTATGCCCGAACGGCCAACAACTTTTCCAAGTCCCATCCCGAACACGACGAGCGTTATGCCGTCGCCGAGGAATTCGTCGATGTGGTTCGCGGCCTGTGGGACAGCTGGGAAGACGATGCATTCGTCAAAGACAAGGACAACGGTGTCTATGCCGACCCCTCCAAGCTTCATCTGCTCGATCACAAGGGCAAATACTACTCTGTCAAAGGCCCGCTCAACATCCCGCGTTCGCCTCAGGGTCACCCGATCCTCATCCAGGCGGGCTCTTCCGGCCCCGGTCAGGATCTTGCCGCCCGCAGGGCAGATGTGGTCTTCACGGCCCAACAGAGCCTTGCCGAGGCACAGGCTTTCTACAAGAGCCTGAAAGGCCGTGTCGAAAAAGCCGGCCGCGCAGCCGATGACGTTGCCGTCATGCCGGGTTTTTTGCCGGTGATCGGCCGCACATCGAAGGAAGCAGCCGAAAAGCTGGCCGAACTCGACCAGTGGACGGAGCTGAAGAGCGCCATGCCGCTACTGGAAGAGCGCATTGGCCACAGCCTTGGAGACTACGATCCGGACGGTCCGCTGCCGGATCTGCCGATTTCAGATCAGTTGCGCAGCCGGGCCGAGCTGCTCACTGCGCTTGCTCGCCGCGAGAACCTGACGATCCGCCAGCTGGCCCTTCGCGTGGCCGCCGGCCGCGGCCACCATATCGTGCTCGGCACGCCCGAGGAGGTTGCCGACCGCATGCAGGAATGGTTCGACGGCCGCGCCGCCGACGGTTTTAACATCATGCCGCCGTTCTTCCCGGAAGGACTGGAAGATTTCAACGATCTCGTCGTGCCGATCCTGCAGGAACGCGGCCTGTTCCGCACAGAATACACCGGCTCGACGCTCCGCGATCATCTCGGTCTGACACGTCCGCCGGTTTCTCGTCGATCGATGTAGTGACATCGCTGCAAAAAAGGTCGCCACTTTGACTGTCCGTTGACGCACGGCGGCTCCAGCCATATCCAATGAATCGGAGAACGTTTTGGAGGGTTGGCGGTTATGGTCAATTGGTAAGGACGATCCTATGTTGACCATTGAAATAGACCAATTCGTGAAGGTCGCCAAAAGCGAGATGGTACGTCGTGCTACGCAAGCACTCCAGCACAATCGCGCGACGGAAACAGACGAGCGTTTTGAACGCTTGTTGAACCGGCTTCTCAGGGCAGAAAAGAGCCGCTGATGATCGACATTGGACTTATCGTCGGCGAGTATCGACACCTGATCCGCAACAACTCGAACGGCCGTTGCGTGAATTTTCTTGGCTGTTAGTCCATCCTATCAACGACATCTCGTCCTACCTGCAGCTCGCATCGCCGGCCGGTAACAAAGAGCGCCAATCTCGCAACGCCTCCGGCGCGCTGGCCTTTATATTAATCGATCGTGCCGCCGCCGACCTACAAGCTAAACAAATTTTGGACCGCGGTATCCACTGCGGGTGTCGCGCATTCAGACCTCCGGCTCTGACCTTATCGTTAACTCTGCGCCATACGCCTGGCGCAGATCGTTCTGACCACGCTGACGGTCGGTCGCCTGATGCAACAGCGTCGAGGTGTATCCCATTTCGCGCGTTCCCTCGATCAGAGTGATGTCAGCATTCCCTGGATTGTCCGAACGTTCGAACCAGTCGACAGGATGCTGCAGAAAATTCATCTCGAAGGCACGGTTGGTGACACCGTGGCCAACGATCACCACGTTGTCGTGGCCGTGTCGGGCCTCGTGCATGATCGTCTGCAGGAATAACCGCATGCGCTGCGCAACATCGGCGCGGCTTTCACCATCCGGTGGCCGGGCGTAGAATTTGCCGTTGTTGCTGCGCAGTCTCGCCCACTTCTCGAATTCGTCGGGAAACTTTTGCCTC
Organism: Rhizobium sp. Leaf321; assembly: GCF_001423215.1. Lineage (NCBI taxonomy): Bacteria > Pseudomonadati > Pseudomonadota > Alphaproteobacteria > Hyphomicrobiales > Rhizobiaceae > Rhizobium > Rhizobium sp. Leaf321. Next base: position 72,656 of record NZ_LMOF01000009.1, on the reverse strand, counting down.
CGCTCGGCGTGGTCATAGATTTCAGTGAAGAGGCCGAAATCCTGCTCCCGCAACAGATAGTCTTCGCGCACATTGCCGATGCGTTCGACAGGCAAGGCTTCAAGAAGCGCGTCCTTGCTTTGCCGTGTCCGCAGGAACGGTGAGTACCATACGCGCAGCTTCTGCGCGCCCCGCCCGGTCAGGCCGGACATATAGGCCGCGATCACAGCCCCGGCTTCGGCGGCCTGGCGATGTCCCCACTGCGTCAGCGGTACGTTGTGATCGCCAAACTGGCTGTAAGCCCGTTCGCCGAGATTGCCGAGGGATTCGCCGTGGCGAACAAGAAAGATGCGCATCAGCCATCCCGCTGCAAAGGTTTGGACATGACCGCTACCATGGACGCTTGTCGAACGACTGGAAATCCTGTCGGCATTGCCAAGGCAAGCCTTTATTGCCCTGGGTTTTCAAATCCGTCGCGACCACAAAAGCAGGGCCAAGCCACACGCTGCCGTGATCGCCCCGCGGGATATCCAGGGTCGTTGGTCGATCATAAAGCTCGCGGCCGGATAGGGAAAATAGCCGCTTCCCTGGGCCGCCCAGATCAGACCTGCAACGATCAGCAGCAGGCCGAAACCGAATAACGCTTTTCCAGCCATCGTCACCCCTTTGCCGGGACGACAGGGCGCCGCGGTCAACCGATTGGTAAAACTTTGCTTCGCTGTCGTAAAGACTGCTGCCAGATACTTAGAGCATCAAGTCGGCTAAGCCTCTGGTCCCTGAAACAGATCTGATCCAGCAACACCGGTGCGCTTCTCAAACTAAACCTCTCAACTCCTGCGATTTTGCAAAGTGTGTTATTTACGGCGATTGTGTTCAGATCGACTGCGGTCCTCATTTGAACCCATCCTCCGAATTGTGGAAGCCTGCCGGTTCATGGGCAACAGGTCGTGCGAAGGATCTGAGCGTGTCAGTCGAGAGATACCCGTATTTAGGAGCAAGCTTGGGCGGAGCCAATTGCATCCGTCGAGAGCCAACTCCGTCTGAGCTGCCGACGCGAAGACATTTATTCCGATGCGCTCTTATTCTGCGACAATCTGCTCTCATTTCGGCCTTCAGATTAGAAGCCGGCGACATTGATGGATACGAGACTGCTGCGTAGGCTTAGCCTCCGGTGATGCGGACAGCGCGCCCCGTCGCGTGCCTGAAAGGGCGCTCGGACTTCCGATTTACTCATATGCAGCGGATTTCGTGCAATGGCATCTTCTCACCTTTCGACGTTCTCCTCCAGGTTGAGGCGCTACAAACTAGGCCTGGCTGCCGTCGGTATTCTCGGCGCGCTTTCGGCAGGGCCTGCTGCTGCCGAGGGCAAAATCCGGATAGCGCAGCAGTTCGGCATCTCCTATCTCATCCTCGACGTGGTCAAGGATCGAAAGCTGATTGAGAAGCATGCCAAGGGAGCAGGCTTCGACGTCGAAGTCGAATGGGCGAGCATTTCCGGTGCCACGGCAATGAATGAAGCGCTGCTTGCCAACAATCTCGACATCGTGTCGGCTGGCGTGCCACCCGCACTGACCCTGTGGGATCGCACCCGTGACCGCCAGAACGTCAAGCTGGTGGCAGCTCTTGGCTCGCTGCCGAATTACTTGCTGACCACCAATCCGAATGTCCGTCAGCTCAAGGATTTCGGACCGACAGACCGGATCGCCGTTCCGGCTGCGGGCGTAGGATTTCAGTCGCGTACCCTGCAGATCGAGACAGCCAAGATTTTTGGTACGGCGGACTTCAAGAAGTTCGACGACATTTCCGTGAGCCTTCCACATCCGGATGCTACCGCGGCGCTGATCGCCGGCGGAACGGAAATCAACTCGCATTTCTCGTCCGCGCCCTTTTACTATCAGGCGCTTCAGGGAAATCCGGCTGTGCACAAAGTCATCAGCTCCTACGATATCCTGGGCGGGCCTGCGACATTCAACGTGCTGTACACAACGACAGCCTATCACGATCAAAATCCGAAGACTTATGCCGCATTCTACGCGGCTTTGCGTGAAGCGGCGGAGTGGATCGACGCGAACAAGGCCGGGGCAGCCGAGGCGTTTATCAGGCAACAGAGTTCGAAACTGTCGCCAAAACTCATCCTCGATATCATCAACGATCCCGAGAACGACTTCACGATCACGCCGCAGAACACCTTCGTCTACGCGTCGCAGCTCCAGAAACTCGGGGTCCTGAAGACCGAGGCCAAGTCCTGGAAGGATTATTTCTTCCCTGAAGCCCATGGCGAAGACGGCAGCTGAACCGGCCGACACACCCAGCCCCTGCTGAAAATGACGGGTTGGAAACGATCCGCCATTTTTGCTGAAAGACAAGTGGAATAGAATTTGGACGGCATATCTGCGTTTGAACCGCAAGCCAGCGCGGATGAAAAGACGATCGGAATGGATGGCGTGACGCTTTCCTCGCCGCTTCTTTCTGTCGAGAACGTCACGTTGGAATATCGCGCGCCTGGGCGCGTGGTGCGCGCAACGCAGAATGTCAGTTTTGATGTTTGGGAAGCGGATCGGTTTGTTCTTCTCGGCGCTTCAGGTTGTGGCAAGTCCACGCTCTTGAAAGCCGTCGGCGGCTTCATTGCCCCGCGCGAAGGACGAATCCTGCTGGATGGACATCCGGTGCACGGCCCGGGGCCTGACCGCGTTGTCGTCTTCCAGGAATTCGACCAATTGCCGCCCTGGAAGACAGTTCGGGAGAATGTCGCATTTCCTGTACGGGTCTCCGGTCGGATGAGCCGCAAGCAGGCTGCGGAGCGGGCGGACTATTATCTGGACAAGGTCGGGCTGAGCCGGTTCGCCGACGCCTATCCTAATACGCTGTCTGGCGGCATGAAACAGCGTGTGGCAATTGCGCGGGCGCTCGCCATGGAGCCACGGGTCCTACTGATGGACGAACCGTTTGCAGCCCTCGACGCCCTTACACGGCGCAAGATGCAGGAAGAATTGTTGCATCTGTGGGAAGAGGTGCGGTTCACTCTTCTCTTCGTGACGCATTCCATTGAAGAGGCGCTAGTTGTCGGAAACCGGATTGCGCTCCTGTCTCCGCATCCCGGCCGGATGCGGGCAGAAATCAACAGCCACGAATGGGATCTGAACAGTGGCGGAAGCCCCGAATTCCAGGCAGCCACAAACCGCATCCACGGCCTTCTGTTCGATCAGCCGGAAACCGCAGGGGAAATCCGGACATGACCGAGACTTCAAGCGTCAGAGCCGCACCCGCAGCTCGCCCCTCGCCGCCCGTGCGGCCTGAATATGAACGACCCCTTGAGCCGCTTGCCGCGGACAGTGTCGACACGGTGCTTCCTCTCCACCAGAGGCTCTGGCAGCGTGCTTGGCTGCGCAAGTCGGTCATTCTGGTCGCCCTGGCGCTGCTCTGGCAGGTTGTCGCGACGATCCAGGGGAATGACCTGCTCTTGCCGTCGTTTACCCAGACGATACGGGCCTTTGTCGAAGATATCGCCAGCGGGGTTCTTCCCGTTCGGGCGATGTATTCGCTTGACGTCTTGTTCAAGGGCTATTTCACAGGTGTGGTGCTAGCATTCCTTCTGACCACGCTTGCGGTCTCGACCCAGATCGGACGCGACTTCCTCTCGACGCTAACGTCAATGCTGAACCCTTTGCCGCCGATCGCGCTTCTCCCCCTGGCGCTGCTTTGGTTTGGTCTGGGTCAGGGAAGCCTTGTCTTCGTGCTGATCCATTCGGTGCTCTGGCCACTCTCCCTCAACATGTATACCGGGTTTACGAGCGTGCCGGAGACCCTGCGCATGACGGGTCGCAACTATGGTCTTCGGGGCCTGCGATACGTGTTCTTGATCCTCGTTCCGGCAGCCCTGCCCTCGATCATTGCCGGCCTCAAGATAGGCTGGGCCTTCGCCTGGCGGACGCTGATCGCGGCCGAGCTCGTCTTTGGCGCTTCCTCCGGCCGAGGCGGGCTTGGCTGGTACATTTTCCAGAACCGCAACGAGCTCTACACCGACCGCGTGTTTGCAGGGTTAATCACGGTCATCCTGTTTGGTCTTCTGGTCGAAAACGTCGTGTTCCGCCAACTGGAACGACGCACGGTGGCCAAATGGGGAATGACGCGCTAGTCGTGAGGGATAAGCAGGAATGACGACTGGAAGGACCTACGTGGTCGGCATAACCGACCACATGATCGGCAAGCCCGACCTTGAAGCGGCAGTTCTTGGCGATGATGTCGAGATCGACTTTTTCGCGAGCACGGATGAGGCATCGTTTGCACCGGATCGGCTGGCACGGCTCGATGCGCTGATGGTATGGGGCGCCCGTCTTGGGGCGGCAAGCATTGCGCACCTCACCCGCTGCAAGGGCGTGGTGCGTTACGGCGTCGGCTACGAGAAGATCGATCTCGCAGCCCTTGGCCGGGCCGGCATCCCGTTTGCCAACAATCCCGACTACGGCACCGAAGAAGTCGCCGATCACGCGCTGGCCATGATCCTGTCCCTGCACCGGCGACTGTTCGAGCATGACGCCCGTGCTCGCGGATACACGTCCGGATGGCAAGTTCACAGTCTCAAACCTCTCTCACGCTCCAACAGGGCAACGGTGGGTGTCGTTGGCGTCGGCCGCATCGGTACGGCCGTCGTCAATCGGCTAAAACCGTTCGGCTTCCATATTCTCGGCTACGATCCGGGCCAGCCGCCCGGTCATGAAAAGGCCGTGGGCTATGAGCGCACGGACCGGCTCGAAGAGCTATTCGCGCGCTCCGACGTCGTTACGCTTCACTGCCCGGCCAACGGTGAGACGCGCGGCCTTCTGGGCGCCGAGGGCCTTGCCCAGCTGAAACCCGGCGCGATTGTCGTTAACACGGCACGCGGTGAATTAATCGACGATCTCGATGCTCTGGAGCACGCATTGAGGAGCGGGCATCTGGCAGCCGCCGCCATCGATACGCTGGTAACCGAGCCGCCGCAGGACCACAGCCTGCTGACGGCCTGGCGCGACCGGGAAGACTGGCTCGCCGGGCGATTGGTCATCACACCGCACAATGCCTTCTACTCGGACCATGCTGCGGTCGAAATGCGCACGAATGCGGCAAAAACCGTCAGAATACTGCTCGACGAGGGCAGACTTCGAAATCAGATCACGGAAACACCATGACGCATCCCTCCGACTTCCTCTGGTACATCCCAAACGACGTGAAAGCTGGCCATCGCGGGGACGCGGCGGGTCCAGATCACAACAGTCTGGATACCCTGACGGCGCAGGCAAAAGCGATGGAAGACCATGGCTGGAAAGGCGCGCTGATCGGTACAGGCTGGGGCCGGCCAGACACGTTCACGCTTGCGACAGCGCTCATTGCCCGGACCGAGACTTTCGAGCCGCTGATCGCGGTCCGGCCCGGATATTGGAAGCCCGCGAACTTTGCGGCGTCCTGCGCCACGCTCGACCAGTTGAGCGGCGGCCGCGTGCGCGTCAATGTCGTGTCCGGTCCCGATGCGCTCGCAGCCTATGGCGACCACGAAGGCGACCAGGCACAGCGCTACGCGCGGACGAAGGAGTTCATGCGGGTAACCCGCCGGCTCTGGACAGAGGAGGATGTGACATTCTCCGGGGATTATTTCGAGGTGACAGGCTCAACCGTTGCACCGAGGATCGACGTACGCGGAGAAAGACTTCATCCCAAACTCTATTTCGGAGGCGCATCGGAAGCGGCCGAGCGGGTCGCCGCGACAGAAGCCGATGTGCAGCTTTTCTGGGGGGAACCGCTGGACGGCGTGCGGCAGCGGATCGATCGGTTAAAATCACTTAGCACGGCGCTCGACCGTGATCTTCCTCCGCTGGAATTCGGCCTAAGGATCACCACGCTCGTTCGCGATACAACGGAACAGGCCTGGGCGGATGCGGAATCAAAGGTCGCGAAGATGGCACAGGGTACTGCCGGAAGCTGGCAGGACCATCGCCATGGCGTGGCCGTCGGTCAGCAACGGCTTCTGGACCTCGCGCGGCAAGGCGATGTGCTCGACGACAACCTCTACACGGCGCCGGCAAAGTTTGGAGGAGGCGGAGCAGCGACGACCTGGCTTGTCGGTTCTGCCGAAGACGTGGCGCGTTCCCTGCGCAAGTATGAAGCGCTGGGGGTCAGCTATTTTGTGCTGTCCGACACTCCCTACATGACGGAGTTGAAGCGGCAAGGCAGCCAATTGCTGCCGCTGCTTGCGTGACGGATTTCCGCGGTCGAACGAGGCATCGTGCATGCCTCTCCCCGCCTTCTGGTGGCGATTTGACGCAAGACGACGGTGGGCCATCACACCCGCGGTGCAAACTGCATTTTACCCCAGTCGAACGTTTGGCTGGAAAAATCTGCCGAAGCCGGGGCTTCTTTCGCAGCTTTGTCTCTTATGTTGGCGGCTACGCTGTGGCCCAATGGCATCTTTGGGAGATGCAGCTGTGAGCCGGGTTGTCCAATTGACGGGTAGGATCAAGCCTGTCGCCGCTTATCTGGCGACGGAAGACGAGGCGATAGCGTCCGCGAAACGCCTGGCGGCGCTGTTTGCCGAGGGTGCCAGCCTGCGCGATCAGGAACGCGTGCTGCCCCATCATGAGATGGAACAGGTGGCGCAGTCGGGTTTGCTCGGCATTACCGTGCCATCGGAATACGGCGGCACCGACATTTCCAATCCGTTTCTGGCCGAAGTCGTCGCACTTCTATCGGAAGCCGACAGCTCGATCGGGCAGATCCCGCAGAACCATTTCTATATCCTGGAAGTCTTACGTCTGGCCGGGACGCAAGAGCAGAAGCGCTATTTCTTCGGCCGCGCTCTTGCCGGCGAGCACTTCGCCAACGCGCTTGCGGAAGCCGGACCGCGGCAGGCGGGACAGATCGCGACACGGATCGTGGCCGACGGCGTCGGTTATCGCATCACCGGCACAAAATACTACGCAACAGGCGCTCTCTTTTGTGACTGGATTGCGATCTTTGCTCTCGACCCTCAGGACCGAACGGTGATGGCTCTGGTGCCGCGAGATGCCGACGGGGTGACCGTCATCGACGATTGGTCGGGGTTCGGGCAGCGCACGACCGCAAGTGGTACGGTGTTGATCGATAATATCTACGTCCCCGCTGACGCCGTCGTGCGCCACGACCAGGTATTCGAACGGCCGGCGACGCTCGGTTCACTCGGGCAGCTCCTGCATGCCGCCGTGGACCTCGGCATTGCGCGCGCGGCGTTCACGGATATGATCAAGTTCGTTCGCAACCGCTCGCGCGGACATTTTCAGCTGGGGATAGACAGGGCAACCGATGACCCTCTGACGATTGCCCGCGCCGGCGTAGTTGCCGTCAAGATCGAGGCGGCCGGTGCCATGTTGGAACGGGCCGGACGCAAGGTCGATATTGCTCAGGTCAGTCCTTCGGAACAGGCGGCCACGGAGGCGTCGCTGGCCGTTGCTTCAGCCAAGGCGCTGACGACGGAAGCGGCGATCGACGCATCGAATGCGCTGTTCGAACTCGCAGGCACATCGTCTACCGATGAGAAGCTCAACCTTGACCGCCACTGGCGCAACGCCCGCACCCATACGGTCCATGATCCGGTGCGATGGAAATATCATGCGATTGGCGATTTCCACCTCAACGACACGATGCCTGCGCCGAGCGGCATCTTTTAACTGAGGCTGTCGCTATTCCCGGCCGTCGGCGCTCTGTGCGCTCAGCGGCCCACGGCGTGCGACCATATCCTCCAGCGTCATCGTATCTAGAACGGCTGAGATGGCGTCGCGCACTTGCGTCATTGAATGGCGGATCTGACAGTCCTCGGGGAAATCACAATCGTCGCAAGCCTCGAACGCGGTTTTGCTGGCGCAACGGATCGGAGCAAGCGGGCCGTCCAGAATGCGCACGGCATGGCCGATGTAAATCTGGGATGCAGGCTTTGAAAGCGCATAGCCGCCACCCGGCCCCTTTTTTGAACGCAAGATGCCGCCCTTGCGCAGTTCCAGCAGGATCGCGTCCAGGAATTTCTTGGAGATATTGTTTTGCAGCGCGATTTCGCTGACGAAGGCGGTCTTCCCGGGCTCGAGCTGCGCCAAATGCACCAGCGCCTTCAGCCCGTACTTCCCCTTCTTTGTCAGCATCGAAAAAATCCAACAGTGGCAGGCAGGCAAACCATCTCACCTCAACAGGCCCGAGCGATACAGGAGCGAAGCCCAGGCTTCAACCAAAGTCCTGTCGGCGTGATGAATATCTAGTGATCCGCAGTTTCCGAAGGGCGCGAAAACTGTGCTGGTGGACGTACGCTATGAGCGTATGTCGTTGCAGACGGGGTTGGGCGTGAAGTTGCATCTTTGACCATCCTCGCGAAGAACCCATATCCTTCCGGCCACTGCCCGAAGCCGCTGGCAATATTGATGTGTCCGGCGAACCCGATCGTCGTCAGCGCGCTTCCCCAGCTGCCGACATGGCGTTCCAATTGCTCGACGCTCATATACGGGTCATCCAGGCTCCCGATCACGAGGCTGGGAAACGGGAGCTGGTCCAGCGGCTCGTCACCGAACCGAACCGTACAGGGGTGTAGTCTGTGCACCGCTGCCAGCGAACACGGTGCGACCAGCAATGCGCCTCTGATGCGCTCGGCCTGGCGACGGTGCGCATAGCTGGCAATAAGGAGGCAACCCAGGCTGTGTCCAACGAGAAAGGCGCCATCGGTGTTCGACAGCGCCTCATCGAGCCTTTCCTGCCAATCTCTGAGTACCGGACATGCCCAGTCATCCTGTTCGACGACCATGGCCCGGGGCTCCTCACGTCCCCAGTGCCTTTGCCAATGGTTCGGTGCCGAACCGTTCAACCCGGGAATGAGAAGCGTCGTGACCACTGAAGACCTCTTGGCGAGCTTTCCGTCTTTTCAAAGATAGGCAATCTTCATCGATCCGTCGGAGAAGACCCATCTAAAATCTACAGAAAAGATAGATTTCTTTGCCTCGCGGCGACCAGGTGCTGAAGGTATTATCGCGGTCAGACAATGGTGATGACGAGTTCAACGATGACCACATTCCTTCCTGCACAAATGCCGCCTGTTGGAACAGTCGCTTCGCTCCCGGATCTGCGTTGTTGTCTCGGTTTCATGTCTCGAATGCGCGGCAGATCTGAAGCAGGCGCTGACAAACTCAAGCGACAACGACCTGGAGTAAAAACCTTGGAAAAACAGGTTATCGAATTCGGCGGATTGCCCGTGGGCATTGCTGTTTCGGACGAAGGAGAACTGCGGTTCATCGCCGTGAAATTTCACGTCATCGACCTCGACGGAAGACGGTTCCCAAGCGTCGGTGAGTTGAAGCTCGCCATCCGCAACCATTTGAAGTCCGCGCAGCCCATCGCCGCCTAAAGGCGCAAGATTGCGCGTGATGGCCCTCCCGCTACTGGCCTCTCGTTACCGGAACGAACGATGAAACATGCGTTGAAGTTGTCTGTCTGCCCCATTGCCGGGCTTGGCATCGCCCTCCTGGCTTTGGGTCTCGTGTCCTGCAGCATGAGCACCGTCATCCCCGAATGGCTGGGAGCCGCAAGCCTCGCTTGCGGGACGGTTTGCCTCGTGTTCTTCATGGGTCGCCACGCGCATTAGAGGACGTCTACACGCTTGCCGACGGACATTGGCTGCCGAGCAGCTCTCTATGCGAGCTGATTTCACCACGGGTGAAACAGAAGGTAAGTTATATCAATTGCCGCTGATTGCAGAATACCATTTCAAATAAGGCTTTCCGTCCCCAGCATTGCACGGCTCGGCACCATGATTGCTGGAATAAAATTCTAACCACAGTCTATTTGCGCAGATCAGCCGGAGCTTCACACAAAGTCCTTCCGCATCCTAGACGGCCACCGTGTACCGGATCGCAACCGATAGCGATCCGACCTCAGGCATGACGAGCATTCTTAGTACGCCCGCCGCCTGCCATTGACGCCCGACCGCAAAAGACTTTACATCACCTCAATCTCTATCGAGTTGATAGAGATTGAGGTGATGACTGAGATTGACTTGCTGGCGGCTCGGGCACCTCAGACAGAGCGCCCCCGCAACGGCTAAGGAGAACGTCCTTGACCTACGATGTCGCCATTGTTGGCGCCGGTTTCTCGGCGATCGCACTGACAATCAATCTTCTTGATATCCTGCCACCAGAGGCGACTATTGCCGTCATCGGAGACGATCCGGGGTTCGGACGGGGCACGGCTTACCGGACAGAATTCTATCTCCACCGCCTCAACGTGCCTGCTGCGCGCATGAGTATCTTCCCCGACCAGCCTGACGACTTCACCGACTGGCTCACGTCGCGGGGTAAAGCCGTAAGTCCCGACACGTTTGCGTCTCGCGGTGACTTTGGTCTCTACCTGCGTGACAGGCTCGCCTCCCGGCTTCGAGCGCGGGAGCATCGCGCACGTCTTGATTTCGTTCGGGCGAAAGCCGTGAGCTGCAACGATGGGCAGGGAGACGGAATCTCATTCGTTCTCGACACGGGTGGAAGCCTGCGGGCCCGAACCGTTGTCCTTGCGCTCGGCGTGGGAAGCGCAGGATTGCCGGTCGCGTCAGACCGGGTTTCCGCGGCTGCCCGCGGGCGAATTATCAAAAATCCATGGACCATGGGCTGGCTTTCGCACGTCGGGCGAAACGACGAGATCTGCGTGCTGGGCTCAGGCCTGACGATGATCGACCAAGTGCTGTCGCTTCGCGCCAGAGGGCATCGCGGGCCGATCCGCGCGCTTTCGCGTCGCGGCCTCGTGCCGATGCCGCATCTTGATCGCCGAAGCGAGCCCGTGGCGGTCGATCTTCCGGACGGAGCCGAGCTTAGCCAGGTGCTGCATGCACTTCGCCGGTCCGCTGACGATGTTGCGGATTGGCGGTCCGTCATCGACGGATTGCGCCCGAAGACCCAGGCACTCTGGCAGGGGCTAACCATGGCGCAGCGATCGCGGTTCATGCGTCATGCGCTGGCCTGGTGGAATATTCACCGTCACCGTATCGCTCCGGATGTGCACCGGGAGTTCCAAGACCTAGTGGCGGACGGCACAGTGAAAGTTGAGGCGGGCTTTCTCTCCGGCATCCATGACGACGGGGACGGCGTTCGAGTCGAGTACCGGCCAAGAGGCAGCCAGAACGCCACGACCTTTATCGCAGATCTGGTGGTGAACTGTACGGGAATGGAAAAGGCCGGAATCCGACATTCGCCACTTCTTAGGACGATGTGCGACCTCGGGCTGATCCGCATCGACGAACTGGGCCTCGGGATTGTCGTCGACAAGACGTCGCGTGTCCTCGGTGATACGCAGTTGCAGAACGCAGGACTGTTTGCTGTCGGGGCCCTGACTGCAGGCCAGTTCTGGGAAATCACGGCGGTTCCAGACATCCGTGTCCAGGCCATACGGATTGCAGAGGCAATTTCCGCAGAGCTTCACGTCGCCGAAGGACGCGCGACGCGCCGAGCATAATCCAACCGATCTTGGTGCCTGTTTCTTGTTCGGCACGGATAGCTAGCTGAACTATTGAATCCGGCGCATACGGAGCCTGAGCCGAGCCAGAAGAGCGTGACCAGCAGCAAAGACCGCATAGGCCTTGAATACTGCAACCAGTCCTTCTCCAAATCAATCGTTAAGGCAAACGTCGTCAGGGTGCCCCGATATCCGTCCCGTTCGAACGCAGAAAAGAAAACCCGAAACCTAAAGGTTATTAGTCTATTATGCCTATAGATTATAAGGCTTAATGGATACGGTTTCCTCATCATTTGATAGGAGACAAAGATGTCGGACACATCGCCCTACCGCTTTACGATATCCCCGAACGGCCCGGTCTTCGACCTTCCGATCTACGTGGCTCTGGAAGAGGGAATCTTTGAGAAAAATGGCCTCGCGGTTGAATTTGCGACAAAATACGATCCTCAGAGCTCTTCGCAGGACCCGTTCAAACGGCAGAAGGAAGCGCTGTACGAGGCAGGCGCGGCGTCTGCTTACAATCTTTGCGAATGGGCAGGGCTCGACCGCTCAGAGAAGAGCGCGCGCGGCAGCCAGGTGTTCGGCCTTAGGCCCGCAGTCGCAGCACAGGCGATCATCACTTTCGATGATGAGATCCAGGAGCCGCGCGATCTGGAAAACGTCGCTGTCGGCATCAATGAATTGACCGGCTCGCATTATACGACTCTTCAGCTTCTCGAAGGAGCGATCCCAAGAGACTCGATCGTCGTCCAGCATGCGGGCCCGCCACATGAGCGCTACCAGTCCCTGAAGGATGGAAAGCTCAAGGCGATCGCCATCATGGAGCCTTTCATCAGCCTTGCCCTGAAGGAAGGCGCGCACATCGTGGCCGTCAATTTCTATCGAGGGTCAGAGGTGATCTCGCCGGACGTCCCGGCTGACAAGCGTGCGGCCTACGTCGCGTCGGTCAACGAGGCCGCAGATCTGATCAAAGCTGATTTCGATCGTTACAAGCACCATGTCGTTGCCGAGCTGAACGGTCGACTTGCGCCTGAAGAACTGGCGTCGCACTTCGTCCACTATGTCCATTCCAGGCCGCTGGATCAGAAGCGCTTCGACTACACCTATGAATGGATGAAGACCTGGAACCTGACCGAGGGGACCAGCGAATACAAGCGGCTCGTCGCCTGATGACCAGCCCGGGAGCGTACACGATCGGCGGCCCCCTCGCAGGCCGTCGACAGGTTCTGGCCGGTCTTGCCGCCTCAATCTTTGTCCTGCCGTTCTCGCCGCATCCTTCTGGTGCGACCACCGAACGGTTGCCGGTCCGGATGAGCAAGGCCGGCCCCGGCACCGCCGGGACAGTGCAGGACGACATGCTCCAAAAGTTTCCGGAACTGGATCCGGGTCTGGACATCGAATGGATTGATGGCTCGCCGGGTCAGTTTCAAATGCTGCTTTTAAGCGGCGCGCTCGACTGTGGTCCCTTCGGTGCGCTCGGTATCGCCGAGGCCGCACAGAAGGGCGCGGAGTTGGTCATTTTCGGCTCGCGTCTCAACAACCACGGCTCATGGATCGTGAAAGAGGATAGCCCCTACCAGCACCCCGCCGATCTCAAGGGCAAGCGGATCGCCACGCAACTGCCTACCAGTGACACCTATCGTCACGCCCGGATGGCCGCGGCCCTCCATAAACTCGATCTCGAGAACGATTTCCAGGTTTCGTTTGGCCCATCTGTTTCAAATGTCGCGCTGTTCAACAGAGGCGACGTCGACGCGGTGATCGCGATCGAGCCCGTCTCGACCCAGTTGATCGCGCAGGGGCATCGGGAGATCGCAAGGGTCGCGGATCAGTGGCGAGACGCGACCGGGAGCAACGCGCCTCTGTCGCTCGTAGGGGTGTCGGCCACGGCCAAATGGGTCGATGAGAACACCGAAACAGCACGACGGGTTGCGCAAATGACGCTCGCCGTAAACCGTCGCTTCTCGACCGAGCCATCCCTAATACGGGATCCCGACATTCAGAGGGGAATGGGCATCAAGAACCCCAGCGAAGAGCTTCTGGCACTGCTCGAAGAGCGATTGCCGAGAGTCTATGCAACGGAATGGAACGAGGCGGTCATCAATGACTTCAATCGACAGCTTGACGTCGCAATCGACCTCAAGATCATCAAGAGCAGACCAAAATACACCTTTGCCGAGACGATTTGACTGGGCGGCACTCTCCGGCCTGGTGCTACCACTGAGCTTCCTGCTGCTGTTGGCAGGGGGCTGGGAAGTCATGGCGCGCAAACTGGAAAATCCCCTGGTCCCGGGGGTGGAGGAGGTGTTTACCGAACTTGTCGACATCATCACCAGCGGCGTGTTCTTCAGCCATATGTTCATCACCCTGGGCCGTGTGGCGCTCGGGTTCTTGCTGGCCTTCATCGTGTCTCTGGCGCTCGGCATCGTGACGGGACGCAATAGATACGCCCGGCAGTTCTTCGAACCCGCGATCCTAATCGGACTGACGGTTCCTGGCCTTGTCTGGGCGCTGCTCTGCGTCATCTGGTTCGGGATCTCGCTCACCACATCCACGCTCGCCGTCGCGCTGAGCCTAACGCCGCCGCTCGCCCTCAGCATCGCCCAAGGGATCAAGACGGTGAATGCCGATCTCCAGGAAATCACCGCCGTCTACAGGCTGTCGACCTGGTCGCGTCTGCGGTTCCTGTTCCTGCCCACGCTGATCCCCTTCCTGCTGAACGGCATCCGGATCGGGCTTTCGATGGGATGGAAGGTAATCGTGCTGGTGGAGATTTTCGGGCTCTCCAGTGGTGTCGGCTATCGTTTGAATGCGGAATACAGCTCAATGAACGTGGCAGGCGTCCTTGCCTGGACCCTTGGCTTTGCCGGGGTGATGGCGGTTCTCGAATACGGCGTGATCGGCGGCATCGAACGATACCTGACCCGTTGGCGTCGTGTGGCAACGGTTTAGGAGAGCAAATGGACCACTTGAGCATCCGGACGACGCCAGCAACCGACCTCGAGCGACAAACCCTGCACGTGCGTGGCGTCTCTAAGACCTATGCGTCCAAAGGCGGATCGATCGAGGCCCTGCGGAATGTGACGCTCAACGTCGGCAGCGGCGAGATCGTCGGAATTGTCGGCCGGAGCGGCTGCGGAAAGTCGACGCTGCTGAGACTGATCGCCGGCCTGGACAGGGAGTTTGCTGGGCGCATATCGCTGGATGGCAGCGACATCACCGGCCCGGGCACGGAGCGTGGGGTGGTCTTTCAGGAACCGCGCCTGTTCCCCTGGCTCACCATCGAACAGAATGTGGCGATCTCGGTTCACGAAGTCGACATGCCGAAGAGCGCAAAACAGGAGCGCGTCAAAGCGAACCTCGCTCTTGTCGGGCTGACCGGCTTTGAAGAGCGCTTTCCTCACGAAATATCCGGAGGGATGGCGCAGCGCGCCGCTGTTGCCCGCGCGCTGACCTCACAGCCGTCTCTGCTCTTGCTTGACGAGCCCTTCGCCGCCCTGGACGCCCTGACCAAGATGCAGATGCAGGACGAACTGATCGGTATATGGCAGCATCGCCGGATCTCGATCGTCCTCATAACCCACGATATCGAAGAGGCGATCCACCTCTGTGACCGGATCATCGTGATGTCGCCGAGACCGGGCGAGATCAAGTCGGTGACCGAGGTCAGTCTCCCTAGACCAAGGACGCGCACCGGTGCTGCAGCGTCGGCGCTTCGGGAGCGACTGATGGCCGACTTGGGGCTTATAAATTGAGCGGAGAGACACTGACCTCAGACCGCAACACCGCCCTGGTTTTCGGGAATTGTACCTGCCACGGGCCCTTCCAGCCGTCCTGTAAGGCGCCGCTCAACCTGAAAGCAACGACACTCGTCGTTGTCGATCACAAGATACCGGAAAGGCAGCAGCGGGGCAGTTTTCACTACAACTATCATCACGAAATTCTCAGGAAAATCCTGGGCGTCTGACGCGGGAAAGGGAAACGAAAGCGCGATGACACGTTATGTTATAATTGGCGCCGGTGCCGTCGGCGCAAGTCTTGCCGCACAATTTGAACTTTCAGGGATTCCGTACGGTTTGGTCGGCCGTGGCGCACAGATCGAACATCTTAAGGAACATGGCCTCAGCTACCAGCGCCCGTCAGGTATACGGCAGATCAAGCTGAATGTGTTTGATCTATCCGAGCCGCCGGCATTGACGACCGACGACATTCTGCTTTTGACCGTGAAGAGCCAGGATGCGGCGGATGCGCTGGCCTTCTGGTCCTGGCGGGACGTATCGGACACGACCGCTGCAACGACGCTTCCCGTTGTCACCTTCCAGAATGGCTTGGCGACGGAAGCAGCGGCGCTTAGAACCTTTGCCAATGTCTATGGCGCAAGTATCCTGACGCCGGCACGTTTCACCGAAATCGGCAATGTCGTGGTCGGCGGCGATCCCCAAGTTGGTGTGGTGACGGTCGGGCGCTTCCCGTTCGGGCGGGACGAGACCAGCAACAGGATCGCAGTCGATCTGACCGAAGCCGGCTATCTTGCCGAGCCAAGCGCGGACATTCGACGATGGAAATCGGCAAAGCTTCTTCATAACGTGCGCAACGCACTTGAGCTTTTCGACGGCCCGGACGATCTCAGGAGCGAGGTCGGTGAGGCCTTGGTGGACGAGGCCCGGCGTGCGCTGGTTGCTGCAGGCTACAAGCTCGCCTCGCCTTCGGAACGGACTGTTGATATTTCGAGCTGGCGGATCGCACAGAACAGCGGCATCAATCCTGGCCAGCAGTCGACCTGGCAAAGCTTTACGCGCGGAGCCTCCAGCGAGGTCGACTTTCTGAACGGCGAAATCGTGGTGCTAGGCCGTCTCCATGGCATTTCCACGCCCTACAACGAAGCCGTCCAACTGCTGGCTGGAAAATTGGCGCAGCAGCGGAGCTTTTCGAACCGACTTGCACTTGACGATATCCTGTCACTGGTCGACAACCGCAAGCAAGGAAGACAGACCGGTCTTACTTCGGCGCCTTGACTGTGCGGCTGCCCACCTGACGAAACCATTATTCCGAAGCGATACAATGAAAGAAGCTATATCGGACCAGATCCTCAATGCCGCCGGCACGCTTTTCTACCGCGAAGGCATCAGGGCGGTGGGCATAGATCGGATCATCGAAGAAGCCGATGTCGCCAAGGCAACCCTTTATCGGCACTTCCCGTCCAAGGATCATCTGGTCGCGGCCTATCTCAAAGCGCGTCACGAGCGAGTAATCCGTGCGCTGCAGGATGTCGTGGACGCGAAGATCGAGCCTCGTGCTCAGATAAAACTGATATTCGATCGTCTATATGAGAAAGCCGACAGCCCCGATTTTCGAGGCTGTGCATTCGCCCTTGCGGTCGCCGAACATGGTGAATCCGAGCGCGTCGTGTCCGTCGCCCGCACCCACAAGGCGATGGTAAGAGACTTATTCGCGGCCATCATGGCGCGGGCGGCCGACCGGCCTGATCAGGCGGCGGCACATCTCTCACTGCTCTACGAAGGCTCGCTTGCAACTGTCGCGGTCGGGCGCGATCCAAGTGCTGTTCTCATTGCGCGTGACTGCGCGCTGTCCGTCTTCGATTCCGCCACACTTCTCGAAAAAGCCTCCTGAAAGCGCAGATCATGACCAAATCCATCGACTATTTCTTCAGCGTCGGCTCGCCATGGGACTTTATCGGCCTGGAAACCTTCGCGACTCTAGCAAGCGATCATGGTGCAACAATCCGGCCCTATGTCATTCCCCTGATCGAAGACAATGGTGGCATCTATTCGCGCAACCGCCCGGAAGCGCGCCGCACCTACTGGACCACGGATCTGAAGCGTTGGGCGGCCTTGAGAGGTAAGGTCTTGAATTTCGACAACCGCGCAGAGCTTTCCGATCCGACACCGGCCGGACTGATGATCATGGCCGCGATCGAGCAGAGCCAGGACTGGCTGACGCTGGCGGCAGCGCTCCAGGAGGCTTTCTGGGCACGTGGAGATGATATCGGCAAAGCCGAAGTACGCCGGGGGATCGCGAATGCTGTTGGCTTCGACGGCGCGGCGCTCGATGAACGCGGCCAAAGCGACGCCGTGCAGGCTGTTCGGACATCCAGCTACGAGACCGCCAAGGCCGCCGGCGTGTTCGGCGTCCCGACCTACCGCTACGAAGACGAACTGTACTGGGGGCAGGACAGCCTATCGTTCTTGGCACGTCATCTAAAAGGAGAAAAACTAGTCGCCTGATTCTTATCCGAGAAAGTACGCGCCGCGCCCGGTGAGGCGTCCAGCCTCGTCAGACAAACCGTTGGAGTTCAAAATGTCCCTATCCCTGCCCGGTTCTCTTGTTCCCACGGAATGGCTCGCGTCACATCTCGATGATCCGACCCTTGTCAGCCTCGACGACCCGTTCAAGCTGCTGGGCGTCAGGACCGTCGCTGCCGAAGTCTTTGCCGCCAGGCGCATCACCAACGCTCGTTTCTTCGATATCGACGCCACCGCCGAGCTCGTCATCACGAACGACAACATCGTCGTGGCCTACAACATGCATGGCCTGAAGTCGGGCGACACGCCGGTCGAAACGGGAGGTCGCACATGACTGCGCTGCCGGCATCCCTTTCCCAGACGCGGAGCGCGCGTTTTTTGGATCGCTACTCCATTGCGCAGGCAATGCGTGAGCAGCACGGCCGGGGTGAGTCGCATCATACGACGGCGATCCCGGATGCGGTCATCTTCGCAGAGACAACGGAAGAAGTGTCAGAGATCGTGCGGCTCTGCGCCGAAAATGGCGTGCCCGTCATCGCGTTCGGCGCCGGCACGTCGCTCGAAGGCCATCTGACAGCAGTGCGCGGCGGCGTATCGATCGATCTTTCGCGCATGTCGAACATCAAACGTATCAGCGCCGAGGACCTTGATTGCACGGTCGAGGCGGGGGTCACCCGCGAGCAGTTAAACACCCATCTGCGGGACATGGGCCTGTTCTTCCCGATCGACCCAGGTGCCAACGCTTCGCTCGGCGGCATGGCAGCCACGCGCGCATCGGGCACCAATGCCGTGCGCTACGGCACGATGCGCGAGAATGTGCTAGGCTTGACGCTCGTGCTGCCGACCGGGCAGATCATCCGCACCGGTGGACGGGCGCGCAAATCGTCGGCCGGTTACGACCTGACGCGGCTCTTTGTCGGTTCAGAGGGCACTCTCGGCATCATCACCGAAGTGACGCTGCGCTTATATGGCATTCCGGAAACCATCTCCGCCGCGCTCTGCTCGTTTCAAAGCGTCGAACAGGCTGTCGCCGCCGCGATCCAGGTGGTTCAGCTCGGCATACCAGTCGCGCGAATGGAGCTGATGGACCGCGGTCTGATCCAGGCCATCAATAGCTATTCCAACATGACACTGAAGATCGAGGACACCCTCGCATTCGAGTTTCATGGCTCCCCGGCCGGAGTGCAGGAACAGGTCGAAATGGTCGCCGCCCTCGTAGAGGAAAACGGCGGACGGGATTTCGAATGGGCGAACGCACCGGAGGACCGCAACCGGCTGTGGAAAGCGCGGCACAACGCTTTTTACGCTGTTGTGTCCCAGCGAGAGAACGCGAAAGGCTGGTCGTCGGACGTCTGCGTGCCTGTTTCGCAGCTGAGCGGCTGCATCCTGAGGACCCGCGAATTGCTCGCAGGCTGCAGCGTACCGGCTGCCATTCTCGGCCATGTCGGCGATGGCAACTATCACGTCGTCTTCGCCGTCGATCCGGCGAACCATGCCGAACTCGACGAAGTCGCTGCAATCAACAAGGCGATGGTGCGATATGCCATTTCGGTCGGCGGCACATCGACGGGCGAGCATGGTGTTGGCACAGGCAAGATTGCCTACCTGCGGGAAGAACACGGCGATGCAGTGGATCTGATGGTGGCAATCAAGAACGCGATCGATCCGACGGGTATTATGAACCCTGGCAAGGTCCTGCCCGGCTGAACCTCGATTTTCGAAGAACGCACTGAATACCGGAGTAGCCAACCATGAACTCGTTCAAGCCTCACAGCTCCCACTGGGGTGCATTTTCCGGGCGATACGAAGACGGCAGGCTTGAGATCCGGCCGCACCCAGGAGATCCGAGCCCGTCGCCGCTTCTAGGCAATATAGCAGCGATCGCCGACAGCCCTGCCCGCATCAGGCGCCCGGCCATCCGACGCGGCTGGCTTGAAGGCACCCCTGGCAACGCTCTGAAGCGCGGAATAGACGATTACGTGGAAGTGAGCTGGCCTGAAGCGCTGGCGCATGTCTCCGAAGAGCTTCGTCGCGTCTATGGCAGTTTCGGTCCGGGATCAGTGTTTGGCGGCTCATATGGCTGGTCGAGTGCGGGACGCTTCCATCATGCGCAAAGCCAGATCCACCGTTTTCTGAACGTGTTGGGAGGCTACGTGCGTTCGGTCAACACCTACAGTTCCGGCGCTGCATCGGTCATCATCCCACATGTGCTGGGGCCGTATGACACATTCGACCGCAAGAGCGTAACCTGGGACGCCATCGAACGTAGCACCGAGCTGGTTTTGGCCTTCGGCGGTATGGCGATCAAGAATGCCGACGTTCATGGTGGCGGCATAAGCAGGCATGTCGTCCGACAGAAGCTCGGCGGAGCCAAGGCACGCGGGGCACGCTTCGTCTCGATCAGCCCGCTAAAGGACGACTTTTCGGAGGAGTTGAACGCCAATTGGCTACCGATCATCCCGGGCACCGATGTCGCGCTGATGCTCGGCCTTGCCCATGTCCTTGTCTCGGGAGAGCTACACGACCGCGCTTTCCTCGATGGCTACACTGTTGGCTACCCGCGTTTCGAGGATTATCTTCTCGGTCGTGACGATGGACAGGCGAAAAGTCCGGAATGGGCGGCCGGCATCTGCGGCATCGATGTCGATGTCATTCGCGAAGTCGCCCGCACGATGGCACGATCCAGAACACTGATCACCGTCAGCCACTCCTTGCAGCGTGCGGACTACGGTGAGCAGCCGGTCTGGATGGGGATCGTGCTTGCCGCCATGCTCGGGCAGATGGGCCTGGATGGCGGCGGCTATTCCTATTCGCTCGGAGCGCTCGGCAACATCGGCAAGAGCCAGCTTGCCGTTCCACTGCCGACGCTGAACCAGTTCAACAATCCGGTGACGGATTATATTCCCGTCGCCCGCGTCGCCGACATGCTGCTCAATCCAGGTGCCGGCTTCCAGTATAACGGAAAGAACCTGCACTATCCAAACATCCGCCTCGTCTACTGGGCGGGTGGCAATCCGTTTCATCACCACCAGGACCTCAACAGGCTGCGAGCCGCCTTCCGGCAACCGGAGACGATCATCGTCCACGAGACAGCCTGGACATCGACAGCCCGTCATGCCGACATCGTTTTGCCCGCGACCACGACACTTGAACGTAACGATATCGGTGCGGCAGACCGCGACGACCTGATGATCGCGATGAAGAAGCTGATCGAGCCAGTCGGCGAGGCGCGCGACGATTACGATATCTTCGCCGGGATCGCGCGGCACCTCGGCAAGTTCGATGTCTTCACCGAAAACCGGACCAGTGAGGAATGGCTCGTCCACCTGTTTGAGACAACCCGGCAGGCGCTTGCCGCAGGTGGCCATCAGGCCCCTGCCTTTGAAACATTCTGGGCGCAGGGCGAAGTGCGCCTGCCCCTTAGGCCCGACGAGGGTGGGCCCGCCCATGCGTTCCGCCAGGATTCCGACGCCTCTCCGCTGCAGACGCCGTCGGGCAAAATCGAGATCTTTTCCCAGTCCATCGCGGAATTCGGTTACGACGATTGCCAAGGCCATCCCCGCTGGTACCCTGCCCGCGCCCAAGCTGATCACAGCTACCCTATCCACCTCATCTGCAACCAGCCGCGTCAGCGCCTTCACAGCCAACTAGACTACGGCGACTTCAGCCGTTCAAACAAGATAGAAAGCCGCGAGCCGGTGCGCATCAATCCGAAAGACGCGCAGGTACGCGGTATCGCGGACGGCGATATTGTCCGCCTGTTCAATAACCGCGGCAGTTGCCTCGCCGGAGCCGTGTTGAGTGAAGACGTGCGCGTGGGTGTGATGCAGCTTGCCACCGGCGCGTGGTTCGAACCGCACAATAGTACGGCAGAACACGCCATGTGCATTCACGGCAACCCCAACATCCTCACTCGCGACATCGGAACTTCGAAGCTGGCCCAGGGCTGCACCGGACAGATCACCAAGGTGGAGGTCGAGCGGTTTGCCGGCGAGCTGTCGCCTGTGCGGATCTTCGACGGGATGACGTTCGTGCAGGCGGCTATCAAAAGCTAGGCCTGACGGCAAAGCTTCGCCCCATTGGGGCAGACGCA
Source organism: Rhizobium sp. Leaf321 (assembly GCF_001423215.1). Taxonomy (NCBI): domain Bacteria; kingdom Pseudomonadati; phylum Pseudomonadota; class Alphaproteobacteria; order Hyphomicrobiales; family Rhizobiaceae; genus Rhizobium; species Rhizobium sp. Leaf321. Next base: position 50,843 of record NZ_LMOF01000009.1, on the reverse strand, counting down.
GCTGTGCGCTCACAGGCACTCTGAAAAGCTCTTTTCTTCGAGCGCACAAACGGCGGCAAATTAATCCATTAATTCGATAGAAAAAGAATAACCAGTCTTTCTCATCCCACCCTTCCTGCTAGGCTACTGACATCATCTTCCGCCAAATCCAAAAGGGCCGCGCCATGATCACGATATGTACCGCCAAGCGCGCTCCTCGCTTGAGACAGCACTCAGGGCCTGTCGGATAGCGGCGACGCCGCAGCATTCATTCTAAACCTCGGTCAGACATCCGGTCGCTCGTCATCAACCGCAGCGACGGCCGCTGGACGCGTATGCGTCATAGAGAGCTGCGCCCGGCCGCAATCCGAACCGCGAACCAAGCAACATCCCAAATCATCAGGACCTACTCAATGACCCAACGCCCTCCATTCCTATCCATATCTCGCCGTCGGCTTATTGTTGGCGCGTCCGTCGCCGCCACGCTACTTGCGACGACCATAGGGTTCGGCCCCGCGCTTGCGACTGAAAGTCCGCGCGAGGGTGGCGACATCACTTTCCTGATTGACTCGCTTGGAGACACCTGGATCCCGAACAACAGCGCCATTTCCAGCTTCCAGGGTCACATCTGGGGCCACGTCACCGACAAGCTTGTCTATGTAGACGCCGAAGGCAAGGTAAGCCCGTGGTTGGTCGAGCGCTGGGAACAGAATGAAAAAGCGACCGAATTCACGCTCCATCTCAAGAAGGGGGTGAGCTTCTCCGATGGCGAACCGCTCGACGCTAAAGCCGTCGTTGCCAATCTCGACATCTGGTATGCCGGCCGCAAGAGCGAAGGCATCAATCCGATCGGGCTTTTCCCCAAGACCTATGATCACGCTGAAGCGGTCGATGCCTCGACGGTCAAGGTCATCTTCAAGAAACCGACCCTCGGTTTCATCCCCACTCTCGGCTATCACGGCTCGATTTTGGTTTCGCCCAAGAGCATTGCCCAGCCGGCCTCTGCGCAGGCCGATCTCAGCAAGACCGCCGGCAGCGGGCCCTATGTGGTCCAGAGCTGGAAGGAGGGTGACCAAGTGACGCTAGTCAAGCGGAAGGACTACAACTGGGGTCCGGCAGCGGTCGGCCACACCGGCCCGGCCTTCCTCGACACGATCACCTACAAGCTGGTCTCGGAACCGTCGCTGCGGGTCGCCTCGGTGCAGTCCGGACAGGCTGACGTTGCCTACAATGCATCACCCCAGGAGCTAAAATCCCTCAAGGAAGAAGGCTTTACCGTCGCGACTCCCCGCTACCTCGGCTTTGTCAACGGCTGGGCGGTCAACACCAGACTTCCACCTTACGATGATGTAAAGGTGCGCCAGGCATTGCAGGCTGGCATCAATCGCCAGGAAATCATCGATACGGTCTATACGCCGGACTGGCACCTCGCCACGTCCTTCATCCAGAGCAACGTGCCCGGCGCGACGGACCAGAGCGCTCTCCTGACCTACGATCCAGCGAAGGCCGAGAAACTGCTCGATGAGGCCGGCTGGGTTAAAGGCCCGGACGGCACGCGCAGCAAGGACGGCAAGCCGCTTTCCCTGACGATCCACTCCAATCCATACCTTGCAACCTCGAAATCGGTGGACGAGTTGATTTCCCAGCAGCTCGGAAAGCTCGGCTGGAAGGTCGTCATTCGCGCCTATGACGTCGTGACCTACGGCGAAAAGGTCAAGTTCGGCGGTGCGGCAGTACCTGCCTACGAGGTGACCCGTAGCTTCATCGATGCGGGAACGGTAGCCAGCATTCTCACCAACGCCAACAACGGAGAGAACTGGTTTGCTCTCGACGACCGCGACACAAACATCAACGACCTGCGCGACAAGATTGCAGGGGCCGGTTCGATCGAAGAACGGAACCCGCTGCTCGGCGATCTTCAAAACTATGTCCTGGACCAAGGTTATTTCATCCCGCGCACGCAGATCGTCCAACGCATCTACGTTCAGTCGCCGACGCTGAGAGGCGAGACCTATAACGGGGTCGCCTATGCCAGCTACTACACAGCCTTCATCGCCGATTGACGCGTGTCCAGATTAACATGGAGAGAGGTGCCGGCGTGAACAATGCCTACCTGACCTACGCAGCAAAACGACTTGGCCAAGCGGCCGTCGTCATCCTGCTCGCCTATGTCTTTACGTTCGTGGTCGTCAGCATCCTGCCTGGCGACCCGGTGACCAGCGTGCTGCGCAATCCCCAGAACGGTTTCAGCGAGGAACAGATCGCAGAAATCATCGCGGCACAGGGGTTGGACAAACCGATCCTCGTGCAGCTCTGGAATGCGCTGTCTGGCTTCCTCAGCGGCGATCTCGGAGTATCGATGCGGTCCAACCGGCCCGTATCGATACTGATTGCCGAGGTTCTGCCGTCGACACTGATCCTTGCTTCGGCTGGTCTCGCTGTCGCACTGGTGTTGGCAATGGCGGTGGCCTACGGCACCCGTTTCGTTCCTAAGCGCTACGGTCAGGGCTTGCTCCGCGGTTTCCCCTCACTCTTCCTGTCGGTACCGAACTTCGTCATCGGGCTGGTTTTGATCCACCTTTTCGGTTTCCAGCTCGGGCTCTTCCGCGTCATCAATCCCGATAGTTTCTGGGCAACGTTCTTCGCGGCCGTTGCACTCGGAATTCCGATCTCGGCTCAGATCGCAGAAGTGCTCATCGCCAATCTCGACAAGGAAGCGGAGCAGGAATACGCGACTGTCGCTCGCAGCCGCGGCGTCGGCCAAGCTCGCCTCTTCGCCACCCATCTGCTGAAGCCGGCCTCGCTTCCCGTGGTCACGGTTATTGCTCTGACGATCGGAGAACTGCTCGGTGGATCTCTGATCACCGAAACGGTCTACGGCCGCACCGGCATCGGCAGCCTCGTGCAGAGATCCGTCAGCACACAGGATCTGCCGGTCCTACAGGCGGTCGTCTCGCTCGGCGCGGTCGTCTTCGTGATCGTGAACCTGATTGCCGACCTTCTCTATCCACTGCTCGACCCACGTGTAAAAATCGTCGGTGGGCGAAAACGGATTCCGACCACAGCGGATGAACCGTCTATCGGCGCGAGCAAGGCGGTGATCTCATGAGCCTCGTGTCACCTTCCTCTCTGCCAGGTGCCCGCGTCGCCGGCCGACTGACCGGCCTTCGCATGCCCGTCACCGTGGCGATCTCCTTCCTGATCGTCGCGATCGTCATCGCCTGGTCGCTGGCCCCGGATGCGTTCGCTGACCACAGCCCTATCGCCGGTGTTACCGCGGATAAGTTGCTCGGTCCCAGTCTTGCCCATTGGTTCGGTACCGATCACCTCGGCCGTGACGTCTATACCCGCGTCGTCTACGGTACGGCTTCATCAGTCTCGAGCGCGCTCATTGCCGTCGTGATCGGCGTAATTCTTGGCGGCTTTATCGGTCTCGTGTCGGGTTTTCTCGGTGGCTGGGTCGATGTTGTCCTCGCCAGGCTGGTCGATGTGCTCCTCGCCATTCCGAAGTTCCTGCTCGCCGTCATCGTGGTCACTGCAATCGGTTTCGAGACGATCAACGCTGCAATCGCCACCGGCGTGTCGGCAGTCGCGATCTTTGCGCGTGTCACTCGCGCGGAAGTCATCAAGACGCGGCAGGCGACATTCGTCGAGGCGGCATATCTGTCGGGTGGTTCGCGCTGGTTCATCCTATGGCACCACGTTCTTCCCAACGCCTCGCGCTCGGTACTGCCGCTCGCAGTTTTGCAGTTTGGTGAATCCATCCTGGTGATCGCCAGCCTCGCCTTCCTCGGCTATGGCGACCCGCCGCCTGCATCCGACTGGGGTCTGCTGATTTCGATCGGCAAGGATTATCTCAAATGGCCATGGCTCGTTTATGCGCCCGCCCTCGTCACCATCTTAACCGTCCTCTCCGTGAATAGGATCAGCCGATGGCTTCGCAAGACAGACTGACTCCGACCGTACTTCACCAGTCAACAACTGCACCACTTCTGCGAGTTCGCGACCTGTCGGTATCCTACGGGAGACAGGAAGTTGTTCATGAGATCGATTTCGACCTCGGCCGCGGTAGGAGCCTCGCCCTGATCGGCGAATCCGGCTCCGGCAAATCCACCATCGCCCGCGCAGTCCTGCGTCTTCTCCCGGGCGGTGCGACCGCTTCCGGACAGGTCGAATTCGAAGGGCAGGATATCCTGACGTTACCGGAGCGGCGGTTCCGGCCGCTGCGTGGACGCGCCATCGGGTTTGTCCCGCAAGATCCGAGCAATGCTCTTAACCCGGTGCGCACGATCGGCGTGCAGGCTATGGAAGCCGCGGCACTGACCGATGAACCGAACGCCGCCATCCGCAAGGCGCTCGTTCTCGAAACCTTTGCCCAGGTCGGACTCGATAACCCGCAGCGGGTCTACGAGTCCTATCCGCACCAGTTGTCCGGCGGCATGCTACAACGGGTGCTAATTGGTCTGGCGGTGCTGCCGCGCCCCGTACTCCTGGTGGCCGACGAACCAACCTCAGCGCTTGACGTCACTATCCAGAAGCGCATCCTCGACCTGCTGTCGCGCCTGCAGCAGGACCTGAACATCAGCCTACTCCTCATCACTCACGATCTGGCCATTGCAGCGGAACGAACCGATACTTTGGTCGTCCTTCAAAATGGCAGCGTGCAGGAAGCCGGCAGAACAGAGGCGGTGTTCCGCTCGCCTTCTTCGGCCTATGCCAGAAAACTGCATGCCGACGTTCCAGCGCTCAACCCCGATCGGTATGCGAAACTTCGCGATCCGGGGCTTCGTCTGGCAAAGGCCGGAGACGCACCGAAGATTGCGGTCAGCGGCCTTACTAAGAGATTTACTGTCGACGGCAATATCCTGACGGCCGTCGATGACGTTTCCTTCTCCGTCCCGGGCGGGACAACCCATGCGTTGGTCGGCGAATCCGGTTCGGGCAAGACGACGACAATCCGCCTGCTGTTGGGTCTCGAAGAACCGGACACAGGTGAAATCCTGGTGGCCAGCGAGCGTCTTGCCGGGCGTTCGCATCAGTCGCTGCGCGCAGTATGGCGGCATCTCCAGCTCGTTTACCAGAACCCGTTCACATCGCTCGACCCGACCTGGTCCGTTGAAAAGCTGGTGCGCGAACCGCTCGACCGCTTCAAGATCGGGACGCAAAAAGACAGAACCGAACAGGTCCGCGAAGCATTCGCCAATGTCGGGCTGGCAGACCACCTTCTGACCCGCAAGGCGGGCGCGCTTTCGGGTGGCCAGCGGCAGCGCGTCGCTATTGCCCGCGCTCTGGTGCTGAAACCCGATGTCATCGTGCTGGACGAACCCACCTCGGCGCTAGATGTCAGCGTCCAGGCAGACATCGTCGAGGTGTTGCTGTCCCTGCAAGCCAGATTTGGCCTGACCTATATCTTCGTGTCGCACGATCTGGCGCTTGTCCGTCAGCTTTCGCATACGGTTTCGGTGATGAAGCGTGGAAGCGTCGTCGAGCAGGGAAGCGTCGCGGATATCTTCGACAGTCCACGGCACGCCTACACTGCCTCGTTGCTGGAATCGATACCGTCCGGGATCGTAGGCCCTGAACCCCTCACACGCACCAAACAGATACGTGCCCTCCGGAAGGAGAAGATCGCATGACCATCACTCTCACCTCGGCGTCTCTTCCCGCATCGTTCCGTCCGAAGCAAAGACTGGGCTTCAACACACGGGTGTCATTCAACGACGACGCGGGCCCTGCGAAAGGCCTGCGGGACGGTATCGAATTATTCCGGCAGGCCGAGAGCCTGGGCTACCAGTCGGGCTGGGCGTATCAGCGGCATTTCGACCACTACCTCTCCTCGCCGCTTCCGTTCTTTGCGGCCGTCGGCCAGCATACTAGCCGGATCAGGCTCGGGTCGGCGGTTATTCCGATGCGCTATCAAGATCCGATCCTGCTTGCCGAGGCCGCAGGCACGACCGATCTCCTAGTCGATTGCCGCCTCGAACTCGCCATCGCGACCGGGGTGAGCGCGGCTTTCGATGCCGTGTTCGGCGCGGTCGATACCGATGCACGAACGGAAGCCAAGCGCCGCCAGGCCCGCTTCCTGTCGGCTATCTCAGGCGAGATCCTGCACACGGTCGCCGAGCCGGGTCAGGGTGCGCCTCAGGGTGCCGAGCTGCGGGTCACCCCGCACAGCGCCACATTGCGCAGCCGCATTCGACAGGGTTCAGCGAGCCTCGCCTCTGCAATTCAGGCGGCCGAGCTCGGCATCGGCATCATCTCCGGCACCGTTTTGCACGATCAGGACAAGGATGAGACCTTCGGAAACTACCAGGCTCGGATCATCGAGGCCTTCCGCACCACCTGGCGAAATACCTGGGACACGGAGCCGCCATCGGTCGCCGTCGCTGCCTCGATCCTGGTCGGCACCACTCCGGAACTCAGCAGCAAATACGCGGCTTATGATCTGGAGCGCCGCACAAAGGGCATCGGTGCATCACGCCCCAAGGGCGCACTCGCACCCCCCAGCCAGCCCGAAGGCGCACAGATTTCCCCGGTTTTCCAAGGAACTCCCGATCAGGTAATCGAGGCGGTTTTCAACGATCCCGGCCTCGCAGCCGCAGACGAGATCGTCCTGTTTCTGCCGCCGGCCTTCAGCCTTGCCGAAAACCTGCGTCTTCTTAACGATCTGGCACAGACGGTTGCCCCGGCACTGGGCTGGTCGCCGGCGCTCTGACAGACCTGGACGAGCGCACAGAGGTAGTCCGTCTACTGCGGCGTCATCTCAGACGAATATTTTCTACATAATCGATAGAATAAGAACGACCTGTCTTCCTCATCCACGGGCTGCTGCGTAACCTCACAGCACGGACCGGCAATTTCAAGGAGATACCATGACTGCGGAATTCATCAGCGTAAGCTTCCCCAACGCGTCGAATGACCTTAATCCCATTCCTGACGCACCTGTCGATCCCCTCTTCCTTGAGCGCTATTCCCGCTCTCTGGACGACTACGGCTTCAACTATACGCTGATCCCTTATTCGTCGTCCTCCTTCGATCCCTTCACGCTCGGCGCGACGGTTCTGGCGCACACGAAACATATCAAGATCATTGTGGCGCTTAGGCCGAACACCGTCTACCCAACAGTTGCGGCAAAATCGCTCGCGACACTCGACCAGCTGAGCGGCGGGCGCGTCGTCGTCCACTTCATTGCCGGCGGCAGTGATGAGGAACAGGCGCGCGAAGGCGACTTTCTCAACAAGGAACAGCGCTACGAGCGGCAGGAAGAATATATTCGGATACTGCGGCTTGCCTGGAAATCGAAAGAACCGTTCGATTTCGACGGCAAATATTATCAGTTCAAGCAGTTCCGCAGCGCTGTACGACCGACCAATGGTCTCATTCCGATTTCGCTCGGAGGTTCCTCGGATGCCGCCTACCGCATCGGTGGTTCGCTCTGCGACATTTTCGGACTCTGGGGCGAGCCGCTTGCAGAAACCAAGGAGCAAATCGATCGGATCTATGCGGAGGCGGCAAAGGCCGGTCGCACCGACCGCCCTCGCATATGGGTCACGTTCCGACCGATCGTCGCCGAAACCGACGACCTCGCCTGGGAAAAGGCCCACAAGATCCTCGACCAGCTGAACGCCAACCGCCAGAAGGGTTTGGCCCGCGCACCGATCAACGCGACACCACCGGCCAATGTCGGATCGCAACGCCTCCTCGATATAGCAAAACGTGGCGACGTTCATGACCGCGCGCTCTGGTACCCGACGGTCACTGCAACAAATGCCAGCGGTGCCACCACGGCGCTGGTTGGTTCGCCCCGCACGATCGCGGATTCCATCCTAGACTACATCGATCTCGGCGCCGATCTGATCTCGATCCGAGGCTACGACAATTACAATGATGCCGTCGACTACGGCCGCTATGTCCTGCCGCTGGTGCGCGAAGGCATCCGCGAGCGTGAAGAAGCTAGAAAGAAAGCTGCTGCATGAACGCGTTAAGGGTCCAGAGGAGCTGCCGGACATTACGCGATAGCAGCAAAACGGCTACCGGCATCTTTTTCGCGAGTAGCCGCTTCCGTCGACAGCCAGAAGGCATTGAACTGCATGACGTATGATCCAATCGCCCTCGACACCGCCACGCGCGAGCTCGCCGACGCCGCACCGGATGCGGATCAGACGGGCCAGTTTCCCTGGACCGGCATCAACGCCGTTCATCGAGCTGGCCTTCTGGAAAGCACCGTTGCGACCCGCTACGGCGGCAAGGGCGGCACCCTCGCAGATGCGGCGCATATTCTGGCAGCCCTTGGGCGCGGCGATCCTTCTGTGGCGCTGATCAGTGCCATGACGATCTTCAACCATCTCGGCCAGGCAACGAAGAACCACTGGCCGGAGGATCTCTACAGGCGCCTTTTGGCAGAGGCGAAACATCGTCCTCTTCTCCTCAATGCCGCACGTGTCGAACCCGAGCTCGGCTCGCCGGCCCGAGGCGGCCTGCCGGCCACGCGCGCGCGTCGCACGGCAAACGGCTGGTCGATCACGGGACGCAAGCGTTTCGTCACCGGGGCCTATGGCCTGACGCATTTCCTCGTCTGGGCGCATACGGACGAAACCCCCTCGCGGGTCGGAACCTTCGTTGTCGAGAACGGCCTGCCCGGTATCAAGGTGATCGAGAACTGGAAAAGCCTCGGCATGCGCGCTACCGGCTCGCACGATGTCGACTATACCGAAGTCGAGATCCCCGCGGAAAACGTGCTTGACCTCGTTGACCCGTCCGTCGCGCAGCAGGACAATCGCGCTCATGCCGCGATCAACTTGGCACTGACGGCGCTTTATCTTGGCGCAGCCGAAGCGGCACAGGAAACCTTCATCCGCTTCGCGCATGAGCGTGTGCCGGCCAATCTCGGCCATCCCATTGCCAGAACGGAACGCTTCGTCACATTGTCCGGTGAGATCGACCTGCTGGTTTCCGGCGCGCGCCAGCTCATTTTCGACACGCTCGAAGGCAACACGGGTGAAGCGGAGCCGCTGATAAGGGCGCGTCTCCTTGCGGGCCGCCAAATCCGCGAGGCCGTCGAGATCGCTGTCCGCGGCATCGGCAATCCGGGCCTCAATGCAGACCTTGGTCTCGAGCGGCATTTCCGCGATGTACAGTCGGTGCTCGTCCATGCACCGCAGGAAGATACGTCGATCTCCATGCTGGGCCGCGCCGCGTTCACTCGTTGGAACAGCGCCCCGGCAGCGCTCTCCAGTTATCCGGCACCGGTATCAATACTAAAGACAGGCTAACACGCGGCCCTGTCGCGAAACTATGGTCGAACGCAACATCGAAAGGCTACTGAATGAGCAACAACCTGATCGTCGGCTTTTCCGGCAACATCTCCCGCCCATCGAGCACAAGGCGCTTTGTCGAAACGGTGACCGAAACGCTGGCGCAGAGGTCGGGCCTGCAATATGTCGTCTTCGATGTCGAGGATCTCGGAGAATCGCTGGCAGCAGCCAGATCCGTCGCCGATCTCAACCCCGCTGCACGAAAGGTGATCCGCACGATCATCGAGTCAGAAGCCCTCGTTATCGGCTCCCCGACCTACAAGGGCAGCTACACCGGCCTCTTCAAGCACGTCATTGATCTACTCGATCCATCCGACCTGCGTGGCAAGCCTGTCGTGCTGACGGCGACAGGAGGCGGAGACCGCCATTCTCTGGTTGTTGAGCATCAGCTGCGCCCGCTCTTTGCGTTCTTCGAGGCTTTTGTTGTGCCGACTGCAATCTACGCCTCCGGCCGTGATTTCATCGATGGAGCGCCGTCGCCGGTCATACTCACCCGCGTCAGCCAAGCGCTCGACGAAGCCTCCCTGCTGATCAGCGCGCGGTCCCTATCCACGTCGATAGCAGCGGAGTAGATGTCGAACTTCCAGTACCCTAAAGCATGACAGCATATTCCGACGACATAGCTTCTGATGCACTACACTAGCTGGGTGCAACGGAGACTGAACCGAGTGGCCATTATATCCAAGGGCTGGATGTTGGGTGATGGCGAGTAGCATATGGGCGGTCGTTAACCGACTAGCCGAAATCATCGCACCGTGGGAAATCAGCCGCGGTCCCCTTAGAACCCAACCTCTACATCCTTCTTTTAGATGGAGGGAACGAACAATTGAAACCACAGTTGTTTAGCTCATGGATGGAGAAACCGATGAAAACTGGCCTCATTCTTACGTCACTCGTGGTTCTAATGCTTGCAGTGCTGGTCTCGAGCTTTCTTCCAGATGTGGAGGTGAAGGACCAACCACAGTCGTACCGCGTTGCCTCTTTCCACTGAGAGCGAAGCCTCTTTGCCACTCACGTGGATAAATTTCCGATTATAAAACTGTAGGACAGATGATGCCAACCTGGAAGCTGACCAAATACGAAGGCGCAATCGAGACCAGTCAGTGGGAACTGCCTGCAGAGTTGAACGAGGCGCAAGTCGAGGAAATCGTGCGGCGGCTTGTTTGCTGCAACCTAACTGAAGAAGAGGTCATTAACTCTTCCCTCCCAGCCGATAGCGCCAAGAAATATGTTCTGCTCGATCGAAATGAAGATCCCACGGTCATACATATTGGCAAGAACCCGTTTTACATCGCCGAGCTCGTCAAATGATCGGACCGGTTTTCCCTAGTCCAAGGTCCGCCTGGCTATCGTAGTGTCGCCGTGCTTCAAGTTTTCCAGCGTCTTTAGTTGAGCTAGATCCCCGCGTTGTGCTGTTACAACGATAATCTCGTTGCGGGCGTCGTGCCTGATGCCGAAAGGTGTCGCGCCTTGAACAGATACGAACCCGCGACCCGCAGACTGCTAATCTTCCATCTCGCTGATTATCCATGATAATGTCCTTTACCATGGATATACAAACCGAGCGCCGGACGCACTTAACGACACGGTATTCCATGATCGTCGAGTTCGGTAATGCAGCGCCATACAGAATAAAAACGCTAAGTCGATGTGAGATTCCGATCAGATCGGTCAACACGTCACCGATGACAACACAGGGCGCCATTGTGTTGCCCGTGGTGAACCGCGTCTGCGGGACGAGCTCTACTCCCAAATCGGCGGGTGGGACGCACCCGCCTGATCTGCATTGGCGATATATGGCCTCAATGCTCAAGCAGTGGGAACAGTCCCGCCGTCGATGACGTGCTCCGTGCCGGTGATAGACGATGCTCGATCCGATGCAAGGAATGCGATCAGGTCCGCGACCTCTTCCGGCGCGGCTGGCCGTCCCAGCGGGATGCCGCCGAGCGAGTTCATGATCACCTGCACCGCGTCGTCGTAGCTGATACCGGCTTGATCGGCTATGCGCTGGGCCAGGCCATTGGATCCTGGGCTTGCGATCCAACCGGGAGAGACGCGAACCACTCTTACGCCCTTAGGAGAAACCTCCTTGGAGATGCTTTTGCTGTAGGTGTTGAGAGCCGCTTTGGCCGAGGCGTAACCGGTCGTCGCTTCCGGGAGCGGCAGGATTCTCTGGATCGAGGTGACGTGGATGACGACACCGCTTCCCTGAGCGACCATGCCAGGAATCAGAGCACGATCGAGTCGGACCGCCGGGAAGAAGTTAAGGTTGAACTCCTTGTCCCACTCCTCGTCCGTGAGCACAGCATAGCCGCCTGAAGGTGCCGAAGAACCGCCCAGCACGTTCACAAGAATATCGAGGCCGCCGAGTTCTCGTTGCACCGCGTCAACGACGGTTTGAACCCCCGTCGGGGTGGTCAGGTCGGCTTCAACGAATGCCGCACCGGAGAAATCTGCCGGCTTGGTGCGAGCGCTGGTCAGGACACGGGCGCCAAGTTCCTTGAAGAGTGCTACGGTTGCAGCGCCGGCGCCCGAAGTGCCGCCGGAAATCAGGGCGCGACGGCCCTGCAATGTGAGGAACTGCGTCATACCGTGATCTCCAGTTCGGCGACCTTGTCGCCCGCGAGAACGAAGAAGAACCGCAGGTCGATGGGGCTTCCGGGGAAGTCGCCGACAGCGTGGGCCGTCACCAGGGTTTTGCCGTTTTCACTGGTGATCAGAAAGGGCTCGACCGTGTAGTTGTATTGCTGGCCTTCGTCGGCCATCCACGTGCGAATGGCATCGCGACCCTTGTGGGTTTTGCCCTTATCCTTCACGGTACCGTTTTCGGTAAACGCGGCCGCGACAGTTTCCGGCCCTCCATCGCGGTCAGCATCGAAATAGGCTTTGATGCCCTTGGGTAGCTTTATCGTCATCTGTGTCCTCCAATCATGTTTCCAGCCTTTACCGGCTGGAACTTCGACCCTCTTGCGGCCGACAAGGTCAATCTAAGGCCATTTGATTGACATGATAACTGGGACAAAGCAGGATGAGGAATTGCGAAAAGAGGGACAATGTCGCGATCTGTTCTTACCGACCTCGATGCCGTTCTGAGCATAGCTCGGCTAGGCTCTTTCCGGGCCGCTGCGCTTGAACTCGGCATGTCTACGACCGCACTGAGCAACGCCATCGCGAAGCTTGAGGAGCGATTGGGCATTCGCCTGTTCAACCGGACAACACGTAGCGTTTCGCTGACTGATGGGGGAAAGACCTTTGTCGAGCGCATTGGACCGGCAATGACCGACATCCACGATGCCATGCTTGCGGCTCAATCGCTTCAGGATACTCCGACAGGCACATTGCGCATCAACGCATTTGCGTCGGCAGCCCGAGAGGTGATGGAACCGCTCATCCTGACGTTCATGCGGCGTTACCCACAAGTCCATGTTGATTTGGTCACGGAGGGTAAACTCGTCGACATCGTCGCGGCAGGGTTCGACCTCGGCCTGAGGACCGTTGATCTCGTTCCCAACGACATGATCGTTCTGCCACTCGGTCTCGATCGTAGCAATGCCGTCGTCGCGTCGCCGGATTTCTTGCGCACTCACGGCACGCCAACCGAACCAGCCGACCTTTATCGGTTCCGCTGCATTCGTGCCCGGCTTCCCAATAATGCCTTGTTTCGATGGCGGTTCGAGAAGGACGGGAATGCCATGCAGATCAATGTACAAGGCTCGATCACGCTGGACGAGCCAAGTCTTGTGAGGATAGCGGCTCAGAACGGCGTTGGAATTGGATATGTCATGGAAGCGGATGTGCGCGATGACATTGCGGCTGGTCGATTGGTGCGCATTCTCGAGGACTGGACCCCTTCCCTGGCACCGCTCGCACTGTACTACCCTGGTAGAAAAAATCCACCGGCCGCCTTCAGTGCGTTCATACAGGCTGCGCGAGAATTTTCCCATCGGTAGTCGTCCGGCGAATATCGACGACATCGTCGTTACGCACCAACATAATTTGACGTCCGTGTGGTTGTGAAGTTTTGCCCGGAAAACGACCGGAATCCGCACATCAAACTGTTCGGAATCTAAAGCCGCATAATTGCGTCATGGAGTTTGAGCGTAATGCGTTGGCTCCCGGGTTCAGCCCAAAGCGCTCAATGTCGTCCGGACGAGGACGCGCAGCTTCGCGCCCTAATCTCAGCCATTGAGCACGATCTCGACACCTGCCACTTCGTCATCCAGCTTTGAGCCGCTGCCACTTAAGATGTCGAGAGCAGTCCCAAAGCTGGTGCTATTCGAGATCCCCTACGCCATCGTGCTAGCTGCTACTCACCAACGACAATGAGGCCGTTGGAGGTTGCTGCCGTCTGTCGCATCGCTTTCAGCGGCTGATAATCCGGCGCGTCGTAAAAGTCACGAACGGCTTGACGGTTCGGAAACTGCAGCACGACAAGCCACGTCGGGGACCATTGTCCCTCAACGATTTCAGGATGAAGCTCCTTAACGAGTGGTTTGCCACCAAACCGCCCCGCCAAGGCGATCACTGCTCCCTCGTAATTGGTCATCGCGGGTAGATCATGGACAGTGAGATCGATCAGGACTAGGGCGGTCATGGTTTCGTGCCTTAGATTGAGGATTGCGGCGAGGCCGCTCCATTTACAGGGTCATTAGCCGGGCGGCGATATCGACGCGATTAGGCAGCGGTGAAGTCGAGGATTACCTTGCCGCCGCGTTCGGCATGAATAGCCGCCTCGACAATAGCCGACGGCGGATAGACGCCGCTGATCGGGGTATGCAGGTCGCCACTGACGACAAGCGGCAGGACTTCTCTGACGGCGGCGGGTGCTGCTGCGGCCGAGTCCGGGTTGCCAAGGAAGAAGCCGTGGACGGTAACCTGTTTGAAGATTGGCGACCAGGCCGGGATCGACATCGTCGCGCTACCGAGAATGGAATAAGCTACCACTGCCGCGCGAGGCGAGACGATGGTAGCTAGCAGTCCAATCGCCTCCCCGCCGATCGCATCAATTCCCAGGCCGATGCGGCCGCCGTTGACCGCTTGTTCGGCTTCAGCCGCGGTGTTGTCGCCGGCGACCAGAACCACATCGGCACCCGCTTCCTTCAATTCATCGACAAGCTCGGGGCGACGGACGATATTGAGCGTCTTCAGGCCGCGAGCTTTGGCCACACCGATCACTGCGCGGCCGACCCCCGAATTAGCGGCATTCTGGACCACCCATTCTCCAGGTTCGAGACTGGCATATTCGCTGAGCAATAATGCCGCCGTCGGCGGATTGATCCCCAGCATCGAAAGCTGATGTAGGTCGGCATCGGGCAGAGCGAATAGGCCCTTGGCAGAAATGGTCATCCGTTCGCGCCAAAGCCAGGTGAAGATAGGAAGAAGCACACGGTCACCGATGGCAAGATGGTCTACGTCCGTTCCCACACCGATAACGCGGCCGACGCCCTCGTTGCCCACGGGTCCGGGCGTCGGCGGCAGAACGGGGAAGCCGCCCCTGATAACATAAACGTCGTGGGGATTAAGCGGGGACGCCTCGAGCTGAACGAGCACCTCGTTCGGGCCAGGAGCTGCTGGCTCAGGGAAGTCGGCGAAGCGCAACACGTCACGGGGCTCACCGAAGGCGGAAATCTGGATAGCTTTCATCAGGGTCTCCTTGGTCATACGGTCAGTCGTTATCGAAGAATATTTATGGAGTCGCTACTCCATAAATAGTCCATGAACCGCTATCGGGCTTCAGTCAACATAAAAGTGGAGCTATCGCTACAATTATGTTAGGTGCGGTGCAGACGGAGAGACCAAGCAGTTATGCTGACAGCGAGGAAGGGAGTAACAATGATGATCAAGGGCGAGGGCCAGGCGTCGAAAGCGCGTGGACGGCCGCGGCTGTTCGACCGGACAGCGGCGCTCGACCGGGCGATGCGCGTGTTTTGGGACAGGGGCTACGAGGGAGCGACCTTCGACGAACTGATCGCCGTGATGGGCCTCAGCCCCTCGAGTTTCTACAACGCTTTTGGCAGCAAGGAGGCCCTCTACCGGGAAGCGGTCGGTGCATATCTCACCGGACCGGGCGGCTTTTTCCCTAAGGCTTTGGCCGGGGGGGGACCGGCGAAGGATGCGTTCGCGCGGCTAATGATGGCTACGGCGGCAGCCTACACTGACGAAGTGGGGCCTGCTGGCTGCATGATCTCGCTGGCCGGGCTGCACGACGCCCCGGACCGCGCAGACTTTCGAGACTTTATGCGTGAAGTCAGAGGGAGGTCGCGCACATTGATGATAGAGCGGCTCGACGAGGGTGTCCGAAACGGCGACCTGCCTGAAGGGACTGACGTCGCCCAGATCGCCGAATTTTTCGAAACAGTATTTAGAGGCCTGGCTGTCCGTGCGCGTGACGGCGCCGATCGCGAGACGCTTGAAAAGATCGGCGTCATGGCGCTCGACGCTTGGCCGGGCGTGCGCGCCTAGTCGTCGCCCTTGTCGACCGCGCTGAAACCTCGCCCAAACGAAAAGTTCTCCGAAGGCAATGGAATGAGGGTCACGAACACATCGTCCGGCCTGATGCCGACATTGTCGCGCAGTCGCTGAACGATCTCCTTCAATAGCACTCGCTTTTGAGACATTGGACGCGACGCCGGAATGTGGACGGAGATGACGATCGCACCCGCTGAGCGTTCCACATTTCCGTAGGAAGGATGCAGAAACATGTAGCCTTCGGCGTGCTCGTTGATCACGACGAACTTATCTTCCGGGGGCAGTCCAAAGCTCTCCTGAAGAGAGTGTGCGAGCGATTCCGCAATCGCTTTACGCTGATCCAGCGAAAACAGATCCTTTGGGACGTGAACGTTAAAAAACGGCATGACATGATCCTCATTCGTAGCGTTTACAGGTGCGCACCGCATAACTGGAGTTATTGCTCCAAATTGCCTTGCTCGCGATTGACCTGCGCGTCAACAAGTTATTGGAGTCAAGTCTCCAGAAAAATTCTGGCAGAAGTCCTTGTGTCGGAAATCCATAGGGCAGGTGTAGCAATCGGTCACAGCTCTGTGAGGTGTCGGGCTCGGAAAGCGGCTACGGCGGCACCGTCAACACAATATGGAGCAATTCCTCCATATTGTGTTGACACCATTCGGAACGTCTCTTAGGGATATTTGGAGCATTCGCTCCTTAAATCCGTACGCATGGAGATATTTGATGACCAGAGTAGTTAGAATTCACGAATATGGCGACGCCAGCGTACTCCGGATCGATGACGTGGACGTCCCGGCGCCAGCGGCCGACGAGGTTCAGATCAAGGTCAAGGCAATCGGGATCAACCGTGCGGAGATCATGTTCCGCAATCACGCCTACCTGCAGGATGCACACTTTCCAAGCCGTCTTGGCTACGAAGCCTCAGGCGTCATCGAGATAGTCGGTGCATCTGTCAAAGGTTTCGCCATCGGTGACGTGGTCAGCGTTGTACCCTCACCGGACATTTCTAACGGAGGGACCTACGGCGAACTGGTCAATGTGCAATCGCGCTTGGTCGTCAGACATCCGGAGAACTTGTCTTTCGAGCAAGGCGCAGCGGTTTGGATGGCATATGTTACAGCGTGGGGCGGCCTGATCGAGCAGGCAAAGCTCTCACAAGGAGAGGCTGTTATCATCTCCGCAGCGTCAAGCAGTGTCGGCGTCGCGGCGTTCCAGATCGCTAAAACTGTAGGCGCGACCGTCATTGCGACGACGCGAACCAGCGCTAAGCGCCAGGCCCTTCTTGATGCTGGCGCCGACTACGTCGTTGCGACGGAAGAAGAAGACCTTGTTGCTAGGGTTCTTGAAATCACGAATGGCATCGGCGCTCGCGTCGTGTTCGATCCGGTAGGCGGACCTTCGTTCGTGCCTTTAACGGCCGCCATGGCGCGGGGTGGCATCTTGCTTGAATATGGCGTGCTCAGCGCTGAGCCAACGCCATTCCCGCTCCTTACAGTCCTGAGCAAGAGCCTGACCCTGAAGGGTTACCTCTACACCGAAGTCGTGTCGGACGATCCGGTCCTCGAACGCGCCAAGACTTTCATCACAGACGGTTTGGTGTCGGGCGCGCTCAGGCCCCTGATCGCACGTACCTTCGCCTTCGACGACATCCAAGACGCTCATCGTTTTTTGGAATCCAACGAACAAATCGGCAAGGTCGTTGTCAGGCTCTAACCCACTTGCGCCTTATCGACTCGACGTCGATCAGGACTAAGCAAGGCCATGAGGTCGCTTTGGGTATTGATCGCGATTTCGACGTGACGGCCAGCACCTATCAGACATGCCCACGTCCGCTGCCGTCGCGGGCGTGTATTCCTATTTGGCTCGGTCACAGCGACCGCCATTCTACACCCTAAACCGACGTGTGCATGACATTTCAGCTGACGCGCTCAAGCCTTGGACGATGATTGCTGCAATGCACTGGTCGCAATACTAAATGTTCAGAAATCGGTAAAGATTTACGATTGTTCTCAGGTCTTGAGCCAATTCGAACCAACGATCCGGTTGTGAGTTGGTCGTCATCAGCCAAGTTGTATGGTCTAGCTGGCTTCGCGTCGCAATCGTACATCGGTCCGAGCCAGCGATCCGCTCAAGTAGCTCTGCGATCATGTTGACAGCGAAAGGCAGCTCTAGTCCAATGTCTCATTGGAGATCTCGGTGGCTCATCCATGAGTGCGATCAACTAGAGCCATAATGACCAGCCCCGCTGCTACGCCGGCTGCGAACAGGCTCAGTCCAAGAGTAACACTCCTGGCTGACAGTCGTCTCGGCTTGGAGACACCTGTATGGGCTTGATTGACAGCTGAGGCCTCAAGAATGTTGTCTTCCTGGATCTGCTCTGGGGATGGTCGGGGCTCCCGGGCAGCCGGTTGCGCGACTTCCGAGGCCGGGACGTTGGCGACCGTCACCTGCCGAATATTTTCTTCATCGTATTTCACGGTGAATCCTACGGCGCCATCTGACTTCAACTTCGTGAGGACTTTCTGAGCTGCTTCGACTTCATCCGCGCCTTCCTTGAACGACGTCTGGGTGACGAGGTAATATGGCATGCGGGACTGCTTTCTATTCGCGCGATTGCAGTGTGATCGACCAGAACGACTTGCGCCGTCAAGGGCACCGCAGCCATGCACCCCCCTGCTCCTCTTCCCAAATCGACAGGGCAGGCAATGATCGGGCTGCCGCAGACGGAGCAGCGGCGCGTTGCGCGCGAGGCGGAAGGCTGACCTTTGCAAAGCCAACTTCGACCCAGACAATCATTGCCGGCGTCGGCGACTAAAGGCCGCCGTCACAAAACCGTCATTAAAAGCGGACGTCGCGCTGGAAAGTATCGCGAGAAAACAGCATCTAGGGGAATGAAGTCTGTCAAGAACGCATCCAAGCAACCACCTTTCAAGCGGCAAACTCTGCTGCAGCAGTTAGCCCAGACGCCGGACAAGCTGTTCAATGGCAAGTTCAGGCAGCAATATGCGGCTCTTTGCTACCGGCACGCGGCTGACCGCGACGGCATAGAGATACTCGTCATCACTTCGCGCGACAGCGGTCGCTGGGTTATCCCCAAGGGCTGGCCTATGAAAAAAAAGAAACCCCATGAGGCAGCCGAGATTGAGGCCCAGCAGGAAGCGGGCGTACGTGGCCGGGTCAAGAAAAAGCCGATCGGCAGTTACACATATTTGAAATGGCTCGACAACGGCGATGTTGCGCCGTGCGTGGTTGACGTTTACGAAATCGAGGTGGAGGATGCTGCATCCGACTACAAGGAGCGTGGTCAGCGCACACTGGAATGGGTTTCTCCCGACGAGGCTGCTCGGCGAGTTCGAGAAGTGGAGCTGAAATCCCTGCTCGTCGACTTCAAGCCGCGGCGTAAATCTGCGACATCCACTGCAAAGTAACTGCTCGTCCGCTGGACGAACACTACGCCTTGATAGGATTCGAATCAAAGACCCCTGCCATTCGGTGACAACCCTTTGCGCCCTCACTCAATATGGCCATTGCGGCGTGACATTGAATTGACCATAAGAGCGGAAATGCCGTGCCGGGGGCTAAGCGTCCCTACCCGTTTGCCCTAGAGACAGCGAAGCCAAACCGATGACACTGCACATGATGGGCAGATGACCGAAAAGATCGTGATTAGCAGGGACCGCACCGCTCCCTTGACGGTTTTTGAAACCGGCAGCGAGTTTGTCCTCAACAAGGGGGTGACGCTGAGCACAGCCGCGACAGCGATTGTGGCAACCGGCGCGGCGACGCAGCGCGATTTTTTCATCAACGGCACGGTGCTTTCCGCTTCCAATTACGTCTTCCAGTTCGGTGCAACCGCGGTGACCGATAGCCAAAGCCAGTTCGTGGTCAGCGCGTCCGGCGTGGTCAAGGGCCAGGACTATGGCCTGAAGATCGACAGCGGCGGTCTGGAGCTCATCAATGACGGTACGGTGGCGGCACGCCTAACCGCGATCACCATTGCTGCAACGGCTACGACACTCGTCAATACCGGCCTGATCGAATCCTCTGCCGCTATCGGCATCGCCGTTTCCGGCAGCAACGCGGAAATCATCAATCACGGCACCACGCATGCGGCGCTGGATGTGGCGCAACTGCGCGGCGCCTCGGCCATTCTCACCAACAATGGCGAACTACGCTCCGACAAGGGCTCGGCGATCGTGTCGAGCGGCAAAGCGGCGGTTTTGACCAATCACGGCACCGCGGCCGGCACCGGGACCACCATCGCATCGTCCGGAGACAATGCGACGATCACCAATGACGGCGCCGTCATCTCGACGAAGGGCGGCGCGATCACGGCGACCGGCGCTGTGGCGATCATCACCAATAGCGGCGAGATCACTGCTTTGAAGGACGCCATCACGCTTACCGGCGATGACGGCAAGATCACCAATAACGGCCTGATCAAGGCCTCCGGCTATGCGATTGCCGTCTCGGCCGACGATACGATCATCACCAACAACAAGACCATGACGGCGGCGGGCGGCATCCAGGTCGGTGGCGCCGGTGAAACCGTGACCAATGACGGTACGATCACAGGCACGCAGGCATCTCTGGCGACGATCGATTTTTCGGGTGCGAGCAAAGCGGCGCTGCAAAACAACGGCCTGATCAAATCGGCGGGCACCGCACTCCTGGGCGGCAACAGCGCCGATTCGCTCTTCAACAAGGGAACCATCACCGGCGACATCAAGCTGGGCAATGGCAATGACTATTTCGACGGCACCGGCGGCAAGGTCAACGGCACGATCTATGGCGGCAACGGCAACGACGTCTATGTGATCAGCGACGCGAAGATCAAGCTTTCCGAAAATACCGGCGGCGGCACCGACCTCGTCAAATCGGCGGTGTCGTTCACGCTGGGCAACAATTTCGAGAACCTGACGCTGAACGGCGCTTCGGCCATCAACGCCACCGGCAATGCGCTGGCCAACCAGCTTCACGGCAATAGCGGCAAGAACGTCATCGACGGCAAGGCAGGCAATGATATCATCTGGGGCCATGGCGGCGCCGATATCCTGACCGGCGGCGCGGGCGCCGACCAGTTCGTCTTTGCCACCAGGGACGGCAAGGACAAGATCACCGATTTTGCCGCGACCGGTTCGAAGCACGACATCCTTGACCTCACCGGTCTTGGTAGCATCACCGACTACAAGGACCTAGTCCAGCACCATATGAAACAGGTCGGCCAAGACGTTTATATCGATGGCCTGAACGGCGACAGCATCCTGTTGCAGGACGTAAAGCTGGCGGCCCTCGCTGCCGGCGATTTCCTGTTCTAAGCGGTGACGGCACTCGCCAAGGGGGAAGTAGCCAATCTGGTAGCCTGCCTGGTTTCTAACGAATCCGCCTTCGTCACCGGAGCCAGCTTCTACATCAACAGCGGCAGTTTGTTTTCTTAGGTAGTACTTTTCCGTCGTGTTTTCGCTCGGCCGTGGAACTCCCACAGCTCAGCAATCTTTTGGCCTACGATTGGACCGTAGATCCGCCGCTCAACCGCCGCTGAAAAGCTGGCAGAGAGGGGGTAACTTCTAAGGGAACAACGGACTTTTTCCCTTAGCCACCTGCACAATAGGGGGGCCGAACCTGGTCATTATCAGACTTCCCGGAGGCAGTGCTTGACGAAGTACGACAAACGCCTCTCTTTCTCGCGACCCTCCAACAGCTCCTGGTAGTGGTTTCGAAGATTCTCTGCGGTGATCGATCCCGCAATCCACTCTTCGACAGCGTTTAGGTATGTGGGATCGTCCTCGAATTGCAATCCAAGTGCATGGGCTTTGTTGCCGACCGCTTCGAATATCTCGCGGCGTTTTTCAATCGTCATGTGAATCTCGGTGGCGGCATCCAGAACCGGCCTGCCGTACTCTCCCGCGAGAACATTCGTGCCGATGTACGCGGAACACAACGGCTGATTCGTGCCTACCTCAAACGCATAGCCTGCCTCTCATATTGACGGAACCGAAAGCTGAAGGCGGCATGATTGCAGTAGATGGCTTGGAGCGCGAGAATGCGTTTTGTGAAAGTAACAGCGTGGATATTTCTTGGCCTTTCGGTGCTGGTTTTGGTCTTGCTGCTTTCGGGTTGTACGGTATTACCGATAGATACCACCTCTTGTCGGTAATATGCCTCTGGCAATGCCGTTCCAGATCGCAAGCGGAGTGTGTCGGTGCCGGTTGTCACCTTCTAACGACATGTTCCGCTACAACGTTACCAGTTGCTGAGGACGGAAGACGCAACTCCCGCAACAATTCCTTAAACAAAAAGCCTGATAACCTGTCAGTGTCTTGGCATCGCCTTGCCGAGATGTTGGACGACCGAGACGGACGTTTCAAGCATGATCGTCTCGGTCGTTCTCGGCCTCCAGAAAGGTGAAGGTATTCGATCACAGCCTTTTCCTTTCTGGTTCGGTCGGTGATAATGAGCGCACGTTAGAACTGAACGCACCCATTCTGGCCCTCGTCAGGCACACCGTCAGCTAGGCGGGACGCAAACTCGTATGTGGCCGCTCCATCGCCAACGATGAGCACGTCCAGCCGCCTCGCGATCTACAGTCGCGCAGCACTTTCACCGATCTTGTCCGGCGCCACATTCATGGTTGGTTCCCCTAATTAGCGGCAGCGACAAAGCCGTCCGGCTCATTAGCCAGCGCACCCTAGTTTTGAACTTCGAGTTTCAGCGAGAGGCAATCCCCATTCTACTGAGAACTCGCTTAGGCCGCTATACGTGGCGGTATTCCGGAAGCAGCTTTCTTCAGAACCTCGCACAACACTACGAACCTTCGATCACAAGTGCGCAAGCAGCTGAACGATCTCGCTAACTTTGCGCATGGATAGGCGCGCGACTTGCGCTGCACCACCGGACGCTTACGATCGATCTTGCCGGTATCGAATTCTATCAGACGCAGCCCTGACAATCCGGCAAAACCCGTACCGAAGTCGTCCAGCCAAACTTGCACGCCCAACTTTCTCAAATCGTTGATGCAGAGAGCTACATCCTGGTCTAGTTCCAGCTCTATGCCTTCCGTAATTTCGAGAGCGGGCCTCGCTCCTGCTAAACCAAAGTCTGCGAGCGTTGAAGCAACGAAACTCGAGAAGTCCGGCATCTTGAGCTCAATCGGCGAAACAATCACACTTGCGACCTCCACCTTACTCTCTGCCAAAAGGTCGCTGCGGACGGTTCGTGTCGCCCAACGCCCGAGCTCGATTATTGCCCCTGATCGTTCCGCGACGGGGGATGATATCGACCGGCGCGATCGATGTGCCATCCGGCCGACGAACGCGTACTAGAGATTCGGCAGCCGCCAATCTGCCCGTCTCGACATGTCAAATTGGCTGATAGACCAGGGACACCAGCCGAAGACCACGACCGTGTTCCGACCAACTTTCTTCTCAGCGCACGATCAAGAAGCTCCCGTAGCTACAACATCAAGGATGCTGCACATCCGTGGTCCGCGCACTGCAGATTCTGCGACGGCAGCATTATTAAGCGACCGGACTTCGATCATGCTATCTGTCAGCCTAGTCCTCGCTTGACTTGGAGTACGCATGGCCCTCGGCTCGCGACGTTGCCGCTAATTCGCGAGCAACGCCTGTATCAGTGAATATGTCGCCCTTACGCGAGCTTCATTCGGATAGTTTTTGTTTGCCAGGACAACCACGCCGATGTCCTCGCTCGGCAGCAAAGCGATGTAACCGCCAAACCCGTTCGTCGAGCCGGTCTTGTTCAGGATCACATTCTTCTGCGGAGCAAGCGATGGGCTGTTTTTTTCCGCTGGTTGTGGCTTCATGATGAAATCATAGCCATTGCCAGACGTCATTGTCTGCAGGTCGGCGGGCCATGGGTACTGCTCCCAAATCATATCCTGTGTGAAAAAAGCAGTTTTGTACTGACCTTCATGGGTTCTCTCGATCGCGTTGCGCAATTCGTCGGGAGCTTTCCCGTGCCCCAGCTCCACATCAAGAACTGTTAGCATATCTCGGACGCTCGACTTCACGCCATAGGCCTCCGCGTCTAAGACCCCAGAGCTCACCCGAATTGGCGCATTGGTCTTTCGGTCATAGCCGAAAGCGTAACGGTTCATGTCACTCTTCGGAACGTCTATCCACGTATGGTGGAGCCCGAACGCAGGGAAGAGCACGTCTTGCAAGGCCTGCTTGTAGTTGGAGCCCATGGCTTTGCCAGATATATAGCCGAGCATCCCGATGCTGACGTTCGAGTAGCTGCGCGTTCCCGGTTGCGGCGGGTTCCAATCCTTCAGCCAGCTCACCAACCCATCTACATTGGAAACGTTGTCCGGCACCTGCAATGGCAGTCCGCCCGAATGATGTGTTGCCAAATCCATGAGTGTAAGTTTGTCGCCAATTGAACATGCGTCGACACAGACGTGATGTGCCACCGTATCACTGAGGCTGAGCTTTCCGCGTTCTTCAGCCAATGCCGCAAGCGTCACGTTGAAAATTTTGCTTATCGAGCCAAGCTCAAACAGCGTATCAGGGGTGGCCGGACGGTTGTCGGCACGCGAGGCCAACCCGACCGCATAAAACTCATGTTTGCCGTTCCTGGTAACTCCAACGACGAGTCCGGGAATACCGTATTCCTTTATGACGGGTTCGAATGAAGCTTGCGCCTTCTCAGCAAACTCGTCGGCCTTCGCAACTGAGCCGCATGAGGCGAGTACCGCGATAGAAAACGCGACCAGACAAGAAAATTTACTCATTCGATACGCTCCACATCAATATTCCAAGATTGAGGTTCGCGACATACTGTCGGCCTTGGGGCAAAGTTGTGACAACGTTCAACATTTGAGCAGTTTTATCAATTGTCCACTCGTCGTCTCAGCCCCCCACGCGCATGGTCAAGGTGCTGGGCACTCAGCGGTTACGATCATGCTTGATGATGCTGTGTTTCCTCGCCTTGAACGGATCCGAACCTTCGACTTCGGACACGAGGTTAAGCTAACCGCACCTTGGTTTCAAAATCATTGGGCTGAGATAGCCCATTGTCTAGTGCCGTCATTTTGGATTGTAGAAGCGCTCGAAGTAGTCGAACACATCCGCTCTGGCATCATTCCGCGTCCGATAGACCTACCGCAAACAGCTAACTGGAACGACGGGAACCAAAGCTTGCTCCGAGTGTTATAGCAGCATGTTGTCATAATGACAGGATGTTGATTTGAGTAACTCTCCTCCCTCTGCCCATGTCAGGGATCTTGCGCTTGCGGTGTTCGAGACTAACGGCCGTTTGGTCGACGCAGGCAATGAGCTGGTCCGACCGATTGGCTTGACGACCGCTTGGTGGCAGGTTCTCGGTGCTTTGGGCTATTCACCCCAACCCCTCCCGGTAGCGCACATTGCCCGCAACATGGGGCTGACCCGGCAGGCAGTGCAGCGTGTCGTCAATCTGCTGCTGGCAAACGGCCTGGTCAGCGAGCAGCCTAATCCGCACCACCAGCGAGCCAAGCTAATTGTCCTCACTACCGTTGGCCGGGCTGCACTTGCCGGGGCCGAGACAGCGGTCGCCCCGCTCGATCAGGCCATCCTTGATCAGATCGGCGCCGATCGACTCGTCGCAGCCGTCGCCGTGCTTCGCGAGATGAACGCAGTGATCGCCGACAGCCTTTCAACGACGGCGGACCCTGCAGCACCCTCAACGCCCAAGGATATCGCATGAACAGCAAATTCCTCCGTGACGGCTTCGACGCCGAGGTTATCATCGTGGGCGGCGGACCGATCGGTCTGACGACCGCTTGCGCGCTTGCACATCACGGCGTCGACTGTCTCCTGATCGAACAGCGACGCCAGCCAAAGGAGTGGTCGCGGGCCAACAACCTGTGGGCCCGGCCGCAGGAACTGCTTGCCAGCATCGGCGTACGCGACGCCATCGCCGCGCAGGCTTACAGCATCACCCAGGTCAACACGCTCCTGAACGGCCGCAGGGTCGATCCCGTCGAGATCGCGGACGTACCAAGCCCATACGGGCCCGTCCTCTACAGCGGACAGGACGTCATCGAGAAGACACTTGCCGAACAGGCGCAAGCCAAGGGTGGCAGGATCGAGCGCGGGCGCAAGGTAACGGGGTTCGCACAGGACGAGGAAGGCGTGACCGTGACGCTCGCAACGGTCAGCGAGGACGACGAGAACGTGACGGTCGGCCCCGAGGAAACGCTGCGTTGCCGCTATATGATCGGCGCGGACGGACCCAAGGGCTTTGTCCGCGAAGAGCTCGGTCTCGGCTTCGAACCGACGAAACTGCCAAACTGCATGAACCGTCAGGTCGATGCCAAGCTGAGCTGGCGCCGCTCGACCGACTTCGACCATCTCTGGTTCTTTTACTATCCGCGCGGTTTCTGCGGCGTGCTGCCGGTGTGGGACGGCTACCACCGCCTGTTCTTCCTTGCCGACGACACCGGCATCCCCGATCGCGATCCAACGCTTGAGGAAATGCAGGCGATCGCGCGCGAAGTCACCGAGGATGAGACGCTGACGCTCACCGATCCTATCTGGCTGACGCACAGCCACTTCCAGCACGGCGCCTCGGCGCACTACGCGAAGGATCGGGTCTTGCTCGTTGGCGATGCCGGGCACCTGTCGCTTCCTGCCGGCGGCCAGGGCATGAACTCCGGGTTTCACGATGCGATCGGCGTCGCATGGCGGCTGGCGTTGGTGCTGGCAGGCAAAGGCACGCCGATATTGCTCGAATCCTACGACGAGGAGCGTGGCGGCGAGCATCGCCGGCTGGATTACCAGCAGGTTCGCGGCTTCCAGAACAGCGTGTATCGCGGGAAGGTGAAGGACGCCGCGATGGATGTCGCAGCGCGCTTCATTCCTAACATCGGCACTCTCATTCAGGGCAGCGCTGATCTTCAGCAATTAACCGTAGGCTATCCCGACAGTCCGCTGAGCGAAGACCACCTTGGCGGCTTGCGCGATCTGCTGAGCCGCCATGCGCCGAAGGCGGGGGAGCGGGCGCCGGATGCGAAGGTGATTGCCGCAGATGGTGCTTCATCCACGCTGTTTGCGCATCTCTACAATCCCGACGGATGGAGCTGGGGCTGGTCGCTGCTCGCCTTCGATGGCCGGCGGGCCGACTCGCTGCCCGAGTTGCAGCAGGCATTCACCGAGGTCGAGTGCTGGGAGTGGGTCCGACCACGGCTCGTGCTGGGGTCCGCGGTTGCCGGCAAGGACGATGCGAAGGTCCTCTACGATCTCGATGGTGAAGTACACGCTGCCTACGGCGTCGGTGACAAAGCAGCACTCATACTGGTTCGGCCGGACGGTCATATCGGCTTCCGTGGCAGGGCCGACCGGCCAGACATGCTTCGCGCCTACTGCCTGAAGGTGGCCGGTCGCGAGGGGGCGTGAGCGGCCTGAAACCGCAAACTGACATATCGCAAGCGCGGAGCGCAGTGCCCCAAAATAACATCGTTTTCGGGCAAGACGGCAGCCGACCCGTGACGTCGGCTACCGCCACCCCCTTCCGGAAACCTGCCATTCCGCTTACCACCCCAGGTCAGACATCGTGGCTGATCAGGCGAACGGTAACTTCCAGGTCATTCAACAACAGACTGAATGACCGAAAAGAGGGCGCATAGCGGCCCAATATCCACTATTGGCCTGAGGCGGACATCTCGATAATTATTGAGTTCCCGCGCTCTATGCGCGGGAGGTAATTGTTTGAGTTACCTCATTGCCCCCATCTCAAGGTCGGCAAGCAATGCTTGTCATTCACCCGGCGTTGATTTGTACTGCCCAGCGACGCTCATAACCCGCGCGCCATAGAGACGCGCTGTTTCGAGATCGCCCGAAGACATTTCTTCGGGAGCCGCGTCGGCGTCCGACTGCGCCATCGGCCCGATATAGGATCCCATGCGGTTCAGGTCGTCGCGCTTGGACGCTTTCACGTTGGATGGCTTGATGCCCAGGCTCACCCACAGGCCACCATGCTGCCCGGAAAGAAGGACAAAATATTGCAGCGTGTTCAGCTTGTCGCCATTGAGGCTGGCGCTGTTGGTGAAGCCGCCAAAGACCTTGTCCTGCCACTTGGCGGAAAACCACGGCTTTGAGGATGCATCGGCAAATTTCTTGAACTGCCAGCTCGGTCCGCCCATGTAAGTCGGGGAGCCGAATATGATGGCGTCTGCGGCATCCAGCGCCGCCCATCCGTCGTCGGATAGATTACCCTCAGCGTCAATGGCAAGGAGCGTTGCACCAGCGCCTTCCGCGACGGCCTCTGCCATGCGTTGCGTATGGCCGTAGCCGGAATGGTAGACGATGACAGTTTTTGCGAAGGAATTCGAGGTCGTCATGGCTTGTTCCTTATGTCGTGATTTTACGCGTCGCCTATGGAGTCAGCGCGGTCTGGATTGTGTTGGTTGTGATGATGGAAGCGCGCGGTTTGCGGCCGCTGCTATTGGGGCTGCTGTTATGATGAGAACTGGACGGAAGCTGCGATGATGAGCAGCAGCAGGAAGACCGCTGGCGGCGGGATATGGCGGAAATCGCGGGCTCTCACGACAGCGAGGATCGCGGCGACCATGATACAGGCTCCGAGCGCCACGCCGATTGCGAAGGTTGGCCGCAAGATTAGCAAGACTGCCGTCAGGAATTCCAGGATTGCGGTGATCCAACACCACCACGATGGAAATCCGTAACGAACGAATTCGTCTCGGATAACCTTGCTGCCGGACGCGTTGATGGCGGCGCCGAGAAGGAATGCGGCGGCCGCCAGGAGCGTCGCAGCATTGCCGACTGACAGCGATATGAAGTTGAACATTGAACGATCCTAACGGTGACACCCGCCGACGTGACGATATCTCTAGCACCATAAATAAAACTAGCGTTGCTATATTGTCAACCGTTGCATCACATTATTACTGCCGCTATGGGACTTGGTAACGGGTGAAGGTGAAGGCATGGGCATCAGCGAACGCAAAGAGCGGGCAAAAGCGGAGCGAGAGCAGCGCATCATCGGCGCGGCCAGAATGCTTGCCGAAAAAGACGGCTGGGCCTCGGTGACAGTTCGTCGGCTTGCTCAGGAGATCGAATACAGCCAGCCCGTCCTCTACGCCCATTTCCAAAACCGCGACGCGATTGTCGGGGCGGTCGCACTGGAAGGATTTGGGGAGTTGGGACCGGTGCTGCGGGCATCGGTCCGTCGCGGCGCAAGTTCGGCGGAAGCAATGGAAGACGTTGCTATGGCCTACCTGGAATTCGCATTTGAGCGGCCAGCTTTGTACGAAGCGATGTTCGTCCTACCGAGCGGTCTGCGGTTTGCAAAGTCCGATACACCTCAATCCCTGCGCGATACGTTCGGGGCCATGATGGCGGTCGTTGAGCCATTTTGCGAAAACGCTGAAGTCGCGACCGAGGCCTTTTGGGCTACTCTCCATGGCCTAGCGGAACTTGAGCGGCACGGTCGGATCAGGGAGGCGTTCCGCAAAGACCGAGTGACTCATTTCATCGATATGCTATCGCGTAGGAGTTGACCTAGAAGCACGATCAAAGCAATGTCCCATTACGCCGCTAACTAAGCGCCTAGCTGCTGTGTGCAGAGGTGCGGCCACGCTTGGCGCGAGGCCGCACAACTTCAGTCTTTGTATGCTCCGCCAATCCCAGCGCGTCCCCTATGCCATCCCCAGAACTCGACCGTGTTGTCTTACGGTCAGGACCATTGATGTGAGGGCAGCATGAATGAGCCGCCACCATGAAAAACGAGCAGCATTTATAGAAATTCAGTAGCGCATCAGCGTCGAAGCCCTTGAGCCCTGCGAGGGCACCCGACCGGACCTTCTCGACCCAATCCGGATCGCTAATCAGAGCGCGGCCGACGGCGACCAGGTCGAACGCATTGCACTCAGCTCATCGTCGCGGCCCGAGAGACCCCGGCGGCAGACGGTCGCCCTGGTCGTGCACGGTTGGGGCCTCTCGTCGTCTTGGCTGCGCGTAGGCCACGTGGGCCGCCCGTCCTTCGCGCGGAGGGGTTTCAGCTGCGCCCAGGCCCTTCCGCAGAAAGGACGCCCCAGCTCAACGCACGAACCGCTCCGAGACCGCCAGCATGGTGACGGCGTGACCGGCCTGGGCGAGGAGCTCGTCGAAGGCGGCCCGATCGGCGTCCACGCCGTCCTGGAACGCCGTCAGTGTGGGCCACCACAACTGGCGGGCACCCAGGAACGGTGCGCCGTCGCTGTGCACCTCTGAGCTCGGCCGGTTCACCGCGTGACGCAGCGCGCCGATCCGCTGGCCGAGCTCGGCGTCATCAGCTCCCGCCCAGCCGGGATTGCCATCAAGGTGCACGAACTGCAGGAGATGGATGCTCGTCGGCCGCTCCAGCACGTCCCATTGCCGATCGACGGCAGATACAGCTCCGATTGGGGGCCGCGAGACGATGACATCCTCCACGGTGATGAAGAAGATGACATTCGGCAGGTCCTGGAACAACGGCTCGTCGGGGCGGATGTTGTCGACGAACAAGGGCTCGTCGACCAGTGCGGCGGCGTCTTTCGGGGAGTCGAACGAGGGCATGGCAACTCCGTCGTACTTGTCCTGACCTGGGCCGAGGCGGTCGGTGTCGAACTGGTGCCCCTGGACGTAGGTGAGCATCCCCGGAATCTGGCGGCCCATGGTGCCGTGCGGGTGGCGCCAATGGTCATGGAAGCGCTGGCGGTCGATGTCGGGGCGGCGGGGGAGGAGGGCAAAGAAGCGGATCACAGGAAACTCCTGATTTGGTTGAATTAATTGAATTCGTTGGATTAATTAGCTTGATTGACTTGTCACGGGTGCGAGCGTCCTCCTCCGTGGGAAGGACCCTCGGGGCGCGGCTTCTCAGTCAAGCTCAGTTATCTGCCTTCGAGACAGCACATAGGGGCCTCTATACGGCCGGATGGGAGCCGTTGCCCTATTTTACCGCGCTGGCTGCCTCAAGAATGACATCAGCCGTCTCCTGTGGGTGAGACATGTAGACCATGTGACTCGACTTCACTTCCGTCATCTTCGTGCCTGAGCGCTGATACATCCACTGCAGAAAGTCGGATGAGAGCACCTTGTCTTCGGTCGTCACGATGCCGAATGACGGCTTGTCATGCCATGCAGCATGCTGGAACGGGATCTGGAATGTATCCAGCCTCATCGGCTTGGACATCGCAGACATGAAATCGGTCACATCGCGTGGAAGGTCCGCACCGATCATCTCATGATAGCTCGCTGGATTTGGAACGAACCTCTTGTCGTCATCGAGCTTCTTCATGTCGATGCCCATGGGAAAGCGGCTGCTGATCTCAAGCAGAGTTTCGCCCTTGTCGGGCTGAAGGGCCGCAACGTATACCAGTGCCTTGACGTTGGGGGCTACACCGGCCTCGGTGATAACGGCGCCACCGTAGCTGTGGCCAACCAGAACCGTGGGGCCGCTTTGGGTAGCGACGGCCAGTTTCGTCACGGCGATATCATCTTCGAGGCTTGTATGCGGCAACTCGACAACAGTGACTGCCAACCCTTTCGCCCGTAGAATTTGGAAGACAGCCTTCCATCCCGAGCCGTCCGTGGTCCCACCATGCACCAGGACAACGTTGGTCGCACCGGCATTGACAGATCCAACAACTTTGGCAGTTCCATCGGATTTGGCAGGTCCCGAAATTGCTAGAGCCAACAGGGCGCCAGCCAGAAGTCTTTTCAACGTCATCCTATTTCCTTCGACTATATTTGATGCGCGTCGGGACGCTCGTTTGTTCCCGACATCATCTCATGATGATGAGGCATAGATACACGATGGATATCTGATATCAATTACGCACCTAGATTAGCCTAGATATGGACGAGTATACCGGGCCCGGAAGCCCTCGCATCGCGCGCTGGATCACGCGCAGGCCGCTTGCCAACCCTACTCGCCCCTTAGTCGCCATGCTGGCAAGGTCATCAACGCGCTTGGCATTGCATCCTGTGCCCTTCGATCAGGTCGGGATGCCGTGAGACGACGACGTCTATCCTCCGCATCGGGCCCCAGGCGACCGCGGCGACCTTGTCAGAGACGATCGACCCTCTCGTCATAGCGCCGCGTGGCCGCCTCGACTTGGTCGCCATTGGCCTCTGCCCAGTCACACAGTGCTTCAAATGGCTCCCGCAAGGAGTGGCCGAGGGGAGTGATTGCGTATTCCACGCCAATCGGCTGCGTTGGCAGTACGGTTCTGGTCACAAGGCCGTTCCGCTCAAGCCTCTTCAAAGCGTCGGCCAGAGCCTTGTGCGTGATCCCGTCAAGACGCCGCTTGAGATCGTTGAAGCGCGACGGTTTGGGACAGATCACCGTCAATATCATGATCGTCCATTTGTCAGCGATCTTGTCGAGTACCGGGCGAACCTGCGCCATGTCACCACAGGCACGCTGAGACAGTTCTTCAAGGTCGGTATACTGGTCCATATCTGAGCTAATCCGTGTGGTTAGTTGATATCAGGTATCCAGCGTATATCATGGCGAGATCACTCGGGGAAGGATTTACGATGGCTCGAATGAGTAACGAGGTGGCTGGTCGCCAACGTATTGGCCTGCCTGCTGCGGAGTGACTTTGTGCCGAGGGTGCACATGCCTTCATCACCAGTCGCAGAAGTGGAGATCCCGAAAAGGCCGCCAAAGGCATCGGCAATCGCGCGGTCGGTATCGCTCTCTTCGAGCGCAGCTACATAGGCGGACACTGTCGAAATGTGATCGGTGCACCAGCACTCTTGGCAGGTCTCTAATCCCGGCTGACACAGGTATACTCATCGATATCTACTCTATATAAAGTGCGTAATTGACCCTACATATCAGATATATATCTATCACCTGTCACTTTCAATGGAGCCAACATGACCAGATTAGACAACAAAATTGCCCTCGTTATCGGGGGACAAGGCGGCATCGGTGGAGCCGTTTCGCAGCGGTTTGCCCACGAGGGCGCGCAGGTTTATGCGACCAGCCGCAAGGGCACGGATGGCGTGTCAGAAGAAACAGGCACAGGCAGCATGCGCAGCATCCAGGCGGATGCGAGCAACACCGCCGACCTGACTCGTGTCTTCGAGCAGGTAAAGTCGGAACAGGGGCGCATCGACATTCTTGTCGTCAACGCAGGTCTTTCCGAATACGCACCCTTGGAAGACATATCCGAAGACCATTTCGATCGTGCATTCGGGCTTAACGTCCGCTCGCTCGTTTTCGCGGCACAAGGTGCTACTGACCTCATGCAACCCGGCGGTACGATCGTGTTGATCGGCTCCATCGCGGGCGACATCGGTACCAAAGGATATGGCGTCTACGGCGCCACAAAGGCCGCTGTCCGCTCCTTTACGCGCACCTGGGCCAACGAACTTGCTCTCAAAGGCATCCGTATCAACGTCGTCAGCCCCGGCCCGACCGATACGGCGATGATGGCCGGAGCCTCGCAAGAGATCCGGGATGCGCTTTCCGGCATGATCCCGCTGGGGCGCATGGGCCGGCCACACGAGGTCGCGGCCGCAGTCCTTTTCCTTGCCAGTGAAGAGAGTAGTTTTACGACCGGCGCAGAACTGGCCGTGGATGGTGGCATGGCTCAGGTCTGAACCTGACAGAAGGGGCTGCTGGCTGCGCGCGTCGCAACGTTGCGTGTGCGCGTGGCCGACAGTCGGACCCAGCGTATCCGCCGCAGGCAACCAGCAGGCATCGTAAACTCGACGGATGAGAGGCCCGCGAAAGATGCCTTCCGCAGATACCTCTTATGCTCAGGTAAAATGTCGTGTCGTGTAATTTGAAATAGGTTGGCGATCGGATCAGAATGTAGATGAAGTGCTGGCGTATCAGTATCTTCGCCTTGAAGGGATACGAACATGCGACCCAGCAGTAAGCGCCTTAGGTGTGCCAAGCAATGTTCACCAAGGGATCAGATGATGACAGCCTCGATAATACCAGCCGCCTTGCGCAGTCCGCCTGCTGCCGAGATCGTACGGCCGATCTTCCCTGCCCGCTTTTTGTAGCCTGTCTCGTGCAGCAGCGTCTCAATAGCTTGCTTCGTCTTGGCGGTCGTCAACAGGCGGGTCGACATTCGCGAGCCGACTCCATGATGGACGATCCGGGCGGAGACGCCGGGCTGATCGAACGCTATCGGGAGTGCAAGCAGGGGAGTGCCGAACTCGAGCGCGTCCATGACGGTGTTCATCCCGCAATGCGTGATACAAAGATCAGCACGGGCAAGCACGGCTCGCTGCGGCGCAAAGTCCACGACCCAGGTGGCGCCCAGGGCCTCTGCCTGTTCCCGGTCGAGCCCACCGCAATGGGCGACGAGCAACTGCACATCAAGCTGGCGGCAGGCTCGGGCGGCGGCAGCGAAAAGCGATGCGCGGTGCCCCTGCAGCGTGCCGAGAGACATGAAGACGAAGGGCTTTCCCGAGTCGACGTCGAACGGGATTTCCTCCTCGAGCTCCTCCTCTCGAAGCGGACCCACCATGTGCAACCGACTATTGGCTGAGGTGCGGGGAAAATCGAAGCCGACCGTCGTCTGGGCAATTGTCGCTACATCGGAAAGGCATGACTGAAGGTCGTGGAATGTCTCTCCAAGACCGAAGCGGCGTGACCATTTGCGGATGACCCGGTTCTGCTCCAGCAGGAGCAGCCGGGAGACGCGCTCCCCTCCCCTGTTTCGGCGGATCCCTTTTGGCGACGGATCATAGAGCCACGGCAAAAACGGGAGCGGGATGGTTTCATCGCGTTCGATCGGCAGTGCGCATGCGATCGATATGATGGGTACCCCGAGATGGCGAGCGAGCAGCCCAGCCGCCGGCTCCATCTGATCGCCAAGAACGGCATCTATGCCGAGTGCACGAAGATGTTCCGGAGCATGTTCACAGAGGGCGTCCGTCAGCATGGCCGTGTCGTGAACGGTTCTCAGAACGCCCAAAAGCCCGCTGGGTCGTGACGCCCTGTCGATGACGCGTTCCATCTGTCGCGCGTCGGTCCCCTCCACCGCGCAGACATCGAATCCTTCCGTCACATACCGCTCGGCTCCGGCATTCAGCACGAAGGTAACCCGGTGACCTCTGCGCACAAGCTCGGCTCCGACTGTCTCGAAGACGGCGATATGGCTCTTGAATGGGGGGCAGATAAGAGCGAGATGCAAAAGTCGGTTACCTTTCGGAGCGTGACGAGGGTGTCTTCAGGCACGTTGTCGAGGCGTTTTGCTGCATTTCACGCTATCGACGACGATACTATGCGCAAGACTCCTGCCACCACGCTATCGCCGATCCAGGTGAAGGTCAGGACCTCCAGCGCGAGGATTACCGATACGGTTACGGGTGTAGAGATGCGCGACGCAACTGCGAAGCCGATAAGAACGCTGAATGTGTCGGACAGCGAGTTGACGATACTGTCGCCGGAATAGGCGAGCTGGGTGCCCTCGGTGCCGAAAAGTCCGATGACGAAGGGCAGGTTCTCGCACATTTCCCACAACACGCTGCTCATCACGGCGTAGGCTGCCCGTCTGGCAAGATTGAAATGCGGTCGCACGGCCGTGAGCCACAGGAAGAGACCGCAGCCGAATGCGAAATGGAGGAGAGAATACGGGTCGAAGAACTGTTGCGAGTTCTGAGCCGGATCCATTCCCGCCCAGAGCCTGATCGACCCGCAGGCGCAGAACCAGTTTCGTCCGAGCGAAAGCAACCAGATAATCTGCGAGCATATGAGCAGGAAAGAGATCGTGAAATGGCGACTCGAGCGCGAGACAACATCGTTACTGATATGCATTCCACTTTCCTAATCCGCCACGGACCCACGCGATAACCGACAACCCGTTTCCTCTTCGAATGTCTCGCGCGACGACGCTCCCTTATCCAAACGCGTCGTTTCATACAGACGAAGAGATCTGATTTGTCGTCAGAACGTCGTCCGTCAACCGTACCGTGCTACGAAAGCCGTAACGATCATTGGCCATCTTAGGGATGCGATCAGTTCGGCATGACCCAAGCGCGAGCTCTCGATTTGAATCCGAACGAAACTACGTGGCCTCAAACTAGCCAGAGATGAAATGGTTCGCCTTATCTTGACCGTTGATGGCCGTTATCGATCCGATGCCGGGCTGTTAGATCTTGCTGCTCGTGTTAGACGGTAACGACGGAAGGAGTGCGATTTGATGGGAAGTCCTGCTGCTCTCGAGGTCCGTGATCTCAATGCCTGCTACGGCGATCGGGAAATCCTCCGTCGGATCAACATTCGCATCGAGCGAGGAGAGATATTCGGTCTGTTCGGCCAGAACGGCGCGGGCAAGACGACGCTGATACGTGCCATTTGCGGTCGGCTGAAGCCGCGTGCGGGAACGATCGCGATCGGCGGTCAGGCAATACGGGCTGGCGTCTCCCGGCAGATCGGACTTGTCCCGCAGGAAATCGCGCTCTATCCGCACCTGACGATCCTGGAAAACCTGCAGGTCTTCGGACGGCTGTCCGGTCTGAGTGCTGTCGCGACGAAAGACGCGATCGGCGAAGTCATCAAACACACAGCTTTGACGGATCGTCTTCATGAGCGGGTCGAAGTCCTGTCCGGGGGATGGAAGCGCCGCGTCAATATCGCCGCTTCAATCCTGCATCGCCCTGCTCTTCTCATCCTGGATGAGCCGATGGTCGGCGTCGATATCGAGGCTCGCATCACCTTGCAAAACGTCATTCTCAAGCTTCGCGACAGCGGCGTCGGGATCCTGCTGATCACCCACGATCTGCAGCAGGCAGAAACTCTCTGCACGCAGGTTGGCTTTCTGCACAAGGGCGTTATCGGTCCGCAGGGAGCTCCGCGCGCCCTCCTCGATCTGGCGTTTGACGGACAGCACGAGATCATCATCGAGACGCAACTGCCGGTCTCGGCGACGGATGCGGCAGTCTTGCGCGGGCGCGGATTTTCTGCCGTTGAGGGAGGCCAGTGCTGGAGCGTAATCAGCACCAAGCCGCTTCACGAGATCACCGAACATCTCGAACAATCCGGCATGGCGACGAAGGAGATCCGGTTCCGCAAGCCCGGCCTCGACAGCCTGTTCCTCCGCCTAGCAGACCAGCCAGGAACCGGGTTTGAGGGCCCTCGCCCATGATCCTTGCCATGCTTCGTGTGATGACGCTAGGGCTTTTGCGCGACCGGGGAGCGCTGGTTCTTGCATTCGTGCTGCCCCCGGCGATCTTCGTGATCTTCGCCTCCATATTTTCGGCAACGACGAGCGACAAGCTAGATCTGAAGGTTGCGGTCGCGCAGCTTTCATCCACCCAAGCGTCGCAGCGTCTGGAGAAGGCGCTCCGTCAGGAACGGACATTCGAGGTCATCGGCCCCGTGCGCTCAAACCGGGCTGAGGTCGAAACCCTTGTCAAACAAGGCGCTGCGGATGTCGGACTTGTCATCCGCGGGGAGATCGATGACACCGGGGCCGCACCTTTCGAAGTTCTGGTCGAACCGTCGAAGCTGATGGCCGGCAGTATCGTCTCCGGTCGTGTCCAGGAACTGGTGGCGCGTCAGCTACCCGATCTCCTCCTTTCGCGAACCGCCATCACGTTCCAGAGCGTTGTCGGCACATTCACGCCGGAGCAGTCCGCAAGGCTGGCAGCCGCGATCGAAGCCGGTGCGCGGGTAAGCGAGCCGCAGGCTGCCACCAACGCGCCCGGCCTTGTCGCGACGGCGTCCGTCGGTTCGTCCGATAGCTCCGGGGCAACGGTGACCTATTATGCGGGCGCCGTCGCCATTCTGTTTCTGCTGTTTGCGTCTCTGCAAAGTGCGGCGACCCTGATTGAGGAGCGAAACTCCGGTATTATCGATCGTATTGCGGTCGGCCCGGGCGGTAGCGCGGTGGTCGTGCTAGGCAAACTCCTGTTCCTGACGATCCAGGGCGTCATCCAGGTCGGCCTCATCTTCATCGTTGCGCAGCTGGTCTATGAGGTCGACGTGACCAGGCGGCTGGATCTGTGGCTGCTGATCACCGTTGCCGCGGCACTGGGTGCGTCCGGGCTGGCTCTGGCGGTTGCATCGGCGTGCACGACGAAACAGCAGGCGCAGACCGTTTCCACCTTCGTCGTGCTCATCTGTTCGGCCGTCGGCGGCTCCATGGTACCGCGCTTCATGATGCCCGAATTCCTGCAGTCGATCGGTCGCTTCACGCCAAACACTTGGGCTATCGAAGCCTATTACGGTGTGTTCTGGAGACACGAGACCTTGTCGGATGTCATTCCAGAGATAGTTTCACTCGTGGCAATGGCTGTGGTCGGCACGGCTTCCGCTCTGATCGTTTCGCGACGAAGGCTGAGGTTCTGATGGATGGAGCGATGAGGACCAACGAGAGATCAAGACGCGGCGACCGACGGGACGTCGCGACAGGACTGTTGCTGGCAGGCCTCATCGTCGCCGCTTGGATGACGATCCATGTCACTGCGATCTTCCTGATCGACTGGACGGTGCCCGGCCGCATCTTCGCTGCACCTTTTGTGATCGCCGTCCAATGCTGGCTGAGCGTCGGCCTTTTCATCGTTGCGCACGACACGATGCATGGCTCGATGTTCCCGCAATATCCGGCCATCAACCGCGCAATCGGTCGCTTCTGCGTCTTCATCTACGCGGGATTTTCATACGAAAAGCTGCACGAAAACCATCACGCCCACCACCGCCACGCAGGCACGGCAGACGATCCCGATTTCGACACCGAACACTCGGCGCAATTCTGGCCGTGGTACCTCAAGTTCTTCCAGTATTATTTCGGTTGGCGTGAGTTCGCGACACTGACGGTTGCCGTGGTCCTCTACCTCGTAATCCTGCAGGAACGCTTCCCGACGATGTTGATTTTCTGGGCGCTGCCTGCCATCCTGTCGTCAGTCCAGCTCTTCTATTTCGGTACGTATCGGCCTCACCGCGTCGACGACATCCCATTTGCGGACAAGCATCGTGCGAGAAGCAACGAATTTTCGCCGCTTCTGTCGCTTTTGACCTGCTTCCACTTTGGCTATCATCATGAACATCATGATGCGCCCTGGGTGCCATGGTGGAAGCTGCCGGCCCATCGCGCGCTCGTAACGCAGCATGAGCAGGACTGAGGTCGCTTTTGGAGAATCTTATGAACTATCTGGTCCCGGCCGCGCTGGTCATCGGAACCGTCGTCTTCATGGAATGGTTTGCCGCATGGTCACATAAGCACATCATGCACGGCTGGGGATGGCGGTGGCACAAGTCCCACCACGAGCCCCATGACCACACGTTGGAAAAGAACGATCTCTACGCCGTCATTTTTGCCGTCATCTCGGTCGCCATGTTCTTCATCGGCAACTGGTACTGGCCGCTATGGTGGATCGCGGTCGGCGTTTCCGTCTACGGCGTTCTGTATTTCTTCATGCATGACGGTTTGGTTCATCAGCGCTGGCCGTTTCGCTACATTCCGCGCAAGGGTTACCTGAAGCGCGTCTATCAGGCGCACCGGCTTCATCATGCGGTCGAAGGTCGCGATGGTTGCGTATCCTTCGGCTTCGTCTACGCGAAGACCGCGGACAAGCTCGTCAAGGAGTTGCAGGAAAACAAGCAGGAGTTAAGCCCGCCACCGGCCGGAGGTGAGGACAAGCGCGACGTCCGGGCATAATCACGGACGTTGCCAGAGCCCCTGCCGGGGAACCTCCTGCATACGAAGGCGCGAGCGCGCCACGTCTCCAAGCGCGACGCTCAACAGCGCGGCCTTCTCGGCCTTCGTCGTCGAGACGCGTTTGTCCCAGGCTTTCGGACCTGCTGTCCGGAGCTTGGTGCCGATCGCCCGGTAGACGCGACGCGCGGTCGCGATTGCCCAAGCCGAGCGCGGCGGAAGTGAAGCCAGTCCCTGATAGGCCGACTGGTAGTAGGCTTCCGCAAGGTCGAGAAGTTCGACGGCTGCCGCATGGAGATGTGCGCGTTGCGCGCTATCGTCAAGATCGATCTCGCTGATGCCGTGCCGGGCAAGTACATCCGCCGGCACATAGCACCGCCCCGCCCGCGCATCCTCCACCACGTCGCGGGCGATATTGGTCAGCTGAAACGCGATGCCGAGGTCGCAGGCTCTATCGAGCACACGGGGGTCGCGAACCCCCATGATCATCGCCATCATCACGCCGACGACCCCTGCCACATGGTAGCAATAGTCGAGCGTGTCTTCGATCGTGGCGTAGCTGCGGTCCACCACGTCCATCTCGAAACCGGTAAGCAGCTCTTCGGGATGGCGGGCCGGAATCTGGTGGCGATCAACCACCCGACGGAGAGCCTCGAAGACCGGCTCATTCGTCTGACCGCCGCGCAAAGCTGCCGCGGTCTGCTGCCGCAGAAGCCCTAGCCGATTCTGCTGGCCGTCGCGGAAGTCGTCGGCTTGGTCATGCCCCAACGTCTGCCCGTCAATCACATCGTCACAGTAGCGGCACCACGCATATAGCATCACCGCATCGTCACGCGTCCTGCGATCGAACAGCCGCGCGGCTGTGGCGAAACTCTGCGATCCTTGGGCAATGGATTGCTCGCTGCTTGTGATAACGGCATCGCTCACTTTAGCGCATCCTCGATCATCAATCCGGCAGTTGCCT
This sequence comes from Rhizobium sp. Leaf321, assembly GCF_001423215.1. Classification (NCBI taxonomy): domain Bacteria; kingdom Pseudomonadati; phylum Pseudomonadota; class Alphaproteobacteria; order Hyphomicrobiales; family Rhizobiaceae; genus Rhizobium; species Rhizobium sp. Leaf321. Next base: position 10,513 of record NZ_LMOF01000009.1, on the reverse strand, counting down.
TCGCGGATCCGACCACGCCCGGAATGCCAGCGCCGGGGTGTGTGCCCGCTCCGACCACGTAAAGGTTGGAGAAACTGTCGTCGCGGTTATGAGGCCTGAACCAGGCACTTTGCGTCAGGATGGGTTCGACGGAGAAGGCCGATCCGTGATGGGCGTTGAGCTCGTCGCGGAAATCGAAGGGTGTGAAGTGCCGGACGGTCACCAGGTCTTTGAGGAGATTGGGAATATAGCGGTCGTTCAGATACTGGAGGATCCGGTCGCGATATTTCGGACCCTCGACGCTCCAGTCGATATCAGCGGTGCCGAGATGCGGCACGGGCGACAGCACGTAATAAGCGCTCGATCCCGGAGGAGCGAGACTGTCATCGGTCACGGAAGGCGAGTGCAGGTAGAGCGAAAAGTCTTCTGCCAGGCTGTCCGTTGCGAAGATTTCCGAGATGAGTTCTTTGTACCTGTTACCGAACAGGACCATGTGATGCTTGAGTTCGGGATGCTCGGTCTTCAGGCCGAAGTAGACGACGAAAAGCGACATGGAGTAGCTTTTCTTCTCCAGCGCGCGACCGTTTGCCCGGCCACGGTTCGTATCGCGAAGCATATGCTTGTAGGTGTGCACGACATCGGCATTCGACGCGATCTGGTCGAAGCTCCGGCTGGTGCCATCCTTCAAGGTGACGCCGGAGACCTTGTTGTCCCGAGCCTCGATGCGGTCGATTTCGGCATTGAGCTGGATCGTCCCGCCAAGCCTTTCGAAGTGCTTGACCATGCCGGCAATCAGCGCGCCGGTTCCGCCCTTGGCAAACCACACACCGCCCTTGCGTTCGAGCGCATGGATGAGGCCGTAGATCGAAGAGGTGCGGAAGGGATTGCCGCCAACCAGCAGGGAGTGGAAGCTGAAGGCCTGGCGCAGTTGATCGTCCTTGATGAACTGGCTGACCTTGGAATAGACGCTGCGATGGCTTTCCAGCCGTATCAGTTGCGGCGCAACCTTCGCCATCGACCAGAAGTTCAAAAACGGCACCGTTCCGAGCTTTTCGTAGCCCTCCCGGTAGAGGTCTTCGGAATAGGCAAGGAAGCGCCGGTAACCCTCGACATCCTCAGGCGATTTCGCAGCGATCTGCCGATCGATCTCCACCTGATCGTCGGCATAGTCGAAGCGGTAGCCGTCTTCCCAGCACAATTGGTAAAATGGCGACACCGGAAGAAGGGTCACATCGTCGGATAGCCGCCGTCCGGAAAGGGCCCACAGCTGTTCGAGACAGTCCGGATCCGTGATGACGGTCGGGCCTGCATCGAAGGTGAAGCCGTCATCGGTGTAGACATAGGCGCGGCCACCCGGCTTGTCGCGCTTCTCATAGACGACCGTCTGGATGCCGGCGCTCTGAAGCCGGATGGCGAGCGCGAGCCCGCCGAAGCCTGCACCGATCACCGCTGCTGTTTTCTTGCTTCCACTCATGAGGATCCGTTCTCGAACAACTTGGCCTCGCTCAAACAGGCGAGCGCCCTATGGATGGGGACCGGAGGCTTTCCGGTAAGAATGCGCAGAATATCGGTCATCGTTGTCCGTCCGGCATAAAACCGTTCGATCAGTGGCGTCGGTAGCTTGTAGAAACGTTCGAGCACGAGATGGCGCCGATCAGGCTCCGCGGCAAGGAACAGCATTCTGTTCAGCAGGCGGTAGAAACCCTGCTTCTTGTGTTGGCGGGCGGCATGTCCGCGGATCGCACGGGGCAGAGCGGCGCTGCCGATGGGCCAGTTCTCGCCGATCAGATCAGCGACGTGGACCGCATCCGGCAAGCTGTAACCAGTGGTCGGATGGAACAGGCCGGCGCGTAGACCAGCATGGGGGATATCCGCCGGCAATTCTGACCAGAAGCGCTCGAAATCATGCGCAAGCACGATCGGCAGAACGCCATTCTCGCGGCGGACGACCTGCGTGATATCCCAACCCTGGCGGGTGGCATAGGTGTGGATATCCTCTGATATCACCGCATCGTTGAGATCGGCGCCTTCCGAGTAGCGTGTGTCTTCGATCAGCACGCGCGTCGGCGACATTGGAAGCAGGTAGACGAATCGGTAGCCGTCGAGCTGGTCGACCGTTGCGTCCATGATGACCGGATGCGGCAAGCCGTGAGGCTCCGAAAGCTCCACTTCGAGGCCGACGAACTTCTGGTAGCCGAGCACCATCGACGCGCTTGGTCGATAGCCACGGCAATCGATGACACATGACGCGGCCTGCGTACTGCCATTGGCGAACGTGACCTGCGCAGCCGAAAGCGCAGTAACCTCGGTGTTCTTACTGAGCGACACATTTGGCAGACGTTCGATGGCTTCGCTGACGGACGTAGATGTAAGTGAAGCATACCCGGACGGCAGGTGGCGCTCATAGCTGCCGAACCGCACCGACTGTCCGTCCCATTCATGGGCGATCAGGGGCGCTATCCAGGCAAGGCTGGAGGGTTGCAGATCCGCTTTGTGGAAGGACCAGGTATGCTCGCCGAAGGGCGTGTCCGTGGCTTCGAGAATGACGATCGGTGGCGCATCACGGACAGTCGAGAGCCGTTGCGCGATGACTGCGCTGGCAAGACCTGCCCCGACGAGCACGATGGGCAGCGACAGATCGTGCGACCCGCTCTCCATCCGCTCGCTATTGCCGGCACGAGCGAGGTCGCGCCCCGCAGTGGCGGCGGTTTCAGTCTTCGCTGGCGTTGTCGCTCCAGATGCTACAGGATGGACCATCAGGGGTAGGATGTAGCTTCAAGCCTCGCGATCCTGAGATCTGCGAGAGTGGACGAGCCTGTACAGAAACACGCGACCCTCAGCTGCGCCGACATGACCTCGAAGTGATCTGCGACTGCCTCGGGTGACGAAGTTGCCGAACGAAGCACCGACGCGGCCTGGCCGACGATATTTGCTCCCATCCGGATGGCCTTCGCCGCGTCGACGCCGTTGCGCACGCCGCCTGAACCGATGATAAAGATGTCCGGGAGGGACTTCCGGATCGCCGAAATCGCATATGCCGTCGGCTGTCCCCAGTCGACGAAAGCCGATGCGATGGCGGCCTCGGAAGCGGTCGTCGCACGCTGTGCTTCGACAGCTGCCCAGCTCGTACCCCCCGCTCCCGCAACGTCGATGATGCCGACTCCGAGCGATGCCAGTTTCCGAGCAACCATCGGCGAGACGGCCGAGCCGACTTCCTTGACGACCAAGGGCACGTGCAGCGATTGGCTAAGCAAACCGATCTTCTCCGTCAACCCGCGCCAGTTGCGATCGCCCTCCGGCTGGACTGCTTCCTGCAACGGGTTCAGGTGAATGATCAGCGCGTCCGCATCGATCATCTCGATCGCCCGGCGCGCCTGATCGATGCCGTAGCCGGTGTTGAGCTGCGCTGCGCCGATATTCGCCAGAATCGGGACGGAGGGCGCCAGGCGACGCAACTCGCGATTCATCCCCCAGTCCGAATTCGTCTCGATAGCTACGCGCTGCGATCCAACCGCGAAAGCGATCCCAGCGGCTTCGCAGGCGATAGCGATATTGTGATTGATTTCCTGAGCCTGTTGTGCACCACCGGTCATCGAGCTGACGAGAAATGGACCCGAGAGTTTCCTCCCTAGAAATTCCGTCGTCAAATCAATAGCTGACATATCAATTTCAGGTAGTGCAACATGCTCGAAGCGAACCCTTTCGAATCCTGTTCCAACACCTGTCGAAGAACCATGCCCGCTAAGAACTATATCTAAATGCTGTTTTTTTCGTTCCGCGAGCATAGGGGCCTTTCATCCAGCGGTGTGTGCTACAGATATGTTCGAGCAACCGGTAAGCCGGAACTGAAAACGTTATATAGGGTAGGCTTGCTGAATGTCCGGCACACAGGCTCAAAAATCGACAACTTTTGATGCGGCTAGCAAGCAGACGATAGACACGCAGTGGCTGCAGGCTTTTGTCGGCGATGAGCTTCTCGGAAAGACGATCAGCGAGCTGCGATCGAGAATCGAGAACAGGCTGCAATCTCTCCTCGAAACCGAAGAATACGCGCCGCCGAACCTGCTATCCGCTATGAGCCACGCGCTGCTCGGCGGCGGGAAACGGTTCAGGCCGCTGATCTTCGTGATGACAGTCAATCGTGATGAATGCCTGGATGCCGCAATCGACATCGGCTGCGCGGTTGAAATGGTGCACACCGCATCCTTGATCCTCGACGACCTGCCCTGCATGGACGACGCGGAGCTCAGGAGACAGAAACCCACAACCCACAAAGCATTCGGTCAGGCGACAGCTATTCTCGCGGCCATATCGCTGTTGACGCTGGGCATCCGTATTCTTTCGACTGTCGAAGGCGTGCCGGATCATGTCCGCGTGCGGATGGCGGCGGTGCTGAGCCATGCTGTTGGGCACACAGGTCTTGCGGCGGGCCAAGAAATCGATCTAAGGGGTGTAAGCGGTACTTCGCTGGACGTCGAGCAGAAGAACTGGTTGAAGACCGGAAAGCTCTTCGCAGCTATGGCGGATATGGCCTCGGTCCTTTCGCAACGGCCCGTCCAGGAGGAGACGGCGCTGACGGAATTCGCCTTCCACGTTGGCTCTGCCTTTCAGGCGCTAGATGACCTGATGGACGCGATCGCTGGAACAAGCTTTCTTGGCAAAGACAGTGGCAAGGACACGGACCGCGATACCTTGGTGAACGAGAAAGGAGAGGCTGCCACACGGCGATCCTACATCGACCACCTTCAAGCAGCGAACCTTGCTCTGTCTCACTGCGGCGTCGAGGTGGAGCCGATAAGATTCATGTTACGCTCTATCCACTGGCTTGTGCCGAATGAAGCTAAGGCTCGCGCCGGTATCGAGCCAGTGGTGCATGGCGATTGAGCGGTGACACCAATCTTTCGACGAGAACTAAGCTGCGACCACTTGATATGAAGTCCCGAAAACTATGCCAGAACGTGGACTGGTCATCGCTACGATGGCTAGCAGCTCAGTGGGCGCAGAGCCAAACCAATCTTGCGACCTATGCAAGCATCACAAGGGATCCTGCGACAATGACGCAGCACATGGAGGCTGTCCATAAGACTGCCGCCACAAGAATGTCCCCAAAATTGTGAATGCCTGAAATCAGCTCCTTCCCTGTCATTTTGTCTGCATGGTAGATGGAAGAACGACACCGGCGACGTTGTACTTTATCCTCGCCTACTGCGCCGTCGTTGATTGAACACATAGATCGCTCCATACCTTTCGTTGGATGATTTCTCCAACACTCAGAGTGATTGATGCGTGTGATCACCTGGTGCAATCTTGCCCAAACTTCTTGCCGCGATGCAGGTTCCGACAGATTTCCTCAGCGTAACGTAGACAACCCTCAAAACCCGTAAGCGCGAGATCGATCTGACGCCGCTCGTTGTAGTGCTCATCCCTTCAGAGATAACCTGCAGCTGAAAGGTGCCATCGAACATTGTCGAGGAATAGCCCGCCTGTTGCTTGGTAATCACGAAGTCGAACGGCACTCATGCGCTCTCAACGCTCGGGGCAACGGGATGGAGTTTGTGGAGATCGCGCGCTTGTAATGTCCGCGCAGCCGACGCAAGGCAGCAGGGCCGTCCAGATATGATCCCACTTTCATCGGAGAGGATCCGAGGCGCTCATTCTCGGCTTCGTCAGACGGCGGTCTGAACAGTCGAGCTCAGCACCTTCAATGCATTGTCGAAGGTCCGCGGCGTGCCACGAGCTCCGCCACCTAAGCTGCTATTCTTACGCGATCCTCGCAGTTGCGCTTTTTTGCCAAGCCGCACGGTGGTTCAAATCAATGCCGTTACTGGTCAATTGCTGATTGGCCACTAGATCAGAAGACATAGACGTCATTCGTTCAGGCGTATCTGGCGGGGAGAAAAATCATGCTGCGTTCAAGCCTCTTATCGGCTACATCGATCCTTGTCGCATTTGGCAGCTCATGCGCCAATGCGCAAACATCCGGTAAGCCAATCGTCAACAGGGATACTCCGACACCCGAATGTAGCGCTCGGGTGAACGTCGACCGCAACGGCGAGCTTCCAGGCTATGTAGCTGACTGGGACGGGAAAAAAGTATGCGTTCCCTTCACGCCCACAAACCAGCTTCTACCGCTCGGCGTCTCGCCTGACGATTTCTATATCAAAGATTTCTCTGACGCTCGCGTTCGCGAAAAGTGGGTGGCCTGCAAAACCGATCCGGCCTGTGCCGAAAAGACGCTTGCCGCAGCGAAAGGTTTTGCCAAGTTCGAGCCACGCGATACGGGAAAGGTCGATAAGAAAGGCGCGATTGACTTCGACGGCATGGTAGATCTTGCGAGTGTTCGTCGACCGTCCTATTTCGGACAAGCACCTTACAGCGAAGCCATCGTCCATGCGGACAAGCGAACAAGCATTGTCGAATTCACTGTGCCGCGCGATAGCTATGAACAACGACATCTAAAGCTCACTGGCGACATCAAGCTGCGTGGCTGGTATATCAGGGCTGACGGCGTGACCGCCGATGATGGCCAGAAGATCCGCGGCCTTGTTATCATGAACAATGGCGGCGGCAGCGAATTTACCGCGATCGACAATACGAAGACCGCGCCATTTACCGTCGACGTGACAACCGGAGACTACAGCCCTGCCAAGAGCGACGAGCTAACCGAGGAGCCGGGCATTCGTCATTGGCGCAGCTTTCTATCAGATTTGAACATCGCAGGTTTTGACGTTCTCATCACCGATCGCCGCGGAAACGGGATATCTGGTGGTCGAAACGGTTTCAACACCGCCGAGCAGGCCAACGACATGTTCCGAGAACTGGAGCAGCTCGAAACCGGCGCTGGTTTGCGGGTGCTTGGGCCAGATGGCAAGCTCTCACAAGGCGGCGAAGCGGCGAAGATTTTGCGTGATGGCGCATCTTTTCGCGAAATACCCGTTGTTGTTGGCGGCTACTCGCGCGGCTCCTACGCCGCTCAGTGGTTCATGCACAAGAATTTTGTCGAAAATTGCAACTATGACGTCGCGGAACCCAACTGCACCAAGCCTGTCGGCCTTTCCAACGTGAAGGGTGCCATCCTCTACGGCCCCAATTCGGCAGGTCTAGGCTTTCGCTTAGCCGGGCATGATGCCGTCGAAGGCGCGCTCCGCGTTGACTTCAACACCACCTACTATGTCGACTCGGTGGTGCCGGCGAACGTGGACAAATGGCCGGGGCTGCAGATTATCAAAGGCACTTGGGACTACGTCGAGGGCCTGGAAGGATCGCTCGACACCTATAAGCGTGCCAAGGGACTAAAAGATATCAGCGTTTTTCTTGGGCCCCATATCCTGCAAACGCAGAATCCGGAAAACATGAAGTTCGCAGGACAAAGGATGGTAGCCTTCGCAACTGCCGCAGTGCTCGGGAAGAAGGAAGTCGAAGGAGCAAAAAACCCGAAGGACCTCAGGGACTTGGTGACCTCTGTCCCCCATGTTTGGGAGCTCTCAACAGCGCTCTCTGCCGAGAAGTGATGAAATCGGAAGATGGTGACAGCACTTACTAAATGCGAAGTTAACTTCCTTTTTCGACTCAATGTTAAAACCTTTTGGCGACCTGTCGCCTACTTGACGCGGCCTTTTACCGCTCCGACATAGCGATATCGGACTTGTCTCATGGTTTAAAGTTTCTACTACTCACCACTGTTTTTTCGGTTCGGACAGGGAAGGAGATCTTTGGCTCGCCTTGATGGGAATAGAACCTACGACCGGTCATCGGAAATCAAATTGCTAAGATTTCTAGCTATTTGGAGATGAAAATGAGGCCCGGAGCCTGTGGAAGGGAAGGGACTACCGACGCCGAGCCTCTACCGTGGATGCATTGAGGGGAACGCCACGGTGACAGAACCGTACCGGGCGCCGGCTTACTATGCCATAGGCTAGATTTAGCCCCACCATAGAGGTCTACTAAGCGGCTTTTTTCAAACCAGGTCTTTGAACTGGAGAGCAGGTTGCGATTTGATGTCTAAGGCGCAGCTATACAAACGACTCAAGACCGACGATGTCGAAGGGCGAGACAGCCGCGTACGAAGAGACGGCCGCAGCGCTGGCTAATCTATGACATGTGTGCGGAAGCCACCGAGCTGGCATCGGGGAAACGAAAGTTTAATCGATGAGCCTTAAGTCTGATGCAAACGGAGATTTTTCCACAATGACGACGAGTTGCCAAGGCTGCCGCGACGGCGCAGCATTCGAACTACCGTTCTCGATGGCATTCCAGCCGATCGTCGACATCGCAACAGGCAAGGTTTTCGCCCACGAGGCGCTTGTGCGCGGTCCAAGTGGAGAAGGTGCCGGGTCTGTCCTGTCGCAGGTGCAGGCCGACAACCGCTACGCGTTCGATCAGCAGTGCCGGGTCAAGGCGATCGAACTTGCCGCGCAGCTCTACGACCCCACTGACGACGTGAAACTGTCGATTAACTTCATGCCGAATGCCGTCTACGAACCGCGGGCGTGTATCCGCCTGACGCTTGCCACAGCCATGAAGACGGGTTTTCCGCTTGATCGTATCATCTTCGAGTTCACTGAGAACGAGGAGTTGGATACCAAGCACGTCCTTCACATCCTGCGGACATACCGGGATATGGGCTTCAAGACTGCGATCGACGACTTCGGTTCAGGCCACTCCGGTCTCGGCCTCCTCAGTCATTTCCAGCCCGATATCGTCAAGCTGGATATGGACATGATCAGAGGGATCGACACTGATCCGGTCCGGCTCACCATCGTCAAGCACACGTTGCGGATGCTCTAAGAACTCAACATCGTGCCGCTCTGCGAAGGCGTTGAAACCGTCGGCGAGATGTCGGCCCTGCGGGATTTGGGCGTGTCCCTCATCCAGGGCTACCTGCTCGCCAAGCCAAGCTTCGAACACCTCGCCATCCCCGCTTCCGCGAAGGCGATGCTCGCCGTCGCGGCCTAACGGTCGGGCGACAACGAAAAGCGCACCGGTTCACGGGTTACGCCTTGAATAGTAGCGGTCCGATCTGTTCCGGAGACTCACTCCCTCGTAACCGAACGAATTTTCGGTGAACTGGGGGCACGACGTTTGGAACGTGGACATGGGCCGCGCATATCTCGTACTCTGCCTGGACCCGTTGCTGAGCGGCGAGCATAAACGGAGGCCGCGATACGATTCTTGAACCGCCTCTTGCGCCGCACGCAGATCGCACTGGTGCCGCTGACGTCCTGGCCCGACGGCCCCGCGCCGGCGGAGGTTCCATTACTTGCCGATGGCACGAGCCCGATCCTACGCGTTGCAGACCATTGGCGCTTACCCCGTCACGAAACGCGCACGGAGGTCTTGGCGCGCTGCGGCGTTCTGCCCGATCCGATCTACAAATGGCCAGCGCTCGTCCTGACT
>NZ_LMOF01000009.1:627-1025 GCF_001423215.1 Rhizobium sp. Leaf321 | reverse complement strand
CTCGCTGACAGCCTGGCCGCCGGAGTGGCAATCGCAAGGTCTGCAAAACCCGTCCGAGGATCGTGACCCTCGCCTCAGGACCGCCTGCCACGTGACGCTGACGACGGGCTTCCGCCTGGTTCTCAGCGCAAGAGAACGAGAATGGGTGAGAGGCTTCAAGCCTCTCGCATTCGAGGGGGATGTCGGGACAGCGCGCATGGCTCAGGCTGGCCATTTGGCGCCGGGTGAGACGGAGCTCGAATATGTGCGTGACCCAGAAGACCTGGTCGAGGACCGGCAGCGAATGCTTGGGCTTTCAGCAGACGGCGAAGCGCTGATCGTGGTTTCGGATCAGCTCTTCGTCATGCGTCGCACGGACATTCTGCATCTTAAGGTCATTCGTATGACGCCGGCCAAGG
>NZ_LMOF01000009.1:0-559 GCF_001423215.1 Rhizobium sp. Leaf321 | reverse complement strand
CCATGTATGGATGACGGCTAGGACCAGCGTTGATAGGATCGCCGGAGCGAAACGAACTGAAGCGGGCTCGCTAGTGGAAGGCAGCAGGACGGACGCATACCGGACCAAGACTGGAACCAAGTGGCGCGAAGGAGTGCTTGACCGTTTACGACGGATGGGCACCTCCGAGCTTCTAGTCCTCCTTCTCGTCCTGCCGGTCGCAGCGGAGGCGCACGAGCCCGGTTACGCCGACGCAAAGATCGCCCCGCCCGCACGCACTAACCGCGCGGGCGTCCGTCTCGCCTTTCCTGTCGGTGAACTGCCGCATCGCGGGATGTTGGTCACAACTGGCAACGCCCTGTCGCCGCTGGCTCGCTGGATCGTCATTGATCTCGACCTCATGACGATCCGGCAGGCAACGACCCGTCTAGCCGACGCGGGAGGGCCGGTGAAGATCGTAGGCGAACGCACCGATGCCTTTTCGGATGACGAGCGGCGCAACGTGATTGCGTCCGGGAACGAGGTCTGGATCATGCCGGATCCCGATCCGCCAATGATCGGCGAGCCGACCGACCAACTG
>NZ_LMOF01000008.1:1151673-1168129 GCF_001423215.1 Rhizobium sp. Leaf321 | reverse complement strand
CCTGGGCCCGCCAATGAACCTGATGCTGAGCTTACGAAGCCAACCGTCCGATTGCCACGATATCCTCTTTGAACCGCGCCACCTCCTCCGCCTTTCGCCCCAGATCGGGGATGCGAAGCAGGTAGGACGGATGCACGGTGACAAACAGCATCCGACCGTTCTGCATGGCAATCGGCCTGCCCCGGACGTCCTCCAGCTTGTGGCGCATCTCGGTCAGTGAAAACAGCGCGGTCGCACCCATCGCGACGACCAGCTTGGGCTGCACCAGATCGAGTTCTTGGACGAGCCACCAGCGACACTGCTGCACCTCGCCCATATTTGGCTTCTGGTGAATGCGCCGCTTGCCGCGTGGCTCGTATTTGAAATGCTTCACCGCATTGGTGATGTAGAATTGCGTCCGGTCGATCCCGGCCGCGCTCACCGCCTCGTTGAACACTTTGCCCGCCGGCCCGACGAAGGGACGCCCGGCCAGATCCTCCTGATCGCCCGGCTGCTCGCCGACGATCATCACCTTGGCATTGACGGGCCCCTCGCCGAAAACCGTCTGGGTCGCCATGCAATGGAGGTCACAGCGGGTGCAGCGACGTGCTTCCTCCCGCAAGGCCTCGATTGTACCGGCGGTCGGCCCTTCTGGCGTGGGCACCCGTGCTGCGGCTTCCTGGATGCGATGGTGGAACGCCAGGGGTTCGCTCGCCGCCTTGCGTCCCATCTCGATCACATTTGCCTCGGCGCTGGCGATCATGCCCGGAATAAGCTCGGCCTCGGGCAGGTTCTTCCAGTACTTCTTCGGCATTTCCGACATCATCATCTTCACCTTCAGCCGCGCGGGGTTGAAGATATTGGCATAGTAAGTCCGCCACAGATCGTCCGTGTCGTCGCGAAGGTCGGGCTTTTCGGCGGGCTCATCGCTGGTCCGCAGGGTCTCGCCATCCCACGACGCCAAACCCCTGGGCGTCACGATCAGCCAGTCCATGTCGTTGAAACGACGCTGGAAAAACGGGGCCACACGGTCGATGATAAAATGATCAGGCTCGAACCAGGACACAAAGCGCCGGCGTCCGGCAACACCCTCCGGCAGTGGGATTTCCTTGAAACGGACGAAGGCGGTCATCTTGTGATAGTCGCGGCCGATCGACTTCGACATCCGGTTTGCCGCCACCACATCTGGATCGGTCGCCATACCCAGAAAATTGCGCCCGTGCGCCATGCGAAACAGCATCCGGTAGAGAAGCGAGAACCGCGTCGGATCGGAATGGCAGATGACCGAGGCGGCAAGCTTCAGAAAGGCTGGAGGAACACCCTGCGTCACCGGCTTGTCGACAGGCGCAGGCAACTGGTTGCCGTCCAGCCCGAACAATCCGTCCGTGTCGTCCATCGTGAGCCACTCGACGCGATCAGGTGCGATGCCGGCCGCGAGATAGGCACGCGCAGCATCGCGCCACTCGGTCAGATCGCCTCTCCCCCGCAACAAGACTCGGTACATCATAGAAGCGACAGCTGCTCCGGCTTTGGCTGGAACATGGATCGCAGATCGGCCCGGTCGGCAAGCTTGCGCGGTGTCCACCCTTCGCAGGTGATAAAGGGCTGTACCTTCTTCAGAGACACGCTCAGCCGCTTTAAATCCTCCAGTCGCAGCTTGCGAAACCTGCGCGACGACAGGATCGCTCCGACGGTCTTGGTCCCGAAACCCGGCACCCGCAGCAGCGTCTCCTTGTCCGCCCTGTTCACATCGACCGGGAACTTGTCGCGGTTGCCGAGCGCCCAGGCAAGCTTCGGATCAAGGTCCAGATCCAGCATGCCGTTTTCCGTGGACGCCGTAATCTCGCCGATCTCGAACCCGTAGAACCGGTAAAGCCAGTCAGCCTGATAGAGCCGATGCTCGCGCATCAAAGGCGGCTTGATCAGCGGCAGTGTCTTCGACGAGTCCGGGATCGGACTGAAGGCGGAGTAATAGACGCGTTTCAGGCTGTAGCTGCCATAAAGTCTGGCGCTCGTCCCAAGAATGGTCGCGTCGTTGGCGCCGTCTGCCCCGACGATCATCTGCGTGCTCTGGCCGGCAGGCGCGAACCGCTTGCGACGCTTGGTCTGCAGCGTCGGATCGCGCATTTCCTCGATCTTCAGGCGCAGATCGCCCATCGAGCGACGAATATTGGCGGGCCGCTTTTCCGGCGCAAACTGGCTGATCCCGGCATCGGTCGGCAGTTCGATGTTGATCGACAGACGGTCGGCATAAAGCCCCGCCTCCTCGATCAGCTGCTGCGACGCTTCCGGGATCGTCTTCAAATGGATGTAGCCGCGAAAATTATGAACGGTCCGCAATTCCCGCGCGATCCGTACCATGTCGCCCATCGTGTGATCGGACGAGCGGATAATGCCCGACGACAGGAACAGACCCTCGATATAATTGCGCCGATAGAATTCCAGCGTCAGCCAGATAACCTCTTCAGGCGTGAACCGGGCGCGCTCGACATTGCTGGAGGAACGATTGATGCAATAGGCACAATCGTAGATGCAGAAATTCGTCATAAGGATTTTCAGAAGGGAGATGCAGCGACCATCCGGGGCATAGGCATGGCAGATGCCGGACCCCTCGGTCGAACCCAATCCGCCGGATACCGACGAATCTCTCTTCGATGTCCCGCTGGAGGCGCAGGAGGCGTCGTACTTGGCAGCGTCCGACAGGATCGCCAACCGTTCTTTCAGCGACTTCTTCATTAGTGCGTTCTCTATATGTTCTTTATGACTGCGTCAACCCGTTGACAAATCGAGGGACGTTTGATTCATTCAACTCCAGCTGGCGCATCTGACACCATTTCGATTTTCCTAGCGGGAGCAGTCGAAATTCTGTTATGATGCCCTAAATTAAGATGCTGCAGATGGTTCCGAAGTTACCGCTCCGGAACCTGTTTCTTTTTGTGTCCGCGGCATCCGCGGACATGCGCCTTAAGGACAAGAAAATGGTTGAAAAGGTACCGATGACGCCGAAGGGGTTTACCCAGTTGCAGGAAGAACTGCGCTGGCGCCAGCAGGAGGAGCGTCCCCGCATCATCGAAGCGATTGCGGAAGCGCGCGCCCATGGTGACCTTTCGGAAAACGCCGAATACCACGCGGCCAAGGAAGCCCAGAGCCACAATGAGGGCCGCATCGGCGAGCTGGAAGATTTCACGGCCCGCGCCGAAGTGATCGACCTCTCCAAGATGTCCGGTTCCACGATCAAGTTCGGCGCAACCGTCAAGCTGATCGATGAAGATACCGAAGAGGAAAAGACCTATCAGATCGTCGGCGATCAGGAAGCCGACGTGAAGGCTGGCCGCATCTCGATCTCCTCGCCCATCGCCCGTGCCATGATCGGCAAGGAAAAGGGTGACAGTATCGAAGTCGTCGCCCCTGGCGGCTCCAAGGCCTACGAGATCCTCGCCATCTCCTGGGGCTGATCGCTCGTGAAAACGTCTGGGGAAGTCGCCACGGAGATGGGCAGCGGTAGCGCTCGCGGCTCCGTGGTCGATATATCCGATATCGAAGTGATCGCGCCGAACTTCAAGAAGCGGCTCTCCGGCGTGACGTCCACGATCGTCCAACTGATTCCGGTGCAAAGGGCAAAGGGTCAGAAGATCGCGGTCTTGGGACCTGGCCTGCCCTCCCACCTTCCCCACATCCGCTATGCCGACCTTGCCGCGCTGTGGTCACCGCCATCAGGGCGGCGCACCCGTGTCTGGCATGCCCGCCGCAATATCGAGATGCTGCCCGGCCTCTTCATGCGCGATGTGCTGCGGATGCCGTTGAAGCTCTTGTTCACCTCCGCCGCGCAACGAACCCATTCCGCATGGACGGGTTTTCTGATCAGCAAGATGGATGCGGTCGTCGCGACGTCTGCACGATCGGGTTCATACCTGAAAGTGCCCTATAAGGTGGTGCACCACGGCGTCGATCTCGATCTCTTCCGTCCCTCCGGCCCATCCGACCCTTCCTCCCCGGCAGATGGTTTCGGCAAGCATCTGATCGGCTGCTTCGGGCGCGTTCGGCATCAGAAGGGCACAGACCTTTTCGTGCGCGCCCTGATCGAACTGTTGCCGTCCTATCCCGAATGGACGGGCGTCGTCTGCGGACGTGTCACGCCGGACAACAAGGTTTTCGGCGATGCGTTGAAAGCCGATGTCGCCATGAGCGGTCTGACAGATCGCATCCTGTTCATGGGCGAAGTGGACGACATCAAGCCTTGGTACCGTCGCCTGTCTCTGTATGTGGCACCGTCCCGCAATGAAGGCTTCGGACTGACGCCGCTCGAGGCGATGGCATCGGGAACCGCAGTCGTTGCAAGCGATGCCGGCGCCTATTCCGAAATGATCGTCGAAGGTGAGACCGGATCGGTTGTTCCGGCCGGCGATTACACGGCGCTTCGCGATGCGCTGCGCACCTATTTCGAAAACCCTGCACTGGCCCGCCAGCAGGGCTGGAGCGGTCGCGAGCATGTTCGCGTCGCCTTCGCTATCGAAAAGGAAGCCAACAGTCTGGCGGAAATCTACGAAACGCTTTTAGAGACCAGACCATGAAAACTTCAGAGGCATTTGGTGCCACGCAACCGGTCCGGCTCTGCCCGCATCTGCATGGAGGACGCTTCGAATGACGGAACTTTCTGCCGGGATGGCGCAGCACAGACCGACGACGAGCGGCCTTTTGAGCGAGGGAGACTGGCAGCAGTTTTTCGCCGGCTATAGCCACATCGTCCTTGTCGCCAACAGTGACGAGCAGAACTTCAACGAGATCCACGCCGCCTATCCGGAAACGACGCTGTTCGTCTTTTTCAACTACGTCAGCAAGGTGCTGAAAGCGCCGTTCACGCGCAATTCGCTGCTCGTGGCACGCACCAGCCGTGTCGGGTCCGAACTGATCTACGACAACGCTCTCGACAAGGTGCTGCCCCTGCTGCCGGGCCCCGGCTTTACCGGCGTCATGAGCATGCGCGCCGCCACGATGGAACAGGTGACGGAACCGGCCGAGTTCGGCGGCGTCGCAGCAGGTGCCATCGACCTGTGCGGTTACCTCGAAGATTTCTACCCGCGCGACCATACCGCCAGCTCGGGCTTCGCGCTTTCGGTCTGGCTCTGCGAGAAGGTGCCGCAGGCCAAGGTCGTGCTTTGCGGTTTCTCGGGACGCCGCAGCCGCAAGTGGCAGATGTTCCACATCCACGACTGGACGTTCGAACAGTCGGTGCTGCAACTGCTCGCCAACAGCGACAAGCTCGAAATGGCGGGACGCACGGCCTTCAATCCTTACAAGGCGCTATCGCGCCACTTCCCCGATATCGACAATAGCAACTTTGTGTTTGCCGCCATCCAGGTCCTTTCCGAACGGCTGGAAAACAGCAACCGCAACCTCGGCAAGCTGATCACGATCACCATGCCGCTTCGCGTCATCTACAATCTCGCCAGAGGTCTGCGGATCAGGTCCAAGAAGGACAGGCTGGTCAAGCAGCGCAAAAAGCAGCGAGCGAAGAATGGCGAGCCATCCTGAACCGGGACAGCTTAAGCGCCTGCTACCACCACCCGCTGCGATCGCGGTGGTGGAACGCTCGTAACCGGCTGAATGCCGTGTCGTTCTCCTGCAGGCGGTCGTAGATCGCCTTCGCGATCTCGCCTGCAATCCCCTGTTTGAAAAACGGATCGAGCCGCCAGCGCATGTTTCGCAGCGTGTCGTCGGTCCCCACCTTGAACAGATACATCCCGTTGAACCTGTGCATCGGCGCACCTTGCGTCTGTTCGATCGCAGCTTGCGAGACAGGACGCTCGTCGCCGCCATGGATAAAGCGGTCGGTCTCGTAGACCTTGATCGTGTTGGCAAGCGACGAGCCGATCATGGCGATCGCCCTTGCCGTCATGTCCTCGTCGAGATCGGCGATGCTGTCGCTCGCGGAGATCAGCCAACGCAGATCGAGATGCGCGGTGAGGAACGGCGCTTCATTCTGCCACAGCGTCTTGAACTGCTGGTACGTCTCCCGGACATTATATTCGCGCCGCATGAGGACGATAAGCTGTGCATGATAGAACAGCAGTTCCGGCTGGCCTTTGAACTCCAGTCTCAGGTTCGCCATGTGATCGTCGAGCGACTTCTGCTTGCCCGACCGGTGCTCGCGATCCGAATCCTCGATCAGCCGCTGCTTCATGCCCGCGTAATCTTGGTCGAGCTTGGCGTATTTCGCAGCTCCCCAGCGCTTGCGGTAGCGGTTGAAGGACAGCAGTGCCTCAAGCTTACTCTTCTTGCGTACCACGCACGTTCTCCAAGTCTTGCTGCCGTAACCTCGGCAGTCCTGTCTACACCGGTAACCTCGTCAGTCTGCCGCCCGCAGGTGTTCGATAAGCCGGTGCGGCAGATGGGTGTGAAATTTCGTTATCATCACGTCAGTCAGCGCCTGGCGAAGCTCGATGCTGAGTTCGTCCTGGCTCTGGATACATCCGAACGGGGCGCTGCCCTGTTCGATCATGGCGAGCACAGGTGCGGTCGCCCGCTTCTGCCGCGGCTTGATATAGGCCGTGCGGTGTTCGGGTAACGGGGTCGCGCCAAAGCGCTCCATCTCGAGATGATTTGCAAGCGCAACCGGCGAATGCTGGGCGATGTTGCGAAAGCGATGGGAGAGCTGCTGGCGAAGCACGTCGGGATGCGCTGCATAGTAATCGGCGAGCGTGGAGCGTCTGACCGCATGAAAGTAATGGCCGACCTGCAGAAACCGGCTCTTCGCACCCGCCAGCTCTGCCCCCTTCTCCTGCGCGACGGTAAAGCTCGGAACAGCGTTGGACGCTTCCGCCCGCTTCCGCTTGAACCACCGCAGGCACTGCTTGAGGCGGGATCGTAATCCGCTTTTCACGCGCCCGTAAAGCATCGGCTTGCCGTCGCGAAAGAACGCGGAGGCAGATGTCGGAGCGTTCAGAAAGAAGTCGTCATTGCTGTAGACGAAATTCTCGCAAAGTCCCGGAATATTCCAGACCGCAGTCTCGATCGACAGCGAATTGAACGTCGGCAGCACGGCCGGAAGCCCGTCGAAAACCACCTTGTGATCAACGATGGCGATGAAATCTTCCGTGCAGAAACCCGCCTGCGCAAAACTGTCGACGAATTCCGGCTTCTGCCCGTCCGTGACGATGTGAATTTTGGTGATGAACGGCGCGTATTTCAGCACGGAGGCGATGAGATAGTAAATCTCGCCGTTATCGGCAAACCGCGTCGGGCTGGATGCCACCGCGTGCGAGCTCGACGCAACGTCATCGTATCGCAGGCGCTTCGCGCGATGCTCCGGGTCCGATCCATCCACCCAGGTGATCACAAGCTCGATGTCGTGGCTGGACATGCTCTGGTTCCTGCTCCCTGCCGCTCCGACGACTTCGATCGAGACGACCCTAGATCTGCACGACCGGCGCATCCTTGACCTGCCGGATCGTCAGCATGGTGCGAACCGTATCGACATTGTCGACCGCGGTCAGATCCTCGATGACGAAATCCTGGAAGACGGTGAGGTTCTCGGCCACGCATTGCAGCAGGAAATCGGTCTCGCCGGAGACCATCCAGGCCTGACGCACCAAGGTCCGCGTTTCCATATCCGCCGCGAAGGCCTTCAGCTTGCTGTCCGACTGCTGCTTCAGTCCCACCATGCAGAAGGCGACAAGATCGTATCCGAGCAGCGACGCCTGCAGCATGGCGCGATAACCCTTGATGATGCCGTTCTCTTCCAGCTTGCGAACGCGCCGCAGACAGGGCGGCGCCGATATGCCGACCCGTTCGGACAGCTCGACATTGGTCATGCGTCCGTCCTTCTGCAATTCGCGAAGGATCTTCAGGTCGATGGTATCGAGTTCGACTTTCACGACCATGTGTAGTGCCTGCCTTCAAAATTGACGGGAGCACGCAGGCTCCCGGGTATCCATCTCGGTGTCGCGAAGACATACAATAACATCGTTCCGACGCAAGAAAATTTCGCGCGCCGGTCCAGTTGTTGTCAACCGAGGTGCACCTGGAGACACATCCAATCGCAGTTGACCTGCCGTTTCTGCCGGGCGGTTCCAACTGTCTTGTTGTTATCGCAAGGCTGCCCTTGCAATGTTGCATGGATGGCCCTTACATGACGTGTCAAAAGCGGCAGACCGAATAATGGCTTCCTATATGAGGAAGCGGCGCCAGGCGCCCGACACGGTCTTGGAAAGGAAACGTCATCATGTCCGCCCGTCATACAGAGGTTCTGATCATCGGTTCCGGCCCCGCCGGCTATACAGCTGCGGTGTACGCAGCGCGTGCGATGCTGAAGCCGGTCTTGATTGCAGGCATGGAACAGGGTGGTCAGCTGATGATCACCACCGACGTTGAAAACTATCCGGGCTTTGCCGATCCGATCCAGGGTCCATGGCTGATGGAACAGATGCTGCAGCAGGCGGTCCACGTGGGCACGGAGATCGTCAACGATCTCGTGACCGAGGTCGAGATGAATCATCGCCCCTTCACGGTCCGCACCGATTCCGGCACCGTCTGGACCGCCGATACGATCATCATCGCCACCGGGGCGAAGGCCAAATGGCTTGGCATCGAAAGCGAGCAGCAGTTCCAGGGTTTTGGCGTCTCCGCCTGCGCCACATGCGACGGCTTCTTCTATCGCAACAAGGATGTGATCGTGGTCGGCGGCGGCAACTCCGCAGTCGAGGAAGCGCTCTATCTCTCCAATATCGCGAAGACCGTGACGGTCGTCCACCGGCGTGACTCGTTCCGTTCGGAAAAGATCCTGTCCGAGCGCCTGTTCCAGCGCCCCAACGTCAAGGTCATGTGGAACACCGAAATTGCCGAGGTCACCGGCAAGCCGGCCCGCGCGCCGCTGCCGCCATCGGTCGAGGGTGTGCGCCTGCGTGACACCAGGACCGGCACGATCTCCGACCAGCCGATCGACGGCGTGTTCGTGGCAATCGGCCATGCGCCCGCGACCGAACTCTTCAGGGACAAGCTGAAGATGAAGAACGGCGGCTATCTCTGGACGGCACCTGATTCCACGATGACCGACGTTCCCGGCGTGTTTGCCGCGGGCGATGTCACCGACGACACCTTCCGACAGGCGATCACCGCCGCCGGCATGGGCTGCATGGCAGCGCTCGAAGCCGAACGTTACCTCGCCGGCATTCAGCCGGTTGCCATTGCTGCGGAGTAAGCATGGGCGTACCTCTCGACTGGGACAAGTTGCGCATCTTCCACGCTGCGGCGGAGGCGGGATCCTTCACCCATGCAGCAGACAAGCTGCATCTGTCCCAGTCGGCAATCAGCCGGCAGGTCAGCGCGCTGGAACAGGACGTCGGCGTCAAATTGTTCCACCGCCACGCCCGCGGCCTCATCCTTACCGAACAGGGCGAGCTTCTTTATCGCACCGCGCATGACGTGCTTCTGAAGCTCGAAACCGTGAAGATGCAGCTGACCGAGACGACGGAAAAGCCGTCGGGCAAGCTGCGCGTCACGACGACGGTCGGCCTTGGCCAGGGCTGGCTCACCGACAAGGTGCAGGAGTTCCTGCAGCTTTATCCGGAAATGTCGATCCAGCTCATCCTCGATAACGAGGAAGTCGACGTCAACATGCGCCATGCGGACTGCGCCATCCGCCTTCGCCAGCCGCAGCAGTCGGACCTGATCCAGCGCAAGCTGTTCACCGTGCACATGCACGTCTATGCAGCCCCCTCCTATATCAACCGCTATGGCGAACCGCAGTCGGTCGAGGATCTCGACACCCACCGCATCATCTCCTTCGGCGAGCCTGCCCCGAATTACCTGCTCGACGTCAACTGGCTCGAATCCGCCGGCCGTTCTTCGGACAACACCCGCACGCCGCATCTGCAGATCAACAGCCAGACCTCCATCAAACGAGCCTGCCTGCTTGGCATCGGCATCGCTTGCCTGCCCGACTATATCGTCGGCCGCGACCCTGGGTTGATCCAGCTGACGCTGAGCGCCGACATCCCTTCATTCGACACTTACTTCTGCTACCCGGATGAAATGAAGAACGCTGCAAAGCTCAAGGTCTTCCGCGATTTTATCGTCGCCAAGGCGCGTAACTGGAATTTCTGATCGCTGTCGAAGACGTTTCGCTCAGAATGGGCACCGGGATTCTCGCAGCGATTTCATACACGACTCAGTGACTAGAGTAAGCTGTGCAGAACGTGCATGGCAGTCCTGCGCAAAAAAGCGTTGCCGCTTGCCCAAAAAACCATCATATCGCACTCAGCTGATGCATATGGTGGCTTTCCTCCCAGTTCCACCGCAGCAGCTGTTCCCCTCTGGAGGTTGTTTTTAACCTTCATAATTATAAGGGCCCTGGAGTGATCCGGTGGCCCTCTTTTTTTGCCCTGCGGTTTGCCGGCCCGCCGCAATCCTCGGCTGCCTGTCAGAGTAATTGGACCGAAACGGTCAATATTTCGGCCACCCCCCTTGCTCTCACAAATCGCTGCGCCCATATAGGGATCAGCCGGAGCAATTGATGACGTCCCCGTTATCAGCGCCGGCTGTTCCCCTCTGGAGGTTTTAGACCTTCACACCTGACGGGCCTCGGAGCAATCTGGAGGCCCTTTTTTTTGCCTTCCTCAAAAAAATGGGAACGTCATTCCTTTAAATCGTCTTCAGACGATCTATATATCGGTTAGAGACGATATGGAAAGACGATGGATCGCACCGAGATACTGAAAGCACTGTCCCATCCGACGAGGATTGAGTTCCTCGAATGGATGAAGCAGCCCGAGCAGCATTTTTCCGACCAGGATCATCCGCTCGAAATGGGCATCTGTGCCAAGCAGTTCGAAAGACGATGTGGTCTGTCGCAATCGACCGTCTCTGCGCACCTTTCGACCCTCGAAAAAGCCGGCCTCGTGAAAACGAGCCGGGTTGGTCAATGGGCGTTCTACAGCCGCGACGAGGAGAAGATCGCAGACTTCGTGACCAATCTTCGCTCCGCTCTCTGAATGCCACCCCTTAACTCAATCACTCCCAAAGCAGCATGGAAGGATATTCCTGTGACCTCACTCTTTGAACCGGTAAAGTTCGGCGACATCGAACTGAAGAACCGCGTCGTCATGGCGCCGCTCACCCGCAACCGTTCGCCGAAGGCGATCCCCAACGATCTCAACATCGCCTATTACGAACAGCGCGCCTCCGCGGGCCTCATCATCACCGAGGGCACCCCGGTCAGCCAGCAGGGACAGGGCTATGCCGACGTTCCGGGCCTTTACCTCGCTCCGGCCATCGACGGCTGGAAGAAGGTGACGGAAGCCGTTCACAAGAAGGGCGGCAAGATCGTTACCCAGATCTGGCACGTCGGTCGCGTTTCGCATACCTCGCTGCAGCCGAATGAAGGCGCACCCGTCGCGCCGTCCGCACTGGGCGCCAAGGGCAAGACCTACATCATCAACCCGGATGGCAGCGGCGCGTTTGCCGATACATCGGAGCCGCGCGCTCTCGAACTCTCCGAGATCCCGGGCGTCGTTGCCGATTTTGCTGCCGGTGCAAAGGCTGCGATCGAGGCCGGCTTTGACGGCGTCGAAATCCACGGCGCCAATGGCTACCTCATCGACCAGTTCCTGAAGACTGGCGCTAACCTCCGTGAAGACGAATACGGTGGCTCCGTCGAGAACCGCGCCCGGTTCGCGCTCGAAGTCGTTGACGCCGTTGCTGCAGCCATCGGCAGCGGCCGCGTCGGCATTCGCCTGTCGCCAGTTACGCCTGCCAACAACATCACCGAAGATGCGCCGCAGACGGTCTTCGATTATCTCGTCAAGGAACTGGCGACCCGCAACCTGTCCTTCATCCACGTCATCGAGGGTGCGACCGGTGGTGACCGCGACTATGTCCAGGGCGGCAAGCCGTTCGATTACCAGGAACTGAAGGATACCTACCGCAACGCCGGCGGCACCGGCGCCTGGGTGGTCAACAATGGCTATGAAAAGGATACTGCTGAAAAGGCTGTAGCTAGCGGCTATGCGGATGGCGTCGCTTTCGGCAAGCTGTTCATTGCCAACCCGGATCTGGTCGAGCGTTTCAAGACAAACGCGCCGCTCAACGAGCCGGACAAGAACACATTCTACGGCGGCGGCGCTAAGGGTTATACCGACTACCCGTCGCTTGAATCAGCAGAAGCCTAAGCTTTAGGCCCGGCTGTCTGAAATCGGCCATGCCTGGCACAAACGCCGGGCATGGCCTTCTTTTTGGTCGCAGCGAATGCCTAGCGCGCGTCCGCCTGATCGCCATCCACAACTTCGGCTTCGGGACGGTCACCGCCGTCGCTGTGCTCCGTGTGCCAGACGCCCTTTGCGTCCTGCCAGCTGATCTCTTCGGGCTCACCACCCACCTGCTGTTCGGCAGCCACAATCCGGGCCGCCTGCAGCGCGTCGTTGTGGTTCGGGAATGTTTCGGAATAAACGTCGCCCAGTCGATAGGCCCAGCCGCCATCATGTGGCACGATTGTGTAAACGACCTTGGTCATAGATCCTCCTGTATGTTTTTTCGTGGCTGCCCCGACCGGTCTCGGTCCAGAAGGCCGCGTAGAGCAAAAAAGCCGGAATACGCCGCGAAGTTCCTTCCACTGGCGAGGATAATGGCACCAAAGACCGATTATCGCAAACCGTCCTCTGTGCAGGTCGACCGACAACCCTAGTTTCTCCGAGATCGTTTCCAGGAGCTTCCAGTGCAAATCGCGACCCACCTCCGGCAGGAGAAATTCCTGCTGATCGCCCTCGTCGTCGCCATTCTCGGCTTCTTCATCGAACACTCAATTCTGGAGGCCGGAAAGACGGTGTCGCTGATCGCAGCAGCGCTCTTCGTCGGCGTGATCGTGCTTGCATCCACACGCGTCGCCCATCATGCGGAGGTTTTGGCGCACAAGGTCGGCGACCCCTATGGCACGATGATCCTCACCCTGTCCGCGGTAGCGGTCGAGGTCCTGATCCTCGCCATCATGATGGGTTCGAATTCCTCGCCGACGCTGGTGCGCGACACGATCTATTCGGCCGTGATGCTGGATATCAACGGCATTCTTGGCCTCGCGGCCCTGCTCGGTGGCCTGCGCCATGGCGAGCAACCCTATAACGACGATTCAAGCCGCACCTATACTGTCATGATCATGACGGCGGTAGGCATTTCGATGATCGTGCCGGAATTCGTACCCCGTGAAAGCTGGCACTACTATTCCGCCTTTACCATCTGCGCGATGATCGCGCTCTACGGCGTCTTTCTCAAGATGCAGGTCGGGCCGCACAGCTACTTCTTCAGCTACACCTATCCGCGGACCCAGAAGGCGGCAGCCGCCGGGACAGCGTCCGCGCCTCAGGAGGAGGCCGCCGAGGATTCCGCGGCCGTATCGATCGGCATAATTCTTCTGGGCGTTCTGATCATCGGCTTCCTGGCGGAATTCATGTCGGTCTTCATGGGCGAAGGCCTGGAAGGCTCCGGCGCGCCGATCGCGCTGACCGCTGTCGTTGTCGCCGCCATCTCCGCCGCGCCGGAAATCCTGACCGCCATGCGGGCGGCGCTCAAGAACCGCATGCAGTCCGTCGTCAACATCGCCATGGGCGCGTCGCTCTCGACGGTCATTCTCACCGTCCCGGTCATGGAAGGTATCGCGCTCTATACCGGCCAGCCCTTCATCATGGCGATGACGCCGGTCCAGACGGTGATGGTGGCGATCACGCTCGTGGTTGCGGCGATCAACCTCAACGACGGCCAGACCAATGCGATCGAGGGCATGACCCATTTTGTGCTGTTTGCGACCTTCATCATGCTGACGATGATCGGATTGTGACATCTGCAATAAAGAAGAGTTGAACACCCTGTGTTCGGTCTTCGGGACTGGCCGCCCTAGATGGGACAATGCCTGGCGAGCGATCGCCACTGAAAGGCATCAAGACAAAGTCCGGAGGTGACCCATGAAACGCACGAACATCTTCCTTGCAGGCACGGCCCTGGCTCTCGCACTGGTCGGCGCTCCCGCAATGGCGCAGACTGGTGGCAAACCGGTTGAAACAAGCGCTCCAAATGCGAAGGATCAAAAGCCTGCCTTCACCGGTCAGACCCGCGCAACGCAGCCGGCGGAAATGCCTAAGATCACCACCGAAGTCGTTGCCGAAGGGCTCCCGCACATCTGGTCTATGGAATTTCTCCCCGATGGCCGCATGCTCGTGACCGCCAAGGAAGGCGCGATGCATATCATCAAGGACGGCAAGCCCGGCCCTGCGATCGAAGGCGTTCCAAAAGTCCTGTCCGCTGGCCAGGGCGGTCTTCTCGACGTGGCCCTCGCCCCGGATCACGAAACGTCCGGCATGATCTTCTTCTCCTTCTCCGAAGAGCGTGAAGACGGCAACGGCACATCCGTCGCCTCCGCCAAGCTCGTCGCCAACGACGATGGCGGCGGCAAGCTGGAAAACGTCAAGGTGATCTTCCAGCAGATGCCAAGCTATGACGGCAACAAGCATTTCGGCTCGCGCCTCACCTTTGGCAACAACAACGAGCTCTATGTCACGGTCGGCGAGCGGTCCGATCCGGAGCCGCGTGTCCAGGCACAGGATCTCAAAAGCGGTCTTGGAAAAGTCTTCCGCATCGACATGGACGGCAAGGCCCTGCCCGACAATCCATTCGTTGATCAGGCCGAAGCGCGACCGGAAATCTGGTCCTACGGCCACCGCAATCTCCAGTCAGCAGCGCTCGATGGCAACGGCCGCCTCTGGACGGTCGAACATGGCCCCAAGGGCGGCGACGAGTTGAACCGACCGGAAGCCGGCAAGAACTACGGCTGGCCGGAGGTCACCTACGGCGTCGAATATAGCGGCGGGAAGGTAGGCGACGGCATCACCGAGAAGGCTCAGACCGAACAGCCCGTCTATTACTGGGATCCGGTCATCGGCCCCTCCGGCATGGCCTTCTACGATGGAGATGCGATCCCCGAATGGAAGGGCGCATTCCTGGTCGGCGGTCTGGTAACCCAGGGCGTGGTGGTCCTGCATATGGATGGCGACAAGGTGAGCCACGAAGAACACGTTCCGCTCAAGGCCCGCATCCGCGACGTCAAGGTCGGCCCCGATGGCGCCGTCTACGCCGTCACCGAAACCCGTTCCGGCTCCTCGACGATCATCAAGCTAACCAAGGCTTAAACGCAGGATCCTCGAAAAGGGGCTCGGTCGGGGCTATAGCCGTGGCCCGCCCCGACCTTCCCTCCACTGGACCACCACTCACGAAAAAGCCCGGCGCTTGGCCGGGCTCTCCCATCAAACTCGTGTCTCGAAACTTACTTGCAGGCTGCGCAGAAGCGCTGGATGCGCTTGCAGGCTTCTTCGAGAATGTCTTCCGACGTCGCGTAGGAGATGCGGAAGTTCGGGCCGAGACCGAAGGCCGATCCGTGAACCACGGCGACACCTTCCGATTCCAGGAGCTCGGACACGAAATCCTCGTCCGTTTCGATGACTTTGCCGGTCGGAGCCGTCTTGCCGATCAGGCCGGCGCAGGACGGATAGACGTAGAATGCGCCTTCAGGCTTCGGGCAAACGATGCCGGATGCCTGGTTAAGCATCGACACGACGAGATCGCGGCGGCCTTCGAAGATCGCCTTGTTCTTGGTCACGAAATCCTGCGGACCGTTGAGCGCCTCGACAGCCGCCCACTGCGCGATCGACGATGCGCCCGAGGTCTGCTGGCCCTGGATCATGTCCATCGCCTTGATCAGTTCGATCGGACCGGCAGCATAGCCGATGCGCCAGCCGGTCATCGCATAGGCCTTGGAAACGCCGTTCATCGTCAGCGTCCGGTCGTAGAGCTTCGGCTCCACTTCGACCGGCGTCGCGAACTTGAAGTCGCCGAAGGTCAGGTGCTCGTACATGTCGTCGGTCAGGATCCACACATGCGGATGCTTCAGCAGCACGTCGGTCAGCGACTTCAGTTCATCCGCGCTGTAGGCGGCGCCCGTCGGGTTCGATGGCGAGTTGAAGATGAACCACTTGGTCTTTGGCGTGATCACGCTTTCCAGCTCTTCGGCTGTCAGCTTGAAATTGTTTTCCTGCTTGGTCGAGATCGTGACGGGCGTGCCGCCGCAGATCGATACCATTTCAGGGTAGGAAACCCAGTACGGCGCCGGGATGATCACTTCATCCCCTGCATTCATCGTCGCCATGAAGGCATTGAACAGAATCTGCTTTCCGCCGGTTCCAACGATCGTCTGCTCGACCTTGTAGTCGAGGTTGTTTTCGCGCTTGAACTTGTCGACGATCGCCTTGCGCAGCTCTGGAATCCCCGAAACCGGCGTGTACTTGGTTTCGCCGCGGTTGATCGCGTCGATCGCGGCCTGCTTCACATTATCAGGCGTGTCGAAATCGGGCTCACCGGCACCGAGACCGATAATATCACGCCCTTTCGCCTTCAGTTCGCGAGCTTTCTGGGAAACAGCGATCGTCGCTGAAGGCTTTACACGGGA
>NZ_LMOF01000008.1:1115629-1151644 GCF_001423215.1 Rhizobium sp. Leaf321 | reverse complement strand
GCGCTCATTCGCCGCCGAGCGGCCGCCTCAAGCTGTATGGAGAATGAACCGACGCCTTTCAAGAAAAAAGCATGAATGAATGCCATCAATGTCGCTGATTAAAACCTTCGGACGCGTATTTACGACCGCGTAACCCGTCTCGCCTACAATCTGCAAAATTGCGCAGGAGACGGTACGGGTATGGCATCGAGAAGCATTTTCGCCAACCTGGTTCGCGGCGACGACGGGGCATGGTCGACCGCGTACGGGCCTTTCATTCTCAGATCCGCGCTTCAGCCCATTTTCAAAACGTCGAAACCCGGCAATCGGCTGGCCATCGAAGCCTTTGTCGGGCTCGTGCGCGCCTATCGTGGCGAAGAGCCCGTTCCCCCGCACGAATTCTTCAGCCTCGTTGATCCCGCCGAAGCTGCCGATATCGACAGCATGGTCCGGACGATCCATATTCTCAACACCGGCCGGCTCGACAGACGCCAGGCGAAGATCTTCGTCAAGTTCCAGCCGGGTCTGGTGCGCACGCCCGAAGACATGCGCCACGAAGTTGAACGCATCAAACTTGCGAGCCACGAAGCCGGACTTGCCGTCAACCGGATCGTCTGCGAAATCCGCCAGACCGCCGAGACCAACGCCGCCGTCATCGCCGACTTCACCAGCCATATG
This sequence comes from Rhizobium sp. Leaf321, assembly GCF_001423215.1. NCBI lineage: Bacteria > Pseudomonadati > Pseudomonadota > Alphaproteobacteria > Hyphomicrobiales > Rhizobiaceae > Rhizobium > Rhizobium sp. Leaf321. The sequence goes on along the minus strand of NZ_LMOF01000008.1, from coordinate 1,150,987 downwards.
CGCGCCATCGGCTTCCAGGTGGCGATCGATGATTACGGTGCGGGCGAGTCCGATCTGGCGCTTCTCAAGCGGGTGAAGCCTGACTACGTCAAATTCGAACCTGGCTGGGTCCGCGACTTTCTCGACAATCCGGCAGGAGCAGCACTCCTGCGCGTTGTCCTGCAGCAGATGCTGGATGACGGGATCGAGCCGATCATCGAAGGACTGGAGGAAATGTGGCAGGTGGAGGTGTGCGAGGAATTCGGCGCGTCTCTCGTGCAGGGATATGCACTCGCACGGCCTGAACTCGCCCCGACCACGTTCGACAGGACATTCCCGGAACACGGCCTGCCGCGGATCGGCGGCGACCTCGACATGAGCCCCTCGCCTGCATCCGCCATTCGCGTCTCTGCCGCCGCCCCGTTTCCGTCGGCCACCCCTCTCAAGCGGATGAAAACCTTCGGCCGCAGACACCAGGGCAGCTAGCCGTCCGCACCTTCACCGCCTCGCAGCGGAACTTCCCGCAGAGAGTGTAGACGTTTGGAAACGGCTACAAACATGACGCGAACAGGCATAGAGCCGATCGGGCGAAGCATCGCCAGCGATCCGTTGCTAATCCAACTTCCTTCGGACCATGCGCAAAGCCCGCATTTCCAGCGCTTTTGGCCAAATGAGGCAGGCTGGAACGGGCCTGCCTTTCAAAAAACTTTTTCTTGCCAATTTTTGATAAACACAGCACTCTGTCCATGTTCGGGCAATTTACGAGCATGGGAAGACCTATAATGACGCGCTCCGAAGGCGCCAAGACTTCGGGCGGGAACTGGGGGCTTGGTTTTATACCTTATCTGCCAGTCGCCGCGGTAAACACAGGGACCCTTTCTTAAAGCTGCCTGCCGCCGCCCGTGAGGGCACACTCTGATGCTGTCCGCCGCTGAACACGGACAGAAGGAAAAGGACCTGCTGCATGGCCGAGACTGGCACTGTGAAATTCTTCAATATGGACAAGGGATTCGGCTTTATCAAACCAGACAACGGTGGCGCCGATATCTTCGTTCATATCTCCGCCGTACAGGCTTCCGGCCTGTCCGGGCTGACTGAAAACCAGAAAGTAAGCTTCGACACGGAACCGGATCGTCGCGGAAAAGGCCCCAAGGCCGTCAATCTGCAGATCTCCGGTTGAGCTTCAAAAGCTCGCTCATTCCAGTTGGAGCCCGGCAGTGATGCCGGGTTTTTTTATGCCCGTGATACCGGTTGCCGGCTACAGGCCCTTCAGGAATGGATTGCTGCGGCGCTCGTCGCCGATCCGGCTTCCCGGTCCGTGACCGCAGAGAAAACCTACCTCGTCTCCCAGTGGCAGAACCTTGGTGCGGATCGAGTCCATCAGGGTCGCGTGATCGCCTCCAGGTAGGTCGGTCCGTCCGACCGACCCGGCAAACAGCACGTCGCCAAGATGTGCGAAGGCGTTATCTCTGTTGTAGAATATGATGTGACCGGGCGAATGTCCCGGACAATGAAAAACCTCGAACACATGCTCGCCGAACGAGACTGTTTCGCCTTCGTCAAGAAACCGATCAGGCACGACGTTGCGGACGTCGCCCTCGACACCGAACATCTGAGCCTGCTTTTCAAGGTTTTCAAGAAGGGGAAGATCGTCGCGGTGGGGTCCGACGACAGGAATGCCCAGCACCTCGCGAAGTTCATCGGCACCTCCGGCATGATCGATATGCCCGTGGGTCAGCCAGATCTCGGAAAGGGTAATGCCACTTTTGCGCACGAGGTCCAGAATAACCCCGATGTCACCGCCTGGGTCGACAATGACGCCTGTCTTTGTATCGTCGTCAAAGAAGACGGTACAGTTTTGTTGAAATGGCGTCACCTGAATGACGCTCGCCTGCAATCGACCCATAATGCCTGTCCTGCCCTGAACGTTGTCGTTCTTCATAGCCGGAAGGCTTGCCGATGACAGCCTCAAAATCAGTTGATAGCGGCAGCCAGATACGTGCCTTCAGCAGCAACCGGCGGGGCCAGCGAAACAGTCGCCAGCAGAAATGCCGAGACGACGACTTTCAGCGCAATCACCGTGATGAAGACCGGGCGCAGCGGATGAGCTTCGGCCTTGGTCTGGTTCAGCTCGATCGGCGGCATTGCGGAATAAGTGTGCGCGTTCATTGAATAATCTCCAGTCGTTCGCTGGGAATAATGGCGCTTGGGGATAAAGGTTCCGCCGGACAAGTCATGCGCGCAAAAGAAAGTGCGTGTTCTCCCTGAAAGCAACACAACCGGTCGAATTTTGACCGCCAGAGCGATTTATCACGGGCGACAGCGCAAAAGGATTACGTTAAACAGCTTCACACGATGAAGACGTAGCGAGCGAAAGGAAACGGCGTGCCGCCTGCAGCGACGGGAAAAGCCGTCAAGAAAGTCCCGCCACAGATGCCCGTGGTCGACGAGGGCCAGATCGATTTCGAAGCGATCGAGCTGTTCTTCTTTGCCTATCGCGACTTCGTGTCCGATCCGGACGCTATCCTGGCGAAGATCGGCATGGGGCGCGCCCACCATCGGGTTGTCTATTTCGTCTGCCGCCAGCCGGGGATGATGGTGACGGATCTTCTTGACCTGCTGCAGATCACCAAGCAGAGCCTCGCCCGCGTCCTGAAGCAGTTGATCGAGACTGGCTATATCCGGCAGATGGCCGGGGCCAAGGATCGCAGACAGCGCCGCCTCTATCCGACCCTTGCCGGCCGCGAACTGGCGCTGGCCCTGTGCGAGCCGCAATCCAAGCGTATCGCACGCGCCATGGAAGACTTCACCCCCGGGATGCGGGAAAGCGTAACCCTTTTCCTTCAACGGATGCGTGGACGTGACCCGAACCTCGTGATTTCTGATATCGACATCAGTCAGGATATCTGACCGGGACAGACAGATGACCAATACACCGCTTTTGGACGACGCCCCTCACCTTCTCGTTGTCGACGACGACACCCGCATCCGCGATCTCCTCAACCGCTATCTGGTGGAGCAGGGTTTCCGCATCACGGTCGCGGGAGATGCCGCCGAAGCGCGGCGCAAGTTGGAAGGACTGCATTTCGACCTCATCATTCTCGACGTGATGATGCCGGGCGAAACAGGCCTGTCGCTCACCCAGTCGCTTTATGAAAAGAAGACCACCCCGGTCATCCTCCTGACGGCACGGGTCGAGGCAGAATCGCGCATCGCCGGTCTCGAGGCAGGTGCCGACGATTACCTGTCAAAACCCTTCGATCCGCGCGAACTGGTCCTGCGCATCAACAACATCCTGCGCCGCAGCAGCTCGGCCGATGCACCCAAGATCGAGCAGATCATGTTTGGTCCGTTCACCTTCTCGATCCCGCGCAAGGAACTGCGCAAGGCGGCCGAGACGATCCGCCTGACCGACCGCGAACAGGAAATCATGATGCTGTTTGCCTTGCGCGCCGGCGAAACGATCCCCCGCCACGAACTGATCGGGGACGATACGGATGTCGGCGAGCGCACAATCGACGTGCAGATCAACCGGCTGCGTCGTAAGATCGAAGAAGACCCCGCCAACCCGGTCTATCTCCAGACCGTGCGTGGCATCGGGTACAGGCTGAGTATCGACTGATGCACAAGAGACCGACGACAGGACGATAACGGGCGGCGAATGGCAATTTTCAACACGCTGAAGCGAGAGACCAGCCGGTTTACCCTCCCCGGTTGGCGTCCGTTCACGCGCTGGCTGCGTCGCTGGCTGCCGACGGGCCTCTACACCCGTTCGCTGCTGATCGTCATTCTCCCCATGCTCCTGCTCCAGACAGTCGTCGCCGCGGTGTTCATGGAACGCCACTGGCGAATGGTGACGGAGCGCCTGTCTGAAGGCACCGTTCGCGACATCGCCGCCATTATCGAAATCATCCGCAGTTATCCGCAGGACAGCAACTACAACGAAGTCAGCCGTATCGCCGACAGCTCTCTCGGCCTGACGATTGCAATCGAGGAGAACGGCCAGCTCCCGCCGCCCCGCCAGCGCCCCTTCTTCGCGATCCTCGACAACATCCTTGCCGAACAGTTGAGCAGTCAGATCCGCATGCCGTTCTGGATCGATACGGTAGGCGACAGTCGGCTCGTCGAGATCCGCGTAAAAATGGACGAACGGGTGCTGCGGGTGTTTGCCAGACGCGGCTCTACCTACGCGTCCAACACCCACATCTTCCTGATCTGGATGATCGGCACCGCCTTCGTGCTGGTGGTGATTTCGATCCTGTTCCTGCGCGGCCAGATCCGCCCGATCCTGAGACTTGCCCAGGCGGCAGAAAGTTTCGGCAAGGGACAAAAGACCGAAGGCTTTTCGCCGCGCGGCGCAGACGAGGTAAGGCGCGCGGGCCTTGCCTTCATCCAGATGCGCGAACGGCTCGAACGGCAGATGGAGCAGCGCACCGCGATGCTGGCCGGCATCAGCCACGACCTGCGCACCATCCTCACCCGATTCAAGCTGCAGCTGGCACTTGCCGGCAACAAGCCTGAGCTCGCCGGCATGGAACAGGATGTCGAAGACATGCAGTCTATGCTGGAGGGCTATCTGGCATTTGCCAAGGGCGAGGCCGAGGAGGACTTCGGTACGCTGTATCTGAGCGAGCTTCTGGAGAAATTCCGCGTAAGTTTCAGCCTGCACGGGCAGATCCTCACCTACCACATCGAGGGCGACGACGAGATCGCCGTCAGGCCGAACGCCTTCAACCGCCTGCTTGGAAACCTCGTCTCAAACAGCCAGCGCTATGCCGACAACCTGCATATCGATGCGCGCCACAGCGCCAAATGGCTGACATTGACCCTCGATGACGACGGCCCGGGCGTTCCTGCGCAATCCCGCGAGGACGTGTTCAAGCCATTCCACAGGCTCGACGAGGCCCGCAATCTCGATGCATCCGGAACCGGCCTCGGCCTCGCGATCGCCCGCGACATCGCCCGCTCGCATGGCGGCAATGTCACGCTGGACGACAGTCCGAGCGGTGGCTTGAGGGCAATCGTTCGCGTTCCGGCCTGAGCGGACCGCTATCGGCAACATGCTGGACTGGGGAGAAAACTAAGACGTTTATTGAAGACGGCGTTGCCTGATCACATCATCTTCTTGCCGTTTGGAACGCCCTGCTCGACGGCAGCCAGAACGATCGCGCCGTTCTCGTCTTCAAAGCCAAGCGTCAGCACTTCGGAACGGACCGGCCCGATCTGGCGCGGCGGAAAATTGACGACGCCCAGCACCTGGCGTCCGAGCAGCGTTTCAGGCGTATAGTGGACGGTAATCTGCGCCGACGATTTCTTGACGCCGATCTCAGGCCCGAAATCGATCTTCAGCTTGAACGCCGGCTTGCGGGCTTCCGGAAACGGCTCGACCTCGACGATCGTGCCAACCCGGATATCGACCTTCTCGAAGTCGGCAAAGCTTATCTCGTTAGACATGGCTGCTCAGCGTCCCAGTTCTTCCGCGCGGCTCCGCGCTGCCTCGATTGCCTTGTCGAACAGCGGCTGCATCCCATCGTCTGCCATTAGCACGGAGAGGGCAGCAGCCGTGGTGCCGCCCGGAGACGTCACGTTCTGGCGAAGCCGCGAGGCATCCTCCGTCGATTGACGCAGAAGTTCTCCCGCACCCGACACGGTTTCGCGCGCAAGCCGCATCGCAAGATCGGCAGGAAGACCGGCTTTGCGCCCGGCTTCGGCCATGCATTCGACCAGATAGAAGACATAGGCCGGGCCACTGCCGGAAACGGCGGTGACGGCATCGATATCCGCCTCGCTCGAAACCCATTCCACCGGACCGCTGACCTTCAAGAGCGCATGCACCGCATCGCGCTGGGCGGCCGACACCTTGTCGTTGGCATAGGCACCGGTCACGCCACGGCCGATCATGGCCGGCGTGTTCGGCATGGCGCGCACCATTGCACCGTCCCCGAGATGGATCTGCATGGAGGACAGCGTCTTGCCGGCTGCGACCGAGACGACGACTGTCGAAGCGCCGACCACAGGCTTCAGCGGCGGCAGAACGGCATCCATCAGCTGCGGCTTGACCGCGAGAAACAGGATATCTGCCGACGCACCGTCTGGAAGTGCCGTAACATGCGTCGCGCCGGCGTCGGACATCATCGCTCTCATCGCCTCGGACGGCGATGGGTCAACGACGGTGACGGATGCGCCGGGAACGCCGTTCTTCAACCAGCCAGAAAGCATGGCGCCGCCCATATTGCCGGCACCGACGAGAACGATCGAACCCAGCTGCAACGCCATCAAGCCTCGCCGACCGTCTCGAACAGAACGCAATCCATGGCAGCCTTGGCTTCCATGCCGGACCAGACGACGAACTGGAACGCCTGATAATAGGCCTCGCAGGCATCAAGCGCGCTGGAAAACAGAACCTCGACCTGCTGGTTCGTGGGCTCGGCACCGCCGGCCAGCAGAAGCGACTGGCGGAATATCACCACGTCCTCCTGACGCCACAGGTCGAAATGCCCCATCAGCGTCTGTCCATTCACGTAGGACAGAAGCCGGATGACCTCGTTCACGCGGATATCGGGGATCTTCAGATCGAAGGCGCAGGCGAGATGCAGCGCCTCGAACTCCTCCATCCAGGAGAAGGATACGTGGTAGTCCGTCCACCGACCCTCCACGGTCATGGCGATCTCGTCTTCGCCGGACCGTTCGAATGTCCAATCGTTGGAAGCTGCGACGAACTCGATCATGTCCACCGGGTTCGACTGTCGCTCAACGTTCAATTCCATGAGGCTCATGCGGCACCTTTTTGACCGGAATGAATGCGAATTCGAGCGGAACGCGCCAACACTTAACCGGAACTACATTTCGATGATCGCTCGTCGCCGCCAGAATAACTGAGTTACCCTGTCTGGAGCTTACCTTCAGCCTCGTCGGTAACCTATCGGTCACCACCGGAAGCTCACCGGCTCGTTTCGAATCATCGTGTAAAATCAGTGTAGCTAGACGGAGTCCGGCTGCCATCCCCTGAATGCCGATTTCCGTGGATTGAACCCCGAAACCGGTTCGCGCATGAGATCAGAACGGATGGTTAAATGACTCTGGACGCTGGCTTTTTTAAGAGTGTCCACAGGGCTTAATTTTTTGTAAATTCATGGGGATTTGGCGAGGCAAAACAGACGCCTGACTGTGCCGATTAGACGCGATGACGCTCAATCGCGAATAGGCTGGGAAAGATCGCCGCGCAGGCTTTTGGCGCTGGACTTTGACGGCGATCTCAAACGGAGATTGCGAATCCCCTGAGGGGCCACAGTTTATGGCCCGATCTGAAGTGGCCTACTGACCTGAATGGCCCTGATCATGGCTCTGGCTCTGGCCGAATTTTGCCTCCAGCGCATCGAGACGGGCCTTTAACGCAACATTCTCGTCGCGGGCGCGGGCAGCCATCTCGCGAACGGCTTCGAATTCCTCCCGCTTGACCAGATCCATGTTGTTAAGGAACCGTTCCGCCTGGGCATGGAAAGCCGTCTCCACTTCCTTGCGCACACCCTGTGCAGCGCCGGCAGCGTCCGTCATCAGCCGTGCGAAATCGTCGAATATGCGGTTCGTTCCGGTCGACATAAGGTTCCGTCTCCTTGCCATCGGCAGCGATATCGGCCCGATATCGGCCTGTGTTTGTCCTATGGGATCTGAAGTAGGGCTTGGGTCGCCGCGTTGCAAGCGTCATCCACTGTTGCGCGCGTCTCAGAATGAGATTCATCTTGACCGGCGATGTCCCCAAGTCCATCTTTTCACACGACTGTGAGTAAGCGAGACACCTGTAATTTGTACGAAGCGCTTCATTTTTTTGCTCTCATGCCATTTCCCGAGATAAATCCGGTCGCGTTCTCCTTGGGGCCGCTTGCGGTACACTGGTATGGCCTTGCCTATGTTGCCGGTATCATGCTGGGCTGGCTTTACGCCCGCAAGCTGACCGCAAACGCGTCACTGTGGCCCAACGGTCAGGCCCCGATGACCGCGGTCCATCTCGACGACTTCCTCGTCTGGATCGCAGCAGGCGTCGTCCTTGGCGGCCGCATCGGCTACATCCTGTTTTACGATCTAGGCCCGATCCTGGAAAACCCGATCCGCGCGATCGAGATCTGGAACGGCGGCATGTCCTTCCACGGCGGTTTCCTCGGCGCGACGATCGCGATGATCGTGTTTGCCCGCCGCCATGCCATTCCCGTCTGGAGCATGTTCGACATCGTCGCCGCCGTCGTGCCGTTCGGCCTGCTGTTCGGGCGCATTGCGAACTTCGTCAACGGCGAACTCTGGGGACGGTTGAGCGATGCACCATGGGCTGTCGTCTTCCCGACCGGTGGCCCGTTCGCCCGCCATCCGAGCCAACTCTATGAAGCAGGCCTGGAAGGCATCATCCTGCTTCTGGTGCTGGCACTCCTGATCTATCGTTTCAAGGCCCTTCGTGTACCCGGCACCATCTGCGGCGCGTTCGTCCTCGGCTACGGGCTCTGCCGAATTTTTGTCGAGTTCTTCCGCGAACCGGATGTGCAGCTCGGCTATTTGCTCGGCACCAATTGGCTAACGATGGGCATGGTGCTATCACTACCGATGGTTGCTGTTGGCATCTGGGCGATCACGCGGGCTCGCGTCGCCTCCGCGGCGAAAGTGTGAGGCACCCGTGAACAGCCCAGAAGTAACCACGCCCCTTGCCGAAAAAATCAAGACGCTGATCCGCGCCAGCGGACCGATCAGCGTCACCGACTATTTCGCGCTCTGCCTTGCCGATCCGGAATTCGGCTACTACCGCACCCGCGAACCTTTCGGCCGACATGGCGATTTCGTCACCGCGCCGGAGATCAGCCAGCTGTTCGGCGAAATGGTCGGCATTTTCATGGTCCACGCCTGGCAGCGCCAGGGTAGCCCGGGCGATGTGCGCCTGGTCGAGATCGGTCCCGGCCGCGGCACGATGATGTCCGACATGCTGCGCGTCATCCAGCGCATCGCACCATCCCTGATGGACGGCCTGCGTGTCCATCTGGTGGAAACCAGCGAACGCCTGCGCGGCGTTCAGCGCGTCACGCTCGAGGCCTACTCGACCAAGATTTCCTGGCACGACAGTTTCGAAGACGTGCCGGAAGGGTTCACCCTGATCGCCGCCAACGAACTGTTCGACGCGATCCCGATCCGCCAGTTCGTGCGGACCCCGACCGGTTTTCGCGAAAGGCTGGTGGGCCTTGGCCCGGAGGACGAGCTGTCTTTCGTCGCCGGCATCGCCACGCTCGATCCGGTTCTCCTGCCCGCCCCGGTCGCTTCCATCCCGGAAGGCACGATCTTCGAATTTGCCCCTGCCCGCCAGGCCGTCATGCAGACGCTCTGCGAAAGGCTAAGGCATTTCGGCGGCAGTGCGCTCGTCATCGACTACGGCCATATGGTCACCAGTTTCGGCGATACTCTGCAGGCCGTAAAGAACCACGACTATGACCCGCCGCTTGCCAGCCCCGGCGAGGCAGATCTGACCAGCCATGTCGATTTCGAAGATCTCGCCAAGGTCGCCTTGGCGTCCGGCATTCATCTGAACGGCGGCCTCCATCAGGGCGAATTCCTCTATGGCCTCGGCCTTGCCGAACGGGCTTCAGCCCTTGCGCGCGACAAGGAACCGTCCGAACAGCGGTTGATTGCAGCAGCCGTCGATCGTCTTGCCGGCGAAGGTGCGGGCAAGATGGGCGAGCTCTTCAAGGTCATCGCCGTCTCGGGCTCCGCGGTCAATCTGATGCCCTTCCGTCCGGTCGACTGAAAGAGCACGTCCGGGCGGATTGACACACGCTATCGGCTTGCGCCAATCTCGCGCCCAATCGAAGCAGCGAGTGCCGCCGACGGTGCATCACGCAAAAACCAACAAAATCAGCAGGGTGGATAAACCGATGCCGGAGAACGCCTCGCCGACGCCGATCGAAAGCGCAGTCTTGAACGCTAAAGCCGGCGCCAAAATCCGCCACGGCTTCTTCACGCGAAAGGGCGGCGTTTCGGACGGCATCTACGCCGGCCTCAATGTCGGTGTCGGGTCGAAAGACGATCAGACGCTCGTTCTCGAAAACCGCCGGCGGGTTGCGGCCTGGTTCGATCTGCCGCTCGAAAAGCTCGCAACCGTCCATCAGGTCCATTCGCCTGATGTGGTCGTGGTCGATGCCGCCTATTCAGGCGAGCGCCCGCAGGTCGATGCGATGGTCGCGGCCACGCCGGGCGTCGTGATCGGCGTCCTGTCTGCCGATTGCGGCCCCATCCTGTTTGCCGATGGCGACAATGGCGTGATCGGCGCGGCTCACGCCGGCTGGAAGGGCGCGCTGACAGGCGTGCTCGAAAACACGATCGACGCGATGGTGTCGCTCGGTGCTGAAAGGGAAAAGATCGTGGCCGTCCTCGGCCCGTCGATCGGGCCTGACAGCTACGAGGTCGGGCCGGAATTCGTGGAACGCTTCCTTGGCGTGAACCCCGAATACGCAGCCTTCTTCACACCGTCTCCGAAGCCACAGCATTCCATGTTCGATCTGCCCGCTCTCACCATGTCGCGGCTGAAGGCGGCAGGCGTCACCGCTGAGAACCTCGGCCTCGACACCTACCCGGATCGGGAACGCTTCTTTTCCTATCGCCGCACGACGCATGACCAAGAGCCGGATTACGGCCGCCAGATTTCAGCCATCGCGCTTCAGCAATAAAAGTTCGGGAGGACTACCATGGCTCTGCACTTCGACAGATCGGAATATGCCGATCGCCTCGCCCGCCTGACGACGAAGATGGCCGAGGAAAAGCTCGATGCCATCCTGCTGTTTGCGCAGGAAAGCATGTACTGGCTGACCGGCTACGACACGTTCGGCTACTGCTTCTTCCAGACGCTGGTCGTGAAGGCCGATGGCTCGATGACGCTGCTCACGCGCTCTGCCGACCTTCGCCAGGCCCGCCAGACCTCGATCATCGAAAACATCGTGGTCTGGGTCGACCGGGTGAATGCCGATCCGACGCTGGATCTCAAGAACCTCTTGAGCGAACTCGATCTGCTCGGCGCAAAGATCGGCGTCGAATACGACACGCATGGCATGACCGGCCGCATCGCGCGCCTGCTCGACAACCAGCTCACCAATTTCGGCCAGCTCAGTGACGCATCCTATCTGGTCAGCCGGCTGCGCCTCGTCAAAAGCGCGGCCGAGATCGCTCATGTGCAACGCGCCGCCGAACTGGCGGACGATGCGCTCGACGCCGCTCTGCCGCTGATCAAGGCCGGCGGCGACGAGGCCGATATCCTCGCGGCGATGCAGGGCGCGGTGTTTTCCGGCGGCGGCGATTATCCCGCCAACGAATTCATCATCGGTTCCGGCGAGGATGCGCTTCTGTGCCGTTACAAGGCCGGTCGCCGCAAGCTCGATGCCACCGACCAGCTGACGCTCGAATGGGCCGGCACCGCCGCCCACTATCACGTCGCGATGATGCGCACCGCGCTCGTCGGCGAGCCATCGCCGCGCCACAAGGAACTCTACAAGGCCTGCCTTGAGACGATCCGGGCGATCGAGGAGGTTCTGTCTCCAGGTCATACATTCGGGGACGTGTTCGATACCCATGCCAGGATCCTCGACGAACGCGGCCTCTCCCGTCACCGGCTGAATGCCTGCGGCTATTCGCTGGGCGCCCGCTTCTCGCCGTCGTGGATGGAGCACCAGATGTTCCACTTCGGCAATCCGCAGGAGATCTTGCCCGGCATGACGCTGTTCGTGCACATGATCATCATGGACAGCGACAGCGGCGCGGCCATGACGCTCGCCCAGACCTATCTGACGACGGAAGGCGCCCCCCGGCCGCTTTCACGCCATGGTCTCGACCTTATCCAGGGCTGAGAAGCCCGCGATCATTGACAGGCCGGAAAATCCGACCTTAGCTTGTCGCGGGATGGGAACCGGCAAAGGGGCGAACGCATGCGGCTTATAGGAAAACTGCTTTCCGCCTGCATCGTTGCTCTGTCCGTCTCCGGCTGCAACACCAGCGAGGCCCTGACGCCGCGCGCCGAGATCGGCGGCGGCAGTCGCGCATCGACACCGGTCACCCAGGCCGATACGGAACGCATGGCCCGATCCCCAAGGCCCGAGACCTACCAGAACCAAACCTACAGAAACGACACCTACCAGCCGCGCCCGCAAAATACGCTCGAGGCACAGGCCCAGGCGATGCAGTCTGGCAACCAGACCTCGCCCGCCTCTTCAGGCCCACCGCCCGACTGGCAGGGCCAAAGCCAGGCTGAAGCCCAGTCTACCGCTGCAGCGCCCCAGCAGGAGGCTTCCCTGCCCGCCGCCGCAGGCAACACCATCCGCTTCCTGCCGATCATCGGTGCCCCCGTACAGGCCGTGACGCCGCTGTCGCGACGGCTTGGTGCCGAGGCGCGCGCCGCCGGGCTGACGATCCGTCCGTCCAGCGATACGGGTACCGAGCAGATCCTCAAGGGCTATTTCTCGGCCTTCAGCGATGGCGAAAAGATCACCATCGTCTACGTCTGGGATGTTCTCGACAATACCGGCTCCAGACTTCACCGCATGCAGGGGCAGGAAAATGTGCCCGGCAGCGGTCAGGATCCATGGGCCGCAGTGCCCTCCTCAACCATGGAACTCATCGCCGCAAAGACGATCCAGGACTATATGAGCTGGCGGCAATCGCATGGCGGTTAGGTAACCATGATGTGACACGGTCACTGTTTCTTCGCAAAAAACGGTGGCCTGAGGGAAAACGCTATTGCATTCGAAGGTGGCGCCGGTAAAAGGCCGCCATCCAGCTTCAATACAGGCGGACCGCAATGAAGGTTTTCGCAGGCAATTCGAACCGGCATCTGGCCGACGCGATCTGCAGCTATCTTAATGTACCAGTCGGAAAAGCCTCGGTAAGGCGATTTGCAGACCAGGAAATCTTCGTTGAAATACAGGAGAATGTCCGTGGGGAAGACGTGTTCGTCATCCAGTCCACGTCGTTTCCGACCAACGATCACCTGATGGAACTGCTGATCATGATCGATGCGTTCCGGCGGTCTTCCGCCAAGCGCATCACGGCTGTGCTTCCCTATTTCGGCTATGCCCGCCAGGACCGCAAGGCCGGGCCGCGCACGCCGATCTCGGCCAAGCTCGTCGCCAACCTCATCACCGAGGCCGGCGCCAACCGTGTCATGACGCTCGATCTGCACGCAGACCAGATCCAGGGCTTCTTCGATATCCCGACCGACAACCTCTACGCCGTGCCGATTCTGGCGCGCGACGTGAAGGAACACTACGACCTCAACAACGTCATGGTGGTCTCGCCAGATGTCGGCGGTGTGGTTCGCGCCCGAGCGCTTGCCAAGCGCCTCGGCTGCCAGCTCGCCATCGTCGACAAGCGGCGTGAACGCGCAGGCGAGTCGGAAGTCATGAACGTCATCGGTGACGTGACCGGCAAGGACTGTCTCCTGATCGACGATATCGTCGATTCCGGCGGCACACTCTGCAACGCGGCCGAAGCGCTCTTGAAGAATGGCGCCACCAGCGTGACCGCCTACATCACCCACGGCGTGCTGTCGGGCGGTGCCGTTGCCCGCATCGCGGCGTCCAAGCTCAAGGAACTGGTGATCACGGATTCGATCCAGCCGACGACATCCGTTCAGTCGGCGCACAATATCCGCGTCATCACCACGGCAAACCTTCTCGGCGAGGCGATCAACCGTACCGCCATGGAAGAGTCCGTCTCGAGCCTGTTCGACTAGGATTGACGCATGACCGTGGGACGGGCTTTGCAGCAAAAACGCTGCGGCCCCTGTCCCACGGCTATGTAAGTCTGATAGAGGTCTGCCATCCATCTGCAGAGGGAGGACCTATCGCGATGTCGATCCTACGAAACAAGCCGAAATGGCTTGCACTTTTCATCCTGGCTCCAATGCTTTCCGCCTGCGTCGACGCAGGTCCAGGCCCCGGCTATCCGCCGGAACGTCCCGCCCCCGGCTGGAGCCGGCCCGATCGCCCCGATCCCCGTCCAGATTGGGATCGCCCATCCAGACCCGATCGCCCGGATCGTCCATCACGGCCTGACCGCCCGGATTGGGATCGCCCCTCGAGGCCGGATCGTCCCGGTAGACCTGACCGTCCTGAAAATGGCGGCGGCATGTGCACCCGCGAATATCGCCCGGTCTGCGGCCAGCGTGGCGGTCGGCTCCAGACATTCCCGAATGCCTGCGAAGCCCGCAATGCCGGCTTCGGCGCGGTCTCTCCGGGCGAATGCCGCCGCTGATCGCGACGTGAGTTGAACGCCAAGAATATAAACGCCGGGATTTTCATCCCGGCGTTTTGCATTCGCGGCGTCTGTTGACTATGTAAGCGCGGTACCCAAGGAGTTCCGCATGACCGCCCGCGACCGCTATTCCCGAAAACTCGAATGCTCGCAGTGCGGACATGCCGGTTATGCCGAAGTCTCCGAGTCCGACGACAAGCGCGCCAGCAATCGCGATTTTCGCATCGACGAACTCCCGAAAGGTTTTCAGACCGAGTTCGCCTCGAAAGATCCGCGCAAATACATGCTGCGCTGTAGCGACTGCGGCCACAAATTCCGGTTCGAGCAGAAAACGGCCTACGCCCCCGGCGGCGAACCCCGACGCTAGGTCAAACGTTTCCGCGATCTTCAGGCAGCGTTCTGGTTGGCCGAGCCCATCTCTGACCCAGCCTGCGGGTTCGGTTGATCTTCCATCGGCATCGGCCGACCGAGAAGATAGCCCTGCACTTCGTGGCATCCTTCCCGCCGCAGAATGTCGAGCTGGTTTACCGTCTCGACACCCTCCGCGAGAACCGGGATCTGCAGGCCCTGCCCCAAAGCCAGAATTGCTCGCACCATGGCCGTTGCCTGCTCGCTGCGGTCCACTTCGGTCAGGAAGCTCCGGTCGAGCTTGATCTTGTCGAACGGGAAGGAGCGCAGCGTCTCCAGCGACGAATAGCCGGTCCCAAAATCGTCGATCGCAATCGATACGCCCAGCGCCTTGATGGAGCGAAGCGCATTCATCGCCCGCTGCTTGTCGCTGATGATCGAGCTTTCGGTGATTTCAAGCTCGAGACGGCTTGGTTTCAGACCGGTTTCCAGAAGCACGGTATGAACCAGCGCCGGCATGTCGGCATGGGCGATCTGCACCGGCGACAGATTGACCGCGACCTTGTAGTCATTCGGCCAGTTCGCCGCCTCCCGGCATGCTTCGCGCAGAACCCACGCGCCGATCGGCAGGATGGCGCCGCATTCCTCCGCGACCCCGATGAAATCTGCCGGCGAGACATTGCCTCGCTCCGGATGGCTCCAGCGCAGCAGGACCTCGTAACCGGTGATCTCATCGGTCGCGACCGATTTTTGCACCTGGTAGTGCAGCCTGAGCTGATCCTGCTCGATCGCCGTCCAAAGATCCTCCGCCATCTTGGTTCGGTCGCGGGCGGCCTCGTCCATCTCGATGTCGTAGAAGCAGATGTCGCGCGAGAGCGAGCCCTTGGCGCGGTACATGGCCAGGTCCGCGTTCGCGATCAGCGCATCGGGGGATGCCCCGTCATGCGGGTAGAGCGCAACACCCATGCTTGCGCCAGGACTGAGACGATGCACCTCGATCTGGATCGGCTGCCCGAACGCATCCGACAATCGGTCGAGGAACTCGGACACTTCGGCCAAATCCCCGTAGCGCTTCACGGCCACGAATTCGTCGCCGCCGAACCGGGCAAACATCTCGTGCGGCCGCACGATCGAATTCATCCGCTCGGCAATTTCCTTGAGCACGGCATCGCCGGCCGCGTGCCCGAACTGATCGTTGATCTGCTTGAACTTGTTGAGATCGATGCCGACGACCGCAACATGCCCGCCCTCGCTCTCCGCGTTACGCACCTCGGCTTCGAGATATTCCATCAGAGCCGGACGGTTCGGAAGCTGCGTCAGGCTGTCATGCTTCGCCATGAAGGCGATCTTTTCCTCCGACCGTATCCGCTCGCTGATATCCTCGAATGTCGAAACCCAGCCGCCCTGATCGAGATAGCTGAAATCGATCCGTATCGTCCGATCGTCGCTCAGTCGGTGAAGAAGGGCTTCCTGCCTGGAATTGATGGCTGCGATGTTGCGCTGGTAATGCTGTTCTGCCCGTGCTTCCGCCTCCGCCGCGTTGGCAAACGAGGTCCTGTAGCCAAGAGCCACGATCTCGCGGTATGTCATACCCGGCTTCAGAGCGCCTTCCTC
Organism: Rhizobium sp. Leaf321; assembly: GCF_001423215.1. Lineage (NCBI taxonomy): Bacteria > Pseudomonadati > Pseudomonadota > Alphaproteobacteria > Hyphomicrobiales > Rhizobiaceae > Rhizobium > Rhizobium sp. Leaf321. Next base: position 1,134,781 of record NZ_LMOF01000008.1, on the reverse strand, counting down.
AAACCGAAAAATCTGGCCATAGCGCCGGTTCGTCAGCACCAACCGCTGCTCGCGATCGAACAGGCAGATCCCCTGCGCCATGTTCTCAAGCGCCAGATCCAGGTTCTGCGTCACGGAGGCGATCCGGTCGGTGTCCTGTCTCTGACGGGTGATGTCGCGCGTGATCTTGGCGTAGCCGGCAAGCACGCCATCGTCGTCGAGGACGGGCTGGATCACCACATGTGCCCAGAACCAGCTCCCATCCTTGCGGTAGCGCCGGCCTTCCGCCTCGAACAGACCGGTTGTGCGCGCTGTTGCGAGCGCCTGTTCCGGCAGACCCCGGGCTTGTTCTTCATCCGAATAGAAACGTGCAAAATGCTGACCAATGATCTCGTCGGCCCTGTACCCCTTGGCACGCTCTGCCCCTGCATTCCAGCTGGAGACGGCGCCCTCGGGTGAAAGCATGTAGATCGCGTAGTCGGTCACCCCGCGCACGAGCATCTGGAAATTGGCTTCGCTGGCCTTCGAGGACCGCGCCGCACGCCCGGTGATTGTGGCAACGGCCAGGCCCGACCCGATCAGCGACAGCGAGACGGCAATGATCGTTGCCAGCATCAGCGGCTTCGACAGCATCCCGTCTTCAGGCAGGATCCCGAAACCCGGGACAAGCGTTGCCGCGCCCATCGCGATGAAATGCATAAAGACGATGCCGAGCGACAGGAGACCTGCAGCAAGAATGTTGTTTGCAAGGCCTCCCTTCAGGATCATGAGGAAGGCTGTCGTCGACATGACGATCGCGGTGACGATGGCAGCGATGACCAGCGGCTGCGACCAGACGATCAGGCCGCCGAACTCGATCGCCGCCATGCCGGTAATATGCATGCAGGAAACGCCGGTACCGAATACCAGGCCAGCGGCCACAGCGCCGGATTTGCCGGTAAACAGCACGGCAAGCAGTCCCGCCGCAAATGTCGCGAGAAATGCAATACCAAGCGACAGCAGCGTCAGCGACAGATTGAATGTGAAGAGCTGGCCCGGATCGTAGGCGAGCATGGCCACGAAATGTGTTGCCCAGATCCCGAAGCCCCCTGCTCCGCCGGAGACGATCACCCAGCCGTAGCGGCTGCGGTCGTTTGCCTGTCGTGCCCGGGCGGCAAAAACCACGGTTCCCGCATTCGCAATGAAGCAGAGCGCCCCCGCCACGACGACGAGGAAGAGATTGTGCTCATAGGCCAGACAGGACAGAACGGCGTACATGTTAGATCTTGGTCTCCGGAGTTAACACCGTCTTGACCCTCACAATTTAACAAATTCGGTCGCCCGGACCTCGCATTTATCGAATCTCGCTAATTTCGAATGAACGTCATTAATGGATGGCAAAACGGCACATACCGGAAGTTTCATATTGGCCACGCAGGTATCTGGCGGTAGGTAACGACGACGACCGGTTTGCAGAGCCAACCACGCCGCAGATCCCTTGCGTCTCCTGCCCTGATGGACTATAGGGACCCCGTCCGCGTAGACACCCTTGGAGGCAACGCGGATGGAGAGCGTCGGACGATGCCCTCCGGTTTGACGCGGCACTGTCCGCGAAGAACTCTCCAAACAACCTCGAAAGGAATTGCCATGAGCAAGGAAACTTACGTGCTCAAGGCCGAGGCGCGCGAACGGGTCGGTAAGGGGTCCTCCCGTGAACTTCGCCGCAACGGTTTTATCCCTGCAGTCATCTATGGTGACAAGCAGGCTCCTCTGTCGATCGTGCTCAACACGAACGAAGTCACGAAGCGCATTCACGCTGGCGGTTTCATGACCACCATCGCGACGATCGAATTCGACGGCAAGAAGATCCAGGTCCTCCCGAAGGACTACCAGCTGGATCCGGTCCGCGACTTCACCATGCATGTCGACTTCCTGCGCGTTTCGGCCAAGACTGAAGTCAACGTCGAAGTACCGGTACACTTCGAAAACGAAGACAAGTCGGCCATCAAGCAGGGCGCCGTTCTGAACATCGTCCGTCACACGGTCGAGTTCCATTGCCCGGCCGACCAGATCCCGGAATTCATCACGGTTGATCTGACCGACGCCAAGATCGGCGACAGCCTCCACATCTCGGCCGTTAAGCTGCCGAAGGGCGTGACACCTGTCATCACCGACCGCGACTTCACCATCGCGACGATCGTTGCACCTGCTGCAGGCGTCGAAGAAGAAGAAGCGACTGAGACTGCGGCTCCTGAAGCCGAATAAGACATTTTCGTCTTGTCTTTCTGAGAGCCCGCCTTCCACCGAAGGCGGGCTTTTACGTTTTCCGGTCAGGATTACGTAACCCTCTTTAAGATCCGCTTCGCTTTACTCTTCCCGGCTTCAGTAAAGCTTAATCAATGGCTGGAATTATCCGGCCAATTACTGTGTTGGGGAACACGCAGTCGGCGGCTAACACCGACTACAAGCAGGCGGGGAATACGGGTGGCTCATTCCGTTGAGAGTCGGTTCATAGCCATTATCTCGGGCGCGCTTCTGGCCGTCGTCGTGCCGTTGTTCACGCTGCTTTTGGCGTTGTCATCGCAGCAGGCGGTTCGGGCGCTCGAAGAGCATGTCGACATCGTTCTGGCGACGAACTCGCAAGCGCTTGCCAAGCCCCTCTGGGATCTCGATACCGAAAGCGTTCACCAGATCGCCGTCGCCATGGTGAAAGATCCGACCATCTACGCGGTTCGCGTCACCGACACGACGGGCAAACTGAATATATCGGAAGTCACGCCGCAAGAGATATCCCTGAGCGACCTGACGATCCGCTCACAGCCCATCACCTACATGTCGAACTACGGCGCTCGCGTTGTCGGTAAGGTCAGCGTCAGCATCCCGACAATCGGCTGGTTCTCGAAGCTTCACGAATTCGAGTTCGCCTTCATCTCGATCTTCATCATCGCCATCCTGACCGTGTTCGGCGCCGCCATTCTCGGCAACCGCGTGATGGTGATCAAACCTCTTCTGCGTTTGACCGCCGCAATCGAAGCGACCCGTCGCCTCGGTTCTCGTCACCATGTCGACTGGCGCTCCACCGATGAAATGGGACGCCTGGCCAAGAGCTTCAACGAGATGCAGACCCTTCTTGAACACGAGGAGCGCGAGCTGAAGCTGGCACATCGCAAGACGACGCAGACCTACAATCTCACGCCGGCCATGCTGTTTTCGCTCGACGCCGACGACAGGATCGCCGCCGTCAGCGACTACTGGCTCGTTGCGACCGGGTACAGCCGATCTGACATATTGAACCTGCCCTTCTGCGAACTGGTGATGCCGGAAGACCGCAGCCTCTACCACAACAGGAAATCGCAGGTGCGATCGCGCGGACCGGCGTTCGAAGTCACCGTGCGCTTCATCTGTCAGTCCGGCAAGACGATGAACGTCCTCATCGCGGAGACCGAACTCGGTTCCGCGGGCGACGGCGAGACCGGCTCGCTGAGCGTGATGACCGACGTCACCGAGCTCAAGCAGTCAGAAATCCGCAACTATCAGCAGGCCATTTCCGATCACCTGACCGGTCTTCTCAACCGTCAGGGGTTCGAGGCGGCGCTTGAGCAGAAAATCATCGAGGCGGATCGCAACGGAACCGACATCGCCTGTCTGTTCGTCGATCTCGATCGGTTCAAATCGATCAACGACAATCTCGGTCATGCGGCCGGCGATCTCGTGCTCGGCCAGTTCGTCGAGCGGATGCTGCCGCTTTTGGGCGACCACGACGCGGCATCGCGCCTGGGCGGCGACGAGTTTGCCATTCTTCTGTGTGGCGAGGGGTCGGAACGGCGCGGCACCGAGCTGTGCCAGAGAATCGTCGAGTTCTTTGACGTTCCATTCCGTATCGAGACCAACAGTGTGCGCCTTAGCGCCAGTATCGGCCTTGCCTTCTACCCTGCCCATGCCGCAAGCGGCGCCGAGCTTCTACAGAAGTCGGATCTGGCCATGTATGCCCGCAAGCGCGACGGCAAGAACGGTGCGCAGGTCTATAATTCGGCCATCCTCGACAAGACGCGGGAACGTGCCGAAATCGAAACCGACATCGAAGCAGCGCTTGCCGCCAACTGGTTCGAAGCGCATCTCCAGCCGATCGTGGATATCAGGACCGGCGCCTGCAACGGCTTTGAAGCGCTCATGCGCATGCGCCATCCGCGCAAGGGGCTTGTCCCTCCGGGCGCAATCGTCAGCGTCGCCGAGGAAACCGGTACGATTGGCCAGATCGGCAATCTCATCCTTGAGGACGCCGTCGCCAATCTTGCCCGCATCTCCCGGATACCGGGCATGTCTGACACCTATGTCGCCGTCAACGTATCGCCGCTGCAATTCGATGCGAGCCTTCCCGTCAAGCTGTCAACCTTGCTCGGCCGCTACGCAATCCGCCCGTCCCGACTGGTCATCGAGATCACGGAGGCCGTGCTGATGCATGACAATCCGGAAATCCGCAGGCTGCTCGACGAGATCCGCAACATCGGTTGCCGCATCGCGCTTGACGACTTCGGAACCGGCTATTCCTCGCTCAGCTATCTCAGCCGTTTCCCGGTCGATATCGTCAAGATCGACCAATCCTTTATCCGGTCTCTCAACAATGGCGACGATGATATCGATCGTCGAAACAAGATGCTGATCGAAGGCATTGCCGCGATCTCGCACAAGATGAACTGCCATGTCGTCGCCGAAGGCGTCGAAACCGAATATCAGCGTTCGACACTCATCGACATGGGCATCGAATACGCTCAGGGTTACTACTTCGCACGACCGCAAGCGATCGGCGATGTCCTTAAGATGTTGAACGCCGACCGAAGCGGCGACCGAATTGATTCTATTGCAAGCTGAAATCCCGGCCCTCGATGTGGAGCAGCAGATGTCCTCGATCAGGTGTGGCATGACAAGCGCAGCACTCGTCGTGCTTGCTCTCGCTGCAACAATCGGACCGTGGTCTTGCCTGCAGGCGCATGCCGCAGACAGGCTCCAGCTCAAGACAGAGCCCTATGCACCCTTCAGCTACCGTGATCAGAACGGTCGCTATGGCGGCGCAGGCATAGACCAGATCGATGTCATCATGCGGCAAGCGCAGATACCCTATGACGTTGAGATGATCCCTTGGGCGCGCGCCATCGCGCTCGCCGAGACCGAGCCGATGACCTGCGCCTTCTCGGCAGCGCAGACAGCGGACCGCAAGCCGCGGTTCAAATGGGTCATGACGATCTCAGTAAACCATACGATCCTGGTCAAGCGGGCGGGCTCGTCGATCCACGCCACGACGCTCGATGAGGCGAAGAGCTTTCTGATCGGAACCCATCGGCTCGATTTCACCGAAGACCTTCTGAAATCGATGGGATTTGCGAACCTCGATCTCAGCGCCGATTTCGACACGTCGCTGCGCAAGCTCGTCCGGGGCCGGATCGACATGATGCCCATGTCGGAAGGCGTCTATCAGAGGCTGAAGAACAATGGCACCGACGTCGAGAGGGTGGTTCCCCTCTCCGAGGAGAAGCTCGGCATTGCCTGTCAGAAAACAGTCCCGGACGCCTTGATCGCTAAAATGCAGTCCGCACTCGACAGCATGATCCGCGATGGCCGCCAGGACACGATCTACCGGCGCTACGGCCTCAAGGCCGAACACTGAGCAAGCGATCAGCGGTGCCAATCAGTCGGCAGGGACGAAACCGGGTTGACTTCCGTTCCGTTTCGGGGTGGTGAGACCACATCCTGTACGAAAATTCGGACGCACTTTATGTTGATCATTGCGGGTCTCGGCAATCCCGGCAGCAAGTACTCCGGCAATCGCCACAATATCGGCTTCATGGCGCTCGACGCCATCCAGCGGCGGCCGGGCTTTTCGCCATGGGCAAAGAAGTTCAAGGCCCTCATTTCCGAGGGCGAGCTTGCCGGCGACAAGGTTCTGCTGATCAAGCCGCAGACCTACATGAACCTGTCGGGCGAAGCGGTCGGCGAAGCCATGCGCTTCTACAAGCTCGGCCCCGAAAACATCATCGCGATCTATGATGAACTCGATCTGGCGCCCGGCAAGGCGCGCATCAAGACGGCTGGCGGCCATGGCGGCCACAACGGCATCAAGTCGCTCGACGCCCATTGTGGCAAGGATTACCGCCGCCTGCGGCTCGGCATCGGCCATCCCGGCGCCAAGGAATTCGTCAACAACCACGTGCTCGGCGATTTCGACAAGCTGGATCAGGCCTGGTTGCCGCAGCTTCTCGATGCGCTCGCCGACAATGCCGAAATGCTGGTGAAGGGCGAGGATTCACAGCTGATGAACAAGCTGGCCCTTGCCGTCGGCAGCCAGCCGGACGAGGACGAAAAGCCGAAGCCCACCCCGAAGGCGCCAAAACCAGCGGGCAAGAGCCATATCCACCAGGCGCGCGGCGGCATGAAACCGAACATCCCGGCCACCGGCCCGATGGCCGACATGCTGAAGAAACTGTTCGGCGACAAGGACAAGTAAGATGACACCAGATATGACCGCTCTCACGACCGAACTCGTCACGCTGCGCGATTACTGGCGCTATGCAATCTCGCGCTTCAACGCCGCCAATCTTTCCTTTGGCCACGGCACCACGACGGCCGGCGACGACGCGGCCTTTCTGCTGCTCGATACGCTCGACCTGCCGATCGACGCACTCGATCCCTTCCTCGACGCGCGCCTCCTGCCGGCCGAGCGCAGGCTTCTCGCAGAGCGTATCGAGGCCCGCGTCACGACCCGTAAACCGTCGTCCTATCTCACCGGCCGCGCCTATATCCAGGGTGTGCGGTTTCTGGTCGACGAGCGGGTCATCGTGCCACGCTCGCATATCGGCGAGATCCTGTTTCGCGAATATCTCGGCCCGAACGGATCGTCCTTCCTGCCCGACCAGATGATGGTCGAGAGCGCTGTGGACATCTGCACCGGCTCCGGCTGCCTCGCGGTATTGGCCGCCAAATTCTTTCCCAACGCCGCCGTCGATGCGGTGGATCTGTCGGCCGACGCGCTGGAAGTGGCAAAGCTGAACCTTAGGGAACATGAGGTCGAACAGCAGGTGAGCCTGCATCAGGGCGATCTCTTCCAGCCGCTCGCAGGCCGGAAATACGACCTGATCATCACCAACCCGCCCTATGTCGATCACGACGCGATGGATGGTTTCCCGGCGGAATTCCGTGCCGAGCCTTCGATGGCGTTCGATGGCGGTGTTGATGGTCTCGATCTGGTGCGGACATTGCTGGCAGACGCCGCAAACCACCTCAATCCCGAAGGCGGCATGATCTGCGAGATCGGCTCCGGCCGTGAAATCCTCGAGGAGGAATTTCCGGGTCTCGACTTCGTCTGGCTGGAAACCGAGGAATCGCAGGACGCGGTGTTCTGGATCTCCGCCGAAGCTCTCGGCGTCACCGCGGCGTGAGCGGACGACCGGCTATTCTTCAGGCTCGGTCGTGAACATCAGCGGAAAACCGGCTTCCTTGGCGAGATCGATCGCCTCGGTGGCCTTGGTCTCGGCAATATCCTTGGTGCAGACAACCACGACCGCCACACCCATCTGGTGGGCGGTCATCATCACCCGCCGGCCCGTATCCTCGCTCATCCGGAACACGGCTTTCAGAACCATGGTCACGAATTCGCGCGGCGTATAATCGTCGTTGACGAGCATAACCTTGTAGAGCTTCGGCCGCTCCAGCTTGGGCTTTGTCGTCGTCTTCGGCGTGAGGGTGGTGTCTCCGGCCATCCGCATCTCCTGATGACGTTCGCCATGCTCAAACAGCAATGATTGTATGCTGGCTATATCGCACCGACGGGTCGGAAATTCAAGCAACTGCGGTGATTTGCCCGATTGGGACCGGTGGGTCTGATTTGTGTTTGCATCGCAAGCCGACGTCTCGTTTCCGAATTCTGTTTTGCGTCGTTACCAGCTCCGACGACCTCCCTCACCCCGCCAACCCTTGACCGCCCGGCCTGTTTCCCCCATAGCCACGGCAACGAACAATTCTAGTCAGACGGGGTCCGTCCCATGGGTTTCAAATGCGGTATCGTCGGCCTGCCGAATGTCGGCAAGTCCACGCTCTTTAACGCTCTCACCAAGACTGCAGCGGCGCAGGCTGCCAACTATCCGTTCTGCACGATCGAGCCGAACACCGGCGAAGTCGCGGTTCCGGATCCGCGCATGCAGCAGCTGGCCACCATCGCCGGCTCCAAGGAAATCATTCCGACCCGTATCTCCTTCGTCGATATCGCCGGCCTCGTGCGCGGCGCCTCGAAGGGTGAAGGTCTCGGCAACAAGTTCCTCGCCAATATCCGCGAAGTCGATGCTGTCGTGCACGTGCTGCGCTGCTTCGAAGACGACGACATTACCCATGTCGAAGGCCGCATCAACCCGGTCGGCGATGCCGAGACGATCGAGACCGAGCTGATGCTCGCCGACCTCGAAAGCCTGGAACGCCGCGTCGAGCAGACCCGCAAGCGCGCCAAGACCAACGACAAGGAATCCGTGGCCCAGCTGCCGGTCATGGAAGCCGTCATCAAGCTTCTCAACGACGGAAAGCCTGCCCGCATTCTTCTGAAGACGCTGGCAGCCGACGACATCGAGATCTTGAAGGCTCTAAACCTCCTGACCTCGCATCCCGTCCTCTACGTCTGCAACGTCGCCGAAAGCGATGCCGTCGACGGCAACGAGCACACCAGGGCCGTGGCCGCGATGGCCAAGGAACAGGGTGCCGAATGCGTCATCATCTCGGCCGCCATCGAGTCCGAAGTCGCGCAGCTGCCGGAAGACGAAGCCAAGGAATTCCTCTCGGCGCTCGGCCTTGAAGAAGCAGGTCTCGATCGCCTTATCCGCGCCGGTTACAACCTCCTTCACCTGATCACCTATTTCACGGTCGGCCCCAAGGAAACCCGCGCCTGGACGATCGTCCGCGGCACCAAGGCCCCGGCCGCTGCCGGCGTTATCCATACGGATTTCGAACGCGGCTTCATCCGCGCCTTCACCATCGGCTTTGATGACTACGTCGCCTTCAAGGGCGAAGTCGGCGCCAAGGAAGCTGGCAAGGGCCGCGACGAAGGCAAGGAATATGTCGTAAACGATGGCGACGTGATCCACTTCCGCTTCAACACCTGATCGGGACACCGCGGAGGCGCGAACGTGATGACGGAAATCGAATATCACTTCGAGGACTTCACCCCGGAACGCACCTTCCCGCTTGCGGATAAGCTTGTCACGGCCGAGGAAATCGTCGAGTTCGCTGCCGAATTCGACCCTCAGCCGATGCATCTCGATGAAGCCGCCGGACGTGCCAGCATTCTCGGCGGTCTCTCGGCGTCCGGCTGGCATACATCGTCGATGTTCATGCGGATGATGTATGACGGCTGGCTGTCGCGCGCAGCGTCCGAAGGCTCGCCCGGCATCGAACTGATGGAATGGAAAAAGCCGGTCCTCGCCGGCGACACGCTGTCCGGCCGCTCCACCGTGGCCTCGACCCGCCTGCTCCGCTCCCGCCCGGGCATCGGCCTCGTCAACTTCCTGCACGAAGTCACCAATCAGCAAGGCCAGATCGTCATGCGCGGTGAAAACCCGATCATGATCCGGCTCCGAAACGCGGCCGAGGTCACGCCATGAGGCTGATCGAACTCTCTCCCCCCGGCACGCGGATCGAAACCGGCACGCTGCTCTTCACCCCTGAAGACATCATCCGCTTCGCCCGGAAATTCGATCCGCAACCCTTCCATGTGGATGCGGAAGCCGCCAAGGATTACGTCTTCGGCGGGCTCTGCGCCTCCGGCTGGCACACCTGCGCCGGTTGGATGAAGACGTTCATGGCCTATTGGACAGCGGAAGTCGCACGCCTCGAAGCCGCCGGCCTCGTCGCCCCCAAACTCGGCCCTTCCGCCGGCTTCAAGTCGCTGCAATGGCTGAAACCCGTCTATGCCGGCGACAGCATCACCTATTCCGTGACCCTGATCGAATCGCGCCCGCTCGGAAGCCGCCCCGGCACCTTCATCAACCTGACGGAAAATGACGGCGTCAACCAGCACGGCGAGACGGTGATGCGCTACGAAGGCACCGTTCTCGAATTCACCTGACACCACTATCGCACGGCAACAGCAGCAACGCCCGCCCCCACCATCACCGCTCCGCAGCCCCGGTTGACGCGCCGCAGAACCGCTGGGCGCTTCAGTGCTGCCCTCGCCCGCCCGGCAAGAACCACGTGGCCGCCGATCACCAGAACCTCGACGGCGACGATGACAAGCGCCAAAACGCCGGCCTGCTCCATCGTGAGATTGGGTCCAACGACGTTGGGCAGGAGCGCTATGTAAAAGAGCGGCATTTTCGGATTGCCGAGATTGAGAAGGACACCGGTCGCAAATGTCGCCACCAGCCCCGACCGGCCCGTTACCACGGCATGATCGGCCGGAACCGGCTCGGCAAACCACAACCGCACGCCCATCCAGACCAGATAGGCAGCCCCGGCATAGCGCAGCACCGTCATTGCCATGCCCAGCTCCTCCGCCACCAGCGACAGGCCGAACACGGCGAGGAACAGAAAGATCAGGATGCCGGTGACCGTTCCGGCTCCGTAGGCGATACCGGCGGCCGCACCGTGCGACACCGTACGGGCCATGATCGTCACATTGTCGGGTCCGGGACTTGCCGCGAAAACCAGAAACGCGGCGGCAAAGGCAGTCAGGCTTGCGATATCCATGGCCGTCTCCCCGAGGCTCCGGTCAAGTCCGGAACGGGTGAAGGATATCGCCTCCGCCGCCGGTCGCAATCCTCAAAACCGGCGGCATTTGGGAATTTTCTTCAGTGCCCTTCGAACTCGATCAGCGTACGCACTTCGACGCCGAGGGCTTCCAGCTTCTTGCGGCCGCCGAGTTCCGGCAGATCGATGACGAAACAGGCGGATACGATCTCCGCACCCATCTGGCGCAGCAGCTTTACCGCTCCTTCGGCCGTGCCGCCGGTCGCGATCAGGTCGTCGGTCAGGATGACTTTCTCGCCGGGCTTGACGGCGTCCACGTGCATTTCCATCTCGTCGACGCCGTATTCGAGGCTGTAGGCCACGCGAACGGTCTCGTGCGGCAGCTTGCCCTTCTTGCGGATCGGCACGAACCCTGCCGAGAGCTGGTGCGCTAGTGCACCACCGAGAATAAAGCCACGCGCCTCGATACCGGCCACCTGGGCGATGGACATGTCGGCATAAGGTTTCACCAGATCGTCCACCGCCTGGCGGAACGCCTTGGCATCGCCAAGCAGCGTCGTGATGTCGCGAAAGATGATACCTGGTTTCGGGTAATCACGGATGGCACGGATGGAGGCGGCGAGTGTGTCGTCACGGGAGGACATTGGGGCGGGAGCCTTGTTTGTTGTTCGTTGCTAAAGGAAAGCAATAGGCAGCTGCGGTCGACATTGTCCAGATCAAACCGCGCACTACCCGCCGACCCAACAGTGCCCCCCAGCGACGCATTCTCGTCCGCCGTCTCTTCAACCAAAACCGATCTGAGTATTAACCGCAATTGATACCTGCACTCTCGACATTCCGCCATCCATTAGAAATCACGAATAAGTAAACTGTCGCCCGGCCCTCGCCTTAGGCGCTGGCTCGTTTGAATGCGGAAGATTGATTTTTCCGATTCATCATCACTTTATGTGATTTAGAGTAAATTAGTTACTTGTGAAAGAAACGGCATTAATGTTTCGTTAACAAATTGGACCGCAGTCTAGGGTTGGCAACATTGCCAATTTCTATCAAAGCGCGAATGATCGCGCCCATTGAGGTCCTTCATGACGAAGACAATACTCGCGACGATTTTCGCCGCTACAGCCCTTTCCCTGACGTCCAGCGCCGCATTTGCCCAGACACTGGATGCCAACATGGATGTCTCCATGACCGTGGCTGCCGAATGCACGCTGGCCACTGATCCGGTAGCCTTCGGCAATCAGGCCCTGATCGATGTAGCCGTCGAGGTCCCCGGAAACATGACCGTGCAATGCACGGCGAATGCGCCCTATCAGATACAGCTCGGTGTCGGCAATGGCGCCCTGGCAACCGTTGAAACCCGCTTTATGACAGGCGTAGCCAACGGTGGTCTGGCGACCTATACGGTTCACCAGGGCTTGGCGACCGGCCCGATCTGGGGCGCCACCCTCGGTACGAACACGCTTGACGGCACCGCGACTGGCGGAGCAGACGTCATTCCGTTCACGGCAGTGCTTGCAGCGAACCAGAGCGTCCAGGCTGATACCTACGCCGACGTCTTGATCGCAACGATCAACTACTAAGCACGAAGCTTGCGGCAAGCTCCGGCGGCGCGGCGTGTCGCTAACCTGAAAATAAGGATGACAAGATGATCTCCATGCGCTTCATGGCAGCGAGCCTATTCGCATGCCTGATAGCCGGCGGTGCCGGAGCAGCTGCTTTGAGGGTTTCTCCGATCACTTTGGATCTGAAAGCCTCTTCCCCCACGGGAACGGTTCGGGTGTGGGAAGACGGGTTGCGGCCGGTCAAGGTGCAGGTGCGGGTTTTTCGCTGGACGAAGGTCAATGGTAGGGATCGCCTCGATCCCACCACGGACGTGGTTGCCAGCCCCCCGGTCACCACGCTGAAACCTGGCACTGAGAACTCGATCAGAGTTGTCCGTGTCAGCAAGAAGCCGATTGTCGGAACAGAGTCCTACCGGCTTCCGATCGATCAGCTGCCCGAGGCCGGGCGAAAGACCCCCGGTCAGGTCAGCGTCATGATCCGGCATTCGATCCCCGTTCGGTTTACCGACTAGGGGGTCGGTCGCATGGCGCGTCAGACAGCCCTGCTCCTGGCGCGCTTGTGCCTCGCCGTCCTCGTCCTGCCGATCGCAGGTCATGCGGCATCCGGGGATCCGTCTCCGGGTGCCGATCTGGCGGCCGACGCCGATCCTTTTGACGTCCCTGCGGCCACCGATACGGGCGGGCCGAGCGACCTCTATCTGTCCGTATCGATCAACGGCGTAAAGACCAATCTCGTTGCCGCCTTCCGGCAGGCACCGGACGGATCCCTCTCGATCGATATCGAGCAGCTGCGCAATATCGGCATCAAGCCCGCCAAGACGGCAATCGGCGCCGATGGCCGCGTGACGATCGATCAGCTACCATCAGTCACCTTCGTCTACGACGATCTGCAGCAAACGATCGATTTTACCGCATCGAACGGCGAACGCGCGCCAAAAATCATCGACGCCAAGGCGCGGCGCGGCGGTGCGCCGAAGAGACCGAGACTGAAGGCGCAATCCTCGTCCGGTGCACTCCTCAACTACAATATCGTCGCGTCTTCCGACAATTCCGAAAAGGATTCGCGGTTCGGCTTCACCGGTGTGAGCGGCGCTTTCGAAGCCCTGTATTTCAGCCCGCTGGGCGTCCTCAGCAATACATTTATCGCCAGCACCTCGGACGATACATACTACGGCTCGACGCGCCTGGACACGACCTGGCGCTATTCGGATCAGGACTCGATGATCACCTACAGCGCCGGTGACGTCATCACCGGCGGCCTGAACTGGACGCGCCCGACCCGTCTTGGAGGCCTGCAGGTGCAACGCAGCTTCTCGCTCAGATCCGACCTCGTCACCTTTCCCGTGCCGGAACTGTCGGCAAGCGCTGCCGTGCCTTCCACCGTCGATGTCTATCTCAATGATGCCAAGCGCTTTTCCAGTTCGGTCGGCGCAGGTCCGTTCGACATCACCAACCTGCCCTTCGTCGACGGAAGCGGCAATGCCCGGGTTGTCGTCACCGACGCTCAAGGGCAGCAGGTGTCGACCGAAAGCAGCTTCATCGCGTCCAGTCAGATGCTCGCCCGCGGGCTTTACGATTTCTCCGCCGAGCTGGGCTTTGCGCGACACGGCTACGGGATCGACTCGAATGACTACGATTCACGCCCTTACGGATCGGCGACCCTGCGCACCGGCGTGACCAACTGGCTGACGATGGAAGGCCATGCCGAGGGCGGCGAGGATCTCGTCCATGGCGGTGTCGGCGCGGTGTTCGCTGCCCCTTGGAGTGGCGTCATATCGCTCTCGGGCGCTGGCAGCTATCACGACGGTGCAATAGGCGAGCAGGTTGGCATGACTTGGGAGAGACAGATGCGGGGCTTTCACCTCAGAGCCCGCATGCAGCGCAGCTTCGGCAGTTTTCAGGACATTGCCTCGGTCACGGCCGACAAGCGCAGCTCCACCGACGGGATCTTGCTCGGATCAGCGGCGCCGCCCAAGGCGCTCGACCAGGTATCCCTGTCGGTCCCAACGCCTTTCGACCGATCGAACCTGAACTTCAGCTTCACCAATGCCGAGACCGCAGAAGGTGACCGGCAGCGTATCCTCGGCCTTTCCTACAGCCGCCCGGTGTTCAATGACAGCACATTTTCCGTGTCCGCGATCAAGAGCCTGACCGACGGCACTGTCGGAATCTATGCGAGCCTCTTCGTCCCGATCGGCAAGCGGATCTCGGCCACCACATCGGTAGCATCGCAGTCAGACGAAACCAGCGTGACGCAGACGGTCAGCCGCACGCTGGGTCAGCAGATCGGCGACTACGGCTGGAGCGTTGGCCGGACGCAGTCGGAAAACGCGATCAACTCGGCAGCCGTCAGCTACCGCGCTTCGGCGGCAAAAGTGGCGGCGCGCGTCGACCAACGCGGCAGCAAGACAAGGGCCAGTGTGACCGTTGATGGAGCTCTGGTCGCGGCCGGAGGCGGCGTCTTCGCGTCCAACCGCATCAACGACGCGTTCGCCATCGTCGATGCAGGCGCGCCCGGCGTCGAGGTCCAGCATGAGAACAGACCAGCCGGCCGCACAAACAGCGGCGGCAAGCTGCTCCTTCCGAACCTGCGCTCCTATCAGGAAAACCACATTGCGATCGACCCCGAGGATCTGCCGCTCGACGCCGTCGTCAACACCACCCGCACCGTCGTGGTGCCGGCCGACCGATCGGGGATCGTCGTCAACTTCGAGGTCGACGTCGATGCGAACGCCGCACTGGTGACCTTCTCCGGACCGGACGGAAAACCCATCGCAGTCGGCGCCAGCGGCACGACGAAGACCGGATCGGAACCTTTCGTCGTCGGCTATGACGGCCAGACGCTCGTGGAAAATCTGAAAGCCAGCAACCGCCTCACCCTGACGCTGCCGGATGAGACCACCTGCGTGGCAACCTTCCAATACAAGCCCCAGCGGGGCAAACAGGTGAGTATTACCGATGCGATATGCCAGCCTTAAGCGCCTCAGAACGCTTCTTCTCCAGGCCGGGATCGGCCTGCTCCTCTATGGAGCCGGCGACGCCGCGGCCGCAAGCTGTACCGTCGACATCGATTCCGCCAACTTCGGCAATGTCGATACGCTCTCGGGCGTGTCCGCCGATGCGACGGCGCAGGTTTCGATCAGTTGCAGCGGCGTCAGCGCCAACGCAACCGCGGTCACGCTCTGCGGCAATCTCGGCAGCGGTAGCGGTGGCACATCCGGCGGGACCCGCATCATGCGATCGGGCGCGAACGAGCTCGGCTACCAGCTCTACGCCGACGCCGGCCGCGCGACCCGCTGGGGTTCGTATGACGATACGACACTCGGCCAGCCACGGACGATCCGCATCGCCGCATCTGATGGTGAGGCCAATGGCGCCGTGACGCTTTACGGAGGGCTGTCTGCCGGCCAGACGAGCGCTGGCACCGGCACCTACCTCTCCTCCTTCGCCACCGGCGAGGTGCGGTTCTACTACGAAGAGGGAAGCACCCTCGACTGCGCGGCACCGACCTCGGCGACACTGGCGCAGGCAAGCTTTACCGTCCAGGCAACCGTTGCGGCAAACTGCCTGATCGCCGTTTCGAACCTAGATTTCGGTCTTCACGGCCTGATCGATTCCGAAGTGACCGCGAGCGGCGGGGTCGACGTCACCTGCACGCCGAACTCAACCTACAGCATCGCCATGGATGGCGGCCTGGCTGCGGCCACCAACCCGGAACAACGGTTAATGCGCTCCGGCACGAACACGATCGCCTACGGCCTTTACGCCGATCAGGCCCATTCTCGACCTTGGGGTGCGACAGGTAGCGCACTGGTCTCCGGCACGGGGGCCGGCGCTGTGCAGTCGATACCGGTCTTTGGCCGCGTCGCTCCGCAACCGGCAGCCGCCGGCAACTACACCGACACGGTGATCGTCACGGTCACCTATTTCTGATCACTGCCGGGACCTTTGAGCGGCCAGCCGCAAGACAACAAAAAAGGCGGCCGAAGCCGCTTTTTCCATGAAGACCTTAAATATCAATGCGGCTTGCGGGCATAGACCGATTTCTTGGTCAGATAGATCAGCCCGGTAAAGATCACCAGGAAGATCATCACCATGAAACCGGTGCGCTTGCGCTCTTCCAGATGCGGCTCGGCAGTAAACATCAGGAACGCGGCGACGTCCTTCGAATACTGATCCACCGTCTGCGGCGTACCGTCGTCATAGCTCACCTGATCATTGCTGATCGGCGGGGCCATGGCGAGCGCTGAGGCATTGGCAAAGTACGGATTGTAGTGCGTCCCCGGTGCGACTTCCACGCCCGGAGGCGGATCCTGGTAGCCGGTCAGCAGCGCGTGGATATAGTCCGGGCCGCCTTCCTGGTACTGGGTAAAGATGTCGAACACGAACTGCGGGAAGCCGCGGGTGATGCCGCGCGCCTTGGCAAGCAACGACATATCCGGCGGTGCAGCACCGTTATTGGCCGCCGCCGCTGCCTGGGCGTTCGGATAGGGCGACGGAAAGTGGTCCGATGGTACGGCCTTGCGGGTAAACATCTCGCCGTCGTCGTTTGGACCGTCCTGCACCTCGTAATTGGCCGCAAGCGCCTTCACCTGACCGTCCGAATAGCCGAGATCCTCAAGCGTGCGGAACGACACGAGCCGCATCGAATGGCAGGCGGAACAGACTTCCGTATAGACCTTGAGGCCGCGCTGCAGCTGGCCCTTGTCGTAGTGGCCGAAGGGACCGGCAAAGGTCCAGTCCACAGGTTCCGGATGACGCAGCGGATAATGCGGCGTGCCGCCTTCCGCATGGTCACCGCCGCCGCCACCGGCTGTGCCGGCGCCGACGTCATGCTTTTCCTGCGCGCTCAACGAACCCATGGTGAGGCCGAGTGCCAGGGTGAGCGAAGCGAGGCCGAGTGTGATCTTCTTCATGTATGTCTCCTCCCGCCTGCGCTCAGGCATTTGCCTGAGCGGCCGCGACGCCGGCATTGGCTGTTCTGCCCTGTTTCTCCAGCACCGCTTCCGTGATCGAATTCGGAATGCGGCGTGGTGTCTCGAACAGGCCGAGCAGCGGCATGATCACGAGGAAGAAGCCGAAATAGTAGGCCGTCCCGATCTGCGACAGCACGACGAAAATGCCTTCCGCCGGCTGTGATCCGAGCCAGCCGAGCAGGATCGCGTTGACGACGAAGATCCAGTAGAACGTCTTGTACCAGGGCCGGTACACGGCCGAGCGCACCTTCGACGTATCGAGCCATGGCACGAAGAACAGGATGATGATCGCACCGAACATCACCAGCACGCCGCCGAGCTTCGAGTCGATAAACAGGAAGTTGAAGGTGATCGCGCGCAGCATCGCGTAGAATGGCAGGTAGTACCATTCGGGCACGATATGTGCCGGGGTCTTCAATGCATCGGCCGGGATGTAGTTATCAGGATGGCCGAGATAGTTCGGCATGTAGAAGATGAACCAGGCATAGACGATCAGGAACACCGAAACGCCGAGCGCATCCTTGAGCGTCGCATAAGGTGTGAACGGCACCGTATCCGTCTTCGTCTTGATCTCGACTCCGGTCGGGTTGGTCTGGCCGGTCACATGCAGTGCCCATATGTGCAGGATGACGACGCCCGTTATCATGAACGGCAGCAGGTAATGCAGCGAGAAGAAGCGGTTGAGCGTCGGCTGGTCGACGGCAAAGCCGCCGAGCAGGAACTGCTGTATCCATTCACCCACCAGCGGGAAAGCCGAGAAGAAGCCGGTGATGACGGTGGCACCCCAGAACGACATCTGTCCCCAGGGCAGAACGTAGCCCATGAAGCCGGTCGCCATCATCAGGAGATAGATGACGACGCCGAGGATCCAAAGGATTTCGCGCGGCGCCTTGTAGGAACCGTAGTAGAGACCGCGTCCGATATGCAGGTAGACGGCGATAAAGAAGAACGACGCGCCGTTGGCGTGCATGTAGCGCAGCAGCCAACCATGGTTGACGTCGCGCATGATCTTCTCGACCGAGTCGAACGCGTCGACTGTCGATGCGGTGTAATGCATGGCCAGCACGACGCCGGTCAGGATCTGTACGATCAGCATGACCGCAAGCATGGCGCCGAACGTATAGGCGTAGTTGAGGTTTCTCGGCACCGGAAACGAGATGAAACTGTCATGGATCAGACGCGGCAGCGGCAGCCGCTGGTCGACCCATTTTTCAATGCCGGTGGATGGCTGGTAGGACGAATGATCGCTCATGAGAATGCTCCCCTCACCCGATCCGGATCACGGTATCCGACGCAAATGCGAACGTCGGGATGGCCAGGTTTTGCGGAGCAGGTCCCTTACGGATACGGCCTGCCGTATCGTAGTGCGACCCATGACACGGACAGAACCACCCGCCGAAGTCCCCGGACTGACCGAGCGGCACGCAACCCAGATGGGTGCAGGAGCCGATCATCACGATCCAGTTTTCCTTGCCGGCGCCGGCAGAACGATCGACGCCCGATGCTTCCGCATCGGCCGGCAGGTTGGCATTGCGTGCCACCGGATCCTTGAGCGCGGCAAGCTCGACCTTGTTGGCCTCTTCGAGTTCCTTCGGCGTCCGGTTGCGGATGAACACCGGCTTGCCCCGCCATTTGACGGTGAGCGACATACCCGGCTCAAGAGCTGCGACATTCACTTCGATCGATGCGAGCGCAAGCGTCGATGCATCAGGCCGCATCTGGTCGATGAACGGCCAGGCAACAGCCGCGACGCCCACGGCGCCAGCCATGCCGGTAGTCAAATATAGGAAATCGCGCCGCGTGGGTTCACCCGAATGGGGCTCCACGCGTGCACTATGCGTATCGTGCTCGCTCACGGTCAGTCATCCTCTCACGCTCCAGCGGATAAATCCGCATCGCTCCTCCGCGCGGCTCCCCCGACACACTCATGCCTTGGG
>NZ_LMOF01000008.1:938438-1115594 GCF_001423215.1 Rhizobium sp. Leaf321 | reverse complement strand
CCCGCCACATTCTGGCCAGGATGCGGACCGTCCCCCTGTATTGCCGGATATGCGCCGCATTGGATCGAACTGCCCCACCCCGGGACGCGCGGGCGTGGCGAAGCGGCCACAACCCCAGATCGCCTGCCCTTCCTTGCCCCTGGCCGGGCCTGTTGCGTTGCCAGTGGCGGAACGGCATGCTAGGCGGCAGAAAGCTTCATGGCAGCCGGCTCGGAAATCCTGAATGAGAAAGACGTTATCGGTCGCCATCTGCGTCATCGTGTCGCTGGTCCTTCTCGCGATCTTGACACGCTATCTGCGGCCTCACTGGATCCTCGCAACGCTCCACAGCCTGCAATTTCATGCGGCCGCGGCCTGCGTCGCCGGCATGGCACTGGCGCTTCTTATCCACCGCAACCTCGCAAGCTATGCCCTGCTTCTGGTCGCGCTGCTTTTGACCGCGCACCCTCTGTGGATGGCGCGCGAAATTGCGGCGGAGGTCACGCCTGCCGATCAGAGCGCACCGACCTTCCGGCTGATGTCCTTCAACATCCTCTCCGAAAACTACGAAAATGCCGAGGGCATCACCCGCGCCATCGTGTCATCGGGCGCCGATGTGGTGAACATCATGGAAGGCGAATCGCTTTACGAACATCTGACGCAGATCGCCACGGTCTATCCCTACCGCGTCGGCTGCGGCGTGCTCATGGAAGAGTGCGACCAGATGATGTTTTCAAAAACCCCGATCGAAAACGCTTCGGTTCGAAGCCTGAGCAATATCTTCGACAATCGCTTTATCATGGGCGAGGTCACGGTTTCCGGGCGCAAGGTCCATGTCGTCGGCATCCATACGACGAAGCCTTATTTCGACAACTTCCACACGATGGAACTCATGAATGCAGCGCTCGCCATCACCGCCACCGATGGCTCGCTGGTTCTGTCAGGCGATTTCAACGCCTCAAGCCTGCCACCCAACATGCGGATGTTTTTGAACTCGACGGGGCTGAAGACCGCCGCCTTCGAGCCGCCCACCTGGCCAGTCCGGGCGCGGATGCTGGGTCTGGCGATCGACCACGTCTATGTGCGTGCGCCGCTGAAAATGAAGTCGCTCACCCGCATGCCGAACACTTACGGCTCCAACCACGCCGGGCTGATCGCCGACATCGCGATTACCGGACCTTGACCACGTCGCCTTCATCTTCGATCCCCAGGAACCCGCCAGACTGGCGCGACCAGAGATCCGCGTAGAGACCGCCCGCCGCAATCAGCTCGTTATGCGTCCCCTGCTCGATGATGGCGCCCTTGTCCATCACGATCAGCCGGTCGAGCGTCGCGATCGTCGAAAGCCGGTGCGCGATGGCGAGCACGGTCTTGCCCTGCATCAGCCGCTCCAGATTGGATTGGATCGCCGCTTCCACTTCCGAATCGAGCGCCGATGTTGCCTCGTCCAGCACCAGGATTGGCGCGTCCTTCAGCATCACCCGGGCAATCGCCACCCGCTGTCGCTGTCCGCCCGACAGTTTCACGCCGCGCTCGCCCACATGCGCATCGAAGCCGCGCCGGCCGCGCTGGTCGGTCAGCGTCTGGATAAACCCGTCTGCCTCGGCCTTCTTGGCCGCATCGAGAAGCTGTGCGTCGGTCGCATCGGGTCTCCCGAACAGGATGTTGTCGCGAAGCGAGCGATGCAGCAGCGACGTGTCCTGCGTCACCATGCCGAGATTGGCGCGCAGCGACTCCTGGCTCACCGTCGCAATGTCCTGCCCGTCGATCAGGATGCGCCCGCCCTCCAGATCGTAGAAGCGCAGCAGCAGGTTGACGAGCGTCGACTTGCCCGCCCCCGATCGTCCAACGATCCCGATCTTCTCTCCCGCCCGGATGGAGAGCGACAGGTTGTCGATCACGCCCTCGCCCTTGCCGTAGTGAAACCGGATATTTTCAAACCGAATCTCCGGCTGCGCCACCTTCAGTTCCGTCGCACCGGGCACGTCCAACAACCCGATCGGCTTGGAGATAAGCTCGGCGGCGTTCTGCACGGTGCCGAAATTCCGCATGATGCCGTTGAACTGGGTCATCAGACGGCCAAGCAGAAAGTTCAACCGCAGCACCAGCGCCAAGGTGAACGCGACCGCGCCGGAGCTGATCAGCCCGGACAGCCACAGATGGATCGACAGCGCCGCCATGCTGCTGATCATGATGCCCGACAGCAGCGCCATCGACGCCCGGACGCCGGTGATGAAACGGGTAAAGTGGATGAGCGTGGTCTGATAGGTCTCAAAGCCCTGCCGCATGTAGCGGTCATTGGCCTCGTCGCGCCCGAACAGTTTCAGCGTCTGGATATTGCTGTAGGCGTCGACCATGCGGCCGTTGAGCATGGAGGCAGCCTCCGCCGTCTCGCGCGAGTGGTACCGAATGCGCGGCACGAAATAACGGGCCAGAAATCCGAACACCAGCACCCAGACGCAAACCAGTACGCCGAGCCGCAAGTCGAGCCCGCCGACCAGGACCAGCATGGAGACGGAATAGATCGTGACGAACCAGACGCTTTCCATCAGCGAGGTCACGAGATCGCCCGCCGCCTGCCCGCCCGACCAGACCTTGGTGACGATCCGGCCGGAAAAGTCGTTCTGGAAAAACGACAGCGATTGGCGCGCAACATGCATGTAGGACTGCCAGCGCATCAGGTTGTAGAACCCGGGCGTAATGATCTGCTGGTCGATCAGCGCGGTCGACATCGTCACCAGGAAGCGCACGACACCGATCAGCACCAGCATGCCCAACAGCTCGCCGCCATGCTGGTCGAGCAGCACCGTCCAGCCGTCACCCGGCTTGATCGTCGACAGGATATCCACGAGCCGCCCGACGAACCAGAACAGCGCCGCCTCGATCGCCGCCGTCAGTCCGCCGAGAATAAGCATCCCGAAGAACGGCGCCTTGGCCTGCGAGATGTAGAACCAGATAAAGGCGAACACGTCTTCGGGCGGACGCAGATCGTCCTTGCGCGCAAACGGCTGAACATAATTTTCGAAGGCGCGGAAGAGACGAATGATCATGCCGCAGGATATAGGCGGATTTCGAAAGGGGCAAAGGCTGGGATGCGGCTGTCGCCGGATAATTCCGCAATCGCCCGCTTTTCATAAGGCGGGCTTCAAAACGAAAACGGCCGCCGAAGCAGCCGTTTCCAGAACTCATCATTTTGGCAGAGGATCAGAACTCCGACCATTCCTGCTTGGCGGCAGCCTGGCCGCCGCCGAATGCCGAGGCAATCCGGTTGCCCATTGCGCGCACGGGTGACTGTGCCGGTCGCGATGCAGGCGTGGCCGAGCGGACCGCACTGCGTCCCTCTTCCAGCTTGAACTGTGCCAAAAGCTCGATCAGCGATGCAGCCTGCGCGGCAAGGCTGTGGCTGGCAGCCGTCGTCTGCTCTACCATCGCCGCGTTCTGCTGGGTGCCCTGGTCCATATGATTGACCGAGGTGCTGATCTCCGACAGACCCGTCGACTGCTCACGCGAAGACACGACGATCGAGGCGACGTTGGTGTTGATCTGCTGCACTTCGGTCACGATCGATTGCAAGGCAGCCCCTGTCTGGCCGACCAACGCAACGCCGTCACGCACCTTTTCGCCCGAAGCACCGATCAGAACCTTGATCTCGCGCGCCGCTTTCGCGGACCGCTGGGCAAGTTCGCGGACTTCCTGGGCAACGACCGCAAAGCCTTTGCCGGCCTCGCCGGCCCTGGCTGCCTCGACACCGGCGTTCAGCGCCAGAAGATTGGTCTGGAAAGCGATGTCGTCGATCACGCCGATGATGTTGCCGATCTCGCCGGACGACTTTTCGATCGCTTCCATCGCAACGACGGCCTGGCGAACGATATCGCCGGACTTTTCGGCACCGTTGCGGGTGTGCTCGACGAGCTTTCCGGCTTCTCCGGCACGGGCTGCCGAATCCTTGACGGCCGTCGTTACCTCCTCGAGCGCCGCAGCGGTCTCTTCGACCGATGCCGCCTGCTGCTCGGTACGCTTCGACAGATCGTCTGCGGCAGAGCGGATCTCGTTGGCACCGGCATCGATCATCCGGGCATTGTCGCCGACCGACCGAAGGACAGTCTGCAGATTGTCCATCGAGGCGTTAAAGTTGACGCGCAGCTGATCGAGCTGTCCGGCGAACGGCTGTCCGATGCGGAAGGTCATATCGCCGTGCGAGAGGGAGTTCAGACCGTTGGCAAGACTATCGACGGCAAACGAAACCTCGGCCGCCTCATGCGCCTTCTGCTCCTCGCGAGCAATCCGCTCGCTCTCGCTCATCGAACGGTTGGCCTCGGTTTCCCGCTCCAGGCGCTCGCGCTCCAGGGCGTTGTTGCGGAACACTGAGACGGCTGCTGCCATCTCGCCGATTTCATCCTTCCGCCCCGCGTAAGGGATCGCAACCTGCGCATTACCGGAGGCAAGTGTGTTCATCGAACCGGTAATGTCGGCAATCGGGCGCGCAACGCGGAAGTAGGACAAAAGCCCTGCAGCAAGCGCGAGAAGTGTTGCGAAGACGACGACGACAATCGTCGAGATCGCTGCAAACCGTGCGGCGCTATCGGCGACCTTGCCGTATTCGAGGCTGTGCAGCCGGTTGTCGTTGATCATGTCCAGCATCACATCGCCGGCCTCGCCGCCTTTGGGCACCATCTGCGCGATGACGGCCTTGGCCTCATAGACGCGCGAGGCCCCCAGCAGGCTGACGAACTGAGCTCCCAGCTTGTCGTAATCGGCAACGATCGCCTCGAGCTTTTCGATCTTGTCCTTGGTCACATCGAGGCTGGCCGTGTCGGCGAATGTCTTGAAAGCCTCGGCACGCTCCTGCGTCTTGGCGCGGATCTGATCGAGCCACTGCTTCTGGTCAGCGGCATTGCTGGCCGAAAGCGCCATCAAATAAAGACGCCGGATATCGGACAGGATCCTGTCCATATTGGAGGTCATCACCGAGCGTTCCATGCGACGGCTGATATTGGACGTCTGAGCATCGAGCTGGTTGACGGAGCGCATGGCGAGTGCGCCCTGAAGGATTACCAGAAGAACGGTGATGCCGAAGAGAGCGGGCAGAAGAAACTTGATCTTTATCTTGCTGAACATCTGGGACCGGAGCCGAAATGAGAGGGAGTTTAATCCCTCGAGACTTGACAGCTTTAGATAAAGAAAAACTTACTGCGTCTCGGCCATAAAAAATATTAGCGTCGTCGCAAATACCTGACATTGTTGAATGTTTCGCTGGCCGCGGCGTCGTTCCCTAGGGAGCCGCCGAGAGCGTGAGCGACCATCCCGGGGTGGCTCGGAACATGCGCAACAAGTTATGAATCGTTGGCGTCGCGCCCTCCCGCCGATCGGAAGCGTCCAGCGCCCATCGGACGCGTGACGACCGTTGTCGGCCGCCGGTTTCCCCGGCGACCGCAAGCCTCTTCCGTCAACGGTTTACTCGGCAGCCTGGCCCTCGTCCTCATGCCCGATGAAGCCGCCGGACTGACGGTTCCAGAGGTCCGCATAAATGCCGCCCTGATCCGCCAGTTCGCGATGCGTGCCGGTCTCGACGATGGCGCCCCGGTCGAGCACGATCACCCGGTCCATCTCCGTGAGCGTCGACAGCCGATGCGCGATGGCGATGACCGTCTTGCCCTGCATCAGGGCAAACAGGTTTTCCTGGATTGCCGCTTCGACTTCCGAATCCAGCGCAGAGGTCGCCTCGTCCAGCACCAGGATCGGCGCATCCTTCAGGAACACGCGGGCGATCGCGATCCGCTGACGCTGGCCACCGGAAAGCTTGACGCCGCGCTCGCCCACATGCGCGTCGAGCCCCTTGCGCCCCTGAAGATCGACGAGGCTTTCCACGAAGTCCCAGGCATTGGCCCGCTTGGTCGCCTCAATGATCTCGGCATCGGTCGCGTCCGGCCGGCCATAGGCGATATTGTCGCGGATCGAGCGATGCAGCAGCGACGTGTCCTGTGTCACCACGCCGACCAAGGACCGCAAACTGTCCTGCGTCACACCGGCAATGTCCTGCCCGTCGATGGTGATCCGCCCGCTTTCCAGATCGTAGAACCGCAGGAGCAGGTTCATCAGAGTCGTCTTGCCGGCACCGGAGCGCCCGACCAGGCCAACCTTCTCGCCCGCCTTGATATCCAGCGTCAGCCCGTCGATGACGCCCGCTGCCTTGCCGTAATGGAAGCGCACGTCGTCGTAGACGATATGGCCTTTCGCCGCCGAAAGCTTCGACGCATCCTCGACATCGGTGACGTCATGCGGCTTGGTCATCATCGACATGCCGTCATAGACCGTGCCGATATTCTCAAACAGCGCCGAGACTTCCCACATGATCCACTGCGACATGCCGTTGATGCGCATTGCAAGGCCGATCGCGATGGCAATGGCGCCGATCGAGATCGCGCTGTCCAGCCAGAACCAGATCGACAGCGTCGCGACGGCAAACAGGGCTGCACAGTTGTAGAAATAGACCAGCACCTGGAACGCGGTCACCTTGCGCATCTGCCCATGCACGGTCTTCAGGAACACGTCCATCGCATCCTTGGCGTAGTCTTCCTCACGGCCGGAATGTGAAAACAGCTTCACCGTCGCGATGTTGGTGTAGCTGTCGACGACACGCCCGGTCATCATCGAGCGCGCATCCGCCTGCGCCGCCGAAATCTTCCGGAGCTTGGGAACGTAGTAGGCGACGGTTGCCGAATAAAAGGCGATCCAGACAACCAGCGGCACCGCCAGACGGATATCCGCGACCGCAACCACCGCCACCATCGAGATGAAGTAGGTTGCCACATAGACGAAGACGTCGAGCACCTTCATCACCACTTCGCGGATCGCCAGCGACGTCTGCATGACCTTGGTCGAGACGCGACCCGCAAACTCGTTGGCAAAGAAGGTCATCGAGTGGTTGAGCAGGAACCGGTGCATCTGCCAACGGGCGATCATCGGAAAATTGCCCATCAGGATCTGGTGCATGATGAGAGAATTGAGGCCGGCGACCAGCGGCAGCCCGACCAGCACCATCAGTGCCATGGCAACCAGCGTCATTCCCTCGTTCTGAAGGAAGGTCGAACGCTCCGCATGCGTCAGCCAGTCGACGATATTGCCCAGAAACTGGAACAGCATCACTTCGCCGAGCGCGATGAACATCGTGCAGACCGACATGATCAGCACCCAGGGCCAGACCGGCTTGGTATAGTGCCAGAGGAAGGCGATCAGGCCGGCAGGCGGCAGGCCTGGGGTCTCCTCGGGATAAGGGTGAACCCGCCGTTCGAACCAGGAAAACATTGATAGCTCCGTCAATCGGACCCGCTTCACGCAACGCAAACGCGCCGACGGCGAACCGGTCAGTTATGTGGTGAGCGCTGCCGGATATCGGCCGTGCAAAATACAAAGGTGAAAAGACTGCGTGAAACCGCGGACGCCTAAGCCTGTCGGACAAATACCGGGGGGCGGAGGCGCATAGGCACGGTCATATCCATGTAGGCCTCCATAGGCTGGCGTTAAAGATCGATGCCCTTTTACCCGTTGATTGCCATTTTGAAAAGTCCCAAATCTGCGGCAATCCGATCGAAACCGCGCAGAACCGCTTGAGCCGGAACGGCGGCTCGGCTTTAAGGAAAACCATGACAAAGCTGCGCATCGCCCTCTACCAGCCCGACATTCCCGGCAATACCGGCACGATCCTGAGGCTCGCCGCCTGCCTCGGCCTTGGCGTCGATATCATCGAACCGGCGGGCTTCGATATTTCCGATCGCAACCTGAAACGCTCAGGAATGGATTACCTGGCAAACGTCGAACTTACCCGCCACGTCAACTGGCAGCAGTTCGACGATTGGCGGAGATCCGAAAACCGGCGGCTGGTCCTCGCCTCCACAAAGGCCGCCCAACCCTACGTGGACTTCCAGTTTCAGCCCGGCGACATCCTGCTGTTCGGCCGCGAGAGCGCCGGCGTTCCGGACCTCGTCCACGAAACGGCGGATGCCCGCATACTGATCCCGATGCGCGAAGGACAGCGCTCCATCAACGTCGCCATGTCGGCCGCAATGATATCAGGAGAAGCGCTGCGGCAGACGGGTTTCACCGCATAAACGGCACGCGCATTTAGCGTCTTTTACACGCCTGAGTTTACTCTATGATGTTGCACGACTGCACTCCATAGAGTACATATTATGTACAAAATTCTATCCACGTCCGTATTCGATACCTGGATCGACGACCTCGTGGACAGACGTGCCGCGACGCGAATTTTGGCCCGCATCGGCAGATGCGAAGGAAGGAAATCTCGGCGATATCAAGCCCGTCGGTGAGGGCATAAGCGAGATGCGAATTCACCACGGCCCAGGCTACCGCGTGTATTTCGTGCGGCGCGATCGCACCATTTTGCTCCTGCTGTGTGGGGGCGACAAGGATAGTCAGGCGAGAGACATCGCTGAGGCCAGAAAATTGGCTGCGTTTTGGAAAGGATAGTTCGATGCCTCTGGAGACTCGTCCATTCGATATTTCCGAACACCTGAACTCTGAGGAAGACTGTCTCGAATTCATGGTCGCAGCCTTCGAGGAAGGCGATCCGGCCTTCATTGCGAAATGCCTTGGCACGGTTGCCAAGGCCCGCAACATGAGCAAGCTTGCGCGCAAGACAGGCATGAGCCGCGCGGCGCTCTACAAGGCCTTGAGTGGCGAAGGCAACCCGGAATTTACCACCATCCTGAAGGTGATGAAGGCATTGGGTCTCGAACTCACGCCGGTCATGGCGAAAGAGCAGGCCATCGAAGACGCTGCCTGATCCGCGTTCCCGCGGCAGCGCGGAAGCGTAAAAAACTGTCGCGAACAGTGATTTGCACATCGCTGCAATCGGCCTATATTCGTTAGCCGGCAATTCATTATCGCTCTTTATTCGATAGGAACCGTCCCCCGGCGGAAGACATTCCGATATGCAATCGACCATCGTGATCATCAATCTTTTCGGCGCCGTGGCCCTGCTTCTGTTTGGCCTTGCGCAGGTCAAGGATGGCGTGACCCGCGCCTTCGGGACACGCCTCAAGACGGGTCTAGCCCGCGGCACCAGCAGCAGCCTGCGCTCCTTCGTCTCCGGCCTTGTCGCCACGATCGCCCTGCAAAGTTCGACCGCGACCGCACTGACGCTCGCCTCGTTTGCCGAACGCGGCATGGTGCGTCCACGCATGGCTCAGATCGTGCTCCTCGGCGCCAATGTCGGCACCGCCGTTACCGCCTGGCTGGTCGCGACCGGCATCGAGTGGCTGTCGCCCCTTCTCATCCTCATCGGTCTGGTCATGCTTCGCGGTGCATCGCCAGCCCGCAAAGGCGGCGGCACGGCCATGATAGGCGTCGGCCTGATGCTGCTGTCACTGCATCTGCTTGGGCTCGCCACCGAACCGATGCGCCAGTCGCCGGCGCTCGCGGCCTTTATCGGCCTGCTCGATGACGCGTGGCCGGTGGCGCTGATACTGTCGGCGGTGCTCGCCTTCGTCTCGTCGTCCAGCCTTGCGGTCGTGGTGCTGATCCTCTCGCTCGCCTCGACCGGAAATGTCTCCGCCGGCCTGGTGATCGTGCTCATCCTCGGCGCAAATCTCGGTGGCGCCATTCCGCCCGTCGTCGCCACTCTTTCTGCGCCGGCTGCCGCAAGACGCATCACGCTCGGCAACCTTGTCACCCGCGGCATCGGTTGCGCCATCGCGTTGCCGCTCGCGGGCCCTGTCGCCGATGCCGTTCAAGCCTTGCCGCTGTCGCCGGAAAAGCTCCCGGTCGATGCACACCTCGCCTTCAATATCCTGCTGGCGCTGGTCGTATTCCCGTTCTCAGCCCAAGTCTCGCGCCTTGCAGCTCGCCTTGTCCCTGATGATCCGCAGCGAGACGACGGCCCCCGCTTCCTCGATCAGGACGCGCTCGACAACCCTGTGATGGCGCTCGCCAACGCGACGCGCGAAGTGCTCGGCGTCGGCGACACTATCGAGCGCATGCTGATCCGCACCGAAAATGCCTTCAAACGTAACGATATCGCCCCGCTTGCAGACATCGCCGGGCTCGAGTCACGGGTCGATCACCTTCATCAGGATGTGAAGCTCTACCTGTCGGAACTGGGCCGCACCGGTCTCGATGCGGAGAACGCCCGCCGCTCCATCGCCATCATCGATTACGCTATCAACCTCGAACATATCGGCGACATCATCGAAAAGGGCATCGCCGAACAGGTCCGCAAGAAGATTGCGCACGGCCTCAAGTTCTCGGACGACGGCTTCGATGAATTGCAGGTGCTGCTCAGCCTGACTGTGGACAACCTGAGAACCGCCCAGACGATCTTCCAGACGGGCGATCTGGCGCTGGCGCGGCAGTTGATGGAAATCAAGGTGGAAGTCCGCCGGCTCGAAAAGCGGTCCGCCGAAAAGCATCTGGAGCGGCTGCGCGACGGACGACTGGAAAGCCTGCAGACCAGCTCGCTGCATCTCGACATGCTGCGTGACCTCAAACGCATCAACGCGCACATCGTGTCGGTTGCGCATCCGATACTTGATGACAGCGGCGCCCTGATCGAAAGCCGCCTTCGCCTCGCCGAACCCGGCGCCTGAGGGACTTCCTCAGTCGGCCGTCGGAAGTCTCCGCATGGTGAACTCGATGCGGTCGCCCTCCAGCTGGCGCCAGCTTTCCACTTCGGTCCAGTAGGCAGCCTTCGGAAATTCGTCGAACCATTGCCGCGCTTTTTCGCGGGCATCCTCGCGGGTCATCAGAAATGTCTCGCGCACGAACATACTGCCCGGTCCGCCGGCCTGTTCCTGCCGGTGGCGGTGAATTCTGCGCTTCAGCCCGTCGAGTGGCGGGGGTGTGAATTTCGCCATCAAACCCTCTTATCGGCACCTGGTGACATCAAGATAATATGGTCTCACCCGCATTGCGAGTCTGTTTTCCTGTCTTAAAACGGGCGGCCTCACGCGCTTGGGAATGGCCGGCGCAAGTCTGAGATGCTAAGTGCCGCCGGCGAGGATACGGAATCAGATCAAAGGCATAGCGGAAAAGGAAAAGACCATGGAACGGCCGGCGTTGCCCAAGGAACTGCCCGAAAATCTCGAAGAGAAGAAGGCAGCCGCGCGAGCCTGGTTCGAGAGCCTCCGCGACACGATCTGTGCTTCCTTCGAGGCTTTGGAAGACGAACTGACCGGCCCGCTCTCCGATCAGCCGCCCGGCCGCTTTACCCGGAAGAACTGGCTTCGCAACGAGGGCGAAGGCGGCGGCGGCACGATGTCGATGATGGAAGGCCGAGTCTTCGAGAAGGTCGGCGTCCACACGTCCACCGTCCACGGCGAGTTTTCCGAAGAATTCCGCAAGCAGATCCCCGGCGCCGACGAAGACCCCGCATTCTGGGCGTCGGGCATTTCGCTCATTGCCCATCCGGTCAATCCCAATGTGCCGGCAGTGCACATGAACACCCGCATGGTCGTCACCACCAGCCAGTGGTTCGGTGGCGGCGCCGACCTGACGCCGGTCCTCGACATCCGCCGCAGCCAGGAAGACCCCGATACTCAGCTTTTCCACCGGGTCATGGAAATCACGTGCAATCGCCACGCGGTCGCCGATTATCCGCGCTACAAGGCATGGTGCGAAGACTATTTCTTCCTGAAGCACCGCAACGAGCCCCGCGGCGTCGGCGGCATCTTTTTCGACTGGCTCCACTCGGATGCGGAAAAAGGCGGCTGGGATGCCGATTTCGCCTTCACGCAGGATGTCGGCCGCGCCTTCAACCTCCTCTACCCGAAGATCGTCCGCGGCAATTTCAACCGGCCCTGGACCGAAGAGAACCGCGACGAGCAACTGATCCGTCGCGGCCGCTACGTGGAGTTCAACCTTCTCTACGACCGCGGTACCATTTTCGGCCTGAAGACAGGCGGCAATGTGGAATCGATTCTATCCTCGATGCCACCGGCAGTCCGCTGGCCCTGATCATTTTGGCACGCCCGGGCAGTCTGCTCTCAAGAAATTGATGACTGTAAGGCCACTGGTAGTTGTCATCTGCGAAAAATTCGATGTTCGAATCGGTGTGTTCGGTGCTAGCGTGCGTTCTGGTTGCACGGGAGAACAGCCATGACCCCATCAAACAGCCTGACAAAACCAAGTTCATACCCCGTTTCGAAGTTGATGAAGACGCCCGAATTGGTCGAGCGTCTGGCCGTCGAAATGCGAGCCAGAAGCGGTGGCGAACTGCCCCACGCTTTCTGTGTCGAGCAAGTGAAGCGGCAGCTTGCCGGTAAGTCGGCGGAATCCGGCGCGGCCAATGCCGCTCGCATGATGATTCCCGCGGAGCGGGCATCCGTATTCCACTCCTGGGCGATCTCCGAATAGGAGGATTGATCAGGAGCTCTGCTTCACGATCTCGTCCAGCCGGGTGGCCAGCGCTGCCCGGTCGGGGTTGAAGTTACGCTCCACCCAGAAGTCCTCGATCTGCTTCAAGATCTCACCGACCCTCTTGCCGGCAGGCACACCTGCCGAGAGAACGTCGGCGCCCGCGATCGGAAAGACCGGCTTGGCGTAGCCCTCGGCCCGCTTAAGAAGAACCGACAGCCTTGCCGACTTGCGCATCGCCATTGGATCGCCCTCGGCCGCTGCTCTGGCCGACGACAGCGCCAGCTTGACGCGTGCAACCATGCCGGCCACGCCATTTCGGTAGAGCAGACGATCAAAGCCGACATCCGTCACCTCGTCGGGAATGGCGGGTGCGGACGCCCAGACGGCCAGCTTCGCCGCATCGGCATTCGAAAACCGCAGCCGTTTCGCCATCGCCGCCAGCCGCTCCGCATCGGGCGGCACGATCGAAGCAAGCCGCAGCAGCGGATCCGGCGTCCACCCGAGCGCTGCTTCTGCGGCCACCAGCGGATGAATGCCGTCGATGCCCCATTTTTCGGTTTCCGGCAGGATTTCCGTCAGCACGCCAGCCTGCCGCATCCATAAGAGTGCGCGAGACGGATCGGGGGCGGCCAGCAGTTTCTTAGTCTCGCCCCAGACCCGCTCGCCAGACAGCGTCGAAAGCCTGTCCTTGGCGCGTGCCGATGCCCGCAATCCGTCCGCATCCGGCCGGCCGGATCCGTAATAGGCGAAAAACCGGAAGAACCTGAGAATGCGCAGATGATCCTCGGCAATCCGCTGCGAAGCGTCGCCGATAAACCGGATCGTCCGGCTCTCGATGTCCTGCAATCCCTTGACCAGATCGACCACAGCGCCCGACGCATCCGCGTAGAGTGCATTGATGGTGAGGTCGCGCCGTTCCGCGTCAGCCTGCCAGTCGGTGCCAAACGAAACCTTGGCATGGCGGCCATCGGTCTCGATATCGCGCCGAAGCGTCGTCACCTCAAACGGCGTGCCGTCGATCACCAGCGTTACCGTCCCATGCTCGATCCCGGTCGGCACGGCCTTCATGCCGGCAGCTTCTGCCCGCTCCACCACGTCCTGCGGCAGAAGCGTCGTCGCCACGTCGATATCGGCGACGGCGAGCCCCATCAGCGCGTTGCGCACCGCGCCACCAGCCACCCGCGCCTCGCCGCCATCGGCGTTCAGAAGGAGAAGAAGCCGCTGCAGAGCGGCATCGTTGAACCATGCCTCATCGGCAACCGAGGGGGTAGCAATGGAGGTCATGCGTAAAGCCTTTCATACAACGTGCGCAAAATTCCGGCGGTAATGCCCCAGATTTCCCGGTCCTCATAGGGCATGACGTAGAAGTGCCGGGTCGCGCCATTCCAGTCGCGGGTGCCGCGCTGGTGGTTCGCCTCGTCCATCAGAAAGGACAGCGGCACTTCGAAAGCCGAGTCCACTTCGTCCGGGTTGAGCGTCAGCTCGAAACCGCGGCTCACCACGGCCAGCACCGGCGTGATGCGAAATCCGGTCGCCGCGTAATAATCGGGAAGCCTGGCCAGCGGCTCGACGAAGCGTCGGTCAAGACCGATCTCCTCCTCCGCCTCGCGCAGCGCCGCCACCTCAGGCGATCCGTCTTCGGGATCGATCGCACCGCCCGGAAACGCGATCTGGCCGGAATGCTTGCGCAGCTTCACCGTCCGCTGCGTCAGGATAACCTTGGCGCCATCGGCATCGTCGATGACAGGCACCAGCACGGCCGCATCCTTCAGCTTGGATTGAACGGTCGCGTTCACCCAGGCCGGGTTGAGCAGATGATCGCCGTGATCGCGCCACGCTTCCTCGATCGGCCCGCCCTTCTGGGACCGCGAACGGCGGCGAAACTCATCAGCGGAATAAAAACCGAGACCACTCATCGGGACAACACTTCCAGCTCGGCGGCCGGCATCACCGGAAACACCGCATCGGCGGAGCGCACTGCGAACATCGCGACGCCATCGATCTCGATCGTCTCGCCAAGCGCCACGAGATCATACATCACCGCCCGCGAAACCAGCGCCTCGAGCCGTCCGCGGACGTGCAGGTAAGGCTTCAGCTCCTGTCCCTCGCCTGCAATCGCAAACCGGATCGGATGATCGCTGCCAGCCTCCACCACATCGCCGACACCGGTGCGAAACGTCAGCACCTGCTGGCCGTCGCGGAGGCTCTGCTGCATCTCAACCGCCACGAACGGCGCATCCACGACCCGGATCGCAACCTTTTCCACAGGCGTGACGAGATAGGTTCGGCCGTCCTCGTCCTTGCGCAGCACGGTCGAAAACAGCCGGACCAGCGGCGCACGGCCAATCGGCGTGCCCAGATAGAACCAGGTCCCGTCGGCACGGATTTCCATGTCGAGATCGCCGCAGAAGGGCGGGTTCCACCGCTCGACCGGCGGAAGACCCGGCATTTCGCCCCGCGGGCCGCCGCTCGCCTGCTCGGAGGCATGGGAGATCATCGCCGCGAGACCAGCGGCATCGGCCGCCTTATTAATTGGTTCTACTGCCATTTTTCAGTCCCGGTTCGACCTTAAGCATCAGCCAAGGTGAATGTTCTCACGAGATAGTCATTCATCGCGTGCTTGTCAGCCTTATTTGGCGGAATAAGTTTCAAGGTCTAAGGTGACTGCTGCGACGCAGCGATTCACGGTCGGACAAGTTGGTTCGGCGAAGCCTGCTGGATCTGGATACCAATCAAGGGTGATGGTGAACGACATGGGCATGATGAATTCTACGCAAACAGTCCTCGACGAGAAAGCCATCATCGCCTCGGCCGAAAAGGCACTTGCCGATATCGCCGCCATCCGCGAGGAAGTCGCCAAGGTCATCTTCGGCCAGGAACGTGTCGTCGAAAACACCATGCTCGCGGTTCTCTCGGGCGGTCATGCGCTGCTGGTCGGTGTTCCCGGCCTCGCCAAGACCAAACTCGTCTCGACGCTCGGCACCGTCCTCGGGCTTGATTCTAACCGCATCCAGTTCACGCCCGACCTGATGCCGTCAGATATTCTGGGCTCCGAAGTGATGGATACGGATGAGACCGGACGCCGCTCCTTCCGCTTCGTCAAGGGACCCGTCTTCGGACAGCTGCTGATGGCCGACGAAATCAACCGCGCTTCGCCGCGCACCCAGTCTGCGCTGCTGCAGGCCATGCAGGAATATCACATCACCGTGGCCGGCCAGCGCTATGACCTGCCGGCACCATTCCACGTGCTTGCCACGCAGAACCCGCTGGAACAGGAAGGCACCTATCCGCTTCCCGAAGCGCAGCTCGACCGGTTCCTGCTGCAGGTGGACGTTCTCTATCCGGAGCTCGCCGCCGAGCGTCAGATCCTGCTCGACACGACAGGCAGCGCCGAAGCCAAGGCGCGCAGCGTGATCGACGCGACGCGGCTGAAGGACATCCAGGCGCTGATCCGCCAGATGCCTGTCTCCGACAAGGTGGTCGATGCGATCCTGTCGCTCGTCCGCTCTGCCCGACCGGGCCACGGCAACGCGTCCACCGACAAGCATGTCGCCTGGGGTCCAGGCCCGCGTGCCGGCCAGTCGCTGATGCTGACGGCCCGCGCCCGCGCGCTTTACGAAGGCCGCCTCGCTCCTTCGCTCGACGATATCCACGCGCTTGCCGAACCGGTCCTGCAGCACCGCATGGCGCTGACATTTGCCGCCCGCGCCGAAGGCATGTCGGTGCGCGATGTCATTGCCGGCCTGGTCAAACAGGCCCGCGGCTGAAGATCGCCGGTTCAGGCTAGAAAGGAACCTCCGTGGCATCCATCGGCCAGATCGTCGATCAAACCGCCAGCAGCGATGTGCTTCATCGCGCCCAGCAGCGCGCCATGCTGGTGCCCGATTGCATGGTAGAGGCCAAGCGCATCGCCAATACGGTGATTGCGGGATGGCACGGCCGCCGCAAGCGCGGCATGGGGGAGAATTTCTGGCAGTTCCGGCCCTATGCCGAGGGCGAAAGCCTGTCGCGCATCGACTGGCGCCGCTCGGCCCGTGACGATCATACCTACGTCCGCGACCGCGAATGGGAAGCCGCGCACACGATCTGGCTCTGGGCCGACATGTCGCCGTCGATGATGTACAAATCGACATTCGGATCGGTATCGAAGGAAAGCCGCGCGCTGGTCATCATGCTGGCGCTCGCCGAAATCCTTGCCCGCTCGGGGGAACGGATCGGATGCCCCGGCATCATGGAACCGGTCTCGGCCCGCAATGCCGCCGAACGACTGGCGACCGCCATTATGCACGCGCCGCAGGCGACCGGCCTGCCGGACACGGGCATGATCCGCGGCCAGAGCGATATCGTCCTGATCGGCGATTTCCTCGATGACGCCGACAAGGTCA
The DNA here is from genome assembly GCF_001423215.1 of Rhizobium sp. Leaf321. Lineage (NCBI taxonomy): Bacteria > Pseudomonadati > Pseudomonadota > Alphaproteobacteria > Hyphomicrobiales > Rhizobiaceae > Rhizobium > Rhizobium sp. Leaf321. The sequence continues at coordinate 1,098,858 of NZ_LMOF01000008.1, read as the reverse complement.
TGGACCGCATCACGCCACTCGGACGCCGCGGCCTGCGCGGCCATGTGATCGAGGTTGCGGATCCCGCCGAAGAAACCTTCCCCTATACCGGCCGCACCGAATTCACCGATCCCGAAACCCGCGAAAAGCTCGTCTCCGGCCGCGCCGAAAACATCCGCGAGGACTATCAGCGCGCCTATCTCGCCCGCCGCGATGCGCTCGGCGAGGGCCTGCGCCGTCTCGGCTGGAGTTTCGTTTTTCATCGCACCGATCGTCTCGCTTCCGAAGCGCTCGTCGCCGTCCACGGCTACCTCTCCGGCATGCCGGCGCCTCGACGTGTTGAAACCGGACGTATGGAGGAGAGGTCCTGAGCGCGCTCGCTTTCGCCTATCCCGCCATCCTGTTCGGCCTGATTGCCCTGCCCGCCATCTGGTGGCTGCTGCGGCTAACCCCCCCGCGGCCGAAGTCGGAAGTCTTCCCGCCCCTGCGCATTCTCGCAAGTGTGCTGAAGCGCGAGGAAACGCCGTCCCAGAGCCCGTGGTGGCTGACGCTCCTTCGGATGCTTCTCGCCGCAGCAATCATTCTCGCCATCGCCGATCCGGTCATCAACCCGCGCACGAGTTCGCTCAACACCGATGGCCCGCTGGCGCTCGTCATCGACAACGGCTGGGCAACATCGACCGACTGGGAACGCCGCGTCGAGACCGCCAATCTCCTGATCGACGATGCCGAAAGCGCTGACCTCCCGGTCGCGATCGCCTTCACCGCCGATCAGAACCAGGAAGCAACGCCCGGCAGTGCCGCCGCAGCGCGCGACAAGCTTGCCGCCGCAAGCCCGCGGCCGCTCGTGCCCGACCGCGCCCGCGCCGTCACAGCACTCCGGGAAGCTCTCAACGGCACCCGCCCCGGCACGCTGGCCCTTGTCTCCGATGGCATCGCCGCCACGACCGACACCGAAACGATGACCACCCTTGCCGGCCTTTCGGCAGGCGACATGCGCGTCCTCGAAGGCGATGGACAATCGGCCGTCGCGATCACAGGCGCCACCAACAATTCGACCGCGATGAATGTCAGCGCCACCCGCCTTTCCACGGCTGGCACGCAGCAGTTCACCGTCAACGCGCTTGATCCGCAGGGTCGCTCGCTCGCCGCAGGCACGCTGGAATTTGCCGACGGCGCCAACACCTCAACAACGGAAATTTCCGCGCCGTTCGAACTGCGCAACGATTTCGCCCGCCTCTCCGTCGAGGGCATCGCAACCGCGGGTGCCGCTCACCTTCTCGACGACGGTTTCCGCCGCCGCCGCGTCGCGCTGATCGCCGGCGAAAGCGGCAGCGATTTCCAGCCGCTGCTGCAACCGCTCTACTATATCAGCCGGGCTCTCCAGCCCTACGCCGATGTGATCCAGCCCAACACGGCCGATCTCTCGGTATCGATCCCGCAGATCCTCGAGGACAATCCGTCGGCAATCATCATGGCCGATGTCGGCCGCTTGCCGCCGGAAATCTCCCAGCCGCTGCAACGCTGGATCGCGCGCGGCGGCACGCTGGTCCGCTTTGCCGGACCTCGCCTTGCCGCAGCACCGGCCGACGATCCGCTGGTACCTGTCACCTTGCGCCAGGGCGAACGCGCGCTCGGCGGCGCCATGTCCTGGTCGGAGCCTCAGGCGCTGGCGGATTTCCCGAATTTCGGCCCCTTCGCCGGCCTGCCGCGCGCAGCCGATATCACCGTGACCCGCCAGGTTCTCGCCGAACCGACGCCGGACCTTGCCGAGCGCACGTGGGCAAGCCTTGCTGATGGCACGCCGCTGGTCACCGAAAAGGAGGTCGAAGCCGGCCGTATCGTGCTGTTCCACACCAGCGCGGAAGCGACATGGTCCAACTTGCCGCTGTCTGGGAATTTCGTCGAAATGCTGCGCCGGCTGGTGCAGATGGCCCGCGTCGGCGGTGCTGCCGGTGGCAGCGCATCCGGAGCACCAGGCACAGAAGGAGCCGCTGCAGCCCTGCCGCCCTACCGTCTGCTGACCGCCGACGGCGTGATGACGACCGAGACCGGCGCTGCCCGCCCAATCACCATCCCGGCCAACGCAAGGCCTGTCGCAAGCTTCGATCACCCTCCGGGCCTCTACGGCACCGAAGACGGCTATTCCGCCGTCAATCTTCTGGCCCCGGCGACCGTGCTTGCCCCCTTCGATCCATCAGTCGGCGGAACGCAGGTTGCGCGTGATCAACTGGCTGGCGGCGAGGCCGTGTCGCTGCGTCCGACCCTGTTTGCTCTCGCCTTCGCGCTCCTCGTCCTCGATAGCCTGGTAATGCTCTTCATGAACGGTGCCTTTTCCCGCCGCCCCGGACGCTCCAAGCCGACCTCCGCCCGGACGTCTGGCACCGCCGCGACCCTCATCCTCGGCTTCGCGTTGGGAATGGCGCTGCTCAACCCGAACCCGTCGCTCGCCCAGCAGCCACCCTCGCCGCCCGCTGCCGCGGCGCAACCGCAATCGGCCCAGCCGCAGCAGTTTCGCGAAATGCAGCCCGGTGAAGGCGTAAAGCCTGGCGACGACCAGATCCTCGACCGCCTCGACACGACCCACCTCGCCTATGTCCAGACCGGCGAAAGCGACGTCGACAGCATCTCCGAGCGGGGCCTCGATGGTCTCACCCAATACATGAGCTACCGCACGACGCTGGAGCCCGGCGCCCCTGTCGGACTCGACATCGCCAAGGACGACCTCTCCTTCTACCCGATCATCTACTGGCCGATTTCCGCGACAGCGCCGATGCCGTCGCAGGCCTCGATCTCGCGCATCGACGCCTATATGCGCAACGGCGGCACGGTCCTGTTCGACACCCGCGACCAGGTCTCAGCACTCGACGGCAGCTCCAGCCCCAACGGCCTGCGGCTGCAAGAAATTCTCGCCAGCATCGATATCCCGCCGCTTGAGCCGACACCGGAAAACCACGTCCTCACCCGCACGTTCTATCTGCTGAAGGATTTTCCCGGTCGCTATCGCGGCGGTCCGCTCTGGGTCGAAGCCCGTCAGGATGCGCGCAACTCCACCTCGCAGCTCTCCTCGGGCGGCGACGGCGTGACGCCGCTTCTGATCACGGGCAATGATTTTGCCGGCGCCTGGGCAGTCGATCAACAGGGTAACTCCATGCTCCCGACCGTACCGCCTGACGACATGCAGCGCGAATACGCCTACCGCGCCGGCGTCAACATCATGATGTACATGCTGACCGGCAACTACAAAGCCGATCAGGTCCACGTCCCCGCGCTCCTCGAACGGCTGGGGCAGTAACCGATGACCATCGAATTCGCCCCCTTCTTCTCGTGGCCGATCCTTGCAGCCCTCGGTGCACTGGCCCTCGTCCTTGCTGTGACCGCCCTATTGCGCGGCGTCCGTGGTGCGGTCCTTCGGACGCTGGCGCTTGCCGCCCTGCTGATGGCGCTCGCCAACCCGACGCTCAACCAGGAAGATCGCGAACAGCTCTCCACCATCGTGCCAATCGTCGTAGACCGCTCTCAGAGCCAGGAGACGGCCGGCCGCGAGCAGCAGACCGATCAGGCGCTGGCGGAACTGCGCGACCGCTTCTCCCGCTATCCCCGCATCGAGACGCGCATCGTCGAGGCCGGAGACGATGTAGACAGCGACACACCTTCGACGAAGCTGTTCACTGCGCTGCGCTCCGCGATGTCGGACGTTCCGCCGGCCCGTGTCGGCGGCGCCGTGTTCCTCACAGACGGCCAGATCCATGATCTCCCCGGCATCAATCAGGATCTCGGCTTCAACGCACCCGTCCACGGGCTGATCACCGGCCAGCCAAACGAATTCGACCGCCGCATCGAAGTGCTGCGCGCGCCCCGCTTCGGCATCGTCGGCGAGGAGCAGGAACTGACGCTGCGCGTGTTCGACGACGGTCGCCAGGGCGGCGGCCCCGCCGAAGTCATCGTGCGCATGAACGGCCAGCAGATCGCAACGCTGCAGGCAACGCCCGGCGTCACCACCCCGTTCTCGTTCAACGTCCAGCGCGGCGGCAACAATGTCATGGAATTCTCGGTCGCCGAGCTCCCCGGAGAAGTGACCACCGCCAACAACCGCGCCGTCCATGTCATCGATGGCATCCGCCAGAACCTGCGCGTGCTGCTGGTCTCCGGCGAACCGCATGCCGGCGAGCGGGCCTGGCGTAACCTTCTGAAATCCGACGCCTCCGTCGACCTCGTGCATTTCACCATCCTGCGTCCGCCGGAAAAGCAGGACGGCACGCCGATCAACGAGTTGTCGCTGATCGCCTTTCCCACCCGCGAGCTGTTCGTCGAGAAGATCAAGGATTTCGATCTGATCATCTTTGATCGCTACAAGCATCGCGGCGTGCTGCCGATCCTCTATTACGACTACATCTCCCAGTATGTGCAAAACGGCGGCGCGCTTTTGATCGCGGCAGGCCCGGAACATGCCGGCGAGGATTCGATTGCCGCGACGCCGCTCGAACAGGTCCTGCCGGCCGCACCGACGGGCGAAGTCCACAATGCCGGCTTCTTCCCGCATCTGTCGGAAGTCGGCACCAAGCACCCGGTCACCCGCGGCCTTGAAGGCTCTAACCAGACACCGCCCGCCTGGGGTCGCTGGTTCCGCACCATCGATGTCGATCCGCCGCAGGGTCAGACGGTGATGGAAGGCGATGGCGACCGCCCTCTCCTCGTCCTCAACCGTCAGGGCGAAGGCCGCGTTGCCATGCTCCTGTCGGATCAGGGCTGGCTCTGGGCACGCGGCTTTGAGGGCGGTGGCCCGCATGTGGCGCTCTATCGCCGCATCGCCCATTGGCTGATGAAGGAACCCGAATTGGAGGAAGAGGCGCTGACCGCCCGCTCCGTCGGCCGCACACTCGCCGCCACCCGCCAGACGATCGGCGACGACCCCGGCCCCGCCACCATCCGCTATCCATCCGGCCGCACCGAGACCGTGCAGATGACGCCCGCCGGCCCCGGCGAATACCGCTATGAAAGCCGCATGGATGAAACCGGCCTGTTCGAGGTGAGAAACGGCGACTTCCAGACCCTTGTTCATGTCGGCGCGGTCGACTCGCCCGAGTTCAAGGCAATGATCTCCACCGAGGCAACCTTGCGGCCCTATGCCGACAAGACCCGCGGCCTCGTGACCCGCGTCGCCTCGGGCGACGGCATCACCATCCCCGACATCCTGCCGGTCCGCGGCGAAGTTCGTGTCAGTGATCCCAACCGCATGGTTATCCGCATGACCGACGAGACGGTGCTGCGCGGCATCAACACGCTGCCACTGTTTGCCGGCTTTGCCGGCCTGTCTGTGCTGTTGTTCGCGATGGCTGCGATGTGGTGGCGCGAGGGTCGCTGATGGGCCACGAGCTTAATCTCACCGACGCGCCGACCTCAGACGATTTAGCAATCGTCAGCAGCGGCCTCACCGCCTTCAACGAAGGCGAAGTCGGCCCCTCCGACAGGAAACTGCTCGCCGTACTGATCCGCGACGAGAGCGGCACAGTCATCGGCGGTCTGTCGGGCTACACATCCTGGGGCTGGCTCTTCACCCAGCTTCTGTTCATTCCCGAAAGCCTGCGCGGCAAGGGCATGGCGGCAAAGCTTCTGACCGAGGCCGAAAATGAAGCGCGCACCCGCGGCTGCAAGGGCGCCTGGATCGATACGTTCAACCCGCTCGCCCTCAAGGCCTACAAGAGCCACGGCTACCAAGTGTTTGGCGAGATTCCAAATTTCGTCGAAACCAGAACCCGCACCTTCCTTCAAAAAGCGCTTTAGTCTATCCATCCTGGCGCAATCTGGGAGCTTGGATATGGATCTGAAAATCGTCGAAGGCATCTCGCAGCAGGACGAAGACGTCATCCTCGCCAAGCTGAAAGCCTTCAACGTCGAATGCTTCGGCGCGAGCGACCGCCGCGAACTGGCAATCCCCTTGCATGATACGGCCGGCGATATCGCCGGCGGCCTCGTCGGCTATACCGGCCGCGGCTGGCTTTACGTCTCGATGCTGTTCATTCCCGAATGGATGCGCTCCAAAGGCCTCGCCGCCCGCCTCATGACCATGGCGGAAGCGGACGCGACCAAGCGCGGCTGTATCGGCGCCTATATCGATACGATGAACCCGGCCGCACTCGCGCTCTATCTGAAGCTCGGCTACCACCCGATCGGCAAGCTCGAAGGTCTCGCCGGCGGACATGATGTGACCTGGCTGGAAAAACGATTCTAGATCAGAGGCTTGGCGGCAAGTCCTGAAGGATCACAGCTGCCGCCAGCCGATCACGCCCTTCAACCCATCATGCACGCCGTCCTTGAGCGGCACGACCAGCACCCGGCCCGGATCGACCGGTCCCGGAAAATCGAGCGCGTCATAGGCCAGCTTCTCGAAGCCGAGTGGCATATAATAGGGCGGGTCGCCGATCAGGATCACGGCTTCCGATCCATGCCGGCGCGCGGCATCAATCGCGATCCGCACCAGTTCGCGGCCGATCCCGAGGTTCTTGTGTGATGGGCGCACGGCGAGCGGACCCAACATATGACCCTTCACGCTACCAGCCAGAACCGGCGTCATTCGCACGGAAGCGATCGTCTCGCCATCGTCGGCGCAGACAAACGAGATCGACCGGTCATGCGGCCCCTGCTCGCGAATGCGGGACGCGGCGCGCACATGCCGGCCGGGACCGAACGCTTCCTCGTTGATCACCTCGATGATGTCGTCGTGAGACGCATCCTCGGTCAGATAGACGAGGTCGTGCTTCGCCATGGACTTGGCGGTGCTTTTGGAAGCAGAATTCTGGGATGCGGAGGATTGCGAGGCAACAAGATGCAGGGACATGGAGAACCGAAGCCGTAAGGAGAGAGCAGACAGGACGAGCGATATCGGCGACGCTTATTTAGCGTCGTGGTCGATCTTCAGCGTCGTCGCAGTATCCGCACTTCGGTCATTCTCTGGGTATTCCCGAACAATCGTGACAAGCGAGCTATCAGAAAATTTTCCACCCGTCCAATCCAAAAACGCAGCGTTTACAAAATCGCACCTCGTCATTGTCTGGCTTTGCCGTATCTAACTGCTGAGACAACCAAGGAGATTGCAATGGGCATGTTGGTAGACGGAAAGTGGCACGACGTCTGGTACGATACCAAGGCCAGCAAGGGTCATTTCAAGCGTTCCGAATCACAGTTCCGCAACTGGGTGACATCAGATGGCTCTGCCGGACCGTCCGGAAAACCCGGCTTCAAGGCCGAGGCCGGACGCTACCATCTCTATGTGTCGCTCGCCTGCCCCTGGGCGCACCGCACCCTGATCTTCCGCAATCTCAAGAAGCTGCAGGACCTGATCTCTGTCTCCGTCGTCGATTACCTGATGCTGGAAAACGGCTGGGAATTCCGCAAACGCGACGGCGCAACCGGCGACGCCCTGTTCGGCTCCGACTATCTCTACCAGGTCTATCTGAAAGCCGATCCCGCCTATTCCGGCCGCGTCACGGTTCCGGTCCTTTGGGACAAGCAGCAGAACACGATTGTCTCGAACGAAAGCGCCGAAATCATCCGCATGATGAACAGCGCCTTCGACGGCATCACCGGCTCCGATGTCGATTTCTACCCAGACAATCTGCGCAGTGAGATCGATAAGATCAACGCGGTCATCTACGACACCGTCAACAACGGCGTCTACAAGGCCGGCTTCGCCACCACGCAAGACGCCTATGAAGAGGCCGTCTCAAAGCTGTTCGAAACGCTCGACAGTCTCGAGACCCGTCTCTCGAAAAGCCGCTACCTGCTCGGAGACAAGCTGACCGAAGCCGACTGGCGGCTGTTCACGACACTCATCCGCTTCGATCCGGTCTATGTCGGCCATTTCAAATGCAACATCCGCCGCATCGCCGACTACAAGAACCTCTCAGCCTATCTGCGCGATCTCTACCAGCACGAAGGCGTGGCCGAGACCTGCAATCTCCTCCACATCAAGCACCACTATTACGAGAGCCACAAAACCATAAACCCCACCGGCATCGTCCCGACAGGACCAGAGCTCGATCTCGACGCACCGCATGGGCGGGGGTAGGAAAGCGGGTAACTCTCACCAGTACTCCCCCTTCTCGATCTTTCCCGAAAGCTCCTGCAATCGGCGCGCTGTCGCTTGGGTGACCTCAGGCGGTAGCGCTTCGAGGGCAAAGAAGCCGCTTTCCGCAATTTCGTAATCCGCGGCGCGCGGCGCCGTCTGGTTGACGTTGACCTTGTAGAACAGCACGTGGTCGCGCTTCGATGCGTTGCGGTTCAGGTAGACGTGGAAAAGCTCCGGCACTCCCAGGACTTCCAGATTGCCCTCTTCCCGCAATTCCTTGTGCAGCGCCTGAAGCGCGGTTTCGCCGCGTTCCATGCCGCCGCCGGGCATATACCATCCCGGGACATAGGTGTGGCGCACCAGGAAAATCCGGCCCTCGTCGTCGAAACAGGCGGCCCGCACACCCATCGTCATGCCTCGTGTGACGATGAACGCCTTGTGCATCAGCCAGACGAGAATGCGGGCCCGGCCGCCGGTAACTTCGGGAATGCCCTGCTCAACCATTCAGGCGTTCCACTTCATAACTTCGGGAGCGGCGATAAATTCGGTACCAATTGCTCTCTCATGCGTTATGTCTTCGCCATGTTCAAGTTCGCGCATATTTCCGATATCCACCTGGGGCCCCTTCCGCGGCTGACGATGCGCGAGCTTCTGTCAAAACGCATCACCGGTTTCGTCAATTGGCACCGCACCCGCCGAAAGCATCTTCTCGTCAACACGCTGGATCTGCTGTTGAGCGACATGAAGGACCGAGAGCCGGACCAGTTGCTCATCACAGGCGATCTGGTCAATTTGGCGACAAAGATCGAAACCCGGCTGGCCCGCGAATGGCTCGATACGATCGGCGAACCCGCCGATACGACCGTCGTGCCGGGCAATCACGACGCCTATGTGCCGGGCGCTCACGACAAGTCGGTTGCCGCTTGGTATCCCTTCGTGAAAAGCGACGACGATCCGGGCGAATGGCCGAAGGACGATCACATCTTCCCGACCTACCGGGAGCGTGGCCCGATCGCCATCATCGGCTGCTCCACATCCAACGCGACGCCGCCGTTTTCCGCATCCGGCTATTTCAGCCCGCGCCAGGCGCGCGAAACAGTGAACCTTCTTAAGAAAGCCGGCGAACGCGGACTGTTCCGCGTGGTGATGATTCACCACCCGCCGATCCACGGCGCGGCGTCATCGCACAAGCGTATGATCGGCATCCGTCGATTTGCTGCGGCCATCTCGACCGGCGGCGCCGAACTGGTGCTGCACGGCCATACGCATCTTAACACCGTCTACGAACTCAAGACCCATAACCGGCCCGTGCCGGTCGTCGGTATAGCGTCCGCCTCGCAGGGTCCGGGCGGCCACAAGCCACCTGCTTCCTACAACCTGTTTTCGCTGTCGGGCGAACCCGGCAACTGGAACCTGGTTTGTGAACGCTACGGGCTGACGCAGGCAGGTGACGGCATTGCGCTGGACAGCAGCCACGTCTTTTATGGCGATCAACCACTGCCTATGCCGGCGATCCAGCCCGAGACCGTCGAAATCTTGTAGATTAATTGCGTCGCCTGTTGCAAATGCATCACATTCGATTCATAGCTTAACGAGATGGCCGTAATCATAACGCATAGCCCCGTTAAGCTTGTTTCCGCATGAACAATCCGACCCAGACCATGGACATTCGCCGTGACCTCGTAGCCTTGCTGCCGAGGCTTCGTCGTTTCGCGTTGACGCTTGCAGGCACCGCCGAGGATGCTGACAGGCTGGTGCGCGAAGTCTGTTCGCGTGCAATCCAGAAAAGCCATCACTGGAAGGGCGAAGGCCGCATCGAAAGCTGGCTGTTCAGCCTGATGCGAACAGCCTGGTCCGACGAGATCAAGAAGCGCCGCAAGACCCAGCCGTCCTCCACCCCGAAGGCACAGGGCGTCGTATCGGCTACCGAAATTTCCACGATGGCCACATCGGATCAGATCCTGCTGTCCCTGCCCTCAGGCCTCGCCAGTGTCTTCCTTCTCGTGGACGTCGAGGCATTCGCCTATGGCGAGGCGGCTGCTATACTCGGCATTCCGGAACAGGCCTTCGCCGAACGCCTGTGTTCTGCACGGCTCAGACTGTCGGAAATCGCGCCGGAAGCATCGGAGCGCCGCGCATGAAAGCCAGTGCTTCCTCGTCCGCGCTCGAACAGCGCATTTCGGCCTTCCTGGATGGCGAAGCCAACGAACACGAACGGCAGGAGATCGAAGCGCTTCTGGTCAACGAGCCGCAGGCGCGGGCCCTGCATGACAACCTGAAACGCGGCACGGATTACGGCCGGCGCGTCTTCGACGATGCCATGAAGGAACCATTGCCGCTCGAACTCGTCCGCACCATCAAGAACGCACCGCTGCCGCGCCGCGCGATCAGGCTGCCTGATGATAAAAAGCGCCAGTCACTCTCGTTCAAGCCAAGCAGAACGCAGGCCCTTTTCGCATGTCTTCTCAGTCTCTGCCTCGGCGGCGGCATCGGCTATGCGCTCGGCACCCAGCCGGGATCGACCCGTCTCGGCGGCTCGGAAGTGCAGCTCGATTCGCGGGACTGGCTTGACGACGTCGTCGCCCATTACCGGCTCTATACCCGCTTGCCCGATCGTCTGGTGGAAATCGGTGCCGACAGGCCGGGCGATATCCTCGCATGGCTGACCACAGGCACCGGCATCGCCTTTCGCATTCCGGACCTATCGCAAAGCGGGCTCGCCTTCGCCGGCGCACGGCTTTTCACCGCCGACAACCGCCCCTCCGGCCTCCTCCTCTACCGCCGCGGCGATGAAGGAGAGATCATCGCGATCACCTTCTCCAAGACCCGTCCGGACACCAACAAACCGGTCGAGGACATCCGCGCCGATACGGGTCTTGTGTCCTGGAGCACGCCGCTCGCGACCTATGTCGTCGTCGGCCCCTCCTCCGCCGCCGATCTCGACGAGATCGCCGCCAAGGCCGCGGGACTGATCTGAGCGACGCGCGATCAGGTCCACCTGATCCCAGCAAAAAGCCGCATCGGCTAGCGATGCGGCTTGTGTCTTCTGATACCCTACAGGCCCCGGCTTACCGGCCGCGTTCTTCCAACACCCGGTTCGCCGCCGACACGATCGCATCGAGCGAGGCCGTCACGATGTTGTTGTTAATCCCAGCGCCAAACAGCTTTCCACCCGGATGCTCGACCTCGACATAGGCGATCGCCGAGGCGTTCGAGCCATGCTGCAGCGAGTGTTCCGAATACTCATTCACCGACAGCTCGATCCCGAGATAGGCCGACAGCGCGTTGATGAACCCGTCGATCGGGCCCGTGCCGCGGCCTTCGATCGTCTTCGTCTCGCCACCATCGGTGATCTCGGCGGAAACGACGCGGATGCCCTTGTGCTCCATCCCGGCCGGGAACGTCTGGTGATCGACGAATTTCAGCCGTGCTGAAGGCTGGTCCACATAGCGCTCGATAAAGCGCTCATGGATGCGCTTGGAAGCGACTTCCTTGCCTTCTTCGTCGGTAATCCGCTGGATGTCCTCGCGGAACTCCACCTGCAAGTTGCGCGGCAGGTTGATGCCGTAATCCTGCTGCAGGATATAGGCGATGCCGCCCTTGCCCGATTGCGAGTTGATTCGGATGATCGCCTCGTAGGACCGGCCGACGTCGCGCGGGTCGATCGGCAGGTAAGGCACTTCCCACACCGGATGGTTGGCCGTCTTGATCGCCTTCATGCCCTTGTTGATCGCATCCTGGTGCGAGCCGGAAAACGCCGTATAGACCAGTTCGCCGACGTAAGGATGGCGCTCGGGAATGACCATTTCGTTCGAATATTCGTAGACGTCCTTGATGCGCTCGATATCGGTGCAGTCCAGCCCCGGATCGACCCCTTGCGTGTACATGTTGAGCGCCAGCGTCACCACGTCGACATTGCCGGTGCGCTCGCCATTGCCGAACAGCGTGCCTTCGACGCGGTCGGCGCCAGCCATCAGCGCCAGCTCCGTCGCCGCAATCCCGGTGCCACGGTCGTTGTGCGGATGCAGCGAGATGATGACATTTTCTCTGGAGTCGATATTGCGGCACATCCATTCGATCTGGTCGGCGTAGATGTTGGGCGTCGCCATCTCGACGGTCGAGGGCAGGTTGAGGATCAGCTTGTTGTCGGCAGTCGGCTTTACCACCTCGATGACTGCGTTGCAGATCTCCAACGCCACTTCCAGCTCGGTGCCGGTAAAGCTCTCCGGAGAATATTCGAACCGGTAATCGCCGCCGGCCTTGGCAGCCATGTCGGTGATCATCTTCGCCGCATCGACAGCGATCTGCTTGATGCCGCGGACATCCTTGCCGAACACCACGCGGCGCTGCAGTTCCGATGTCGAGTTGTAGAAGTGGATGATCGGATGCTTGGCGCCTTCCAGCGATTCGAACGTGCGGGTGATCAGTTCCGGCCGGCACTGAACCAGCACCTGCATCGACACATCGTCGGGAACGCCACCCTCTTCGATGCACCAGCGGGCAAAGTCGAAATCGGTCTGCGAAGCCGACGGGAAACCGATCTCGATTTCCTTGAAACCCATATCCAGGAGCAGCTTGAACATGCGGGCCTTGCGATCGTGGCCCATCGGGTTGACCAGCGACTGGTTGCCGTCACGCAGGTCCACCGAGCACCAGATCGGCGCCTTGTCGATCACCTTCGACGGCCAGGTCCGGTCGGGAATGTTGATGGCGGGATAGGCACGGTATTTCACCGCCGCGTCGGCCATACCCTTAGCCTTGTTGGCAGTAGTCACGTTGGAATTCTTGGCGTCCATGGTCTTCAAGTCCTCGTCCTATCCATCCGCCGCGCGCCGCACTTTTGGGGCCTGCTTAATGAGGATGGCGACCTCTTAAGGTCTGTCTCAGCTATATCGGTAAATCTTGCGAGGAGCTCTTACGCCGGCGGGCTTTCGGCCGCCGGGCGCTCCTCAACGGACCCGGCAACCGAGTGTAAGGTCGAGGCTAAGAAGCGAGAGAGGCGCGAAAACCGTCGCCCCGGCAGCGAAGCTGCGGGTCGGCAAACGGTCGGACATGATCGCACCTGTCATGGTCATGGGAGAATCTATAGCGGGCGGGCAGAGAACGTGCAAGTGCACTTTCGAACGGCATTTGATGTTGCAACGACGGCCGCGGTTCCCTTTCAAGGGAATCTTTCGCGTCTGAGAGCCTTCTGCAAACCCATCATCACGCCACCGGCCAGCAGACCCCAGAACGCCCCCGAGATCCCGGCGAAGGCGATTCCGGAAGCGGTGACCATAAAGGTGATGGCTGCAGCCTCGCGGGTAGCGGGATTGTGGTAGGCGGCGTATGCCGCGTTCGAGAACGCGCCGATCAGCCCGAGCCCGGCGACGGCCTGCAACAGGATCGGCGGCGCGAGCGATACGAAGGCAATAATGCCGCCGGCCACCAGCCCCAGCGCCGCGTAGCTGAAGCCGCCGATGATCGCCGCTACGTAACGCCGGGCGGGATCCGGATGAGCGTCGGTACTGGCACACATCGCTGCCGTGATCGCCGCCATGTTGACCGGCACGCCGCCAAAAACGCCGACAAGCGAGGACAGGGCGCCGGTTGCCACGAACATCGGTCCGGGATGCGGCTCGTATCCGTGGGCCTTGAGGATCGCGATGCCGGGTATGTTCTGCGACGCCATGGTGACGATAAACAGTGGCACCGCCACGGAAATCGCGCCGTGCCAGGTAAACACCGGCTCGACGAACACGAATTGCGGATGGATCGCAGCGCCGATCTGGCTCAGCGTATCTGCCGGCAGGTCGACGCCGAAGATCAGCACCAGCATCATCGCGGCAAGCGAGGCCGGCACGGCCAGAAGCCGCCAGCGCGACACGACGACCGCCCAGGTCAGCACGATCGGCAGTCCCAGCATCGGGTCGAACGCCACCGCCTTCACGGGAGCAAGACACAGGCCGAGCAGGATACCGGCCAGCATCGCATTGGCAAGCGGCCCCGGGATCATTCGGATCGCGCGCCCGAGCGGCTGGAACAGGCCCGACAGCATGATCAGCCCGCCACAGATGACGAAGGCGCCGACGGCTGCGGGAAATCCGCCCTCGATCATCCCGATCCCCGAGAGAAGAGCGGCACCAGGCGTCGACCATGCAATGCTGATCGGCATCTTGAGCGCCGCCGAGAAACTCACGGCAAGGATGCCGAGCGCCAGGGAAAGCGCCAGGAGCGCGGAGGCGACCTGATCGCTATTGGCGCCCATTGCCTGCAAACCCTGAATGATCACGGCAAAGGAACTGACGAAACCGACAAACGCGGTCAGCATCCCCATCGTCAGGGCGGAAAAAGAGAAGTCTTTGAACATGATGAGAACCCGACGCGGTGAAGGGTGCATGGAGCACGACCGGCCGCCGCGAGACAAGCCCAAGAGATGACCAGGCCGACTGATTTTTTCCGATTTTCAGTCATGTATAAAGGGCCGGATTTCTCAAAAATATTGGAGTGGAGACCAGTATTTCGGCTCGACTACCCGTCGGGCGCCGTTACATCTCAGACTAAATTAAGCCTTGTCTGAAATGTTGGCGGGAGACCTGTTGGAACATTGCATGCTCTTCTCTTCCTCCATGATAAAGCCCGGCCGAAGCCGGGAACGGCGATTCTACCGGTTCGGCTGGTATTTGCCCGCCTTCATTATGGTCGCTGCGGTCATTTTCGGAATTGTCCGGGCCGATCTGGAAGAGCGCGCCCAATACATGGCGCAGCAGCGGCTCGTCGCGTCGGAACAACTGGCGCGCGTGTCCTCAAGCCTCGAAACCAATATTCGCGGCAACGTCAATCTGGTCCAGGGTCTCGTTGCCGCGATCGCTGCAAACCCATCCATCACGCAAACGCAATTTGCGGCGCTCTCGGAGCGAGTTTTCGCTGTTCCCTCGCAGCTGAAGAACGTCGCCGTGGCGCCCGATCTTGTGATCCGGTACGTCTACCCTTACGACCAGAACAAGCAGCTCGTCGGACGAGATTACACGGCCGACCCCAAACGGTCAGTGTCCGTCATGGAGGCGATCAAGCGCCGGTCCACCACGATCGCCGGACCTGTCGAACTCGCTCAGGGCGGACTGGGACTGCTGGCCCGCTACCCGGTTTTCTCGCAAGCCAACGGACATTTCTGGGGCATCGTCTCGAGCGTGATCGACGTGGAGCGCCTGTTCCGCGACATCGACCTCGATACCGAACGGCAACCCCTCAGCATCGCGATCTCCAGGCGGCCGGCACCGGTTGCGAAGGACGTCTTTACCGGTGACCCGGCGATCTTCTCCGCCGATGCGGTTCGTGCCCGCATCGAGCTCGGATACGACACCTGGTATCTCGCAGCCGTCCCGAAAGCCGGCTGGAACACGACCCCGCCGGATATCGGTTGGCTTTATGCCTACGCGACGCTGATCGCACTCTGCATCGTCGCCCCGATGATCTGGGTGGGCATCTTGATGAGGCAGCGCAATCGCCACATCGTCGATCTGCAACACCGTGAGGAGCAGTTCGAGACCATTCACCACCGGTTGACGCTGGCACTCGAAGCGTCGCAGATCGGCGTCTGGGAATACGAGGGCGCCACAGACCGCCTTTTCTGGGACGAGCGGCTCAAGGACCTGTATTCTGCGCCTCCGGGCAAGGACATCTTCACTTACGAGGATTGGCGTTCGACTGTTCATCCGGACGATATCGAGACGGCTGAAAATCGGCTGAACGAGGTCATCGGTGCCACCGAGCCCTATATTACCCAGTTCCGGATTGTCCGACCTTCGGGCGAGATCCGTCACATCCGCGCGCACGGGAAGGCCTACAAAACATCGGGAGGCGTCGAACGCGTCGTTGGCGCCAATTGGGATGTCACTGATGACGTCAATCTGCAGATCGAACTGCGGGAAGAGCGCGCCCGCGCTGAAGAACAGAACGAGCGGTTGCGCGCGACACGCCGCACGTTGCAGCACCAGTCCTTGCACGACGCCCTGACCGGCCTTCCCAACCGGCGCTTTCTCGACCAGTTCATGGAAGCCTCGAACGCGACGACGCACAGTCACCGCCTGGCCTTCATCCATTTCGATCTCGACCGCTTCAAGGAAGTCAACGACACGCTCGGCCACGCGGCCGGCGACGAGGTCCTGCGCCAGACGACGGCCCGGCTCCTGGAACTGATCGGCCATGACGAATTCGTCTCGCGGATCGGCGGCGACGAATTCGTGGTCGTCACCAGCGGCCCAGCCCCGGAAGAGCGCGCAAAACATCTCGGCCGCTCGATCGTCAAGGCGATCGCCAAACCGATGACGATCGACGGCCAGGAATGCCATGTCGGCTGCAGCGCCGGCATCGCCATGCAGACGCTTGCGTTCGAAGAACCGCGCCAGTTGCTGATCAATGCCGACGTCGCACTGTACGAGGCCAAGAAACGCGGCCGTAACCGCGCCGAGGTGTTTTCAGAGTCCCTGCTTCTGACGGCGATCCAGGTAAAACGCACGTCCGACGAGCTTCTCGCGGCAATCGAGAACGACCAGATCGTTCCCTTCTTCCAGCCGCAGTTCGATGCCGTCACCCTCGATATCGTCGGTGTCGAGGCGCTGGCCCGATGGGTCCACCCGACCCGCGGCCTGCTCGCGCCCGAAGCGTTTCTCGATATTGCCGAAGGTCTTCATCGCTCCGGTGAGATCGACGCGCTCATTCTCGAAAAAGCGCTGTTCCAGGCCACCCGCTGGCGTGCCCGCGGGCTTGCCGTCCCAAGGGTCTCTGTCAATGTCTCAGCCCAGCGCCTGAAGGACGAAAACCTTTTGGAGCAGCTGTCGCACCTGTCGTTTGCGCCGGGCAGCATTGCATTCGAACTTCTGGAATCGATCTCGTTTGAAGGAAACGACCGCGGCCTGCGCAAGATCATCGGCACGCTGAAGGATTTGGGTATCGATATCGAGCTGGATGATTTCGGCTCCGGACACGCTTCGATCGTCAGTCTGCTGGAACTCGGCCCCAAGCGGCTGAAGATCGACCGGCAGCTGATTTCTCCGCTTCAGGCGTCAGGTCCCCAGCACCGGCTTGTGGCTTCGATCATCGAGATCGGCCGTTCGCAAGGGATCGAGATCGTCGCCGAGGGCGTCGAAACGGAAGCCCATATGGATATCCTGCGTGGCCTTGGTTGCCAGGTGCTGCAGGGTTATGCCTTCGCGGAACCGATGTCGCCCGATGCGTTCATGGATTTTGCCGCCCACTGGCAGCAGGGCCGCGTCCCGGCAACCGCCGTACCCACCCGCAAGCTCGCCTGATATCGCGCGGTGGCCGAAAGGGTTCGGGTCATCCGGACCTGTCGGCCCCTACCCGCGCCTGAAACGATTGCCCTCAAACGCAAAAATCCCCCGCCGGCCTGAAGCCGACGAGGGATTTTGATTTGTCAGAACGACGTCTGGATCAGATTTCGCTCTGCGACGTCACGATCTTGGATGCAAGACCATAGGCGACGGCTTCCTGTGCCGACAGCCAGTAGTCGCGGTCCGTATCGGCTGCGATCTTTTCGATCGGCTGGCCGGTTGCTTCTGCCATGATCTTGTTCAGGCGTTCGTTCATCTTGATGATTTCACGGGCCTGGATCTCGATGTCGGAGACCATGCCGCGCGTACCGCCAGATGGTTGGTGAAGCAGGAAGCGGGTGTTCGGCAGCGCGATGCGGCGTTCCTTCGGAACCGACACGTAGATCAGGGCGCCTGCAGAAGCGACCCAGCCCGTGCCGATCATCCAGACCTTCGGCTTGATGAACTTGACCATATCATGAATCGAATCGCCCGACTCGACATGGCCGCCCGGGGAATTCACGTAGATGCGGATGTCTTCGTCGCTGGCCGCGGCAAGTGCCACGAGCTGCGTGTTGACCTTCTGCGCCAGTTCCTGGGTGATCGCTCCGTAGATGAAGATCGAACGCGACTTGAAAAGATTCGCCTCCGTTTCCTTACCGAGCGGCAGTTCCTTCGTCTTGTCTTCTGTGTCGTCTTCGTCGTTCAGCACGGTCAAAGTCTCCTGCATGAAATTCATATACGGGACATAATGTGTTCGCGGTCACAAAACAATGCACCCCGGCCTGAACATGGCAAGCTTCCAGCGACTAAGGTGAATGACGTAGTCCGCATCGCCGGATCGTTACAATTGGCAATGGACGCGGTGACTGCTCTTGCCTATCGTTTTACGCTTCACGCATCATGTATTTCATCGGGGATCAAAATGTTGACCAGACCTTTCCAAACCGCCCTGAAGCATATTTCGCTCGCAACGGGCGCAGTCGTCGTTGCTGCCGCTCCAGCCTTTGCCCATCTCGATCCTGAAGCACATGGCTCGTTCATGGCCGGCATTTCGCATCCGATCTTCGGCCTCGACCACGTGCTTGCCATGCTCGCCGTCGGCCTCTGGGCAGCACAGATCGGCGGCAAGGCCGTCTGGTCCGTGCCTGCCGCATTCGTCGGCACCATGGCGCTCGGCTTCGTGCTCGCGGTCTCCGGTCTCGATCTGCCTTTCGTTGAACCGGCGATCCTCGCCTCGGTCATCGCACTCGGTCTTCTGGTCGCCACCGCCGTCAAGCTTCCGACAGCCGCCTGCGCTGCAATCGTCGGCGTTTTTGCGCTGTTCCACGGCCATGCCCATGGCGGCGAACTCGGCAGCGCCGGTGCGCTTCAGTTCGGCCTCGGCTTTGTCATCGCGACAGCTCTTCTTCACGCAGCCGGCATCGCGCTCGGCCTCGGTATCGCGCGCTTTGCGCCAGCTGTAACCCGCATCCTCGGCGCAGCAACCGCAGTGCTCGGCCTGACGCTCGCATTCGGCTGATATTACAACAAGATAGGCTGCGCCGCCTGAATCATAGTGTCAGGCGGCGCATGTTCTACATGAACAAGATTTAACCCGGCAGCGGGTTTGAAATCCCGAAAATGCCGACTAACTCCTTGTCAGATGACGGCCGCTTGGGACGTCCACAAGGAGTGAGACCATGTCACCGGAAGAACGCCAGCTTCTGACCGCATTGTTCGATCGCGTGAAAACAGCCTCGACCACCCCGCGCGACCGTGATGCGGAGGCATTGATCGATGATGCGACCCGCCAGCAGCCCTATTCCGCCTATTACCTCGCCCAGGCGGTGATCGTTCAGGAAAAGGGCCTTGAGGCCGCATCCGCCCGCATCCGCGAGCTCGAAGAACAGGTCAAGCAGCTTCAGGCCGGCGAAAGCGACACCAGGCGCGACGAACAAGGCGGCGGTTTTCTGAGCTCGATCTTCGGCTCCGGTCAGGCGCCTCGCCCTCCGGCACCGCAAATGCCGTCCCAACAGGCCGGCCAGCAGCCATCCGGCCCCTGGGGTGCGCGACCGGGATATCAGCAGCCATACCGCGGCAACGACGACGGTTATCGCGCAGCACCGGCCCCATCAGGTCCCTGGTCATCACAGATGCAGGGGGCACACGGCTATCAGCAGGGTCAGGCACCATCTGCTGGCGGCGGTTTTCTGCGCGGCGCACTTGGCACGGCCGCCGGCGTGGCGGGCGGCATGCTGCTTGCCAACTCGCTTTCGGGCCTGTTCGGCAACCACATGTCAGGCCTCGGCTTGGGCAATCCCGCAGCCGAAGCCAATCCGTTCACAGGCGGCCCAACCGAGGAAACCGTCATCAACAACACCTATATCGGCGACGACGCAATCCGTGAGGCCTCCAATACGGACGCAGATAACGGCAACGACGCAACACCCGATCCCGGTGGCAATGACGGCGGCTGGCAACAGGCCGATTTCGGCAACGACGATCAGTCCGACTTCGGCGGCGGCGATTTCGGCGGCGACGACAACATGAATGTCTGAGGCGGAATGGCCATCTCCCCGAACGCATTGAGTGTCGCAATTAGCCCGGTGCGTGCCGGGCTAATTGCCAATAAATCTTACCCACGTCCCCGATAGGTCGCCACGCCCTGATCCGGCAACCACACGCCCTTCGGCGCTTCGCCGGTCTGCCAGAACACGTCGATCGGAATGCCGCCGCGCGGATACCAGTAGGCGCCGATCCGCAACCATTTCGGATTGAGCAGGTCAACGATCCGCTTGCCGATATAGACCGAGCAGTCCTCATGAAAGGCGCCGTGGTTGCGGAACGCATGCAGAAACAGCTTCAGCGACTTTGATTCGACCAGAAACCCGTCGGGAATATAGTCGATCACGATATGGGCGAAATCCGGCTGGCCGGTCATCGGGCATAGCGAGGTGAATTCGGGTGCGGTAAAGCGCACCACATAATCCGTGCCCTGGTTGCCGTTCGGCACCTTTTCCAGAACCGCCGTCTCGGGGCTCGTTGGGGCCTCGACCTGATTGCCGAGCTGCGACAGTCCGCTGACATCCGTCATCGTCATTTTAAATTCCCTTCAGATTCGCATGGCTTTCAATGGCAACACGCTTGCCATGCGCGTGTTCGCTTTCCGGCTCCACATGGATGGCCAGGGTGGCACCGGGAATAGCCTCCTTGATCGCATCTTCCAAGCGGTCGCAGATTTCGTGGGCTTCGCCGACCGACATTCGCGATGGCACCACCAGGTGGAAATCGATAAACGCAGCCGATCCCGCCCGTCGCGTCTTCAGATCGTGCACATCGAGAACCCCGTCGCAATGGGCGGTGATCGCCGCACGCACGGCCGCTTCCTCCTCCGGCTGCAGCGCCTTGTCCATCAGCCCGCCCAGCGAGTGGGTGATGACCTTGTAACCCTGCCAGAGAATGTTGAAGGCGACGAAGATCGCAAGCAGCGGATCAAGGATGAGGTAACCCGTCAGAACCGCGAGCACCAGACCGACGAACACGCCGGCCGACGTCACCACATCCGACATGATGTGCTGGCCGTCTGCCAGAAGCGCCGGAGACCGGTGCGACCGTCCGACCCTTATCAGCACGGTCGCCCAGACCGCGTTAATTCCGCCTGCCGTAGCGTTGATGGCAAGCCCGAGCCATGGCGTTTCCGGCATGCTCGGGGCGCCCAGAGCGCCCCAGGCTTCCTGAATGATCAGGATCGCCGCCAGCACGATCAACGCGCCTTCCGCCACGGCGGATATGTATTCCGCCTTGTGATGGCCGAAGTGGTGGTCATCGTCTGCCGGCCGCTGAGCATAGCGGATGACGAAATAGGCAATGAATGCCGCCGCCACGTTGACCAGTGATTCCAGACCGTCCGACAGCAGCGCCACCGAGCCGGTTACCCACCACGCAGCAAGTTTGAGGAACAGCACGCCGATCGAGATCGGGATGCCCCACATCGCCAGTCTCTCGACCTTTTTGTCGTCCTTTGCCACTCTGTCCATATCGCCCATACCCGTCTTCACTAATCGTCCTCCTGCATCTGCAAGCGATTTGCAGGAAGCTATGCCCAAAACGACGAAACCGCCGCGGCGAGAGCGTCTCGCAGCGGCGGTTTCGAATAATGGCCGGCTGTATGGCGCAAGCCTCGCGGTTTGTCAAAGCCGGTCTTGCGCGTCCAGTCGCCGGGTATGCTCGTCGTCAGACGTTATCAACAACGGGGCATCGTCGCAGGCGGGCATCGGGCGTCAGAGACCAGGCGTCAGGTAAAGATTAGCGCCATCCGCACGCTGTCCAGGTAGCATCCGTCGATCTTCAACGCATCGCGCGCCACGCCCTCCACCTGAAATCCCACCTTCCGGTAAAGCGCGATCGCCCGGTGATTGTCCGCATGCACGTCGAGTTCGACGCGGTGAATGCCGGACCGGTTCGCGGCCTCGACCGCGGTATCGATCAGCCGACGGCCCAAGCCTCTATCGCGAAACCCGGGAATGATGCCCATGCCGAGCAGGCCGCGATGAGCATGCACATCGCGCTCCAGCCTTCGGATATCGCACCAGCCGACGACCTCACCGTCAGCGACCGCGACGATGTGCGGATTGCCAGCAGCCACGCTCTCGCGCACGAAATCCCGCATCTCGTCGAGCGGAGGTGCGCGCAGAAACACCATGTAGCGCCGCTCGCGGCAGACGATATCGAGCGCCTTGTGAAAGCCCTCGATATACTCGTCCCGGAGCGGTTCGATGGTGACGCCGTCAGCGCCACCCACCGTGTCGGCATCGTCCATCAGGCCGCCTTCGTTGCGCGCTTTTTCGAAAGGTTCGCCACCACGTTCTCGATCATCCGCATGCCGGCATCGCCGCCCAGCGTCATGATCGATTCCGGGTGGAACTGCACCGCGGCGATCGGCTCCTTGGCGTGCTCGATGCCCATGATCGTGCCATCCTCGCTTTCGGCGGTGATGATGAAATCGGAGGGCAGCGTCGACGGATCGGCAAAGATCGAGTGATATCGCCCGACCGTCACATCCTTCGCCAGCCCCGAGAACACGATGCCGGGCTCCAGAACCCGGATCCGCGAAGGCTTACCGTGCATCGGCAGCGCCAGCTGCCGCAACTCGCCGCCATAGGCTTCGGCCAGCGCCTGCAGGCCAAGGCACACGCCGAAGATCGGCAGGTCCTTCGCCCGCGCTGCCTTGATCGTCGCCTTGCAGTCGAAATCCTTCGGATTGCCCGGCCCCGGCGACAGGACGACAAGATCCGGATCGATCCGGTTGAACACCTCTTCCGGCACCGGCGAGCGAACGGTCGAGACCGTCGCTCCCGTCTGGCGGAAGTAGTTGGCAAGCGTGTGGACGAAACTGTCTTCGTGGTCGACCAGCAGGATCTTCACCCCCTGGCCCACCTTGGCGACGTCACGCGAAGCCTTGGCCGTGTTGCCGGCGCGCGCATCGCGGATCGCCGAAATCATCGCCGATGCCTTCAGCTCGGTCTCGGCCTCTTCCTCATGCGGATCCGAATCGTTGAGCAGCGTCGCACCGGCACGCACTTCGGCAATGCCGTCCTTGACGCGGATGGTGCGCAGCGTCAGCCCCGTATTCATGTCGCCGTTGAAGCCGACCATGCCGATCGCGCCGCCATACCAGGCGCGCGGGCTCTTTTCGTTGGCCTCGACAAACCGCATCGCCCACAGCTTTGGCGCACCGGTCACGGTCACTGCCCAGGCGTGGCTCAGGAACCCGTCGAACGCATCCATATCCGGACGCAGCCGTCCCTCGATATGGTCGACTGTGTGGATGAGCCGCGAATACATCTCGATCTGCCGGCGGCCGATCACCTTGACCGAACCCGGCTCGCAGACGCGCGACTTGTCGTTGCGGTCGACGTCGGAGCACATGGTCAGCTCCGACTCGTCCTTCTTGGAATTGAGCAGCTTCAGGATCTGCTCAGAGTCGGAAATCGCATCCTCTCCGCGCTTGATCGTGCCCGAAATCGGGCAGGTCTCGATGCGACGGCCGGACACCCGCACGAACATTTCGGGCGATGCGCCGATCAGATATTCCTGGTTGCCGAGATTGATGAAGAACGAATAGGGCGACGGGTTGATCGCCTTCAGCCGGTTGGAAATCTGCGACGGATTGCTGTCGCAGCGCTCCATGAACTTCTGGCCCGGAACCACTTCGAACAGATCGCCGCGGCGAAAGCTTTCCTTGGCGCGGGTAACGAGGCTCGCGTATTCCCCCGGCTTGTGGTCGCCCTTCGGCGGCGTCACCGTGGTGCGCAGGAACGGCTCGGGCGCGATATCCTGCGCCTTGCCTTCCGTCGTCACGCCGTCCTTGGCAAAGTCGTAGCGATCGACCCAAGCCTTTGCCGCATGGTGGTCGACGACCAGAATTTCGTCGGGGAGATAGAGAACCATGTCGCGCTGGTCTTCCGGACGCTGCATGGACAACTTGATCGCGTCGAACTGGAACGCCAGATCGTAGCCGAACGCCCCGAACAGACCGATCGCCGAATCCGCATCCGAATGGAAGAGATCGACGATGGCCCGGAGCGCGGTAAACACCGTCGGCATCTTCGAGCGCTCTTCCTCGGTAAACACGCGAGAAGGCTGGTTGACGGTCAGATCCAGACGGCGGTCGGTGCGCTCGCCGAGCGTCAGGTCGGAAATCGTCGCAAGCTTGTCGGTGATAAACGACAGAAGCACTTCGCCACGACCGTTATAGGCCTCGATCCACATCGCCCGGCCGTTGCAGGTAATGCCGAGCGGCGGATCGGCAATCGCCGTATCCCAGCGGGTATAGCGCCCCGGATATTCGTAGTTCGAGGAAAACACCGCGCCGCGGCGCTCGTCCAGCCGGTCGACGTAAGACGAGATCGCGGTTGCATATTCGGCCGGCCTGCGGGCGCGGCTGACGCTGATTCCGCCCCTGGTTTCGTAGGTCTCGGACCCGTCGTCGTGAATGATCGTCGCCATGTCTGCCTCTAAAATCCCTGTTGATCTGCCCGGATTTTGAGAAGCGGCCAATAAAAAAGCCGCCTCGGTAATCGGGCGGCTTGGTCGTAGTCTTGTCGATGGACATGACTGGTCAAGGCCGCGTCAGCGTGCCCACCACCAGTTACCGTTGTTGTTCATCGAAATCATCATGGAGCGAATTGTTAGCGCGGCTCCGGCAAACGCGCAAGTGGATTTATTTGGCCACAATGCGACCAAAACAGGGTCATCCGCGTTGCGTCTCCGAAACATGGGAAAGGACGACCGAAGGATGAAGCATACTCTATGCCTTCTCGCTTTAAGCACTTCGCTGGCAATGAGCGCACCGCTGACACTGGGTGCAGCGCCTCTGCCCGCCCGCCCAGCACCGCAAGGCTCGACGCCGAACGTTGTCGAAATCAACATCATCGACCAGTTCATGCGCGATGCCGGGCGCACCCGCAAACAGCCGACGCGCAAATCCTCGTCCGGCAAAAACCAGTCGACCCGCCCCGCACAGGGTGCCCAGAACCAGAGCCGAGCCGCGATCCCCGCCGCCCCCGCCCTCGCTATCGTTCCGCTTCCCATGGCGAAGCCGGGTGGTGAACCCGTGCCCGAGGCAACGGCGGCAACGGCGGCAACGGCCGCAGCCGCTGCTACACCTGAGGTCGCCGCAAAGCCCGTCGAAGCAAAGCCCGAGATCACGCCCGAAACCACTGCGGAGAAGCCGGCAGAACGCCCCGCAGAGCCACCTGTCCCGGCTCCCGAACAGACCCAGAGCCCGGAACAGACCGGTAAAGCTCCTGAAGAAACCATCCCGACCCCCACTCCCAAGCCGGAAGAACCCGCAGAACAGACGCCCGCTGCATCGAGCGACGACGGCCAAGCTAATCCTGGCAAGACTGAACCTGCCAAACCGGACGCCGCCAAGCCAGACGACAAGGCACCGCAGGACAAGACCGCTGATGACAAAACTCCGGCCGATAAGCCTGCGGACGAAAAGCAGGAACAGGCCGAGACCCCGCCTCCTCCGCTCCTCGTCGAGGAAGACGCCGCAGAACTGAAAGCCTGCCTTGCAGACCTCGGTGCCATCGGCGCCAAGTTCGAATCCGTCAAACCGATCGACGACGGCAATGGCTGCGGCATCAAGCAGCCGATCGAGGTGGCGCAGGTTCTGCCCGGCGTCGATCTCGGCGGCGCGACCATGCGCTGCAAGACGGCGCTGACCATGGCCCACTGGCTGAAGGATACGGTCCAGCCCGCGCTCAACATCGCCATGCCAGGCCGCAAGATCACCGGCCTCGTTCCCGGCTCCACCTACCAGTGCCGCCTGAGAAACAGCGCCTCGACCGGCAAGATTTCCGAGCATGGCCGCGGCAACGCCTTCGATGTCGCCGCCTTCAAGCTCGACAACGGCGAGAAGGTCGTAATGAAGCGTCGAGACGACGATCACACGCTGGAGGGTGCCTTCCAGAAGACGGCCGCCGCAGGTGCCTGCCTGCATTTCACCACGGTCCTCGCACCCGGCAGCGATGCCGCCCACGAGGATCACCTTCATCTCGACATCATCGACAGGGATGGCGGCTACCGCATCTGCGAGTAGTCGTTGAGTGCCAGGGTCAGGCCGGCGAAGAGCCGGTCAGTCGGCTTTCCTGCGTGCCGATCGTCATGGCATTGCCGCGCCACTCGAACGAGCCGGAAAGCCAGCTTCTGATCCAGATGGCGGGCAGCATCACGTCGCGCACCATCATCGCCGGCAGCGACAGGATCGAAAGCCGCCAGCCCTTGGCCCGTGCAAGGGCCAGTTCCGGCAGGTAGGTTGCGGCAAACACGGTTGCGGCCACCGCTGCCGAATTGAGATCCAGCAGGACGGCTGCGATCAGCCCGAGTGCCAGAGGCGGCAGCGCCCCGAGCAGGATCTCCGGGGTGAAGAACAGCGGAAATGTCACCCGCCGCAGCCGGGCCCAGCGCGTCTGGCGCGACCAGATTTCCTCCAGCCCCCGGCGCCCGAGCGGCTGCTCGAACGGCGCCGACACCAGATGCACTTTCTTGCCATGCCGGTTGACGAGCTTGGTCGACGCCGCGTCCTCGGCAATCTCGGCCGCCAGCGCCTGGATGCCGCCGGCCGCATCCAGAAACGGCTTGTGCCACAGCATGCTCTTGCCCTGCGCAAAGCCGAGCCCTAGCGCCTCGCCGACATATTGCCAGCGCGCCTGCAGCGTATTCAAGAACGCGCATTCCACTTCGGCCCAGAACCCGTCCGGCCGCGATCCGATCGGTGTCGAACACACAAGCCCGGTATCGGCGCGCCATCCGGAGACGAGGTTCTGGATATAGTCCTTCGGCATCAGCACGTTGGAATCGGCAAGCACCACCCATTCGTGGCGCGCCGCGTGCCAGCCCTTGGCGCAGTTGTTGAGCTTGGGATTGGCGCTGATCCGGTCGTCGCCGATCAGCAGCCGCGCCGGCACCGCGGGATGCGCGGCGATTGCGGCACGGATTTCCCCGATGATCGGATCGCCCTCGTCCTGCACGCAGAAGATCAGCTCGTAATCGGGCCATTCGAGCTTGAATGCATGCGCAAGCGTCAGGCTGGAATAGGCCTCGATGCCGCGCACCGGAATGACGATCGAGACACCGTCCGGCGTGATCACCGCCGGCGTGTCGCTCGCCTTGTCCCGATGCGAAAGTCGCCGGCCGGCGATAGCGATGCTGAAGAGATTGATCGCCAGAAGGGCCATGGCGAGTGTCGCAAGAACAAGATCCATCCTGATGTTCCCGATGGCCGGCCCCGAATCGTCGGGTCACCGCCAGTGCCTGAAGAGTAAGGATAAACAGACCATTTCGGTGTGACAGACGCATGACGTTGCCCCTCGCCTGCGAAGGCGAGAGGCAAGGACGATCCGGAGAAAAACCGTTGGACAGCCTCTATGCTTAGAACAGCCCCTCGATCAGCCCATCTTCGTTCAGATGGATCCGCTCGGCCGAAGGCGCGCTTGGAAGGCCCGGCATGGTCATGATCTCGCCGGTGATCGCCACGATAAATCCGGCGCCGGCCGACAGTCGCACTTCGCGCACATGCACCACATGCCCTTCCGGAGCACCGCGCAGGTTGGGGTCGGTGGAGAACGAATACTGCGTCTTGGCGATGCAGACCGGCAGATGGCCGTAACCAGCACTTTCCCAGGCCTTCAGCTGATCGCGCACCGGCTTTTCCGCCGTCACCTCGCCGGCATGATAGATCTTGGTGGCGACCGCCTCGATCTTTTCCATCAGCGGCATGTCGTCAGGATAGATCGGCTTGAAGTTGGCGGCACCGCTTGTCGCCAGTTCCACCACCTTGTAGGACAGTTCCTCGATGCCGGCGGAACCTTCCGCCCAGTGACGGCAGAGGATCGCCTCGGCGCCGTGATGCGAGACGTAGTCCTTGATCGCCGCCACTTCCGCATCGGTATCCGAGATGAAGTGATTGATCGCGACCACGACCGGCACGCCGAACTTGCGCACATTTGCGATGTGGCGTCCCAGGTTCGAGCAGCCGCGCGTCAGCGCCTCGACATTCTCTGTCCCGAGATCGTCCTTCTTCACGCCGCCATTCATCTTCAGCGCCCGGATGGTCGCAACGATCACGGCTGCGTCGGGCTTCAGCCCTGCCTTGCGGCACTTGATGTCGAAGAACTTTTCGGCCCCCAGATCCGCTCCGAAACCCGCTTCGGTCACCACATAGTCGCCGAGCTTCAGCGCCGTCTTCGTCGCGATCACGGAGTTGCAGCCATGGGCGATGTTGGCGAACGGCCCGCCATGCACCAGCGCCGGATTGTTTTCCAGCGTCTGCACCAGGTTCGGCTGCATCGCGTCCTTCAGAAGCACCGCCATCGCCTTGTCGGCCTTGATGTCTCTGGCATAGACCGGCGAGCGGTCGAACCGGTAGCCGATGACGATATCGCCGAGCCGCTTTTCAAGGTCGGCCAGATCCTGCGCTAGACACAGGATCGCCATCACTTCGGATGCGACGGTAATGTCGAAGCCGCTTTCGCGGGCAAACCCGTTCGACACGCCGCCGAGCGAGGTCACGGTCTGGCGCAGCGCCCGGTCGTTCATGTCCATCACCCGCCGCCAGGTGATGCGGCGCGTGTCGATGTCGAGCGCGTTGCCCCAGTAGACATGGTTGTCGATCATCGCCGACAGGAGATTGTGGGCAGAGGTAATGGCGTGAAAGTCGCCGGTGAAGTGCAGGTTGATGTCTTCCATCGGCACGACCTGCGCATAACCGCCGCCGGCCGCCCCGCCCTTGACGCCGAAGCAGGGCCCAAGCGACGGCTCGCGCACGCAGATGACGGCCTTCTTGCCGATCCGGTTCAGCCCGTCGCCAAGCCCGACCGTGGTCGTCGTCTTGCCCTCGCCCGCCGGCGTCGGATTGATCGCCGTCACGAGGATCAGCTTGCCATCGGGGCGGCCCTGGAGCGAGCCGATGAAATCGGCCCCGATCTTCGCCTTGTCATGGCCGTAGGGCACCAACGCCTCGGGAGAGATGCCAAGCGCCGCGCCAATGTCCGCGATCGGTTTCTTTTTTGCCGCGCGGGCGATCTCGATGTCGGATGGAACGGGGGCCATGCTTGTCTCTCGCTTGTTGGTTTGCGTGAACCATGGCCACAGCCGCTTCCCCACGACAAGCCCGGAACGGGAACAGCGCCCTGATTATGCACACTACAACGCGCTCATCCACACACCAAAGTTGCAATTTACCTCGATACAATCTTATATATCTCTGATCCATGGGGGATCGAGGGGGAACGACCAATGAACCTTATTCTCTGCTGCGACGGCACCTGGAACACGCCCGACGATATGGATGGCGGCCAGCCTAGCCCGACCAATGTTCGCAAGATTTACAATGCAGTCGCCGACAAGGATGCCGCTGGCATCAAACAGGATGCCTACTATCACCCCGGTGTCGGCACAGACGGAACCTGGTGGCGACGTGCGGTGGAAGGCGGTACCGGCAAGGGTCTCGCTGACAACATCAAGGGCGCTTACAAATGGCTTGCCAGCACCTACAAATCCGGAGATCAAATCTATCTGTTCGGCTTCAGCCGTGGCGCCTACACGGTCCGCAGCCTCGGAGGCATGATCTCCAAATGCGGCCTTCTGGATATCAAAGCCTCTAAGCTCGACGAAGAGGGAACCTGGAAGGCGATCGAGGCGATTTTCACGGAGTACCGCGCCAAGAGCGAAGCCGGCACCAAGCGCAAACAGTCCGGCAAGATCCACTTCCACAACGTCGCCCCAGGCGGCACCCGCAATGCCTCAACGCTCATCCAGTTCATCGGCGTCTGGGATACGGTCGGCGCGCTCGGCATTCCCGATGACATGGGGTTTCTCAACCTTCTCGACAACCCGGAGAACCATGAGTTTCACGATACGACACTCGGTTCCGCCGTCCTCAACGCCCGCCATGCGGTGGCGCTCGACGAGTTCCGCCAAAGTTTCATGCCGACGCTCTGGGTCAAGCCGGATGGCTGGACCGGAACGCTGAAACAGGTCTGGTTCCCGGGCGTGCATGCTGATGTCGGCGGTGGCTATGCCGCAACGGGCCTTTCGGACGGCGCTCTCCTGTGGATGATGAACGAGGCAAAAAGCTGCGGCCTCGTATTCCGCGAAGGGGCTGAAAACCAGCTGAGGCCGGATCCGCGCGGCGTGCTGCATGATTCCGCCAGTGGCATCTTCGCCAAGCTGAAAACGAGACCGCGCGCCGTACCGCACGTGACCGCAACGCCTTCAGAAGATTTGCACAGCTCCGCCTCCGAGCGGCACCGCACCCCGCCCTTGTCGCAGGGGCGCTACCGGCACGCCAACGCAAACCTGCCCGCAGAGGTCGATGTCTTCGCACGCGACCACTGGAACGACACCGGCATCTTTCTGCAAAAGGGCATCACCTACACGTTCGTCGCGAAAGGCGAGTGGACCGATGGCACGGTCCTGTGCAACGCCGATGGCCCGAAAGATGGAGGAAACTTCCAGGCCGGTGAGATTGCCCATCTTGCCTCGAGCGGCCTTGGCCAGCTCGAAAAGGCGTGGAAATGGTCGACCGGAAACCAGCAGGTGGATTTCTGGTGGACCCGTCGCGAGGAGGAGCTCCCCTGGTTCAGCCTGATCGGCGTGATCGCCAACGACGTGCCGCCGCCCGCTCAGCAGCAGACGCCCAAGAACGGCATTCTCAAACTGCCCCACGAGGTGTTTCTGATCCGCAGCAAGGCGAAATTCACACCGAAGGGCGACGGCTATCTTTACTGCTTCGCCAACGATGCCTGGGGCGCCTACGGCAACAACCGCGGCAGCGTCAGGCTGACAGTCGCCTCTTCTCCGACTTCCGCAAACCCACCACCGAGCCACTGACCAACCACGCCGTGACGACGACCAACACTCGTCACGGCGTGCTCTCACCACACGCCGCGCAAAAACATGAGTATTACACTCAGATTCAAACTTGACTCATTTAGTTTAGATTTCTAAGGCTTTTTGCGGGGCTTCTGCTTCGGCGGAAATCAAACAATCCGAACGTTACCCGGACGCAGGCTATCGCCGCGCCCGATGTCTCTGCATGTCTTTTTGAGGGGAACCACCATGCCTACCCGTTCGTCGCGGCATCGCCATCTCTACGCCGGAACTGCCGCACTTCTGCTGATCACGGCCGCGCCGCCGGCATCGGCGCAGGAGACTGCCCAGACCACCGCTGGAACGACCGCCGCTGGAACGACCGCCGCGACCCAGGTTGCCGATGGCCAGGATACGACCGCCCTGAAGCCGATCGTGTTGCGCGACGGGACTTCCGTCGGCAAGTCCGACTCGCCGCTGACCGAAACGACAGATCGTCAGGTCATCCAGGACCGGATGGTCACCGATTTCAAGGATTTCTCCCGTCGCGTCGATGCCGGCGTCACCTTCAACCGGCAGAGCCAGAGCATCAACATTCGCGGTCTGCAAAACGAGCGCGTCCTGACGACGATCGACGGGATCCGCCAGCCCTGGCTGACCGACCCGCGCGATAGCGCCCGTGGCGGCAACAACGCCTTCGATTTCGACACGCTTTCGACGATCGATATCACCAAGGGTGCCGATTCGAGCCGCGTCGGATCCGGCGCCCTCGGCGGCGCGGTTCAGCTCTACACGATCAATCCGGAAGACCTGATCGAGGACGGCCGTAATTTCGGCGCCCTGACCAAGAGCACCTATGACAGCGCCGACCGCAGCCTCGGCAACAATGCCGCCATCGCCGCACGTCACGGTGACAGCTGGTTCATGCTCCAGGGCGGCTACAAGCGCGGCAACGAAACCGATAATGGCGGCGATATCGGCGGTTACGGTACCACCCGCACGGAGGCCAACCCCGCCGATTACTGGCAGCGCAACCTGCTCGCCAAGTTCCACCAGTATATCGAGGGCGGCCATCGTTTCGGCCTGACCGGCGAACTCTTCAACAAGGAGATCGACAGCGACAACATGCGCGGCACGACCACGAGCTACCAGCAGGGCACGCTGAAGAGCGGCGAAGAGGTCGATCGCAAGCGGCTGTCGGCATCCTACGACTTCATCTCACCCGGCGGCGACGACATTGTCGATCAGGCAAGCATCATCACCTATTGGCAGAAGCAGCGCCTGAATAACACGACGGACGGCTTCCGCCTCACCGATCCACGCGGCGGCATCATTGGAGGCGACCCTTACTACTACGGCTCGCCAAGCGGTATCTACAGCCGTGACAACCAGCTGACACAGGATAGCTACGGCATCTCCGGCAGCGCCTCGAAGGAAGTGACCATCGGCGGCGTCGACCACGAATTCCGGTTCGGCGGCGAGCTCTCGTGGCAGAAGACCTACCAGTATTCCTCAGGCGTCGACAATTGCCCGGATGTCGACTGGACGACCATCCCGCAACCCTTCGGTCCCCAGTCCTGCCGCATGCTCCATTCCAATTCGTCCGATATGCCTGACGTCGACGGGATGATCTTCGGCATGTATGCCGAAGACGACATCAAGTTCTTCGAGGATCGCCTGACGGTGACGCCCGGTGTGCGCTTCGACTGGTACGATTACGATCCGAAATCGACCGCAAGCTTCGAGGACAGCCCGAACTACGATCCGGCCTATCTCGAAAGCAACAACGACTTCGGCATCTCGCCGAAACTCCGCTTCGGCTGGAAGGCCACCCAGGAACTGGAACTGTTCGCCCAGTATGCACGCGGCTTCCGCGCACCGACCGCGACCGAGCTTTACCAGAATTACGGCGCTCCGGGCTCCTATGCCCGCATCGGCAATCCTGATCTCGAAACCGAAACCAGCAACGGTTTTGAAATCGGCGCCAAATACGACGCGGCCGACTATTCGTTCAAGGCGACCGCCTTCAACAACTACTACAAGAACTTCATCGACACGGTCACCATCGCGCCTCCAGGCGGTGAGTACCCGGTCGGCGGCATCACCGGCTACGAAAACCTCAACCACGTCCGCATCTACGGCATCGAGCTGGGTGGCGAATGGCGCTTCGATCCACGCTGGCGCACTTGGGGCTCGTTTGCCTATTCGCACGGCAAGGATACCGATACCGGCGACTACCTGAACTCGGTCGCGCCGCTGCGCGCCATCATCGGCCTTGGCTATTCATCCGAGACCTGGGGCTCGGACGTCTCGCTGACGCTTGCGTCCTCCCGCAACAAGGTCAGCGGCACCGGCTTCGAGGCACCCGGTTACGGCCTCGTCGACACAACCGTCTGGTGGGCACCCGAAAAGGTTGGTACCGTCGATCTCTCCGGCCTCAAGGTTCAGGCCGGCGTCTTCAACGTGTTCGACAAGAAGTACTTTGACGCGGTCAGCGTCCCGGACGGCGTTTCGGCTTCGGCGCAGGACTTCTACAGCGAGCCCGGCCGCAGCTTCAAACTGTCGGTGACGAAGAAGTTCTGATCCCTCCCCGACGATCGCCCTTTGATCCTGGACGCCGCATTCCCCGTAGGGGGTGCGGCGTTTTCGTCAGGATAGGCATCTTGCACCGGTTTTCGGCCCGGCTTATGGGAATCTCCAGCGCCTGCAACGGAGAACGGCCCCCATGAAATCGCTGGAACTGCTTGTCGAGAAGATCATCCTCTCAAGTCGCTGGCTCCTCGTCGTCTTCTATCTGGGCCTGGTTGCCGCACTCGCCGTCTACGCGCTGTCTTTCATGTTCAAGTTCTGGAAAGTCGCCAAGGAAGTCTTCACGCTGAGTGAAGCCGAAATGATCCTCGCCATGCTGGGTCTCATTGATGCGGCACTCGTTGCGAGCCTGATCGTGATGGTGATGATCTCTGGTTACGAGAACTTCGTTAGCCGCTTCGACGAAACGGAAGCTGACGTTTCGTTCCTCGGCAAACTGGATGCCGGAAGCCTCAAGATCAAGGTCGCCTCCTCCATCGTTGCCATCTCGTCGATCCATCTCCTGCAGATCTTCCTCAATGCCAACCAGTACTCGGATACCACGCTGATGTGGTACACGATCATCCACCTCACCTTTGTGGTCTCGGCCGTCATGCTCGGCTGGCTGGAGAAGATCATGGCGACGACAAAGGCCCACAAACACGAAACCAAGCTTTGACCGACTCAGGGTCTAAATTACCCCGGATCAGGCCGGACCGGTGATTGACGAACCGCAAAAGGGCTTGCGAATGAGCCCATCTCGGCGATACATGAGACAAATATAACAGTATCTCGGAAAATTACTCCACACGGGGGCTTTTGCTCACTTTTCCGCTGGATTTACAAAGCGATTAGTATATTTGTTGCGCTTAACATAATAACCATTCACTTTTTTCGAAGCTAATATGATCACGCTGGAGCGGCAATCGATCCTCAACGGCGAAATTTCTGCAGCCTACTCCCGTGCGGAGATTTCGACGGTCTTTGAACGGGCCACACGCGAATTTGGCTTGCGCCATTTCGCTCTGGTCAAGCTTCCGCCTGCAAGCGAGACGCTTCTGTCCCGCATCATCGTCGAGACCAATCTTCCCAAGGACTATATCCGCGAATTCGATCGACTGCGGCTGCTGCCACGCACCCGGATGGCGGATGCCACGAGCGGCTGGTCGCTCCCGGACTGTTGCTGTCTCGATGATCGCAACTCGCCTGGCCAGCTCCCGCCGGACCTGATCGCCCTGCGCCGTCAGTACGGCATGATCACCAGCGTGGCGATGGCGCTTCATTCGGTCGATGGTACCGGCTTCCGCATCCGCATGTCGGGAGATCGTCCGCGCCTGACCCAGGCGGAACTGAACGAAATCGGCATGGTGATTTTGCACGCCTTCGCGGTGTTCGATCGCATCCGCCGATCGGAGCAGGCATCGACCTTCGGGCCGCTGACCACGCGGGAACTTGAAGTCGTACGCTGGACGGCACAGGGCAAGACCTCGTCCGAAATCGGCAAGATCCTGTCCCTCTCCGATCACACGGTCAACGCCTACATGACCAATGCCATCAAGAAGCTCGATTGCGTCAACCGCACCCAGCTTGTGGCAAAAGCGCTGAGACTGCGGCTGATCAGCTAGCGCTGCCGCAGCCGCACCGTCTTACCGATCCAGTACGCCGCGCACTTCAACGAGGTTGGAGCGCACCATCAGCGTATGGAAGCCCATCACCGACAGATGGCTCGGCATGATCATCCCATCTTCCGCCCCATTGGACACGATCGACGGCTGGATGCGAAGTGCTGCGCGGAAACGCGACAGCGTCTCGTTCCAAAGCTGCGTCAGGTTGCGCTCGCGAATGACCTGCGAGAAGTCGGCACCAGCTGCGGAAAGCACGGCGTAATAGCCGTAGAGCTGGCCATAGGCGAACCAGAAACGGTCGTCGGCACGGGTATCGAACCAGCCCGCCGCATGGTTTTCCGACCGGTCGCGCAGGATCGCAGCCGTCGCACCAAGATCATTGGCGATCCGGTCGACGAACTGCACGAGATTGTCGGAGCGGCTGTCGAAGGTCGCGTTGCAGGCGGTGAGATCGGCGTTGAAGGCCCGCAGCTTTTCGATCGCGGTGCGATAGTAGCTCGGCGTCGGCGTTTTGAAGCCAAACGGATCGACACCGAAATACCAGGAATACTCATCAAACTGCAGGTTGCCGCGGGCATCCTGTAGGTTGGTGTTGACACCCGACGTGCCACGCACGCGGCCGAGCGTATCGACAAGTTCGCTGGACGTGCGTCGCACCGCCTGGTTCACGCCGCGTTGGAACGAAGCCTTGTTGTCGAGAAATGGCGTGTTGTCCCAGCTGATGCCGAAGAAGCCGAGCCGGTAGAGCAGCATGGACGAGATCCACGCATTCTGGTTCACGTTGGCGTCGGTCAGATCCGCCGCCGCATCGACGATCGCCGACGACTGGCACTGGCGGGCAGCCACAACAGGCGCGGCGGGCACCGGAGAAGACGCGGCCGTCCCGTTCGATGTTTCGGCAGCAGCAGCCGCCACGGGCGCCGTCGCAGGAAGATCCTGGCCGGCCGGCACGGTGCGCTCATTCCAGCGATAGGCATCGACAAAGCTCGGGTTGAACCCGGTCCAGATCTGGGTCTGCACGAAGAAATAGCCGTAAAGACCAAACAGGATAACGAGGAATGCCAGGATCGGCGCCTTCACCATCAGGTGCCGCTCGCCATACCAGCCGTGAGCGGCGCGAAACGGCCAGACGATCCCGGCGACGAGCAGTCCGATGCCCCTTGCGATCGCCTTGCCCAGGGTCTGAAGTGAGGCCTTGAGCCGATCGAGCATCCTGTTCTCCTGTCTGTGGGGCCGATAGGTCCGCCCGGTTGTTCCAACAGATATGGTTCCGCAAGCAGGCAAACAACCGCGCTGCACAAAAATCGGCAGCGGAGCACGGGTTTACGATCGCAGATAGCCGCCAAACGGCCAGTGCGGCATCCTCCAACGCCCGTCACTGGCGCTCGTCACAGCCGTCACCTCTCCAGGCTCGCTCCCATCGGTCACGGACACCGGATCGGTCTCCGCCTTCGGCAGGAACCGGTCGGCAAAGGCCTGTTGCGCCGCCCGCTTTGCTTGCCCGGCACCGGAGGCCCGCCAGGCACTTTCGGCAAATACCCCTGCTACCGGAACACTGTAGGGGAGAAGACCCTGCAGCGGTGGATCGCGCTGCCAGAGCGCCTGATGAACTGCCAGCAGGTCGCCGGTGTCGAAAAGCACCTTGTGGCGCAAGATATTGAGCGTCATCACGCTGGCATTCATCCGGTCGGTTATACCGTTCATCAGCCGGAAAAGGCCTTCCGTCCGGCCCACCGCGTCGGGTTTGGACAGATCCTCGCCCATCAACCCGCGCACCAGTTCCCTGCGGTGGTCGGCAAGGTCGAGAAGCCCCCTCTCGAACCGGTAGCGTCCCATCATCAGCGCGACACGTTCCTTGTCGAGCAGCGTGTAGAAAGCATTTCCGACATCGAGGAGCTGCTTCACGGGCTCGATGCCCGTCCTGTTTTGCCCCGAACGTTGACCGGACCATTTCGTGGTCCAGCCGAGTATGCGCTTCAAACTGGTGGGCTCGACAGGATCGTCGAAGGTCTGCCGCAGCCTCGTCACCGCATCGCCGAACGCGCCGACCGCTTTGGCGAGATCCGCCTCCAGGCCGTCGCCCATCATCGTCACCCGTGCCTGCCGCTCGGCCTCGGCTTCGAGGTCTGCGACATCTGGAACGTGTCTGTCCTTCACCCCTCGCGAAAGCATCGCTTCGGATGTGGCGAGCTCGTCCCACATTGCCTGAAACGCCGTCGCGATCCGGGATATTTCCTCGTGAAATCGCCTGTAATCTCCCATGCCCTGCCCTCCCCAAAGCACTCCCGGGGCCATGCCACCGTCCGGGAGAATTTCAAGGTATCACAGGCTGG
Organism: Rhizobium sp. Leaf321; assembly: GCF_001423215.1. Classification (NCBI taxonomy): domain Bacteria; kingdom Pseudomonadati; phylum Pseudomonadota; class Alphaproteobacteria; order Hyphomicrobiales; family Rhizobiaceae; genus Rhizobium; species Rhizobium sp. Leaf321. The sequence goes on along the minus strand of NZ_LMOF01000008.1, from coordinate 1,061,612 downwards.
AAAAATCGCTACGGCGTTTCAACGCAAACGGGAACAGTGACAGTCTTCGCGTCGCCGCTTACCAGCAGCGCATCTTTTCTTCCCAGTGCCGACGGCAAAGCGAGACGTAGCGGTCGTTACCGCCCACTTCAACCTGTGCGCCTTCGCGAAGCGCCTCGCCATCGGCATCCACACGCACGACCATCGTTGCCTTGCGCCCGCAATGGCAGATCGTGCGGACTTCGCGCAGTTCGTCGGCAATCGCCAGCAACTCCTGCGACCCCGGAAACAGCTTCCCGCGGAAATCGGTCCGCAGACCATAGGCCATGACCGGAATGCCGACGCGGTCGGTGATGCGGGCAAGCTGCCACACCTGCTCGGAGGTCAGGAACTGCGCCTCGTCGATAAAGACGCAGGTCAGCGGCTCTTGCCCATGCAGCTTTGAGATCTCCGCATAGAGATCGTCCTCTGGGCTGAACGGGATCGCATCGGATGACAGGCCGATTCGCGATGCAACGCGCCCCTGGCCGCCCCGGTGGTCGAAGTCGGCGATGAAGATTGCCGTGCGCATGCCGCGTTCGCGGTAGTTGTAGGATGCCTGCAGCAGCATGGTCGATTTGCCGGCATTCATCGTCGCGTAATGGAAGTAAAGCTTGGCCATGCGGCTTTGTGATGCCGATCGGCATCGAAGAAAAGCGCCGCCACGCAAAACCCACAAAAAATACGCGAACGACCCATCAATCGGCGCCTTGTCGCAAATGGTGGCTTCAGACGCCGTGATGCACAAGCTTGCCTGTTTCGGAGAGATATTGATAAGGTTGGGCATGATTTTAATGGGGAGCATAAAAATGACCATGACCGTTTCGACCAAGACCATTCTGGCCGCCGCCGTCTCCATGATGGCGCTGAGCGGAGCTGCTTCGGCCGCCGAGCCGGCAAGCTGCGGCACCGTCCGTTTCTCCGATGTCGGCTGGACCGACATCACCGCCACGACTGCCACCGCCTCCGTCCTTTTGAAGGCGCTCGGCTATGAGACGGATGTGAAGGTGCTTTCCGTGCCGGTCACCTATTCGTCGCTGAAGAACAAGGATATCGACGTCTTCCTCGGCAACTGGATGCCGACCCAGGAAGCCGACGTCCGGCCCTTCCTCACCGACAAGTCGGTCGAATCCATCGGCCCCAACCTCGTCGGCGCCAAGTACACGCTGGCAACCAATGCCAAGGGCGCCGAACTCGGAATCAAGGACTTCAAGGATATCGCAGCCAAGGCCGATGCTTTGGGCGGCAAGATCTATGGCATCGAACCCGGCAATGACGGCAACCGCCTGATCCTCGGCATGATCGAGAAGGACACATTCGGCCTCAAGAAGCTGGAAGTGGTGGAATCTTCTGAACAGGGCATGCTGGCCCAGGTCGCCCGCGCCGACAAGGCCGGCGAACCCGTCGTCTTCCTCGGCTGGGAACCGCATCCGATGAACGCCAACTTCAAGCTGACCTACCTCACCGGCGGTGACGACGTGTTCGGCGCGAATTTCGGCGGCGCCGAAGTCTATACCAACGTCCGCGCCGGCTACACGCAGGAATGCCCCAATGTCGGCACCTTCATCAAGAACCTGAAGTTCTCGCTGCCGATGGAAAACCAGATCATGGGCGGCATCCTCAACGACGGTGAAGAGCCGGAAGCAGCGGCGACCACGTGGCTGAAGGCCAATGGCGCAGCGATCACCCCGTGGCTTGCCGGCGTCACCACCAAGGACGGCAAGCCCGCCGAAGCAGCGGTCAAGGCCGAACTCGGCCTGTAACACGCGTCGCAAACCGGCGAATGCCGGCGATAAGGCGTGATCCTCGGGCCCGTCCCGAGGATCCGCTGACGTTGGTAGACCCTTGGGGACGCCCTCGAGGGTAACGCTTTCGCTCCTTGTATTTCCTTCCAGACGAGGCAGGCACGCGACGTGAACTGGCTAACCAACTCGCTCCCGAACTGGCTTGTGGATTCCACCGGCAAGATCCGCCTTGGAAACTGGGCGAAAGATGCGGTCGACTGGCTGACCACCAATGCCGACTGGTTTTTCAACTGGCTCGCCACCGTGCTGTCGGCGGTCATCGATGCGATCCTGTACGTGCTGCAGGGGCCGAACCCCTTCGTGCTGATCGCCATCGTCACGGCGCTCGCCTTCTGGCTGAGACGATCCGTCTCGATATCAGCCTTCACCGCAATCGGTCTGTTGCTGATCTATAACCAGGGCTACTGGAAAGAGACGACGGAGACGCTGGCGCTGGTGCTTGCAGCCACCGCCGTCTGCATGGCGGTCGGCATTCCGATCGGAATCGCTGCTGCCCGTCGCCCCTGGCTCTACGAAATCCTGCGGCCGATCCTCGACCTGATGCAGACCATTCCCACCTTCGTCTATCTCATCCCGGCGCTCATTCTGTTCGGCCTTGGAATGGTGCCGGGCCTTATCGCAACCGTCATCTTCGCCATCCCCGCCCCGGTCCGACTCACCCGCCTCGGCATCATCTCGACGCCCGGATCTCTGACCGAAGCAGCCATCGCCTTCGGCGCGACGCCGTCGCAGGTCCTGCGCAAGATCGAGCTCCCTTACGCAATGCCGCAGATCATGGCAGGCCTTACCCAGACGATCATGCTGTCTTTGTCGATGGTGGTAATCGCAGCGCTCGTCGGTGCCCCCGGTCTCGGCGTACCGGTCGTGCGCGCGCTCAACACCGTCAACATCGCCCGCGGCTTTGATGCCGGCTTCTGCATCGTCATCCTGGCGATCATTCTCGACCGCATGTTCAGAACGGCAGAACCGGGAGGCAAGTCATGACCGACGCGATGAACCGGACCGCGCCTGCCGCCGTCACCTTCTCGAATGTCGATATCATCTTCGGCAACAACCCGGAACGGGCTGTCAAACTGCTCGACCAGGGCATGACGCGCGACCAGATCTCGGAAGAAACCGGGATCGTGCTCGGTGTCGCCGATGCCACGCTGTCGGTGCGCGAAGGCGAAATCCTGGTGCTGATGGGCCTGTCCGGCTCGGGCAAGTCGACGCTCCTGCGCGCCGTCAATGGTCTGGCACCGGTCGTGCGCGGCGCGGTCAGCGTCGCCACCCCGTCCGGACCGGTCGATCCCTACAAGGCCGGCACCCGCACCCTGCGCGATCTTCGGATGCACACGGTTTCGATGGTCTTCCAGCAGTTCGCGCTGCTGCCGTGGCGTACCGTCGCCGACAATGTCGGCTTCGGGCTTGAACTTGCCGGCGTCGCCGAACCGGAGCGGCGCAAGCGCGTCGATGAACAGCTGGAACTCGTCAACCTCAGCCAGTGGGCGGATCGCAAGGTGGGTGAACTCTCCGGCGGCATGCAGCAGCGTGTCGGCCTTGCCCGCGCCTTTGCCACCGGCGCACCGATCCTGCTGATGGACGAACCGTTTTCGGCGCTCGATCCGTTGATCCGCACCCGCCTTCAGGACGAGCTGCTGGAATTCCAGCGCCGCCTGAAAAAGACCATCCTGTTCGTCAGCCACGACCTCGACGAGGCTTTCCGCATCGGCAACCGCATCGCCATCATGGAAGGCGGCCGTATCGTCCAGTGCGGCACCCCGCAGCAGATCGTCCAGGCACCCGCAAACCAGTATGTCGCCGATTTCGTCCAGCACATGAACCCGATCAGCCTGCTCACCGCCGGCGACGTGATGCGGCAAGGGGTAACCGCCGATGCCGGGGCGCCGCCGGTGTCGGCAACAGCGAAGAGCACCACGCCGCTGGTCGACATCATGGATGCGCTGGCCCGGCAGAGGGGATCGATCGCGGTCGTCGATAACGGCGCCGTCGTCGGCGCGATTACGGCTGACGACGTGATTGCAGGTCTGACACGCCATCGACGCCGGACTTGATGCAAATCAAGGCGGACTGACACTCGTTTGTTAATGATCTGCTGTTATAGAGATTTGAAATTTAGAACTGGTGAATATTTTGACCGACGAGCTGCAGGGCGCAATGACGGTGAGACAGGCTCTTCCACCGACCTCTGCGCAGGAACCTTCGAAAGATAAAAGCGTGTTGCGCGACACGGATGAGGAAGCACGCAACCTTGCGCGGATGCTGGTGCGCGGCGCCCGTCACATGGCGCTTGCGGTGCTTGATCCCGCAAGCGGTTTTCCCTCCGCAAGCCGCGTGCTGACCGGAACCGATCTTGATGGCGTGCCGGTGATTCTCGTATCGGCGCTGTCGGGTCATACGAAGGGATTGGCAGGCGATCCCCGCTGTTCTCTCCTCGCCGGCGAGACCGGCAAGGGCGATCCGCTCGCCCATCCGCGAATCACCGTTCAGTGCATTGCGGAAAAAGTGGAAAGAGATAGTCCCGTCCATCTGCGCATCCGCCAGCGGTTTCTGGACCGTCATCCGAAAGCAAAACTCTATATCGACTTTCCGGATTTCTACTTTTTTCGCCTTGTTCCGCAGTCGGCCTCGCTCAACGGCGGCTTTGGCAGGGCCTATGTCTTGGATGGCAGCGACCTTGTCATCGCGAACCCTGGAAGCGGCGAGGAATGGAGTAATTTCTCGCGCGATATCAGAGAGTTGACGGACGAAGCGAACAGCCTTGCCGCACGGCTCGGCGCAAAGAATGCTGGTCAATGGCGGTTCGTCGGTGCAGATAGCGCCGGGCTAGATCTGATCGCCGGAGACACATTGCTGAGACATGAGTTCAGGACGTTGCAATCGTCCCCCGAGCACGCGTCCCAGTATATTTTCAATATGTCTAAAACAGTGTAGTCGACTACCCAAAATCTAGGGATATACAACTTTGATGTCTGCTGGTTTAGTCAGTTCCAGGGACTACGGCATTACCGGAGCACGGCATGCTCAGGAAGAGGGGATAGAGATATGATGGAAACGATGCCACTTTCAGACCACTCGAATGCAGCAGCGAATTTGCTGTCTGCGATGGCAAATCCAAAGCGGCTGATGATTTTGTGCTGCCTGGTCAAGGGCGAAGTAGCTGTGGGGGCACTGGCTACTCAAGTTGGCCTGAGCCAGTCTGCACTGTCACAGCACTTGTCCAAGCTGCGCGCGCAGAAATTGGTGAAGACGCGCCGCGATGCGCAGACGATCTATTATTCGAGTTCCGCGGACTCGGTTCTCAAGGTCCTGTCGACGCTTGAAAACATCTACTGCATCCCGGCTGAGACGAAATCTGCAGCCGCCTGAAATCTTGTCCGCTGCATGACGCGGCGGGTCAGAACGCATCCACACAGCGTTGCCGGCATGGCTGGTAGCATTTTTTCTTTTTGAAATTTGCTTTGTAAGATTTTTTGAAACCGATGAAATCTCTGGAAATGGCTCGTCTCGCGACGAGCCATTTCTGTTTTGACTATGCCTTGAAGAACGCCAGCAGATCAGCGTTGATGAGATCGGCATGCGTCGTCGCCATGCCATGCGGCAGACCTTCATAGACCTTGAGCGTACCGTTCTTCAAAAGCTTGGATGATAGCATCGCCGAATCGGCGATCGGCACGATCTGGTCGTCGTCGCCATGCATGACGAGAACCGGCAGGTCGATCGCCTTGAGGTCTTCCGTGAAGTCGGTTTCGGAAAACGCCTTGATGCAATCGTAATGCGACTTTGTGCCGCCCATCATGCCCTGACGCCACCAGTTGCGGATGACGCCCTCGGAAACCTCAGCACCGTCGCGGTTGTAGCCGTAGAACGGTCCGGTCGGGATATCGAGGAAGAACTGCGCCCGGTTGGCCGCCTGTGCGGTGCGAAATCCGTCGAACACAGACAGCGGCAGGCCGCCCGGATTGCTGTCGCTCTGTACCATGACAGGCGGCACCGCACCGATCAGCACGGCCTTGGCAACGCGACCCTGCGGCTGGCCGAATTTCGCGACATAGCGCGTGACCTCGCCGCCACCCGTCGAGTGACCTACATGGATGGCTTCCTTGAGGTCCAGATGCGCCGCCAGTTCGGCAACGTCTGCCGCATAGGTATCCATCTCGTTGCCGGTATCGGTCTGGCTGGAGCGGCCGTGCCCGCGACGGTCATGCGCGATCACGCGGTAACCCTGGTCGAGGAAGAACAGCATCTGGGCGTCCCAATCGTCGGACGAAAGCGGCCATCCGTGATGGAAGACAATCGGCTGGGCGTCCTTGCTGCCCCAGTCCTTGAAATATATCTGCGTGCCGTCGCTGGTGGTGATGTAGCTGCTGCTCATGGCTTACCCTCGATTGATATGACAGGTGAGAGGTGAACGTCTGCATTTGGCTGACCGGTGCATCGGGCAGCGCCTGCAGATTATGATTCCCTCTCGCTTTTGCAACTCTTGATGAAAGCCAGAGCCGGACATTCAACAATATGGTTGACAATTGCGGCCGAGGTTCTAAGTTAAACCTTATGGTTGAATTAACGGAACATCAGATCGATGCGGTTTTTCAGGCTCTGAGCGACACCACGCGCCGGCAGATGCTGACGGCTCTTGGAAGCGGCGGGCAGACTGTCGGACAACTGGCAGCGCCCTACGACATGTCGCTGGCAGCCGCGTCGAAGCACATCAAGGTCTTGGAGGCAGCCGGGCTGGTCCGCCGGGAAATCCAGGGCCGTACGCATCTCTGCCGCCTTTCGCCGGGCCCGCTCGCCGCCGCCCACGACTGGCTGGTCTTCTACGAACGCTTCTGGACCGCCCGCCTCGACACGCTCGACCGGCTGTTGCGCGAGGACGATGCGATCAAGACCACCGGCCCGCAAGGCGAGGCCACCGCCAAAGCCGAAGGAAAACCGCACAGCAAACCGGGAGACGATCAATGACCGACATGACATCGTTGAGCAGGCACGCCTTCATGACAGAACCCCTCGCCCTGACGATCCAGCGCAAGCTGCCAGGGCCGATCGAACGCATCTGGGACTATGTCACCGACAGCGATCTGCGCCGCCAGTGGCTCGCGTCCGGCACGATGCCGCGTCAGCCCGGCGGCACGTTCGAGCTCGTCTGGCGCAATGATGAACTCAGCGATGATTCCGCCGGCCGCCCGGAAGGCTTTCCCGAAGAACAGCGCATGCAGAGCGAGATGATCGCCTTCGAAGCACCCCACCGGGTGGTCTTCTCCTGGCCACCTTCAGGCGAGGTCTCGATCGAACTGCAGGCCGTCGGCAAGGATGTTCTTCTGACCCTCACCCACCGCCGCATTTCCGACCGTCGCAACATGGTCATGGTCGGCGCTGGCTGGCATGCCCACCTCGACATCCTCGAGGTCAAGGCAGCGGGCAAAAATCCTGCCGCCTTCTGGCCCGCATGGCTTCGTCTGCGCGACGAATACGAAGCCATCGTTCCCGCCTGAGATCCTCCAGCGACCACACCCCGCCCCGGCGCGAGCCTCAGGCACCCGCAACCAGAAATGGAGCAGCGTCCATGCATGAACCCTTTACCGGCGGCTGCACCTGCGGCGCCGTCCGTTACACCGTCACCGGCGAACCCGTCGCCATGGTCGATTGTCAGTGCCGTCAGTGCCAGCGCGAAAGCGGCACCGGCCACACGTCCAATCTCGTCTTTGCCGGAGCGACGGTGACGATCGAGGGCCAGCCGAGTCACTGGGAAGCAACAGGCGATGGCGGCACCGTGAAAAGACGCGCCTTTTGCCCAACCTGCGGCGCGCCCGTCTCCATGACCTTCCCGGCCATGCCGGACATGTTTGTCATCCGCGCAGCAAGCCTCGACGCACCGGACCAATATCGGCCGCAGATCATCACGTGGACCGACGCGGCCCAGCCGTGGGACCACCTCGACCCGACCCTCGCGCGCTTTGCGAAGATGCCGCCCGCAGCCTGACGCGAGGCAAACGGGACCGTCTCCGTCTCTGTCAAAAGGGCTGCCAAACCGCGGCCCTTTCGACAATCTTGGCCCTCGGGTCTTGAAGATGACAGCCGCCTGAGGCAATAGGCGCCTTACGCTTTCCCAGGACCGTCACGAGGCCGACCGCACGATATGCTCCAGACACCCTACTACCTCATCGACAAGTCGAAGCTTCTCCGCAACATGGAGAGGATCGCTGCTGTCCGCGAGACGTCGGGCGCCAAGGCATTGTTGGCGCTGAAATGCTTTGCCACATGGTCGGTATTCGATTTCATGCGCGACTACATGGACGGCACCACGTCCTCGTCGCTCAACGAAGTCCGCCTTGGCCATGAGCGCTTCGGCAAGGAAACCCACGCCTATTCGGTCGCCTATGCCGATTACGAGATCGACGAGGTCGTTTCGCACGCCGACAAGATCATCTTCAACTCGATCGGCCAGTTGCAGCGTTTCGAGAGCCAGTCGTCGGGCATTACCCGCGGCCTGCGCCTCAACCCCGGCGTCTCCTCGTCCACCTTCGATCTCGCCGATCCCGCCCGCCCTTTCTCGCGGCTGGGCGAATGGGACCAGAAACAGGTCGAGCCGGTCATGGACCTGATCTCCGGCTTCATGATCCACAACAACTGCGAAAACGGCGACTTCTCGCTGTTTGATCGCATGCTGGGCGAAATCGAGCAGAAGTTCGGCCCCCTGCTGAAGAAGGCCGAATGGGTCAGCCTCGGCGGCGGCATCCATTTCACCGGCGACGATTACCCGGTCGACCTGTTTGCCGAGCGCCTCAAGCGCTTTTCGGGCGAATACGGTGTCCAGGTCTATCTCGAACCCGGCGAAGCCTCGATCACCCGCTCGACGACGCTGGAAACCACCGTCCTCGATACACTTTACAACGGCAAGAACCTTGTCGTGGTGGATAGCTCCATCGAAGCGCACCTGCTGGATCTTCTGATCTACCGTGAAAACGCAAAGGTTCATCCAAACCAGGGGCCTTATCGTGCCATGGTCTGCGGCAAGTCCTGTCTTGCCGGGGATATTTTCGGCGAGTTCGATTTTCCGAATGAACTGAAAGTTGGCGACCGCATTTCCTTCCAGGATGCCGCCGGCTACACGATGGTCAAGAAAAACTGGTTTAACGGCGTGCAAATGCCGGCAATCGCCATCCGTGAACTGGATGGCAGCCTCAGGACGGTCCGCGAGTTCGGCTACGCGGACTACGAACAAAGCCTATCCTGAGCACAAAGCTCAGCGGCTTCTGACGATTGGACTTGAAGGAACTCGTCCCCACCATGAAAAAGAACGTACTCATCATCGGCGCCGGTGGCGTCGCCCAGGTCGTGGCGCACAAATGCGCCCAGAACAACGACGTGCTCGGCGATATCCATATCGCCTCCCGCACCAAGTCGAAATGTGACGCCATCATCGCCTCGGTCCACGACAAGAAGGCGATGAAGGTAGAAGGCAAGCTCGAAGGCCACGCGCTCGACGCCCTCGACATCGAAGCCACCAAAGCCCTCATCAAGGCGACCGGCAGCCAGATCGTCATCAATGTCGGCACCGCCTTCCTCAACATGTCGGTACTGCGCGCCTGCATGGATACCGGCGTCGCCTATATCGACACCGCCATCCACGAAGAGCCGAACAAGATCTGCGAAACCCCGCCGTGGTACGGAAACTACGAGTGGAAGCGTGCGCAGGAATGCGAGGAAAAGGGCATCACCGCCATCCTCGGCGCCGGCTTTGATCCGGGCGTCGTCAACGCCTACGCCCGCCTTGCCAAGGACGACTATCTCGACAAGGTCACCGACGTCGACATCGTCGACATCAATGCTGGCAGCCACGGCAAGTATTTCGCCACCAACTTCGATCCGGAAATCAACTTCCGCGAATTCACCGGTGTCGTCTACGCTTGGCAGGGCGGCGAATGGACCGTCAACAAGATGTTCGAAATCGGCAAGGACTACGACCTGCCGGTCGTCGGCACCCGCCGCGCCTATCTCTGCGGCCATGACGAAGTGCATTCGCTGGCAAAGAACATGGATGGCGCCGACGTGCGCTTCTGGATGGGTTTTGGCGACCACTATATCAACGTCTTCACCGTCCTGAAGTCCATCGGCCTCCTCTCGGAACAGCCGGTCAAGCTTGCCGACGGTTCCGAAGTCGTGCCGCTCAAGGTGGTCAAGGCCTGCCTGCCCGACCCGTCGTCGCTCGCGCCCGAATACGAAGGCAAGACCTGCATCGGCGATTTCGTGAAGGGCATCAAGGACGGCAAGGAACGCACGGTGTTCATCTACAACGTCGCCGACCACAAGGAAGCCTATAACGAAGTCGGCTCCCAGGGCATCAGCTACACCGCTGGCGTTCCCCCGGTCGCCGCCGCCATGCTGGTGGCATCTGGCGAATGGGATGTGAAGAAGATGGCAAACGTCGAAGAACTGGCGCCAAAGCCCTTCCTCAACATCCTGAACAAGATCGGACTGCAGACCTGCATCCGCGACGAAAACGGCGAACGCGAGCTGCATTTCGACTGAGATCGAAACAGCCTCCGTTCAAGCAACAAAAAAGCCCGCGAGCAATCGCGGGCTTTTTTGTTTGTAACACTGTGAAAACGTGGCTGCCCTCACCATCCAGGCAAAGGCAGGCGCTTCCGCTCAGCGCCAGGACGTTCCGTCGGCGCTCGCGCAGCCATAAGGCGGTGGCACTTCGCCGAATGTGGCATGCAGCTTGTCGCAGCCCCATTTGTTCAGCGGTCCCGGCAGACGGCTGTTGATCTCGATACCGACCTCGTCATAGGCCGAAGTCGTGTTCGACACGTAGCTGTACCAGCGCTGCCCGATAAACCCGGTTGCTGCGATGAGAACAACCAAAACGACCAAAATAATTCTGCTCATGAAAATCCCTTACTTTTGCCCCGGTCGTAGATAGTCCGGATTGGCACCGCAAGGGCAAGCGCTTGTTTTTCACCGAGGAACCTGTGAGCAGCCGATCAAAAAAAACGAACGACGGCGTCGGCGGACTTCGCCATCATCTACGCCCCGCGCACACTTGATGGCGTCCGGTATCAGCCCGGGCCATCGTCTGACTTTAAGCTTTCGGCCCGCGTCCCCGGCCCTGTCGCGGCTCCTTCGGCGGAGCCGCATACCCCGGAGGTTTTGTTTTCACCCAGGCAACGAATGTCCGTATCGCCGGGTCTTCAAGGATCGCCTCGATCGTCGAGAACTTCTTGGCGAGCTGGGCATCCGTCAAATTCACATGGATCTGGTCGTGACAGATCCGGTGCAGGCAAACCGTTTCCTTGCCGCCCTTGCTCTTGGGGACAAGATAATGCTTTTCCTGCTGATCCGCCGGGATCACCCGCTCGCACATCGGACAATACACGGGCTCCGGCGCAGCCTCGTCCCATGAAGCCGGTTCGTCTCTGTTCTTGCGGGCCATCGGTCCATCACCTGTTGAGCGCTGCCGGCCCTGCATCTCCATCTGGCTGGATCGATGCAAAGCCCTTGCCTCCAGCAGATATCGCGTCCCGCAACCCGGAGCAATGCCGTTCGAAACAGACCTTGGACCTGGCATCGCCCAAATCCCGCTGCCCACGCAGACCCGCCATCACCCTCACCCGCCCGAAAACCGTTTTCCCTTTCACCCTCCCGCCCTACATGATGCTCGACGGATGCGCTGTGACGCGCCCGGTCGATCACCCCTGCAGCGAATGACGCCACCCCCATGACCTTTTTCGAAAGCCTGCTCATCCTGATGCTGGTCGCGATCGTGCTGTTGCAGGTGTCGCGGCGGCTCTCCGTGCCCTATCCGTCGATGCTGGCGCTGGCAGGCGTCGCGGTGGCGCTGGTGCCGGGCGCGCCTTACTTCGCGCTCGATCCGGAGATCGCGCTGGCGCTGTTTATCGCGCCGGCCTTGCTCGATGCCGCCTTCGATTTCCCGCTGAATACCGCAAGGCGCTTCTGGCTGCCGCTCGTGGTCTTTGCGCTCGGCGGCGTCGTCGTCACCACGGCGACGGTCGCGGTCGCCGGCTATGTGATGGCCGGCCTGCCGATTGCGGCCGCCATCGTGCTCGGCGCCATCGTCGCGCCGCCGGACGCCGCCGCCTCCACCGCCGTCCTCTCCACCATGTCGGTGCCGCGCACCACCGATGCCATCCTGCGCGGCGAAAGCCTGTTCAACGATGCGGCAGCACTTCTGATCTTTGGAGCAGCCCTTGCGGTCCAGTCGGCCGGCGGGCTTGATCGCGAAGTAACGACCCATCTCGTTCTTGCCGTTCCCGGCGGCATCCTGCTCGGCTGGGTCGCGGCGCTGGTGATCCGCCGCCTGTCGGCCTACGTCACAGGCACGCTTGGTGGCAATCTCCTGCAATTCGTCCAGACCTTCCTTCTGTGGATCCTCGCCGAACATCTGGAACTGTCTGCGGTGCTCGCCATCGTCACCTTCGCCATGACGATCGCCAGCACCAGCGAAAGCCTGTCGTCGGCGCGCATGCGGGTGCAGTCCTATGCGGTCTGGACGGTCGTCGTCTTCGTCCTCAACGTCGTCGCCTTCCTGCTGATGGGCATGCAGGTGCGCGACATCTATGCGGACATGGAGGTCGGCCATTTCGCCGAAGCTCTGTTGTTTTCCGCCGTGATCGTCGCCATCGTCATCGCCACCCGCTTCGCGCTCTGCCTTGCCTATAACCGCATCGAAGCCTGGCGAGTCCGTCGCGACGGACGCGAGGAACCGGCATCGACCAGGCAGGCGATTCTCGCCTCCTGGTGCGGCATGCGCGGCCTCCTCTCGCTTGCCACGGCCTACGCGCTTCCCGCCGATTTCCCGGAACGCGACATGGTCGTGCTGACCGCCTTCGCCGTCGTCATCGCCACGCTCGTCCTGCAGGGCCTGACGCTGTCACCGCTCATCCGCTGGCTCGGCCTCGACCGGCGCCATACCAGCGCGCAGGAACTGTCTGAGATGCGCCGCCGCGTCGTCAAGGCAGGCATCGGCCGCCTCGACGGCGAGACGGGAACAGAAGCCGAAAAACTGCGCGCGAAGCTCACGATGGAACACCAGGCCTTCGACGACCCGGACCGTGCTGCCTCGATGGACACCTACCGCCGGCTGGTGCTTCTCTTCATCGCCGGACAACGCACCGAACTCGAAAACCTCCGCGCTTCCTACGAGTTGAACGTCGACGAATACAATCTCCTGCTCGAGGAAATCGACTGGCGCGAACTCTCGATCCTCCCCGAAGACGACCGACGGATCGAGGAGATCTGATCAGGGAAAGCGGTGCGGGATCAACGGGCGTTGAACCACCAAAATATCTTGCTCCCGCACCAATCCACAGGCAACGGCGCCGATAGTTTGGCGCCCGCATTCCCCCACACTCCCGCATTCCTGTGCTCGTCACAGGAACCCAGTCAGCCCAAGTCCTTGGGCTGAAAGAACCGTCGTCGCCCTACCGACGCGTCGGCAAAATTCCTGTGGCAATCACAGGAAAGAGGGGAAGATTGCCTCCCCCTCCCATCCCACTCACACCTACGCCATCACACCCGCGCGCAGAACACATCCAGCGCATCGAGCTTCACGGCACCCGCTTCCAGCTTCGACACAAACCCCGGAAGATCGACCGGCATCACGTCGCCCATCCGCTTGGGCAGCACGAAGTTTTGCGGCTCGCGGGTCAGGTTGAACACGAACAGCAGCTTCTCACCGCCCTTTTCGCGGACGAAGGCGAGCAGGTCCTGGTTGATCTCGATAAACGTCATGTCGCCGTCGATCAGCGCATGGTGGTTTTTGCGGAAGGCGAAGGTTTCGCGGTAGTGCTGCAGCACCGAATCCGGCATTGCCTCCTGCGCATCCACCGAACGGCTGGCGTGATCGGCCGGAATGGGCAGCCAGGTCTTGGCGCCCTCGCTGAAGCCCGCATGGGCCTCGCCCGCTTCCCACACCATCGGCGTGCGGCATCCGTCGCGGCCCTTGAAGGCCGGCCAGAAGCGGATGCCGTAGGGGTCGCGCAGATCCTCGTAAGTCAGTTCCGCTTCGCTCAAGCCCAGCTCCTCGCCCTGGTAGAGGCAGATCGAACCGCGCAGCACCGAAATCAACGTTGCCGACAATTTGGCGACGCGGTCCTGCTCGGACGGATCCTCGGTAAAGCGGGTAACATGACGAACCACGTCGTGGTTGGAAAACGCCCAGCACACCCAGCCGTTCACCACCGTATCGAGCACGGTCTGCATCACCTTGCGGATATAGGCGGCAGAAAACGCCGGGCCCAGCAGGTCGAACGTGTAGCACATATGCAGCTTGTCGTCGCCGGTCGTATAGAGCGCCAACGTGTTCAGCGAACGCGGCCCGTCGCCCACTTCGCCCACCGAGGCGCGGTTGTCGTAGCTGTCGAGCAGCGCCCGCAACCGCTTCAGAAAGCCGATATTTTCCGGCTGCGTCTTGTCGTAGAGATGGTTCTGCATCGAATACGGATTGGTATCCGTCTCCATGCCGGCGCCGTCGGTGTCGTAGACCATCGGCGGGTTGCTGCGCAGTTGCTTGTCGTGGAAATAGTAGTTGACGGTATCGAGCCTGAAGCCGTCGACGCCGCGGTCGAGCCAGAAGCGCACCGTATCCAGCATCGCATCCTGCACATCGGGATTGTGGAAGTTGAGGTCCGGCTGCGAGATCAGGAAGTTGTGCATGTAGTACTGCTTGCGCACACCGTCCCATTCCCAGCCCGGTCCGCCGAAGATCGACAGCCAGTTGGTCGGAGCCGTGCCGTCGGGCTTGGGGTCGGCCCAGACATACCAGTCGGCCTTGGGATTGGTGCGGCTGGAGCGGCTTTCGATAAACCACGGATGCCGGTCGGATGTATGCGAAATGACCTGGTCGATGATCACCTTGAGGCCGAGGCGATGGGCCTCTGTCATCATCTCGTCGAAATCGGCAAGCGTGCCGAACATCGGGTCGACATTGCAGTAATCGGAAACGTCATAGCCCATGTCGGCCATCGGCGAGGTGAAAAACGGCGACAGCCAGATCGCATCGACGCCGAGCGAAGCTACATGCGGCAGGCGCTGGGTAATCCCCTTGATATCGCCCAGTCCGTCGCCGGTCGTGTCCTGGAAGGACCGCGGATAGATCTGGTAGATCACCGCACCCCGCCACCAGTTGCCGTCAACCTTGCGAGTGGTGTCCCTCGTGGTCTCCAATACCATTCCACAATGCTCCTTCTTGAAAATCGCTCATCCCAACCTTGGTCCCAAACTAGAGCCATGCCACCAAAAGACAACGCGGAAACGAAGCGCGACACGCTCTTGTCATGGCGGACGCTTCAGCTTATTCGAGCGTCAAACCCATGGGAGGGATGACAATTGGGCGGAAAGCTTCTTTCGATCGGCGAATGCATGGTGGAACTGTCGCAGGCGGGTGAAGGCCTGCTGCGCAAGGGCTTCGCCGGCGATACGTTCAACACGGCCTGGTATGTCCGCGCCTGCCTCTCCAAAGACTGGTCGGTGGACTATCTGACCGCAGTCGGCGACGATCCGATGTCGTCGGATATGCTTGGGATGATGGAGAAAGCCGGCATCGGCACCAGCCTCATCCGCCGCATCCCCGGCAAGACGCCCGGCCTCTACTTGATCACCCTCAAGGATGGCGAGCGCACCTTCAGCTACTGGCGCGACAGCGCTGCCGCGCGCAAGCTCGCAGACGACGCCGAGCACCTGCGCTCGGCAATCGAAACCGCCGACATCATCTATTTCTCCGGCATCACGCTCGGCATCCTGGCACCGGAAGCGGTCGAGACGCTTTTATCGGAACTGCGCCGCGCCAAGGCCGCCGGCAAGACGGTCGCCTTCGATCCGAACCTTCGCCCGCGCCTGTGGGTGAGCCGGGACATCATGCTGAAGACGATCGAGGATGGCGCAAGAGCCGCCACCATCGTTCTCCCAAGCTTCGACGATGAAGCGACCTATTTCGGCGATGCCACGGTGGCCGATACGATCGCCCGCTACCATGGTCTCGGCGTCACGGATGTCGTGGTCAAGAACGGCGCAGAAGGCGCAACCTTCAGCCTGTCGGGCGTGACCGGTCATGCACCGGCCGTCACCACCGGCAAGGTGGTCGACACGACCAGCGCCGGCGACAGTTTCAACGCCGGCTTCCTGTCGAAGTACTTAAGCGGCGCCACACCGCACGAAGCCGCAGCCTACGGCGCCGCAGTCGCCGCCACCGTCATCGGCCATCACGGCGCGCTGATCAGTCCGGAGCTTCTGCCCGGCTGAACCACCGCGACCGGATGTGTCGGCTTGAGCTGGCAGATCCCTTTCGGCTCGCCCACCTTCACGCCAGCCTCGCAACCGTGTTGCGCGGCATCCGTCAGCGCGTCGTAGAGATCGAGCGTCTTACCGAGATGGATCGACCCCAGATGCGAAAAATGCTCGTCGTCGAGGAACAGCGAAACGCCGCCATCCACCACCCGGCAGCTTTTCTCGTCGCAGAGAAAGTCTTCGAGCGACACGACCGGGAACCGCTTCGAAACGTCCGCCATCAGCCGCTCCACGAGGGCATCATGGGCGCGCTGTTCGTCCCGCTCCATCATGCAGGGCGTGTCTGCAACATCCAGCATGGCGCTTCGCACGACACAGCGGCCGATATCGCGACCATCGCGCGGCGGCGGCGCCATGAACACTGGCCGCAGACCGATCGAGCGCAGCCAGTCGGCAGTCGCCTCGACCTCGGCAAGCATCCGGCCGTAATCCGTCCGCATCGCCTGGCCTTGCGCCGTCATCACCCGGCGGTCAGATCTGAGATAGGTCAGGTACTGCGATCCGAGCACGACGGTGCGCAGCGAGGGCGTCTTTGCAAGATAGGCCTTTACCGCCTCGTTGTGACGAATGCAGTCGAGCGGCCATGACGCGGAATCGTTGAGCGGAATGGGCGCGATGCCGGTTGGAAACGCGCAGCTGTTCTTGTGAAGCTGCACCAGCCCCTCGCCCTGATCGGACGGCGTATCGTGCATGGACGCCGCCAGCCCGTCGACCAGATGCATCGCCAGCGAATCGCCCCAGACCGCCATTTCCGGGCCCTGACCGATCGTGCAGACATCCGGCCGCACTTCGCCGTTGCAGATCTTGCCGATGCCGAGGCTCGGCTCCCCCATGGCTGTAAGCACGGGATCGCGGCCCGGAAAGCCCTGCGCGTTGGTGGTCACGATGCCGAGCACCACCAGCACCGCCGCTAAGGACCCGCTGAGGGAAAACACCAAGCGACGGCCGACCTGCGGCTTCCGGAACGGCTGTTCCACCAGAAAATAGCTTGCGATTGCCAGCGCAAACACGAGCGCCACCAGCAGCCCGTAGGACCAGCCCGGCAGCATGTCCATCGAGCGCAGACGGGCAAAGGCGAACACCGGCTGATGCCAGAGATAGAGGCTGTAGCTGATCAGCCCGATCGCCACCAGCGGCCGAAGCGAAAGCAGCCGTCCGGCAAGATTGCGCGGACCGGCAAAGGCGATCACGAGAAGCGTGCCGACGACCGGCGCCAGCGTCACCGGTCCCGGCCATTTCAGCTCGGATGTCAGGAACAGGCAACTGCCGACGATCAGGATAAGGCCAGCGAGCCCCAGGGCCGATCGGGTCCGCTCAGAGTAACGGGTCGGTATGCCGCCGATCGCCAGAAGAGCGCCTGCGGCAAGTTCCCAGAAACGGGTAAAGGGGAGATAGAAATTCGCGACCGGATCGACCCTTGAAACCGGCCATGCCAGAAACAGGCTGATCAGCGCCAAAACCGCCACGATGCGGAAGATCACCTGCCGCGTCTGCTTGCGCACCATCCACAGAAGCACCGGAAACACCAGATAGAACTGCTCTTCCACCGATAGCGACCACGTATGCAGCAGCGGCTTCAGTTCGGTACTGGGCGAAAAATATCCCGTATTGTCCCAAAGCTCGAAGTTGGAAACCATCAGCAGCGAGTGGAACAGGTCCTTGCCGAAATCGTCCAGTTCCGATGGCAGCATCCACAGTGCCGCAAAGGGCAGACAGGCAATGCACACCACAAGCAGCGCCGGCGCGATGCGCCGCACCCGCCGCTCGTAGAAATTGACGATGCTGAAACGGTCTTTCGCCAGGTCGTTGAGAATGATCGCGGTGATCAGGTAGCCGCTGATGACGAAGAACACGTCGACGCCGACAAAGCCACCCGGCATTAACCCGAGACCGGTGTGGAAGAGGATGACGGGAACGACGGCGATCGCGCGCAGCCCATCGATTTCTGGTCTGTACTGCATGCCGGGGCTCTACCAATCCCGGCCGCGGAAGTCCATTGCTGAGGGGTGCTGCGAGCAGCGTTCGGCTTTGACAATCAAACGTTGAGAGCGCGTCTTCATCGCCCTGTTACAATATTTTCCGATGAAGGAACGGAAAACATGGTCGGCAGCCGCGAGTCGGTTCCGGCATGGCAACGGGGCCGGGTCAAACCATGACAAGGATTACCATTGTAACCGACGCCTGGTATCCGCAGGTCAATGGCGTCGTACGCTCGATCGAAAATACCAACCGCGAACTGGCAGGCATGGGCATCAATGTCTCGATGGTGACGCCGCTGGATTTCTCGAGCATCCCCTGCCCGACCTATCCGGAAATCCGCCTTTCGGTCGCAAGCTTCCGCAGCGTTGCCGCGACCATCGAAGGAACTCAGCCATCCGCCGTGCATATTGCAACGGAAGGACCGCTCGGACTTGCTGCCCGCCGCTGGTGCCTGAAGAACGGCATGCCGTTCTCCACCAGTTATCACACGCGTTTTCCGGAATATGTGGCCGCCCGCTTTCCGGTGCCGATCCGGCTGCTCAACGGCTTCGTCCGCTGGTTCCACAATGCCGGCAACGGCTGCATGGTGGCAACCGCGAGCCTGGAGCGGGAACTGCACAAGCTCGGCGTGAAAAATCTTCTGCGCTGGAGCCGCGGTATCGATCAGACGGTGTTTCACCCGGTGGCACTCGAGGCCAAGCCCTTCGACCTGCCTCGTCCGATCTTTATGACGGTCGGCCGAGTAGCCGTGGAGAAAAACCTGCCCGCCTTTCTCGATCTCGATCTGCCGGGCTCCAAGGTCGTGATCGGCGACGGCCCCGCCCGCGCCGACCTTCAACGGCGCTACCCACATGTGCTTTTCACGGGAATGAAAACGGGAGAAGACCTGGCACGCGCCTACGCCCAGGCCGACGTGTTCGTCTTCCCGTCCAGAACCGATACGTTCGGCAACACCATTCTCGAGGCGCTGGCAAGCGGCGTCCCGGTCGCGGCCTATCCGGTCATGGGTCCGATCGATATCATCGAACAGGGCTCAGGCGCCGGTGCCCTCAACGAAGACCTGCGTCTTGCCTGCCTGGAAGCACTGACGTGTCAGCGCGAGGACGCAAGTCGCCTTGCCCGCCGCTACACCTGGGAAGCCGCCTCGAAACAGTTTCTCGGCAACGTGCTCAAGGTACAGGGCGTCAAGGCGCTGACTGCGCGATAACCGAATATTGCTGCTGTGGCCGGGGTTCTATGCGCTAGCCTGCATGTCGAACCGGCACGTCCCGCTGATGCTTATCCGCGCCAGATGAAATAGCCGATACCACCAGCACCAAGACCCACGGCAGTCAGCAGACCGAGTACGATCATAAAAAACCTCCCAAAAGGCCGCCCAACGCCCTCCACAGCACCGGGTCGACAAGAAGGAGTGGATCATAAAGACGAACCGAATGCAAGCAGAGCGCGAAACGCCTTAGCGGTCGCTGCGTTCAGCCCACGTTCTGGCTTATATTTCAACCATTTGGCGAAATCGCTCGTGCTGCTGATGATCGACGCTCTGCACTAAACGCGATCATCGAGCAGGTTTATCGCTTCTTGCGGCGGTTTTCGAACGGGTTCTCGCCCGCCTTGAAGTGAATGCGGATCGGCACGCCCGGGATCTGGAAATCGGCGCGCAGGCCGTTGGTCAGATAGCGGATGTAGCTTTCCGGCAGGGCATCGGGACGCGTGCAGGAAATCATGAAGGCCGGCGGGCGGGCCTTGACCTGCGTCATGTATTTGAGCTTCAGGCGACGGCCCGAAACGGCCGGTGGCGGATGCTGAACCTGCGTGCCTTCCAGCCAGCGATTGAGCTTGGCCGTCGAGATGCGCTTGTTCCACACCATGTCGGTGTCGATGATGCTCTGCATCAGCTTGTCGAGCGAATAACCGGTCTGGCCGGAAATCGGCACGGCGCGGATGCCGCGCGCCTGCGGCAGCAGCCGCTCGGTCTTTTCGCGCAGCTCGGCCAGCACCGCCTGCGGTTCTTCGACGAGGTCCCACTTGTTGAAGGCGAGCACGGCGGCGCGACCTTCTCGCAGCACCAGATCGACCAGCTGCAGGTCCTGCTTTTCAAACGGAATGGTCGCATCGAACACGATCACGACCGTCTCGGCAAAGCGGATCGACCGCAGCGCGTCGGCGACTGACAGCTTTTCGAGCTTCTCCTGGACGCGCGCCTTTTTGCGCATGCCGGCCGTGTCGAACATCTTGATCGTGCGGCCGCGCCACTCCCAGTCGACGGAAATGCTGTCGCGGGTAATGCCCGCTTCCGGGCCGGTCAGCAGCCTGTCTTCACCCAGAAAGCGGTTGATCAGCGTCGACTTGCCGGCATTCGGACGGCCGATAATGGCAACCCGCAGCGGCTTGGTATCGTCATAGGCAGGCTCAAACTCGTCGTCGGCCTCTTCGCCCAGCACGCTGTCGCGCACGTCGATATCCGTCTCGGCCTCGTCGTCGTCGCCTTCCGGAAACGCCCGGTCTTCGCCGATCGCCTCGACGATCGCGTCGCGCAGGTCGATCATGCCCTGGCCGTGTTCGGCAGAAATCGGCACCGGCTCGCCGAGACCCAGCGTATAGGCATCGTAGAAACCACCGTCGGAACCCTTGGCTTCGGATTTGTTGGCCACCAGCACGACCGGCTTGCCGCTGCGGCGCAACAGCTCGCCGAACGTCTTGTCGAGCGGCGTCAGGCCGAATTTCGCATCGACCACGAACAGCGTCAGGTCGGCATCCTCGATGGCGAGCTCGGTCTGGGCCCGCATGCGGCCCTCGAGCGTATCGGGACCGACCTCTTCGAGACCGGCCGTATCGATGATGATGAACCGGAGGTCGATCAGCTTGGCATCGCCCGGGCGGCGGTCACGGGTAACGCCCGGCGTGTCATCGACGAGCGCGAGCTTCTTGCCGACCAGCCGGTTGAAGAGCGTGGACTTGCCGACATTCGGGCGTCCTACGATGGCGACGGTGAAGCTCATAGTCGTTCCTTGCTGCCCTGTGGCGAAAAATCAGGGCGCCTTGCCGGATGCGGCGATGTTGTCGAGCATGATCTGGGCGCGGTTGGCAACGTTGCGCGGCGCACTGGCATCCTCGGCGATCCGCTGGAACCAGGTCTTGGCTTCCGCCATGTTGCCGGCCTTGTAGGCGGCAAGACCGAGTGCCTCGCGGGCGGAATTGGCAAGCGTCTGGCCCTGGTTGGCCATGGCCTGCGCCTGTGCAGACACCTGATCGTAGGTGCCGGCGTCGATCAGCAGCCATGCGGCGCGCAGTTTTGCGAGATCGCGGATTCCGGCCGGCGCTGAAGTGTCGCCGCCGATCGCTGTAAAGGTGGAGATGGCTGCCCCGGTATCGCCCTTGGCGGCCTGAACCGAGCCTGCACGCATCTTGGCGAGAACCGGATAGGCGCCGGAGCCATCCTTTTCGATCGCGGAGAGTGCCGCCAGCGCTTCGTCGTTCTTGCCCTTCGAGGCAAGATCAAGCGCCGCGATAAACCGGTCACCCGACTGCGACGAACCGTGGTTTTCCCAGTATTCGTACCCGCGCCAGCCGGCCGTGCCGAGGACGACGAGAACGGCAACGCCGATCAGGATACGGCTGTAGCGCTTCCACACATACTGCAACTGGTCGGAACGAAGTTCTTCGTTGACCTCACGGAAAAAGCTGTCGTCGTTCTGCGCCATGATCACTCCGGCCTTGCTGGGGCCCCATCCATCTAAAGAGCGCCTAATAGCTTATTTTGCTAAGGATGTAAGGCCCCTCACGCAATTCTCAAACAAGCTTGTTGATGCAAGGAGCCTTGGTCCCTTCTATCATATCCCAATTCAAAGCTTCGCCTTAATCCGGGCGCAGGGAAATTCGCCTCGATTCTCCCCTTTGGACACAGTACCGGGTTGCCATGCGTTTGCTCTCTTCCTCCATCGCCCTTTGCCTCTGCCTCGCCTCCCCGGCGTTGAGCGCAGACGAGCGGCCGAAACAGTTGCTGATCGTCTCCTTCGATGGCGCCGGTCCCAACCACCTGTGGCAGCGCAGCCGCGATTTTGCGAGGGCCAACAACGCCCACTTCACCTACTTCCTGTCCTGCACGCTGCTGATCCCCCGCGCCGAGCGGTCGACCTATCAGGGACCGGGCCACAAGCCCGGCCGCTCCAATATCGGCTTTGCCCAGACGAAAGACGAAGCGCGAGAACGGCTCTCCCATATCTGGCAGGCGCATCAGGAAGGCCACGACATTTCCAGCCACACCTGCGGCCACTTCGACGGCAAGGACTGGTCCGCGGCAGACTGGAGCGCCGAGATGACGACCTTCTCGCGCGTGCTCGGCAATGCCTGGACGGCGATCGGTGCTGGCGACAGCGAACCCGGTGGCTGGAAGGATTTCGTGGCGAACGACATCCATGGTTTCCGCGCCCCCTATTTCGCCACCAGTGCCGGCATGACTGTCGCCGAGAAAAAAGCGGGCTTTACCTATGATGCAAGCCTTGTCACCAAGGGGCCGATGATGCCGGAAGAGGAGGACGGGCTGATCCGCTTCGGCCTGCCGCTCATTCCCGAAGGCCCGTCGCAGCGACCGATCATCGCCATGGACTACAACCTGTTCATCCGCCATTCCGGCGGCATCGACAATCCCAGCCAGTCGTCCACGTTCGAGGACCGCGCCTATTCCGCGTTCCGCGCCGCCTTCGACCGCGAATACGACGGTGACCGCATTCCTGTTCAGCTCGGCTTTCACTTCGTCGAGATGAACGGCGGCGCCTATTGGCGGGCGATGGAACGGCTGGTCTCGGAAGTCTGCAATAGGGACGATGTCGCCTGCGTCAGCTACAAGCAGGCCATCCCCATGATCGCAGAACGTCGCAAGGCCAAGGCAACGTCCGGCCTGTAGCCGTCTGCTGGACGCCGTTAACCGCGGGCGACGATTCGATTTTCGCAATGCAGCATAGTTCGGTATGACACCCCGATGACAAACCGCCTTCTCGCAAATCCGCTCAGAACCCTGGCCTGGCTGGCGCTCGCCGCGATCGTCTTCGTGACGATCTCGCCGATCGACCTGCGGCCGCACGACCTCCTGCCCGTGGATGTCGACCGGGCGGCGGCCTTCGCCGTGATGGCCTTCCTCTTCGTCGCCGCCTATCCGCGCCAGTGGATTTTTTGCGCAGTTCTGCTCTTGATCGGGGCTGGCGGCATCGAGATGCTGCAGCTCCTGTCGCCCTCGCGGCATGCCCATATGGATGACGCACTGGTCAAGGCCGCAGGCGCGGCCATTGGTTGCCTTGCCGGCTGGACGCTGAACCAGATGCGGTTCCGCCGCAAAGCTGTCGCCTAAGGCATCCGAAAAATCCGCTAATGCACGTTATCTCCGTTTGAAACCAACGGATTATCATTTTTCTGAAAACCGCCCGTCCTCACGCTGTCGGGCCGCGCGATAATGCTTGCGTCATCGGGCGGGAAACCGGGTTCGCGAACCGGCATCACCAAAGGTTCGAAAGAACCGGTTCCGATGATGGCCGTGACGGTTTTCGGCATCCCGAAAATCATCGGAAACGGCCCGGGCAGGCGGAAAGCCTGAACTCCAAAATACCCTTATTGCGCCGCCTGCCCTTCCCCTGAACGAGAAACCGCGCCGGACTAGGCACCCGGCGCGACCAAAACTGCTGTCTGTTATCTGGAAACGACGATCAGGTCAGGTCGGCTTGTTCGCCGCCATCTCCCCGCCTTCGGCTTCACGCACCAGATAATTCCGGTCGATCTCCGGCAGCGGCTCGCCATCGATCGCCGCCTCGAAGGCCTGGAGGCGCTTGTGGATGGACAAGAGCTCGATAATCGTCGTCCAGGAACTGATGAGGTACTGCAGGGAGCTCGATACCTGTCCGAAGGCCGTGCTGATCTGTTGCCAGATGCCGAGCGTGATTTTCGCAGCCACGATCGTCGGCACCAACAGGAAGATCAGGAACAGTGCGTCCGCCTGCAGATACGCGTACCGGGCGACATTGAAGTAGAGGTAGTGCCAGTACATTCGGAAATAGTTCTTCCGCACATTGCCGAACAGCTCCATGACGGTCAGCGGCTGGGCGCGGTCCGCATGGTCTTCGCCGTAGACCAGTTCCTTGCGGTAGGCCGCTTCGACGCGCTGGTTACGGAAGTTCAGGCCCGGCAGCTTTATACCGGCGACGGCAAGCAGCACGGTTCCGAACAGGGACCAGAAGATGGCCGCCCAGAACAGCGCATAGGGCACCTGGCCGAAGAACGGGATGTCCGTGACGTAGCTTGAAAGACCGAGCAGGATTGGCAGGAAGACCACGAACGT
The DNA here is from genome assembly GCF_001423215.1 of Rhizobium sp. Leaf321. Lineage (NCBI taxonomy): Bacteria > Pseudomonadati > Pseudomonadota > Alphaproteobacteria > Hyphomicrobiales > Rhizobiaceae > Rhizobium > Rhizobium sp. Leaf321. Next base: position 1,037,177 of record NZ_LMOF01000008.1, on the reverse strand, counting down.
CATGACGGACGTGATCAGCGATATGCCGAGCGATTCCAGCGTCGAAGAAAACCGCATCGTATCTTCCTGGACACGCTGGGATGCACCTTCGATATGGCGCAGCTTCTCCCACTTCGACATGTAGAAATTGTTCATCGCCGTGCGCCAGCGGAAAATATAGTGGCTGGTGAAGAAGTCCGTGAGGATCGATACAACCATGCTCAGGAAGGCTACCTGGGCGAAGATCACCATCAGGTCATAGAAGTTCCACTCGGTAATTCCGGGTTTTCCTCCCAGCGCATTCTGCATCAGGTCAAAGAACGGTCGGCGCCAATTGTTGAAGATGACCGAAATCTGCACACCGAAATAGGTGACCGCAATGATCAGCAGCGATCCCCAGACAGACCAGCCGATCCATGGATTGTGCTTGTCGAGCACGCTCCATGCAGCACCGAACAGAAGCAGAGTGATGGCGAAATACGAATAGAACCAGATATTGGTCGGCATCAGGAAGTAGGTCAGATCGTAACGATCCGGCGAGCCCTCCGGCATCGTGAAGCCGAGACTTTGGCCGAGCCCGTCAAAAACGAAGTACCAGGCCAGGATGGTAATGACAGTCCAAATGGCCGCAGACGTGAAAAACAGTTTTGGTCGGGGAAAGAAGGAGTGGAACACGGAGCGCGCGCTTTCCTGAGTTCGATTCTAGGATGATGTCGGGGTGGACGATGTGGCCGGAAACTAAGGCAGTTCCAAGGGAGCGGCAATGGTTCCCCACCATTGTTACATAAATGTAAGCATCAGCCCTCAGGCGTCCCGTCGAGGCACATACCGGATCAGCGGCAATGCCAGCCCAACGCACACGACAAGGGCGCCGGCTGCAATCAGCGACGGTAGCGTGAAACTGCCGCTCCGCTCCGCTATAAACCCTGCCACCAGCGGCCCGACGATCTGGCCGGTGCCGAAGGCGGCGGTCATGAAGGCAAAGGCGCGGCGTGGACTTTGCGGCGCAAGCTGGCGCCCGAGCTGCAGCCCGTAGGCGGTAACGACCATGAACGTCGCCCCGAGCAGCAACCCGCCGAACAGCGCACCGGAAACCGCCGGCAGCATCACAGAGCCGAGCACGCCGAGCCACAGCAGCGCGATGGCGGCGCAATAGGCCGCCCCGAGCCCGAGCCGCCTGACGAAGGGCTGCCAGGCAAACAGCGAAACCGCGGCCGCACAGCCGGTGACGAACCATGCCAGAAACTCGACCACCGACCCGGCATTGCCCATCCGCGCAATCGCGACAAGAAACGTGGCTGTTATCACGTAACCGAAGCCGAACAGACCATAGGACAGCGTTATCAGCACCAGCGGACGGTTCCAGACGAGCCTGGGCTCGACCGGTGCCCGCGTCTCCCCGGCCGGCCGCGGCAATCCGCGCGACACGAGGAGGAAGACAAGGAGCGCGATCGCCGCACCCGCAAACCAGTTGATCCGCCACCCGTGCGCCGCATCACCCGCCACCGTGTTGACGATGAAGGCAAGCGCCGAAGACAGCGCGATGCCGGCGCCCACGCCACCGTAATGCAGCATGCCGACAGTCGGACGGCCCGCCGCATGCGGCAGCACCACGGCCGAGGTGAAGATCATCGAAAACGCACTCGCAAGCCCGGCGAGAAAACGGATCACCACAAACACCGTGACCGATGTCGAAAGCCCCATGGCCGCCAGAAGAACTGCAGTCGCCAGCAATCCCCCGAGCGCCACCTGCCGCTCGCGACCTGACGCCCAGGCATAGGCCGAAAGCACGGCACCGGCCAGATAACCCGCAAAGTTACCGGCTGCAATCGTGCCCGCGTCGGCAGCCGAGATCGGGATGCCCGCGATCATCCCCGGCAGCACCGGTGTATAGAAGAACCGCCCGAAACCCATCGCCGCCGCCATCGCAACGCCGCCGGACAAGCCAATCAAAATAGGATTTCGAACCTGGGAAATGGGGATCTGCAACATGCCGCCTTATCCCAGCGGCAGTTGCGCTGCACAATGCAGAAATTGTCATCGCTGCGATGACAAGCGCTGATGGGTGGTCGGGCAGCCTCAAATTCGGGTCACCTGCAATCCCATTCCCGACACCACAAATCACGACTTCTGTCGCTTTGCTGACACGAATGACGGGCATTATATGAAGGTCGACAGGGGCTCCGGTGATTCGGATGTCCTGGCCGGCGTTCATTTTAGGAAATCTACGCATCGTACCCTTCGAATGCCGTTTCAGGTGTTCGGATCGATTTTGTAGGGATGATGGAGTTTATATTGATGAACCAGGATCTTACCCGTTCGGACGTGATGTCCGACCCTTTGATCTCGCAGCTGCGCGAGGCCGACCAGATCGGCAACGCGGCGTTTGCCCAGTTGCTCGAAAGCGCTGCCCGTCGCCAGACCAGCCTGATGATGGACAAGCTCAATCAGGAGCGCGCCGACGCTTTCTATCGCAGGCTGGATATCGTCTGCAGCAAACACAAGAAAAGCTGATCGGATTGACCCGGCCGACTCTTCGGCCGGTCTGCTGACAAATCTGGGCTAGGCCTAGTCTGCCAGCGTCAGGATCAGCGGCCCGTTGCGCGTCACCACGATCGTGTGCTCGAACTGCACGGTCGGCGCCTTGGGTTCACTGTAGAGCGTCCACGGATCGCTCTTGTCGTCGCCGTCTTCGGCCCATTCGCCGCCGAGAGACAGGAACGGCTCGATGGTAAACACCAGCCCCTCCTCCATGATACGGCTTTCCTGCGGATCCGGCCATGTCGGCACTTCACCCGGCTCCTCGTGCAGCGAGCGGCCGATGCCGTGGCTCGAAAGATTGGTGATCAGCGTATAGCGGTTCTTCTTGGCAAACGCCCCGATCGCGTTGCCGATGCCGGCAATCGGCTTTCCCGTCTTCACCTGCTGCAACCCGGTCCACAGCGCCCGCTTGCCGTCGCGGCACAGCTTTTCGACCTCGCGCTTGACCGGCGGCACGCAGAATGACGCGCCTGTATCGCCGTAAAATCCGTCCTTGAGCGCCGAAACGTCGATATTGACGAGATCGCCCGCCGCAATCGCCCGGTCGCCCGGAATGCCGTGCGCCACTTCCTCGTTGACGGAAATGCAGGTTGCGCCAGGAAACTGGTAGTCATGCTCGGGAGCCGACTGCGCGCCGTTGTCTTCCAGAAGCTTGCGGCCGATCGCATCCAGTTCGCGGGTGGTGATCCCTGGCTCGAGCGCCTTGCCCATCAGATCCACCGCACGGGCGCAGAGCCTGCCGATCTCCTTGAGCTTTGCAAGCTCGTCTTCGTTCGAAATGATCATCCGTCCCGCACGTCCATTCTCTGTAAGGTCGCCGGTTTCGCGCCAACGACCCGGCCCGTCAAATGCTTTTTGGGCTCCCGATCTCTTTTCTGACGATCGGCGCCACTTTCGTGCCGTAGAGTTCGATGCCGCGCATGATCTGATCATGCGGCATCAGGCCGATCGCCATCTGCAGCATGAAACGGCTCATGCCGAACACCGTGTGGGCAGCGATCATCTTTTCCGCCACCAGCTCCGGCTCGCCGACAAAGAGATTGCCGATCGGACCACGGGCCTGGTCGAAATGCACCCGGTTGGTCGGCCCCCAGCCGCGCTCGCGACCGATCCGGTCCATCACCGCCGCCTGCGGCCCGTAGAACTGCTGGGCAGCGATATCGGTCGTGTCGGCGATGAAACCATGCACAGCGATGCTGGTTGGCAGAGCGGCGGCATCATGCCCGGCCCGGGTCGCCGCCTCGCGGTAGAGCTTGAAGAACGGCGCAAAGCGCGGATATTCCCCGCCGATGATGGCGACCGCAAGCGGCAGGCCCATGGCCCCTGCCCGCGCCACAGACTGCGGCGTGCCGCCGACCGCGATCCACACCGGCATCTGGTTCTGCAACGGCCGCGGATAGACGCCACGGCCATTGATCGGCGCCCGCTTCTCGCCCTGCCAGGTCACGATCTCGTTGTCGCGCAGCGCGAGCAGCAGATCGAGCTTTTCCGAAAACAGGTCGTCGTAATCGCCAAGGTCGTAGCCGAACAGCGGGAAGGATTCGATAAACGAGCCGCGCCCGGCCATGATCTCGGCCCGGCCGCCGGAGATCAGGTCGACGGTCGCAAACTCCTGAAACACCCGCACCGGATCTTCCGAAGACAGAACCGTCACCGCACTCGTCAGCCTGATGTTTTTGGTGCGCACGGCCGCCGCCGCAAGTACCGTCGCCGGCGACGATATCACATAGTCGGCCCGGTGATGTTCGCCGAGCCCGAACACGTCGAGCCCCACCTGGTCGGCAAGCTCGATCTCTTCGAGAAGGTTCGTCACCCGCCGTGCCGCCTCCCCACCCTTGTTGAGCAGGGTCGGGTCGAGATCGCCGAAAGTGTAAACGCCGAGTTCCATCGTAAGAAGATATCCGGTTGCTGATGCCAGTCACATAGCCACCGGACAGACATCCCGCAAACCGGATTTTCTCGAACGGTTCGTTCGATCGAATGGATAGGCAAAAGGGATCTGGTTTCAGACACTTGGATCCTAAACCGGATTCACATCGTCAGCCGCACCGTTTGCGGATTAAGGACACGAGCGATAGGGCCCAACAGCCTGAAAGGAATCGAGAAAATCTACATCGTCTTGGCAATCTCTGCCATCTGGTCCGCAACCACGCCCCAGCCTTGCTCGAACCCCATGTCCCGGTGGGCGATCATGTCTTCCTCGGCCCAGTGGACGGCAGTTGCCGTGTAGCGGGAGCGTCCGCCGCCGATATCCTCGAACGCGATGATGCCGGTCATGAACGGCTTGGCCGAGGGCACCCATCCGGCCGTATAGGCGTCGGTAAACACGAGCTTCCTGTTCGGCACGACTTCCAGATAGACTCCGGCATTCGGCACCGTTTCGCCTTCCGGCCCCTGCATCAGCACAAAACTCTCGCCGCCGGGACGAAGGTCGGCGCGCGCCTGCGTCACTTTCCAGGGCAGCGGGCAGAACCACTCGCCGAACCGTTCCGGCGTCGTCCAGACCTTGTAGAGCTTCTCGGCCGGTACATCGAACTCGCGGACGATCTGCAGTGCGTAAGCGGCGTGTGTCATCCGTCTCTCTCCCGTGCGTGTTCAACGTGCTGAGGACATGAGCCTACAACGAATGCGTCGCAAGGGAAGCGCGAATACGAGGTTTTCGGATCTATCGCAGATAGTGGATATGCGGCCGCCCGTGATGCGACGAGGTTTCCACCCGCGCATCGACCGAAAACACGTCCCGCAGAAGTTCCTGCGTGATGATCTCCTCCGGTGTCCCTGACGCGACGATCCTGCCCTGCTGCAGGATGATCAGGCTGTCGCAGAACATCGCAGCGTGGTTGAGATCGTGCAGCGCGATCACGCTCGTCACCGGCAGACCGGCAACCAGCCGCATGAGGCTGATCTGGTGCTGGACATCGAGATGGTTGGTCGGCTCGTCGAGGATCAGTTCCTTCGGCGATTGCGCCAGCGCCCTGGCGATATGGACGCGCTGCCGCTCGCCGCCGGACAGGCTCTGCCAGCGGTCGTTTCGCTTTTCCACCATGCCTGAGCGTTCCAGCGCCTCACTCACCGCCTCGTCGTCGGCCATCGACCAGCCCGAAAACATCGACCGGTGCGGAAAGCGCCCGAGCTTGACCACGTCGATGACCCGCAGGCTGGAATTGGTCGTCGCATGCTGCTCCACGAACGCCACCCTCTGGGCGATAGACCGACGGCCGATCGTGCCGATATCGCGGCCATCGAGCGTCACTTTGCCCGCATGCGGCGTCTTCAGTCCGGCGATCAGGCGCAAAAGCGAGGTCTTGCCGGATCCGTTCGGCCCGAGCAGCCCGACCATCTTGCCCGGTTCGGCCGCGAAGGACACGCCGTCGAGAATGGTCTTGCGGCCGATCTTCCAGCTGAGATTTTCCGCTTCGATGCTCATGACGACTTCTGGAACCGGTAGAGAATGACGGAGAAGAACGGCACGCCGACCAAAGCCGTGACGACGCCGATCGGCAGAACCTGCTGCGGGATCAGCGCCCGCGAGGCGATATCGGCCAGCACCATGAAGATTGCACCGACGATGGCGCAGGCCGGCAGCAGCCGGATATGCAAAGGCCCGACGATGAACCTCGCCGCATGCGGCACGACGAGACCGACAAAGCCGATCGTTCCAACCATCGAGACGATCGTCGCCGTCATGATCGCCGTCAGCGCAAACAGCACGATGCGGGCCCGACCGACATTGACGCCGAGCGAGGCGGCCGCCTCGTCTCCGAAGGCAAACGCGTCGAGCACCCGCGCATAGAACAGGCAGACGATCAGGCACACGCCGACGATGACCGAGACGAGCATGAATTCCGGCCAGCGCACGCCGCCGAAACTGCCGAGCAGCCAGAACATCACGTCACGCGCCTGCTGCGCATTGCCGGATGTGGTAACGATATAGGAGGTTGCCGCGTTGAACAGCTGCGATGCCGCTACGCCCGCAAGAATGGTGCGATCCGCCCCGCCACGCGCGCCGTTCGACAGCAACGCTACGAAAAAGAACGCCGCAAAGGCGCCGGCAAAGGCACCGGCCGAAAGCGACACCGTGCCAGCGCCAAGCCCGAGAATGACGATTGCCACCGCCCCGGTGGAGGCGCCGGCGGAAATGCCGAGCACATAGGGCTCGGCCAGCGGATTGCGCAGCAGCGACTGCATGATGGCGCCAGACAGCGCAAGACCCGCACCGCAGAAGGATGCGACCAGCGCCCGGCTGAGGCGGTAGTCCCAGATGACCGTCTCGTGGATGCGGTTGAGCTCGATCGCGGTCCAGCCCAGCCGGTTGGTGATTGCGGCATAGGTCGTCGAAAGCGGGATCGGCAGGTCGCCGATACCGACGCTCACTCCGACCACGAGACCGATGGCGGCGAGCGACGCCAGCAGCAGGCCGAACAGGACGGCAAGCTGCCGCCCGTTCTGCCGGCCCGTATGCCGGCTTTGCTGCGGGATCGGTCGCTGCGTTTCGCTCACTTCAGGAGACCAAGCGCCTTGAGCTGCGAGGCCACCTGTTCGGCGCCGTAGATCGTGCGGATCGTCGGGTTCATCGCCTGACCGTCCATCACCACCATCGCCTTGTTCTTGACGGCCGCGATCTGGCTGACGGCCGGATCGGTGGTCAGGAACTTGATCTTGGCGTCCGGCTTGTCCAGCTCCCAACGGTTGCGGTCGAGATTGGCGACCACGATCACATCGGGATTGGCAGCGATGATGCTTTCCCATCCAAGCGTCGGCCATTCGGCTTCCGCCGTCACGGCATTCTTGCCGCCCAAGAGATCGGCGATAAAGCCGGAGGCCGCGTTCTTGCCGCCGAGATAGGCATCGGCGGTCGGCGACTGGCTGGAGAACCAGAACAGGTAGGAGAGTGTCTTGCCGTCCTTGGCAACGCTCGAACGAAGGGCTGCCTCACGCGCCTTGAAATCGGCGATGACCGCTTCGCCACGCTCGGAAACGTCGAAGATCTGCGAAAGCTCGGCGATCTCCTTATAGAGCAGGTCCATATTCCAAAGCTGGTCGCGGCTGCCGTATTCGTTCTTCACCTTTTCGGTGGAAAGGCAGGTGCTGGGCGAGATATAGGTGGGGACGCCGACTTTCTCGAAATCCTCGCGCTTGGCAACCTTGCTGGTCGGGCCGATCAGGCTCGGCAGCGCGGCGGCGGCAAAATCCGGGTTCTGCGCCAGAATGCTCTCGAATGTCGGGAATTCGACAGTCAGCAGCTTCACCTTGGCATTGGCTTCTTCCAGTTGCGGCAGAACCTTGCTCGGCCAGAAAGCGGTTCCGACCATCCTGTCCTCGAGCCCGAGCATCAGCAGGATTTCCGCGCTGTTCTGGCCAAGTCCGACGGCCCGTTCCGGGGCCTTATGGAAGGTGACGGAAGCGCCGCAATTGTCGATCGTCAGCGGGTACTGGGTTGCCGCCTCGGCAAGATCGGCAGTCGCGAGACCAAGAGCGGCGCAAAGGCCGGAGACGGCCAGAAGAGACTTAATCGCTGTCACGAGAGTGGTTCCCTATTGAAGGACGATGGGCGCACGCGCCCTATATCCACGCCGCCGGATCAAAACAAGATGAATTCAATCATCTTTTGAAGAACAGCCGCCGCGTCACGCTGTCCTACCGACAAAATGCCGCAACGGGGGCTTGTCGGTCTATGATAAATCCCTTAGAGACCGCCGCGGGAGGAGCGAAACACCAACAATTCCGAGGTGGCGATGCCTTCCAAGAACAATAACATTTCGTCCTCCACAAGCGGCATGGCGGTCAGCCGTCGCCAGCTTCTCGGCTCCGCTGCGGGCGGCGCTGCTGCACTTGGCGCGACGACGCTTCCGAGCTGGGCGCAAACCACCTCTCCCGAAAAGACGGTCGACGTTCTCCTCGTCGGCGGCGGCATCATGAGCGCCACGCTCGGCGTTCTCATCTCGCAGCTCGAGCCGACCTGGACGATCGAAATGATCGAGCGCCTCGACAAGGTCGCGATGGAAAGCTCCAACGGCTGGAACAACGCCGGCACCGGCCACTCGGCGCTCGCCGAACTCAATTATTCGCCGATGGACAGCAACGGCAATGTCCAGATCAACCGCGCAATCGAAATCAACGAAGCGTTCCAGGTCACCCGTCAGTTCCTCGCCCACCAGGTGGATGTCGGCGTTCTGAAGGATCCGCGCTCGTTCATCAACTCGACGCCGCACATGAGCTTTGTCTGGGGCGAAGACAACACCGCGTTCCTGGCCAAGCGCTTCGAAGCGCTGAAGGCGAGCCCGCTCTTCTCCGGCATGGAATTCTCCAACAATCACGCCAAGATCGCCGAATGGGTTCCGCTGATGATGGAAGGCCGTGACGCGAACCAGAAGCTCGCCGTCACCTGGAGCCCGCTCGGCACCGACGTCGAGTGGGGCGAAATCACCCGCCAGTACGTGGCGCACCTGAAGGCCCAGCAGACGTTCACCCTGCGCACCTCGTCGGAAGTCGACGACATGCAGAAGAACGACGACGGCACCTGGACGGTCAGCTATTCCAACCGTGACACCGGCGCATCCGAAACGGTCCGGGCGAAATTCGTCTTTATCGGTGCCGGCGGCGGCGCATTGCCGCTTCTGCAGATGTCCGGCATTCCGGAAGGCGACGACTATGCCGGCTTCCCGGTCGGTGGCTCGTTCCTCGTCTGCGACAAGCCTGAGATCGTCGAACGCCACCTTGCCAAGGCCTATGGCCAGGCCGAGACCGGCGCTCCGCCGATGTCGGTGCCGCATCTCGACACGCGCGTGCTCGAAGGCAAGCGCCACATCCTGTTCGGCCCCTTCGCCACCTTCTCGACGAAGTACCTCAAGGAAGGCTCGCTGTTCGATCTGCCGGCTTCGGTCACGCTCGACAACATCTGGCCGATGGTCAAGGTCGGCACCGACGAGTTCGCGCTCGTCCAGTATCTCGCCGGCCAGCTGATCATGTCCGACGAAGACCGCTTCGAAGCGCTCAAGGTCTACTTCCCCAATGCCAAGGCCGAGGACTGGCGCCTGTGGCAGGCCGGCCAGCGCGTGCAGATCATCAAGCGCGATCCCGTCAAGGGCGGCGTGCTGAAGCTCGGCACCGAGATCGTCGCAGCCAAGGACGGCTCGATCGCAGCCCTTCTCGGCGCTTCGCCTGGCGCCTCGACCGCAGCCCCGATCATGCTCGACGTTCTGAAGAAGGTGTTCGCCGAAAAGCTGAAGACACCGGAATGGCAGGAACGCGTCCACACGATCGTTCCGAGCTACGGCCAGAAGCTGAACGAGAACCCGGACATGCTTGCCAAGGCATGGGCCGCCACGGAAGCCCGTCTGCAGCTGGCCATCGCCTCCCCGGCGGTCAACGCAGCAGCCGCCGCCAGCGCAACGGTAACTCCCGCTGGCGACGTCAAGAAAGTCCCGGACATCGCTTTGTAATCGCGGCGGCCTGGACGGAATGAATGGAGCCGGGTGTCCGCAAGGACGCCCGGCTTTTTTGTGGTGCAATTCGGGCTGACAGCCACGGAAACGTTTCCTCTTTTCCACGGACAGTCACCGAACTAGGGTGTTCTGGATAGTTCAACCCGAGGATCCCCCATGGCCGATCTTTCCGCTTATCCGATCACCACCCGCTGGCCCGCCCAAAACCCTCAAGTCCTTCAGCTCTATTCGACGCCCACGCCGAATGGCGTGAAGGTTTCGATCATGCTGGAGGAGACGGGCCTGGCTTACGAGCCGCATTTCATCAATATCGGCGCGAACGAGACCTGGGAGCCGGAGTACCTGTCGCTCAACCCGAACGGCAAGATCCCGGCAATCCTCGATCCGGATGGTCCCGGCGGCAAGCCTCTGGCGCTGTTCGAATCGGGTGCGATCCTGATCTATCTTGCCGAAAAGACGGGACAGTTTCTGCCCGCCGACCCGGCCGGCCGTTACGAGGCGATCCAGTGGGTGATGTTCCAGATGGGCGGGCTCGGTCCGATGTTCGGCCAGCTCGGATTCTTCCACAAATTCGCCGGCAAGGATTTCGAAGACAGGCGCCCGCGTGACCGATACGCCAAGGAGAGCGCCCGGCTGATCCGCGTGCTGGAAACACGGCTCGCCGGTCGCGACTGGGTGATGGGCGACGAATACACGATCGCCGACATTTCCATGCTCGGATGGGTTCGCAACCTGATCGGCTTTTACGGTGCCGGCGACCTCGTCGGCTATGAAGAGCTTGTCCATGTGCCGAAATGGCTGGAACGCGGCCTAGCCCGTCCCGCCGTGCAGCGCGGACTGGATATCCCGAAACGCCCCGCCTGACATTGTCAGCATGATGCGCTATCTCCTCGGGATCACCTGAGGAGATCACCATGCCGATGCCGAAACTGCCGATCGTTGGGTCCTGCCGCTGCGGCGAAATCCGCTTCCGGATCAGCGCAGCGCCGCTGGTCACGATGGCCTGCCACTGCAAGGGGTGCCGGAAGATGAGCGCCAGCGCCTTCTCCTGCTCGGCCGCCATTCCTGCCGATGGTTTCGAGGTCACAGCGGGAAAGCCTGTCATCGGCGGCATGCATGGCGACGACGTCCATCACTACCACTGCTCGCGCTGCAAGAGCTGGCTCTACACGAAGGCGACAGGGATGGACGGGTTCGTCAACATCCGGCCGACCATGCTGGACGATGCCGACTGGTTTGCGCCCTTCATCGAAACCTTCACCTCGACGAAATTCCCCTGGGCAAACACGGGCGCCACCCACAGTTTTGCGGAATTTCCGCCGATGGACGCTTACGAAGGGCTCGTCGGGGACTACCGGGCGCAGGCCGGGAGCGACGACCGATAACCCCATCGTGAGTGCATTGTGTTCCCGTTGGTGGCGTTGATTAACGCGCTGCTAACCACGACCGACTTGAATGCCGCAGCCGGCCTTAGCTGGCTGCAGCAACGATGGCGGGTTGATGAAAACAAACGGAAAAATCGGAACGCGCGCCAGAAGAGCCTTGCCCGCTCTCCTGGTCCTGATCGCCATCCTGGCACCGGTCGAAACGGGGGGCAGCGTGCCGCAGGCGCAAGCCGCGTTCAACGACGGCTGGAAGAAAGGCCGCTCGACCGGGTTTCCGATCCCCCGCTTTGTGTCGCTGAAATCACGAACGGCGCATATGCGCGTCGGACCCTCGCTGGATCACCCGACATCCTATGTCTATTCCGCCCGCGGCCTGCCGCTTGAGATCATCGAGGAATACGGAAACTGGCGGCGCGTGCGTGACCAGCAGGGCGCGAGCGGCTGGATGTTTGCAGCGCTTCTCTCCGGCAACCGCACCGCCGTGGTCGGCCCCTGGATCAAGGAGACGGTGCCGTTGCGCATCGCGCCCGCATCCGACGGGCGGCCGGTGGCGCAACTGCAAGCGGAGGTGAAACTCGATATCGTCAGGTGCGACGGCCGCTGGTGCCGCGCGCAATTGCAGAACCGGCGGCTTGCCGGCTTCGTCAGACAGGCGGACCTGTGGGGCGTCTATCCCGGCGAAACGATCGAGTAAGGCCTCAGCGCACCACGAAACAGGTCATCGACTTCGCCTGCAGCGAGGCGCAGGCGCTGGCGGCAACCTCACGGCTGGCAAATCCGACAAACCGTGCGCGAAAATACTCGCGGGCGCCGTCCTTGTAACCCTCGACGCTTGGTGCCGCAGGGCCGAACCCGCCTGCGAGAACCGGCAGCGCCCGCTCCAGCATCGCGGTGGCTGCCCTGCGGCTGCCGGCGGCGGCAACCTGGATGCTCCAGCCTGCGGCGTTCGACGCGGCATCCACCTGCGACGCAGCGCTCGACGCATCGGCGACCCGCGCGGAAGGCAAGGGAACCGGCGGTTCGATACCGGTGCGCGACTGGGTTCTGCCGCCGGCACTGGCAGCGACAGTCCTCTGGCTCGACGATGCCATGCCGGGAGAAATCTGACGGCGCGGCTGTTCGGCGTAGGAGAGGACCTGGCCCGCCGCCGGAGCTCCCGCCTGGCCCCCAGGCTGGACGCCGGGACGCTTTTGCGGCTCCGCCGTCGCCACAAGCGCACCGCCTGCCGGCCGCATCGGGTTGGTATACTGATCGAGCAGCGCCGCCATCTGGTCATCGCGCTTGCGGGCGGACTTGCCGCCCATCACCACGCCGATATAGCGCTTGCCGTTGACGACAACGGCGCTTGCCAGATTGTAGCCGGAGGCGTTGACGAAACCGGTCTTGATCCCGTCCATGCCGGGATAGCGGTACATGAGATTGTTGTGGCCGCGGATGGTCCGGCCGCGGAACACGAACGACCGCATCGAAAACAGCTGGTACTCGCTCGGATAGTCGCGGATCAGCGACAAAGCCAGGATCGCCATGTCGCGGGCGGTGGTGATCTGGGCCGGATCCGGCAGGCCGGACGCATTGCGGAACACCGTCTTCGACATGCCGAGCGCCCGCGCTTTCGCCGTCATCATCGTCGCGAACCGTTCTTCCGAACCGCCAAGACGATCGCCGAGCGCCGCCGCCGAGTCGTTGGCGGATCGGATGCCGGTGGCAAGCACCGCCTCGCGCACGGACAGCGTCTCGCCGGGCTTCAGTCCCAGCTTGAACGGGATCTTCGACGCCGCGTTTGGCGTCATGACGATCTGCTCGTCCCAGGTCATCCGGCCGCTCTTGATCGCCTCGAAGGTGAGATAAAGCGTCATCATCTTTGTGAGCGACGCGGGGTGATTGAGCACGTCGCCATTTTCGGACGCAAGAATCTTGCCCGCGCTCACATCATAGATGAAATGCGCGTAACCTGCCTGCGCCTCGGTCCGGCCGGCAGCGACCGCCAAGCATGACACCAGAAAAAACGACAGAACACGCAGCAGCCGAACCATTCTACACCTTCTCGAATTTGCGGTGCGACCATAGGCGAGCGATACCGGCATGAAAATGGCGCTGCCGAATTTTACCCGGTATGACGTGTCTTTTTATGGGACACCGATCGGACGGCGACCGCGGCCTGCGCTGATCCAGTCGGAACGGATCGTCTTGTGCGAAGACGATAAATAAGCAAACCGTCCGTAAGATACTGCTCAAACTGCGGGCGGACGACAGCGCGAGAAATAAATCCTGACCGATTGTCGATGAATACATCGATCTGCTAAGAACAGTTCCACAAACCGGGGGCGGTTGACGGGATTGGGGCAGCCATTGCAGACCTATAGAAAAAACAACGACGCCGACAGGCCGGCAAGCATAGTCTTGTTTGCCGCAACGCTTTTGAATACGGCCCTTGCTTTCTCCAACAGCCTACTGTTTCCGGTCAATTCGACTATCGCGTCCGTCGCTCAATTAGCGATTACTGCAGCAGCGATTGCTGTTGCTGTCCTGCGGCGGCCGCAGCTTCCGTTGAGCTTCTGGATCGCCTGCGCCTGCCTTGCTGTTTTTGCACTCTTGGCGTCGATCTGGAACGAGCTCAATTCGAAACATTACTACGACCTGATGGTCATCCCGATCTTCATCATCTTCGGAAGTGTCATCAGGCAATTTCCGTTCAAGGCCTTCAAGCTGATCATCGCTGCGGTCGGTGTCATCTGCTTTCTGGATGCGTTCCTGGTCGGCCTCTATACCACGCTGTTCAATCCCCTCTCGTTCTTCCGCAACACCCGCGTCTGGGTCTCCGACCAGCTCGCCAGCGGCTCGGACGAGATGGGGCTTTATCTCGGCGCCAACCGCGGCGGCGGAAGTTTCTTCGGCTTCCTGACCGATCACCGGATCGGTGGACCGTTTCTGGAACCTCTGTCGCTCGGATATTTCGCAGTCGTCGCCTGCATGTTCTTCGCCGTCTGGTTCCGGCACTACCCCTGGCAACGCGCGGGCGCATTTGCCGCCTGCCTGGTCCTGGCACTGCTGGCCGACTCGCGTGTGCCGTCCGCCATGATCATTCTCTTTTTCGGCCTCTCATGTCTCCAGTCGCATATCCGAATGGCATGGTCGGCTTGGGGTCCGGCCATCGTGCTGGTCGCGGCATTTTTCTTCTACATGATGAGTGATGGCCGGCTTGCCGAGTCCGAAACCCCTCGACGCATCGCCATCACATTCGATGTCGTCACCAGTACCAACATCTTCGAGTTGTTCTCGGGCGCCTTGAACGTGAGCCGGTTCGGCGACAGCGGTATCCTCTATCTCGTCTACGCTGCCACACTGCCAGGCATGTTGCTCTGCCTCTACCTCTTTTCAGGCGTCCTGACTTCGACCCGCCTGACGCCGCCAATCCTGCCACTGATGGCATCGATCTACATCACCACGACGGCGCTGTTCGGCGGCGCGTTTCTCTCGATCAAGACGTCCGCACTTTTGGGAATCATGCTCGGAGCAGCATCGGTCGGCGCAGTTCGTTCCAAGTCGAAAACACGATCGATGCGGAAACAGCCGGCTCCATTCAGTCAACCCGGCTACAAGCCCGACCTGGGAGCGGTCGATCAACAAGCGACAAATTGACTGGTGCTAGATAAGCAAGAGGGCTGAGGCCAAAATACCCCTTCACCCCTTCGTCAACGTCCGCCTCACCGCGTCCTTCCAGCCCTTGATCTTGGCAACCCTCGTCTTCGGGTCCATCTCCGGCTCGAACCGGCGTTCCATGGCCCAGCTTTTGGCAAATGCCTTGCGGTCGGGCCAGACGCCGGCTTTGGAGCCGGCGAGCCAGGCGGCGCCGAGGGCGGTGGTTTCGAGGATCTTTGGGCGGTCGACCGGCGCGTCGAGGAGGTCGGAGAGGCGCTGCATCGTCCAGTCGGAGGCCACCATGCCGCCATCGACCCTCAGCACCGTGTCGCCGCTACGGTTCTTCCAGTCGCGGCACATGGCGTCCAAGAGGTCGCGGGTCTGGTAGCAGACGGCTTCGAGTGCCGCGCGGGCAATTTCCGCCGGTCCTGTCGCGCGCGTCAGGCCGAACATGGCGCCGCGCGCCTCCGCATCCCAGTGCGGCGCGCCCATGCCGGTAAAGGCGGGCACCAGATAGACGTCCTGCTGCGGATCGGCCTTTGCGGCGAGATCTCCCGATTTTGACGCCTTGTCGATGACGCCGATTCCGTCGCGCAGCCATTGCACGGCAGCGCCCGCGATAAAGATCGAGCCTTCCAGCGCATAGGTCGTCTCGCCGTCAAGCCGGTAGGCGATGGTGGTGAGCAGCCGGTTCTTCGAAGGCACCATGTCGCGTCCCGTGTTGAGAACGGCGAAACAACCGGTGCCATAGGTGGATTTCATCATGCCCGGTTCGAAACAGGCCTGACCGATCGTTGCCGCCTGCTGATCGCCCGCAACGCCCAGGATCGGGATCTCGGCGCCGAACAGGGATTTTTCCGTCACGCCGA
Organism: Rhizobium sp. Leaf321; assembly: GCF_001423215.1. NCBI lineage: Bacteria > Pseudomonadati > Pseudomonadota > Alphaproteobacteria > Hyphomicrobiales > Rhizobiaceae > Rhizobium > Rhizobium sp. Leaf321. The sequence continues at coordinate 1,021,319 of NZ_LMOF01000008.1, read as the reverse complement.
AATCGTCGGCGCAGTCCTTCACCTCGGGCAACATGGCGGCCGGGATCTTGAGGATATCAAGCAGCGACTGGTCCCAGGCATTGTCGGCGATATTGTAGATCAGCGTGCGCGAGGCATTGGTGGCGTCGGTGACGAAGCTCTTCCCCCCTGTCAGCCGCCAGATCAGAAACGTATCGATCGTGCCGAAGCAGAGTTCGCCCTTTGTGGCGCGCGCCCTCGCCCCCTTCACATTGGACAGCAGCCAGGAAAGCTTGGTGCCGGAAAAATACGGGTCGAGCAACAGGCCGGTGCGCTTCGAGAATGTCTTTTCGAGACCCTCGCGTTTGAGCTTTTCGCAATAGGATGCAGTGCGGCGATCCTGCCAGACGATGGCGTTGTGGATCGGCTTGCCGGTCTGGCGGTCCCACACGACGACGGTCTCGCGCTGGTTGGTGATGCCGATTGCGGCGATCTGCGATGCCTCAAGGCCTGCGGCCTTCAGCGCCTGCTTGACCGTCACGAGCACGCTCTCCCAGATCGCTTCCGGATCGTGCTCCACCCAGCCCGATTTCGGAAAGATCTGCGGAAACTCGGTCTGGCCGACACCGGCGATCTGCATTGTTTCGTCAAACACGATTGACCGTGTCGACGTGGTTCCCTGATCGATCGCCAGGATGTAACCCGCCATGCTGCCCTCCCTCACCATTTGCGCGTTGATCACGGTTTGAGCAGATGCCGCCGTCGCCGTCAAACCGCAACTCCCCGCCATGGAGGCTGGAATCGAGCGGGTGCCGCACCGTTATCCACAGGATCAGAGGCGAAACTGCTAAATTTCGCATTTGCCTTTTTGAGCGAGCGCCCTCTTTTGGACGCACCCATAGCTTTATGCGGTCTTTGGACCCCGCAGGGGGACTTGTATCTTCAAAAGGAGCCGGGATGAATCCGACCCCCCCGATGGCGCTGCAGCCTTTCAGGAAATCACTGACGGCCAAGATCTTCATGATCTGCTTTTTGTCCATCCACGTGCCCTTGATCGCCGTGATCGCCTATCTCGCGATCGGTTTCGAAACCCAGCCGCTCACGCTTCTTCTGTTGCTGCTCGGCGCCACGCTGATCGGCACCGTGGCCTGCCTTTCGGGCCTTTGGCTGCTGCTGCGGCCGCTCCGCAGCCTGACGCGCGCGGTCAAAACCTATCGCGACGAAGGTCAGCCGGTGCGGATGTTTTCCAAAGCCGATGATGAGATCGGCGTGCTCGCGACGGCTGTGACCTCGATGGTCGCCGAAGTCGAAACGCTGATGCAGAAGCTGCGCCACCAGGCGATGACCGACCCTTTGACCGGGCTTGGCAACCGCCGCTGGCTGAGCGAACGCGTTGCGCAGGAACTGGCACGCGCCGAGCGCCAGGCGGAACCGATCTCGGTCATCCTGTTCGATCTCGACAAGTTCAAGACCATCAACGACAGTCACGGACACGATGTCGGCGACCAGGTTCTGGTGGCAGCCGGCGAAATTGCCACCAATTATGTCCGCCCCTACGATCTCGCGGCGCGGATCGGCGGCGAGGAATTCTGCATCGTCTTGCCGAAGACGACCGAGACGGAGGCCGCCGATATCGCCGAGCGGTTGCGCGCAGCACTCGCGAAGACCACCGTCACGCCGCTCGCGCAAGGACGTCTCACCGCAAGCTTCGGCGTCTACCAGGGGGAGGCCGGCGAGAGCTTCGCACAGATGCTGCGGGTGGCCGATACGCTGCTCTACGACGCCAAGCAAGGCGGGCGCAACCGCGTGCGTCAGGCCGCCAGAAACACGGCCGGCAACCCGGCGCGATCCCCGTCTCACGCGCAGGCGACCCATGCCGCAACCGGTGCGGGCAAGCCGGCAAACTGAAGCTTGCTGCACGGGCAAGGCTGGCGCCTGGCCCTTGCTCGCTCCCCTTCTTTCGGCACTCCTTGGCAATTGCCAGGGCGCAAGGTTTGAGCGTACCTTTCCGGTCGAGGCACCGCTCAAGCGCGGGCGCTTTGGCCTAGGGAGGGTTTTATAAAAATGGCAAGAACCGTCGTCGTCACCGGCTCAACGTCCGGCATCGGTCTCGGCATCGCAAAGGGTTTTGCAGCCGCGGGCGATACGGTCGTGATCAACGGCTTTGGAGAAAAGGACGCAATCGAGGCCGCCTGCCGGATGCTCGACGAGGCGGGTGCCGCAACCGTCCTCTACCACCCGGCCGACATGACCAGGCCCGGCGAGATCGAGGATCTGATCCGGAGCACGGCGAAGACATTCGGAACGGTCGACGTCCTCGTCAACAATGCCGGCATCCAGCATGTGGCAAAGATCGAGGATTTTCCGCCGGAAAAATGGGACCAGCTGATCGCCATCCTCCTGTCATCCGCCTTCCACACGATGCGCCACGCGATCCCGCTGATGAAAACGCAAGGCAAGGGCCGCATCATCAACGTCGCCTCCGCCCACGGCCTCGTCGCCTCGCCGTTCAAATCCGCCTATGTGGCCGCCAAGCACGGCATCATGGGCCTTACCAAAAGCGTGGCGCTCGAAGTGGCGCAATCCGGCATCACCGTCAATGCCATCTGCCCCGGCTTCGTGCTGACGCCTCTGGTCGAAAAACAGATCCCCGCCCAGGCCCGCGAAAAGGGCCTCAGCGAAGCGCAGGTGCGAGACGAAGTGCTGCTGCGGCTACAGGCTACGAAGGAATTTGTCGCGGTCGAGGACGTGGCCGCCGCGGCGCTGTACCTCGCGAGCGATGCGGCAAGAAGTATCACGGGCACGCACCTCTCCATCGATGGCGGATGGACGGCGCAGTAGGTTGGGCGTGAAAGACGATGGGGAAGGTCTCGCCCGTAGCGCATTCCTGGCACCCCCGTTTCCCTCATCCCTGTGCTTGTCACAGGGATCCAGTCACGCGAAGTCTTTCGCGTGAAAGACTCTTCCGCGTCGCGGACGCGACGCTGCTGGATTCCTGTGACAAGCACAGGAATGAGGAGAGGTTGGGTGGTTGCCGCGGCGGAGACGTCCGGGTGGATGCCGCGCCGGAGACGTTGGGTGGTCGCCGCGACGGAGACGTTGGGTGGTCGCCGCGACGGAGACGTTGGGCGGGGGTCGCGGCCGAGACGTTGGGCGATCGCTGCAACGAAGACGTCGGACAACTGCTTCGCCGGAAACGCCCACTTCCGCGTCCCCGCCAAAAATATCTCCATCGACGGCGACCGCACTGCGCAGTAGACTTGCGCGAAGCATTCGATGTGGGTGACGCCAGCCAAGACGGCGCCCACCCCCGCTACCCTCATTCCTGTGCTTGTCACAGGAATCCAGTCACGCGAAGTCTTTCGCGTGAAAAGGTCCTTCCGCATCGCGGACGCGACGCTGCTGGATTCCTGCGACGAGCACAGGAATGAGGGAGGTTGCGCGGGTGTCGCGGCGGAGACGTCGGGGCGTCGCGGCAGAGACTTTGAGCGGATGCCTCGGCATCCGCGCCAATGAAATTGACAGCAGAAGCCGGGAACGGCGGACGAAGGAGACAGATGAGTTCAGCGATCCGCTTCATTCTCAACACGGAAGAGTTGAGCCTTGGAGATTTCGGCCCCACGGAAACGCTTCTCGATTATCTGCGCCTCAGAAGGCGGCTGACGGGGACGAAGGAAGGGTGTGCCGAGGGCGATTGTGGTGCCTGCACGGTGCTGGTGGGGAGGCTGAGCGAACGCGGCCTGATCTATGAAAGCGTCAATGCCTGCATCCGCCTGCTCGGATCGCTGCACGGAACCCATATCGTCACGGTCGAACATCTGGCCGCAAAGGATGGCGTTCTGCATCCGGTGCAGCAGGCGATGGTCGACTGTCATGGCTCGCAATGCGGCTTCTGCACGCCGGGCTTCGTGATGTCGCTTTATGGGCTCTGGCTTTCCAACGAACAGCCGTCGCGCCAGGACATCGAAAGCGCCTTGCAGGGCAATCTCTGTCGCTGCACCGGTTACGAGCCGATCGTGAAGGCGGCCGAACAGGTGGCGGAAAGCCGCCCGAGCGCGCTGTTTGATCCGCTGGAACGCGACCGCACCGAAATCATGGGCAAGCTTTTCTCCATGCAGTCGGCGACCGACACAATCGTCGTGGAGAAAGACGGCGCCCGCTCCATCGTTCCGGCCTCGGTCGAGGCCTTTGCCGAAGTCTTTTCCCAAAACCCTGATGCAACCGTCGTGGCCGGTGCCACCGACGTCGGACTGTGGGTGACGAAGCAGTTGCGGCTGCTTGATCCTGTCATCTTCATCAACCACCTCAGCGAGTTGAAATCGATCACCATCGAGGATGGAGGGGTCTCCATCGGCGCCGGCGTCAGTTATGCGGATGCGCAAGGCGTGATGGATGCGGTGGTTCCCGCCATCGGCCGGTTGATCGACCGGATCGGCGGCAGCCAGGTGCGCAACATGGGCACGATCGGCGGCAATATCGCCAACGGATCGCCGATCGGCGACACACCGCCGCCCCTGATCGCGCTGGGCGCCGAACTGACGCTGCGTTCCCATTCCGGTCGCCGCACGATGCCGCTCGAAAATTACTTCATCGCCTATGGCAAGCAGGACCGGCAGCCCGGCGAGTTCGTCGAAAAGATCGTCGTGCCGCGCCCGGCAGAGGATAGCCATTTCGCCGTCTACAAGATTTCCAAGCGTCGCGACGAGGATATTTCGGCGCTGTGCGGCGCGTTTTACCTGATGCTCGATGCGGAAGGGCTGGTCGAGGAGATCCGCATCGCCTTTGGCGGCATGGCGGCGATCCCGAAACGGGCGACCCATGTGGAGGATATGCTGAAAGGACAGCCCTGGAGCTGGGGCGTGGTCTCTGCCGTGCGCGACGCGTTCGATGCGGATTTCCAGCCTTTGACGGACTGGCGGGCAACCGCTGAATACCGCAGCCTGACCGCCAAGAACCTGCTGACGCGGTTCTTCCTGGAGACAGCGGGAGCACCGAGCGAGTTGCACCGGTTCGAGCTGGAGGAAGCATGATGGACAATACAAGCTTTCCGATGAAGCCCGTGATCGACGGCCCGATGCATGTGTCGCTAAAGCATGATTCGGCACACAAGCATGTGACCGGACAGGCCGAGTATATCGACGATATTCCAGAACCCGCAGGCACGCTGCATGGCGGGCTGGGCCTTGCCGATCGCGCCCATGCGCAGATCGTCTCGATCGACCTCGAAGCCGTGAAAGCAGCCCCCGGCGTCGTCTGGGTGATGACGGCAGAGGATATTCCGGGGGCCAACGACGTCGGCTCGACCGGACGCCATGACGAGCCGCTGTTGGCGACCGATCTCGTGCAGTTCCACGGCCAGCCGATCTTTGCGGTGTTTGCGGAAACGCGCGACCAGGCCAGGCGTGCAGCACTGCTGGCGAAGATCGAGTACCGCGACCTTCCCCACTGGAGCGACATCGCAGGGGCCCGCGACAATGGCGCGCCGTTCGTGACCGAGCCGATGACGCTGAAACGCGGCGAGCCTCAAGCCGAGATCGGCAAGCCGCCGCTTCGCGTGCAGGCCTCGATGGAAATCGGCGGCCAGGAGCATTTCTACCTCGAAAGCCACATCGCCTTTGCCATTCCGGGCGAGGACGACGACGTGATCGTCTGGTCCTCCACCCAGCATCCGAGCGAGGTGCAGCATATGGTGGCGCATGTGCTGGGCGTGCCGAACCATGCGATTGAGGTCCGCACACGACGCATGGGCGGCGGTTTCGGGGGCAAGGAGACCCAGGGCAACCAGTTCGCAGCCCTTGCGGCCGTCGCGGCAAAGAAGCTCAACCGGGCGGTCAAATTCCGGCCGGACCGCGACGAGGACATGTCGATGACCGGAAAGCGTCATGATTTCCGCGTCGATTACGATATCGCCTTCGACGAGGACGGCCGCATCCATGCGGTCGACGCGACCTACGCGGCGCGTTGCGGCTTTTCCGCGGATCTCTCCGGTCCCGTCACCGACCGGGCGCTGTTTCATGCGGATTCGAGCTATTTCTATCCGCATGTGCACCTGACCTCGCAACCGCTGAAGACCCACACGGTTTCCAACACCGCCTTTCGCGGGTTCGGCGGGCCACAGGGCATGCTCGGCGCCGAACGGATGATCGAGGAAATCGCCTACGCGGTCGGCAAAGATCCGCTCGAGGTAAGGAAACTCAATTTCTACGGAAAGCCCGGCTCCGGCCGCACCACGACACCCTATCATCAGGAGGTCGAGGACTGCGTCATCGCCCGCATTGTCGAGGAACTGGAACAGTCGAGCGACTATCAGGCGCGGCGCCAGGCGATCCTTGAGTTCAACGAGCAAAGCCCCGTCATTCGCAAGGGCATCGCGCTGACGCCGGTCAAGTTCGGCATCTCGTTCACGCTCACCGCCTACAATCAGGCCGGCGCGCTGGTGCATGTCTATAACGATGGTTCGATCCACCTGAACCACGGCGGCACCGAGATGGGCCAGGGTCTCTATACCAAGGTGGCGCAGGTCGTGGCCGACGCCTTCCAGGTGGATATCGACCGGGTGAAGATCACGGCGACCACCACCGGCAAGGTGCCGAACACATCCGCGACGGCTGCCTCTTCCGGCTCCGATCTCAACGGCATGGCCGCCTACGATGCCTGCCGGCAGATCAAGGAGCGGCTGGTGGATTTCGCCTGCCGGCAGTGGAAGGTGGACAAGTCGGAGGTGGAATTCCTGCCCAACCGCATCCGCATCGGCGGCGACACGGTGCCCTTCGATACATTCGTGAAGGCCGCCTATTACGACCGGGTCCAGCTTTCTGCGGCCGGTTTCTACAAGACGCCGAAGATCCATTGGGACCGGGCGGCCGGAAAGGGCCACCCGTTCTACTATTTCGCCTATGGAGCCTGCGTGTCGGAAGTCTCGATCGACACGCTGACCGGCGAGTACATGATGGATCGCACCGACATTCTCCATGATGTCGGCAAATCGCTCAATCCGGCGATCGATATCGGCCAGATCGAAGGCGCCTTCGTGCAGGGCATGGGGTGGCTGACAACCGAAGAACTGTGGTGGGACGCCAAGGGTCGCCTCAGAACGCACGCGCCCTCCACCTACAAGATCCCGCTCGCCTCAGACCGGCCGAAGATTTTCAACGTGCAGCTGGCGGAATGGTCGGAAAATGCTGAACCGACCGTCGGCCGCTCGAAAGCCGTGGGCGAACCGCCGTTCATGCTGGCGATCTCGGTTCTCGAAGCGATCTCGATGGCGGTGGCAAGCGTTGCCGACTACACCGCCTGCCCGAGGCTCGACGCGCCCGCGACGCCGGAAAGGGTGCTGATGGCAGTCGAGCGGATGAAGGCGTTGGGGTGAGCCGCGATGCTGCAGCCGCATGAGCCCCAACCATGACCCTGCCGCTTGCCGCGTTTCTCGCCGCCAACCCCGCATCGGTCCTCGTCGAGATCACTGAGGCGAAGGGCTCGACGCCGCGTGAGCGAGGTGCGTTCATGCTGGTCAGCAGCAGTGCGATCTGGGGCACGATCGGCGGCGGCCAGTTCGAATATATGGCGATCGACAATGCGCGTGCCATCCTGGCAGGCTTGGGCGCAGCGGTGATGGATATTCCGCTAGGGCCTGAGATCGGCCAGTGCTGCGGCGGTCGCACGAAACTCGTGTTTACTGTCGTGACGCCTGAAGTCGCTACGGATCTGCAAACCCGTATGCGCCGCGAAGAGGACACGCGCCCCGAAATCTACCTGTTCGGCTGCGGCCATGTGGGTCTGGCGCTGGCACGCGCCCTCGTGCCCCTGCCCTTTGCCGTCACGGTCATCGAGACACGCGCCGAGGCGCTGGAGGGACTGCCGCTAGAAGTGTCCGCAAGGCTGATTGCCATGCCGGAAGCGCATGTGGCGGAGATTGCGCCGGGTGGCGCGGCTGTCATCCTCACCCACGACCATGCGCTGGACTTCCTCATCGCCGAACGGGCGCTTTTGCGGGGAGACCTCGCCTATGTCGGCATGATCGGCTCTGCCACCAAGCGAGCGACATTTTCGAACTGGCTGCAGCGGCAGACGGAGGATCGTGACGCGAGTGCGGCAATGATGGCCCGGCTGACGCTACCGGTCGGCAATGTCTTGGCTGACGGCAGCGTCAAGGACAAGCGCCCGGCGGTGATCGCAGCGCTGGTCGCCGCCGAACTGTTGCACCGCGTCCCGGCCCAGCATCCGGTCGAAAGTGTCTCGGCGCGTTCTTCGGTCTCACACGCGGCTCACGGAAAGCGCTGGTAGCGATCCACCTCGGCCCACGCCTCGGAACGGAAGCGACGCTTGACGGTGCTGGGCGAGATCCTCTCGTCGAGCAGACCGAAGGCCCGCAGTTCGTCCTCGCTGACATTCTCCACGTCGCACCGCTGGCGGGAGCCCGAGATCATCGATGTCAAAAAAACCACGCTTGTTTTCAGGCGCAGAAATGCAGCGCGCAAACCACTGAACATGGCCGCTTCTCCCTTGTTGAGTCATCACTGATTTGATGTTTGTGCTTGGAAGATGCGCGCAAAAATTCTCCGTTTCCAATGGAACATCCGTCTGGATGGATGAAGAGGGCTTATCCATGAAAATGTCGACGAACTTTCCGCTGAACGCCCTTCGCGTCTTCGAAGCGGCAGCGCGGCACCTAAGTTTCACCAGGGCCGGCGAAGAGCTGGGCATGACGCAGACGGCCGTGAGCTATCAGATCAAGCTTCTCGAGGAGACTTTGGGCGACCAGCTTTTCCTCCGCCGGCCGCGACAGGTGACATTGACGGCGGCAGGCGAGCGGCTGGCACCAAAAATATCGGAAGCGTTCGGCATCATGGACGAGGCTGTGGCGGGAACGAAGGAACTGTCAGAGAGCACGCTGGTCATCCACACGACCGCGACATTCGCATACCGGTGGCTCGCCCCTCATCTCGGCACATTCCAGATGCAGAACCCCGACATCGCGGTGCGGCTCGAAACCTCGCAGACCGTGGTGGACTTCACTCGGACCGAAGCCGACGTGGCGATCCGCAGCGGCACCGGCCACTGGCCGGGACTGACGTCACATTTCCTGATGAAGAGCGACTTTACGCCGATGCTGAGCCCCGTGCTGGCCGAAACCATCGGCGGCGTTCGCGAGCCGGCCGACATCCTGAAGCTGCGGCTCATCGACCCCGGCGATATCTGGTGGCAGCTGTGGCTGGCAGCGGCCGGCGTTCCCGCTGACGATCTCGCGGGGCGTCCGATCAGCCGGTTCGGGGCACAGGCTTTCGAGGCGGCGGCCGCGATCGCCGGACAGGGCGTGGCGATCCTGAAGCCCGAATTCTACGCCGACGACGTTGCACTCGGACGACTGATCCAGCCGTTCGAACTGAGGGCCTCGGACGGCAACGACTATTGGTTCGCCTATCAGGAGACGCGGCGGCATTCGAAGAAGATCCGCGCCTTCCGTGATTTCATGCGCCTCATGATGCCGAGTTTCCGAGACTGATCATGCTGGTCGTTCAAAAGCCCATGTCGGGTGCGTAGAAACAGCGCAGCGTGTCTTCCGTCGGATAGAGACAGATGTGATATTCGGAATCGGTGCTGCGACGGGCCGCGCTCTGCGGCAGCTGGAAATCATGGGTGCGGGTGACCAGACGGTGGTCACCGGGCTTCAGGATGATTTCGTAACCGCCGCTTGTGATCCTGACATTCCTGGTCGGGATCCTCTGGCAGTCGCCGGTATGATTGTTGCCGTTGCAGCAGTAGGACTCGTATTTGAAGCCGCTCACGGCCTCGTGCGCCCGCCCCTGTGGAATGGGAATGCCGCACGTGGATACACCGGATACAAACGCAATCACCGCGCCCGTTGGAAGGCACCGCCTGCTCGGCGTCATGTCGCTATGCATAAGCCTGTTCTCCGTTGATGAATGTCATCTCCGGCGACGCGCTCAACGCAATACCCGGCACCGCCGGAGAACTTGCAAAGCTTACAATACGCGAGTCGGCTGGTGCCGCTAAACAAAATAGTGCGGCGCACAACTTGCGTATTAGATTTTTCTTAAGGAACCTACACTCAGGCAGGCATTCAGAGGTGCGAGACCATCCGGTGCAGCTGAGCGGCGATCTTGGCGGCATCGTAGGGCTTGCTGTAGAACACGCTGCGGTCCGGCATATCGTCCTTGCCGAGCTTCACATGGCCGGACACGATGATGATCTCGATCGGCGGCCAGCGGTCGCGCACCATGGCGGCCAGCCGCATTCCGTTCATGCTGCCCGGCATATCGATGTCGGTAAAGACGATGCGGATATCCTTACGGTCCTGGAGAATTTCGACTGCCTGATCGGCACTTCGAGCCTCGACGGCTTCGAAACCGGCTTCTTCTACGAGGTCCGTCGCCATCATCAAGAGCAGCGGTTCGTCCTCAACTACGAGTACGACGTGCCTTGAAGGCGGGGTAAGTGATCCCATTCAGATATCTGCCTGCTGGAGCTGAGGGAGAGACGCGTGCATCTGGGCGACGAAGCCCGATGGTTCATAACGAACGTTAACGCCGCCTGTTCCGGCCAGTCCCATACGAATAAGTTTCGATCCAAACCCATTGGCCTGCGGTTCGGCAACCTGGGGCCCGCCGCTTTCCTGCCAGCTGAAGTTGAACGACGAAAGATCGCCCTCGCCTTCCACGTGCCAGTTAATGGCAACGCGGCCTGTCGTGTTGGAGAGACTGCCATACTTGATCGCGTTGGTGGCGAGCTCGTGCAGCACGAGCGACAGCGACAGCGTACCCTTGGGTCCAAGCATGATCGGGTCGCCGACAATGTCGATCCGCTCGCGCACGGAGAGACGGTCAAGCGTCTTTTCAACGACGTTGGAAACGGGGGCACTACTCCAGTTGCGCTCGAGAAGGATTTCGTGTGCGGTGCTCAGCGCATGCAGGCGACGCTCGAAAGCGTCCACGTGGTTGCGCTCCTTGACCGGACGCAGGGTCTGGGAGGCGATGGCCTGCACCATGGCAAGCGTGTTTTTCAGACGGTGCCCGAGCTCACGCTGCAGGACCATCTGTTCGGCCTCGGCATGCACGCGGGCAATCGCGGCCTGGATGCGATCGCCAAAGCTGCGCAGGAAGGCCAGTTCTTCGGTGCTCCACGCATAGGGATGCGTGTGGTGGGCGAACACGACCAGATTGAAACGCCCCTGATCCATGATCGGCACATTGACGAGGACGCGGATATCCAGATCCAGCAGTGCCTGCGCATTGTCGCGGGTTCTCGGGTCCTGCGTGACATCGGGGATGACGACGGGGTTGCCAAGCCTCAGATCGTTGATGAACGAGCCGTAATCGCGGAAGTGATGCCGGCCGGAAAGAGACACGACACCGGGCGCCGTCCATTCCGGCTGCATCAGCACCGTCTCGTCAGCAAGGTTGACGATGCCGAAACCGGCGCGGGTGGCATCCAGTGCCTTGGCCATCAGGTCGGCCGCCGCCATCGCCATGGACTCTGTGTCGGTCAGATGATTGAGACGGTCGCCAAGATCGAGCAGAGCCTGGACGCGGGCGGCCGCCCGCTTGATGACTGTGACGTCCTTCACCGCACCGATCATCTTGATCGGCCGTCCGCTCTCGTCGTGAACGAAACTGGCGGTGCGCGAAATCCAGCGGATTCCGACATCCGTGTTAATGCGATACTCGACGTCGAGCGAATCCGTGGCCTCCCGCCGGCCGAGGTCACTCGACTGCAAGCCCCGGTCGCTCTCCACGACCATTCCCTCAAACAGGGAGGACGGATAGATCGGTGCGACGGGCAGATGGAAGATGCGGCAAAAGGCCGGCGACGTCTTGGCCTGACCGGTCTCGATATCCACTTCGAACGTGCCGACGCCGCCAGCCTCCTGGGCCGCCAGCGTCTCGTTTGCAGCGGCCCGCATATGCGATGTCAGGCTCTTCTGCCGGCGAAACAGATCGTCCTTGCGCTGCGACAGCCGGCGCGCTTCAAACAGCGCAATCACCTGGCCTGCAAGCGCGCGCAGTCCTTCGCGCTGTTCGTTGTCGAGACCGTGCGGCCGCGGCACACTGTCGATGACGCAGAGGCTGCCGATGGTGATATTGTCGGGTGTGATCAGCGGTGCGCCCGCGTAAAAGCGGATGAATGGCTCGCCGGTCACCAGCGTGTTGTCGCGCGTGCGCGGATCGTCCTTGAGATCGGGAATGATCAGAAGATCGGAACTGGCGAGCGCATGGCGGCAGACCGACTGGGAGAGCGGCGTTTCAGACGGGCTGAACCCGACACGCGCCTTGAACCACTGGCGTTCCGCATCGACAAGACTGATCAGCGCCACCGGCGCCTTGCAAAGCGCGGTGGCGATCTGGACGATCCCGTCGAACTCCGGTTCAGACGGAGAATCCATGATGTCGTAGGCTTCGAGGGCCTCGAGACGATCGAGAAGGGCGGCGTGTTCGTCGAGATCGGCGATGAGCAAGGGAAACTCTGAAAATTGCAATTGACGCTAAGATAGGGCGTAAAAATGATTTGTCACCACTGCACGGTCACTGCTGCTGCTCAACCGCGTATACCGCGGGTTGAAACAAATTGCCTAACCGATCATTCATAAGTAACAGCTAAGAAATACGCAGACAGAGACTCACATTCTGGGACATCATGGCCTTGAACGACGACGCGACGCTGCGGCAGATGGCCGGGCTGATGGAAGTTGCAGGCGTCCTGATCGCGGTGTTCGATCAGGACGACAGGCTACGTTTCGCCAATCGTGCGTTCCGGGACGCCTGGTGCCTCGACGAGAGCGAAAATCCGCTCTGGTCGGAGATGATGCGCCGCAATTTCCTGTCAGCACGCGGCACGGTCATCAAGGCGACGGATTTCGAGACATGGCTGCGCTCCACCCTTTCGCGGCGCGGCAAGACCGGCTTTCGCGCCTACGAAACCGACCTTCACGATGGTCGCTGGCTCTGGATGACGGAAACCATGCAGCCGAACGGCTGGATGCTGTGCGTTGCAAGTGACATCACCTCGATGCGCCCTGACGAAAGAACGCTCCGGCAGGACCGCGACGACGCGATCAGGGTCTCCCAGATCGACGAACTGACCGGCATTCCAAGCCGGCGGTTCGCGATGGCAAAGATCGACGATCTGTTGCGCTCGCAAGGTGGCGCGCCGTCGCAGCCGGCCGGATGCCTGGCCGTACTCGACATCGACAATTTCAAATATATCAACGACCGTTTCGGCCATTCGGTCGGCGATGCGGTGCTGAAGGACTTTGCCAAGACACTGCACAGCCATGTGCGAAAGACCGACGTACTCGGCCGTGTCGGCGGCGAGGAATTCGTGCTGATCCTGCCCAATGCATCACCGGAAAACGCGCTGACGATCGTCGGCAAGATGCTGGAGGCGGTGCGTCACTCGCGGCCCGTCGCGGAACAGCAGAGCTTCCGCTACACGTTTTCTGCAGGCATCGCGTCCGGCGACAGCGGCGATAGCGCCGCAGACCTCTACCGGCGCGCCGACTTGGCCCTTTATGCCGCCAAGATGCGGGGCCGCAACCAGGTCTGCCTCGATCCGGAAACACGCCTGGGACGGATTACTGCCGCTGTCTGACAGCCTCAGGATGTCGAGTATCTGAGGACACCTGCAATCCCCGAATTTGGATCGGCACCCGTATCGGTTGGATGACGGACGCCGTCCATGACCGTCACTTCGGGGAAATCGAACGGACTGACACCTTCGATGCAGGCGACATTGATGCCGAACTGCTCCGGATTTGAGCGTCGCTGGTGATGGGTATAGATGCCGCAGGTCTTGCAGAAATAGTGTTTCGCAGTCCCCGTATTGAACTGATAGAGCGTCAGGCTGTCCTCGCCTTCAAGGATGGTGAGATCGCTCAGCAGCGCAGAGGCAACGACGGCTCCCCGCATGCGGCAAAACGAGCAGTCACAGCGCCGGATCGTGTTGAACCCATCCGACAACTTGACCCGCAAGCGCACCGCGCCGCAGTGGCACGAGGCATGATGGGGTTCTGCGGTTTCGCTCATGGGTAGCTCCTCGATCCTGATACGCCCGAAAGCTAGTCCGGATGGACGGGCACGGCAACCTCGCCCGCTCCCCTCATTGCCATATGATCTGTATCGGAATGACGGTGGCGTCCGCCCCTCTTCCCTCTCCGCGATTTTTTCCCCAAAGTGCGCTGCAGGGGAACTGAATCGGGAACACACGGAATGTACGAATACGCGATCGCCTGGGAATGGCTGAGCTTTGCAGCGCGCTGGTTTCACGTCATCACTGCGATCGCCTGGATCGGCTCGTCCTTCTACTTCATCGCGCTTGATCTTGGGCTGGTGAAGCGGGCACATCTTCCCGTCGGCGCCTATGGCGAGGAATGGCAGGTGCATGGCGGCGGGTTCTATCACATCCAGAAATACCTGGTGGCGCCGGCGCAGATGCCGGAACACCTGACCTGGTTCAAGTGGGAAAGCTACGCCACCTGGCTCTCCGGCTTCCTGATGCTGTGTATCGTCTATTATGGCGGCGCAGACCTGTTCCTGATCGACCGCACGGTGATGGACCTGTCATCCCTGCAGGCGATCGGCCTTTCGCTGGCCTCGCTCGGTATCGGCTGGGTCATCTATGACCAGCTGTGCAAATCGCCTGTTGGCAAAAACACCTGGGCGCTGATGGGCATTCTCTACGTGGTTCTGGTTGCGATGGCCTGGGGCTACACGCAGATCTTTTCCGGCCGCGCCGCCTTCCTGCATCTCGGCGCCTTCACCGCCACGATCATGTCGGCCAACGTGTTCATGATCATCATGCCCAACCAGCGCATCGTCGTCGCCGACCTGATCGCCGGACGCACGCCCGATCCGAAATACGGCGCGATTGCCAAGCAGCGTTCGCTGCACAACAACTACCTGACGCTCCCCGTCATCTTCTTCATGCTGTCGAACCATTATCCGCTGGCGTTTGCCACCCATTTCAACTGGGTGATCGCGGCGCTGATCTTCCTGATGGGCGTGACGATCCGCCACTGGTTCAACACCACCCATGCCCGCAAGGGCAAGCCGACCTGGACCTGGCTGGTGACGGTGCTCCTGTTCATCACCATCATGTGGCTTTCGACGGTGCCAAAAGTGCTGATCGGCGAGACACAGATATCGAAAGCATCGGCCATGACGCCGATCCAGCAGACATTCGCATCCGACACCCATTTCGTCGCGGCACGCAATGTCGTCCAAGGGCGCTGTTCGATGTGCCATGCGGCGGAACCGGTTTGGGAGGGCATCACCTTCACGCCGAAATCGGTGAAGCTGGAAACCGATGCGGAGATTGCCGCCCACGCCCGCGAGATCTATATCCAGGCCGGCCGGAGCCACGCCATGCCGCCAGGCAACGTGTCCGCCATCACCCCCGAGGAGCGCCGTCTTCTCGTTGCGTGGTATGAAAGTGCGATAGCGTCGAAATAGAGTTTTAGATGACCGATACCCTGATCCGCGGCCGCCTTCTTTCATTCAAGCGTGCGCCCCTCGCGATGACCGATACCGACAGCTATTCGTACGAGCACGACGGCGCCCTCCTCGTGTCCGGCGGCCGGATCACCGCAACCGGCGACTACGCGCAGGTCAAGGCGCAGGCGCCAGCCGATATCGAGGAGATCGATCACCGGCCGCACCTCATCCTGCCGGGGATGATCGACACCCATGTGCATTTTCCGCAGATGCAGGTGATTGCGTCCTATGCCGGCAACCTTCTGGAATGGCTCAACACCTACACATTCCCCGAGGAATGCCGCTTCGTCGAGAGCGATCACGCGACGCGCATCGCCACGCATTTCTACGACGAGTTCCTGCGCCACGGCACGACGACGGCGGTTGCCTATTGCTCCGTCCACAAGACTTCCGCCGACGCCTTTTTCGCCGAGGCGATGAAGCGCAACATGTGCATGGTCGGCGGCAAGGTGATGATGGATCGCAATGCACCGCAGGGCCTGCTCGATACCGCCGAGATGGGCTATGACGAAACCAGAGCCGTGATTGCCGAATGGCACGGAAAGGGCCGCAACCACGTCGCCATCACGCCCCGCTTTGCCATCACCTCGACGCCGGGCCAGATGAAGGCGGCGGAAGCGTTGGCGCAGGAATTCCCCGACCTGTTCATCCAGACGCACCTCTCGGAAAACCACGACGAAATCAAGTATACTGCCGAGCTCTATCCGGAAGCGACGGACTATACCGATATCTATGCCCGTTACGGCCTGCTGGGGAAAAAGACGCTGCTCGGCCACGCCATCCATCTCTCCGAGCGTGAGGCAGATGCGCTGTCGGAAGCCGGCAGCATTGCCGTGCATTGCCCGACCTCCAACCTGTTCCTCGGTTCCGGCCTGTTTCCGCTGAAAGCCTTGAGGAGGCGCGAAAAGCCCGTCCGTGTTTCCGTCGCGACCGATATCGGCGGCGGTTCCAGCTATTCGATGCTGAAGACCATGGACGAGGCCTACAAGATCCAGCAACTGCTGGGCGAACGTCTCAATCCGCTCGAAAGCTACTACCTGATGACCCGCGGCAATGCGGAGGCGCTGGGCATGGAGGCCGACATCGGCACGCTCGACATCGGATCGATGGCCGACCTCGTCATCCTCGACGCCGAATCGACACCCGCAATGCGGCTTCGGATGGAAACGGTGAAGACCCTGCCCGAAGAGCTGTTCCTGCTGCAGACTATGGGCGACGACCGCGCGGTGGTGGAAACCTATGTTGCGGGCAAGGCGATGAAGACGGGGCTCGACGCGTGAGCGGCAACGCCGCGAAATGACATACGAACATCACCGCCATGCGCAACCTGCGCAAGAAACATTAAGAAAAGATCCCGCAATCGCTGCATGTTTCCAGTAATATCTCTATTTAATTGTATTTAAACTATAACTTATTACCCCTGTTCCCTGACAGAACATCCACTGGCAGCCATGAAGGCAGAGCGCAGCTGTCATGCCACGTTAGTTCGCCGGACCAATCGGTCAGTTTATGCATTTGCCCCAGCCCTCCCGGCCGGCACCAGCAAAGCTGATGGAATGACGGCTTCTTTGGACCTCCACGAGGGATATATGTCGTTTCTGAAAAACGCGAGTATTCGCACCAAAATACTGTCTGTGCTCATCCCGCTCTGCGTCGTCGGACTGAGTGCCACAAGCTTCGTTGCAAGCCGCTACAAGGCCGCCGACACCAGCTATTCGGATTTCATCTCTTCGGACAACGTTGCGGCCGTGGAATTTGTGCGCGTCAACCGCAACCTGGCCGCCTCAGGCTACGCCGCCTATCAAATTCTTACATACTCACGCACCGACCCGGCCATGACGACTGCAATAGCTTTCTACAAGGAAAGCAAGACGGCTCTGCTGATGCGCCTCGACACCGTTCAGGCAGGACTGGCGTCGAAAATGCCTGAGGTCAACGGCATCGCCATCCGTGTCAAGGAAGCCCTTGCACTGATCGACAAGGCCGTCGAGGCCGGCTCCTCCGATCGTGACGAAGAGGCCCGCGCGCTGCTTGCGCAGGCGGACCTTCAAATCATGCCGCTCGGCAGGGACATGGTCACTTTGCTGGATCGCTTCAACAAAGGCATTGCCCAGACCAGCGACGAGATGACCGAGACCACCAATGCCCTCATTTTAAAGACGCTCGCAGCGCTGGTCGTCATCTTTGCCCTTGGCATCATCGCCTCACTCATCATCGCGACGAAGGGCATCACCAAGCCGATCGCCAGCCTTCGCGAACGCATGGCATCGCTGGCACGCGGTGAGACGGAGGCCCCTGTCGAAGGTCAGGATCGCCGCGACGAGCTTGGCGCCATGGCGGCAGCCGTTGCCGTGTTCCGCGACAACGCGCTGGAGCGCATCCGTCTCGAACGCGAAGCCGATGCCAACCGCAGCCTGTCCGATCGCGAACGCATCGAACGCGACGCGCAGAAGGCAAAGGACGCAGCTGACACACAGTTCGCGGTGGACCAGCTTGCCGGCGGACTGGCAAAGCTTGCGCAGGGTGATGTCGCCTACCGCCTCGACACGCCGTTCGTCGCGCATCTTGATGCGCTGCGCAACAACTTCAACGATTCGGTTGCCAACCTTCAGGAAACCCTGCAGGCCGTCGGCAACAACGCTCGCGGCATCGACGGCGGCGCCAATGAGATCCGTGCGGCCGCCGATGATTTGTCCAAGCGCACCGAACAGCAGGCTGCATCGGTCGAAGAAACCGCAGCCGCCTTGGAGCAGATCACCACCACGGTGAAGGATTCCAGCAAGCGCGCCGAAGAAGTCGGCAACCTCGTCACCAAGGCCCGTGCCGGTGCCGAGCGTTCCGGCGCAGTCGTGCGCGATGCGGTCACCGCCATGCAGGGGATCGAAAAGTCCTCGGGCGAGATCTCCAGCATCATCGGCGTCATCGACGAAATCGCCTTCCAGACCAACCTTCTCGCCCTGAACGCCGGTGTCGAAGCCGCGCGTGCCGGTGAAGCGGGCAAGGGTTTCGCCGTCGTCGCACAGGAAGTCCGCGAACTCGCACAGCGGTCTGCCAAGGCCGCCAAGGAGATCAAGGAACTGATCACCGCATCGAGCGAGCATGTCCGCTCCGGCGTCCACCTCGTCGGCGAGACCGGCAAGGCGCTGGAAGTCATCGTCGCCGAAGTTCAGGAGATCAACCGCCACGTCAACGCGATCGTCGACTCCGCGCGCGAACAGGCGGTCGGACTGCAGGAGATCAACACGGCGGTCAACACGATGGACCAGGGCACCCAGCAGAACGCCGCCATGGTGGAAGAATCGACTGCGGCCAGCCACTCGCTTGCCAAGGAAGCAGCCTCGCTGAACGACCTCCTGTCGCGCTTCAACCTCGGCCAGAGCGAAAACCGCTCCGCATCGAACGGTCGTCGCGGCCATGCTCCGTCGGCTCCGATGGCCGTATCGCCGGCCTCGCGCCAGACACCATCGCCGGCACGAGCGCTCGGCAACCGCATCGCTTCAGCCTTCGGCGGCGGTTCGTCATCGGCCGCGGCACAGGCCCAGTCCTGGGAAGAATTCTGAGGCCCAGCCACAAAACCCGGCCACAGATTGAGTAAACTATGACGGGCGGCCATGGCCGCCCGTTTTCCGTTGCGGCGCGGCACCTGCGGTGCGGTTGAGAAAACTGCTCCCCCAAACCGACGTTTCCGCTGGCAAGGTCGCCCGGATATGGTAGTTGTCGGACAACCATCGAGGAGGAAGTTTTGCGCATGTCCAAGCCGCTGACCATTGCCGATCTGAAGACCATGGCTCGCCGTCGTGTGCCCAAGATGTTCTTCGATTATGCCGATAGTGGCGCCTGGACCGAAGGCACCTACCGTGCCAACGAGGATGACTTTTCCAAGATCAAGCTGCGCCAGCGGGTGCTGGTCGACATGACCAACCGGTCGCTGGCAACGACGATGGTGGGACAGGCAGCGGCGATGCCCGTGGCGCTCGCACCGACCGGAATGACCGGCATGCAGCACGCCGATGGCGAAATGCTGGCAGCGCAGGCGGCCGAAGAATTCGGCGTTCCCTTCACGCTGTCGACGATGAGCATCTGCTCGATCGAGGATGTGCGCTCGGTCACCACCAAGCCGTTCTGGTTCCAGCTCTACGTGCTCAAGGACCGCGGCTTTATCGAACGGCTGATCGGCCGCGCCAAGCAGGCCGGCTGCTCGGCGCTGGTCGTCACCGCCGATCTGCAGATCCTCGGCCAGCGCCACAAGGACATCCGCAACGGCCTGTCGGCACCGCCCAAATGGACGCTGAACAGTGCCCTGCAACTGGCAACCAGGCCACAATGGTGCCTGGAAATGCTGCGCACCAAGCGTCGCGGCTTCGGCAATATCGTGGGCCATGCGAGCAACGTCTCGGACCTGTCGTCGCTCGGTGCCTGGACCGCCGAACAGTTCGACCCGCGCCTCTCCTGGGACGATATCCGCTGGATCAAGGACCTGTGGGGCGGCAAGCTGATCATCAAGGGCATTCTCGACGAGGAAGACGCGCGGGCCGCAGCCGACACCGGCGCCGATGCGATCATCGTTTCCAACCACGGCGGCCGCCAGCTGGATGGCGCCCCCTCCTCGATCAGCATGCTGCCGAAGATCGTCGAAGCCGTCGGTGACCGTATCGAGGTGCATTTCGACGGCGGTATCCGCTCCGGTCAGGATGTGCTGAAAGCCGTGGCGCTGGGGGCCAAGGGCACCTATATCGGCCGCCCCTTCCTCTATGGCCTCGGCGCGATGGGAAAGCCGGGCGTGACTGCAGCGCTCGACATCATCCGCAAGGAAATGGACATCTCGATGGCCTTGTGCGGAAAGCGCGATATCGAAACCTGCGGCCGCGACATCATTGCCGACGTGAGGTTCTGATTTCTTCTTCTGAGCCTAGGCCCACAGTCTGCCGCAGGGCCATGCCTGGGACGACCGCGTGGAGGCCTGGGCGATCCGTGCCGCGAGCATGTCGAGCATTTTCGGCAGGTCATAGGGTTTGGCAATGAAGGCGCAGCCGGGTTGAAGCTCGGCTTCGCACAGGACATGACCGCCTGACGTGACGATGACGGCGGTATCCCGGTAGCAGCTGCAGATCAGCTTCATCAGGTCGAAACCGTCGAGGGCGCCGGGCATGTCGATATCGGTAATGACCGCGTCAACGGTTCGGGACTGCCCAAGGACGGCCACCGCCTCGAGCACGTTCGATGCCTCGAGAACCGTATAGCCGGCATCCTCCAAAGTGTCTGCCAGATGCAGCCGGATTAGGGGCTCATCTTCTACGACAAGCACGGTACGCTGATACAAAGCCATGTTCGCCTCCGATGTAGTTCGCTCCCTCAACGCCTGCCATCTGATTTCGATGTGTCCCGTCCGTCAGTCTTTGCTAACAATATTAATAAAATGCGAACAATCGCATATTCGCCGCGTCTGCCGGTGGAACCACGCCGCGTTCCTGCCCGTTCGCAGCCTTGGAGGATGGCCCTAACAGCATCGCTTACAAGGAGAATTTCATGCAGCGCTTCAGCGAAAAAGTCGTCATCGTCACGGGCGCGGGATCGGGCATCGGCAAGGCGACCGCAGAACGGTTTCTTGATGAGGGCGCCTTCGTCGTGATCGCCGGCCGCACCCCCGAAAAGCTTGAGGCGGTTGCAGCGCCCTACCCCAAGGACCGCGTTCTCGTGCAGGCCTGCGACATGGCGGACGAGGACCAGGTGAACGCTCTGGTCGAGGCCGCGGTCAAGACGTTCGGTCGCGTGGACACTCTCGTCAACAATGCAGGCGTGGCGGTGCAGGGCGATGTGTCATCGCTGTCGACCAGCGACTGGCGCAAGGTGATGGCGACCGATCTGGACGGCGTGTTCTTCGCAAGCCGCGCGGCAATCCCGCATCTGAAGACGACCAGGGGCTCGATCGTCAACGTCGCTTCTGTCTCCGGCACCGGTGGCGACTGGGGCATGGCGGCCTACAATGCCGCCAAGGGTGGTGTCGTCAATCTCACCCGGGCGATGGCGCTGGATCACGGCAAGGACGGCATTCGCGTCAACGCGGTCTGCCCGAGCCTGACCCGCAGCGGCATGACGGACAGCATCATGGACAACCAGGAACGGCTGGCCCAGTTCAACGCGCGCTTTGCGCTGGAAGGCCCCTGCGAGCCGGCCGATGTCGCCGCCGTGATCGCGTTTCTGGCGAGCGACGATGCGCGCTTCGTGACGGGCGTCAACCTGCCGGTCGATGGCGGGATCTCTGCGTCCAACGGCCAGCCTTCGAAGTAAGGTGGAGGCCCGGCGAAAAGCGGCTGAGGCTCAGGAGCACCAGCCGGACTTGCCGGCGCCCGGGCGCTTCGCCAGTCCCTCTTTGACGAGGATATCGGCAAGCGAGCGGCCGTTGCGGGTGACTTCGCGCAACTGGTGACCGTCCACCGCCGCATCATTGCCGCGCCAGCTCATCAGGTCGAACGGACCGGAATCGAGAAATGCGCGGACCCGGAGCTTGGCATCGCTCGCCTTGATCCGCTCGGCCTCGCAGCGGGGCTTGGCGATATTGGGAACTTCGACGCCGACCAGCCGGATCTTCTGGCCGTGGAAGACGAAGCGGTCGGCGGACACGACGCAGTCGTCCTGCTTGGCGGTGCCGCAGAGAAAGAACTTCGCCTCATAGGCGCCGGCAAGCTTCTCGCCCACTCTCGGCGCCCCCGGCTGATCCGCCGACTGTGCGGCAACCGCGTCCAGGCCCGGCTTGCCGATCGGCGCCGGCGGAATGATCGCCGCCGTCTGGCTCTGGTCAAGCACAGCGGCCGGCCGCGGCGTGACCGGGCGCTGCAGAGGTGCTGCGGCGACGACCGGTTTGGGCGGTACCGGATTGTCATCGCGCGGCACCGGCTTCGAGGCTGTCTGAACGGGCTCTGAAGAGGTGAGACTGCTCACGAAGCGGTGCGCGGCTGTCGAATGATCGTAGAGCGCGATCGAGCCGCCGACCACGACAAGGGCTGCCCCCCAGAGCCAGAGCGAACCGCCCGAACGCGAGGAAGAGCGTTTGGTCCCGGCGCTGCGCTTGCGTTTCGCAGCCGGTTTTGCGCGTGATTGAGCCATCGAATCATCCCCTGTCTCGTCGCAGGGGAGTATCTGGAAGAAGCCTTGCGGAATGGTTTCCGTCGGAATTTTAGCGGTGGATAGAGAATTGAAGGGGCATGGGCGCGGCCCGACCGACCCTCGCGTCCGACATCTCTGGCGTTACCCTAACCGCTCTCAATCTGCGGCGTAGCAGACTGCCTGAAGCTTGTTTCCATCGGGATCGCGGACATAGGCCGCGTAGTAGTTTGGACCGTAATGTGGGCGGGGACCCGGTTGCCCCTCACTTTTGCCCCCCAATGCAAGGGCATGTTCATGGAACGAATGAACTTGATCCCTGGTATCGGCAATGAAGGCGATGTGCGTGCCGTTTCCCCACGTTGCCGGACGACCGTCTTCCGGGGTGTAAATGTAAATCGTCGGCATCTTGCCGTCCCGTTCGTATGCCAACGGCTTTTCTGGTGGTTTCGGCAATCTTGAAAAGCCAATCGCTCCGAGGACAGCATCATAGAACTTCGCCGATCGATCCTTGTCGTTCGTTCCCAGCGTGATGTGGCTGATGATGGACATGAGAACCCCTCGCTACCTTACGGGAATATCGAAGCCTGCCATGGATCTCAGCTAGCCGAGCTCACACCCTGCCGGTCGCGAGTGCGCTTGCCCAGTCGGGACGGTCGTTTTTCGCGGCAAGCCGCGACATTGCCATGTGGTCGTAGGCAGCGGTGCGAAATGTGGGCGTCCAGCCTTTGTCGGTCTTTTCGATCACCGCGTAGGACGCCAGAGCATGGCCGGTTTCGACCTTGTGATAGACGGGGGCATCGTCGTCATAGGCGGGCTGGCCGACGCTGCCGGGATTGACGATCAGCCGGCCATCCGAAAGCTGCACGACACGGGCGACATGGCTGTGACCGCAGAGGATCAGCGATTGCGCGATGCCCTCGGCCAGCGCTTCGATCTCGGCTTGCGGCCGCAGCGTCACTTGGCTGTCAGCCGACACCGTTTCGAGCCAGTAGAGATTGTCGTTCTCCGGGGTCGCGTGGCACAGGTAAACGTCGTCGCGCCAGACCTTGGTGAATGGCAGTTTGCGCAGCCATTCGAAATGCCGCGGTGCCAGCTGCCCGTGCGCGTGCCGATCCGAGGCCGCCAAGGCGTCTGGTGGCGTTTCCAGGAGGTAGCGATCGTGGTTGCCGCGCACGGTCTGCGCTGCGGCCTCATCGAGAAGCAGCAGCAGGTCACCGGTCCTGTCAGCCTCCAGTGGGCCGCTGAAACAATCGCCGAGATTGACGATGTCGCGGATGCCGAGGTCTGCGATGTCGTCGAGCACCGCCTGCAGTGCGGCGCAGTTTCCGTGGATATCGGCGATCGCTGCAAAGCGCATCAGCTTCCCCTGTAGGTGGAATAGCCATAGGGCGAGATCAGCAGCGGCACATGATAATGCGCCGAGACATCGGAAATGCCGAAGCGGATCGGGATGACGTCGAGAAAGGCCGGCTCGGTGAGCGCGACGCCGCGGGCACGCAGGTAGTCGCCCGCATGGAAGACAAGCTCGAAGATGCCGGTGACGAAGGTGTCGCCGGAGAGGATCGGTCCGCCATCAATGCGGCCATCGGCATTGGTCGTGACCGTCATGAGTTTTTCGCGGGCGTCGCCGTCGATCCGGTAGAGGTCGATGACGAGCCCGGAGGCAGGCGCACCGCTCGCGGTATCGAGCACATGGGTGGTGAGGCCGGTCATAGGCTGGGCTCCGTGATGCGATAGGGTTTGTCGAAGAAGAATTCCTCGAGGTTTGCCGCCGTGTTGTCGCGATCGACGACGAGAAAATCGCTGACCTCACCCAGCGCCATCAGCGGATGATGCCAGGTATTGGCGAAATAGTTCACGCCCTGATGCGGCTGCGCCAAAAAGATTTTCGGACGCCCCGGCCGGCCGTCCTCGTCGTCGGAGACGCCCACCAGAAACGGCCGCCCCGACAGCGGCATGAAACTCTGGCTGCCGAACGGATGCCGCTCCATCATCCCGACCTCGTGCGGGAAACTCCGCGGCTGGCCGCGAAAAATGTTGAAGATCAGCCGCTCCGGGGCCCCGACTACGACCGGTGAGGCCAGCCCATGGTAGCGCTCCGTCGTGCCGTTGTTGATCAGCCGCATCGTCGCCGGATCGGCCTCGATCACGTCGCCATAGGCTGCGAATGCTGCTTTGGTGAGCGGGAGGATGTGGAGGGTTTCGGGGTCGGTCAAATCATTCGCCTTGGGCATGGAAGTTGCGCAGAGAGTGGAGTTGGTCGAGAAGGTCGGGAATGGATGTCTGAACCGTATCCCACAGAGTTTCCACATTGATGCTGCGATAGCCGTGCGCGATGCGGTTTCTCATTCCGCGGATCTTGATCCACGGGATATCCGGATGGTCGGCCACGAATTCGGGAAACTCCTTGGCAAGCTGCATGGAGGCTTCGCCGATCATCAGCAGGTTCATCCCGATGCCCCGCTGCGCGAGAATTGCCGGCGAAGTCCTCATAGGTCATGCCTGCGACAAACGTCCGGATCTCCTGCCCGATCTCAAGCATTTCATCGATGTAGGTCTGGAGCCGCTCGATGCTCATACCGGCTTGGCTTCCCGCAGTATCCGCTCGCGCAGGCGCTCGGGAAGATCCCCGGGTGTGAGAAGGTCGACATCGGTGCCCGACATCATCTCTTTCAGCTCTTCCAGCAATCCGCCGAGATCAAACAGCGTTGTGCCGGGCAGTGCATCGACGAGGATGTCGATATCGCTATCCGGACGATCCTCACCCCGCGCCACCGAACCGAAGACGCGCGGGTTCGCCGCATTGAAGCGTTTCGTCGCTTCGCGGATAGCCACACGGTTTTTCTCCAGCACTTCCGACGGTCTCATGAGGGCGAGAACTCCTGTTGCGGTCACTATAGGCGAAGGACAGGCAAGGGAAAAGCGCGCCTCACGTCTCCGGCAAAAGGGCCAGCAACCGCAGATGCGCGATCCTTTCCACCTGGGCGCAGGCGGTCGCAAATTCCTGATCAGCGTCGTTGCCGACGCGGGTCTCGAAGGCGGCCAGAATGTCGTCCCTTGTCAGGCCTTTCACGGCGATGATGAAGGGGAAGCCGAATTTTGCGACATAGGCGGCGTTGAGTTCGGTGAAACGTGCGTGCTCATCTGGGCTCAGACGATCGAGCCCGGCGCCGGCCTGTTCGTTCTTGCTCTCTTGCGTCAGTCCGCCGGCGATGGCGAGCTTGCCGGCAAGGTCCGGATGGGCGTTGAGGATGCCGAGCTTCTCCTGCGGGTCCGCGGCGCGAAAAACCGCCACCATCGCCTCATGCACGCCCTTGGCGGTCAGCGGCACGAAGATCATGCCGCCGTCATAGGCGCGCTCGGCGATAAAGGGCGAATGTTCGAACACACCACCGAAGGTCGCGACGAAATCGTTGCGGGCGGTCATCGTGCAGCCACCGTGCTGGTCATCGACGCATCTGAGGGCTTGTGATGGGCGTGCCAGTGGCGGGCGATCTCGATGCGTTGCGGCAGCCAGACCTTGTCGTGGGAGAGCACGTATTCCATGAAACGGCGCAGCGCCGCCACGCGGCCTGGGCGCCCGACGAGGCGGCAATGCAGGCCGACCGACAGCATCTTTGCCGCCCCCTCCTCGCCTTCCCGGTAAAGTGTGTCGAACGCATCCTTGAGATAGGTGAAGAACTGATCGCCGGTGTTGAAACCCTGCGGCGTGGCAAAGCGCATGTCGTTGGTTTCCAGCGTATAGGGGATGATCAGGAACGGCTTGCCATCCAACCCGGGAACCCAATAGGGCAGATCGTCGGCGTAGCTGTCGGACGAATAGAGGAAACCGCCCTCTTCCATGACGAGCTTCAGCGTGTTGTCGGATGGCTTGCCCTGATACATGCCGTAAGGACGCTCGCCGGTAAGCTCCGTATGCAGGCGCACCGCCTCAAGGATGTGTTCGCGTTCCCGCGCTTCGTCGAAATCCTTGTATTCGAGCCAGCGGTAACCGTGGCTGGCGATCTCCCAACCGGCTTCCTTCATGGCAGCGACAGCTTCGGGATTACGGGCCATGGCAAGCGTCACGCCATAGACGGTGGTCTGCACATTGAGTTCGGTAAACAGCCGGTGCAGCCGCCAGAAACCGGCGCGAGAACCGTATTCGTAGATCGATTCCATGTTGAGATTGCGCTGGCCCGGCCAGGCGGCGGCGCCGACGATCTCCGACAGCAAGTTTTCAGACGCCGGATCATCATCCAGGATCGAGCTTTCGCCGCCCTCTTCGTAGTTGATCACGAACTGCACGGCGATATTGGCGCCACCGGGCCATTTCGGATCGGGCGTGTGGCGGCCATAGCCGACGAGATCGCGGGGGTAGTCTTTCATGGTTATGGGCATGGTCCACCTCGATTATCTCTTGTGGAAGGTAGCCCAGCCTTTCCGCCGATGTCGAGACGGAACGTGATCGCTCAGGCGATCTTGCGGGCGGAAACGCGCCCCATCGGATGCAGAGAATGCACATGGAACGGTGCACCGGGCTCATTCTCGACGAACAGCGCGATGTTGGCGATTTCCAAGGGACGCAGCAGATACGGATTGAAATGGGCGCGCAAGGCCGTTTCGAAACGCGGCATCTCGGCCGGTGTCATCGGGCCCGTCAGCGTCATGTGAAAGCGGTATTCTTCCATCACGTAAGGGTTGCCCCAGCGATGAAGATTGGAAAACTGCGGTGCCGAGAGATCGCCGGGATCGGCGCGTTCCAGTTCGCCTTCCGAGAGCGGCGCCCGAAACGCATCGAATTCCTGCACGACGGCGCAGGCGAGAAACCGCATCCGCTCGCAGGGAAGTGCCGGCACAAGCCCGAAATAATTGCCGAGGCGGGCCACTTCGAGAGGCGGCAGTTCGAACGGATCATGGGCACCGGCAAAGCGCATCAGATGGCGCAGCAGCATCTGTTCGGTGATTTCAGGTGCCAGCCGGAACGGCGCCTTCAGCGTGGCGTGAAAACCGCAGCGGCGCGGCAGCGCGGTATGATAGGCGATCTCATGTAAACCAAGGTTGCAGATCTCGGGCGGCTCCATCGCCTCGCCGGAATAGGCACTGCGGCCGAGCCATTGCGCCGCGGCAAGCGTCAGCGGATCATGCGCAGGTGGCGTAAAATAGAGTGCGTAGCGCATGCGTCACCTTTTCTGCCCCTGTTCGTTTATTCACGCATGCTCATCAATCCCACGAATTGGGTTACGCGATTTGCGTGACAGATTAACGACGAGAAAGGGCCTAAACGCGCGTTTAACGCGTAGCAACCGCAAGATGATCCGAAAGTATAAAACTCTCGGGAAGCGAGTGCTCCTGGCCGATGACGAAACCGAGCGCGGCATCCGCAAGCCTGTGGGCAAACCCGAAGCTGACCTTGAAGCCGCCGGTGAGAGCAATGACGCGCGGATGGCCGGGATGCGGCCCCACCATAGGCTCGCGACCGATCGCCTTGGGCCTGAGGCCGGCCCAGCGCTCCACGACTTCCGCATCCTGCAATGCCGGCACCAGCGCCCGGGCGCGAACCAACAGATCGTCGAGCTTGGCATCGGTGGCAAACGGCGCGTCGAACTCCTCCTCGCTGGTGCTGCCGACCGCCACATGGCCATCGTCATGGGCGATCACATAGAGCCCGTTGAGAAACAGGATCGGCAGCGACGGATCGATATCGGCCTTCAACAGCGCCGCCTGCCCTTTCACCGGCTGTCCCAGCGGAACCGAGATGGATGGAGACAGGGGACCAAGCAGCGGAAACGACTGCGGACCGGCGGCAATCATGCAATGGCCAAAACCGATCGAGCGCCCATCGGCAAATTCGACGCGGTTTGCGACAGGGTCGATCCGCTCCGCCTGCAGTCCTTCGATCACGCTGACATGCCGGGCGTTGCCAAGGACGGCGGCGAGCGCTGCCATCAGATGGCGGGGGGAAACGCGGGCGGCAAACGTGTCGTGCACGATGCCGGCTTCGGTAAAGGACGGATCAGGCCAACCGGCAAACGGCGACGCATCCAGCACATGCCAGTGGAACGGATCGCCGTCGTGCCGCCAGTTGATCTCGGCCTCCTGCTGATGGCGAAGGGCGATGGGCCGCAGATGCGGTTTCGGCAGCGGGATCAGCCTGCCGGAGCGGCGATAACCGCAGGACAGCCCGGTCTCGCCTTCGAGCCGCGAAACTTCGTCTTCGAGGGCGACGAGTGCGTCGAATTGCGCCTGTTTCTTGTCGTTCCAGCGGTCGGGCACATGCGACATCAGCGCGCCCAGAATGCCGCCGCTGGCACCCTGCCCCAACCGTCCGGCTTCGACCAAAAGGGTTCGGATGCCGAGCCGTTCCGCCTTGACCGCGGCCCAGAGGCCCATGATGCCGCCGCCGATGATCAGGAGATCGACATGATCGCCGGGGAGATGCGGCATCGCTGGCGATTGACCCCGGGGACCTCGAGGATTATCCGCATCTTCCATGAGCAATCACGATCCCGAAATTGTAAAAGACGACGCCACGCCTGAAGCCCCGGCGCTCGACTGGCATGACGGCGATATGCCGTATTCGACCGAATTTGGCGACCACTTTTATTGTCGCACCGATGGCCGCCTGGAATGCGGCCATGTGTTTCTGGCCGGAAACGGAATGCCTGAGCGCTGGAACGACATGTCACCGACCGAAGACACGTTCCGGATCGGCGAACTCGGTTTCGGCACCGGCCTCAACGCCTGCGAGACCTGGCGCCAGTGGGCGCTTTTCCGCAAACCCGGCACACGGCTGCATTTCACATCGTTCGAACTCTATCCGATGCAACGCGACGAGATCGGGCGGGCACTGGCGCGGTGGCCGGAAATCGATCCGCAGCGGCAGGCACTGACGCAAGCATGGCCGGATGAGCCGAGCGGCCGGATCACCATCGACCTCGATGACCAGACGACGCTCACGGTTGTCTGCGACGCAGCGCTCGACGGCGTCACGGCTGAAGAGGCTGACTTCGATGCCTGGTTCCTCGATGGCTTCGCGCCGTCGCGGAATCCCGACATGTGGTCGCCGGAGCTGATGCAGGCACTTTTCGACCGCACCCGCCCGGGCGGCACGTTCGGAACCTATGCGGCGGCAGGCTTCGTCCGCCGCAATCTGGCGGCCGCGGGTTTCACCGTGGAGCGCCAGCCCGGCTTTGCGGGCAAGCGCGAGATGCTGCGCGGACGCAAGGACTGAGGCTCTAAGACCTCAGTTGCCATCCAGCGCCGAAACGACGACGGCGCCGTCCAGCCAGTGGCGGATCTTGTTCTCAAGCGCTTCGGGACTGATCGGTTTCGACAAATAATCGTCCATGCCGACCTGGAAGCAGAGTTCGCGGTCGCTTTCGAGCGCATGGGCGGTGACGCCGATGATCGGGACATGCGTGCCGGTCGCGTTTTCGAGTTCGCGGATCTTGCGGGTTGCCTGGTGACCGTTCATCACCGGCATCGACACGTCCATGATGATCACCGCCGGATCATACTTCTGCCAGGCCTCGACCGCTTCCGCCCCGTTCTTGACGATCTGGAACAGCCAGCCGGTCATCTGCAGGATCTGGGTAAAGACGATCTGGTTGACCTCGTTGTCCTCAGCGACGAGAACATCGAGCGTTGGTTTGATCACAGGAGCGACGGTGTTTTCCTGCGCCACCGGTTCTGCAGGCTTTGAGCCAGCTGTGTCGACGGCTGGAGTAAACGACGCAATGAGCGGCACCGCCTGCCCGGATGCGCGGCGCCGGGTGCGGATGACGCGGACGACGTCGATGATCGTGCTGCGCAAAAGGGCTGCGCGGGCGGGCTTCATCAGATGCGCCTGAACATTGAGCTCGGCAAACATCGTCTCGTCGTTTGCCATGTCCATCGACGTCAGGAAGACGATGCCGGTGAAATCGAAGCGCCTGTCGCGCCGGATCGCCTTGGCGCAGTCGAACCCGTTCATCTCCGGCATGTGATAATCCAGCACGACCACATCGATGACGATGCCGAGCCTGGTTGCTTCGTGCAGGAAAGCAAGACCCTCCGCCCCGTTTTCAGCGGCAACGGTCTCGAAGCCCCACATGCTCAGCTGCTCGGTGAGGATGCGGCGGTTCACAGCGTTGTCGTCGATCACGAGCACCCGGGCACCGCTGGTGCTGACCGGCAGCGTCACTTCCATCTTGC
The DNA here is from genome assembly GCF_001423215.1 of Rhizobium sp. Leaf321. NCBI lineage: Bacteria > Pseudomonadati > Pseudomonadota > Alphaproteobacteria > Hyphomicrobiales > Rhizobiaceae > Rhizobium > Rhizobium sp. Leaf321. The sequence goes on along the minus strand of NZ_LMOF01000008.1, from coordinate 990,576 downwards.
GTTCGGCAACCACGGCAAACGGCAGGTTGACGGTAAAGACCGAACCGCGGCCAAGCTCGCTCTCGACCTCGACGGAACCGCCGAACAGCTCGACCAGACCGGACGTGATTGCAAGGCCAAGCCCGGTGCCTTCATGACGGCGGGTGGACGACGTATCCACCTGGCTGAACTTTTCAAACACCGACCGAAGCTTTTCTTCGGGAATGCCAAGGCCGGTATCCTCGATGCGGATCGACAGCATCAGCTGGTCACCATCGATCGGCCGCGACTTCAAGTCGATGAAGACATGGCCCTTTTCGGTAAATTTGACGGCATTGCCGACCAGATTGGTAACGATCTGGCGGAAACGGCCGGCATCGCCGAGGACCGTTTCGCGCACCGAAACCTCGCCCCGGACGATCAGTTCGATATCCTTGTCGGCAGCGGCCGACGACAGAAGCGTCGCCACGTCCTCGATTGCCTCGACAGGATCGAACGGCGCCTTGCGCAGCTTCATCTGGCCGGCATCGATCTTGGAAAAATCGAGAATGTCGTTGATGATCGTCAAAAGCGCATTGCCGGATTTGACGATGATGTCGACGAAGGTTTTCTGGCGGGTATCGAGGCTGGACTTGGCGAGCAGTTCGGCCATGCCGAGCACGCCGTTCATCGGCGTGCGGATCTCGTGGCTCATGTTGGCGAGGAATTCCGACTTCGCCCGGTCGGCCGCTTCCGCCCGGTTGAGCAGGCGCGTCAGGTCCGCCTCGCGTTCCTTGCTCTCGGTGACGTCCGTGAAGACCGCAAGCCAGTGGTCGTCCCCGGTCGGACGGGCCTCGAGCTGGATCCAGCGGCGGTCCTCGACGCGGAACGAGGTAAATACCGGCTCTCCAGAGGCAACGCTTGCTTCCCATTCGCGCAACGCCGCGGTCGAGGTGCGCGCATCGCCAAGATCGCCGCGTTTTGCGCAGTAGCCAAAGACGTTGCGCCAGCTTTTGCCGATCGACAGCATGTCGGCCGGCATCTCCAGCATGGCGGCAAGCGCATCGTTTGAAAAGATAATCGCGCCGTCATGCAGGATGAGCAGCCCTTGAGACATTGCGCTGGTTGCGTCGCGCATCAGCGCGCCGTGTTTCTGCAGCGCTTCCTGCGCTTGCCGGATGTCCGCATCGCGTTGGCGCATCGCGGTGATATCGGTATGGCTGATGAGGATCTTGCCATCGGTCAGCTGCGTGCCCGAAATCAGCAGGTAATGGCCGCCATGCGTGCGGATCTCGATCGGCGGATGATCGTTGCTGGCTGTCAGTGCGGCGATGCGGGCATTGTAGATCGCATCGAAATCCAGGTCCGAGCCGGCATAGATACCGTTGTCGTAATTGACCTTCATGAAATCCCGGTAGGAACGGCCGGCCAGATCGAAGCGCTTGTCCGTATCCCAGGATGTATAGAAGGCGGGGTTGGCGTATTCGAAAACCAGATCCGCATCGAGAATACCGATGCCGACCGGCTGGGCCGACAGGATCGTCTGCAGATCCTGGCTGACCTTTTCCGCCTTTTGCTGCGCTTCCTTGATCAGCGACACGTCCGTGCGCGAGCAGACCAGATAGCGGCTGCCGTCGTCAACCTCGATCGAGCGCAGGCGTGTAAGAACCGGAATGACCGAACCGTCCGGGAAGGTCATATCCTCCGACTTGTCGATCGCCTCGCCGTCCAGCACGCGGGCGTTTTCGTCCCAGAACCGCTCCGCCGCCCAGGGAAACATCTGGGCTTCCGTCTTGCCGAGATAGTTTTCCCGTTCGCTGCCCAGCATTTGCTCGTAGGCGTGGTTGGCATAGGTCAGCTCGTGCTTTTCGTTGCGAACGAACACGGGGGCCGGCAGGTCTTCCAGGATGGCGCGGAAAAGCCCGGTTTCCGCCACCTGGCTGCGCAGCAGCATCTCCTGGTCCTTGAAGTCGGTGACGTCGTGGCGGATGGCGATCAGCAGGCCATTTTCCAGCCGCTTGTTGAGACTGCGCATCCAGCGACCATCCGGCAGCTTGTCGATCCGCTCGTGATAGGGAACGAGGAAGGCACGGAGACGCTGTTCCACCCACTTCTCGCGCGGCGCAAGCGTTAAGGACGCATTGCCGCTTGCCGCACGTTCCCGCTGATCATAGGCGCGGTGGATGATGTCCTCCAGCGCTATGCCCGGCTTGATGACGATGCCGCAGGCATCGAAATGGTCGACAAGCTGCGAATTGCAGTAAACGAGCACATTGTCGCGGTCGTAGATGCCGATGCCCATTTCGAGCATGTCGATCGCGTCGTCGAGAAGACCGTTCTCAAACAGCGAAAACGGCTTCGCTGCCGTCTCGAGCGGCGCGGGGACGCCATTACCCGTTGGGCGCGATGCAGCGCCGACCGGCAGGAAATGGCCGAAGACGTAGGAATGATCGTCCTCCGTCAAAAACCGTTCGATATGGATCTCATGGGAGAAAATCCCGTCGGCGTTGAACGCCAACGCCTTTTCTTCGGCACCGAACACCAGGGCGCGGCATTCCTTTTCCTTGCGCTCGTCCTTTTCGCCATCGCTGCCGAGGCTGCGGCTTGTCTGGCCGACGAGCTCCTCCGGGCGAGCGCCGACCATGGCCGCATAGGCGGGGTTGACGGCGACATATGCGAGCCGGCAGTTCTTGATATAGGCGGGTTCGGGGAGATCCACGATGCGGGCGCAGGCCCGCTCCAGAAACTTGCTTTCCAGGCGTTCGCTCTTCGTGTGCACCCTGCCCCGCTCACTCCCGCGCATGCGGGATCCCACCATTTTTCGGAAACCGACCCGATAACACCATAGCGAGTATTAACAACACGTTGCCCGGAACACAGGGTTGTTTAATATTTGCGTTTTCGCAAGTTCGAATGGAGTGCGGCCGGGGGCGTTTCACGCATCGAGGATCAACGCAATGACACTAAATCGGCAGCATCAGGCAACCTTGGACGCCGACGCCGGTTAACCCTGACGTGAAGCGAACAAAGGAAATTTTCGATGATGAAACTTGTGACGATTGCCACGCTGACGCTTGGCCTTGCAACATCGGCATTCGCTCAAGGTGCATCCGGTGGATCCGCAGGTTCCGGCGCATCTGGCGCAGGCGCTGCATCCGGAACGAGCAGCGGCACAACCGGCCAGACGCCGTCCAACACACCGTCCAAAACGCCGTCCAATAGCGCCAACGATGGGACGACCACGGGCAGCACGGATTCCAAGAGCATGACGACCGGAAACGGCACGAGCAAAGGCGGCTGCGACACGACGGGTGTCGGTGGCGCACCTTCGGCAACCAGCGGTTCGACCGACGGTTCCGGCACCACGACGAACAACTGCTGATCATCTCCGGCGCCGGGTTCAGACCCGGCGCTTTTTCTTGCCCGCCAAAACCGCCAGACAGCTCGAGCCACAATTCCTCCCGCAAATTGCCGGGTTTTCGCCGCAATTCAATCTCCGGGCAGACCCTGGGTTGCCGACACCTTTCGAAAAGCAATTTTTCCATGGTGGAGTCTGAATAGGCGTTCAGACTACGGCGATAAAACTTCCATCAATCCGCCGTGATTGAGAGCGACGCTCTGATCGTACCTCGAAACACCACGGGGAAAGGAACCAGGCATGTCGATCATGAAAAAGACCATTACTGCTGGCATTGCGGCTCTCTCAGTCGCCGGCGCACTTGCTGCGACGGCACCGGCAGCGCAGGCCCGCGATCACTACCGTCACCACGGCGACGATGTGCTGCTGGGTGCCGCGGCAGGGATTGCCGGCGGCCTGATCGGCGGCGCGATCGTGTCAGGATCGCAGCGTCCGGTCTATGTGGAGCCGCAATACGAATATGCTCCGCCACCACCGCCGCCGGTCGTCTACCGTCGCGCCTATTATGCCGCACCGCCACCACCACCGCGTTGCCACCATGAATGGGTGGAAAACGAGTATGGCGAAGCCTACCGCGCACGGGTCTGCTACTAAAGCGTCCAGGCGTCCATCAAGATTTGCGATACGGCGGTGCGATGCACCGCCGTTTTTCGTTTTGGGCCGCCACTCTGCGCGACCATTGCCTTGGGGATCGCCGTTCGTGTGGCCGCCGCTCGGAGGGCTGACGACTCGAGAAAATCCCCTGTGACGTGAGTGCCTACCGGGTCGCAGCTAGCGGACAGCCTGCGTCGTTTTGCAGAAGAACCTTGACTTTCGGCGGCAAATCAACCAAATGCATGCCAGCTTTCACCTTCCGGCAGCCGCGTGAGCTGCCCCGCGTCCATACTGACAGCGCGAAGAAGGAACAAGGCGCACAGATAGATCGCCCTCGGGATGAGGGTTCAAGCGCTGGAAAGTAATTTCCAACACACAAGTTCCCAAATCACGCGGGGTTCTTGACGCCACAAGCAGCCCGGATGGCATGGTGCCATTTCGGAGCGTCCGCTTTTGGCGCCCCGAAAGGTATTCGACTTGACGAATTTTGAATCTCTTGGCGTGTCCAAGCAGATCGTCGCCACGCTCACCGAGCTTGGTTTTGAAACCCCGACGCCGATCCAGGCCCAGGCAATTCCGCTTCTCCTCGAAGGCCGCGACCTGATCGGCCTTGCGCAGACCGGCACCGGCAAGACCGCAGCTTTCGGCCTGCCGCTGATCGAGCGCCTGATGGCCGACGCGACCCGCCCCGACAACCGCACCACCCGCGCGCTGATCCTCGCGCCGACCCGCGAACTGGTCAACCAGATCGCCGCCAACCTGAAGACCTTCATCAAGGGCCGCCCGCTCAAGATCAATCTCGTCGTCGGCGGTGTCTCGATCAACAAGCAGCAGCTGCAGCTGGAAAAGGGCACCGACATCCTGGTCGCCACCCCTGGCCGCCTGCTCGACCTGATCTCGCGCCGTGCGATCGGTCTGACGACGGTTCGCTTCCTCGTGCTCGACGAAGCCGACCAGATGCTCGACCTCGGCTTTGTGCATGACCTGCGCAAGATCTCCAAAATGGTACCGAAGAAGCGCCAGACCATGCTGTTTTCGGCCACCATGCCGAAGGCGATCGCCGATCTGGCCGCCGACTTCCTGACCGACCCGGTCAAGGTGGAAGTGACGCCTGCAGGCAAGGCTGCCGACAAGGTGGACCAGTTCGTCCACTTCGTTGCCGGCAAGGGTGACAAGACCGACCTTCTTCGCAAGTCGCTGATGGACAACCCGGATGGCCGCTCGATCGTCTTCATGCGCACCAAGCACACCGCTGAAAAGCTGATGAAGCACTTTGAAAACATCGGTTTCTCGGTCGCCTCGATCCACGGCAACAAAAGCCAGGGCCAGCGCGAACGGGCACTCAAGGGTTTCCGTGATGGCGAGATCAAGACGCTGATCGCGACCGACGTCGCGGCCCGCGGCATCGATATCCCGGCCGTCAGCCACGTCTACAACTACGATCTGCCTGATGTCGCGGAAGCCTATATTCACCGCATCGGCCGCACGGCCCGTGCCGGCCGCGAAGGCATCGCGATCGCTTTTTGTGCACCGGACGAAACGATGCTGCTGCGCGACATCGAAAAGTTGATGAACATCGAGATCAAGACGCTGACCGGCGAGCGCCCTGAGACGATGAACCGTCCGGTTCGCGCCAACGGCGGCAACAAGGGTGGCGGCGCCAATGCCCGCGGCGGCAACAAGGGCGGCCGTGGCGGCCAGCCACGCGGCAATGGCGGCGGCGAAGGCCGCGGTGCCGGTGCTGCCGGCGAAGCCCGTGGCCCGCGCCGCGAACGTCCGGCCCGCAAGCCGTTCTTCGCTGGTGACGGTGCAGAAGCGCCAAGAAGCCAGGCTCCCCGTTCACAGGCTGCACGGCCGGCAGCGGCAAGCGTAGCGCCCGACAACGATCTGTCCTCGACTTCGGATTTCCGTCCGGTCAAGAAGCAGTTCGGCAACCCGGGCGCAAAGACTGGCGGTCGTCCTGACAACCGTGGCTCAGCCAAGCCAGCCGGTTCCGGCAACCGCGACCATGCAAGCCACGGCGCGCATGAAGCCGGCAGCCAGCGCAAGGCCCATCAGGGCAATGCGGCCGCCGCATCCGGCGAAGCCAAGCCAAACCGGCACACGCCGGCCGCAGCCCCCAAGGGCGACGGTCGCGGCCCGGTCCGCTTCGGCAACGACAACCGCGGCCAGGCCCCCATCGACCAGCGCACCGCCGGCCATCAGGGCCGCAAGCGCACCACACGCGCTTAACGCGAGACACGGTTGAGAGAGTTCAGACGGCTGGGAGAAATCCTGGCCGTTTTGTTTGTGGGGTATTGGTATTGGGGGTGGCGCGAGCCGTCTCTTCCCAGCTTCCTGCCACGAAGCGAAGGATGCATTTAGGTGCCGATCGACTTCAACCTCATCCAGCAGATATGACGCAACGGCGTCTTTCAAATGGATTTCATGTACAATAGTATCCCGCAAATGACTGCCGCCTAGACAATCGGGGTGAAATCTTGCTTGGCCCGCTTTTGATTTTCGCACTGTTTTCAACGGACATGAGCTCGGACCGTTTTTCGATTTCGAGAGATTTGCTTCCGTTTGGCGTTCCTGCTGAGTTTGCCGACGGTCGGTCAGCGATTCTCGCCCCGGAAGAGCTGCGAGCCTGCATCATCAGATATGCTGCTGTCGAAAAGGAGCGGCTCCAGCTGAGCATCAAGCGCTTGGCGCTAGCTGTCGAAGAATCACACGGTGTCGTCAACAAGCAGCGTCAAAAGAGTGCTCCGAAAGACAGTTTGGACATGCAACTGGACGAGATCGAGAAATCGGTTGCCGAACAGAACGATTTGACAAAAAACACACGCGAATTCTTGCGGCTACGAGCCAACTTCTTTGCGGAATATCTTGCCTTTGCCGATGACTGCGGCTCCAAAACGTACCGCTCTTCCGACGTGCGGACGTTGTTTCCAAACGGCGTCCCGGATTGATGTGGTCGGCTGGTGCGGTGACGGCCACAAGCAGTCATTGGGGTTGCTGAAATTTATGCATTCCTTCCTTTCTCCATCGAGTATGGAGAAGACCCAAGCTGCAAGCAAGGCAAATGCCGCTACAAACAAGCACGATGGGTCGCAAACCGGAGACAAAGTTTCTGATCAGACCGCATCATCGCCGCGATCTACCACTGCTAATGGAACAAGAAACCATGCTTATACCTGGTGTTAAAGACACGATCACTTACACTATTGTTTTGGTAGAAGCGATAATGGTATTATCGTTTTTCAAGCAGTACACGAATATCATATACCTTAGTGGATTGGCGAGTATAGCAGCTGTTGTCACTCTTCGAATAAGGCACGCACGTTATACTTACACCCCGTTTTCAGATAAAAACGATCCTGTCATCAGGAATAAAGAAATAAGATGGGCAATTGTAATTTTCCCAATAATATTTATCGTAGGTCAAAGCTTTAAGGCGGTTGTCTCCCCTGGTGGTTTCGCGCAAGGCAATGTTGGAATCATCATGTTTTTAGCAGCTGCGTTTGCTTGGGCATTGCTTGAAGGATTTCTTCGCATACGAATAAAGTAAGCAATAATTTTAGACATGGGTGAGCATCAGTATTTAGCATTTTCGATGGCTTAGTCCTCGAACTATTGCATCGACAGAGTCGCCGGTCGGAATTAAAATTGTTACGCACCCTCCTAGCTGCTGCAACAAAACGGTCTCATCACGGAGCAAAGCTGCCAAGGTCGCCTTTCGGCCCAAAGCGGTCATGATAGAAGTTGCAAAAACCAGAGCAGTGAATAATGATTTTGAGATGGCAATTTGGCAATTCGCGTTTGATCTAATGCCGTCGTCGGCTGTAATTATTAATGGGGCGGTTGCCGTACGAATGACGCAAGCGCAGCTTAATGCTATCGAGCCGCACTTTTCAGCCGCAACAATACAGCTTCTGTTCGAACGAATGGGTTCCATACTGCCTGAAAAGTCATCGTGGAGCCCGAGCTTGCGTATATGGGGTGATGAGAAGACAAACGATGTGCAAGTCTTCCTTGGTGAGCCCGGTATTGAAGGGGTGCAGTTTCGTTTGGACGTTGCCAACCTTTCTATGCCGCTTGTGGCGCAAATTTGCTCACTTGCGCAGGATACAGCATGCGTGTTGGTAACGCGAGACGGCGCAATTGTCCGACCTAATGGGACTTCACTCATTCGGGCAGTCATGCGTTCAAACGCGGCGCGATATGTCCGTGATCCGGAACGTTTCATACGGGAATTCGCCGCAGATCATCCAGAACAAATTTGAAGCGAGGCCGTTGCATCAACGCCTGCTTTCGGCCCTAAGCTGACCTAACAGCCACGCATCGCTCTCGCTTGACGAACTACTTCCTCGTCCTAGTTGCTGCAGCGTTGACAAGATTGGTGGCGCCCGAGTTCGGCAAAGTCGGCGTCCGTCCAAACATTTCTAAAGCTCTTTGTTCTCAACAGGTCCAGCGTTCGTCGGCTTCCTAAGCATAAGTAGAGTGACGATCAGCCGAATTTGTCGTTAGTCATGCCGACACCAGTATCGTCCTTTTCCCGGAACAAGCCGTAGTAGCAATCGGAGCCTACGATCCTATCGTCGTTCCACACCGTCGACAGGTTGACTTCGCAGATTAAGGAGCCGCGTTTGGCGCGGTAGAACCGCTGAATGTAATCTTTGGGGGTCTCGTAGAAATCGCTGGCTGGCTCGATATGGGAAACGCAGGCGCTGAATTCTGCTTGACCTTCTCGGGAATGTACCGCCAGATTTGCAGCGTTCGTCGAAGGAACACACCATCGAGCCGGACCCTTCGTCGTTCTGAGGATGGCAGCCATGTCATCGATACGTCGATGGGCGGAGGTTGGCCAGAACAGCAGGTCGGCGGTTTCCCAAGGCTGCCACAGAGCTAATGCTCCCGACAGTGCTATGGTAAAAACGCACAGCAGCAGATTAATTCTTGAAAGCATGATGATCATTCAAAATGCTGCGCGAGAGTTCTTTGCTCAAACACCCGACTAATCCCTGGTTGGCCAATAGGCTTCGTAGAACGCATGATCCGCAAAGACGCATCCATATTCGGGCGTTGTTGTCGGGCGCTCATATGCCGACGTTAGACTTTCGAAGCAATGACCGCAATTGGCGCAAAGCTGCCGAGGTCGGCTATCGCTACTCCCAGAAGGTGGGCAACTCGCCCGTCTGCAAGTTGCAAAACATGCGTTTGCAAGTATGATATCGGGATGAAGATAAGGGCGATCAGTGCGGAATTGCTTGGCTTTGAGGAGGATTTGGATTGGACCCATCCTATCTCCGTTTGCATCAAGTTTTCAGACGATACTACAATTAGGTTTCGATGTGCGAGCGACGGCCAGAGCATTGCAACGGATGATCAGCCTCTCCGTGACCCCGTAGACATGGCGGAATGCGGAAGGATCGAGGTCCACGATCTATCTGACCGTCTCACCATTCCGTTCCTTACCTCGGACATCCAAGCAGTGGATCAGATCATCGATGAGAACAACGTCACGGTGGGTGTGGCTTTGATGAGTGACGATGGTCCCATTCTGTGCTTCTGGAACTACGGCGACGAGCTTGGTTATGGCAGTTTTGCTTCAATGGCTGATGAGCATGACTGGGGCGCTAGACCGAAGATTTCCGGCATGGCGCTTTCATTGAGATAACTGCAAGCGACTCACGCTATCTACAAAGTGGCCTGAAGGTCTGCCATTTTTCAACACTATCGGCCCAAAACTGCCCCAGGCTCATTGCCCACGTGCCAGCAATCAGGCCGCTTGCACGGAAGCCAGCTTCATCCCCCACCCCCGCATATCCCCCTACTTCTTCTTATCCTGATCCCGATGCCACTTGATGGCGAAGAACATGCCTGTGCCGAGCACGATGATCTTGAGCGGGAAGAAGACGATCGGGAACCAATCCCACATGTCGGTGATATCCAGGCTTTTGAGTGCATTAACGGGCGTGGCGGAGCAGTACATGAGAACGGCTGCGTACAACATCCGCCATGTTGACGCAGAGGAGGTCGGAGCGAGAGAGGTTCAGCCTCAAATGGCCCTCACCCCGCCTTCGCCTTGCGGTTCACCAGATACACGCCGAGAACCACGATCGCGGTGCCGGTGACCATGGGGAGGGTCAGGGGTTCGCCAAAGAGGATTGCTGCTTCGACGGCAACGACGGGCGGCACGAGATAGATCAGCGAGGCTGCGCGTGAAACCTGTCCGCGGCGGATGAGGTAGAGAAGCAGTGCGACGGCACCGAGCGAGATGCCGATGACGGACCAGGCCATGGCGGCGAGTGCCTGGGTGGTCCAGTCGAAGCGCATGGGCTCGATCAGATAGGCGACCGGCAGCGTCACGATGAACGCTCCGACATATTGCAGCGTGCCGATGGCGACGAGGTTGCCCTGCTGCAGGTAGCGCTTCTGGTAGATCGTGCCGTAGGTGACCGACCCCATCGCCATGAGATTAAGGAGAAGCGGCAGGCCAAGCCCGGTCATGCCGGCCGACAGGCTTCTAAAAAGCTGCGGCGAGATGGCGATGAAGATACCGGCAAAGCCGAGCGCGAGGCCGAGCTTCTGCCGGCGGGAAAGCGTTTCGCTAAGCAGGAACGGTGCGACCGCCGCCGTCATCAGCGGCTGCAGCCCGGCAATGATGCCCGACAACCCCGAGGGCACGCCCTGCCCGATCGCATACCAGACGCCGGCGAGATAAAGCCCGTGCAGAAAAATGCCTGAAAGCACCGCATGGCCGATCTCGCGTCCGGTCTTTGGCCACGTGACCCGCAGAGCAAGCCCGAGACAAAGGAAGACGACGGCCGCCAGTGCATGCCGGGCGGCCAGAAAGGTGACGGGGTCCGCATGGGCGGACGCATATTTGGCGACGATCCACCCGGTCGACCACAGGAAAACAAAAACGGCCGGAGCCAGACGGTCGAGCATCGGAATGTTCCGGAGAGTGGCTTTGACAAGGCCGGTGGACGGGAAATGATCCGGCGTCTGATTAGGCTGTGGCGGCGACGCGGTCAAAGTAGAAATACTCACCGTTCCCATCAGCGCATCTGACGGTGTGCGACCGCGATCCGGTCTCCGGTGTGATCAGCGATGAGGCAGTTGCTGCTTTGACGAGCGGTCTTTCTACGACCGAAGATGAGCCGTCGCTAATTCCATCGGCAGTTGCCCTTTTTGATCGTCGTTCAGGCCCTATCTCACCGCATCAGGACGGGTCGTATATTTGTCATACGCAACTGAGCATGGTTCTTGCATTGCCAATGCCGTTGTATTCTTATGACCAAAAATGGGGAACATACCTTTGGCATTTGATGAAATGTTAACCGCGGACGACCAGCCGCGTCTGCCCTATAAGACCTACCACGATTGGTATGCCAGCCAGGATACGGCGCATCTGATCCGCAAGACGCAGGATGCCGAAAACATCTTCCGCAAGACCGGCATCACCTTCGCGGTCTATGGTCATGCCGACAGTTCCGAAAAACTCATCCCCTTCGACATCATTCCCCGCATCATTGCCGCCCGCGAATGGCGCAAGCTCGCGCAAGGCATCGAGCAGCGCGTCGTGGCGCTCAATGCCTTTCTCGACGACATCTACCACAAGCAGGAAATCATCAAGGCCGGCCGCATTCCGCGCGAGCTGATCGAGAAGAACGTGGCCTTCCTGCCCGAAATGATCGGCTTCAAGCCGCCGGGCGGCGTCTATACGCACATTGTCGGCACCGATATCGTGCGCACCGGCGAGGACCAGTTCTACGTGCTGGAAGACAACGCCCGCACCCCGTCCGGCGTCTCCTACATGCTGGAGAACCGCGAAACGATGATGCAGATGTTCCCCGAGCTGTTTACCCTGAACAAGGTGCAGCGCGTCGAGGATTATCCGCGCCAGCTGCGCCAGTCGCTGGCCTCGCTCGCCCCGCCCGGCTGCAAGGGACGGCCGCGTGTCGCGGTACTGACACCCGGCATCTACAATTCCGCCTATTACGAGCACTCGTTCCTGGCCGACCAGATGGGCGTCGAGCTGGTTGAGGGATCCGACCTTCGCGTCATCGATGGCAAGGTGAAGATGCGCACCACGCGCGGCTACGAGGCGATCGACGTGCTCTACCGCCGCGTCGATGACGACTACCTCGATCCGCTGACATTCCGGCCGGATTCGGCGCTTGGCGTTCCCGGCATCATGGATGTCTACCGCTCCGGCAACATCACCATCGCCAACGCGCCGGGCACCGGCATCTGCGACGACAAGGCGATCTATTCCTACATGCCTGAGATCGTCGAGTTCTATACCGGCCGCAAGGCGCTTCTGGAAAACGTGCCGACCTGGCGCTGCTCGGAAGCCGACAGCCTCAAATACGTGCTCGAGCATCTCGAGGAACTCGTGGTCAAGGAAGTGCATGGATCGGGCGGGTATGGCATGCTGGTTGGCCCGACCGCGACGAAGGCCGAGCGCGCCGAGTTTGCCGCCAAGCTGAAGGCGCGACCAACCAACTACATCGCCCAGCCGACGCTGGCTTTGTCCACCGTGCCGATCTTCGTCAACAAGGGGGTTGCCCCCCGCCACGTCGATCTGCGCCCTTATGTCCTCGTGTCCGACAAGGTGAAGATCATTCCCGGCGGATTGACACGCGTGGCCCTGAAACAGGGTTCACTGGTGGTCAATTCCAGCCAGGGCGGCGGCACCAAGGACACATGGGTACTGGAAGATTGAGGGCGTAAAACATGCTGGGAAGAACTGCAAACGGCCTCTACTGGATGTTCCGCTACATCGAGCGTGCCGAAAACATCGCCCGACTCGTCGATGCCGGCCTGCGCGTCTCGCTGACGCGGGCCGGATCCTCCGACGAGGACTGGCACGGCGTTCTGGAAAGTGCGGGCGTGCGCGATGCCTATAAGCAGGTGCATGCCAAGCTGACGGCAGCCGACGCGGTGGATTATCTCCTGCGCGACACGGCCAATTCGTCGAGCGTCCTGTCCTGTATCGAATCGGGCCGCAACAATGCCCGCATGGTGAGAACCGCCCTGACGCGCGAGACCTGGGAGGCCACCAACGAGGCCTGGCTCGATCTCAAGGCACGGCTTGCGCGCAACCTCAAGGCCACCGAACTGCCGGAACTGATCGATGTCATCAAGCACCGCTGCGCCCTCATCCGCGGTGCCTTTCACGGCTCCATGCTGCGCAACGATCTCTACAATTTCTCGCGCATCGGCACCTTTATCGAACGGGCCGACAACACGAGCCGCATTCTCGACGTGAAATATTACGTGCTTCTGCCCTCCGTCAGCCAGGTCGGCGGCGCGCTTGATAATTTCCAGTGGGAATCGATCCTTCGCTCGGTTTCCGCACACCGCTCCTATGGCTGGGTCTATGACGGCGACTATCAGGCCGGCAATATCGCCGACTTCCTGATCCTGAAAGTTCAGATGCCGCGCTCGCTTGCCTATTGCTACGAAAAGATCGTCAGCAATCTCGGCTACCTGCAGCGGGAATACGCAGAGCGGCACACGGCCCACGACACGGCCGACGCGATCCGCGCGACGCTGACGCGGGGCTCGATCACCGAGATCATGGATCACGGCCTGCATGAGTTTCTCGAGGAATTCGTATCGCGCAACAACCAGTTGAGCGCCGAGATTTCGCAAGGCTATCGCTTTTACCAGTAGGACGGGCCGAGTGGCGTCCCTTGAGGATTTGAAACAATGCGCCTGAAGATTTCCCATACGACGGAATATACCTATGACGAACCGCTGCCCTATTCGCTGCAGCGGCTTCGCCTGACGCCGACCGCAGGATCCACCCAGAAGATCATCAACTGGACGGTGAGCGTGGACGGCGCCACGGTTGAGGCAGGCTATGCCGACCAGTACGGCAACCGCGTCGAACTGGTGTCGTCGGAAGGCGGCGAGAACACGATCCGCATCGTCGCATCCGGCGAGGTGGAAACCGTGGACAAGGCCGGCGTTTTCGGCACCCATCAGGGGTTCTGCCCGCTCTGGCTGTTTCTCCGCGAAACCCCGCGCACGGCAGCCGGCCCGCTGGTAAAGGCGCTGGCAGAAGGCCTGACCGGCGACAGCGAACTTGCCCGCATGCATGGGCTGATGGAAACGATCCACGAGACCGTAGCCTATACGCCGGGCACCACGACGACGGAGACCACCGCCGAAGAGGCGCTTGCCGCAAAGACCGGCGTCTGCCAGGACCATACCCACATCTTCCTGGCCGCCGCACGGTTGCGCGATATCCCCGCCCGCTATGTTTCCGGTTATCTTCTGATGGAGGGCACGACCGAACAGGTGGCGACGCATGCTTGGGCGGAGGCGCATATTCCGGGCCTCGGTTGGGTCGGCTTCGATGCGGCCAACGACGTCTGCCCGGACGAGCGCTATGTGCGGCTCGCCACCGGCCTCGACTACCGCGACGCAGCCCCGATCTCCGGCATGCGCATCGGCCGGGTCTCCGAGACGTTCGGCGAAAACCTCAAGGTGTCGCTGACGGTGGAGGATGAGGGCCAGACTCAAGCTCAAGGCTCACAGACCCAGGGTTCGCAAAGCCAGAGCGGTGGACAGAGCCAAAGCCAAGGTGGACAGAGCCAGGTCCAGGGCGGGCAAAGCCAGACCACGCAAGGTCAAAGCCAGTCGTGACATCAGGATCGGCTGCCTGAGACAGCCGTCGTTGTTTACGTAAATTTAACCGACTCTCGCGCAAGCCCGGCACCATCCAGGCATGATTGTCTGCGCCGATAGCAAGGGAGCGGAAATGCTGCTGGGACAATCGATCTTCCAGTCGGTGCTGACACGGCTGAAGCGCGAGCGCGACGACGACCAACCGACAGAGGCGGCAGCGGATTTCCGCGTCCGCGGCCTTGGAACGGGTTTCGTCATCTCGACGACCGACGAGGAACCAGAGACAGGTGCGACTGGCGACACCAACGCCTATTTCGCAGACCTCGCCGACATCTCGGAACTGGAACCAGGAGCCGGCACGCAGCAAGAGATGGAGGCGCAAGCTCCGCCTTCGCCAGGTGATTTCACATCCGAAACCCCGCAGCCGCAGCCGGTCGATCCGGTAGAACCGTCCATACCTGTACACCTGACCCGGTTGACGACGGATGAGATTGCCGGCGAACTTGCTATTGTCGACGTCGACACGGAAGCCACGCTTAACGACAAGCGAAGACGGTTTGCCAAGACCAACCATCCGGACGGCGTGGCCGAGCGGTTCCGTCCGGCGGCGACCACGCGGATGCAGATCGCCAACCTGCTGATCGACCAGGCGATCAGGGCGCGGGAAATCCACGCGCGGATGTTCGGCTGATTTTAAAGTTCAGGTCTTGTCGAACGTCCTGTCGGCAGGCTGTTCAGGCGCATTGCGCAGCTGCGCATCGTCGGCCAGCGCATCCTGGTCCTGTGCAGGGTCGGCCATCGTAACCGGTGCAGCCGGCCGCTTTTCGAGGAACAGCTTGTAGGCCGCATAAAGGCCGAGACCCCCGGAAATGACCGCCCAGGTGACCGAACCGGCATAAAGCTCGAACACAGCCCAGCCGAAGCAGATCGCCGGAATGAGGATCCGCCGCCAGAGCGGCCCATAAAACGGGTGGTTCGGATCGATCATGCGTGCCTGCTCCCCTCGCGGCCAGATACGGCCCTTCCCCGACGATATCCCTGTCCCCAGCGAAAATTGCAAGGGATCACTCCCACTTTCCCTCTCCCCGACGCAGCCCCGCGGGACGCCCACGGCCGCTATCTTGCCCACAGGCTGCGATTTCCCGATTTTGCCAATTGATGCCGCAAGCATCCTGGGTTAAGAACCGTCTCATCGGACGAAGCGAGTCATCGCTTTTCGGCATGCACCCGTAGCTCAGCTGGATAGAGTGTTGGATTCCGATTCCAAAGGTCACAGGTTCGAATCCTGTCGGGTGCGCCATTTTCTCTTTGAGTTCCTCCACATGAGAAGCAATCGGTCACCACCAGCCTATGGTGAAAATCTCGTTTTGCTTTACAACCATTAACTTGACGTTAGTCAAGTTTGCGGCACATAGATACCTGAAGTGCTCGATCTAAGATTGTAATAACGACACTCGAGCAGCCCTAGCCTCTCCGGCATAGGGACGGTCTTGCCATGATGGCAGGCACCCTGAGGGGGTTAACCGTAAACGTGATCCGATCATTGCTAGTCTTTCATCGATCTGCGGCGCAGTTCGAAGCGCTAGCCCATGCTTGTGGGGCTCTACGTGACCAGTATTTTGACCAACATCGCTGCAACAAATGCGCTTCAGACCTTGCGCACACTGAATTCGAACATGGAGCGCACGCAACAGCAAGTCAGTTCGGGCCTAAGGGTTCAGACCGCCGCCGACAATGTCGCGTACTGGTCCATTTCGACGACGATGCGGTCCGACACCGACGCCATAGCAGCCGCCAGCGATGCGCTCGGGCTCGGCACCGCCAAGGTGGACACTGCCTATCAGGGCATGGAGGCCGTGATCGATGTTCTGGATGAGTTCAAAGCCAAACTCGTCACCGCAAAAGAGACCAGCGTCGACAAGGGGCAGATCCAGCTCGAATTGGACAAGTTGAAAGAGCAGGTCGTCTCCATCGCCAACGGCGCGAGTTTCAGCGGAGAAAACTGGCTGAACACCGACATTGCCGACATCTATGACAACACGATCAACAAGTCGTCCGTGGTGTCAGGCTTCACCCGGACTGCATCCGGGGTATCAGTTCAGAAAATGGAATCTGATCTCTCATCGATTTCTCTGTTCAACACCACCGGTGGCGGCCTGCTTCAAGCCGATGCGCGCGATGCCTATACGGTCGGCGGAATCCGCTATCCGACCTCCTATTTCAGCTACTCCGACGCGACGGTATACTATACCGATGACGGGTCTATGGATTGGATGAACCCGAGACGATCCACTGGCAGTGCCGGCCTCTTCGCTCTGAACGATTTCCCGGATGAAGCGCCTCTCGATTTCAACACGGCCGGTTCGAACATCAGCTTCACACTCCTGCTTGACAAGGAAGTGGAGGACCCAAGCCAGCTTCCCGGGCCCTACTTTGGAGGAGTGAGCACTACGATCACAATCACCAAGGCTGACGTGGACGCCTACGATGCCAGTCTTGGTGGAGTCATATCGACCAACACGCAGTTCGCAGGCGTCCTCAACAGGCAGTTGAATCCACTCGGCGCCTTGGTTTCAGCCGACTCCTTCATGTACGATCCCCCGGATTCAAAAAATCGCGTCCACGATCCCAAGAAAATGAGCATCATGACGCTCCAGAAAAATGGTGACGGATCCTATGTCGGCATCTCGAACCTGAGTAGCACTGGCGTCAGCAACGGTGGTTTGAAAGAGAATTCTGCCTATGGCTTACGTGGGTCGAGCTTAAGCCTCGAGTTCCGAGACTTCACTCTATACAATGACGGCGAGAACGAAGACGGTATCGAGATCAACTTCAATTTCGCGGTCAATGGTGCGTCCCAGAAATCCTATTCCTTTGATCGCACCTATGTGAATACGCTGCTGAACAAGACCGACGGTACGGTCGCGACCGCAGAGGAGATGGAAACTCTGCTGCACTCGCTGCTCGACGCCGATTGGCCAAACCTAGTCATCGAGGCGACGGATGCCACCCACGTCACCATCAAGTCAGATCCCGCAGTCGATCGGAAATGGGGAAGCGGAACAAGCATAACGTTCAGCCAAATCCGCGTCAGCAACGAGCCTCGTCCGGCGCTCGACTTTCTCGACATCGACATCGAAGAGAACCCCGACAATATCGACAATTATCTGAGCTACATCGAAACCGCGAAATCGAGGGTCGTCGACGGCGCCGCGTTCCTTGGTTCGCTCCAGCAGCGTCTCGACATGCAGACAAGCTTCAACTCAAGCCTCATAGACAATATCGAAAGCGGTGTAAGCCGCCTTGTCGACACGGACATGGAGGAAGCCTCCGCCAGGCTGTCCGCAATCCAGACGCAGCAGCAACTTTCCGTTCAGGCATTGCAGATCGCCAACAGCAGCAGCGAGACGATTATGCAGCTCTTCAACTCCTGAACGCACCTGGAGCGCTGGCCGAAGTTCTTTCACGGATCCAGCCCTCCTTTCATTCTCTGGTCGACATCGTCATGACCAGGCGTTCGGTGGTTCACCGCGGTTCCGCTGTGGCGCGTATCGAGGCCACCCTGCCCTACACCATTGCCACCATCTGGCCGCTCACGCCACCGGACGCCCTCTCGCCGTACAAGGCGATGCCTCAGGCTCCACATCCACCAGCATGTCGTCACACTCGAGACAGGTCATGCAGATCCCGCAGCAATCCTGATCGAACTCCTCCACGGATCTTGGTTGTCGACAGCAGTCGCAGATGGGCGAGCCCGGGCCGGCGACCCGGGTGGGAGACAGAATTTCCATGACGTTGCCATCGCGTGCGTGCGCAGAGGTATCTGCCATCGCAACCTCCCTATTTCAGTTGATGATCATAAGATGGGAGCGACTAGCTCAAGAATCCAGAGAGGGCGTACAGACAGGAAGCACCTGAACCATCACGCGTTTGTTGCGTTCCTTCGGTAGATCTGGAGATGACCGCATGAAACGAACACTCATCGCCTTCGCCCTCTCGCTCGCAACCTCGCAGGTGTTTGCCATGGACAGCCTTTCACACCTCGAATGGAAAAAGCGTGTCCTCATCCTTTTCGGTGACAAGGGCGATGCATCGATTGCAAGACAGGTCGGCATCCTGACATCGCAAAAGGCGGAATTGGCGGAGCGCGACATGGTTGTGCTGCAGGTTTCCGGAGATGTCGTGGAAACGATCTATGGTGACGCCGACCGGATCGACGCGCGCAGGCTGCGCGCGGAGGCAAATATTGCGGACGGTGCGTTTCATGTCGTCCTTGTCGGCAAGGATGGCGGCGTGAAGCTGAAAAGCGATACGGTCGTCAGCGACGTCGAGATGTTCGACCTGATCGATCGCATGCCGATGCGCCGCGGCGGAAAAGGCTGAATGACCTCGGACGAGGTTGGGGTATCCGTGGCACGCAACGGCTCCAGTTTGTTCAACTTTTCGCGACCATTTCGGAAAACGCGGGCATATCCCCGATCGACATTTGCGTTGCGACGCGTTCACCCTACCTTAGGCGCCTAGGCCATGAATTGAAGGAGACGATGACAGATGAGCGCCGAATTCGGTCCGTACGTGCAGATGGGTAAGCTTGCTCAGGTGATGGCCCACCAGTACCAGAAGGACACCAACCTCGCTTTGGCGCCCCTGCTGTCGCATTACATGGACGAGGTCGAGGTCAACGTGGCCGCCGACAGTTTCAACCACTCCGGTTTCATGAACAATATCCGCGGGCCGCTCAAGGTCACGGCTGACGCAACGACGGACGAGCGGCGCAAGGCGTTCCTGCAGGCCGTCGTGGATGCGCTCCAAGAGCGCATGCAGCGCGTATAGGCCCTGCCGCAGCAGGATTATTCCAAGATTGAGCTCATAAAATCTGATGCAACGCGCCTTGTCGCGCACGTGCCGGCGTTGCGCTATGCACAGCGCGGATGGTCGTGGAAGACGGACGGGCTGCCGTCCCGACACGGTTTCGGCACGGCTGTTAGGCGGACGATCGGCCTTAACAACCGCCCTGATCACCGCGCCAGTTCACGAATCGACATACTTGGACACGCAAAATGAGTTCCCATTTCCCGTTTTTATGGTGCACTAGGTCTCAAAGATATTCGAGGGATCGATTCCGGTCCTTTTTGAGAGAGTTTGCGCCATGGAAAATCCGATCCCCCTGAAACGCATTTCCCAAAATGTCGTCTTTCGCAAAGGTGACGTGTTTGTTCTGTTCGGCGAGCTGTTCGGGCGCGGTTACGCGACCGGGCTGATCGAAGAGGCCAAGCGTGCGGGCATGAAGATCGTCGGCATCACCGTCGGGCGCCGCGACGAGAACAACGCGCTGCGTCCGCTGACCGATGACGAACTGCAGGCTGCGGAAACGCAGCTCGGCGGCAAGATCATTAACGTTCCGCTGATGGCGGGCTTTGATCTCGACTCACCGGCCGGCACGCCGACCCCGACCGATATTCTGGCCGACATGACGCTCGAAAGCTGGCAGACCGACAAACTGGACTGGGATCACATCGAGGCATGCCGCACAGTCGGCGTGGAGCGCTTCCGGAATTCGCTGACGAAAGTCATGGCGATCCTCGAAGACATGATCCCGGCCGGCAAGAATGTCTTCTTTGCTCATACGATGGCGGGTGGCATTCCCAAGGCGAAGGCTTTCCTCGTCATTGCCAACCGCATCTACAAGGGCCGCGGCGCCCGCCACATGTCCTCGCAGACACTGCTCGACAGCGACATGGGCAAGCTGATCCTTGCAAACTTCGACGAGGTTTCCGCCAACACCTATCACCACCTGATCGATCTCAGCACCGCCATCCGCACGCGGATCGAAGCAGCGGGCAACCAGGTGCGCTACACGGCCTATGGATATCACGGCACCGGCATCCTGATCGGCGACGAATATCGCTGGCAGACCTACACCAACTACACGCAGGGCTATGCCAAGATGCGCCTTGAGGATGTAGCGCGCAAGGCTTGGGCCGATGGCATCAAGGCGACCGTCTACAACTGCCCGGAAATCCGGACCAACTCTTCCGACGTGTTTGCCGGTATCGAACTGCCGCTCATCCCTCTCCTTCTCGCATTGAAGAAGGAAGGCGGCGGCGCCTGGGCTGAAGAACTGTGGCAGGCCTGCCAGGAGCGCCTGGCAGACGGCTACACGGTTGAAGACACGCTGCAGAAGATCATCGATCTTCAGGCAGACGAAGTCATGCAGCCCTTCTACGATTTCAAGCGTTGGCCGATGCCAAACAGCCAGGGCCAGTCCGATCTCACCATCGGCACCTCGGCCGAGATCACGCAGATGCACAAGGACAGCAAGGTTCTGATCAGCGATCTGCTGAGCACGCTGGTCGTTGAGGCAACCGGACAGCTGATCTTTGCGGAAACCTCGAACCCGACCGGTCCTGTCGTGTGGCTCAACCACGACATCGTCGCCCGCAAGCTCAATTCGACCCATGAGTCGAATGCGGATGCAGGCGTGACCGAAAAGGTCAGAATGCTCGCCTGAAAAAGGCCGCTGCACTCCATCGTGCCCGCCGACCCCGCGTCGGCGGCACCATCGATGCAAAGATACTCCCTGACCGTCGCCCGGCATCGCTTTGCCCCTCAGGCCCTAGTCCGGGTCTTGCCCTGACGGTTGCTCCGGCCTACCAAGCCTTGAACGATCAACCACCCTTGATCCGTCTAAGACGCCGGATGGGTGAGCCATGGAAACCGTGATGGCAGACGAGGACAGGCAGACCACATCCGGCGAAACGATTACTCTTTACGAGGCGATCGGGGGTGATGCGACGGTTCGGGCCCTCGCGGCGCGCTTCTACACCCTGATGGATACGCTGCCTGAAGCTGCCCGCTGCCGGGCCGTTCATCCGCAAAGTCTGACGGGAAGTGAAGCGAAGTTCTATGACTATCTGACCGGCTATCTCGGCGGCCCGCCCGTCTATGTGGAAAAACACGGGCACCCTCGCCTTCGCTCGCGCCATTTCGGGGCTGAGATCGGACCGGTGGAGCGCGACGAATGGTTGCTGTGCTTCCGCCGCGCCATGGACGAGACGATCGCAAGCCCGGCCCTGCGCGACATCATCTGGCCGCCGATCGAGCGGCTGGCTCATCACATGCAAAACAGGGAATAGAGCCTTGGCGAGACTCGATAAACTGCGGCCGTTCATTCTCTTTACGAGCGGTCTGATGGGCGCCTGCGGCGTAGGCCTTGCGGCTGCCGCAAGTCATGGCGGCGATACGCTTCTGCTCGGCTCTGCCTCGATGATGTGCCTGGCGCACGCGCCGGTGCTGCTCGCTCTTTATCTTGGACATCAGCAGATCCGCACAGCGACGCTGGCCGGTCTCATTCTGGGCCTTGGGACGATCGTGTTTGCGGGTGATCTGGTGGCGCGTCATTATCTCGGAAGCCGACTGTTTCCGTTTGCCGCGCCACTCGGTGGCAATCTTATGATTCTCGGCTGGCTCGCAATCGCGATCGGAGCGTTTTTGCGCGCCGTGGCCCGGCGCTAGAACGTCCGGGTTCGGCTCGAAGGTATCGATCTCGGCACAGCCGTATCCTGCGAGCGGTCCATCGCGAGCCGGTAAAGCTCGGTCACCATGCCGTCGCCGCTCTGCTCGGCGAGCTTGTGCAGGACGGCCATCGCGTCGAGATCCCGCCCCTCGCGATCGAGAATAGGCTGATCAGGATAACCTGTTTTCATCATTGCGATCCTTGATTGTCTGCAGCGCCCGCTCAAGGCTTGACTTCGACCCGTTGCGCAAGGGGATGAAGGTGACGCCGAACTTCTTGCATCCGGTCTTTACCCGCAGACACGCATCGTGGCTGATACAGTCGATCGGGCAGAACACGCAGTCAACCGAGGGAAGCACCGTATCGATGCGGGAAACCGCCTCGCGCAACCCACCGTCGTGATGGATCAGTTCCGCGCCGTGGCGGGTGGCGATGGCGCGCAGATGGGCCACCTGGCAGTCCCGACCGCCGACATAGAGAAAGCTGCGGATGTCGACCACTTCCCCGCCGATCCCGGAGGCGCCATTGGCAGCGCTGCGGTTCGAGGATGCCGCGGCATCGGATGCGGCATTGCCGCCATTCGTGTTTTTCCGCTTCTGTTTCTTCGCCATGATGCTCTCCGTATTGGGCCGGAATAATTCGGGGCAAACCCCGTCGTTGGCGCACCATATGAAACTTGAATTTGAGAGTAAAGATTAAAGTCGACTCTTTCACTCATATTAATTTAGGGCACAGCCCGCGTCGTTTTCGACCGACACGAGCGCCGCATGGCAGTTTTTCTGCTCACTGAGCGTATGTTAGCGGACCGTGGTTTTCAGGGGCATCGATAGGCGAGGCCGGCGTGGGCTTACAGCTGGATCAACGAAGCCTCGGGATTCGCAGCAGTTTTAGCGTACCCTATACTGAGCATTTGCTCAAAACCGAGAATAAATTCAAACCCTGGCGTGTACTGTCAGTTTTCGCCCAAGTCCGGACAAATATTCGCCCGCTATTTTAACCAGCGATTAGCGCAATTACGGCAATAGGTTAGGTGGGCGTCCTCGCGCATGCCGAGAATTGGCGGGTTGGGATGTATTGTTGGGCAAGTTGAAGTGGTGTGCACTATGGCAATTCGGGATATGGCTATTTCGAAGAAACTCGGCCTCGTTACCGTCGTAATGGGCCTTTCTTCTCTTATTATTGCAGGCGTTGCGGGAAGCGGGCTCTATGGGCTGCAAAAGGCAATCATTTCAGTCGGCGCGCGTGAAGAAGTCGCTCGTGAAGCGATGGATCTGCGGGTCGACATTATCGCAATTAGCCGCATGACCTATCAGTTGGCCGCGGCGCCGGACAAAGCCAAGGATTTCCGCATCGACGCCGAAAAGCGCGCCGGCGAAATGCTGGCCCGCCTGCCGAAGATCGAAGCAACCGCAGACGCTGCCGAACAGGATCAGCTGAAGACGGTGAGAGCCGCCCTCGACAGCTATTTCGTCTCGATCCGCAGCATGGTGGACACCGCCGAAAAGAATGCAGCCGACACCGCCGCCATCTCGGCTGCGCTGAAAAAGGCGCTGGATGGCCAGAAGGTCGTCACCGACTCCGTCAAGGTCTACAGCACCTATTCGGGCAAGGAACTGGCTGTGGCCCGCGAAGAAGCCGTTGCGTCCTCGACCACCGCCATGCTGGTTTCGGCGCTGTCGGCCCTCGCCTTCATCATCATCGGCGCCACGATCAGCACGATCGTCGCACGCCGTGGCATCGTTCGCCCCATCCGCGAGCTGACCGAAGCCATGACCCGCCTTGCCAAGGGCGATATGAACATCGATGGCGTCGACGCAAGCCGCGGCGACGAAATCGGCGCGATGGCCCGTGCCGTCGAGGTATTCCATACCAACGCTGTCGCCATGACCGACCTCAAGGCACAGGAAGCAGCCCTTCACGAGCGTTCCAGCGACCTGCAGACGTCGATTTCGAAAGTTGTCGCATCTGCTGTCGCCGGCGATTTTTCCGGCCGCATCCGCAAGGACTACCAGAACGAAGACCTCAACCGCTTTGCATCGGGCGTCAACCAGCTGGTGGAAAGCGTCGACAATGCCGTCACGGAAGTTCGCCGCGTCATCGCAGCGCTTGCCGATGCCGACCTGACCCAGAGCATGAACGGCCAGTTCCAGGGTGCATTTGCCGAGCTTCAGACCAACGTCAACTCGACGATGGACCGGCTGAGCGCCACCATGAGCAACGTGCGCGGCGCAGCCGGCACGATCAACGACAATTCCGCCGAACTGTCTTCGGCGGCAAACGACCTCTCCAAGCGGACCGAGCAGCAGGCTGCAGCGCTTGAAGAAACGGCAGCCGCCCTCGACGAGATCACCACGACGGTGCGTGCCGCCTCTGCCCGCGCCACCGAAGCCCGCGACATGGTCTATGAGACCAAGCAGAGTGCGGCAAAGTCGGGCGAAATTGTTCGCAGCGCCGTCACCGCCATGAGCCGCATTGAAGACAGCTCGACGAAGATCAGCCAGATCATCGGCGTCATCGACGAGATTGCCTTCCAGACCAACCTGTTGGCGCTGAACGCCGGCGTCGAAGCCGCCCGTGCTGGCGAAGCCGGTCGCGGCTTTGCCGTCGTCGCTCAGGAAGTGCGTGAGCTCGCCCAGCGCTCCGCCAATGCGGCAAAGGAAATCAAGACGCTGATCAGCGCCTCGGCTTCCGAAGTCGCAGGCGGCGTTTCGCTGGTGCGCTCGACCGGTACAGCACTTGTCGAGATCGAAAGCCTGGTCAACAAGGTCAACGAACATGTGGAATCCATCGCCACGGCTGCCCGCGAGCAGTCGACGGCGCTGGCCGAGATCAACTCCTCGGTCAACCACATGGACCAGATGACCCAGAAGAACGCCGCGATGGTGGAAGAAACGACCGCTGCAAGCGAGACGCTTGCAGCCGAAAGCCGCCAGCTTCAGGCGCTTCTCTCCAACTTCAAGCTGGAAGGTGGCAGCGATCTCGGCGGCATGGCACGCCGGATGCGCGCGGCCTGATAAAAGCCTGGACAATCAGACCGTAAAATCCCGGGGGCAGCGATGCTCTCGGGATTTTTCAATTCGGATTGGCCATCCGGCGATGGCCCGCAACGCTCAGCAGGGTTTCGGCCCCTGTTCCGGCTTGGTGTCGACCAGCGCACTGCTCACTGCTTCTTCATGATACCAGCAGTGGTCCTGCACCGCGACCGGGTAGGTCCCGACCGGCACCGTGGCGCCGTTCTCAAGACGGATCCGTGGCGTTAATGGAAATTGCAGGATCTGCGCTGTCTCACGATGGATGCCAATAACCATCCTATCGCCTCCTCCTCAATGCGCACTCAAACGCATACCAACCAGAGATATGCACATTTTTTGTGCTTTCTGCACTATTTTACATCATTTGCCTGTTCGGCGCTAGGCACGAATGAAAGCAAACGAGCTCAGGGCGATATAGTTTCGTCGGCGGAACTCAGACGCGAAGCAGAATTCCTTGTTTCAAGACCCCCGGTGGGTGCGCGAAAAATCGATTGATTTTCAAACGGGCTGGGATGATGGCGTTACAGTCGTCACCCGCAGACATGTAAGCCCGGCCAATCATACGACTTTTTTACCGGGATTTTTGGGCGACGACAAAAACTGGCACGGTATGTGCGTTCTATGTCTCATGCCCGGGATGCAGCGCTTTCGCGTCGCAGTCTCTGGATGGCTCAACCATGAACACCACGGCCTGAGAGATAAAATATGACCAAGTTTAAGCTCGAGTACATCTGGCTCGACGGTTACACCCCCGTCCCGAACCTGCGTGGCAAGACGCAGATCAAGGAATTCGACACCTTCCCGACGCTGGAGCAGCTGCCGCTGTGGGGCTTCGACGGTTCGTCGACCAATCAGGCCGAAGGCCGTTCGTCCGACTGCGTGCTGAAGCCGGTCGCCATCTACCCGGATCCGGCCCGCACCAACGGTGCGCTGGTCATGTGCGAAGTGATGATGCCTGATGGCGTTACCCCGCACGCGTCCAACAGCCGCGCGACCATCCTCGATGACGAAGATGCATGGTTCGGTTTCGAACAGGAATACTTCTTCTACGAAGACGGCCGTCCGCTCGGCTTCCCGGAAAGCGGCTACCCCGCTCCGCAGGGTCCGTACTACACGGGCGTCGGCTACAAGAACGTCGGTTCGGTTGCCCGCGAAATCGTTGAAGAGCATCTCGACCAGTGCCTCGCAGCCGGCATCAACCACGAAGGCATCAACGCCGAAGTGGCCAAGGGCCAGTGGGAATTCCAGATTTTCGGCAAGGGCTCCAAGCGCGCCGCCGACCAGATCTGGATGGCCCGCTACCTGCTTCTGCGTCTGACGGAACAGTACGGCATCGACATCGAGTTCCATTGCAAGCCGCTCGGCGACACCGACTGGAACGGCTCCGGCATGCACTGCAACTTCTCGACCAAGTACATGCGCGAAGTGGGCGGCAAGGACTATTTCGAGGCGCTGATGGCGCAGTTCGACAAGAACCTGCAGGACCATATCGACGTCTACGGCCCCGACAACCACCTGCGTCTCACTGGCAAGCACGAAACCGCGCCGTGGAACAAGTTCTCCTACGGCGTTGCCGACCGTGGCGCATCGATCCGCGTGCCGCATTCCTTCGTCAACAACGGCTACAAGGGCTACCTCGAAGACCGCCGTCCGAACAGCCAGGGCGACCCCTACGCGATCGCCTCGCAGGTTCTGAAGACGATTTCGGAAGTGCCGCTCGCAAAGTCGGCTGCTGCTTAAGACACAACGTCCTCCCAAGGACAACGAAGACGCCGGCCTCGCGCCGGCGTTTTTTTGTTTCGGGGGTTCTGCACGTGAGGCTTTCCCGGCACGCTCCCCTGGATCGGCACCTCTCCGCCCTTAGGGCTCAGGGCTCACCCCTATCCGCCCTCATCCCCCTCTCCGCACCCTGAACCCTCTCCACACCCTAATCCCTGTGCTCGTCACAGGGATTCAGCAGCGTCGCGTCCGCGGCGCGGAAGGGTCTTCTCAGCCCAAGGACTTGGGCTGACTGGATTCCTGTGACGAACACAGGAATGAGGGAGTGTGGGAGGACCGCTCGCGAAGACGGATGGCAAGGCTGTCGCCGCTGCGGCTTTTCGTATCGTTCTTCCTCACGCTAGGCGCCAATCCCCACCGCCACCCCGGCTCGACCTCTCCGGTCTCTGCAAATAAGCATCTCCGCCCTCACCCCTGTGCTCTTCACAGGGATCCAGCAGCGTCGCGTCTGCGGCGCGGGAAGGCTCTCCTTAGCCCAAGGACTTGGGCAGCCTGGATTCCTGTGACAGGCACAGGAATGAGGGAGTGTGTGAGGGACGCCTCGCCAAGACGGCTGCCGCCGGAGATGCAACATCGGCCGCCGCCTGTGACGCAAAGTCCTCCGGGAAGCCCTCAAACCTTCAGCCCCTCCAGAAACAGCCCCTCCAGAAACCGTGCCGCATCCTCGAAACGGTCCTCGCCGTCCTGGTCCTGGCCGAGGACGGCGCGGACCTGGACGTCGAAATCGGCGTAATGTTGCGTGGTGGACCAGATCGAGAAGATCAGGTGATAGGGATCGCAGGTACGGATCTTGCCGGCTTTTGACCAGGCGCGGATGACGTCTGCCTTTTCGTCGACCAGGTCTTTCAGCGGGCCTTTCAGTTCGTCCTCGATATGCGGCGCGCCCTGCAGGATTTCGTTGGCGAAAAGCCGGCTTTCGCGGGGGAAATCCCGCGCCATTTCCAGCTTGCGACGGATATAAGAGCGGATTTCCGATGCAGGATTGCCCGTGGCGTCGAAAGCCCGGAGCGGCTCCAGCCAGGTGGAGAGCACCCGGTCGATCAGCTGGCGGTGTATCGCTTCCTTGGTGCGGAAATAATAGAGCAGGTTCGGCTTCGACATGCCGGCCGCCTCGGCGATCTGGTCGATCGTCGTGCCGCGGAAACCGCTGACCGAAAACACCTCAAGAGCGGCCTCGAGAATGACCTCTTCCTTCTCCTCCTGGATGCGGGTGCGCCGCTGCGTTTTCGCCGCTCGTGGAATGGCCATCCGTATCCTGCCTTGCAGTCCCAAACGCTGATCCAGATTCGTATCACGAGGCCCATTTTCAGGGCATGTGGCGCGAAAATAGGCGAGTATTTTTCGTGATTTACGGCTTGAGTGGCGGTCGGGACATTGTATGTTTTACCAGTCGGTCAAATTATCGATCACAGACAAAACAAACGCAATGCCGATGTTTCAGATCGTGCAAACGTCGGTCTGGAACGCGGCTCAAGCAGGCATAACGGGTGAGGACAGGATGATGGCGGCAGCACCGGGCGAGAACATGCGTGTGAACGGCGACCGGCTGTGGGACATGCTGGAGGAGATGGCAAAGATCGGCCCCGGTATTGCCGGCGGCAACAACCGCCAGACCCTGACCGACGAGGACGGCGAAGGGCGCCACCTGTTCAAGCGCTGGTGCGAAGACGCCGGCATGAGCGTCGGCACCGACAAGATGGGCACGATGTTTGCGACCCGCGCCGGAACCGATCCCGATGCGCTGCCGGTCTATATCGGCTCCCACCTCGATACCCAGCCCACCGGCGGCAAATATGACGGCGTGCTCGGCGTGCTGGCGGGGCTCGAGGTTATCCGCTCGATGAACGATCTCGGCGTGAAGACGAAGCATCCGGTGGTCGTTACCAACTGGGCGAACGAGGAAGGTGCGCGGTTTGCGCCGGCCATGCTCGCTTCCGGTGTGTTTGCCGGTGTTCATTCGCTCGACTACGCCTATAGCCGCAAGGATCCGGACGGCAAGACGTATGGCGAAGAGCTGA
The DNA here is from genome assembly GCF_001423215.1 of Rhizobium sp. Leaf321. Taxonomy (NCBI): domain Bacteria; kingdom Pseudomonadati; phylum Pseudomonadota; class Alphaproteobacteria; order Hyphomicrobiales; family Rhizobiaceae; genus Rhizobium; species Rhizobium sp. Leaf321. The sequence goes on along the minus strand of NZ_LMOF01000008.1, from coordinate 961,635 downwards.
AGCGGATCGGCTGGCTGGGCGACGAAGAGGTCGGCGCCCGCAAGATGCATGCTTATTTCGAATATCATATCGAGCAGGGCCCGATCCTCGAAGCCGAGCAAAAGCAGATCGGCGTCGTTACCCACTGCCAGGGCCTGTGGTGGCTGGAATTCACGCTGACCGGCAAGGAAGCGCATACCGGCTCGACGCCGATGGACCGCCGCTGCAATGCGGGGCTCGCGTTCGGCCGCATTCTGGAACTGGTGCAGGACGTGGCGATGGCGGAGCAGCCGGGCGCTGTCGCTGGCGTCGGCCAGGCGTTCTTCTCGCCCAATTCCCGAAACGTGCTGCCCGGCAAGGTGGCCTTCACCGTCGACATGCGCACGCCGACGCAGGAAAAGCTCGACCGCATGCGGGAAAAGATCGAGGCTGGCGCAATCGAGATCTGTGAAGCGCTCGGCGTCGGCTGCGCGGTGGAAGCCGTCGGCCATTTCGATCCGGTGACCTTCGATCCGGTTCTGGTCGGGCGCGTGCGCGATGCCGCGGTCAAGCTCGGCTACAGCCACCTGGACATCATCTCCGGCGCCGGCCACGATGCCTGCTGGGCGGCAAGACTGGCACCCTCGACGATGATCTTCTGCCCCTGCGTCGACGGCGTCTCGCACAACGAGGCCGAAGAGATTTCCAAGGACTGGGCGACAGCCGGCTGCGACGTGCTGCTGCATGCGGTGCTGGAAACGGCGGAGATTGTGGCATGAGCCGATCCGAGCTACACTCGACGCCGGCAACAAAAGCGGAGCCAGCCGCATGTCAACAGCACCGGAAAACCCTGATTTCGAGCCTCTGCGCGCCGTCAGCGCGACGCGGAAATGTGGGTCTGACAGCGTGCCGGCCGTCACCTGCCGCCCGATCCGGAAAACTCGTCCATAGCGCGGCATCGCGCCATCAGTGACAGGAGGCGATGACATGGGCAGGCCACGCGAAGTCTCTGAGGAAGAACGCGCCGAGCTGATCCGCAAGGGCTACCGGCCGATCGAGGTTTGGGTGCCGGACTTTACCAGCGAGGTCTATCGATTGCGGGCGGCGCTGCAGGCGAAGGCATCGGCAGAGGCGGATCGCAAGGCTGGCATCATCGAATTCACTGACGAAAGTCCTGCTGAAGACTGGGACCGGCCGTGAATTTGAAGCGAGGCGACATGGTCACTGCAGCGTTTCAGGGTGACCTTGGCAAGCCAAGACCCGCTGTGATCGTCCACGCCGATGAATTCATCGAGGGTCACGTCACGCTTCTCCTATGCCCGCTGACGACGTTTCTCTCCGATTCTCCGGATTTTCGGCCGACCCTGACGCCCTCAGCAACGAACGGGCTGCAGGCAATATCCCAGATCATGACCGACAAGCTGGCCCACCTTAGAAAGGCGTCGATCCGTCAGATCATCGGGCATCTCGGTGACGACGAGATGCAGCGGCTTGAGAGTGCGTTGATCAGTATTATCGGACTTCGGCAATCGGTGCTGCCGATCGCCACAATAAAATAAGGGAGCGAGCCATGACCACCATCATCAAGAACGGCACTGTCGTGACAGCCGACCTCACCTACAAGGCGGATGTGAAGATCGAGGGTGGTCGTATCGTCGAGATCGGGCCGGATCTCCGGGGCGAAGAGGTTCTGGATGCGTCAGGCGCCTACGTGATGCCGGGCGGGATCGATCCGCATGTGCATCTGGAAATGCCGTTCATGGGCACCTATTCGGCCGATGATTTCGATAGCGGCACGCGGGCGGCGCTTTCGGGCGGCACCACGATGGTGCTCGATTTCTGCCTGCCCGAGCCGGGTCAGTCGCTGCTTGATGCGCTCAAGCGCTGGGACAACAAGGCGACCCGCGCCCATTGCGACTATTCCTTCCACATGGCGATCACCTGGTGGGGCGAGCAGGTGTTTGACGAGATGAAGGCCGTGGTGCGCAACCACGGCATCAACACGTTCAAGCACTTCATGGCCTACAAGGGCGCGCTGATGGTCAATGACGACGAGATGTTCGCCTCCTTCTCGCGCTGCGCCGAGCTTGGCGCCCTGCCGCTCGTGCATGCGGAAAACGGCGATATCGTCGCCGCCATGCAGCAGAAACTGATGGACGCGGGCAATGACGGGCCGGAGGCGCATGCCTATTCGCGCCCCGCTTCCGTCGAGGGCGAAGCGACCAACCGGGCCATCATTATCGCCGATACCGCGGGCGTGCCGCTCTATGTGGTGCACACGTCGTGCGAACAGGCGCATGAGGCGATCAGGCGCGCGCGCCAGTCCGGCATGCGGGTCTATGGCGAGCCGCTGATCCAGCATCTGACGCTCGACGAGAGCGAATACGCCCATCCGGACTGGGATCACTCAGCCCGCCGCGTGATGTCGCCGCCGTTCCGCGACAAGCGCCATCAGGATTCGCTGTGGGCGGGCCTGGCGTCTGGTTCGCTGCAGGTGGTGGCGACCGACCACTGCGCCTTTACGACGGAGCAGAAGCGCACCGGGCGCGGCGACTTTCGCAAGATCCCGAACGGCACCGGCGGCCTTGAAGACCGCCTGCCGATGCTATGGACCCACGGCGTCGCGACAGGCCGCATCACCATGAACGAATTCGTGGCGGTCACCTCCACCAACATCGCCAAGATCCTCAACATCTACCCGAAGAAGGGCGCGATCCTGGTCGGAGCCGACGCGGATATCGTGGTGCTCGACCCGAAGGCCTCAAAGACGATCTCGGCCGCGACCCAGCAATCGGCGATCGATTACAACGTGTTCGAGGGAAAGCAGGTGACCGGCCTGCCGCGATTCACGCTGTCGCGCGGCAATGTCGCCTATGCCAATGGCGAGATCCGTACGAAGCCGGGCGACGGCAAATTCGTATCCCGCCCGCCGTTCCCGGCCGTCAGCAAGGCGCTGTCAGCCTGGAAGGAGATCACCGCGCCGCGCAAGGTGGAACGCTCCGGCATCCCGGCATCAGGCGTATGAGCGGTTTGATGACAGCGATACCCGATGAGGCGGAGGCCGGTGGCTCAGTCCACCAACGCATCCAGCTCCGGCAGCAGGACGACGCTCTCCTGCTCGTTGGGATCGGTGCGCGCGATGATCGCGGTGCAGGGCGTGCCCGACCGGTTGGCTGGCAGATGCGGAACACCGGCCGGAATATACATCAGCTCACCCGCATGCAGCACGACGTGGTTCTCCAGCCGGTCGCCATACCAGGTGTCGGCGGAGCCGGAGAGCATGTAGATCGCGGTCTCGTGGGTCTCGTGCAGATGGGCCTTGGCTTTTGCCCCCGGCGGAATGGTCAGAAGATGCATGCAGATGCCCATGGAGCCGACCGTTTCGGCGGAAATGCCCTGCACATAGGTGAGACCCTGCTTGCCGTCATAGGCGGCATCGGGCCTGACGATACGGCAGGTCGGTCTTGATGACGTGTCCATTGAAACTCCCCCTCTCCAGCAGAACCGCGGCAGCCTCCATGGCGCCGACGGCCGGATGTGCAGCGTGATGATACCAGAAAACCCGGCCTTTCAAACGATCAGCCACGCTTTCGACGGAGCGCGCCCATGACCTACTCCGTCGTCTCTGCGAGAAAGCTCGGCCTGACATTCGAGACCGGCGACGGGCCGGTTCATGCGCTGTCTGATGTCGATCTCGACGTGAAGAAGGGCGACTTCGTCTCCTTCATCGGCCCCTCCGGCTGCGGCAAGACGACGTTTTTGCGGGTAATCGCGGATCTGGAACGGGCAACCTCGGGCGAAATCCTCGTCAACGGCATGACGCCGGAGGAGGCGCGCAAGAGCCGCTCCTATGGCTATGTCTTCCAGGCGCCGGCGCTTTATCCGTGGCGGACGATCGAGAACAACATCGCCCTGCCGCTGGAAATCATGGGCTATTCGGCAGCGGAACGCGCAAGCCGCATCGAACGGACGCTCGATCTCGTCAATCTCTCGGGCTTCGGCAAGAAATATCCGTGGCAGCTTTCCGGCGGCATGCAGCAGCGCGCCTCGATCGCCCGGGCCCTCGCCTTCGATGCCGATCTCCTTCTGATGGACGAGCCCTTCGGCGCACTGGACGAGATCGTCCGCGACCATCTGAACGAGCAACTCCTGAAACTCTGGGAGCGGACGCAAAAGACCATCTGCTTCGTCACCCACTCGATCCCCGAGGCGGTCTATCTCTCCACCAAGATCGTGGTGATGTCGCCGCGACCCGGGCGGGTGACCGACGTGATCACCTCGACCCTGCCGAAGGAACGCCCGCTGGATATCCGCGAGACGCCGGAATTCCTGGCGATCGCTCACCGGGTCCGCGAAGGTCTACGCGCAGGGCACAGCTATGAGGAATAAGACCTGCGTCAGCAAAAAGACCCCTCCCCACCCTCCCCACAAGGGGGAGGGCTTAACTTGCCGCGCCCTCACCAAAAACCGTCTCTGCAGTGGAATATGGACTGAGCGGTGCAGCGTAGTCTCTCCCCCCTTGTGGGGGAGATGGCCGGCAGGCCAGAGGGGGTCTTTCTTTTACCGATCACATCAGCATGTCGCCGGGGTCTTGTCGTTTTTCGAGAAAGGAATTCGCATGCCGCATTCCAACATCGATCCCAGGACACGACGAAGCGCCAAACGGCTTCGCCGCGAACTGACCAAAGCCGAATCCGCGATGTGGACTATGCTCCGCGACTTCCGGCAGTTTGGCGCGCGCTTCAGGCGCGAGACTCCAATCGGTCCTTATATTGCTGATTTCGCGTGGCTTTCCGCCAGAATCGTGATCGAGGTGGATGGCGACAGTCATGAAACCGATCATGGTCGGGCTCACGACGTGCGGCGCGATGCGTTCATGAAGGGACAGGGCTTCACTGTCATGCGTTTCGATAACCATCAGGTCATTGACGGACCGGATTACGTCTTCACGACCATCGAAGCTCTAATCGCGCCTTTTCTGGAAAGGCCGCCGACATGACCACCCAGGACACACTGAAATCCCGCATCCTGCCCGTCGCAACAGTCGTCCTCGTCATCGTCGCGATCTGGTATGTCGGCGCGTATTTCATGAACGCGCCATTCCAGCGCGATCTCGACCGGCGCGCCGGTGTCACCTCGACGCCGATGGAATTCCTCGGCAAGACGATGTCGCAGCCGAAGCCGATCCTGCCGGCGCCGCACCAGGTGGCGTCGAATGTTTTCGAGAACACGTTTCTGCGCAAGCTCAACTCCAACCGCAGCCTCGTCTATCACGCCTGGGTCACCCTCTCCTCGACGCTTGCGGGCTTCGGTTTCGGAACGCTTCTCGGCATCCTGATCGCGGTCGGCATCGTCCACGTGCGCGCGCTCGACCGCAGCCTGATGCCGTGGATCATCGCGTCGCAGACCGTGCCGATCCTTGCCGTCGCGCCGATGGTGATCGTCACGCTCGGCGCGATCGGGATTTCCGGTCTGGTGCCCAAGGCAGTGATCTCAACCTACCTCTCGTTCTTCCCCGTCGCAGTCGGTATGGTGAAGGGCCTGCGCTCGCCGGAACTGATCCAGCTCGATCTGATGCGCACCTATCATGCCAGCGCCGCACAGACTTTCTGGAAGCTGCGTGTCCCCGCCTCGGTGCCGTTCCTGTTTACCTCGATGAAGGTGGCGATTGCCGCAAGTCTCGTCGGCGCGATCGTCGGTGAGCTCCCGACCGGCGCCGTCGCCGGCATCGGCTCGAAGCTTCTCGCCGGCGCCTATTACAGCCAGACGATCGATATCTGGGCGGCGCTGGTGGCGGGCTCCGTGCTCGCATCGCTTCTGGTCGCAGTCGTCGGGATCGCCGGAAAGATCGTCAACCGCAACATGGGAGGAAAGCCGACATGAGCGCATCTCTGCGAACCTCCCTCCTCCAGTCATGGCAGGGCTGGCTATCGCTGGTGCTGTCGCTCGCAGCGCTTGCGGCCCTGCCGCTCCTCGATCCCGATGCGGTGACACGTTTTGCACCGATGACGCTGTGTGCGATTTTCGCCCTGTCCATTGCAGGCGCTGTCGTTTCGTTTCTGCCGCTGCCGCCCCTGTTTCTCGCGGCAGCGATCTTCGTCTTCTGCCACCTGTCGACCAGCATCCTGGTTTCAGGCCTTTCCGGAAACGAGGGCAAGGCGGCAACCGCGTTCTTCCTGATGATCGCCGCCAACTGGCTGCTGGCATGGCGCTGCGTCAGCCTCCTGTCAGAGATCCGGACCCGTTCCAGGTTTGCGGATGGGCTTCTGGGTCTTGCGATCCCGGCGATCTTCGGCGCGTGGCTGCTGATCCTGTGGGAAGCGCTCACCCGCGGCTTCGGCGTGCCCTTCATCCTCATGCCGCCGCCCTCCTCGATCGGGCTGCGGATTGCAGCGTCGCTGTCGATCCTCTGGGCGGACGTGCAGCAGACCATCTTCAAGGCGGTGCTGGCGGGCTACATCCTCGGCTGCAGCGCGGGCTTCGTAGTGGCGATCCTTGCCGATCGCTTCGCCTTCCTGCGCGCGGGACTGATGCCGATCGGCAATCTGATGTCGGCGCTCCCGATCATCGGCGTCGCGCCGGTCATGGTCATGTGGTTCGGTTTCGATTGGCAGTCGAAGGCGGCCGTCGTCACGATCATGACCTTCTTCCCGATGCTGGTGAACACGGTGGCCGGGCTTTCGGCCTCCGGATCGATGGAGCGCGACCTGATGCGGTCCTATGCGTCGGATTACCGGCAGACGCTGATGAAGCTCAGGCTTCCGGCGGCCATGCCCTTCATCTTCAATGCGCTGAAGATCAATTCCACCCTGGCGCTGATCGGTGCCATCGTTGCGGAATTCTTCGGCACGCCGATCGTCGGCATGGGCTTTCGCATCTCCACCGAGATCGGCCGCATGAATGTTGACATGGTCTGGGCGGAAATCGCGGTTGCGGCGCTCGCCGGATCGCTCTTTTATGGCGTCGTCGCCCTTGCCGAGAGAGCAACGACATTCTGGCATCCGTCTAACCGTGGGGGTTAGCCGCTGACGATCCGCATCCCGAAAACGGGGGCGGCAACAAAAGAGGGAAACGACAATGAAAAAGATGATCATGGCACTGATGGCGGGAGCGTTCTCGCTCGCTGCATCCAATGCATTCGCCGCCGACAAGCTGACGCTGCAGCTGAAATGGGTCGCCCAGGGCCAGTTCGGCGGTTATTTCGTGGCCAAGGACAAGGGCTTCTACGAGGAGGAAGGCCTTGACGTGACGATCAAGCCGGGTGGTCCCGATATCGCTCCGGAACAGGTGATCGCCGGCGGCGGCGCCGACGTGATCGTCGACTGGATGGGCGGCGCGCTGGTTGCCCGCGAAAAGGGCGTACCGCTCACCAACATCGCCCAGCCTTTCGCCAAGTCCGGTCTCGAGCTGATTTGCCCGAAGGACGGCCCGGTCAAGACGGAAGCCGATTTCAAGGGCAAGACGCTCGGCGTCTGGTTCTTCGGCAACGAGTATCCGTTCTTTGCCTGGATGAACAAGATCGGCTTGAAGACCGAGGGCGGTAGGGATGGCGTAACGGTTCTGAAGCAGAGCTTCGACGTCCAGCCGCTGATCCAGAAGCAGGCGGACTGCATCTCCGTCATGACCTATAACGAATACTGGCAGGCGATCGACGCCGGCTTCAAGGCCGAAGATCTGGTCGTCTTCAACTATACCAAGCTCGGCAACGACCTTCTGGAAGACGGGCTCTACGCTCTCGACACAAAGCTGGCCGATCCGAAGTTCAAGGAGAACATGGTCAAGTTCGTGCGCGCTTCGATGAAGGGCTGGAAATACGCGATCGAGAACCCGGAAGAAGCAGCAGAGATCGTCATGGACAATGGCGGCCAGGACGAGAACCACCAGAAGCGCATGATGGGCGAAGTGGCAAAGCTGATCGGCGACGGCAAGCTGGACATGGCGACCTACGAGCGCACTGTAAAGGCGCTGCTCGACCAGAAGATCATCACCAAGCAGCCGGATGGTGGCTACACGACCGATGTAACGACCGCCGCTCTTAAATAAGCAGGCCCTGATCGAGCCGATCTAACCTGCCGAAAACAGTATATGCCCGGCGCGCTGCCGGGCATATTTTATGGGGCGGTAACCATCACTGATCTTGGTCTTGGCATTTCCGCGAGCAGATTGATTTGCGGCGACGGAAGCCGTAAAAACACGGGACATGAATTTGTCGGGTGACGGACTTGTGGCGGCTTTGGGTCGTCACCACCTCATCAGGAACTGCGCAGGGAGGGGCGCGGATCCCGGACGGCGAAATAAAGACCCTCTGGTGCATCGGAAGTCGTCGCATGTTTCGCATTTCGTCAAAGCTCGCGTTGTTGGCGGCGTCCCTCGCCCCTGCCCTGATCACGCTCCTCGCCTTTCCGGCATTGGCGCAGCAAGCACAGCCGACCGCACCGCAGAAGAACCTTCCGTCGATCATCGTGACCGAGGCCAAAACCCGCCCGATGACCGATCGGGTCATCGCGACCGGTACGATCCGCCCGATCGAGGAAATCTACATCCAGCCTCTGGTCGACGGTCTCTCTATCCGCAGCGTCGATGCCGATGTCGGCGACGAGGTGAAGCAGGACGCGGTTCTCGCAACCCTCAACGACGACTCGCTCATTCTGCAAAAAAGCCAGCTTGAGGCAAACAGGGCCAAGGCCGAGGCCGGCGTCGCGCAATACAAGGCGCAGGTGATCGAGGCCGAAGCCAATCTTGCCGACGCCATCCGCCAGCGCGACCGCACCAGAAAACTCGGACAAAACGGCACCAGCAGCCAGAGCCAGGTCGAACAGACGCAGGCCCAGGTTGAAGTCGCCGAAGCACGGCTGAACGCGGCGAAACAGGCCGTTTCCGTCGGTGAGGCCGACGTCAAGGTCGTCGATGCGCAGATCAAGGACGTCGACCTCAACCTTGCCCGCACCGGCGTCAAAAGCCCGGTTGATGGCGTCGTCACGGCCAAGAATGCGCGGATCGGCGCGATTGCCGCCGGCGCCGGCGAACCGCTCTTCACCATCATCAAGGACGGCGCGATCGAACTCGTGGCCGATCTTTCGGAAACAGACATCCAGAAGGTCAAGCTCGGCCAGAAGGCGATCATCACCATTGCCGGCGGCACACGCAAGATCGAAGGCAAGGTGCGGATCGTTTCGCCCTCCGTCGATGCGACCACCCGCCTCGGCGCCGTGCATATCGTCGTCGATGACGAGAGTGGTGCCCGATCGGGCATGTATGGCAGTGCGGAGATCGTCATCACCGAAACGACGGCGCTGGCCCTGCCGCTCTCGGCCGTGACCACCGCGCCGTCGGGCTCGGTCACCCGCAAGGTGGACGGCGATACCGTCAAGCAGGTCAAGATAGAAACCGGCATTCAGGACGGCGGCTTCATCCAGATCGTCAGTGGCATTGCCGAGGGCGACCGGGTCGTCGCCAAGGCCGGCGCATTCGTGCGCGACGGCGACAAGATCAACCCGGTCCTGCCGGGCTCAAAGGCTGGCGCCGACAAGGCCGAAGCTGACCGGGCCCCGCCCGCCGCCGTTTCGAATTGAGGACGCGAAGATGAACTTCTCCGCCTGGTCCATCCGCAACCCGATCGCACCGCTCCTCGGCTTTGCCCTGTTGCTGTACGTCGGCATCCAGTCCTTCTATGCGCTGCCGATCACCCGCTTCCCGAATATCGACGTGCCCGTTGTTTCCGTCACCGTCGTCCAGTCCGGCGCATCGCCTGCCGAACTGGAAGTACAGGTGACCAAGGAGATCGAGGATGCCGTCGCCTCGATCAGCGGCATCGACGAAGTCCAGTCCACCATCACCGATGGCCAGTCGCAGACGGTCGTCGTCTTCCGCATCGAAAAGCCCACGCCGGAAGCGGTGCAGGATACCAAGGACGCGATCGACAAGATCCGCGGCGACCTGCCGGCCGGCATCGAGGAACCGATCGTCACCAAGGTCGATGTCGAAGGACAGGCGATCCAGACATTCGCCGTCTCATCGCCCAACATGACGCTCGAGGAACTCTCGTGGTTCGTCGACGACACGGTGACGCGGGCGCTGGAAGGCCAGGCCGGGATCGGCCGGATCGACCGTTACGGCGGCTCCGATCGCGAAGTGCGCGTCTCGCTCAACCCTGCCAAGCTCGATGCCTATGGCATCACGGCGGCCGACGTGAACCAGCAGATCCGCGGCACCAATGTCAATCTCGGCTCCGGCCGCGGCCAGGTTGCCGGCAACGAACAGACGATCCGAACGCTCGGCGATGCCCGCGATGTGGCGCAACTGGCCGAGACGTCGATCAGCCTTTCCAACAATCGTTTCGTGCGGCTGTCGGAACTCGGCACCGTCACCGATACCTATGAGGAGCAGAAATCCTTCTCGCGCTTCAACGGCACGCCGGCCGTCACCTTCGCCGTCTTCCGCGCGAAGGGTGCAAGCGAAGTCTCCGTCGCCGAAACCGTGGCGGAAAGCCTCGACGGCGTGCGCAAGGCGCATCCAGACGTTGCGATCGCCATGGTCGACGACTCCGTCTATTTCACCTACGGCAATTACGAAGCAGCCCTTCACACGCTGGTGGAAGGCTCGATCCTTGCCATCATCGTCGTCATGCTGTTCCTGCGCAACTGGCGCGCTACACTGATTGCGGCCGTCGCCCTGCCGCTGTCGGCAATCCCCACCTTCTGGGTCATGGACCTGATGGGGTTCTCGCTCAACCTCGTCTCATTCCTGGCGCTGACGCTTGCGACCGGTATTCTGGTGGATGACGCGATCGTCGAGATCGAAAACATCGCCCGCCATATCAAGATGGGCAAGACGCCGTACAAGGCCGCACTCGAAGCGGCCGACGAGATCGGCCTCGCGGTCATCGCGACCAGCTTCACCATCATCGCCGTGTTCGTGCCCGTTTCCTTCATGCCGGGCGTTCCCGGACAGTATTTCATCCAGTTCGGCCTGACCGTCGCCTTCTCGGTCTTCTTCTCGCTGGCGGTCGCGCGCCTGATCACGCCGCTGATGGCGGCCTATCTGATGCGCGCCGAAGACGGGATGGAAGACCATCACGACAATGACGGCTGGATCATGCGCGCCTACACGCGCCTCGTCACCGGCACGACCCGCAAATGGTACTGGCGCTATGCGACGCTTCTTGGCGCCATCGCCTTCCTCGCCGGCTCGCTCATGCTGCTGAGCAAGGTGCCCGGCAGCTTCCTGCCGCCCGACGATTCCTCGCGCGTCGTTCTCTCCGTCGAGCTGCCGCCCAATGCGACACTGGAAGAGACCGCCGAGACATCTGAAAGGATCGACCACGCGGTTCGCGATATCGACGGCGTCGAAAGCGTCTTCGTGCTCGGTGGCGCCTCGCCCAAGGGTGATCTCGAACTGCGCCGCTCGACCGTCCGCGTCATCCTCGAAAACATCGACCATTCGCTGATCAAGACGCTGGTCAACAAGGGGCTGGGCAGCCTGCCGCTGATCGGCTCTTCTTTGCCGAAAATGGAAGAACATGGCCGTACCCGTCCGCAATGGGACGTGGAAAAGGACATCTTTGCCGCAATCCGCGATATCCCGGACGTGCGTATCTCGAAGGTCAACGACCGCGCCGAGCGCGAACTGGCGTTCAACTTCCTCTCCGACAACGAGGCGGACCTGAACGATGCGATCGGGCTCCTGGAATCGCGCCTGCGCGCTTCGCCGATCCTTGCCAACGTCTCCTCCGACGGCGCCCTGCCCCGGCCGGAACTGCAGATCCGTCCGCGCATGGCGGAAGCCGCGCGCCTCGGCATTACGCCGCAGCAGATCTCCGAAACGGTGCGCGTCGCGACCATCGGCGATATCGACGCCAATCTCGCCAAGATCAACCTGGATGACCGGCAGATCCCGATCCGTGTCCAGACCTCACTCGATGTGCGGCGTGATCTAGCAGCGATCAAGGCGTTGAAGCTGAGGACCGCAAGCGGTGCCACGGTGCCACTCACCAGTGTTGCCGACGTGGATTATTCGGAAGGCCCGAGCTCGATCACGCGCAACGACCGCAACCGCGTCGTGGCGATCGGCTCGGATGTGCCCTTCGGCACGGCACTCGACACGTCGTCGGCCGAGTTCAAACGCATCGTCGACGAAACCAACCTTCCGCCATCCGTTCGGCTGGCCGAAAGCGGCGACGCCAAGGTGCAGGCGGAAATGACCCAGAGCTTCGGCAATGCCATGCTGATGGGCCTGCTTCTGGTTCTGGTCGTGCTGATCCTGCTGTTCAAGGACGTCATCCAGCCGCTGACCATCCTGTTCTCGCTGCCGCTTGCGATCGGCGGCGTGGCGGTGGCGCTGATCGTCACCCAGAACGCGCTGTCGATGCCGGTTCTGATCGGTATCCTGATGCTGATGGGGATTGTCACGAAGAACGCCATCCTGCTCGTGGATTTCGCCATCGAGATGAAACGCCACGGACTGGAGCGTGTTCACGCGATGGTCGAAGCCGGCCGCAAGCGCGCCCGCCCGATCATCATGACGTCTATCGCCATGTCGGCCGGCATGTTGCCCTCGGCGATGGGTATCGGCGAAGGCGGATCGTTCCGCGCCCCGATGGCAATCGCCGTGATCGGCGGCATCATCGTTTCCACCGTCCTGTCGCTCCTCGTTGTCCCCGCCTTCTTCCTCATCATGGACGATCTTTCCGGCCTGCTCGGGCGGATCTTCGGTCGCCTGGTCGGCAAGAAAGAAGAGGAGGATTTCGGCCTTTCCAACGAGGAACTGACCCAGGAGAACCGTGACCTCGGCGAGCGGCTTCGCCGGCTGGAACGCGAAAACGGCATCGACCACGATATGCTCAGCGCCTCTGGCGGCGCCAAGGTCCTGCGGCTTCCGCCCATGGCTGCGGAGTAAAAACACCGTTCCGAGCAAGCGATTCCGGGTGGGGCAGGAGACGTCGAAGGGTGCGGAAATGCAAAAGCGCATCCCGATCGCAAAGAATCTTGGACGATTTGATCGACGTCAAAACGCGCTTCGGAGCACGTGTTAATTTAGAATAATTACATTCTAGGAAGCTCCCCGCCAGAAAAGAAGAACGGACATGGGCAACGGCGACATCAAACTCAACAATCGCGACCGCGCGGTTCTCATGAAAACGCCTTTCATGCACGGCCTGACCGGTAACTCGCTGGTCAAGATGCTGTCGGCGATGAGTGTCGAGACAGTGTCCGCCCGTGACCTCATCGTGCGAGAGGGCCAACGTGCCGAAGCGTTTTACTGTGTGCTGAACGGCTATGTCCGCCTCTACCGGCTGAGCCGAGACGGGCGCGATGCGGATATCCGCATTTCCGCACCGGGAGATACGTTCGGCGAGTGCATGCTTTATGCGGACCGGAAGTATCCCTTTTTCGCCCAGGCCGCAGAGACCTGCACGCTGGTGCGTTTCGACCTGCAGACGGTCAAGGATCTGGCTGAAGAGGATCCCGGTATTTCCCGTGCCGTGATGACGACCCTGTCGCGTCATCTGATCAGCACGATGGACTGTGTTGCCAACGACCGGCTGTTCACGGCGCCGCAACGGGTGGCAAACTACATCCTCAGCCGCTGCCCGGTTGACGGTGGACCGGCAGCGATCCGCCTGCCGTTCCAGAAAAGCCTGCTCGCCGGCATGCTGGGACTGGCTCCCGAAGCCCTGTCGCGCGCCTTTTCGTCCCTGCGCAAGACAGGTGTCACGGTTCGCGGCCGCATCATCCAGGTGGTGGACGTACAGGCGCTGCGGGAAATCTGAACCGTCGAAGCAAGTAACCCGGGAGGCCGGCCCGAGCAGGCCGGCCACTCGCGTGAGCATGGCTTGCCTCAACGGGTCAGAAAATCGCAGACCTCGTCATTGCGATCTCACAGCCCGCCCTGCGTTTCCAGAAAGCGCACCACATGCTCGACGCCCTCGCCGCGCTTGAGGTCGGTAAAGACATGCGGCTTCATCTCGCGCATCCGCGATGCATCCCTGTCCATCACGTCGATATCGACATCGACGTAAGGCGCCAGGTCCTTCTTGTTGATGATCAGGAGATCGGAGCGGGTGATACCCGGCCCGCCCTTGCGCGGAATTTCCTCGCCCTGGCAGGTGGAGATCACGTAGATTGTGATATCGGCGAGATCGGGGGAAAACGTCGCCGCCAGATTGTCGCCGCCGGATTCGATGAACACGATGTCGAGATCGGGAATGCGCTCGTTGAGACCGGCGATCGCCTGAAGATTGATCGTCGCATCCTCGCGGATCGCCGTATGCGGACATCCGCCCGTCTCGACGCCGACGATCCGGTCCGACGACAGCGCCTGCATCCGCACCAGCGCTTCGGCATCCTCTTTCGTGTAGATATCGTTGGTGACGACGGCGACCGAATATTTGTCGCGCATGGCCTTGCAGAGCTTTTCGGTGAGCGCCGTCTTGCCGGAGCCGACCGGCCCGCCGATTCCGACGCGAAGCGGTCCGTTTGCCGATTTCATACGGATTATCCTTTCGATTGCTGAAGCAGCTTATCCCGGTCGCTAGGACCGGAACAGCCGCGAATGCTGTGTTTCGTGGCGAAGCGACGCGATCTCCGCCTGCACGGCGGCACCGCCGAGATCATCGAGCGTTGCGCCTTGCGCCTTCTCCGCGACATCGCCGACCAGAGATTCAAGACCGGCCAGAATGCCGACGCCGTGGGCCTGACCGCACACACCAAGGCGGATGCCGGCCGAGACCGATTGCGAGACAGCCGCATGCAGATAGGCGGCGATTGCGCTCGTCTTCGGCACGCCATGGGCCGCCGAGATGGCGCCGACCGCGACCGGAAACGGCACCTGTTTCGGCAAAAGCTGCAGCACAGCGTGCGGCCAGGCGATGGCAGCCGTGACGAAGGCCTGGCCGAGCGATAACGTTTCCGCATGGCGCTCCGCCGAGCCTGCCAGCGCCAGACCGAGTTCGGAGAGGTCCTTCAACGCGTCAGGTTGATCGACAGCCTCGAACGCGCTCGAAAACAGCACCGCATCGTTCCACAGCGAACCGTGAACAAGGATGGTTTCGAGCCAGGATGTGAGATCGGGCGCCGACGTCACCAGCCGATCCGCCACCGCGCGCTCCAGCCCGCCCGACCAGGCAAAGCCGCCGATCGGGAACGCGGGAGACAGCCATGCCATCAGCCGAAGCAGAGCCTGCGTATCGAGCCCATGCCCAACCTTACCCTGCAGAGCCGGGTCTTGCGTCATACCGGTTCAGTCATGGGCATGATGACCGTGACTGCCGTGATCATGGCCGCCATGCGCGTGATAGGCGCCGCGGGCCGGCTGGAAGGGTTCGTCAATGTCGGTGACGGTTGCGCCGAGGCCCTGCAGCATGGAACGGATGACGTGATCGCGCAGGATGAGGATACGGCCGTCCTCGATCTGCGCCGACAGGTGCCGGTTGCCGAGATGCCAGGCAAGCTCGATCAGGTGCAGCGTATCGCGCGCCTTGACCTCGAACAGCTTTTCCGGCGCTGCCTGAACTTCCACCGTGTCGCCGTTTTCAAGCACCAGCCGGTCGCCATGGTGAAACAGCACCGCTTCCTTGAGATCGAGCATCACCATGTCGCCGTTCGACAAATGCAGCAGCTTGCGGCGCAGGTGCCGCAGATCATGCGGCAAGGTGACGACATCCACCGGCGGATCGCTGATTTCACCGGCGGGACGATAGGAATGGATATGCTGCATGAAAGTCTCCTTGAAGGCGGCATAATCACCAAGCGCGATGCTCGGCACAAGGCCTAGTTACGCTCCCGGCTGCAAAATCCGTGGCCGGGAAAAGCATGGGCCGTCAATTGAAAATCCGGAGCGACAGCGCCAGCAACTGCGGCAGTGGATTCCACAGCCCCGTGCGCAGTCCCGCGGCCCTCAGCGCCCGCGCGGTCCAGGTGTTGCAGCCGACAAGCGCGTTGAACGATCCATGCGCTTCAAAGAAGCGGTCATAGACGCCGTAGCCTGCGCCGGGGATGGGCACGACCTTGTTATCCACCTCCACGAAACTCGCACGAATGAAGTCGGACATGGCTTGGAATTGATCTGCATCGAGATCGAACGCCTGCACCGCCGGATGCGTGTCGTCTATACCGCCGGCGACATCGACATGCATGACCGAGGAATCGATGGTCAGCGCGCGGAAGGCCGGCATGGGTTTGAGATCGGCCCAGGTCGGCGTTTCCAGATAGAAGGACCGCCCTCCCCAGCCGATCACCAGCCATTCTGCCGCGGGATCGGCGACGGGAATGCCTGATGCTTCCAGAAACGAATAGGACGCCCGCGTTTCCGCATCGAGCGGGATGACGAGATCCGTATGGATCGGGTTCGAAAGAACCAGAATCCGGCGCGTGTTTTCGGCAGCGTGGGGGCGATCCGGCGCAAACAATGGCCGCGGCACGAATGTGCCGACGGCGACGGCGAGAACGATCAGGATAGCGATTGCCGGGATCGCCAGCAGCAACCGCCTTGCAAGCCTCTTCATGCGCCGTGTCCGGGAAGGTATTGCATCAGAAGAGGAAATACCGCTGCGCCATCGGCAGAACCGTTGCCGGCTTGCAGGTCAGGAGCTCTCCATCGGCGCGCACCTCGTAGGTTTCCGGATCGACCTCCACATGCGGCGTCAGCGAATTGTGGATCATCGACGCTTTCGAGATGCCGCCACGGGTATTGCGGACGGCGAGAAGCTTTTTGGCAACCCCCAGCCTGCCGACGATGCCCGCGTCGAGCGACGCCTGGGAGACGAAGGTGACGGAGGAATTGGTGCGCAGCTTGCCATAGGCTGCAAACATCGGGCGATAATGCATTGGCTGCGGCGTCGGGATCGATGCGTTTGGATCACCCATCGGTGCTGCCGCAATCGAGCCGCCGAGCAGCACCATTTCCGGCTTTACGCCGAAAAAGGCAGGGCTCCAGAGCACCAGATCGGCGCGCTTGCCGACTTCGACCGAGCCGATTTCATGGCTGATGCCGTGCGCGACCGCGGGGTTGATCGTGTATTTGGCGATATAGCGTTTGACGCGGAAATTGTCGTTATCACCGGTTTCGTCGGGCAGATGACCGCGCTGGCGTTTCATCTTGTCGGCCGTCTGCCAGGTGCGGATGGCAACTTCGCCGACGCGGCCCATCGCCTGGCTGTCCGACGAGATGATCGAGAAGGCGCCGATATCGTGCAGGATGTCTTCGGCTGCGATCGTCTCCTTGCGGATACGGCTTTCGGCAAAGGCGATGTCTTCCGGGATCGACGGCGACAGGTGGTGGCAGACCATCAGCATATCGAGATGTTCGGCCAGCGTGTTGATCGTGTAGGGCCGCGTCGGATTGGTCGAGGACGGAATGACGTTGGGATTGCCGCAGATCTTGATGATGTCAGGCGCGTGACCGCCGCCGGCCCCTTCCGTGTGGAAGGCATGGATGGTGCGGCCCTTGATGGCGCCGATCGTGTCTTCCACGAAGCCGCTTTCGTTGAGCGTATCGGTGTGGATCATCACCTGCACGTCGAAGGCATCGGCAACCGTCAGGCAGTTGTCGATAGCGGCGGGCGTCGTGCCCCAGTCCTCGTGAAGCTTCAGCGAGGACGCGCCGGCGAGGATCATTTCCTCGAGCGGCGCCGGCAGCGAGGCATTGCCCTTCCCGGCCAGCGCGAGGTTCATCGGAAACGCGTCGAAGCTCTCGATCATGCGCTCGATATGCCAGGCGCCGGTGCAGGTGGTGGCAAGCGTACCGTGCGCCGGTCCCGACCCGCCACCAAGCATCGTCGTGATGCCCGACATCAGCGCTTCCTCGATCTGCTGCGGGCAGATGAAATGGATATGCGCATCCATGCCGCCGGCGGTCAGGATCTTGCCTTCGCCGGCAATCGCCTCGGTGGATGGTCCGACGATGATCGTCACGCCCGGTTGCGTATCCGGATTGCCCGCCTTGCCGATCGCATGGATCCGGCCGTCCTTCAGACCGACATCGGCCTTGTAGATGCCGGAGTGATCGACGACCAGCGCATTGGTGATGACAGTATCGACAGCGCCCTCGGCCCGCGTTGCCTGGCTCTGCCCCATGCCGTCGCGAATGACCTTGCCGCCCCCAAACTTGACCTCCTCGCCATAGACGGTGAAATCCTTCTCGACTTCGATGATGAGTTCGGTATCGGCAAGCCGCACCTTGTCACCGGTGGTCGGGCCGAACATGGAAGCATAGGACGCGCGGGACATTTTGTAGGGCATGGATCAGACTTCCTGAGAAAGCAGAATGAAAGGCATGTTCGTGGCGGCGGCGTGGTCGAGTGTCACGGTTGGTGACGCGCCGGCAGCCGTGTTGAGTTCGGCAATAAAGTAATCGGCAAAACCGGCAGTTCCCGTCCTGAACGACGCAAGCGCTCTGGCAACCGCATCCGCCTCGCCAATGACAAGACGATCGGACGAGATAAGTCCTTCGATAAGGCTGGCCAATCGTTCGCGATCGTAACCAGATTTGCGACGCAGTACCCAGACGAGTTCCACCAGCGTGATGGGATTGATGAACCCCTGCCGGCTCGTGGAAAGTCTTTCGTCGAAAAACTGGGCCACCTGTGGCGACCAAAGAGGGTCATCGTCCAGAAAATATCGAGCAAGAATATTGGTATCGAGACCGATCAAGGATCATCCTCCGAGCGACCGGGAGACGTTCGGCGGGCGACCGTCTCCGTGATCGCCTCCTCGATATCCATTGGCGGGCCCTCGTGCTTGCCGAAAATGCCGCGCAGATGCGAAAGATCGCTCTTCTTCGCCTCGACGGTGACCTTGCCCTCGTCATCAACGATGAACTGCACCGAGCCGCCCGGCTTCAGGCCGAGCGCCTGACGCACCTCGACCGGGATCGTTGCTTCGCCATCCGTCGATGTTTTGGCTTCGAACCTGCCCATTATCGTGCTCCGGAGCTATCGATAGCGCCTAGTTTACCGCAAAAATTCCTGCCTAACCAATGTCGCTTCTGGAGCAGCAGAGGCTCAGTTCCCCTCTTCCGTCAGCTCCTTCAGCTCGTCCGTCCGCTTCGCGGTCAGATCTGCCTGGCAGCCGTAGATCAGCATCGGTTCCATCGATCCGCCGTGGGCCTGGAAGCCGTAGGAGGCGCATTGGGCGTCGCGGTAGGTGACCCAGGCGCGTTGCGCTGCGACGAGGGCTTTCTCCGCACCTGCCGTGGAGGGATCGGCATCCGCATCACGGGCCCGCATCAGGTCGCGGGTCTTTTTGTACTGCGTGTTGAGAAGCTTGTCGGCGGCGATGAATTCCTGCTCGGCGCAGTAGGTCAGTTCCATCTGGACCTGGGCGTTGTCGCAGTCCACGTCCGGCCTGTCTTCGCCGGACGCCGGGGCGTCGATCAGCAGCACGCAGCCACAGGCGGCCAGAAGCGCCAGCGATTTCATAGGGCACCCATGATCTTCTGCTGGAACCCGTAGACCTTGCGGGCGCCTGACAGCGGGATCAGCGTGATCGACCGGGTCTGCCCCGGTTCGAAGCGAACGGCAGTGCCAGCCGGAATATCGAGCCGCATGCCGCGCGCCTTGTCGCGATCGAACGCAAGGCCGTTATTGGTCTCGAAGAAATGATAGTGGCTGCCCACCTGCACGGGCCGGTCGCCGGTATTGGAGACCTCGATCGAAATCGTCGGAGCGCCGACATTGAGTTCGATCTCGCCTGCAACGGTAAAGATTTCACCGGGTATCATGGTCCACCTCCTCAGGCGCTCAATGCAAGTTTCGGCTGGGCACGTTTTGGCTGGCAGCCTTCGGCCTTCAGGACACGCACCGTCGAGGCCGGATTGTTGACGAGTGCAGCGGCCGGGCGCACCGGACGACGCACCAGTTCACCATTGCAATTCGGGCAGATACCGGCAAGCACGCTCGTCGCGCAATCGACGCAGTAGGTGCATTCGAACGTGCAGATCATCGCCTCGCGGCTGTCGGGGGCGAGATCCTTATCGCAGCATTCGCAGTTGGGGCGCAGTTCGAGAGCCATGGCGAACTCCTCAGCGGATCGGTTCGTGCACGGTAACGAGCTTGGTTCCATCCGGGAACGTCGCCTCCACCTGCACGTCGTGGATCATTTCGGGGATGCCATCCATCACCTGGTCGCGGGTGATGACATGCGCGCCCTCTTCCATCAAAGCGGCCACGGAGCGCCCATCGCGGGCACCTTCCACCACATAGTCGGTGATCAGCGCGATCGCTTCCGGATAGTTCAGCTTGACGCCCCGCTCCAGGCGACGACGGGCAACGACCGCGGCCATGGAAATCAAGAGCTTGTCTTTTTCGCGTGGGGTGAGGTTCATGGGCGTCCCGCAATCGGCGTCATCAATGACAAATCAGATGTTCCAGACTTTCGGCACTGGCGCGCCGTTACGCAATACGGAAATTGCCGGTACCAGGATTTTTCTCAGCTCGAACCCGGTCGGTGCCGTGAGACGCGCAACGATCTTGCCGTTGAACAAGCTCGCCCCGCCGGAGGTGGGTCCGAGACAGTCGCGCAGCTTCGGAAACAGGGCTTCCGCCAGCGGTCCGGAATAAAACAGCGTCGCGAACGCGACCTGGCCGGAAAGGACGGCGGCTGCTTCCGCCAGTCTCGCGATCTCGCCGTCGAAACGCATTTCTTCTGCATGAATGGGCGAGCCTGCGCGCCGGACACGCCAGCGATCGCGGAAGAAGCCGAGATTGACCGCTTCGCCCATCATCTTGCGACCGAGAATGACGGCCTCGACGGCGAGAAATTCGGCGGTTTCGGCCAGATCCACATCGAGCCGGCGGGTCAGCGAGGCGCGGTCGAACAGGATGGTTTCCTGCGGCAGCCAGTGGACGGAAGCGTTTTCGCCGACGGTGATATGAGTGGAGACGGAAGCGGTGTCTGCGGCCGCCTTGTAGATTTTCTCGTTGGCCTGCGTGGTGACCGAGAGGCGGGTGGAAGCGGATGCGGCGACGGACCAATCGATCACGTCGCCGCCCGTCAGTCCCCCTGACGTGTTGATGAGAATCGCCTCCATTTCAGGCGAAAAGGTTTCCGGAAGGCGTATTTTTGCGCAGCCCTCCTGGAAGAACTGGTCAAGCCGTGTGCGCCCGGCAAACGCCTTCGTTACAAGGCGTCCCGAACCCCTTGCCCGCTGCGGCGGGGTGTCGTCGGCTGAATGCTGCTGCACGTCGTGTCCTGCATGTTGATCTGTGTCGAGCAGTCAGACGCAACAGTCGTGCCAGACTTCGATCCGCTAGAGGATTTCGCCGGTGCCGCGGTGGCGACCATATCCGTCGTGTCGGCTTTCAAGAAGAAATCCCACATGCGGAAAGCCGGATCGACATTGGCGTCGAAGGCAGGCTTGGCCGGCACGACGCTCGAAACCTTGGTGACACCGGCAACGCCATCCTTGGCAGCAGCCATCACCGCTTCCCGGGCTTCGGAGGGCCTCGGCCAGTCATGCGTGCCCTTTTCGAAGACGTAGGTCGCGATACGGGCGCCGTTGGTGCAGGTGCCGTACATCGTGTAGGTCACGCCTTCGACAGTCTTTGCGTTACCGTTACCCTTGCAGCCGTCGAGATCGGTCCAGCGCTTGATCGCCGTCTTGAAACCATACTGCCAATAGGCGCTGCCGCCGCCGGCATAGGGGTTCTGCGCATCCTTTTCGCCCGCAAACGCCACGATCGAGATCGGCTTGGCCGGATTGCAGTTGGCGGCATCGGGCCCCCACTTGCCATCGGTCTCGACGGGACGACCGGCGCGCAGCGAATTGACGAAACCTGCCGCGACGAAATCGTCCTGACCGGAGCAGACATAAGCCGACAGCATGCGGCCGCCGCCGGAATAGCCGGACGCGAAGATGCGGTTCGGATCGACGCAAAGGTCTTCCTTCACCTCTTCGACGGCATCCTCGATATAGGCGATCTCGTCCTGGCCGCCCTGGGCGCCATTGGGAAGAATAGCCTGGCTGACCTGCACATGCGGAACGTTCCAGCCATAGGTGCCCGGCGCCTTGCCGGACAGGCTGCCTTGCAGCGCCACGGCGATAAACCCGTTCTTTTCGGCAACCTTGTCCCAGGAAGAGCGCTTCAACTGGCCGACCGGATTGCTGTTGCTGCCGTGAAAATCGAACACGACGGGCAGTTTGTCCTTGCCTGTATAGGAGGACGGCACGAAGTAGACGGCCTGGCGTTCGATACCGTCGGTCTCGATGGTGACCGGATGGAGACCCGGCGTCATAGGCTGGCCACAGCCGGCAAAAGCGGCACCTGCGGCCAAGAAAAACGCTCCGGTCGCGGTAGCGCGAAGGGCGGAGCGGGAACGAGAACCAACAATGCGTTCAAAGACCATCAGCGCCTCATCATGGGGTGCGGGGGTTATCTACGATGTTCGGAAGATGCGTTCATCTGCTGTTCATCTAGCACACAGGCCCAGGCTTTGAAACCGCGTTAACGAATAGAAGCCATGCAAACATTGACCCCTAAACAGTTAGGTGTCGCCTTGCTTCTGCCGTATCCAGTGTATCAGCGGCGCCTTCGTGCACGATCTCGCCACGATCCATAATATAGACATGATCTGCCAGCTCCCGGCAGAAGTCGAGATACTGTTCGACCAGCAGGATGGCCATGCCGGTGCTGTCGCGCAGGTAGCGGATGGCGCGGCCGATATCCTTGATGATCGACGGCTGGATGCCTTCGGTCGGCTCGTCCAGCACCAGGATTTTCGGCCGCGTGACCATGGCCCGCCCGATCGCCAGCTGCTGCTGCTGGCCGCCCGACAGATCGCCACCACGGCGTCCGAGCATGGATTTGAGCACCGGAAACAGCGCGAAAATGTCATCCGGGATGAACTTGTCCTTGCGCTCCAGCGGCGCGTAGCCGCTCTCAAGGTTTTCCTGAACGGTCAGCAGCGGAAAGATCTCGCGCCCCTGCGGCACATAGCCGATGCCGTGCTTGGCACGGTGATAGGGTGCAAGCCCGTTCAACGTCTCGCCCTGAAAGCTGATCGTACCCGCTGACACCGGGTGCTGCCCGGTGACGGCGCGGAGCAGCGACGACTTGCCGACGCCGTTACGACCAAGCACGCAGGTGATCTTGCCCATATCCGCCTTGATCGACACGCCGCGCAGGGCCTGTGCCGCACCGTAATGGAGATTGACGTTTTCGACTGTCAGCATGGTTGGTCTCTTTTCTCGTTGTGTCGGCCGCTGGAGTATCGACAAGCTTGCGGCACCCTTTCACCTCCCCCTT
>NZ_LMOF01000008.1:753714-938422 GCF_001423215.1 Rhizobium sp. Leaf321 | reverse complement strand
GGGGGGGGGGGGGGGGGGGTGACCGCCGGGATCCCAAAGATCACCCCACCCCGGCGCTTTGCGCCGACCCTCCCCCTCAAGGGGAGGGTAATCCCTCACCGCCCCAGATAATTCTCGATCACCTTCGGATCGTTCGACACGAAATCGATCGAGCCTTCGGCCAGCACCGACCCTTCCGCGAGACACGTCACCTTGACGCCGAGATCGCGGATGAAGCCCATGTCGTGTTCCACCACCACGACCGAGCGGGTCTTGGCGATTTCCTTCAGCAGCAATGCGGTCTCGGATGTCTCGGCATCCGTCATGCCGGCGACCGGCTCGTCGACAAGAAGCAGTTTCGGTTCCTGCGCGAGCAGCATGCCGATCTCGAGCCACTGTTTCTGGCCGTGCGAAAGATTGGCGGCATATTCGTTTTTGCGGTGGGACATGCGGATCGTCTCGAGGATTTCCTCGATGCGCGCCTTGTCGTCTGCAGACAGCGTATAGAACAGCGTGCCGAACACGCTGCGCGACCGGTTGAGCGCCAGTTCGAGATTGTCCCACACGGTGTGGCTTTCGAACACGGTCGGCTTCTGGAATTTGCGGCCGATGCCGAGCTGGGCGATATCGGCCTCGTCCTTCTTGGTGAGGTCGATCGTGTCCTCGAAGATCACCCGGCCGGTGTCGGGACGCGTCTTGCCCGTGATGATGTCCATCATCGTCGTCTTGCCGGCACCGTTCGGGCCGATGATGGCGCGAAGCTCTCCCGGTTCGACCACGAGCGACAGCGAATTGATCGCCTTGAACCCGTCGAAGGAGACGGAGACGTCTTCGAGATAGAGCAGGCTTTTCGTGCGTGTTTCGGCAATCGTGTTCATCGTCTCACTCCGCTGCCTGAACCTGTCGGGCGACCGGGACCGCCCCGGCATCCCTGCCCTTTTCCGCCTCGACCGCTGCCTTCAGCGCCTTGCGGCCAGCAAAGCCGTGCTGGATTGTGCCGACGATGCCGCGCGGCAGGAACAGCGTGACGGCAATGAACAGGCCGCCCAGCGCAAACAGCCAGATCTCCGGAAAGGCGCCGGTGAAATAGCTTTTCCCGGCATTGACGAGGATGGCGCCGATGATCGGGCCGATCAGCGTGCCGCGCCCGCCGACCGCCGTCCAGACGACGACTTCGATCGAGTTGGCAGGCGCAAATTCGCCCGGATTGATGATGCCGACCTGCGGCACGAACAGCGCACCGGCAATGCCGGCAAACATGGCCGAAACGACGAATGTGAAGAGCTTGATATTCTCCACCCGGAAGCCGAGGAAGCGGACCCGGCTTTCCGCATCGCGCACGCCGACCAGAACCTTGCCGAATTTCGAGCGGGTGATGGCCGAGGCGACCAGAAGGCAGAGCGCAAGCATGATGGCCGACATCGCAAAGAGCGCCGCACGGGTGCCGCCGGCCTGCACGTTGAAGCCGAGGATTTCCTTGAAGTCGGTGAGGCCGTTATTGCCACCGAACCCCATGTCGTTGCGGAAGAAGGCGAGCAGAAGCGCATAGGTCATCGCCTGGGTGATGATCGACAGGTAGACGCCGTTGACGCGGCTGCGGAAGGCGAACCAGCCGAAGACGAAGGCTAGCAGGCCCGGCACGACTAGAACCATCAGCATCGCAAAGGCGAAGTAATCGAACCCGTACCAGAACCAGGGCAGTTCCTTCCAGTTGAGGAAGACCATGAAATCGGGCAGCAGCGGATTGCCGTAGGTGCCGCGCGAGCCGATCTGGCGCATCAGATACATACCCATCGCATAGCCGCCGAGCGCAAAGAACGCGCCGTGGCCGAGCGAGAGGATGCCGCAATAGCCCCAGACCAGATCCAGCGCCAGCGCCAACAGCGCATAGCAGAGATACTTGCCCATCAGCGCCATCGCATAGGTCGGGATGTGGAGCGCGCTGTCGGGCGACGTCAGGAGATTGAGCGCCGGGACGAGAATGGCGACGCCGAGCAGGATGGCGATGGCCACGACGATCTTGCCTTCGAGTGCACGCAGAATGAAGCCGGTAATCATGCTTCGATCGCCCTTCCCTTGAGCGCGAAAAGACCGCGCGGACGTTTCTGGATGAAGAGGATGATGAGAACCAGAACCAGGATCTTGCCGAGAACGGCACCGACCGAGGGTTCGAGGAACTTGTTGAGCACCCCGAGCGAAAGTGCCCCGACCAGCGTGCCCCAGAGATTGCCGACGCCGCCGAACACCACGACCATGAAACTGTCGATAATGTAGCTCTGGCCGAGATTGGGCGAGACGTTGTCGATTTGGCTGAGCGCGACGCCCGCAATGCCGGCGATGCCGGAGCCGAGCGCGAAGGTCAGCGCGTCGACCCATGGCGTGCGGATGCCCATGGAGGATGCCATGCGACGGTTCTGGGTGACGGCCCGCATATTGAGGCCGAAGGCGGATTTCTTCATCACCACCAGCAGCGCAAAGAAGATCGACAGCGAGAAGATCACGATCCACATGCGGTTCCAGGTGATCGTCATGCCGCCAAGCGGGAACGAACCGGACATCCACGACGGGTTGCCGACTTCCTTGTTGGTGGGACCGAAGATGGAGCGGATCGTCTGCTGCAGGATCAGCGACACGCCCCAGGTGGCGAGCAGCGTTTCCAGCGGCCGGCCGTAGAGAAAGCGGATGATACCGCGTTCCACGACGAAACCGACGGCACCGGTTACAAGAAAAGCGACCGGCAGCGCAATCGTCAGCGACCAGTCGAACAGGCCCGGCGCGTGGCTGCGGATCACTTCCTGCACCATATAGGTGGAATAGGCGCCGAGCATGACCATTTCGCCATGCGCCATGTTGATGATGCCCATCACGCCGAAGGTGATGGCAAGACCGATCGCGGCCAAGAGCAGCACGGAACCGAGCGACACGCCGTACCAGACGTTCTGGGCCAGATCCCAAAGCTGCTGCTCGTTCTGGATGGCTTTGATCGCCGCATCGAGATCGGCTTTCAGGCTCGGATCGATCGTTGTCGAGACGGAACTCAGGATGCCGAGCGCACTGCGCCCGCCAAGATTTCCCATGGTCTGGATGGCGGCGCGCTTTTCGTCGAGCGAGCGGTCGGAGGAGAGCACCGAGACGGCGCGCGCCTCTTCCATGCGGAACTTGACGTCGCGGTCGGTTTCCTTGGCAATGGCAGCCTCGACCAGATCGAGCGCCTCCGCACTCGGCGACAAAAGGATTGCATCGGCTGCCGCAAGACGGACACTGCGATCCGGGCTCATCAGCGTCAGACCGCCAAGCGCTGCACGAATGGCGCGCCGCAGCGTGTTGTTGACGCGGATCTTGGTGACGGCACCCTTGGCGACCTGCCCGGCGCTTTCGGCCGTCACCGGATCGATCAGATCCAGCTGCGCGCCGGCGGGTTTTGCCACGAACACGGCCTTGTCGGCCTTGCGAAAATAGAGATCACCCTCGGCAAACGCCTCAAGCGCCGGCACCACCCGGATATCGCCACTGGTGGCGATCTGTGCGACGATCGATTCAGCCTTACCGAAATCGGCATCGGCGAGCTGGTTAAACAGCGGCTTTGGATCCGCCCCTTGCGAAAAGGCTGGCGCTGCAAACGAAAAGATCAGAAAAATCAGCGTGAAAAAACGGATAGGCATATCTTTGTCCCCCGGATGGCCGCGTGGGGCGGAGGGCTCGATCGCCCCTCATCCTCCTGCCGGCACCTTCTCCCCGCAAGCGGGGAGAAGGAAAATCGTCACGCCCTCACCGACCCCCGGTCACGCTCTCGCGTGCCCAAGTCCCCTCGCCCCGCTTGCGGGGAGAGGGTTAGGGTGAGGGACAACCTTAACTATGGCCGAGACTGGATCAGCTGCCGCCCTTGCCGCCGCACTTGCCGGTTGCAACGTTGAAGTTGCCGCAGGACATCGGCTTGCGCCAGTCGGAGATCAGGTTCTTGGAGTCCGGCAGGTAATCCGACCATTCGTCACCGACGACGGCAGGTGTTTCCTGGACGATTTCGAACTGGCCATCGGCCTGGATTTCACCGATCAGCACTGGCTTGGTGATGTGGTGGTTCGGCATGACGGTGGAATAGCCACCCGACAGGTTCGGCACCGAAACGCCGATGATCGAGTCCAGAACCGCGTTCGTATCGGTCGTGCCGGCGGATTCGACGGCCTTAACCCAGGCCTGGAAACCGATATAGGCGGCTTCCATCGGATCGTTGGTCACGCGCTTGTCGTTCTTGGTAAAGGCATGCCATTCCTTGATGAAGGACACATTGACCTCGGCATCGACGGACTGGAAATAGTTCCAGGCGGCGAGATGGCCGACCAGCGGCTTGGTATCGAGACCGGCGAGCTCTTCTTCGCCGACCGAGAATGCCACGACCGGAATGTCTTCGGCCTTGATGCCCTGGTTGCCGAGTTCCTTGTAGAACGGCACGTTTGCGTCACCGTTGATGGTGGAAACAACGGCGGTCTTCTTGCCGGCAGAGCCGAACTTCTTGATGTCGGAAACGATGGTCTGCCAGTCGGAATGGCCGAACGGCGTGTAGTTGACCATGATGTCGGCCTCGGCGACGCCCTTCGACATCAGATAGGCCTTGAGGATCTTGTTGGTCGTCTGCGGATAGACATAGTCGGTGCCGGCGAGAACCCAACGCTGGACGCCTTCTTCCTTGGCGAGGTAATCGACCGCCGGAATGGCCTGCTGGTTCGGCGCAGCGCCCGTGTAGAAGATGTTGCGCGAGGATTCTTCACCCTCGTACTGGACCGGGTAGAACAGGATCGAGTTCAGTTCTTCGAAGACAGGAAGAACCGACTTGCGCGACGATGAGGTCCAGCAACCGAACACGGCTGCAACCTTGTCCTGGCTGATCAGCTGGCGGGCCTTTTCGGCAAACAGCGGCCAGTCGGAGGCCGGATCGACGACGACGGCTTCGAGCTTCTTGCCGAGAACGCCGCCCTTCTTGTTCTGCTCTTCCACCATCATCAGCATGGCGTCTTTCAGCGTCGTCTCGGAAATCGCCATCGTACCGGACAGCGAATGGAGGACGCCGATCTTGATCGTATCGTCGGCAGCGTATGCGCCCGAAAGCGCCGTGGCGGACATGGCAGCGGCAAGCAGCGCGCCGGTAAGTTTCACCCTGAATGTCATTGGTCGAACCCCTCTTCTTGTTCGTTCAAGCAACCGGAGATTTAACCGTTGCTTAACCGGACTATCGGCTGCTGCACCGCAAAAACGTATACGTCGAATGACGTATCGGGAGGGGTGAACCGGCCCGTTGGGGGCAAAGGCACGCCAGTCTGACAGTTTGCTGACAGCGGCACTCAGTGGCCTGTCAGGGCCACGATGGCATCCTGCACTCGTCAACCAAATACGAGAGGAAACATGCCATGAAAACGAAACTTGCTCTGACGACCTTCGCCGCCGCACTCGCCCTCACCGCTTCGCTGCCGTTGGTCCAGTCCGCTGTTCCCTTTGCCGGCACATCCGCAGCCTTTGCCCGCCAGGGTGCGGACGATGGTCCGAACCATGATGCCAATGACGACAAGGGCGGCAAGCGTGGCGGAAAGAGCCGCGACGACGCTGCAACCCATGACAAGAACGACGACAAGGGTGGAAAGCGCGGCGGAAAGAGCAGCGACGACTCTGCAACCCACGACAAGAACGACGACAAGGGCGGAAAGCGCGGCGGAAAGAGCAGCGATGACGCCGCGACCCACGACAAGAACGACGACAAGGGCGGAAAGCGCGGCGGCAAGAGCAGCGATGACTCTGCAAACCACAACAAGAACGACCACAAGGGCGGCACGCGCGGCGGCCACAAATAGGCTTTGTCCGACCACTGTCCGCACCCCCG
Source organism: Rhizobium sp. Leaf321 (assembly GCF_001423215.1). Classification (NCBI taxonomy): domain Bacteria; kingdom Pseudomonadati; phylum Pseudomonadota; class Alphaproteobacteria; order Hyphomicrobiales; family Rhizobiaceae; genus Rhizobium; species Rhizobium sp. Leaf321. Next base: position 932,574 of record NZ_LMOF01000008.1, on the reverse strand, counting down.
CCGGATGCCGGCGGGGGTGCGGCCGTTTGCAGCAACATCGCCATCATGGCAGAGTAGTGTTTCGCGGCTCAAAAGCGCTGCCACACAGTCCTATCCGGAGTATCAATGGGCGTGACCCGTCGTATCTGTCTTGCTGCGCTGCTCGCGGCCACACTCGGGTCGGCGATTGTCGCACCCGTTGCGCCCGCATTCGCCAAGGACGGCGACGGCGGCGGTGGCAGCGGATCTTCCGGCTCGGGCAATGACGGCGGTGGCGATGATGGCGATAACCACGGCGGCGATGACGATGGCGGTGATGACGACGGCAAGGACGGTGCGGGAAGCCATGACGCATCGGGGGGCAGCTATGGCCCAAACGATTCCGATCGGGCCCGCGATGCGGTTCGCAGCGGTCAGATCATGCCGCTGAAAACGATGCTGAGAAAGATCGACGCCACCAGGTATGGTCGCATCATCGACATCCGTCTCAGCCGCTCGCAGTCGCGCGACGTCTATCAATTGAAACTGCGTGACAACACCGGTGCCATCCGCACCCTGCGGGTCGATGCGAGAAGCGGCTCGCTGCTGGGAGGCGGTTGATATCATGAAGATCCTGCTTGCCGAAGACGATCCCCAGATCGCAGCGCTCGTCGTGGAGAAGCTTAGTCGCGAGGGCTATTTCGTCGAAACTCTGTCGAACGGACCAGACATTTGGGAACGGGGAGAGACAGGCGACCATGCAGCCATCATCCTCGATCTCGGCCTGCCAGGAATGGACGGGCTTTCAATTCTCAAGCGCTGGCGGGCAAGCGGCGTCGAAACACCCGTCCTCGTGCTGACGGCGCGCGGTTCCTGGATGGAACGTGTCGATGGCTTCGACGCGGGCGCCGACGACTACCTGCCGAAACCGTTTCGCAGCGAGGAGCTCCTCGCCCGCCTGAAGGCGCTGCTTCGCCGAACCGGCAAGGTCCAGGCGCGCGTCAAGTCGGCCGACCGGTTCACGCTTGACGAGCAGGCCCGCCGCGTGACGTTCGACGGACGCGAGCTGGATCTGAGCCCTCTGGAATACCGGATGATCTCGCTGTTCATCGACCGTCCCGGTGCCGTCCTGACGCCGGCGGAGCTTGCAAGCCAGGTTCAGGGCCGCGACGACGACGCCGCCAAGAACGCCGTCGAGGCGATGGTTGCCCGCTTGCGCAAGAAAACCGACAGCGACGCGATCGAGACCCGCCGCGGCTTCGGATACGTTTTGCCGGAGAAACGCCCGTGATCCGCTCCTTGCGTTTCCGTCTGGCAATCGGTGCCCTGATATCGATCGGCGTGGCCCTGTGGCTCGCCTGGTTCGTGCTCGGTCACCTGTTCGAGGATTATGTCGCCGACCAGTATTCCGCAGAGATGACGGCCGTCTCGGACGCGCTCGGCGCCCGGCTGACCATTCAGCAGAATGGTCTCTCCCTGGCCAGCGAGCCGTCCGATGCACGCTTCCAGATCCCGGCCGGTGGCCTCTACTGGCAGATATCGCCAGCCAACGGAAAACCGCCGTTGCGCTCGCGCTCGCTTTGGGACCAGGAACTTTCGCGGCAGTTGTTTTCTCCCGATCTCTATTGCGGCTTCTTCCAGACCGAGGGACCCGATGGTGGCCCGATCCTGATCACGGTCAGGGACATGTCGATCGGCGAAGGCGATGCCCTGCAGCGCTTTACCCTCTACACCGCCTTCTCCAAGAACGACATGGAAGAAGCGCTGGCCACCTATCACCGGCCGCTGGTCATGATGCTGGTTGCCATCGGCGCCCTGCTTTTCCTTGCCGCACTCCTGCAGAGCCTCGTCGGTCTGAGGCCGCTTTCCCGCCTGCGCCAGGATGTAGCCGATATCCGGGCGGGTCGCCTGCCGAGCATCGGTGCGCAGGGGCCAAGCGAAGTCACGCCGCTCGTCAACGAGATCAACCTTCTTCTGTCGGAGCGGGAAAATGCCGTCGAGAGGGCGCGCGCCCGGGCAAGCGATCTGGCACATGGCCTGAAGACGCCGCTGACGGTGCTGTCCCATCTCGTCGAGGATTTGCCGGGCGCCCGTCGCGAAACGGCCCTGCAGCAGATCGAGCTGGTGCGCCAGCGCGCCGACCGGCAGTTGCAGGCCGCTCGAATGGGCGTCGAACAGATGGCGACGACATCGCTTCTCGGCATTTCGGGAAAGCTTGTGAGCGTGCTGTCACCCGTCACCGAAAACCGCGGGATCGACTGGGAGCTCGACATCGATCCGGATCTCACGGTCCAGGCGGACCCGGCCGACGCAGCCGAAGCGATCGGCAACATTCTCGACAACGCTGTCCGTTTTGCAAGACGGCGCATCGCGCTGACGGCAACGAGGGGCGATGGGGGGATGGTGTTGCTGCGCATCGCGGACGATGGCCCGGGCGTCACGCCGGAGCGTTACGCCTCCATGCTGAAGCGCGGTGTCCGCGGCCAGCAAGAGGATGAAAGCGATGGCGCCGGAACAGGCCTTGGCCTGGCAATTTCCGGCGACATCGCAAATGCTTACGGCGGGAAGCTGAGCCTCTCCCGGTCGCATATGGGAGGTCTTGAAGCCGTCCTGTGTCTGCCGGCGACCAAGGAGATCGCGGCATGACGACGGAGCAGACTACTTCTTTTTGGTGTTGCTTTCGGCCGACTTGACCTGCGAACCCAAAGTCGGCGCAGCCGCTGGAGCGGCCTTGTCCTTCTTGGGTTTGCGCGTTTCCTTGTTGCCGCGTACCTGACCCTTGGCCATGACCTATCTCCTCATGTTGATGGTGAAGCATAGCCGCTGATCCGGGTAAAATAGCAAGCGTTATTACACCGGTTTGATAGGGCATTTTCCGACGCTTGATCGCAAACTCACAATCGGACGGGAACAATCCAATACCTGATGCAATTTCCCCGGATCGAGCAAAGCCGTGGAGCATCCCGTGATCAACGACCTCTGGTACAAAAATGCCGTCTTCTATTGCCTCAATGTCGAAACCTTCATGGATTCCAACGGCGACGGGGTCGGTGATTTTCAAGGGGTGCAGCGGCGCCTGGACTACCTCGCCGGCCTCGGCGTGACCGCGATCTGGCTGATGCCGTTCCAGGCGTCTCCCGGCCGCGACGACGGATATGATGTCTCAGACTATTACAATGTCGATCCCCGCTACGGCACGCTCGGCGATTTCGTCGAGTTCACCCACAGTGCCAAGCAACGCGGCATCCGCGTCCTGATCGATCTCGTCGTCAACCACACATCGGACGAACACCCCTGGTTCAAGGAAGCCCGTGCCGACAAGAATTCGCGCTACCGCGACTGGTATGTCTGGTCGAAGACGAAACCGGCCAACGCCGATGAAGGCATGGTGTTTCCGGGCATCCAGAAGACGACCTGGACGCGCGACAAGGCCTCCGGCGAATACTACTTCCACCGCTTCTACGAATTCCAGCCGGATCTCAACACCGCCAACCCGCATGTGCAGGCGGAAATCCTGAAGATCATGGGGTTCTGGCTGCAGCTCGGCGTCTCCGGCTTCCGCATGGATGCAGTTCCCTTCGTGATCGCCGAAAAGGGCGCCGACGTGAAAAAGCCGAAGGAGCAGTTCGACATGCTGCGCTCCTTCCGCGAGTTCCTGCAATGGCGCCAGGGTGACAGCATCATTCTGGCCGAAGCGAATGTCGTTCCGAAGGAGAACCTGCAATATTTCGGCGACGACGGCGACCGGATGCAGATGATGTTCAACTTCCACGTCAACCAGTCGCTGTTCTATGCGATGGCCAGCGCCGACGTTCGGCCACTGGCAAAGGCAATGAACGACACCAAGGAACGCCCGGCGACCGGCCAGTGGGGAATTTTCCTGCGCAACCACGACGAACTCGATCTCGGCCGCTTGACCGATAAGCAGCGCCAGACCGTGTTCGACAAGATGGGTCCGGACAAGGACATGCAGCTCTACGACCGCGGCATCCGCCGCCGTCTGGCGCCGATGCTGGGTGGCGATCCGCGCCGGCTGAAACTTGCCTACAGCCTGATGTATTCCCTGCCCGGCACGCCCGTTCTGCGCTACGGCGACGAAATCGGCATGGGCGACGACCTGTCGCTGCCCGAGCGCAACTGCGCCCGCACGCCGATGCAATGGTCGAACGAGCCTCAGGGCGGCTTCACCAAGAGCGACAAACCGATCCTGCCTGTCATCCACGAAGGGCCCTACGGCTTCGACCACGTCAACGTCGCCATCCAGCGTCGCGATCCGGATTCCATGCTCAACTGGACGGAGCGGATGATCCGCATGCGCAAGGAAGCCCCTGAGATCGGCTGGGGCACGTTCGAATGCCTCGATACCGGCGACGACGGCGTGCTCGCCATGCGCTACGACTGGCGCGACAACGCACTGGTGATCCTGCACAATTTCCACGACCGTCCGGTGGAGATCACCTTCGACGTGGGCCTCGAGGATGCGGGCAAGAACCTGATCGATATCGCCGATGACTCGGACAGCACAGCGGACGACACAGGCAAGCATCACATCGTGATCGAGCCCTATGGCTATCGCTGGTATCGCGCCGGTGGGCTGGATTATCTGCTGAAGCGAAGCGAGGTGTGAAGCGAGGTGTGAGCGGCGGTAAAACCGCCCTTGCAAAACGCTGCACCAAAGTCGAAACTGCCTAAATATCAGTCTCCCCGATAAAGGCGATCGTTTTTAGGCATGGCAGCACGCCAACGCATCATACCGGTTCGCCGTGAGTACAATCGCTGGGTCGCAAACCAGACGCTGGAAGACTATGCGCTGCGGTTTACCGCAAAGAGCGCTAGACGGTTTTCGTCGAGCCGGATTTCGCAGACGGCGATCGGCGCGATCTCGTTTCTGGCGCTGGAGGCGATCGGTGGGGCGATTACGCTGTCCTACGGCACCACCAATGCCTTTTTCGCCATTCTGGTGGCCGCTCTCGTCATGCTGGTCGTGGGATTGCCGATCAGTCGCTATGCGATCCGCCACGGCGTGGATATCGATCTCCTCACCCGCGGCGCCTCGTTCGGTTATATCGGCTCCACCATCACCTCGCTGATCTATGCGAGCTTTACCTTCATGCTGTTTGCGATCGAGGCGTCGATCATGACCGGCGCGCTGGATCTCGCCTTCGGGATTCCGCCCTGGATCGGCTATATCATTTCGGCAGCGGTGGTGATCCCGCTCGTCATCTACGGCGTGCAGCTGATCTCGCGGTTCCAGCTTCTGACCCAGCCGTTCTGGATCATCCTCAACATTCTGCCCTTCGTCTTCATCGCCTTCATGGACTGGCAGAAATTCGACCTCTGGCGCGCCTTCGCCGGCATCGGCCATTCGAACGGCGAAATCGGCGGTTCGGCGCCGTTCGATCTGGTGGAATTCGGAGCAGCGTCCGCCGTCATCCTGGCCCTGATGCCGCAGATCGGCGAGCAGGTCGACTTCCTGCGCTTCCTGCCGCCGGAAGGGCAGCGCAAATGGCGCCACCGGTTCGCCGTGTTTCTGGCCGGACCCGGCTGGGTTCTGGTCGGCGTTCCAAAGCTTCTCGCGGGCTCCTTCCTCGCCGTGCTGACGCTCTCGAGCGCTGTGCCGGTCGAGGACGCGGCCGATCCCGCCCACATGTACCTCGCCGCCTTCGGCTACATGATCCCCAACGAAACCGCAGCGCTGATGCTGATGGCAGCCTTCGTGGTCGTGTCGCAGCTGAAGATCAACGTGATGAACGCCTATGCGGGGTCGCTTGCCTGGTCGAACTTCTTCTCGCGCCTGACCCACAGCCATCCCGGCCGCGTCGTCTGGCTGGTGTTCAACGTCATCATCGCGCTGCTTCTGATGGAACTCGGCATCTACAGGCTGCTGGAGGAAACACTCGGCATCTTCTCGATCGTCGCGATGAGCTGGCTCTGCACGATTTCGGCGGATCTGTTCATCAACAAGCCGCTCGGTCTGTCGCCGCCCGGCATCGAGTTCAAGCGCGCCCATCTCTATGACGTCAATCCGGTCGGGCTCGGCGCCATGTTTGGTGCGACAGGCATTGCGCTCACCGCCCATTTCGGCCTGTTCGGGCCGCTGATGGCGTCGCTTGCCACCTATCTGACGCTCAGCGCCTTCGTGGTGTCGCCAGCGATCGCCTTTGCCACAAAGGGCAAATACTATCTCGCCCGAAAGCCGCGCCAGAGCTGGAAGACGCTGGGTTCGATCACCTGCTCGATCTGCGAACACCCGTTCGAGCATGAGGACATGGCCTGGTGCCCGGCCTATGCGGCACCGATCTGTTCGCTCTGCTGTTCGCTCGACAGCCGCTGCCACGACATGTGCAAGCCGCATGCGCGGCTGAACACGCAGGTCGGCACCGTGGCGCGCACCTTCCTCACCGAAAGCGTCATTGCCAAGCTCACGACCCGGCTCGGCCGCTACGGGATGACGGCGGTGATCTCGATCTCGGCGATCGGCGCCATCCTGTCGCTGATCGCCTATCAGGTAGGCCAGGCAGCGCCTGCAAATGCCGATGTCATCTACGGCACGATCCTGATCGTCTTCTTCGTCTTTGCCATCATCACCGGCATCTTCTCCTGGTTCTACGTGCTGGCGCATGACAGCCGGATGGTGGCCGAAGAGGAATCCTCACGGCAGAACACGCTTCTTCTCAAGGAAATCTCGGCGCACAAGAAAACCGACGCGGCGCTGCAGGATGCTAAGGAAACCGCCGAAGCCGCCAACCGCGCCAAGAGCCGTTATGTCGTTGGCCTCAGCCACGAGCTGCGCACGCCGCTCAACGCCGTTTTGGGCTATGCCCAGATCCTCGAGCGCGACGACACCATCCCTGCCCCGCGGCAATCGGCAATCAAGGTCATCAAGCGGTCCGCCGACCATCTTTCCGGCCTGATCGACGGGCTGCTGGACATTTCAAAGATCGAGGCCGGGCGGCTGCAGGTCTATTCCAACGAGATCAACATCCAGGATTTCCTCGACCAGATCGTCGAGATGTTCAGCCTCCAGGCGCAGGCCAAGGGCCTTGCCTTCGAACACGTGCGCGCCCGCACGCTTCCGCAATATGTCCGGACCGACGAGAAGCGTCTTCGCCAGATCCTTGTCAACATCCTCTCCAACGCGGTCAAATTCACAGACGAAGGCACTGTTCGTTTCGAGATCGCCTATCGCAGCCAGGTCGCGACCTTCACTGTGACCGATACGGGCCGCGGCATCGCGGAAAAGGATCTCGGCCGCATCTATGAGCCGTTCCAGCGCGGCGAGGCGGAAAGCATCCGGCCGATGCCCGGGCTTGGGCTCGGGCTCACCATCACTCAGCTTCTGACCAACACGCTCGGCGGTGAAATCTCCGTTGCCAGCACGAAGGGTGAAGGCTCGACCTTTAAGGTGCGGCTCATGCTCTCGGCCATCGAGCGGCCGAACACGACACCGGAGGCGGAGCGAAAGATCGTCTCCTATACCGGGCCGCGCCGCACCATCGTCGTAGTGGACGACAACCAGGATCACCGCGACCTGATGCGCGAGGTGCTGGCGCCAATGGATTTCGTCATCCTGACGGCCGTCGACGGGCCGGAATGCCTGACGCTGATCGAGGGTGTTCGGCCGGATCTGTTTCTGGTCGATATCTCCATGCCCGGCATGAGCGGCTGGCAGCTTGTTTCGAGGTTGCGAGAGGAAGGCCAGACGGCGCCCATGATCATGCTCTCGGCCAATATCGGCGATGGCACGACCGCGGATGCGGGTGGCGAAGGGCATGACGATACGCTGTCCAAGCCCGTCAACCTGCGCCGCCTTGCCGACAAGCTTGCCTCGCATCTCTCCCTCAAATGGGTTTACGAGGACGAAGCACCGGCACTGGCGCTTTCGGCCCTCGTCAAGCAGCCGGTCATCAGCCCCGGGACGGGCCATCTTCAGGATCTGCTGCGGCTCGGTGAAATCGGTTACGTGCGCGGCATCGAAGCCAAGCTCGCGGATCTCGCCACGGACCAATCGCACCGCCCGTTCGCGGAAGAGCTCGGAACCTATGTAAAGGCCTTCGACATGGCCGGTTACATGAAATACCTGGAACGCATGGAGACACAGGAACTGGAAGAACGGGAAAACAACGATGGCTGACGCGACGACACCGCGCGATATCGTCCTCCTGGTGGACGACAGTCCCGACACGCTCGGTTTTCTGACTGAAGCGCTGGAGCAATCCGGCTTTTCGGTGCTGATCGCCACGTCGGGACAGGCAGCCCTCTCAATCGTCGAGCGCATCACGCCCGATCTGATCCTGCTCGACGCCGTGATGCCCGGCATGGACGGGTTCGAGACCTGCCGCAAACTGAAGGCGCATGCTGCAGCTCAGGTGCCCGTGATCTTCATGACGGGCCTGACCGAGACCGAGCATGTCGTCAACGCGCTGGAAAGCGGCGGCGTCGATTATCTGAGCAAGCCGATCAATATCGACGAATTGCGGGCGAGAATACGCGTGCATCTTTCCAACGCCCGCTCCGCCCAGAGCGCCCGCGTCGCGCTCGATGCCGCCGGCCGGCATCTGCTTGCGGTCAGAAACGACGGTTCGATCCGCTGGTCGACGCCGCAAGCAACGCGGCTGATGAATGCCGCAACGGAAAGCGACGACGGCATTGCGATCGTCGCGGGCCGCATCGGCGCCTGGATGGCGGAGCGCGATACGGCAGGCTTTGCCCGCAACGCCGCCTTCTCGCTGTCCGAAAACCTGCAGACCAGCCTGCAGTTTGCGTTTCTTGGCGCGATCGGCGCAGACGAATTCCTGTTCCGATTATCAGCCGCTGTCATCAAGCGGCCGGACGACGAAATCCTGCGCCAGCATTTTCCCCTGACGCAGCGGGAGTCGGAAGTGCTCTTATGGATCGCCAAGGGCAAGGCGAACAAGGATATCGGCGATATCCTCGGTCTGTCGGCCCGCACCGTGAACAAGCATCTCGAGCAGATCTACATCAAGCTCGGCGTCGAAAATCGCGCCTCGGCAGCGGTCATGGCGGCGAACGTCCTGCACGCAGGCGACCGGCCCGACTAGACGCAAACGGGCCGACCGGGGCCAGACACTTGCAGTCGGCGATGCCAAGGGATAGATCCGCGCGCACCCTCAACGGCTTAGAAAAGCCGCATCCGGAACTCCGCAGTCATGACTACTCAATCGCCTTTGACGGCACAGACGCCCCACGACGCAGATAACTCCCCGACGGCGGAACGGGTGAGGAAACGCGTCGTCCTGCATTTCCCGGGCTTCGAGCCGCTCGATGCCGGCATGCACCATGCCCGCTATGTGCGCGCGGCGGCCCAGAGCGCTAAGACATGGAACCTGGATCTCCAGGCGGGCGATCTGCAGCGGACCGCAAAGACTGCGTATTTCGACATCGCCTGTAGCGCCCCGGATCCAGCCGACGGCGGCACGCAAAGCCGGTTCTACATCTTCGACCATTGCGCGCTGGTGGACAGCCTGAACGGCAAGCCGCTGCTGCGCCGTATTCTCAACGGTTATGGAAGCGCCTTGCGCATCGTCACCCAGGGCGGCATGGCCGGCTATCTCAGGCATGCATGGCGGTTCGGCCTGTTTTTCCTGTTTCCATTCCTGCTGGTGGCGGTAGCGCTTGGGCTCACCGCCGTGATCGCTGCCCTGCCCGCACTGCTCGGGCTCAATATGTTGCATCTGTTGTGGAGCATACCGCTTGGTCTTGCGCTGTTCCGCTACGCCTTCCTGCCCTTCATGGCACGGTTTCACACGCTGCACCTGTTTGCCGACTGGGAGATGGCCGACGCGATGGGCAATCTCGACAGGCCCGATGTCAACGCCTGGCTGGCGAGCTGCATGGAGGGTGTCCGCGAGGCACTGACTGAGGATGCGGACGAATATCTCATCACGTCGCACAGCATGGGATCGGCTGTCGCCACCCACGTGATCGGCATGCTGCTTGCGGAAAATCCTGATGTGTTCAGGCGGGGCGCAGATCAGAGCGACCGCAAGGCGAGCTTCGTGACGCTGGGAGGCGCGATCCTGCAATGCTCGCTGCTGCGGCCTGCCGCAACATTGCGCGCCTGTGTCGGCCGCATTGCCCGAGCACCACAGATCTTCTGGCTGGAGGTTCAGTGCCTCACCGACAGCATTCATTTCTACAAGAGCCGCGTCGTGGCGCTGGCAGGACATGAAGATGCACCCCAGGCGACGCTTGCCTTCATCAGGGTCAAGCGGATGATGGCGCCCGAGCGCTACAACAGGATCAAGCGCGATTTCCTGCGCGTGCACCGTCAATACGTTCTGGGATCGGAAGCAAAGTCGAATTTCGATTTCACACTGATGACCGCCGGCCCTCTCCCCGCCGTGCGGTTTGCCAGTTTCACCCCCGAAAGTTTCTGATGGGATTTTCAGGGTTTGAGCTCGGGAAACTTAGAGCTCGATATCTGAACCCTGCAGGCATCAATGCAAAAAGCCCGGCCAATGGCCGGGCTTCCTGTCAATCGATGGTTCAAGCCTTGAAGGCTCAGCCCTGCGGGAAGTAGCTGTACTTGCCGTCCGGACCCTTCTTCCACTCGTACATGACGTAGCCTGGGAGCTTCGGGTCGCCCTTGGCGTCGAAAGCCATGTCGCCGAGAACGGTCTTGAACGGACCCTTTTCCTTGAGAGCCTTGGCAACGACTTCTGCGTCGTCAGGGCTGCCAGCAAGCTTGATGCCTTCGGCGATGACCTGAACGGCTGCGTAGGAATAGAGCGTGTAGGCTTCAGGGTTGAAGCCGGCAGCCTTGAACTTGGCAACCAGTTCCTTGTTCTCAGGACGCAGTGTCGGATCGGGGCCGAACGTGTTCAGCGTGCCTTCGACGGCATCGCCAGCGATCGAGGCCAGTTCGTTGGAGACGATACCGTCACCCGATACGAGCGTTGCCTTGAGGCCAGCATCCTTCGCCTGACGGATGATCAGGCCGGCTTCCGTGTGGAGACCACCCCAGTAGATGATCGAAACGCCGGCTTCCTTCATCTTGGAAATCAGCGCCGAGAAGTCCTTGTCGCCGACGTTGACGCCTTCGCGGATGACCTGCTTCTTGCCGGCCGCGTTGTAGGCTTTCATGGTTTCTTCAGCGAGACCCTGGCCGTAAGGTGTCTTGTCGTCGATGATCGCGATCTTTGCATCGGCGAACTTCTCGGCAAGATACTTGCCGGCGACGCCGCCCTGCTGGTCGTCACGGCCGCAGGTGCGGAACGTGTTCCACAGGCCGCGCTCGGTGAAGACAGGGTTGGTTGCTGCAGGGGTGACTTCGAGCATGCCGTTTTCGGCATAGACTTCCTGCGAAGCCGGGATCGAAACGCCCGAGTTGAAGTGACCGACAACATACTTCACGCCATCGGACGCGAACTTGTTGGCAACGGAAATGCCCTGCTTCGGATCGGAAACGTCGTCGCCGAGCGCGATGACCAGCTTTTCGCCGTTGATGCCGCCGGCGGCATTGATATCGGCGATAGCCTGTTCAGCACCCTTCTGCAGCTGCGCGCCGAATGCAGCATTCGGGCCGGTCAGCGGGCCGCCAACGCCGATGATGATATCGGCCCAGGCGTTGCCGCTGAATGCGACCATCGCCGTCAGCGCGACGGCGGAAAGAAGAGACTTCTTCATTGATTTACTCCCAGTTTTTAGGTGAGCGGTTTTTTGGGACCCGGACGCAATACCCACCATCATTGCGCCGGAGAAATGTTCCACCCTCTGGTGTATTCTTATTTGACCCAACCCAATCTGAAGTCAGAAATGAGCGACTGTCAATCTTTCTTCTTCCATGAGAAAGCGGAGACAGGCTGATAGAGCCAGTAGTAGTTCTGAACCATCTGACGGGTGCGGCGAATGCGGAATCCGGAGATGGAAAACGCCATCAGCAGCACCACATCGATGATGTAATGGAACGGGCTGATGAACGGTCCCTGGAACAGCGCGTAGTGCATGAACTGCATCGCGACGGCCAGAAGCAGCGTGTAGGCGATGACATGGCCATAGCCGTTCCAGCCTTCTGCGACCGCCTTGCCGGCGCGCCACGCCGTCCAGAAGCCGAGGACCATGACGAGTGCGCGCAGGAAATAACGCACGCCAGTATCGGTTTCGAAAAACAGGCCCTGCATCTCAGTGTCCCCCGGTCGCCGGAATGATGATCATGGTGCTCAATGCCGGCCCCCCTCGAGATAGGCGGCGCGGACTTCGGGATTTGCGAGCAGTTCCTTGCCGGAGCCGGACATCGTCACCTTGCCATTGACCATCACATACGCGCGATCGGACAGTTTGAGTGCCGCAAACGCGTTCTGCTCGACGAGGAAGACGGTGAGCCCCTCTTCCTTGTTCAGCTTCTTGATCGCCTCGAAAATGCCCTTGACGATCAGTGGTGCGAGGCCGAGCGACGGCTCGTCCAGGAGAAGCAGTTTCGGACGCGCCATCAGCGCACGGCCGATCGACAGCATCTGCTGCTCGCCGCCCGAAAGCGTGCCGCCGCGTTGGGCCTGGCGTTCCTTGAGGCGCGGAAACAGGGTGAAGATCTTTTCGACGTCCTCTTTGAAATACTTGAGGTTGTCGAGACCGGCGCCCATCTGCAGGTTTTCGTGCACGGTCATGCGCGGAAAGATGCGGCGGCCTTCCGGCGACTGGGCGATACGCCGACGCGCGATCAGATGCGTCGGCACCTGCGTGATGTCTTCGCCGTCGAAGATGACCTGACCCTTGCGGGCCTGCGGGCTGCCGCAGATCGTCATCATCAGCGTCGACTTGCCGGCACCGTTGGCGCCGATCAGACTGACGATCTCGCCCTTGTTGACTTCGACATTGACGCCGTCGAGGGCCCGGATGTTGCCGTAGTAGGTTTCGACGCCCTGGACTTTCAGAAGGGGTTCACCGGCCATCAGACGGACCCCTCTTCAATAATGCCCTTGTCGAGCTTTTCCTCGATTTCTTCAACTTCATCATCCTCGACGCCGAGATAGGCTGCGATCACCCTCGGGTCGTTCTTCACGTGATCAGGCGTTCCGTCGGAAATCTTCTGGCCGTATTCCAGAACCACGACGTGATCCGAAATCTCCATGACGACGGACATGTCGTGCTCGATCAGGAGCAGCGACGTGCCTTCGTCGCGGATGCCGCGCAACAGCGCGTTGAGCGTCAGCGATTCCTTCGGGTTGAGGCCGGCGGCGGGCTCGTCCAGGCACAGAAGTTCCGGCCCTGTGCACATGGCGCGGGCAATTTCCAGCCGGCGCTGGGCACCATAGGAAAGATCGCCGGCCGGGTCGTCGGCGCGGTCTGTCAGATCCGCCTTGTCCAGCCAGTATTCGGCCTTTTCGATCGCGGCCTTGGCAGCGTTCTTATAGGTCGGCAGACCCAAGAGGCCGAGGATCGTGTAACCCGAAGCCTTCATCAACTCGTTGTGCTGCGCGACCAGCAGGTTTTCGAGAACCGTCAGGCCGGAAAACAGCCGGATGTTCTGGAAGGTACGGGCAACGCCCGCGACCTTGTTGATCTCGAAATCGCGAAGGCGTTCCAGAAGGAACTCCCGGCCGTTGCTGCGATGCAGGGTCAGCATGCCCATCGTCGGCTTGTAAAAGCCGGTGATGCAGTTGAACACCGTCGTCTTTCCGGCGCCGTTCGGGCCGATCAGCGCGGTGATTTCGCCGCGCTTGGCTTCGAACGAGAAGTCGTCGATCGCCATCAGGCCACCAAACCGCATCGACAGATGCTCGACCCTCAGGATCGTGTCTTTCGTCATAGTCGTCATATCCGTCGCCATCAGCCGTGGCCTTCCTTGGTGAAGCTGCCGGAGATGGCCTTGCGCTCCTTCAGGAAGGCTGTCGGCTCACGCGAGCCCACGAAGCCACGCGGCTTGAACAGCATGACGATGATCATCGCCAGCCCGAACAGCAGCATGCGGTAGAGTTCCGGGGTGAAGTCGGGGCCGAAGATGATCTTCAGGAAAGACATCTCGCGCAGGATTTCGGTGCCGCCGACCATGATGACAGCGGCGATCGCGATACCGGTCAGAGAACCCATGCCGCCGAGAACCACGATAGCCAGGATGACCGCAGATTCCAGGAAGACGAAGCTTTCCGGAGAGACGAAGCCCTGGCGGGTCGCAAAGAACGAGCCTGCAAAACCGCCGAACATCGCGCCCGTGGCAAATGCCGTGAGCTTGGTGGTGACGGTGTTGATGCCGAGCGAGCGGCAGGCGATTTCATCTTCGCGCAACGCTTCCCATGCACGACCGATCGGCATGCGACGCAGGCGAATGGTGACGTAGGCCGTCAGCATGCAGAGCGCGAGGATGATGTAGAACAGGAAGATCTTGTAATAGACCGACGAAGCCGAGAGGCCCCAGGCCTTGACGAAATTGTTCGGGGAGCCCGTATCGAACGACCAGATGCCGAAGAACGACGCCTTGGCGATGCCCGAGATACCGAACGTGCCCTTGGTGACATCAGTCCAGTTGATCAGAACAAGCCGGATGATTTCCCCGAAGGCGAGCGTCACGATGGCAAGGTAGTCACCCCGCAATCTCAACACCGGGAAGCCGAGGATGACGCCCCAGAGTGCGGCGAGAATGCCGGACATCGGCAGCAGCAGCCAGAACGAGAAGCCGAAATAGGATGACAGAAGCGCGTAGGAATAGGCGCCGACCGCATAGAAGGCGACATAGCCAAGATCGAGCAGACCGGCGAGACCGACGACGATGTTGAGGCCCCAGGCGAGCATAACGTAGATAAGGATCTGGATGCCGAAGTTATCGACATATTTCAGCGAGCCCTGCTTGCCGACGATCAGCAGCGACAGGAATGGATAGATGAGCAGGAAGACCAGCGCGAACTTGAGGAAGTGGCGATGGAAGAAGCTCTTCTCTTCCGAAATCTCGAGAATGCCGGCTTTGGCCTTGGCAAGTTTGCGACGGTCGAGATGGGGCTTGATAAAGGCGACGGTCAGGAAGCGACCGACGGCAGCGACTGCCACGAACACCGCAAGCAGGCCCCAGCGGGTGCGCCAGACGAGCTGGTTGTTGATGTCCTGATAGGTCTCGATGCCGACGAACAGGAGGAACATCAGGAAGGCGATGACGCCTGCAAAGATGCCTTCCTTGATCGCCCTGGCCATGACGTTGTTGGGAACGGTTTCCGATACGGTCGCCATGTTACACCTTCTCCACTTCAGGACGACCGAGGATGCCGGTCGGCTTGAAGATCAGCACGAAGGCGAGGATCGCAAAGGTCGCGACATCCTTGTAGGCGATCGAGAAATACGCCGACCACAGGCTTTCGATGAGGCCGATCAGCAACCCGCCGAGAACAGCGCCCGGCAGCGAGCCGATGCCGCCGAGAACGGCTGCGGTGAATGCCTTCACACCCGGAATGAAGCCGTCGTTGAACGAGGCGACACCGTAATACATCAGGTACATGGCACCGGCGACGGCAGCGAGAGCCGCGCCCATGATGAAGGTGATCGAGATCGTCTTGTCGACGTCGACGCCGAGCAGAGCCGCCATCTTGCGATCCTGTTCGGTGGCGCGCTGGGCACGGCCGAGCGGCGTCTTGTTGACGATGTACCAGAACGCAAACAGCAGGATCGAGGTGATCACGACGATCAGGATCTGCTTCAGCGACACCGTGATCGCACCGAAATGATAGGTGTCGGTGACCAGCGGCGGGATCGGCTTGTTGCGCGGACCCTGCGTCACCTGGATGAAGTTCGACAGGAAGATCGACATGCCGATCGCGGTGATCAGCGGCGCCAGGCGGAACGAGCCGCGCAGCGGACGGTAGGCGATCCGCTCGATCGTCCAGTTCCACAGGCCTGTCATCAGCATGCCGACGAGCAGCATCAGCAAAAGCAGCAGCGCCACCGGAATGCCGGCGAAGAAGGATGTGGCAAGCAGGAACACGATCAGCGCGGCAAAGCCGCCGAGCATGAAGATGTCACCATGGGCAAAGTTGATCATGCCGATGATGCCGTAAACCATCGTATAGCCGATTGCCACGAGCCCATAGATGGATCCGAGAGTCAGCCCGTTTATGAGCTGCTGGATAAAATATTCCATATATTTTCCCCTGCGGATGCGATCCTTGGCGGCCGCATCTTTCGCTTGAATGTCCCTGATAGGATCTTCAATTTTTTTGATTCCTACCGGTTTCGATCGAAATGTGAAGTGCAAAAGAAAGAGGCAGACATAATTTCAGTGGCTTTTGCAGCACGTGACGCAAATCCGCTTGGCATTGTTGAAAAAACGGCACGATTTCCACACGAATGGCAAAAACTATAGAGAAATAACCTCTGGTCTGCTTCGGTCTTGGCTTATCCGCTTCTTCAGCTTTCGACGGTCAGGACCGCATGCGCGACCCGTTGGCGTCAAAGATCGGATGCGGCTGAAGCCGGGCGATGAGCATCTCGCCGAGCACCTCGATCTGCCACCCCTCCTCCGTTAGGGAGACCTCTTTCGGCACATAGCCCATGGCGACCGACACGCCGGCGGCATGGGCGTATCCACCCGAGGTCACCCAGCCGCAGACCTGGCCGTCAAGCGAGATCGGCTCGTCGCCGAGCACGTCCGCATCTTTTGCATCGACGACGAAGGTGACGAGACGCAGCGCGCCGCCCTCCGCCTTTTCCTCGATCGCCGCGGCCTTGCCGATGAAATCGGCCTCCTTGCCATAGGCGATAAAGCGACCGAGCCCCGCTTCCACGGGACCGTAAAGCGGCCGGTATTCGCGAGACCAGCTGCCGAAGGATTTTTCGACACGTAGCGCATTCAAGGCGCGGAGGCCGAACAGGGTGATCCCGAACTCCGAACCGGCCTCCATGATGAGATCGAACAGATAGCGCTGATATTCCGGCTTCATCCAAAGCTCGAAGCCGAGATCGCCGGTATAGCTGACACGGCCGAGGATGACCGGCGCCATGCCGAGATCGATCTCGACAATGCCCATGAACGGCAGAGCCGGATCCGACAGGTCGAGATGGGTGAGTTTTTGCAGCACATCGCGTGACCGGGGGCCCGCAATCGACAGGCCGACCAGACCGAGATTGAGGCAATCGAACGAAACCGAATCATCGTCCGGCAGATGCGTCTCGAACCAGCGCATATGAAAGTCTTCGGCAATACCGGAGCCGATCAGCAGGAACGCATCGTCGCCGAGATTGGCGAGCGTGAAATCGCCGATCAGATTGCCGGCCTCGTTCAGCATCGGCGACAGCGCCATGCGGCCGACGGGCGGAACCTTGCCCGCGAGAATATGATCGAGCCAGGCATGCGCGCCCTCGCCCCCGATCGAATATTTGGCGAACCCGGATGTCTCCATCAGCCCGACGCTGTCGCGCACCGCCTTTGCCTCGCGGCCGACATGCTCGAAATCGGTGGAACGACGCCAGGAAAACGCATCCTTGACGCCCTCTGGCGCAAACCACAGCGGCGTTTCCAACCCGTAGGACGCGCCGAACACCGCACCCCTCGCCTTCAGCGCGTCGTAGATCGGCGTCGTCAGCAGTGGCCGCGCAGCCGGCAGTTCCTCGTTCGGGTAGCGGATCGAGAAGCGGCGGGAATAGTTTTCGCGCACCTTCGCATTGGTATAGGCAAGCGACGCATAGTCGCCGTAACGGGTCACATCCATGGCGAACACGTCGAAGCCGGGATCGCCCTCGACGATCCAGTTGGCAAGCGCCAGCCCGACGCCGCCGCCTTGGCTGAACCCGGCCATGACAGCGCAGGCCGACCAGAAATTCGTCATGCCGCGCACGGGCCCAACAAGCGGGTTGCCATCAGGCGAAAAGGTGAAGGGCCCGTTGATGATCGTCTTGATGCCGGCATTGTTGAAGGCCGGGAAATGCCGGAAGCCAACCTCCAGCTCGTTCGTGATGCGCTCCAGATCTTCGGCCAGAAGTTCATGGCCGAACGTCCAGGGCGTCTCGATCGGCGACCACGGCCGGCAGTCCTTTTCATAGGTGCCCATCAGCATGCCGTTGCGTTCCTGGCGAATGTAGATCTCGCCGTCGAAATCGACGCAATGCATCAGCTCGCGACCGGAAGTCTTGTTGAAGTCGATGACCTCGGGCATATCCTCGGTGATCAGATACATGTGCTCCATGGCGAGAACCGGCAGTTCCAGCCCGACCATGCGCCCCACTTCGCGCGCCCAGAGACCGGCGGCATTGACCACATGTTCGCAGCGGATCTCGCCTTTGTCGGTGATCACCCGCCAGGTTCCGTCGGGACGCTGCACCAGATCCTCGACCTTGGTGTGCAGATAAATCTCGGCGCCGTTCTTCTTGGCCGATTTCGCATAGGCATGGGTGGTGCCGTAGGGGTCGAGATGGCCCTCATGCGGATCGAACACGGCGCCCACGAACTGGGTCGGGTCGAGCAGCGGCATCATCGCATGCGCTTCCTCGACCGAGACAAGCCGCGCTTCGCCGTTTGCGTATTTGCCCTTCGCGAGAAGCGACTTGAACCAGTCGAACCGCTCCGGCGTCGCCGCCAGCATCAGGCCGGAGGTCATGTGCAGGCCGATGTCCTGGCCGGAATAGGCCTCGATCTCCTTATAGAGTTCGACCGTGTATTTCTGCAGCTTGGCGACATTCGGATCGCCGTTGATCGTGTGCATGCCGCCGGCCGCGTGCCAAGTGGAGCCGGAGGTGAGCTCCGAACGCTCGAGCAACACGACATCGCTCCAGCCGAGCTTGGTCAGATGGTAGAGGACCGAACATCCGACGACACCGCCACCGATGACGACAACTCGAGCATGGCTTTTCATGGATCCCGTTCCCCTAACTTGATGCCTGTTTGGGGTGAGCCTAGAACCTCCCGAGAATTGCCAATAGGCTGTTCTGCGAACCCGGATTTGTCGTTTCCGACATAGTCGCTGTTCGTTTCGCGCCATCTTGCGACCGGAGCCTGAAACTAATTTTTCAATCGCCGCGTATGCCTTGTCATGAACGCCACGCAACAGGGAATAGCGCCATGACAAACGTGCTGAGCTTCGATGAACTGGTAGGCAGCGTATTGACCACGATGCGTGATGCGACACCGCGCAAGACAATCGAGTTCGGCGTGATCCAAGGCTTTTGCCGTGATTTCGCCGAGGACCTCGCCCCCGAATTCGTCGACCTCCTGAACCGCGTCGAAGGCCTTTCCAGTCTCGTCCCGGCGCTCGAAAAGCGGCCGGACCTCGTCATGGCAGCATCCGAAGAAAAGGGTCTCTGGAGCTTCGTTCGCGAGAAGCACTGAGGCGCTTCGACGCTCAGACCGCTGACAACCTTGAAGAAGCTCATTTGACGAGAGCGACACCCTATCCTCCCTCATCCTCGCCCTTGTGGCGGGGATCCAGTCAGCTCAAGTCCTTGAGCTGAAGGAGTCTTTGACCCGACAGACGTCGTGTCGCTGGATCCCCGCCACAAGGGCGAGGATGAGGGGAGTTTGGGCAACCGCCCACCACCGTCACCCGCCCGAAAACGATGCCGTCAGGGCGAATTCGCGGCCCATTTCCATCAGCTCTTCGTAGACCGAGCCGGCGAACGACCGGGGCGTGATGATCTCGAAGGCATCGGGGTCGGTGCGCGCCAAATTCACTGCGACGTGGCCGAACAGCATGTTTGCGGAATGCCCCTGCGCAAACGCCTGCGGATGCAGATCAACGCCGACGCATTTTGCAAGGATCTGCCGCACGCTGGGTCCCGAAATCGCCATCAGCACCTTGCCGTCGCTCTGGTCGACGACGGAGGCGCCGGATATTTCGGATAAGTTACCGGCAACGGTCTCTGAGCCTGCGGTGAGCGACACCGCCAGCCATTCCGCCGGGCCGCAGAAGCGCGGCGCGATATCCGGGGCAGCCTTGAGTGCTAGGCCCACGGCCTGCTCCTGGCCCGCATGGGCAAGCACCGAAAAGATCACCGGCCGCCGCGCGACGGACAGGTGGTTGGGGTTGGCGCTCGTCTCGAAGCCCAGGATGTGATCTTCGAGCGCATGGCGGTGGAGAAGTGTCAGAGCCATCGTCATGCCCTCAAAGATGCTGTTTTGTGTTTTGCGGATCGACAAACACCGGCAGGCAGACTTCCGCCGCGACTTCGGTGCCGCGAAGGCCGTCCCAGACAGTGATCTTCTCGCCGATCCGCTCGCGGCCGGATTTGAGAAGGCCGAGACCGATCGTGTGTCCGAGCGTCGGCGAATAGCAGGCTGATGATACGAAGCCCTGGTCGCCCGCAAGCGTCGCGGCCGCGCCATCTTTCAACAGATGGGCGCCCGCCATGAACTCCTTGTCGGTTTCCACAGGCTTCAGGCCGACGAGTTGGAGGCGATCGGCGGCGGTGAGGCCGAAACGGGTCGAGAGGCGCTTGCCGATGAAATCCGGCTTGGTCATCGCCATCATCTTTCCGTAACCGAGATCGTCGGGTGTCGTGCGGCCTTCCAGTTCGGCATGGGTGACAAAGCCTTTTTCGATGCGCAGGACGTTGAGCGCCTCGACACCGTAGGCACAGATCCCGTCCTCGCGGCCTGCCTGCATGATCGCATCGGCCACGGCTTCGCCATAGCCTGCGGGTACCGCCAGTTCGTAGGCGAGTTCGCCCGAAAACGAGATGCGGAACAGGCGCGCCTTCAGCCCGCCCTTGAGCGTGACGACCTTCGCACCGAGAAACGGCATCGCCGCATCGGAAATGTCGTCTTCCACAATCCGGGCAAGGATGATCCGCGCCTTCGGACCGGCCAGCGACATCTGCGCCCACTGGTCGGAAGAAGAGACGAAGCGCACGTCGAGATGAGGCCAGAAAGTCTGGCTCGCAAATTCCAGATGCGCCATCACTTCGGCCGCATAGGCTGTCGTGGTGGTCATCACATAGTGGTTTTCCGACAGGCGGCTGGTCGTGCCGTCGTCGGACACCATTCCGTCTTCGCGCAGCATCAGGCCATAACGCGCCTTGCCGACCGGCAGCTTCAGGAAGGCGTTGGAATAGACCCGGTTCAGGAATTCAGCCGCGCCCTTGCCAAAAATCTCGATTTTGCCGAGCGTCGAGACATCGCAGAGCCCAGCATTTTCGCGCACGTTTCGAACTTCGCGGTCGACGCTGTCGCGCCAGGTCTTTTCGCCGTCGCGCGCAAACCAGGATGACCGGTACCAGAGGCCGCTTTCCACGAAGGTCGCGCCGTTCTTCTTCGCCCAGCCATGCAGCGGCGAGGTCCTGACCGGCGCTGCGTGCTCGGCCCGCGACGTGCCCGCAAGCGCGCCCATCGAGACCGGCGTGTAGAACGGCCGGAAGGTCGTGGTGCCGATTTCGGCCGGTGATACGCCGCGCATGGCAGCGACGATCCCGATCGTCGCGACATTGCCGAGCTTGCCCTGATCGGTCGCCATGCCGGTCGTTGTATAGCGCTTGGTGTGCTCGATATGCCGGAAACCCTCGCGCTGGGCGAGGCCGAGATCGCTGACATGGACGTCGTTCTGGAAATCGACGAAGGCCTTGTCCTTGGTCCCCGGCACATACCAGAGCGGCGCGAAATCAGGATCGTATTCGCCTTCCACCTCGGGAATGTTTGCTTCATAGGCGGCAAAGCCGAGTTCGGTCGAAAACGCAGCTGCCTTCGACGCCCCGTCGCGAAGGCAGGCGGCAATGGTGTCGGCACCGCCAGCGGATCCCGCAGCAACAAAGCCTGATCCCACATCCGGCGCCAGAAACGCCTTCGCCGCGTCCGACCAGACGGGCTTGGCACCGCGCTGGCACATCAGATGCACGATCGGCGACCAGCCGCCGGCCATGGCCAGCGCATCGCAGGCGATCTCTTCCTCGAAACCGGCCCGCTCCGCCACCAGCGCATCGATGCGGTTGCGGCCTTTTGTGGCGACGACGGCACCGCCATGGATGACACGAACGCCGTAGGGCGCCGGATCGGTGGACGCGGCGCGCGCATCGATGATTGCGGCAACCTCGACGCCACGGGCCGAAAGATCGGCCGCCGTGCGATAACCGGAGCCACCGTTGGTGAAGACGGCCACCTTGGAGCCGACAGCGACGCCATAGCGATTGAGATAGGTGCGCGCCGCATTCGCAGTCATCACGCCCGGGCGGTCGTTGCCGCCGAACACAAGAGGCCGTTCTTCGGCACCGGAGGCAAGGATCGCCCGTTTGGCGACGATGCGCCAGACACACTCGACCGGCAGATCCGGCGACGGCGTTTCCACGTGCTTCTGCACCCGCTCGACGGCGCCGAACACCATGTCATCATACCAGCCGAACACGGTGGTGCGCGGCATCATCGTGACATTCGGAAAGGACGCGAGCTCCTCGACCAGACCGGCGGCATAGTCGCTCGCCGCCTGCCCGCCGATCACGACGTTTTCCGAAAGCAGCGAGCCGCCGAAGCGGGCGCTTTCATCGGCAATCAGCACGCGCGCACCGGCCCGGGCGGCAGAAAGTGCCGCCATCAGTCCCGCAGGTCCTGAGCCGACGACCAGCAGGTCGCAATGCGCCCAGGCTTTCTCGTAGCGATCCGGATCCGCCTCCATGGTCAGCTTGCCGAGACCGGCGGCCCGGCGGATGACAGGCTCGTAGAGCTTTTCCCAGAAGATCGCCGGCCACATGAAGGTCTTGTAGTAGAAGCCTGCGCCAAGAAACGGCGACAGCAAGCCGTTGACGGCCCCCATATCGAAGGCAAGCGACGGCCAGCGGTTCTGGCTGACGGCGGTGAGGCCATTGTAAAGCTCGGCCACCGTTGCGCGCACGTTCGGCTCGGACCGGGCACCGCTGCCAACAGTCATCAAAGCATTCGGCTCTGCGGAACCTGATGTCACCGGGCCACGCGGGCGGTGATACTTGAAGCTGCGGCCCATCAGCATCTGGTCGTTGGCAATCAGCGCCGAGGCGAGCGTATCGCCGTCGAAACCGGTATAGCTCTTGCCGTCGAACGTGAATGTCAGGGGATTGGCGCGGTTGACGAGACCGCCGGCATCGAGACGGTAAGCGCTCATCGGCTCCCCTCCTGAGACGCTTGCGCATCCGTCACGCCGAAGACCTCATGCGTAAGGTTGTCGCGATCGACCACCAGCCAACGGCGGCAGCCGGCCGCGTGATGCCAGTATTCCTGATATCGACCCTTCGGATTGTCGCGGACATAGACATAGCGGTGCCAGGCCTCGTCCTTTTCGGACGCCGACGGGCGGGCAATCACGGCGCCGCGCACCGAAAACTCTTCCTTCGGCCGCGTTCCGCAATGGGGGCAGGTAATCAGGCTTGCCATGTCTTAATCTCGGTCTTTGTGTCAGGCTCAGTCTTGGGTCTTCGTCTCGGTGCGGATACGGCTCAGTGCATGTTCGGTTGCGGGCCTTTGCCACCCTCGTCGAGCACATAGCCTCGCTCGAACCGGTCGAGCCGCATGAAGCGCGAGACGTGATGGGTTTCGTTCTTGGCGATCAGATGCGCGAAGCAGAAGCCCGAGGCCGGCGTGGCCTTGAAGCCGCCATAGCACCAGCCGGCGTTGAGGTAGAGGTTGTCGATCGGCGTGCGGTCGATGATCGGCGAACCGTCCATCGACATGTCCATCACGCCGCCCCAGGCCCGCAGCGCCTTGGCCCGAGACAGTCCGGGGATCAGCGACACGCCCTCCTGCATCGTCTCCTCGACGGTCGCAAGATTGCCACGCTGCGCGTAGGAGGAATAGTAGTCGATATTGGCACCGAACACGAGACCGCCCTTGTCCGACTGCGAGATGTAGAAATGTCCCGCGCCATAGGTGATGACGTTGTCGATGACCGGCTTCAGCCCCTCCGACACGAAGGCCTGCAGCACATGCGTCTCGATCGGCAGCGCCAGATCCGCCATTCGCCCGACGGTTGTCGTGTTGCCGGCAGCGGCGAGCGCCAGCCGGTTGCAGCCGATAAACCCCTTCGTCGTCTCGACACCCTCGACTTCGCCACCCGGCCCCCGGCGAATGCCGGTCACCTCGCAATGCTGGATGATGTCGACGCCTCTGGCATCGGCCCCGCGCGCATAGCCCCAGGCCACCGCATCGTGACGCACCGTGCCGCCGCGCTTTTGCAGCAGACCGCCCATGACGGGAAAGCGGCCGTGGTCGAAATTGAGATAAGGCGCGAGCCTGCGCACCTGTTCGCGGTCGAGCAGATCCGCATCGACGCCGTGAAGCCGCATGGCATTGCCGCGACGCGCGTATTCATCGCGCTGGCCGTCGGAATGAAAAAGGTTCAGCACGCCACGCTGCGACACCATGGCATTGTAGTTGAAGTCCCGCTCCAACCCTTCCCACAGCTTCAGCGACAGCTCGTAGAACGGATTGTTGCCTTCCAGCAGATAGTTGGAGCGGATGATCGTGGTGTTGCGGCCGACATTGCCGGAGCCGATATAGCCCTTCTCGATGACAGCGACATTGGTAATGCCGAATTCCTTGGCAAGGTAATAGGCGGTCGCCAGACCATGGCCACCACCGCCGACGATGATCACATCGTAATGCGGTTTCGGCTCCGGCTCGCGCCATGCCGGCGTCCAGCGACGATTGCCCGAAAGCGCCTGCTTGATGATCGATAAGGCGGAATATCGCATGCCGTGTTCCCGTGCTCGTTGCGCCCACATTCGCACATGCGGACGAAGAAACAAGGGCAATCGGGACATCGGAACGCCTGTTTCCAGCCATGGCGAGACAAGCCCCCACACCGTTGCCGTCCCGCCACGCCGGACGTTGCGGGCGCCGATTTTGGCGCAGGCACGTATTATATTTCAGTCACTTAACACGGGTTACATCCTTACGCGCAGGCACGGCCGTAAAATCCACGCGACCAACACAAGCCAACCTTTGGGAGCGCGACATGCCCGATACGACCACCCAACTCGACATGCCCTTCATCCTGCCGTCGCAGGCGCAAAAGCACGTCACCCACAACGAGACGCTGCTTGTTCTGGACGCGCTGGTGCATCTGACAATCCTCTCCGAACTGTCGGCTCCGCCGACGACGCCGGCCGAGGGCAATCGCCATCTGGTCGGTGCTAGCGCAACCGGTGAATGGACGGGCAAGACCGGCTGCATCGCCGCCTGGCAGGACGGCGCCTGGAACTTCCTGACCGTGAAGACGGGATGGCGGGCTTGGTTTACGGAAACTTCTCGCATGCGGGTCTTCGACGGCGCTACCTGGCGGGATGTTCCGCTGCCGGATCAGGGCACCCTGAGCCTGCTCGGCATAAACGCTGTCGCCGATGCCACCAACCGACTGTCGCTGTCGTCTCCTGCAAGCCTCTTCAACCACGCCGGCAACGGCCACCAGATCAAGATCAATAAAGCGGCCGCAACCGACACCGCATCGCTGCTGTTCCAGTCCAACTGGACCGGGTTCGCAGAAATGGGGCTTGCCGGAAACACCGAATTCTCCATCAAGATCAGCGACGGCACCACCTGGCGCACGGGTCTCGCCATCAGCCCGACAGGTCGTGTCAGCCGACCCAACCAGCCGGCAGCGCGCGCCTATCGCACCGGCACCACATTCACGCCGACATCAGGCCAGCAGAGCGGCTTTACCACCTACGCCTTCAACCAGGGCAGTTTCGGACTTGGCGCTTCGGCCGCCGGCGGCGGCAACGGGATCACGGTTCCAGCAGCCGGCATCTACCTCGTCACCCTCAATCTCGTCGTCACCACATCGTCGGGACACGGAGCCGTGCTGCTGCGCAACGGTACGGAGACACTGATGACACTCAACGGCATAACGGGTGGCGCGCAGTCGCAAGGCGCAAGCGGCGTGTTTTCGCTGAGCGCAGGCGATAGCCTGACGCTTCAGCACTCCGGCACCGCACAGGTGACACTGGGTGCCGGCAAGACGGAGCTCTCGCTGACCCTGCTCTGACCAAAATCGACGTGGCCGATTATCGCAATTCCAGTTGCAAAGATCGGCCATTTTACCCGCGCGGTGGCCACAATGTGTCCTCTTCCGGAGCAGCCATGAAATAAAACAAGAAATTTATCACTTAAGACAACTCTAACAATGCCTTGTTTTAAAAGGTTTTTGTCGGCTCGAATCAAGTGAATTGCGACCAATGCGGGTTTGGCCACAAATGGCGCGTCTCGTTTAGTCAAATGTTAAAACTGCCCCGGTAGGCTCTCGTTTGTGGTCTTGCGTTGTGTAGAGAGTCCAATGACCGAAATGATACGTCCCCGAGTTAAATATGTCATCGGTCCCGATGGCAGCCCGCTTACGATTGCGGATCTTCCGCCGGCCAATACGCGCCGCTGGGTTATCCGTCGTAAGGCAGAGGTTGTCGCCGCGGTTCGCGGCGGCCTGTTGAGCTTGGAAGAAGCCTGCGAGCGTTATACGCTCACCGTCGAAGAATTCCTGTCCTGGCAAGCGTCTATCAACGACCACGGCCTAGCCGGTCTTCGGACCACCCGCATTCAGCAGTACCGCCATTAGGCGAAGTCAGCAGACCACTGTTCATCGGTAAAATCGAAGTGCCGTTGCCTCACCGCAGCGGCACTTTTTATTTGCCCTGGTTTGAAACTTACCGGGACAAGGACGGTTCTCGCCGCGCCAGTTGCGGCAATATGCCGGCGATGATCGCCGAAGCCGCATAGAACCACAGGCCGGGTTGCGTTACTGCCTGCGCGAGGCCGGATGTCTTCGCCGCAAACACCACGAGTGCCACCAGCATCACATCCATCATCGACCATTTCGCAAGATGCGGCATCACGCGCGCGAAAAATCCCGGCTGACGATTGCCGCGAAAGGCTTGCGCGCCGAGCGCCATAAGCTTTGCAACCGGGAAGACGATCGAGAACAGTCCGACGATGAGCGCAAGCGCGACATCGCCCTGCCCCCATAGAGCAGAAACGAGTTCGACCAGCGACGGCGTCTCGCGAAAGAAATACAGCCGGTCGAAGCGAATGATCGGCAGGGAAAGTCCCAGGACCAGAAAAACGCAAGCGGCCGCATAAAGCGAAAACCAGATAAGCCTTCTCATCGGGCACCCATAGCAAAGCTCAGGCCGCACGTCTGCCCTGTTGCTCCTTGGGATCAGTCAAAAAAACAACAACGGGGGCACCGTTATGCGGTCCCCTCGTCAAAGTCCTCTCGCTATCGTGTGATGCGCTCGGCTGGCAACCAGCCGTAAGGCATCAGGCGCGGGCGCGCATACCGGTGTCGCGCTCTTCGAGCGCCGACGCCTTTGCAAATTCGGCTTCCGCCTCTTCCAGCGCAAGCTCGGCGGCATCCTGCTGGATCCGAAGTTCCCGGATCGAGACTTGCAGATTGTCGGCCCGCTGGCGGGCAGCCTTGGCAAAAGTTGGATAGGCGAAGTGATTCGGGTCGGAAATTCCCGATTTCTTCTCCTCGACGGTGATCTGGTGCTCCAGTTCCTTCGCCATTCTTTCGAATTCGGCCATCATCGTCTGCAACTGCTGCAGTTGACGACGCTTTTCGTTAACCTGAAAGTTCTTCAGGCGAACAAGATTGTCACGCGATTTCATACGCAATACTCCGTGGATAGCGAGACCCAGGCCGGTAAACCCCTGTTCAATACAGTGCGAGGCTCAAAAAATTTCCGAGGCGTTAACAAATTTGGCGCCGCGTTAACCTTTCATTTACAGGCATCATTAACAATAAGCCTGATCATTTAAGGGTCGGTAAATGCCAAGGCCGGTTTTCGGTCACGACAATGTCGGAGTCGTTTGAATCACTTAGCGGGGTTTCCTCCTCCGCTGAATCAAGCTGGCGATGGCCAATCCTTAAAGTAAAACAGGCTGCTACTAATTTTGCTTAACAAAATGATGCACCTTGCCAGGACCGCTCATAATTTGTTAACCAGTTTCTGGCAGCTTCCAAATCAGGCTCAGTCTGGATCCGTATCGAGTAAGGGGGCATCGGTAACCTTACGCGGCGGTAAAGGGGAAAATTATGCGGGTTCTACTCATCGAAGATGACAGCGCGACGGCCCAGTCGATCGAGCTGATGCTGAAATCGGAAAGCTTCAATTGCTATACGACCGACCTTGGCGAAGAAGGCGTCGACCTTGGTAAGTTGTATGACTACGATATCATTCTTCTTGACCTCAATCTCCCCGACATGTCGGGTTATGAAGTGCTTCGCACTCTGAGATTGTCAAAGGTCAAGACGCCAATCCTGATCCTGTCGGGCATGGCGGGCATCGAAGACAAGGTACGAGGCCTTGGTTTCGGCGCTGACGACTACATGACCAAGCCGTTCCACAAGGACGAACTGGTTGCACGCATCCACGCCATCGTTCGCCGTTCGAAGGGCCATGCCCAGTCGATCATCATCACCGGCGAACTGATCGTGAACCTCGACGCCAAGACCGTCGAAGTCGGCGGCCAGCGTGTGCACCTGACGGGCAAGGAATACCAGATGCTGGAGCTTCTTTCGCTCCGCAAGGGGACCACGCTCACCAAGGAAATGTTCCTCAACCACCTTTATGGCGGTATGGACGAGCCGGAACTGAAGATCATCGACGTCTTCATCTGCAAGCTGCGCAAGAAGCTCGCAAATGCGGCCGGTGGCGCGAACTACATCGAGACTGTCTGGGGCCGTGGCTACGTGCTGCGCGAACCTGACAATGTCGAGCTCGCAGAAACCGCCTGAGCCTGAAAACTTTTCCCTATCCCGGATTGAAGAGCACCCGCGCAAGCGGGTGTTTTTGCGTTTGAGATTGCCGAGGTGAAAGCGCTGAGGATTGGCGAATTCAGCGCGGTGTCCGGATCAAGTTTCCATAAACACGGTTCGAGCTTGTTGCCACTCAACCCAGCAGTTCTCAGGATCGATGTCGAGATAGCCGCGCTGCTCGTCCATTTTCTGAGCAACATCACGGGAAACTGCGATGACCTCACACGTGTCGGTGATTTCGAGGACCTCGTCTTCCGTCAGAGGGCTCCCCTTCGCTCTCTCGCTTTGAAGTAGCGTCGCGATGAGACTGGGTACGGGGTAGAGAACGAGAAGTTTGTCTTCGCTCACAGGACACCTCCGAGACGCGGCTTCACTCAGCGCACGCCGCAAACGCTGAAACTATCAAGCCGCAACAGCAAAGCCGCCGAACACCGATGTCAGGATCTTGCGGTCGAAAGGTTTGAGGAGAAAATCGCTGGCGCCGGCGCGTTTGCCGGCCATCATCTTCTTCAGGTCCGTCTCGATGACGCAGTAGAAGATCTTGACGTCCTTGCCGCGATCCATTGCACGGACAGAGGCGATCAGACCGAGCGCGTCGTCGAGGCCTGCATCGACGATCAGGAAGTTCGGCAAGGTTGCACGGCAGCCGGTCAGTGCTTCCTGCGCAGTGCCCGCTTCGGAAACCAGGAAGCCGATCTCCGAGAGAATGCGCTTGCCCACTTTGCGCACGATGTCCGAACTGTCTGCAATCATCATTCGCTGCATCGTGTTTCCCCTGATGCTGTGCCCGTCCCTAGGCAACATCCACCATGACCCGAATGAAGCTAAGAAAGAGTTACGCGTCAGGCGCAGCGCGAAAAGCGCGGGCCGCCTCAAGGCAACCCGCGCTTTTCACATGTCAGAGCGCTTGATCGGGTCTCAGACCTCTTCGGAAACGGCCGGCACTTCGGCAGGGACGGTTTCCGCGATGAAGGTGATCTTGTCTTCAGACACCACGTATTTCAAATCCATGCCGCATTCGTCGGCCAGCAGAACCGTGTAATAGGGCTGGATCGTGTGGGCATCGACCGCCTCTTCCATGGCACCCGACAGCACTTCGACGAATTTCGCCGGCACGCGCATCATCCGGCCTTTGATGGTGATGATGAACTTCGCGTCGAATTCCGGGTTTTCGAGTGTTACATCGAGAGAGCCGCCGCGCGGAATGCCGCCGTAAGCGACAGTGAAGAGGTTGAGGAGCAGCTTGACCCGGTTCTTCGGGATGATGGCGCGCGGGCCGTTCCAGGAGACTTCCGTCTTCTTTTCGGCGACCGCGAACTCCTTGGCAGCCTTTTCGGCCTCGCCCGTATCGATCGAGGCACCAACAGAGCCGGAGGCGCCGAAAGCAAGCCGCGCGAATTTCAGACGCACCGAGGCGTTCATGGCCGATGTACGGATCAGGTCGAGCGCATCCGCGTCGGCGGCTCCCTCATCGAGAAGCTCCAGGCCATTGTTGATGGCTCCGACCGGCGAGATGATATCGTGGCAGACCCGGCTGCAGAGGAGAGCTGCCAGATCCGGACCGCCGAGGGTTAGATTGGGATTTTTAGGCATGCGTGTCTCCGGCTGGATGAAAATATTCCCTCGCGCATGTGCCACAGCAACATTGCGCGGGGATTGTCGACGGTCAATGTGTATAGGTGCCGCCATAATGACACCATTTGTGGTAAACCGATTGTTAACGTCATGCCGCCAAGATAGAGGCGGCTTAAGCATGACGCTTGATAACGGAAGATTTAACAAACGGACTTCAATATGCGCCGCCAGAACCTTTCCGCCTTCGCTCGCTTTGCCACCGCTTTCGTGGTCATGGCAACCGCTTTCTGTGTCACAATCGAAAGGGCATCCGCCCAGCAGAATGCTTCGCAGTATTCGATGCAGGAAATTGTCGATGCCGGCCACGGCTTTTTCGGCTCCACCAGCGGCGGTCTCGCCAAGGTGGTGGAAAACGCTTTCTCGAAATACGGCCTGCCCAACGGTTACATTCTCGGCCAGGAAGGCTCCGGCGCCTTCATCGCCGGCCTGACCTATGGCGAAGGCCAGCTATACACGAAAAACGCCGGACAGCATCCGACCTACTGGCAGGGCCCCTCGCTCGGCATCGATTACGGCGGCCAGGGCACCCGCGCCATGATGCTGGTCTATGACCTGCCGACGGTCGATTCGCTCTATGCCCGCTTCGGCGGCGTTTCCGGCTCGGCCTTCGTAGTCGCCGGCGTCGGGATGACTGTCCTGCGCAACAACAACGTGATCCTGGTGCCGATCCGCACCGGCCTTGGCGCCCGTCTCGGCATCAATGTCGGCTATCTGAAGATGACCCGCGAAGCCACCTGGAACCCCTTCTGAGCGGCAGGCTGACACCTCCACCGGGCGAGCCCACTTGCCGGGTGCAGGCGCCCGTGCTTAAAAAGAGCCTGTCCGCTCCAGACACAAAGAACGGCTTTCCGTGATCCAATACGCACTCCTGTTTGGCCTGGGTTTCCTCAGCGCGGCGCTGCTTGCCATCCTGATTTCGCCGGCGATCCACAGGCGGATCGTGCGCTACACGGAAAACCGCATCCGCGCGACACTGCCGATCAGCCCTGAGGAAGTGCGTGCCCAGCGTGATATGGCACGTGCCGTCTATGCGGCGGAAAACGCCCGGACCTCTCAGGAACTGATCCAGGCGCGCGAGAAAAACACCCGCCTGATGCTTGATATCGAGGCCCTGAACGCGACCATCCGCACGCTTGAAGACGACCGGCAGGACCTGAAGATGCAGGCCGACACGCTGGATGTCGAGGCTGCCGCCACCCGCTCGCGTCTTCGCCAGGAAGACAGCTATATCCAGGAGCTGAAGGTGGCGCTGGAACAGTCCCACGACGACCTGCGGATGCGCGATGTCGAGATCGGCGAACGCCAGCAGCACGTTGCCCGGCTGATTGCCGATACGGACAATTTCCGCATCGACCTCTCGTCTCATGCGGCAGAGATGGAAGGGCTCAAGGCCCGGATCGGCAATCTTCGCGACGAACGCGAGACGCTGCGAACGGAAATCCGCGACATGACCACCCGCGCCAAGGAAGCCGAGGGCAAGGTCAAGCTGGAAGAGCAACGCCGGATAGCGCTGCAGGAAAGGCTGGACCGGGAGATCGCCGAGGGTGCCGACAGGGCCGAGGCGCTGGACCGCCGTCAGCAGGAAATCGAACGGCTGCGCGAAAAACTGAAAACTGCCAATGCGGAAGCCCGTGACGCGAGCCGGGCCCTGCGCAAAACCGGGTCGCCAGCCGGATCAAAACCGAAGTCGAATTCAGGCAAGATCAACACGCCCGGTCCCGAAGACATCCAGGCGGCGCATCTCCTCGAGGAGGGTGTGTTAGCCGTCGCCCGCCCGACGGGCATGGACCCAGAGCCCACCATGATGACAGCTGCGATGATGACGCCGGCCATGATCGATCTCGCAGACGATGCCCGCAACCGGGCAACCGCGGTGTCTGAACGGCTTTTAAAGAGCCGCGATGGCGCTAACGATGCAGCGCTTCGGCAGGAGCTTGCAACCATCGCTGCAAGTCTTGTGGCGCTCACGGCCGCGCGCGAAGGCAAGGCCTCGCCGATCAACACGATCCTGTCTGGAAAATCCGGCAACAGCGATCGCGAAAGCCTGGCTGCCAGGGCCAAGAAGGCCATGGCGAAACTGAACGAGCAGTCGTCATCCTGAACGACACCTGAAATTCCTAGAGCCGGCCCTGCCGCATGGCGATCTCGTAGAGCGCGATACCTGTCGCGGTTGCGGCGTTGAGACTGTCCAGTCCCGGCATCTGGGCAATGCGCGCGGTCTTGACCGCAGACAGGATATGCGCCGGCAGTCCCTCGCCCTCGGTCCCGGTGATCAGCGCCATCTGCGGATGCGGCGACACTTCGCGAATTTCGACGTGTCCGGCAGGCGACAAGCCCCAGATCGCGAAGTCGCGCGACATCAGGGCGTCCAGAAGCTCCGTCATCGTCCCGGTGCGTGCGTAGGGCACCGAGAGCACGGAGCCGACAGAAACCCGCAGCGACTTTCGATAGAGCGGATCGCAGCAGGCGGCATCCAGCAGCACCGCATCGGCGCCGAAAGCGGCCGCATTGCGGAAGATCGAGCCGATATTGTCGTGGTTGGAAATGCCGAAGGCCGCAACGACCAACGCCTTTTCCGGCAGGTTCTGCAGGAGGTCCGCAATCGACGGCTCCTCAGCCCTGCGACCGATCGCCAGCACGCCGCGGTGGAGGTGGAAGCCGACAATCCGGTCGAGAACGGCAGAGGATGCGACATAGACCGAAACATCGTCAGGGAAACGGCCAAGGATGTCTTCCAGCCCGGACACCCGATTTTCCAGAAGCAGAAGCTTCTCCGCGACGAAGCCGGACTTGGCCCTGTGGGCCTGCGCCAGCATGCGCAGCACGACCGTGCCCTCGGCGATAAACCGTCCGCCCCTCCCCGTCAGGTCGCGATCGCGGACCGCCTGAAATTCGGCGATCCGCGGGTCGTCCGCATCCTCGATGCGGATTGTCTCCATCACGGACCGGTGGCGATCGTCACGTCGGCGACGATCCGGCCGAGCACGATATCGAACACGAACACCTTGCGGGCGCCGTTGAGCTGGCCGAGGAACACGAGCTGGCTGCCGGACATCGACACGTTGTCGATCGCAAAACCGGTCGGCAGTGCGGCGGTGGCCTTCAGCGGCTGGTCGGACGGGACGGTGAAACTTCCCGACGTGGCGACCGTTGCCGGGCCGTCTGCGGGACGCTGGGAGATCTTGTAGACAATCGCGGCGAGGACCGCCATAAAGCAGACAAACAGGATCCCGCCCGAAACGAGCTGCAGAAGCACCATCTTCCGGCGGATTCTCTCCATCGCCGGATCAAGCGGCTCTTCCTTTTCCTCGACTTCTGGTTGGGGCATGAATTGTCCTTATGCGTGCAAGATTGCGAATTGACGGAAACCGGAATGAACGACCCCTTTAAACAAGCCGAAGCCCCGAGGAAAGTCCTGACTGCCGATGAGGCAGCAGAAGGACGGCTGGATGCGTGGCTGACACAGGTTCTGAACGGCGAATTCTCCAGAAACCGCATCAAGGCTCTGATCGAACAGGGCGTCGTCACTCTGAACGGCAAGGCCTGCACGGAGCCAAAGAAAAAGGTGTCCCCAGGCGATCAAATCGAGATCACATTGCCGGAACCGGAGGATCCCGAACCCAAGGGCGAGGATATTCCGCTCGATGTTCTCTATGAGGACGAGGACCTGATCGTCATCGCCAAGCCACCGGGTCTCGTCGTGCATCCGGGCGCCGGCAACTGGACCGGGACCCTCGTCAACGCGCTGATCCACCATTGCGGCGACACTCTTTCCGGCATCGGTGGCGTCAAGCGGCCGGGTATCGTGCACAGGCTCGACAAGGATACGTCGGGCGTGATGGTTGCCGCCAAGAACGATCTGGCGCATCGCCACCTCGCCGACCAGTTCGCCGACCATGGTCGTTCCGGTCCGCTGGAACGCGCCTATATGGCCGTCGTCTGGGGCCGCCCGAAAGGTTTGAAGGGCACGATCGACGCACCGCTCGGCCGCGCCGGTGGCGACCGCACCAAGCGCGCCGTCACCCGCGAGAATGCCGTGGACGCGCGCGAGGCGGTGACCCATTACGAGGTGATCGAGCGTTTCCACGAGACGCCCGAGGCAACCTCGCTGGCGGCCCTGATCGAATGCCGTCTGGAAACCGGCCGCACGCACCAGATCCGAGTCCACATGGCTCATATCGGCCATCCGCTGATCGGCGACCTCGATTATGCCGGCGGCTTCAAGACCAAGGTCAACAAGATCCCCGAGCCCGCCCGCACCGTCGTCAGCGCCTTCCCGCGCCAGGCGCTGCACGCCTATCTGCTTGTGTTCGAACATCCCCGCACCGGCGAGGTGATGGAATTCGAGGCTCCGATCCCCGACGACCTGGAACAGTTGATCGAAGCCCTGCGGCAATGACGGCCTGACCGTCGCCGGAAGTCTGGCCGATCATTACGCAATTGTAATGTCATAACGTTGGTGTGAACGCTTGAATCGCTGTTCCGCCACACTTATCTGACACTTGCATTGGTGCGGGGTCGGGAACGATCCGCGCCATAATCGGTTCGCCGTAAGGGCAGATGAAATCTGCCGGGAACCGACAACGATCGGAAAGGGGTGCTTCATGGCCCGTAACAATCTGCCTTCAATTACCGCCGGCGAAGCCGGTCTCAATCGCTATCTCGACGAAATCCGAAAATTTCCGATGCTGGAGCCACAGCAGGAATACATGCTCGCGAAGCGTTACGCTGAGCATGGCGACCGCGCTGCCGCCCACAAGATGGTGACGAGCCACCTGCGTCTCGTTGCAAAGATCGCCATGGGCTATCGCGGCTACGGCTTGCCGATCGGCGAAGTCGTGTCGGAAGGCAATGTCGGTCTGATGCAGGCCGTCAAGAAATTCGACCCGGAACGCGGCTTCCGTCTGGCGACCTATGCCATGTGGTGGATCAAGGCCTCGATCCAGGAATACATCCTGCGCTCCTGGTCGCTGGTCAAGATGGGCACGACCGCCAACCAGAAGCGGCTGTTCTTCAACCTGCGCCGCCTCAAGGGCAAGATCCAGGCGATCGAGGAAGGCGATCTGAAGCCGCACCAGGTGACCGAGATCGCCACCAAGCTGAACGTATCCGAGGAAGAAGTGATCTCGATGAACCGCCGCCTCTCCGGCGACGCTTCGCTCAACGCCCCGATCCGGGCTGCTGAAGGCGAAGCCGGCCAGTGGCAGGATTGGCTGGTCGATGATCACGAGAGCCAGGAAGCGGTCCTGATCCAGCAGGACGAGCTCGACACGCGCCGCCGCATGCTCGGCAAGGCACTTGCCGTGCTGAACGAACGCGAGCGCCGCATCTTCGAAGCCCGCCGTCTGTCGGAAGACCCGGTGACGCTCGAAGAACTGTCCACCGAGTTCGACATCAGCCGCGAACGCGTCCGCCAGATCGAGGTCCGCGCATTCGAAAAGGTGCAGGATGCGGTACGCAAGGAAGCGCTCGCCCAGGCTCAGGCCCTGCGCGTCGTCGACGCGTAACGAGAGACACCAGCACTCGCAGACCGAAGGCCGCATCTTGCGGCCTTTTTCTTTGGCCGGAGCCATGGGAGTTCGCAATGGGAGGCTGGAAATGGAAAAGGGCCGCTCTCGCGACCCTTCTCGTATGACCTATGTCCTGCGACCGGTCGATTACTGGCCCGTCTGGCCGCCGGCCTGGCCCCATTCGCGGATGGCCTCGTTGAACGCCTTCTCGCCTTCAGGCCCCTTCTGGAGCGTGAACAGCGCGCGGCGTCCGTTGCGATAGGCGACCGGGATGTCGATCCAGTTGCGGGTGCGCAGCAGCTCCATATTGGTGTTGCGAGCATCCGGGAAGTCGTTGAGCGCGATCATGTGGAAGTCGTCGGTGATCTTGGCCGGAACCGCGATCAGGGCGTTGCCGCGATCCTGCTCGGATGTCTTCATCGCAATGCGCTGGACGCTGTCGATGGCACCGCCCTCGAAGTCCGGCGGGACGGCAAAGACGATCTCGATCAGATGGCTCGCGGGCAGCGACGGATCCGAGTTGCGCTTGAACGTCACAAGCGCGGTCAGACCACGACCGGGTATGGTGATGCGGGCCTGGACTTCAGCCTGAGGCGGACCGCCGTTGGAACCCGGTTCGCGCTGCAGAGACCAGGAAACGCTTCCGTCGATCGCGGTCGGCGCGGTCTGGCCAAGACGCTCTTCATAGAGGAACATCTTTTCGCCGGAGACCGCAGGGGTCGCTGCCGGATTGGCGTCGGGGGCAGGCGCTGCAGGTGCGCCGGGCGCGGTTGCAGCCGTCGCGGCAGCACCAGGCGCCGCAGGCGGCGTGGTCGGCGGGGCGTTGAGCTGCGCCACCGACTGCCCTTCGGCGTTCTGGGCAAGGCTTCCGGCCGAACCCGGACCTTCATCCACCTCTGTGCCATCCGGCATCAGACGCTGGGTGAATTTCGGGCTGGCGGTCGAACCGTCCGCGGCTGGCGGCGGGCTCGTCTGACCGGCGGGCTGGCCATTTGCCTGCTGCGTCGAAGGCGTCGGGTTGGCCGGCGCTGTTGCCGGAGCCGTAGTTGCGTTCCCGGAGGCCGGTTGCGAGGTCGAGGGCGTTTCAGCGGTCGAGACCGCCGTGTCCGTCGAGGAAGACGGCATGAAGCCTTCGACCATCTCGCTCAGCGCGTCGCGGTTCATCCAGGCGGCATAACCAGCGCCACCCAGCAGCAGAAGGCCGACCAGTCCGAGTGCGAGGCCACCGTAATTGCGCTTGCGCGTCGTCGTCACCCGGTATGGCTTAGCCGGGGTCGGCATCAGGTCTTCGAGATTGTCATCCGACTGGGCCTGTCTCGGGCTCGAGGCGGCAGCGCCGGCGCCGGCAATTGCCGCGCCCTTGCTGTACCCGATCAGGTCATCCAGATCGCTCCAGGGATCCTTCTCGTGATCCTTGCCGGCAGGTTTTTGTGCCTGCTCATCCGCTTTTGCGTCAAGCTGGTAGCCTGCGAAGAAATCGTCGCTGTCGTCTTTGCGCCCGGTCTCCGTCCCGGTCTGGCCGAAACTTGGGAGCTCAGCGACCGATGGCATGCGAACTGCATCGGCAGAAACATGGGTTTCCTGGTCGAAATGCGCGTCGACACGATCACCACTGTGAAGATCGGCCTGCGGCTGGTTCTGATGAACCGGCTCGACGGGACCGGCCGGCACCAGTTCCGGAACGTCGTCCCAGGCGGCTGCGGCGGTGTTTTCGGAATGCGCCGGCTCATGCCAGGTGGGCTCTTCGAAGAGCGGCGCATGTTCCGTGCGCGCTGGCTCCGCACTGGTCTGCGGTGGCCACTGGACGTGGGCGACGTCATCGTCCTGACGGGCAGCCGAGTAGGGAAGATCGTCATCCCGCTCGTTTGCAACAGGCTCGTCGACAGTCCCGGGATACTGCTCGATCGGCGCGTCGACGGAATGTGCCCGGCCGTCATCGGCCACAGGTTCGTTGTGGACCTGCTCATCGCGTTCACCGACGGCAGCGACATCGCCGACCGGCCATCCGCCTTGATGAACAGTGTCCTGCTCCTCGGACGGCGCAGGCTCTTCGTAAAGCGGACGCTCGTCGTAGGCCGTGCGTGCCTCATACGTCTCCGGCTCTACAGCCGGTTCGTAATGGGCAACGTCAGGTTCGCGTTCTTCGGCTGCAACAGGAGCAACAGGCTCGTGCCGTTCCTCATAGCGCGGCGGCTCGTCATACGAATAGCCAGCCGGCTCGGTAGCGGCGAGCGGTGCTGCCTGTTCGGGCTCTTCGCCCGGAGCGGGTGCCGGTTCCTGCTCGGGCTCCGGAGGAGCCGGCAACACCGTCTCTTCAGCGGGCGCAGGCTGGCCGGCGGCAAATTCGTCGTCGGCAAAACCAGCCTCGTTCTCGAACGGCGCCAGCGCCTCCGCGTGCTCGCTCTCGACTTCGACGATCGCCGTTTCGAGCTTGTCCATCTGCCGCCGAAGCATTTCTTCCGGCGGCCGCGGCTTCATGTTCTCGAGCTGCCGTTGAACGGCACCACGCGCTTTTTCATACACTTTCGCGCGGGCTTCAGGCGAGTTTGTCGCCAGACCATCAACAGCGCGGCGGATCACCGCTACAAAATCTGCCATCAGCACTTCTCATTGTCGCCGGGCTCAAGCCGGCTGAATGGATAATCAATAGTTGACATTAATCTTCAAACGGGTCCGTCACAAGTATGGTGTCGTCGCGTTCCGGACTTGTGGAAAGTAGCGCAACTGGCGCGCCAATCAATTCCTCAACCTGACGAACGTATTTGATCGCCTGTGCCGGCAGGTCCGCCCAGGACCTCGCACCAACGGTCGATTCCTTCCAGCCTTCCAGCGTCACGTAGATCGGCTCGACCCGAGCCTGCGCCGCCTGGCTTGCGGGAAGATGGTCGATCCGCTGGCCGTCGAGCATGTAGCCGACGCAGATCTTCAGTTCTTCCAGACCGTCGAGAACGTCGAGTTTCGTCAGCGCGATCCCGGTGATGCCGTTGGTCGCGACCGACTGGCGAACCAGCGCCGCGTCGAACCAGCCACAGCGACGCTTGCGACCCGTGACGGTGCCGAACTCATGGCCCTTTTCACCGAGGAACTGGCCAATTTCGTCATGGAGTTCGGTCGGGAACGGGCCTTCGCCGACGCGCGTCGTGTAGGCCTTGGTGATGCCGAGGATGTAGCCCAGCGAGCCCGGGCCCATGCCGGAACCGGCAGCAGCCTGGCCGGCAACCGTGTTCGACGACGTCACGAACGGATAGGTGCCGTGGTCGATGTCGAGCAGCGAGCCCTGCGCGCCTTCAAACAGGATGCGCGAACCCTTGCGGCGCTCCTTGTCCAGCAGTTCCCAGACGGTTTCGCGGAACGGCAGAACCTGTTCGGCGACGGACGTCAGTTCCTGCATGATCGTCTCATGGCTGACTTCCGGCTCGCCCAGACCGCGGCGCAGCGCGTTGTGATGGGTGAGGATGCGATCGACCTTGGCCGACAGCGTATCGAGGTCGGCAAGATCCATGACGCGGATCGCACGACGGCCGACCTTGTCTTCATAGGCCGGGCCGATGCCGCGGCGGGTGGTGCCGATCTTGGTGCCGGTGTTGGATGCCGCATCTTCGCGCAGGCCGTCCAGCTCGCGGTGCAGCGACAGGATCAGCGTCGCGTTGTCGGCGATGCGCAGCACGTCCGGGGTGACCTTGACGCCCTGCCCGTCGAGCTTTGCGATTTCAGCGACCAGCGCGTGCGGATCGACGACGACGCCGTTGCCGATAACCGAAAGCTTGCCGCGGACGATACCGGAGGGCAGCAGCGACAGCTTGTAGCTGACACCGTCGATGACGAGCGTATGGCCGGCATTGTGGCCGCCCTGGAACCGAACGACGATATCCGCCCGTTCAGAGAGCCAGTCGACGATCTTGCCCTTGCCCTCGTCACCCCACTGCGAACCAACCACGACTACATTCGTCATCTTTGCTTTCCTGCGTTTCGGGCCTGCCCTTCAAGCACGCCACAGCGCCGCGACAGCACCGCTGCTCTGAGACAGCGGCGTTGCGAGCGCCAGATAGAGTTCTCTCCCACAAGGGCGCTCGTCCGAAACCGCGCCGGACCCGCCCCTGCAAACGCGCGCATCTATAATGCCTTGGCCCGAGGAAAGCGACCTGTTTGTGAATGCTGGACGGTTTTTGCGTGACAATTTGCAAATTCCCACGCTATGGCCCACGCCAAGCGTTCCGGCCAAGGTCGGCGCCGACGAAAGACGATAGGGCAAGGACGGGCCGTCGATACGGCACGCGGAGGAGATTATCGTGTACCGCAGAGCCTATATCTTCCTGATCGTTGCGACGCTGTGCTGGGGCGGCAATGCGGTCGCGGGCAAGCTTGCCATCGGTCATATCAGCCCGATGCTCCTGACCTTCTGGCGATGGGCGTTCGCGACCGTCATCATTTTCGCGATCTCCATACCCGATCTTCGCCGCGATTGGCCCGTGATCCGGTCGAACCTGCCGCTTCTCGCCTTTCTCGGCCTCGTCGGCTACGTCGTCTTTAATGCGGCGCTCTACACCGCGGTCAATTACACCACGGCGATCAACGTCACCGTCGAGCAGACGCTTATTCCGGTGCTGATCTTCCTGTTCAATTTCGTGCTGTTCCGGATGAAAGTATCCTGGCTGCAGATCGTCGGCTTCGCGCTGACCCTGATGGGCGGGCTTTTGACGGCAGCCCATGGCGACCTGTCGACCATCGTCACGCTCAGCGTCAATTTCGGCGATGCGGTCATGATGATCGCGATCGTCGCCTATGCGGTCTATACGGTGACGCTGCGTTTTCGCCCGGCCATCAGCTGGCGCAGCCTGATGGCAATCCCGGCGCTGTTCGCCCTGCTCGGCAGCATTCCCGCCGCCGCGTGGGAATATTCGGCTGACCGAATGATCTGGCCGGACGCCAACGGCTGGATCATCGCAGTCTACACCGCCGTCTTCGCATCGCTGATCGCGCAGGTGCTCTATATCCGCGGCGTCGAGGAGATCGGTGCCAACCGGGCCGGCCTGTTCATCAATCTGGTGCCTGTGTTTGGCACCCTGCTTTCGGTGATCGTGCTTAACGAAAACCTGCAGGCATTCCACATCGTGGCGCTGGTTCTGGCGCTTGGCGGCATAGCCATCGCAGAATGGGGAAAGCCCGCACAGCGATAGACGCGGGCGGGCGACAACTTGGAAAAAAAGGGCCGGCAGCGTCAGGGCACGTCGACGCCACCGGCCAGCAGGGTCAGTGAGCTTTAGATATCGTAATGGTCGGCAGTGGCAGCTGGCTCAGGCAGAGCATCGCTAGCCTTCGTGGTCTCGGTCATCGTCTGGGCAGTCCTGTCGACCGTCAGGCCGCCATGCGAGAGCACGATGTCGCCGCGCGGCGTTGCAACAACCAGGACCCGTTCGATCCGGCCCTCGTCGTTGAGAGCGTAGCCGATCGTCAGGTTGCGGCTATCCCAGCCGATGGAAACGAGACGGTCGCGCTTGAGATCGGCGCAATCGAGGCAGAGATCCTGATCGACCGCGAGGTCGCCGGTGAACGTGTCGAGATAGCCGTCGACGGCTGCAAGCGTGCCGTCGACCGCGTCGTTGACGCGCTTCAGCTCAACGGCCTGATCGATGGTAAATTCGGAAATCGTCTTGGAGCCTTCAGCGCCATGGGTACGGTTCTGGGCGACCTGAATGTGGAGAGCGGAAACGCCTGAGAGCGAGCGGGCAAACGAGCCCGGACCTGCAGCATTGGCTTCCTTGCCTGCAACCAGCGCGGTCAGTACGATCGCGGAAATGATGAGCTTCTTGATCATGGCCCGTACCCTGTTTGGCGGATGGCTCTGTTGCCACCTCGTTTCGTTATGGGACGACCATACGCAGCCAGGTTTGCGGCGCGCTTAAACGAATAGATGCAATTTTATTGAAATCCATTTTTTTCCCGCGCTGGCACACAAAAGGAATTGGCGCGCAATAGCTGGAACCAACTGCACCTGGGGCGGTTTGGTAACTGTGAGGACAACAAGAAGGAAACATTCCCATGAGCATT
The DNA here is from genome assembly GCF_001423215.1 of Rhizobium sp. Leaf321. Taxonomy (NCBI): domain Bacteria; kingdom Pseudomonadati; phylum Pseudomonadota; class Alphaproteobacteria; order Hyphomicrobiales; family Rhizobiaceae; genus Rhizobium; species Rhizobium sp. Leaf321. The sequence goes on along the minus strand of NZ_LMOF01000008.1, from coordinate 890,789 downwards.
AAACTATTCACCGTCGCAGCCCTTTCGCTCGGTCTCGCAACCTCGGCTTTTGCACAGACCAGCGGCTCCGGTTCGGGCGGCAATGACGGATCCGGAAGCACCGGCAAGTCGATGCCGATGTCCGGTGTCGAACAGACCGCGCCGACAACGTCGCTGCCGGGCGTGGATTCGTCCTCGACCAACAGCACATCCGGCACAACGCCATCGACCAACTGCCAGGCAGGCACGATGAAGGATCCGGGCGTGGCTTCCGGCAACAACTCCAATCCGGGCGCCAGCACCAACACTGGTACCGCCGGTGGAGCCATGATGACCATGGAAACCAATCCAACTTGCTGATCGCCCTCTGGCGTATCGCAGACATGATCAAGGCCGCTCCATTGAGCGGCCTTTTTCTTTCGATATCGGGGCTTCAGCGAACACCCCTGCGACTGCGCTATAAAACTTTTCTGCGCAGCTCGTGTATGTGAAAACATACTCATGAATTGGAGAGATCTTCGTGCTATGTGTGCGGGCCGAGGCAACCGATCGGGCAACCTGGATGAAGCCGATGATCAACCGCATTCTATGGGCGCTGGCCGCCCTCGCCTACGGCGTCGCCACCGTGGTCGCGTTTATCGTGCTTTTGCCCGCAGCGCTGATCCAGTCAGCCTTCTCCAAAAAAGTGATGGTCGAGGACCGCGAACGATACCTCGACGATTAGTCCGAGTCTCCGCAACCCCTTCAATGTCGACGATCGCAAACCATCGCGCCGAGGCGAGCGCGTGGAGCCTTTCGGCTGCTTTCTGGGCCGTTAAACTTTTCGTTAAGTTTTAGTGGCATTGTTCCAGTCTGAAACCTCAGAGATAGAGCCTTAAGTCCAAGCCTGAAAGAACGCGCGATGCGTAATGCGTTTTACATCGCCCTTCTGATGATGTCCCTCACGGCTTGCGCCTCCGCGCCGAGCCGGATCGGAGATGCCTGCGCGATTTTCGAGCAGAGAGACGGGCTTTTCAACAACTGGGCCCGCCAGGCGCGCGCAGCAAGCCGCGAATACGGCGTGCCGGTCCCGATCCTGATGGCGACGATCTACGTCGAGTCGAGTTTCCGCGCCCGCGCCCGCCCGCCGCGCAAATATGTGCTCGGCATCATTCCCTGGGGCCGTATCTCTTCGGCCTATGGCTACGCACAGGCGCTGGACGGAACCTGGGACGGTTACCGCAAATCCACGGGTCGCTGGGCCGCCAGCCGCAGTGACTTCGGCGATGCCATCCGCTTTGTCGGCTGGTATCACCACCAGAGCCATATCCGGAACAACATCCCCCTCAGCGATACCTACAACCTCTACCTCGCCTACTATACCGGCCACGGCGGCTATGAGCGCGGCCAGTTCGGCGGCGGGGTTCGCCAGACCGCAAAGAAATCTGCCGCCATGGCAGCCAGATACGAGGCGCAACTGCGCCGTTGCGGATACTGAACCTTGGTTCCCGTGCAGGCTAAGCTGCACACGGCCTAGTAGCCGACGACGATGCGGGTGTTAGCGGTTCCATACCGGCTCGTCAGCGCGAAAAAGGTTGCGGCATTTTCCGGATGCAGCCTGATACAGCCATGGGAGGCTGGTCGACCGAGGCGCTTGGTATCGAACGTCGCATGCACGGCATAGCCGCCATTGTAGAACACGGCGAACGGCATTGGCGCGTTGTCGTACTTGCGCGACCTGTGGCTCCTCGAGAGCCATTTTGCGCTCCAGCTGCCGAGCGGCGTGCTGTAGCCTTTCCGAGCGGTCGATACCGGCCAGCGGTAGACATCAACACCGTCTTCGCTCACCGTCATCGTCTGGGACGACAGGCTGACGCTGGCGACCAGGCCGGCGGACAGTGCGGACGACGCAAAGACAAGCGCACACGAAAACAGTGCAGCTCCAACCATGTAGTGGCGCATGAAATGCCCCCCGGAAAGCCCCTTACCATGAAAAGACATCATCACTTTGCGAGAAACGTTTCAATATAGGCTAGCGTGGTCGTCGTTGATTATTTCGAATTTTGTTTAATCGGCACAGTAAATTTCGAATATAAGGCATCAACTGACAAGACTATTACCATTTGATCCTGATAGTATCGTGGCAAAGCGAGATCCGCCCTAAAATACCTTTGCAGCCGTCACCTCGACCTCGACCAGAAATTCCGCGCGGGTGAATCCGCCGACGATGATCAGCGTCGAGACTGGCTTTGGGTCGAGCGTGAAACGATCGCGCACCGCCATGTAGGCCTGGAAGTCCTCGCGCCTCGTCACGAAGCCGGAAATGCGGATGACGTCGGCATAGGTCATCTTGGCCTCGTCAAGGATCGCGCCAATCGCCTTAAAGCAGAGTTCTGCCTGGGCGGTAACATCGGCCGGGATTGCATCGTCAAGGCCAATGCCGAGCTGGCCCGAGGTGACCAGCAGACTGGCTCCTGGCGGCACGAGCAGACCGTGATTGTAGGCGCCGAACGGCTGACGGACGGATGGCGGATTGAATGTCGTCTTCATCGAGGAATGCTACTCTCTTCAAAGCATGGCAATGGCGCACTAGACCTCTCAACGGCCGACGCTGCAAGCCAACCCTCCCCTGAAAACGAGCCTGGGACGGGGCAAAGAGCAGGCGACCTGATCCCTTGCGGCCTCAATGCCTGATGGTATGATCGCAGCGACGAAGATACGGGGTTGGGTATGGCGCAGCAAACAATTCAATGGTGGCGCTATCCGCGGCTGGCGCTTGGCATTCTTGGCAGCGACAAGTCGTTTCGCAAAAACCCGCTGATCGGCCATCCGCACCTGAACGAGCTTGGCCTGCATCGGGAGCGGGTGCGGATAGCCGCTTGGATGGCAGACTACCGTCGCCGCATCCTGGGGTCACAGGTCAGACCGGAGGAACGCAGCGCGTTTGATCGCGACGGGTTCGTGATCCGGCAAAACGCATTGCCGCAGGACGTCTTCCTGCGCATCCGCGATTTCCTCAAAAGCGAGCCCCTGCCGGCACGCGAGATGCGGCAGGGACAGGCGGTGACGCGGATGATTCCGATCGGCCCGACAGCGCTGAAGCGCCTGCCGGATCTGGCTCGCTTCAGCCACAACGAGTCGATCGCCGGCCTCCTGCGCTATGTCGGCGGTGCCGGCGGCGATCCGATCCACTTCATCCAGACGGTGATTGCCGAACCGGCCCTGGCCAAGGCCGATCCGCAAACCGCGCTCCATGCGGACACGTTTCACTCGACCTCCAAGGCCTGGCTGTTTCTCGATGATGTCGAGGCGGACAACGGTCCCTTCGTATTCGTGCCGGGCAGCCACAAGCTGACGGAAAAGCGGATCGAATGGGAATATCGGCAAAGCCTGATCGCCAGTACGGACAACCGCGCCCATCACGCGGACGGATCATTCCGCATCACGCCGGAAGAGCTGACCACGCTTGGTGATTTCGAGCCGAAGAAGGTGACTGTGCCGGCCAATACGCTTGTCGTTGCCGATACCTATGCGTTCCATTCGCGCGCAGTCAGCTTCAAGCACACGATGCGGGTCGAACTGCATGCCTATCACCGCACCAATCCGTTCTCGCCGCTGCCCTTCTCACCGCTGAGCCTGGTTCCCGGCCTGCACGACCGCCGCCTCGATCTCTATCTCGGCCATTCCGACCGCAAGGCAAAGCGCGCAGGCAGAAAGCCGACATGGCAGGATGTCGGCGAGTGCACGGCCTATTCCGAGCCGCATATCTGACGGCTAAGCCAGGCCCGCGGATCTGCGGGCCCGGCGATCTCAATTATTCGCCGCGGGCACCATAGGGCGCCAGAAACGTCTTGATCGCTTCGATCTCGTTCGGGCGAATCTCGTGGCCGCTGGCATGCCATTCTAGCGTCACCTCGTCACCGGCCGCGCGGAGATAGTCGGCAAGTGCCTGCGTCTGCGGAACCGGGCAGATCGGGTCCCGCTCACCGGCGGTGATCAGCACATGCGCCTTCTCGCCCGTCGTGCGCGCAGATGGCGTGAACGGGATGAGCGGATGCATCAGCACGCCCGCCTCGAACAGGCCGGGCCTTTCGATCATCACATTGGCGAGAATGTTGGCGCCGTTCGAAAACCCGAGGCCAAGCACGGTCGAGGATTCGTAGCGGTCGCGATTGGCCTCCACGAACTCCGACATCCGCTTGGTTGCACGGGCGAGGTCATCGAGATCGTAGACCCCTTCTGCCTTGCGTCGAAAAAAGCGCGCCGCCCCATGCTCGGCGACGTCGCCGCGCGGAGAGATGATCGTCGCGCCCGGAACGAGCCGGCTCGCAAAATCGAAGAACTGGTTCTCGTCGCCGCCCGTGCCGTGGAAGGTGAACAGGATCGGCGCACCGGGTGCACCGGGCCGCGCCCGGTGCACATAACTGTCGAAACTCATCGTCTCTCTCCTTAGGCCAGCGGTTCCAAGTGCTCCTCGAGCGTCGAGCGCAGATGCTCGTGCTGGGTCGGCAGCTTCAGGGCCTCGCCCAGATGCGCGGTATCCTCGTCGCGGTCGAAACCGGGTTCATTGGTCGCGATCTCAAACAGCACGCCGCCCGGCGTGCGGAAGTAGATGGCCCAGAAGTAATCGCGGTCGATCACCGGAGTTACCTGATACCCCGTATCCATCAACGCCTTGCGGACTTCGAGCTGCTTTTCACGGTTTTCGACCGCAAACGCCAGGTGATGCACGGAGCCGGCACCGAGACGTGCGCCCGAAATATTCGGCATCGTCTCGACGTCGATAAAGTCGGCGCCGTTACCGCCGGGCATGCCGAACCGCGTGACACCGTCTCTGGCATCAACCTGTTCATAGCCCATGAACTTCAAGAGCTCGGCATTGGCACCGTCGTCGCGCAGTCTGAGCGAAGCGGAGTGAAAGCCGCGGATCGCTTCGTCGGCACCGACGCCGTTGCCCGTCCACTGGGCGCGGTCGTCATCCTTGACTTCGACCAGCGCAAACCCGTCGCCGTCTGGACCTGCAAACTGCAGGCGCTTTTCGCCAAAGGCTTCGTCGGCCTTCAAACCATCGGCACCGGCTTTGGTCAGACGATCCGTCCAGTAGCCGAGCGAGCCCTGCGGTACAGAGAATACGGTCGTGCCCACTTCGCCTGAGCCGGGGCGGCCCCTGGCGATATGCGGGAACGGGAAATAGGTCATGACCGAGCCGGGCGTGCCGATTTCGTCGCCGTAATAGAGATGATAGACGTCAGGCGCATCGAAGTTGACGGTCTTCTTGACCCGGCGCAGGCCGAGCGTATCGGTGAAGAACTTGTTGTTGGTGGACGCGCTGGCCGCCATCGACGTGACGTGGTGGAGGCCCTTGATCTGGTTAATCATGTCAAACCCCTTTTCAATTTGTCGGCTCGGGAGCGAGCCGTTGTCTGGGGTGATAATTGGTGATCGGATGCGAATTGGATAGAGGATCACATCCGAACGGATTGTTCATTTTTCGTTGACGAGGTGGCCTAAGCGTTCACCACTCAGACGTTTTCCGGCAGCTGCCAGTCGACAGGATCCTTGCCGATGGACTGCAGATACTCATTCGCCTTGGAAAACGGCTTCGAGCCGAGAAATCCGTTATGGGCCGAGAGCGGCGACGGGTGGGCGGACTTGATGACGAGATGCCGTTCCTCATCGACAAAGGCCGCCTTCTTCTGGGCATAGGCGCCCCAGAGAATGAAGACGACGCCGTCGCATTCCTCGTTGACGGTGCGGATGACGGCATCGGTGAAGCGTTCCCATCCTTTGCCCTGATGGGCCGCAGCCTTGCCCTCTTCCACGGTCAGCACGCTGTTCAAAAGCAGCACGCCCTGTTCGGCCCAGTGTTCGAGAAAACCGTGCTTTGCCGGCGCGATGCCGAGATCCGCTTCCATTTCCTTGTAGATGTTGACGAGTGATGGCGGGATACGAACACCGGGCCGGACGGAGAAGCACAGGCCATGCGCCTGGCCTTCACCGTGATACGGGTCCTGTCCGAGGATCACCACCTTCACCTCATCGAGCGGCGTCAGGTCAAGTGCACGGAAATACTCCGAACCCTTTGGAAAGATGAGCTTTCCCGCCTTCTTCTCGGACACAAGGAAGCTCTTGAGATCGGCCATATAAGGATCCTCGAACTCTGTTTCGAGCGCGAATTTCCAGGTTTCCTCGAGCTTGATATCGCCGTCCGCCATACAGATGTCCTTTAGGTGAAACGTCCGCCGCGCTGGATGACTTCGGTCCTGTAGCCATCCGGATCGGTGACGAAGAAGAATTTTGCAAACGGCCGGCCCTCATGCGGCATGTCCGCAAGCTTGCCCACCGTCAGGCCCAGTTCGGAGAAGCGCTTGTGTTCCGCCTCGACATCCTCGACCGTCACCGCCAGATGGCCGTAACCGTCTCCAAGGTTGTAGGGTTCAGAACGATCCGCGTTGACCGTCAGTTCCAGTTCGAAACCGGTTTCGAGATTGGAGAGGTAGATCAGCGTGAACCCGTCGAACGGCCTGCGATCGGCGACCTTCAGGCCGAACGCCTTGTCGTAGAACTCGACCGAGCGCGCTTCGTCCAGCACGCGGATCATCGAATGCACCATCTTTGCCATCGGAGCGCTCCTTAACGAAGGATGTGGTTCGACTTGGAATGCCAGTCCCAGGCTGAGCGGATGATGTCTTGCAGGGAATATTGGGGCTCCCAGCCGAGCACGGCCTTGGCCTTGTCGTTGTTGGCGACGAGCGAGGTGGAATCGCCCTCGCGGCGGCCGACATATTCGACTGGGAAGGGCTTGCCCGACACATCGGAGATGGCGTCCAGCAGTTCCTTGACAGTGGTGCCGGTGCCGGTGCCGAGATTGAGCTCGACCGTATCGCCGCCGGCGAGCAGGTAATCGACGGCGCGGACATGCGCGTCGGCCAGATCGAGAACATGGATATAGTCGCGGACGCAGGTGCCGTCACGCGTGTCGTAATCGTCGCCGAACACCTTGAAGCCCTGACGGCGGCCAAGCGCTGCCTCGATGGCAAGCGGGATCGCATGGGTTTCGGGCGTATGCCATTCGCCGATCCGGCCTTCGAAATCGGCACCGGCCGCGTTGAAATAGCGCAGCATGACCGACTTCAGGTCCTTGTAGGTGCCGTAGTCCTTCAGCGCCTGCTCGATGATGAATTTGGTGCGGCCGTAAGGGTTGATCGGCGCCTGCTTGTGAGTCTCGTCCATCGGCACCCGGTCTGGAAGACCGTAAGTTGCGCAGGTCGAGGAGAACACGAAGGCCTTCACGCCAGCGTCGATCGCGGCCGACAGAAGCGTCAGCGCACCGATGACATTGTTGTCGTAGAAACCGACCGGGTTCTTGACGGATTCGCCGACTTCGATCAGCGCAGCGAAATGCAGGATGGCGTCCGGCTTGTGCTTGGCGAGCACTTCGTCGAGCCGTGCACGGTCGCGGATATCGCCCTGTTCGAGCTCGCCCCAACGGACAAATTCCGCATGGCCGTTGGAGAGATTGTCGAAGACGACGGGCTCGTAACCCCGGTCCGCCAGAACGAGGCACGTATGGGACCCGATATACCCTGCCCCACCAACGACAAGCACCTTTTTCTTAGACATCATCGCTCCTGCTTCTTCGAAATCGGCGGCACTATACCGACAGGGTTTCAAATGGGAAGGGTAGAGGCCATATCAGGGGTCCCGCTCCCCATGGCAGAACACCAGACAGCATCCCCGTGCAGTTGATTCTTTACATGAAGACGGGCGCCGCGAACTTGTCTATCCTTGTCAGCAGATTCCCGTAGGTCCTTTGATGCGTTACATCTTTCTCAGTCTCGGCTGGCTGTTCGTGGGGCTTGGCGTGATCGGCGCCTTCCTGCCGATCCTGCCGACGACGCCATTCCTGCTGCTGGCCGTCGCCTGCTTTGCGCGCTCGTCGCCAAAGCTGGAAGCCTGGCTGATGGACCATGAGACGCTGGGCCCGCCGCTCAGGAACTGGCGCGAGCGCGGCGCTATTTCGCGAAGGGCGAAGGTCACGGCGATCTCGCTGATGGCCGTCAGCTATACCGGCTTCTGGTTCGGCTCGCACCCGGCAGCCTGGCTCGCCATTCTGGTCGCCGCGCTGATGATCGGCCCGGCCATCTTCATGCTGACGCGACCGGACGCCTGAGCTAGCGATGCCGCGACTGCGGCAGCACGTAAGGCACATGCGCTGCCGGCACGCGACCGACGGCACCGGCGATGCCATAGACGGAAGCAATCATCTCGTCGCTCACGGTGGCATGGCACGGACCTTCCGCCACCACGCAGCCGTGGTTCAAAACCACCAAATGGTCGGCAAATTCCGCAGCAAGGTTGAGGTCGTGCAGGATGGCGAGAACCATGCCACCGGCAGCCGCAAAATCGCGGGCGGTTTCCAGCACCGAGATCTGGTGGCCCAGATCGAGACTGGCGGTCGGCTCGTCGAGAAACAGCGCGCACGGCACGCCGTCGACCACCGCCCTTGGCACCTGCGCCAGCGCGCGGGCAAACTGGACGCGCTGCTGCTCGCCGCCGGACATCGACGGATAGGGCCGGCTTTCGAAACCGCGCAGGCCCACCCGTGCCAGAGCCTTGCGCGCTTCCTCTCCCGGATTGAGCGAACCGTTGGCAACCGCACCCATGCGGGCGATCTCCAGCGCCGAGAAGGGAAAGGCCAGCTGCGTCGCCTGCGGTAGCACCGCTCGGCGCCTCGCCAGATCGACCGGCTTGCAGGCCGCCACATCGGCACCGTAATAGGAAACATGCCCGCTATCCGGCACCATCTCGCCGGACAGGACCTTCATCAGCGTCGATTTTCCGGCACCGTTCGGGCCAATCACCACGCTGAAACGGCCGGGCTCCAGCGTTAGGCTGACTTGATCGATCAGCTTGCGACCGGCGCGGCTGACGGTGACGTTTTCTGCCCTGATCATGCCCGTCCTCCTCGTATGCCCCTCATGGCAGGTCCCGCATGCCGATGCCGTTGCGTCCGATCAGCAGGAACAGAAAGACCGGCGCGCCGAACAGCGCCGTAATCACCCCGATCGGCAGTTCCGCGGGTGCCGCAACGGTACGAGCCACGGCATCGGCGATCAGCAGAAGCGCGCCGCCGCCGAGCGCCGAGCCCGGCAGCAGAAACCGGTGCGACGGCCCCATCGCAAGCCGCAGCAGATGCGGCACCACGATCCCGACAAAACCGATCGAGCCGGCGACGGCGACCGTGGAGCCGCAGGCCGCTGCAACCGCGACGATGACGATCCGCTTCAGCCGCTGCACCGGCACGCCCATGTGGAAGGCCGCCGCATCGCCAAGCACAAGCGCATCGAGACCGCGCGCGACGAAGGGGATGATCGCCATCACAAAGACGATGAACGGAAGGATCGACAGCACCCGCCCGTAGGTGGCACCGCCGAGCGAACCGAGGCTCCAGAACGTGATGTCGCGCAACTGCCGGTCATCGGCCATGACGATCAGAAGGCCCATGAAAGCGCCCGACAGGGCACCGATCGCGATGCCGCAGAGGATCAGCGCCGTGGTCGAGGTTCGCCCGTCGCGGGTGGCGATGACATAGAGCATCCAGGTGTTGATCAGGCCGCCGAAAAACGCCATCAGCGGCAGGAACTGGTTTCCGAGCAGCATCGAGACCGGGGCAAGCACCGTGCCGCCGAGCACGATCGCCAGCACCGCCGCGAGCCCGGCACCGGATGTGACACCGACGATGCCGGGATCTGCAAGCGGATTGCGAAACAGGCCCTGCATCATCGCACCTGAGACAGCCAGCCCCGCGCCGACCAGAAGGCCGAGCGCCGTGCGCGGCAGGCGGACGGCTTCGAGGATGACCCGTTCCTGGGTGGTGAGGCTGTCGCCGTTGCCGGTCAGGTAGGCGAAGAGATCGCGAAGGCCGACGCCGGTCGGGCCAACGCCGAGCGACAGAAGGCAGGCGGCGATCAGGAGCACTACGAGAAGGACGATGACCAGCACGCCCTGCGACGTGCGATCGCCCTCGCCCGTGTTGCGAAACGGCATGGCCAGCGTCTTCATCATCAGTGCATCGCATCCGGATAGAGTTTTTCGGCAAGCGCCCGGCCGGCGTCAGGCGTGCGCGGACCAAAGCCCAAGAGCAGCAACCCGTCCATCGAGATCAGCGCCTTCGACGCAGCGGCCGGCGTCGTCTGCATCGACGGCAGCGCGAACATCTCATCCGGCGTGGTCGAATGGTCGCCGCGCGACATGGAGAGGATCACGTCAGGAGCCGCGGCAATCACCGCCTCGTCGGACAGCGGCTTGTAGCCTTTGATCGAGGGCGCGGCATTGACGCCACCCGCCATTTCGATGATCGCGCCGGCTTCCGTATCGGCACCCCCCGCCATCAGCCGCCCGTTGGCGACGGAGAGAACGAACAGCACCTTCTTCTTTTCGCCGGCAATCCTCACCACATCGGCAGCAAGCGCCTTCAGTCCGTCCTCGGTGTTTGCGGCAAGTACCCCCGCCTTGTCGGCAAGGCCGACGGCCGCACCGACGTCGCGGATCTTCTGGCCGATCTTTGCCGCATCCGGCGGTGTCGGGATCACCACGACAGGGATCTCGCTGGCCTTGAGGATTTCCAGCACCGGTGGCGGACCGGACCCCTCTTCCATCAGGATCAGATCAGGTTTCTGGCCGAGAATGCCTTCGGCAGAGAGTGCCCTGATATAGCCGACGTCAGGCTTGGAATTTGCGGCGGCAGGATAGGAACTGGTGGAATCTCGCGCTACAATACGGTCCTCGGCGCCCAGATCGTAGAGGATTTCGGTGATCGTGCCGCCGATCGAAACGATGCGCCGGGCGTCCGGATTGCCCCTGTCCGATGCCGCCGCGCCACCGAATGCGACCGCGGAAGAGACGACGGCAAGCGCAAGCAGATGTGCAAACCTTGGTGAGGAAACCCGGAGAGAGAAAACCATGAGACCCGCCCTTGTGATACCAGAGGGCAAACTCGGTTGCGATGCGATCCGCCCCAGCCGCCCTATAACTTGAGTTGACTAGACAAGTTTTTTCCGGTTTTCAAGACAGGCATCAAGAGATAACTTGAGTGCGAAGTGAAACATATGTGAGGATTGATTCCATGTACATCGCCATGAACCGTTTCCGCGTCGTGCCGGGCTTCGAGCAAGCATTTGAAGACATGTGGAAAAGCCGCCAGGGCCGGCTTGCCGAAGTGCCAGGCTACGTCGAGTTTCACATGCTGAAGGGACCGAAGGCCGACGATCACACGCTCTATGCCTCCCACACGATCTGGGAAACCGTTGAGCATTTTCAGGCCTGGACAAAGTCCGAACAGTTCCGTGCAGCCCATGCCAATGCCGGCCAGAACCGCGGCAAGGTCGAATACCTCTCCGGCCCGCAGTTTGAAGGTTTCGAAGTCATCATCAGTGAAGACAAGAACGGCGTCCGCGCCGCCGACGCAGCCTGAGGTCCGCAATGGACACCCACTCGGAGATCGCGCCCGACCGCCGCGAACGCGCGCTCAAAGCTCTCTCAGAAAAGCCCGACGGCGTCGTTGAATCGATTGCAGCAGGCGCCGATGTGACGGCGGCAGAAATCCTGGCAGTCCTGCCGGAGGGGTCGGCCGTCATTGCCGGCAAGGAACGCTTCGACGAAATCTGGTCGGAGCTGACCACCTGGGGCGTCGTGCTGTTTCTCGTTCACACGGAGGACGTGGTGGCCGAGATCGACGGCATCCTTCCGGCCGGATCGGAAAGCCACGGCTGGTTCAACATCCACGGCGACAGCCCGATCGGTGGCCACATCCGCAAGGACAACTGCGCCTCTATCACCTTCGTCGACCGTGCGTTCCATGGTCGCCGTTCCTGCTCGGTCTGGTTCATGAACCAGAAGGGCGCCGCCATGTTCAAGGTGTTCGTCAAGCGCGACGCTGGCCGTGAACTGATGGCGGATCAGCTGGTGAAATTCGAGGCTTTGCGCGATCGTTACGCGAGCCTGTAAGTGATGTAGGTTCGGATTGGATAATTTCCGAACCTCCACGATTTGCGCAGCAGCGCGGATCAGCGGACAACAGGCTCCTTAAAGAGCCGGCACCCATTTCCAGAACACGCCTTCCAATCTTTCCGGGTAATATTTGAACTCGCACTCGAGTTTTCGGCCGTAGGTTTCGGCCTGCGACAACGCCTCGGCACTGACAGGGCTCATGCCCGTCCCTGGCGCAAACCAGTCTTCCAGAAGATCTTCCGGCACATAGATGCCGGTCCTCAGAGGCAACGCCGTTAAGGCAGCATCGAGTTCTGCGGGTATCGTCCGTGGCGCCATTGTTTCATCCCTTCGATCGTTGATTGGAATCGAGCTCGATCTGTGAGCTTTCAGGAGGTTGTCCGTTTACAAGAATGCCCCACTGACACCGTTGCGTCGAGAAGAAATGGCGCCCGCGGTTCCCGCTCGCCCGCTGCCGACGGCATGAGCGCACAGGCAGAATGGTTCAATCTAGCCAAAAGCGCTCTGGACCCTAAGTTGGATAGAGGTGGGTGCAGCGTGTGCTAACCAATGAGGATAATGTCATGAAAATCGTCGCCTTCTCTGCCGGCCTTCTGGGACTTGCCCTGGCGCTCAGCAGTTGCACGACCGCCGGCGCCAGTGGTGGCGGATCTGACATTGCCCCGATCAAGGGGAGCATCACCTATGGCGGCCAGCCGCGTTCGAAGCTGACCAAATCCCCCATCGGCAGCACGTTTCCGCATGAGTTCATCGACCAGTTCGGCGACCGGGTGAGCGAGACCTATGTGATCGAGCCGGACCGCAGCCTGCGCATCATCGATCGGCACGTGATTTCAGAGTCTTTCTCCGACTAGAGGGCGCCCCGCGATCGACTTTCGTCGGGCGAGGCAGATTGACGCGCCTCACGCGCGCCTCTTGTGGGTTGCAGCCGTTGCACTTATTCCGTGTCGGGTAGATCGACATGGCATGATTGGGAGGCAACATGGCAGACGACGGGAACTGGGCGCCGCTTTCGCCTTACGCAACGGGCGTGCGAGGGCGCTGCCCGCGCTGCGGCCAGGGCCATCTCTTCAAGGGCTTTCTGACGATCAGGCCGCGATGCGAAGCGTGCGGGCTTGATTACGCCTTTGCGGATCCCGCAGACGGTCCGGCCTTCTTCGTGATCTGCTTTGCCTGCGTGCCCTCGGTGGCACTCGCAGTGTGGATCGAGACGGTGTTTTCGCCGCCGTTCTGGGTGCATCTTCTCATCTCTCTCCCCTTCCTGCTTCTGACCTGCATCCTGCCGTTGCGACCGCTGAAAGGCTGGCTTGTCGCCAGCCAATATATCTACCGGGCGCGGGAGGGCAGATTGCAAGGAAGCCCGAACGACGTCTGATTCTGGTGCGACCGGGTGGTCTCCGACTGCCGCTCGTCGCGCGAGTACCGGAACAATTTCCCGCGCCAACCATTCGACATGACAAGCAAGGAACCTGTCATGCCGGAAATGCAAGAGACTGAGACGGAAGCACAGCGGCGGTCGCTGGCGCTTGAGGGCGCAATGCTGCTGATGATCGACGGCCTTGCCGCAAGAGGCACCATTTCGGTGGATGAGGCAGAAGACATGCTTCGCATCCTGTCCACAAGCTCCGACGGATCGGCCCTCCGAGCCAACAATTCCCTGCGCGTCGTCAACCAGCTGAAGCGGTTGCGCCGGGGCGATGGCAGTGCAGCACCCGGCGCCTGAGGCGGACTCACATCTGTCGACGCAGAGATCACGTTTTCAGGAACCTTTTTTACGCCTCATCGTTCACCTCCCAACAGCAAAAGGAGACACTATCATGAATAGCATCGTATGGTTGGTAGGCGCAGTCGTCATCGTAATCGCGGTTCTGAACCTCGTTGGATTTGCTTGATTTGATTGCCCTTTTCCACTGAACTTCAAGTTCAGGTGGAGAAACAAAAAGGCGCCGGTTCTGATCGAACCGGCGCCTTTTTCGTATCTGTGACGTCCCGCCTGGGTAGGTCACTGCCCGCCGTCACTTCGGCGAGCAGTGCGATTAGATGAGGGCTCGCCTATTCGGCAGTCAGCAGTGCAAACGGATGATCGGCAAAGGCGAGGTTGACGGCGATGCTGTCCTTGGCCTCGACGTCCTTGCCGGTGGAGAGATCGCGGTAGCGACGGTTGGCGAGCTGTGCAGGCAGCTCCACTTCCGTCTCCGCCCAGCGCTCGCCCCGTGACGGATAGACGTCGCCGTTGAGCGCGCCGAAGACCAGCCGCGGTACGATCACGATCAGGGCTTGATCGCCATCGGTGCGGGCGAAGGCCAGGATGTTTTTAGCCCGGTTTCCGGTCGCCTTGAGCGGCACGTAGTCGCCCTTGCGGAACAGGTCCGGCGCGTCGCGACGCTGGTGCAGCAGACGCTGGATCAGGTGCTGTTTCAGCCGTCCGCTCAACCATCCGTCCTCTGTCGAGGAGTCCGGATTGTCGTTCTCCGCAGGGAGGTCCTGCAGCATGGCGAAATCCGGTTCGCGACGGTTGTCGGGGTCGACAAGGCTGAAATCAAGCGCCTCGCTGCCCTGATAGATGTCAGGCACGCCCGGTGCCGTCAGCTTGACGATCGTCTGGGTCAGGCTGTTGACCAGACCGGCCCGGATGAAGGGCTGGAGCGCCGAGGAGAAGTCCGCCAGGAATTCCTGGTTTTTCGGCGACAGCATGTAACGGGCGTAGTCGAGCACAGCTTTCTCGTAAGCCTCGTTGCTGTCGCCCCAGTTGGTGCGCAGCTTGGCTTCCTTGATCGACTTCTCGACATAGGCAAGGAAACGCTCCTCGAGTGCCTTGAGGCCGCTCTCGTCCTTCGGCTGCAGCGTTGTCGGCCAGACGCCTGCGAGCGCCTGATAGAGCATCCATTCGACTCCAGGCTCCGGTGCCGGGCCATCATCCAGCGAGACGACCTTCGTCGCGTTCATCTTGCGCCAGCGGGCAACGCATTCCGACCAGAGTTCCGGCGCCTCGGTCAGCACGTAGAGACGGGCACGGGCATCTTCGCCGCGCTTGGTGTCGTGCGTGGATGTCCCAGACAGCGCATCCGGCTGGCGCTCTAGCCGGGTTTCCATGTCATGATGGAAACGCTCGACCGAGAAGTCACGCGGCAGCGGTTCGGCGCCGACTTCGTTGAGTGCAAGCGCCATATGCTGACGGAAGAACAGCGTGTCTTCGACGGACTTTGCCATCAGCGGGCCGGTCAGCTGCTGGAAGCGGGTGCGGAAATTGGCCGCATCGCCCGAGGCTTTCTTGGAAACGTCGTTGCCGAGGATGCGGGTGATCAGATCGAGGCCTGCCTGATCCGGCGCATTCGGGCCCTGCCTGACCTTGTCGACGACGCTCTTCAGCATCTCGTGGCCCTCCGGCGGCAGACCTGCTTCCGTCCCATAGGTCCGGTAGACCGGGAATGCGACCAGCAGTTCGCGCAGTGCAGACCTCGTGGTTTTCTCGTCCACGCTGATGCCATCCGTGTTGGCGATCGCGACGGCAAGTTTCAGCAGCGTCGTGAACTCGCCCTCGAAGTTCTTGTCGGCCATCAGAAGCTTGGCAGCGCGCAGTTCGGCCGCCATGTCGACCGGCTTGCCGACAACGTCGTCATAGGCTTTGCGCAGACCGGCGATCTTTGCACCGTCCACAAGAGCGTCGGACAGCGAGGCGATGAACTCGTAACCCGTCGTGCCTGAGATCGGCCAGTCACTCGGGATGTGCTCACCTTCGCCGAGGATCTTTTCAACGGTGATGTAGCAATCGGGACCAGATTCCTGGCGCAGAAGCTCGATATAGGCCTTTGGATCGGCGAGACCGTCCACGTGGTCCACGCGCAAACCGTCGACGGCGCCGGAGTGAACCAGTTCGAGGATCAGGCGGTGGGTGTCGTCGAATACCTGTTTGTCTTCGACGCGGACGCCGGCAAGGCCGGTGATCTCGAAGAAGCGGCGGTAGGAGAGATCGCGCGGTGCTTCCCGCCACGACATCAGCCGGTAGGGCTGGCGCTCGTGCAGCTCTACAAGCGATGTCTTGTCGGTGAGCTTGGTCACCTCGGTCTCGCGGCCCTGATAAGTTTCCGGCGCGAGCGGATAGTAGCTGTCGTAATAGGCAAAAGCCGGCTTGCCGGTCTTCGGGTCGGGCTTCACCGAGATATCGCCATTGGAAAGTGCGGTCTCGAACGAGTCGCCGAGGAAAGGCAGCGTCAGCGGGCGCGACCAGTTGATGTCGAAATGCTTTGCGAACCGACTGTTCTGGCCATTTTCAATAACATCGCGCCACCACGTGTTTTCAAGCGATGCGGCCATGTGGTTGGGCACGATATCGAGGATCAGGCCAAGACCTGCGTCCTTCAACGTTTTCACCATGCGATCGAAGCCTTCGCGACCACCGATCGAGGGTTCGATCTCGTTAGCGTCGGTCACGTCATAGCCATGGGTTGACTCCGACGTGGCCGTGAAGATCGGCGACGCGTAGAGGTGGCTGATGCCGAGGCGCTTCATGTAAGGCACGAGCTCGCTCGCGCGATCGAAAGTCATGCCGTTGCGGAACTGGATACGGTAGGTAGCTGTCGGGATGGTCACTTGATGTCTCCGGCGGGCGCGAGGCGGACGATGATAGAGTTCTGGGGCAGATCCGGCGTTTCGGACGGCCAGGCAAAGAGCGTCTCACCCGGCAGATCGGGAAGCGGCTGCGCCTTTTCGCCGATGTTGAGCGCGATCGACAACGTTCCTTTCGGGAAAGTCCAGCTAACGGCCAGGAAGCCCTCGCCGGTCTTCAGAACCTTGCCCGAGTTGCCGGTGGCCGTTGCAAGCATCGGCACGATGTGCTGCTGGCGAAGGGAAAGCAGTTCCTTCGTCAGCGCAAGCCACTCCTTGCCATCGCGGCTATCGTGCTTCTTCCAGTCGAGCTTGGAGGCGTCGAAGGTCGTCTTGGCATTCGGATCGGGGACGACATCGCCCTCGTGGCCGGCATGGCCCTGGAATTCCTTCGCGCGGCCCTCGCGCACGGCCTTGGCAAGGTCGCCGTGGAAATCGGTGAAGAAGAGGAACGGATTCGTCTCACCATATTCCTCGCCCATGAATAGAAGCGGAATATGCGGCGAGAACAGAAGCGAGGCGTAAAGGACCTTGGTGCGATCGGCACCGGCAAGCTCGATCAGACGTTCGCCCTCGGCGCGGTTGCCGACCTGGTCGTGGTTCTGGATGAAATCCACAAAAGCGACGGGCGGCTGGCCTGCGCTTTTCACGCCGCGCTTTTCGCCGGCATGCGGCGAGACTTCGCCCTGATAGGCAAAACCTTCGGCCAGAACCCGGGCGACGAGCTTTTCCGGCTGCTTGGCGAAATCCTCGTAATAGGCGTGCGTTTCGCCGGTCGCGAAAACATGGACGGCATTGTGAAAGTCGTCGTTCCACTCCGCGGTAAACAGAGGTGCATTGCCGTCCTCGTCGCGCGGATGCAGGTCGATGATGTTGCGGGCGTCCTCGGTCGTCAGGTGGATCGGCCGGTCGGTAATCTCGGCGCGGATGCGCTCGGCGATCTCGTTCAGCACGTGGCTGTCGGAAATATCCTCGATCTGGTCGATCGCATCGAAGCGAAGGCCGTCGAAATTGTATTCATGCAGCCAGTAGAGCGCGGCCTCAACGATGTAGCGGCGGGTCGCATCGACGTCATAGGCGATGGCCGCACCCCACGGTGTCTGACGCTCCTTGTGGAAGAAGTCGGGCGCCAGAAGCGGCAGATAATTGCCCTCCGGGCCGAAATGATTGAGAACGAGGTCAAGCACGATGGAGATGCCGTGCGCGTGAGCTGCATCGACGAAGGCTTTGACATCATCGGGTGAGCCATAAGCGGCATGCGGCGCATAAAGAAGAACGCCGTCGTAACCCCAGCCACGGTTGCCGCCGAACTGCGCAATCGGCAGGATCTCGACCATGGTGATGCCGAGTTCGGCGAGATAGGGCAGCTTCTCGATCGCGGCGCGGAACGTGCCGTCAGGGGTGAAGGTGCCGACATGCATCTCGTAAACGACGGTTTCTTCCCAGGGGCGCCCAGTCCACTCCGTTGTCTGCCAGTCGTAGCTGGTCGGATCGATGACAAGCGAAGCGCCGTTGACCTCGGACTTCTGGGCACGGGATGCGGGATCGGCGACAACGGTACCATCGGCCAGCACGTAGTTGTATTCCGCGCCCGGTTCGACGCCGGTTGCCAGGATCTCGAACCATCCGTCGTCGCTGCGGCTCATCTCGGCATCCTTGCCGTTGAGACGGAGCACGACCGTTTCCTGGCCCGGAGCCCAGAGACGGAACCTTACCTCGCCAGCAGCGACATATTCCGCTCCCCAGGTTTTCGGAAAGCTTCGGAGTTCGGCGACGGCATTGACGTCCGACATGGGGTCCCTTTCATCAGGTTGAGAGCGACCGGCAAACGAGTGAAAGGCGTGACAGTTCCATCATGGAACAGGCAAACCTTTCACGATCCGTGATTTTCGCAGGCTGATGTTTTTCAGCCTGGAAAGCGCTCAGAGATCGAGCAGCGCATAAGGCCGACCTGTCGGCTTTTCGATATGCGAAGCAACGTTATAGACCGGCGCGCCCCCTGGCGTCCTGCCTTCGTAGCGGCCGCGGTGGGCATGGCCGTGGACAACAGCCTTGACCGGGAAGCGGTCGATCGTTTCGGCCAGACGCGACGAGCCGAGGAAGGGGAAGATTTCCTCCGGTTCGCCTTCCACCGTCTCGCGGATCGGAGCGTAGTGGAGCACGACCATGGCGCGTTCGGAGCGAACCTGACGAAGCGCGTTTTCGAGCCGCATCGTTTCCTCGACGCTTTCGGCCACCATCGCCTTGATCGCCGGCTCGCCGAAGGAACCCAGCATGTGACGCCCGAAGCCACCGGCAAAACCCTTGGCTCCGGCGAAACCGACGCCGTTGATTTCGACTGCCTGACCTTCGAGAAGGTGGACGCCGGCGTCCTTCAGGATGTGGGTGACTTCCTCGACGCAGCCACATTCATAATCGTGGTTGCCGAGTACGGCGACCATCGGGATCGAGCATGAGCGCAGATCGGCGGCAAGCAGTTCGGCTTCCTTGACCTTGCCAAGGTCGGTCAGGTCCCCGGTCAGGACCAAAATGTCCGCCTCCTGCGAGATCTCGGCAAACAGGTCCTTGTAGGATTCCGAGCCGTGTTCCTTGACGTGGAGATCGCCCATGGCAGCGATACGCTGCAGGCCCTCAGGCTTCTTGCGATCGCTTTTCTGTTTTTCGGCAGCCTTGTCAGACTTGCTCATACCGGGCCTCCTTCCAAAGTTTTTTCATCGACGCCCGCGCGCAGTTCTCCCTCGCCACCGACGTCGGCAAAACCCCATTCCTTGACGTCGATCTCGAAATCGATGCGGCTGAACATGCGGCCACGGCAGACCTTCATCTGCGGCAGGGGCAGTTCGCGCTGCGCCTTCAGGCGGTCGAGAAGCTCGTCGAGCAGCCAATCAGGAACCTTGTCGCGCTCGGTCGGGTAGATCCAGCGGAAGTTGAGAAGGTGGATCAGCAGCACTTCCCAATGCACTTCCATATGGTTGAGCAGCCGCTCCCAGTCAATCTGGTCATGGGCGCGCAGGATCGTGTGGACGATGTCGCCGCCGTCGTAGCGGTGACGAAGCTGGACGAAGCATTTCGACCAGATCAGCTCCGTCGGGGCGATAATACGGACCTTGTGGCCGTTCATCTCGATCTGTCTGGCATTCTCGAACCAGCTGTCGCTGATCGGCATCGTGCCGTTGGAGGCTGCAAAGATCACGTCGAAGAAGTGCTTGCCCTTCTTGACCTTGCCCAGCCAGCGGTCGTCCTCGACCTCGATCTCGTATCCCTTCTGTTTGAAATGCGAGAGGATCCGGGCGTAGTCACCGGCCTTGCAGAAGATATCGAGATCCTTGGTCTGACGGGTAATGCCGGTATAAGCGCTGAGCGCGAACGTGCCGGCCAGAAGGAACGGGATGTGGCAATCGACCAGATCCTCCAGCGCCACGGCAACGAAGGCCTCCGCATCGGCATCGGCCAGAAACGGTGCCGCCTTGACCTCGAGATCGGGCATTGCCTGGAGCGGATGGGGCGGCGTTTCCCGCGCCGCCGTCGGTGCGGGGGCGAGCCCATGGCGCTTTTCTACATCGGCATTCATCGGTTTTCTCCGAATGTCAGTGGGTAGCGGGAACAGCGCGTTTTCCCGCTGTTTCCCGCCTGAGCGTCAGGCTCAGCCTCACGGCTTTTCCTGGTTGTCCGCATTGGCCATCGGGCTTGGGCGTCCGTCCGGCTGGTCGCCGTCTTCGCGCTGGTCGATGTCTTCAAGATCGGTCTTGACCATGAAACGGTCGATTTCGCCGCGACGCGCGGCTTCGCGCACGGCTGCCGGGTTGGTCGTTTCCATCTGCTCGCTCAATTCGTCACGAACCGGTTCGCGCGCCTTGTCGTCTTCGTGCTTTTCGTTTTCCATCATGGTCTCCTTTGACGTCGTCAGGCCAGCAATGTGGCGAGCCGGTGGGGAAACCGCCGAGACGCTGCAGAGGTTCCGTGCTGTCGGGAACCGGGACACGGTTTGCCAAGTTTTAAGCGGAAACGAAGGAGGACGACATGCCGGCAAAATCAAGTGCGCAGCAAAAGGCAGCAGGCGCCGCGCTTTCCGCAAAGCGCGGCGAGACCAAGAAATCGGAACTGAAGGGTGCTTCCAAAAGCATGGAGAAGTCGATGAGCGAAAAGCAGCTCGACGAACTGGCCTCCACGAAACGCAAGGGGAAGCCGGAACACGCTTCCTGACGCTGGAGCGGCAATGTCTTCTCCTTTTGCACGAATCCGTTACACCTCTGATCCCAGGTGAACGGATAAGGATGAGCACTGTGACCAAGTCTTACGGATCGATGTCGATTGCCGAGCTTTCGACGCTTTTGCAGCTTGGCAAGGTCGATGCGGTTGAAGTGACCGAATCGGTCCTGTCGGCGATTGAATCCTATTCCGACAAGGCCGTGTTCGTGACGCTTCTGCGGGACCGTGCGCTTTCCGAAGCCCAAGCTGCGTCAAACCGCCTGCGCGAAAATCGCTCGCTCGGCATTCTCGATGGTATCCCGATCGCCTGGAAGGACTTATTCGACATCGAAGGCCTTTCGACCACGGCAGGCTCGAGCGTGATGGCCAAAGATCCGGCGGCGACCAAGGATGCAGCGGTCGTCGATCTCCTGAAACAGGCCGGCATGGTCGCGATCGGCCGCACCAACATGAGCGAATTCGCATTTTCGGGCATCGGCATCAATCCGACCTACGGCACGCCGGAAAATCCGCGCTCGACAGACATGCCCCGCGTGCCGGGCGGATCCTCGTCAGGTGCTGGCGTGGCCGTTGCAGCGGGCCTCGTGCCGGTTGCCATGGGAACCGACACGGGTGGCTCGGTCCGCATCCCGGCTGCCTTCAACGGCGTCGTCGGCTACAAGGCAACCCGTGGCCGATATGCCATGGACGGCGTCTTCCCGCTGGCGAGAAGCCTCGATTCGCTGGGACCGCTTTGCAATACCGTACAGGACGCCGTGTGGATCGACGCGGCAATGCGGGGTCTTGGCACACCGCTGACACCACGAAAGCCCACGCAGCCGCTCGATATCGTCATCCCCACCAATGGCGTGTTCGACGGCGCCGAGCCGGGTGTGGTCGAGGCGTTCGAGGCAGCGATCGAGAGGCTGGCAGCAGGCGGTGCCCGCATCACCCGCCTCGCCTTCCCGTCCTTCGACGAACTGCCGCAACTGATGGCGAAATACGGACCGATGGTGACGGCGGAAGCCTTTGCGCTCCATCGAGAACGACTGGCGGGTGCGGATGCTGGCGGAATGGACCCGCGCGTCGTTGCCCGCACCAGACTTGGCGAAAAGACCACGACCGCCGACTATCTCGCAATCATCGATGCTCGCGCCCGGATGACGGCAGAGACCGAGGCACTGATCGCCGATCGCCTCGTCGCCTTCCCCTCCGTCGCCCATGTAGCACCAGCCATTGCGCCATTGAAGGCCGACGACGAGGCGTTTTTCGCGGCCAACGGCAGGACGCTCCGCAATACCGGCTACGGCAATTTCCTCGACTGGTGCGGCGTGTCGATCCCCTGCGGAACCGGCGAAGCCGGCATGCCGGTCGGATTCCTCCTGTCGGCGGTTGCTCACGACGACGAGATGCTCCTCGCCGCCGCGATCGGAGCGGAAGAGGTGATCCGGGGCTGACCCCGGATCATTGTTTCGCAGGCCTCAGAACCCTTCGAGCACGATCTTGCCGCGGGCCTTGCCGCTTTCCAGCGTGGCATGCGCCTTCTTCAGGTTTTCCGCATTGATCGGGCTCATCACATCGGTGACGGTGGTGCGGATCCGGCCGGCATCGATCAGTGCGGCGACTTGGTTCAGAAGCTCTCCCTGCTCGTCCATGTCGGCCGTTTCATAGATCGACCGGGTGAACATCAGCTCCCAATGCACGGAAAGAGCCTTGCGCTTGAAACCGGTGATGTCGAAGGTTTCCGGATCATCGATCAGCCCGAACCGACCCTGCGGCGCGATCAGTTCGATGATCTCTTTCGTATGACGTGGCGTTTCGGTCGTCGAGAAAACGAAACCGGGCGCGCCGATCCCGAGCGCCTTCACCTGTTCGGCGATCGGCCTGGAATGATCGATGACGTGATGGGCGCCCAGTTCCTTGACCCAGGCCTGGGTCTCCGGCCGTGACGCCGTCGCAATCACGGTGAGGTCGGTCAGAGCCCGGACAAGCTGGATGGCGATCGATCCGACACCGCCAGCACCACCGATGATGACGATCGCATTGGCTGCACCTGGAACCGGCTTTTCGATATCGAGCCGGTCGAACAGCATTTCCCAGGCGGTAATCGCCGTCAGCGGCAAGGCGGCCGCCTGAGCATTCGAGATCGACTTCGGCTTGTGGCCGACGATCCGCTCATCGACCAGATGGAACTCGCTGTTGGCACCTTGCCGGATCAGCGAACCCGAATAGAACACTTCGTCGCCCGGCTTGAAGGCGGACACGTCATCGCCGACTTCGACCACCTCGCCCGCCACATCCCAGCCCAGCACCTTCCACTGGCCGTCTTCAGCCGAGACGTTCTTGCGGATCTTGTAATCGACCGGATTGACCGAAATCGCTTTCACCGCAACGAGAATATCCCGCCCCGTCGCCTTTGGCCGGTCCAGTTCGACATTTTCAAGCGCGTCGTCCCGATCGAGCGATCCGGCGGTCCTGTAGGCTATGGCTTTCATGGCGTTCTCCTTTGCGGGCAGAATTGATATAAGCCTCATATGGCGCTATGATCATCCAAAGCCAATACGCACAAAAACAGCCTATAGTGTCAAAAAGGATACCGTGATGGCCAAGGCCCACCATACCAGGTTCGACTGCAGCCCCGGCTGCTCGGTGGAAGCGGCGATCGGCCTGATCGACGGCAAGTGGAAGTCCGTCATCCTGTTTCATCTGCTGGACGGCACGCTGCGCTTCAACGAGATCCGCCGGCAGATCCCGGCCGTGACCCAGCGCATGCTGACCAACCAGCTGCGCGAGCTGGAGGCGGACGGGTTGATCACTCGCAAGGTCTATGCCCAGGTGCCGCCCAAGGTGGAATACAGCCTCTCGCCGCTCGGCCTCACCATCAAACCGATCCTGACCGCGTTAAAGGCATGGGGCGACGAGAATATCGGGCTCTACGGCAAGCCGAAACAGACCACGACCGATCTGCAGGCGGCGTCGATTCCGGCCTGAAAGAGGGCCTGACCTGCTCCGCACCAGCTACGGGGACTATCGCAGAGAGACAGGATCGGCGGGGGCAAGACGTTGATCAGCGACTGCGATAATCGTTTCCATAGGGGGCAACGTTGAGACTTTCCGTACTGATCCGGGGCAACAATTACATCGAGAAGGACCGTTTCGGCCTGCCGATGGATGCGCGCAAGAACATCGACTCGATCATCGAGAACATTGTCGCGCCGGTGCGTGAAAGCAATCCCGATGCGAAAATCTACCTCGCCACCTATGACAGCCCGGCCCTGGCCGAGCTTCAGGATAAGCTTGGACCGTGCGAGCTGATCAAGCTGGATGCGCAGGGCAGCTCGCAGATCGAGACCTACAAGGAAGGCCTCAAGCACGTGTTCGCCCAAGACGAATACGATGCGCTCGCCGTGATCCGCTTCGACCTGCAGTTCAGGAAGAAGATCTCGGACTGGAACGTCGATATCAGCCGCGACAGCATCTACTTTCCCTTCAAGGAATACAAATCCTACTGGCGTGACCACTGGCGCGTCGGCGACGCCGTGCATGTGATCGGCAAGAGCGCGATTTCACATTTCTACAATGCCATGATCATGAACCAGCTTTCGGGCCGCGCTCACCTGCATCTGATGTACTATTTCCTGCGCACCATGCACGCAAATCTGCGCTTCATCGAAGACGGCTACTTCGATTCCAACACGCTGTTTGCCAATCCCGAATGCGACAATCCGCTCTACAAGATCTTCAACCGGCCGCGACTGACGACACCGTCGCCGTCGATGGGCATGCAGCTCGGCGAAATCCAGGCCGAATAGGCGTTTCGACCTTGCCCGCGGTCGGGCGCGGACGCTGGAAATTGACCTGTTTGACAGCTTGGCACCAGCTTCAAGCCTTAAGGTTTCAGGCACTGGATCAACTGCAAACTTTTATTTTGGATACCGCCGCAGATGCTCAATATCGTCGTGCCGATGGCAGGTCATGGAAGCCGCTTTGCAAAAGCCGGCTACACGCTTCCAAAACCACTTCTGCCCGTGCATGACGTCGCGATGATCCGCCTCGTGATCGAGAACCTAAAGCCTTATGTCGAGCATCACTTCATCTTCATCTGCCAGGCATCGCATGTGAGGGACTACGGTCTCGACGCGCATCTGCGCCAGTGGGCGCCGGGTTGCGATATCTATCTGGTCGAAACCGTCACCGAGGGCGCCGCCTGCACCGTGCTTCTGGCGCGCGACGCCATCGACAACGGCAACCCGATGATGATCGCCAACTGCGATCAGTATGTCGATGTCGACATCAACGCCTACCTTGCCGCCGCAGACGGTCTCGATGGCCTGATCATGACCATGTCGGCGGACGATCCGAAGTGGAGCTTTGTCTCCTTCGGCGACAACGGCTTTATCGACAACGTCGTCGAAAAACAGGTGATCTCCAACCATGCCACCGTCGGCATCTACAATTTCGGCAAGGGATCGGATTTCGTCGCCCATGCCGACCGGATGATCGAGCGCGACTTCCGCGTCAACGGTGAGTTCTACGTGGCTCCCGTCTACAATTTCATGATCGAGGACGGCATGAAGATCGGCGCCTACTCGATCGGCTCCGTCGACAAGGGCATGCACGGCCTCGGCGTTCCCGAAGATCTTGAGAGCTTCCGCAATCTGCCGCTGTCTCTGAGAGTGACTCAGTCCATCAAGGAACCGGCATGATCCAGATCCTCAGTCATCGGGGATACTGGAAATCCCCCGAGGAAAAGAACACAGTCGAGGCCTTCGTCCGCTCCTTCTCGCTCGGCTACGGTACCGAGACCGATGTGCGCGACTGCCTTATCGGCGGCAAGCCGCGGCTGGTCATCTCCCACGACATTCCGAACGGTACCGAAATCTCCTTCGCTTATCTTCTGAGCCTCGCCAGACAGCACGGGTCTCCGACGCTTGCACTTAATATCAAGGCCGACGGGCTGCATGATATGCTGGCCGAGGTGCTGACCGCCGAAGGCTACGACAACTATTTCCTGTTCGACAGCTCGGTTCCGGACCTGATCCAGGGCGTGAAGCGCGGCATGACCTCGTTTACCCGACTGAGCGAATACGAGCGCGTGCCTTCGCTTTACAGCGAACCCGGCATCACCGGCGTCTGGCTGGACAACTTTCTGCCCGGCCGCTGGTACGAAGCGCCGCTGGTCGAAAAACTGCTGGATGACGGCAAGCTGGTCGCGCTTGTCGCGCCCGACCTGCATCGCCGGCACGACGAATACGAACCTTTCCTGCACTGGCTGGTCTCTTCCGGCCTGCGCGATCGCGAAGGGCTGATGATCTGCACCGATTTTCCCGAGAAAGCCAAAGAACTGCTGCGCGTATAGCGCAAAGTCTGGCGCACGAGGTTTGATGACGATGATTAAGGCTGTAATTTTCGACATGGATGGCGTGCTGATCGATGCCCGCGAGTGGCATTACGAAGCGCTGAACCGCGCGCTGGAACTGTTCGGCTTTACCATTCCGCTGCACGAGCACCTGACCACGTTCGACGGCCTGCCGACCCGCACCAAGCTGCAGATGCTGACCTCCACCCGCGGTCTTCCGGAATCCCTGCACGGATTCGTCAACGAGATGAAGCAGCGCTATACGACCGAGCTGATCCACACCAAGTGTAAGCCGGTGTTTCGCCAGCAATACGCGCTCGCGCGGCTGCGCGGCGAAGGCTACCGTCTCGGCGTCGCCTCGAACTCCATCCGCAGCACCGTCAACCTGATGATGGCAAAGGCCGGCCTCGAGGACTACCTGGAGTTCCAGCTCAGCAACGAAGACGTGAGCGTCGGCAAGCCCAGCCCGGAAATCTACCTGAAGGCCATCGGCATCCTTGGCCTCTCACCCGAAGAATGCCTGATCGTCGAGGACAACGACCACGGAATCCGGGCAGCGCGCGCTTCCGGTGCCCATGTCATGGTCGTCAACGACGTGTCCGAGGTGAACTACCAGTCGATCAGCAAGTCGATCGACAAGCTGCAGGCATCGTTCGAGCTTCCGGCACTGCAGGTGGTCGCATGAACATCCTGATCCTGATGGCGGGCGAGCCCCGCATCCTCTCCTCCGAAAGTTTCCCGACGCCGCTGGTCGAGGTGGACGGCATGCCGCTGGTGCAGCGTCTGCTCGAACAATGCGCGCGGATCACCGGCCACCGGGTGATCATCGCGATGCAGGAAAAGGAACTGCGCCGCTACCATCTCGACGACGTCGTCCGCCTGATCGATCCGACGGCCGAGATCGTTGCCGTCAAGGACAAGACCCACGGTGCGGCCTGCACCGCACTGCTTGCCGCCGGCAGCATCGACAATGACACCCCGCTTCTGATCCTCAACGGCGACGAATTCCTGACCGTTCCGATGGAAACCATCATCGCCGATTTCAGCCGGCGCGAGCTCGATGGCGGCACCGTCACCTTCCGGTCGGTGCATCCGCGCTATTCCTTCGTCCGGCTCGACGAGCGCCAGATGGTGGTCGAAGCGGCCGAAAAGCACCCGATCAGCGACAATGCGACGGCGGGCTTTTACTACTTCCGCAAAGGGTCCGATTTCGTCAAGGCAGCCAAGGCGGCGATCCGCAAGGATGCCCGGCACAACGACATGTTCTATGTCTGCCCGGTCTATAACGAGCTCGTTCTCGAGGACAAGAAGATCGGCGTCTACCCGATCGACGCGAAGGACTATCATCCGATCAAATCGGACCGCCAGCTGAGCGAACTGTCGATCTGAGAGGGCAAGATGAGCGAACCGTCCTATAATCTCGACAACATGATCGGCGGCTGGTTCGTCGGCGATTTCGATCCGAGCGTCGTCAAGACCGACGCGTTCGAAGTGGGCGTCAAGAGCTACAAGGCGGGCGATCGCGATGCCCGGCACTACCACAAGATCGCCCGGGAAATCACGCTCGTCGTCTCCGGCCGTGTCCGCATGCTGGACAGGGAATGGGGCGAAGGCAGCCTGATCGTCATTGAGCCCGGCACGGTCAACGCGTTCGAAGCGCTGACGGACGCTACGCTGACAGTGGTGAAGATACCGAGCGCCAAGAACGACAAGTATCTCGTCGACTGACCAAGAATCCTGTCCTCTCAACGAACGATATCAGCAGGTTAAGTCGGCCTGCTGAACAGATCCATGCGCGTCGGGCCGGGATATTGCCCGCAAAGCCTTGACGGACGGCTCTGCGTTCGCGACGATCTCCACCCCGCTGAACCACAGCGAAACGTTGGCACGAGCCCCACAAAGCTCAGCCGCAAATCATTCGATCGGAGACATTCATGGCCGAACTCTCAACCCAGGCGTTCAATCCCGAAACGCTGGCCGAGAGCCTGATCACGCTGCGCAAGGAAGGCCGCAAGGCGCCGTCCGCAAGCTTTGCCCTGCCCCAGGATCTGAGCGCCGGCATGGCGGCACAGAACGCCGTGGCACAGAGGATCGGCGCCAGCGCGAAGATGATCAAAGTCGCGATGTCGACGGACAAGCAGCCGGTGATCGCGCCGCTGTTCCCTTACGTGGAGACGACCAGCGAAGCGAAGCTTCCCTATCACCCCGGCACACGGTTTGAAGTCGAGATCGCCGTCAAGCTCGGCGCGGATCTGCCGGTAAGATCCGAAGCCTATACAAGGGCGGAAGTGCTGGACGCCGTGGCGGATGCCTATCTCGGCTCGGAACTGCTTGTCACCGCAGTCGAGGAAGGTGGCAGCGTCTCCTTCCCGCTCTACCTCGCCGACCGGATCGGCAATGGCGGCTATGCGCTCGGCCCGAAAGTGCCGAAGACGCTGATCGACACGGTCGGCGGGCTTGTCCTCAAGGTCACCCATGACAGCAGCCCGGTCTATGACGGACCAGTGGCCCATCCGGTCGGAGACGTGCTCGCCTGGCTGGTTGCCTATGCCAATGACACCAAGCGCCCTGCCACATCCCTCACCTCAGGGATGGCGGTGACGACAGGTGCGCTCTCGGGCGCGATGCCGCTGCCCGGCGCCGGTCGCGTCGTCGTGGAACTCGAAGGCGGTTATCAGATGAGCGTTCTGCTCTCGGCTTAACCGGAAATCTGCAGCACGCGACCCCAAGGCTCGCGTGCTGCCTTCACGACGTGAGGATCACGGGCAGGTGTTGACTGGTGCCGCCTTGACGATCGGGAAGCAGCCTTTCCACTGTTCGGTGCGGGCCGGCCACGGCGTCAGCGTCTTCGGGCTTTCCTCGAGCTGCAGCACGCCGAGCGCCTGCAGATCCTTCACCCGGCCGTCGAGATATTCCTTGATCACCGAAATCTTGCCGTCCTTGACATGGGCGATCCAGACATCGTTGACGACCTGGCGGTTGCCGCGCTGAAACGTGCGGAACTGCAGCTCCACCGCGATGCGGCCGGTCGTCGTATCGATGAAGAACGCGTCTTCCGGAAGGTAGATGCTGGTATCCTTGGCCGCCTTGCAGAACGTGTCGAGGTCGGCGAGCATCTTGTCGCGACCGGTGATGCTGCTGGTCGGGTAGGAGAACGCCACGTCCTCCGTAACGGCATTCGTCATCAGTTCGAGATTGCAGGACGCCCAGGCGGAGGCGAGGTCGAAGACCAGGTTCTCCATGGCGGCACGCGCGGGATCGGTGGACGGCGTGCCCGCGAAGGTGACACCGGGACGGATGTCCGCGGCTTGAGCCGAGCCGACGGAGGCGACGACGAGAGCGGCGGAGAGAGTTTTGAGCACGAAGCTGCGAAGATGGAAGGTCATTACGAGTTCCCCGGTTTGTTCGTTTATCGAACTTGTGTTCGGATATGAGTAGAAAAGCGTAAATTCTGGTGCAGTGCAATATCACCGTGTCGAGATCTTGCTGATTTCCATCAAGACGATCCGAGCGCCGCATCTGCGACATTGCGCATCAGGCAAGCCGTGGTGACCGGACCGACGCCATCCGGCACATGCGTCACCGTGACGTTGCGCCCAGCAACCGCGTCGAGATCGACATCCCCGACAAGTCCGTTAGGGCCGCGATTGATCGAGACGTCGAGCACGATCGCGCCATCGCTCAGATGGTCGGAACCGATCAGCCCGGCAACGCCCGCAGCCGTCACGACGATATCGGCGCGGCGCGTATGAGCCGCCAGATCCCGTGTCGCCGCATGCGCAATCGTGACGGTCGCCTCCGCGTCAAGCAGCAGGTTGGCGAGTGGACGACCGACGATCCGCGACGCCCCGACCAGCACGATCTCGCGCCCTTTGAGCGACCCGGCCAGCGCCTGCGCCATCAGGAGACAAGCCTTCGCCGTCGCCGGCGGGCGGGTCATGGCACCGAGCGCCAGGTCACCGGCATTGAGAGGATGAAGTCCGTCCACGTCCTTGCCCGGCCCGATCAGAACAGCAGCCGTGCGCGCATCCATGCCCGCTGGCAACGGATAGAGCGTCGCGATTGCATCGATCTCGGCCACTGCTGCCAACTCTTTCAGCCGCGCCGTCAGCGCGCCGACATCAGACGGATAGGCTTCGAGCTGCAGGTCTATGCCGACCTCCTGCGCGCTGGCCTGCTGACGACGCGCATAGGCGGCCATGCCGGCATTGCTGTCATCGAGCAGCACGACGCAACGAACCGTCCGACCACTTGCCGAAATGCGCCGCCGTGTTTCGGCATTGATCCCGGCTGCAATTTCGAACCCGGTGACGATCTCAAGCATGTGACTTCCCTAGAGTGTGGAGGCTATCTGCCCGGCGCAGATTTTCAGCCTTGCCGCCATCTCCGCCAGCGCCGCATCATCATACTGTCCATGCTCGAAGATGATCGACACGGCACCGACGACCTCGCCGATGCCGGGATGAAACACGGGGGCGGCCAGCGATGCGACGCCGCTGACATATTCGCTGTCGGTCAGCGCATAGCCGCGCTCACGGATCTGTTTCAGCGCCTCCTCCAGACGATCCCGGTGGGTCTCGGTCTGGTCGGTATGGGCCGAGAAGGCGGCACTGTCGAGGATGGCATCCAGCCGCACCGTATCGAGGAATGCAAGGATCGCCCGCCCCGAAGCCGTCGGCAGCAACGGCACCCGCGTGCCGGTCGTGACCCGATTGAGCGTGAATTTAGACGGTAGGAACGCGTGCGCGACATAGACGGCATCCGTCTCGTCCAGCATCGCATAGGAGACGGACTCGCCGACCTCCTGCGCCGCATTGCGCAGCACCGGCTGGATGATCTGCGGAATGCCCCGGCCCTCGATAAAACCCTGGCTCAGCCGCAGCACATGGGGGGTCAGCTCATAGCGGCCGCGATCGCAGGCGAGATAGCCAAGCTGCTCCAGCGTCCGCACCAGCCGCCGTGCAACGGCGCGGTTGAGCTGGACCTTGTCGGCAATCTCGCTGATCGTGATGGCGCGATCCTTCGCATCGAAAGCAAGCAGGACCGCAAGCCCCTTGGCGAAGGTCAGCGAGACTTCCTTGTCGTTTTCATCCAGCACCGGCGCTCCTTCCAGACCCGAGGTTGAACTCGTGTGCCTATCTTTTCCGCACCGCAACATTTTTCACCTTGACGAACCGGCGACATAAGTTACGATTTAGCGAACAATTGCTCGATAAGCGAACAAACCATGCCGTTTCAGTTTTGGCAAGACCTCAAGACCACCGATTTCGCAGCCATCGACAAAGGTCGCGCTGTCGCGGTCCTGCCTGTCGGCGCGACGGAGCAACACGGCCCGCACCTGCCGCTGGCCACTGACAGCATCCTTGCCGAACGCATGGCGATCGAGGCAGCGCGGCTCGTCGAGGATGCAGCTGTCTACATCCTTCCGACCATCGCTTACGCCAAATCCGACGAGCACCTGTCCTTTCCCGGCACGCTGACACTCGATGCCACGACGCTTCTGGCAACCCTCACCCAGATCGGTCACGGCGTTGCCCGCGCCGGCTTTCGCAAGCTGGTGTTTCTGAATGCCCATGGCGGCAACGTTCCGGTTCTGCAGATCGTGGCGAGAAGCCTGCGGCTGGAAACGGAGCTGTTCGTGGTATCGGCAGGATGGATCTCGATGGGCTTTCCGCCGGGCCTCGTCTCGGCGCTCGAACAGCGCGACGGCATCCATGGCGGACTGGTCGAAACCGCGGCCATGCTGCATTTCCGGCCGGATCTGGTCGACATGAACGAAGCCCGCAATTTCGTGCCGGCCTCGGCAGCCGTCGCCGAGAACAACGACGTCCTTCGCCTGCTCGGCCCGATCAGCGTCGGCTGGGTCGCGGAGGATCTGCACCCGGCAGGAGTCGCCGGCGATGCCGCATCCGCAACGCCTGAGATCGGCGCCGCCATCGTTGCCCATGCGGCGGCCCGTTACGCTAAACTTCTGGACGAGGTCGCAGCGCATCCGGGCATGGCTGCCATCGGGACACAACCGATATGAGCGCCGTTCTGCCGCCCTTCGGCGTCGCCCCGCTCACCATCCGCAATCTTCGCGCACCCGCAGCGCTGGTCGATGGCCTTCCCCATCACGCAGCAGACAGCCGCAGCGGCCTCGTCACCTTCGACGTCACGATCCGCGACGGTCGTTTCCATGCGCCAACCTCAAGCGAGCGCGAGTGGGATGCGCAGGGACGCCTCGCTTTGCCCGGCTTCATCGACATGCACGTCCATCTCGACAAGGCTTTCACTGCAGAGCGAACCGGGTTTTCCGACAACGGCCTTGCCGGCGCCGTCGAACTGGCAATGGCCGACGCGCCAAACCGAACTGTCGAGGATATCGTGGAGCGCATGGACCGCGCACTCGTGAAGGCCGAACAGCATGGCACGGTCGCGCTGCGCACCCATCTCGATACGTTCGAGGAACCCGAAAACAGCCCCGCCTGGATCGCCTTTGGCGAAATCCAGTCAGCCTGGAAGCACCGTCTGACCCTGCAGGCGGTCGCCCTGATGGCATTGTTTCGGGTGGAGCAGGACGGTTTCGATCGACGCTGCGCGCAAATCGCGAAGCGCGACGGCGTGCTCGGCGCCTTTATCGGACCGGGCAGCGCCACGCCGGAGCGGATCGACAGGCTGTTTCTGGCAGCCGCAAGACACGGGCTCGACCTCGATCTTCACGTGGACGAAACGACGGACGCATCCGCTGACGGCCTTTCGCTCGTCGTCGAAACGGCCCTGCGGCACAAGTTTGCCGGACGCATCGTCGCCGGACATTGTTGCGCGCTTGCCCAAAAGCACGAACCCGAAGCGCAGGCCCTGATCGCCGGCATTGCCGAAGCCGGCATCCATGTCGTCGCGCTGCCGCTCACCAACGGCTTCCTGCAGGACCGCAAACCCGGCCGCACGCCGCGTCTGCGCGGCCTTGCCCCGGTCACCGAACTGCGCGCCGCCGGCGTCAACGTCGCCTTCGCGTCGGACAATGTGCAGGACGCATTCCACCCCTACGGCGATTTCGACATGCTGGATGTGATGCGCCAGGCGCAGTTCCTCGGCCAGCTCGAAGGCGATCCCGCCGGCTGGTCCACCGCCTGCCATTCTGGACCGGCGGCCGCCGTGGGTCTCGAGAACGCCGGCATGATCCGCGCCGGCGGACCGGCGGATGCCATCATTTTCGAAGCGACCGGCTGGACCGACCTCTTCTCCCGCACGAACACCGCCCGCACTGTTTTGCGCAACGGCAAACCCTTGGGCATCGAGACTGCCGAAGCGGCAGGTATCGAACGGAGGTGCGCGTGAGTGCAGAGCTGGAAGCCTGCCGGGCAGCCCTCGCCCGGTTCGACATCGACGACAATCCGCGCACGGTGCAGCAGAAAAGCCGGGATTTCTACTGGTACAGCCCGGTCCTGAAGGATCTTTTGCAAGACGTCTGCGGCGATCTGGTGGTTGCTCCCCGCAGCGAAGCCGAGGTGATCGAGATCCTTTCGATCTGCCACCGCTGCAACGTGCCGGTTACCGTGAGAGGCGCCGGCACCGGCAACTACGGCCAGTCCATGCCGCTACAGGGCGGCGTCGTCCTCCATATGAAACACATGAACGGGGTCGTTCGCATCGGCAACGATCATCTCGTTGCCCAAGCCGGCGCCGTCATGGCGGATCTTGAACAGGCGGCGCGTGAAAAGGGCCTGGAAATCCGCCTGTTTCCGTCCACCACGGCAACTGCGACGCTCGGCGGTTTCATCGCCGGCGGATCGAGCGGTGTCGGCGCCATCCGCTGGGGCGGCCTGCGCAATCCCGCCAATATCCGCCGCCTGCGTCTCGTGACGATGGAAGCAGAGCCTCGCGTCCTCGACCTTGTCGGCGACGACATTGCCAAGGCGGCACACGCCTACGGCGTCAACGGCGTCATCACCGAAATCGAGATCCCGGTCGATCCGGCCGGAGACTGGGTCGACGTGCTGATCGGCGCCCCCAACTTTGCAGCAGCGACCCGGCTCGCCTTTCGTCTCGGTGAAGATGACGCGATCACGCTCCGCATGCTCTCGACCTTCGAAAGCGCCATTCCCGATCGCTATTTCACCCGGCATGCGGCTTTCCTGAAATCCGGCGAGGCGCTGATCGCGGTCATGGTCGCAAGGCAGGATCTCGATACGCTGGTGACCGCAGTCGACGATACCGCCGGCGCCGTCATCCGCTTCCGCGCCGACCGGGATGGTGCCGGCATGCGCCTGCCGCCAGCCTATGAGCTCGCCTGGAACCACACGACGCTTCGGGCGATCAAGATCGATCCGTCGATCACCTACCTGCAGATGATGCTGCCGCAGGACGATCTCTATGGCGCGATCGACCGCATCGCCGAGACATTCGGCGACGAGCTGATCCTGCATTTCGAATTCACCCGGTTTTCCGGCAAGGTCGCCGCCGTCGCCATGCCGCTGCTGCGATACGAGAGCACTGAGCGGCTCGAAGAGGTGGTCAAGATCCTGGAAACACGGCTGGGCGTCACGGTGTTCAACCCGCACCGGGTAACGCTCGAAGAAGGCGGCATGAAACGCACAGATCCGGCCCAGCTCGAATTCAAGCGCCACACGGATCCGAAGGGCCTGCTCAACCCCGGCAAGATGATCGCCTGGACGCATCCTGACTGGGTCCCCGCTCCCGGCCGCATCTTCCTTTTCAACCGATAACGAGAATTTTGGACCGATGAAGGTACATGTCATTTACGCCCACCCGCTGAAGGAAAGCCTCGCCTCGCGTCTGCACGATACGGTCGTCGCGAGCCTGCTCGAGGCCGGGCATACGGTGGACGATCTGGATCTTTACGCCGAAGGGTTCGATCCGGTTCTGTCGGCGGAGGATCGGCGCGATTATCACGACCTTTCCATCAATCGCAGCCGCGTCGCGCCCTATGTCGACCGGCTGATGTCCTGCGATGCGCTGGTTCTTTGCCATCCCGTGTGGAATTTCGGCTGGCCGGCGATCCTCAAGGGCTATTTCGACCGGGTGTTTCTGCCCGACGTGTCGTTCAAGCTGCAGGACGGGCAGCTTTCGCCGGGCCTCACCAATATCCGCAAGCTCGCGACCGTCACCACCTACGGCTCGAAACGCTGGCGTGCGATGGTTCTCGGCGATCCACCACGCCGCAATGCCACCCGCTTCCTGCGCGTCGTCTGCAATCCGCGGGTGAAGGTGAAATATCACGCGCTCTACGATATCAACAACGTCACCAATGAGCGCACGGAGGCCTTCATCGAGCAGGTCCGCACGTCCATGCTGCGGTTTTGAGATGAGAAAAGGGGATTTGTCATGACGGGATCGCCGACAGTCACCGCCACAGAAATTGGTGCACGTCCCCATCCGCCCCTGCCCGGCGGCAATGCCGTGGTGTTCGAAAAGGTCTCGATGACCTTCCCGGATGGAACGGAAGCGCTCTCCGATGTCGACCTCGCCATCGGCCACGGCGAGTTCGTGTCGATCGTCGGTCCGTCCGGCTGCGGAAAATCGACGCTGCTGCGGATCGCGAGCGGCCTGTCGAGCCACAGTTCCGGCGATGTCTGGGTCGATCGGCAACAGCTCGGCTACACGTTCCAGGATGCGACCCTGCTGCCATGGCGGCGCGTGCAGGGGAATGTCGAACTGCTGATGGAGCTGCGCGGTTACCCGGCCGCCAAACGCCGCGAAATCGCGAAGGAAAAGATCGAGATGGTCGGCCTTTCCGGTTTCGAGGCCCATTATCCGCGCAGGCTTTCCGGCGGCATGCGGATGCGCGCCTCGCTGGCGCGGTCGCTCGCGCTCAATCCCAATGTCTTCATGTTCGACGAACCGTTCGGCGCGCTCGACGAGATCACCCGCGAACGCCTGAACGACGAGGTAATCGACCTCCACTGCCGCGAAGGTTTCACCGGCATTTTCGTCACCCACTCCATTCCCGAGGCCGTCTACATGTCGAGCAAGGTCGTGGTGATGTCGCGCCGGCCCGGCCGCATCATCGATACGTTCGACATCGGCTTTCCCTTCCCGCGCCAGCCGGACCTGCGTTACGAGCCGGAATTCTCGAAACTGTGCGGAGCGGTATCGCGTGCCCTTCGCCATGCCATAGAGGCCTGAGCGCCATGTCGGATCCTATTGTCGCCGCTTACAAATCGACGCCGCTGAAGGCGCAGGTCGAGCGCTACAGCCCCGTCCCGCTTGCACCGGCACCAAGCGTCGGCCGCCGCCTCGTCTTAAGCTTCGCACCGCCTCTCATCCTCGGCATCCTGATCGTCGCAGCCTACGCCCTGATCCGGGCCGACCTTCCAGCGCATCGCCAGTTCCTGATGCCGAGTGCGGAGGGCCTGTGGAGCCAGGCATTCGGCATTGCAGCCTTCCGCTCTGAGCTGCTGATGCGGGCGCTGACCACGATCTCCATCGCCATCACGGGACTTGCGGTGTCGATTCCCGTCGGCATCATGCTCGGCATCGTCATGTTCCGCGTCTATGCGCTGGAAAAAGCCGTCTTCCCCTATCTCGTGGCGCTGCAGTCGATCCCGATCATGGCGATCATTCCGCTGATCCAGAGCGCCCTCGGCTTCGGCTTTCTGCCCAAGGTGCTGATCGTCGCGCTCTTCACCTTCTTCGCCATTCCAACGACGCTGCTGCTCGGCCTCAAAAGCGTCGACCGCAACATTCTCGAACTTTTCAAGCTGCAGAATGCCTCCTGGTGGGTGATGCTGCGCAAGGCGGCGCTGCCATCTGCCGCGCCGACCCTGTTTGCGGGCCTGCGGATTTCCGGAAGTCTCGCCGTCATCGCCGCGATCGTCTCGGAACTGTTCTTCCTGTCCGGCAAGGGAGGTCTCGGTCAGCTGCTGATGAACGCCAAGATCGATTTCAAATACGAGCAGATGTATGCCGCACTGATCGTCGCCTCCGCCCTGTCGATCACCGTCTACCTGACCTTCAACTGGCTCGGGAACCGGCTGTTTGCGCATTGGCACGAATCGAGCGACAGGCAACGCTGACACCGCCGCTGAACTGACCTAGAAAAAAGCAATCAGGGGAACGAACATGACAAAAAAACTGACTGCCAGACTGACCACCGCCGTGGCGATCGCCACGTTCGCAACGGCTTTGCCTACAGCAAACAGTGCGACTGCCGGCGAGTTCGCCAAGACCCGCTACACGACGCCGCTCGCCGATGTCTGCCCCAGCCCGTTCATCATCCAGAAGGACTGGCTGGCCCAGGCCGAGCAAGGTCCCCTCTATCAGCTGATCGGCTCGGGCGGAGAGATGACGTCGGGACAATATACCGGCCCGCTCGGCTCGACCGGCATCGAGCTCACCATCCTCGAAGGTGGCGGCGGGCTTGGCATGGGCGATGGCGAGACCGCCTATTCGGCGCTCTACATGGGCAATTCCAAGGCCGGCGTCACGCCGCATCTCGGCTATCAGGAACTGGACAACGCCTTCATCTTCTCCAAGCGCTTCCCCGTTGTCGGCGTCATGGCGCCGCTCGATATCGCGCCAACGGTTCTCCTGTGGGACAAGGCCACCTATCCTGACGGCTTCAAGTCGATCGCCGATCTCAAGACCTTTGCAGAGAGCGGCAAGGGCAAGATCTACGTCTCGACCACCAAGCGCACCTTCGGTCTCTACCTCGTCGAGCAGGGCATTCCCGCAGACGTGTTCGTCGAGGGATATCGCGGCGACGGCGAGAATTTCGTCACCAACAACGGCACATGGCTGAACCAGGGTTTTGTCACCAGCGAGGTCTACAAGTTCGAGCACGGCAACAACTGGGGCAAGCCCATCGGCTACCTCGACATGAACGACCTCGGCTATCGCAACTACACCGGCATGCTCTCCGTCGCGACCGCGAGGATGGAAGAGCTCGCACCGTGCCTCGCAAAGCTCGTCCCGCTTCTGCAGCAGGCGACCGCCGACTATGCCAAGGATCCGGCCGAGGCGAACAAGGTGATCGTCGACTTCAACACTGCCGGGCACGCGGCAAGCTGGTGGAAGACCGCGCCGGAACTGATGGCCTATGCCGCAAAGACGATGGTCGACACCGGCATTATCGGCAACGGCCCCAACGCGACGATCGGCGATTTCGACATGGACCGTGTCACCGAGATGCTGAAACTGGTGAAGCCCCGTTTCGACGAGCGCGCCGATCCGGATGTGAAGCCGGATCAGGTCGTCACCAACCGCTTCATCGATCCCTCGATCGGTCTGAAATGAGCGTGACCACGCCCAAAACGCCCGCAACAGTGCTGGACGGCGAAGCCCTCGCCGCCCGGCTGCGGCGCGAGATGGCAGCAGAGGTTGCCGGTCTCCGCGCCCGGGGCATTGCGCCGAAGATGGTGACGGTGCTGGTGGGAGATGATCCAGCCAGCGCCACCTATATCGGCCGCAAGCATGCAGACTGCGTCGAGGTCGGTATCGAGGCCATCGACCTGCGCCTGCCCTCGGATACGACCAGCGAAGCGCTGCTCGAACGGATTGCCGCCGTCAATGCCGACCCCGCCATCCACGGGCAGATGGTGCAACTGCCGCTGCCGCCTGAGATCGACGAGACGGAGGTGATGACCGCCATCTCGCCGGCAAAGGATATCGACGGGCTTCACCCGCAAAATCTCGGTCTGCTGCTGTCGGGTAAGCCGAGCCTCCTGCCCTGTACCCCGGCCGCCATCCTCGCGCTTCTGCAGGACAATGCCGTTCCGCTTGCCGGACGCCGGGTCGCCATCATCGGCCGCGGCCAGCTCGTCGGGCGCCCGCTTGCCATGCTCCTCTCGGCCAAGGGAATCGATGCGACGGTGACCCTGCTGCATAGCGGCTCGCGGGATATCGCCGAGGACGTCAGGCGCGCCGATATCGTCATCGCCGCCCTTGGCCAGCCGGGTTTCGTCACCGCAGACATGGTCAAGCCCGGCGCAGCCGTCGTCGGCGTCGGCATCAGCTATGGCACAGATGGATCGATGGTCTCGGACGTCGCAGCCGATGTCGCCGAGGTCGCAGGCTGGGTGACCCCGCCGCAGGGTTCGGTCGGCGCGCTCACCCGTGCGATGCTCTTGCGCAACCTGCTGCAGATCGCCGCCGACTAGACTGGTTCACATCAGGAATTGGATATGCAGCCGGCCGTGATGCGGCGATGTCGAGACATGGGCTTCAACGCCGAATACGTCGGCGATCATCTTCTCGGTCAGAATATCGGTGGGCGAACCGCAGGCGACCAGGCGTCCTTCGGAAAGAACGGCGATCACATCGCAGAACCGGGCGGCGAGGTTGAGATCATGGATCGCGACGACCGTCGTCAGCGGCAGCTCCGAGACAAGCCGCAGGATGTCGATCTGGTGCTGGATGTCGAGATGGTTGGTCGGTTCGTCGAGGATCAGCACCGACGGCGACTGTGCGAGCGCCCGGGCCAACTGCACGCGCTGACGCTCGCCCCCCGACAGCGTATGCCAGAACTGCTCGCGGCGATCATCCAGCCCGACGCGGACCAGAGCCTCGGTCACGATCCGGTCGTCCTCTTGCGTCCAGGGCGACAGCGCCGACCGGTATGGCGTGCGTCCAAGCCGGACCACGTCGATGACGGTGACATTTGCTTCGGTTGCCGAATGCTGTTCGACAACGGAAACGCGCCGGGCGAGCTCGCGTCGTGCGAAACCGCTCATCGGCTTTCCGTCGAGCGTGACCTTGCCGGCGGCGGGCGCCCTCAGACCCGCCAGCAGTCGGATCAGTGACGACTTGCCGGAACCATTAGGCCCGATCAGCCCGAGCGTCCGGCCCTCATCGACCGAAACCGTGACGCCATCGAGGATGACCTTGCGTCCGGCAAGCCAGCGCACGGCAGTTGCGGCCAGGACCGGGGCGGATACGGGATCGGATGTCATGCGACCCTCCGTGCCCGATAGAGAATGACGCAAAAGAAGGGAACACCGACCAGCGCCGTCACCACCCCGATCGGCAGGATCTGCGGTGCGATGACGATGCGCGAGACGATATCGGCGAGCACCATGAACAACGCACCGATCAGCGCACAGGCAGGCAGAAGCCGGATATGGCCGGGACCGACGATAAACCGGGCCGCATGCGGAATGACAAGCCCGACAAAGCCGATCGCCCCCACCATGCTGACGATCGTCGCTGTCATCAGCGCCGTGACGAGCAGCAGCACCACGCGGACCCGTCGGACCGCGATGCC
This sequence comes from Rhizobium sp. Leaf321, assembly GCF_001423215.1. Classification (NCBI taxonomy): domain Bacteria; kingdom Pseudomonadati; phylum Pseudomonadota; class Alphaproteobacteria; order Hyphomicrobiales; family Rhizobiaceae; genus Rhizobium; species Rhizobium sp. Leaf321. Next base: position 850,464 of record NZ_LMOF01000008.1, on the reverse strand, counting down.
GAGCGACCGCGCCGCATCCTCGCCGAAGGTAAACGCATCGAGCGCCCGCGCATGCCAGATGCAGACGATGAGCCCGATGGTCACGACCGATGCGGCAAGCGTCACCTCCGGCCAGCGGACTCCTGCCAAGCTGCCGAGCAGCCAGAACATCACGCTGCGCGCCTGTTCGGCATTGGCAGACGTCGAGACGATGTAGGAGGTGAGCGCATTGAACAATTGCGAGGCGGCAACGCCGGCCAGAATGGTCCGGTCCGCCGTCTGGCGTCCGCTCGACAGCATCACCACGAAGACAAAGGCGATCAGCGCGCCGGCAAAGGCCCCGGCGGAAAGCGAGATCGCGCCCGCGCCAAAGCCGAGCAGCATGACGCTGACCGCACCGGTCGATGCTCCCGCCGAAATGCCGAGAACGTAGGGTTCGGCAAGCGAGTTCCTCAGCAAAGACTGCAGGATCGCCCCCGACAGCGCCAGCCCAGCGCCGCAAAATGCCGCGACCAGTGAGCGCGACAGGCGGTAATCCCATATCACCGCTTCCTGGATGCGCGGCAAGGCCACGGCCGTAAAGCCGAGCCGGTTCGTCACCGCCGCAATCGTCGTCCCCATGGGAATGGTCATCTCACCGATCGCCACACCGGCGACGATGGCGACGAGAAGCGCCGATAGCACCAGGAACACGCCTGCGGCACCCAGCGCCCAGCGTCCGATACGGGATCGCGTCACTTGGGGCGCCTGGGCAGGTCGGGCAAATTCGCCTCATCGACGATGGCGGAAACAGGGAAAGACATCATCTCCCGCCGCACCCTAGTTCGCAAGTCCGAAGGACTGGATGCCCCGGGCGAGTGTCTCGATGCCCTCGATCGTGCGGATGGTCGGGTTCATCGACTGGGCGTCCATCATCACGAAACGCTTCTTTCTCACCGCATCCAGCTGGCTGACGACGGGATCGGTTTCGAGGAACTTGATCTTCACCGCCGGATCGTCAGCGGCATAGCGGCGACGGTCCATGGTGGCGACGACGATGACGGACGGGTTGGCCTCAGCAATCGTTTCCCAGCCCACCAGCGGCCATTCTTCTTCCGTCGTCACTACATTGCGAGCGCCGATCGTTTGAAGGATGTAGGCCGGCGCGCTGTTCTTGCCGGCGATAAAGGCGTCGCCCTTGGTTTCCTTGCTGGAGTACCAGAAGACGATTGGCAGGTTCTTGATCTCCGCGCCCTTGATCGATGCGACGGCTGCGGCTTCGCGCTGTTTCAGGTCTGCGATCAGAGCGGTGCCCTTGTCCTCGACATCGAAGATCTTCGAGAGCTCTGAAATCTCGCGGTAGATCAGGTCCATCTTGAACAGTTCGTTGCGAACGCCATCGCCGCCGTCGGCATTGGTCTTCGCGACGCAATCGGCGGGCGAGACATAGGTGTTGATGCCGAGATCGGAAAACTGCTCGCGCTTGCCGACCGATCCCATCGGCCCGACATGCCACTCGAACTCGGCAGCGACCAGATCTGGTTCGAGACTGACGACCGATTCAAAGCTCGGGTCGTTGTCAGCAAGCCGTTTGATCTTCGCATCAACTCCGGCATAGGGCGCAAGCACCGGCCCGACCCAGACCGCGGTGCCCGCCACCTTGTCGGCCAACCCGAGCGAATAAAGCACTTCGGTCATGCCCTGACCGATCGAGACGATCTTCTCGGGCGCCTTGTCGAACGTGACGGGGCGACCGCAATTCTCGATCGTCAGCGGGTAGCTGCTCGGTGCTGCAAACGCCAATGTGGGAAGTGCCGCAACTAAGGCGGCGATAAGCCCTGATTTCATGTCCTGTCCTTTAATGATCGGAAAAAAGGGCAGGACGACCTGAAGCCGCATCGCGGCTCGACGTCGACATGGCGCACGAGCGCATTGCTTGCGTCATAATCATCTCCCTGCCGGAACCCCTCGTCCGGTGTTGGTTGTCCATGCCACGGCAGGTCTCCTGACTTGCGGCTCGAACGCCTTCCATCGCCTTCCCGATCGGATGATCAGTGGTATCGATGGCTGGCTCGCCGCTTACAGTTGCGAGGGCAGTCGCGGACTTGGCCCGAAAGCCTCACCGCATTCCCTTTTCATCTGCGATTGCAGAACCGTAGCGCCCCAACTGATAGGGAACACGCCGGTGCTTGTCCAGAGCGATCCCCGCGCGATCTCTGCCGTTGCCGAGCGTAATAGTATAACATACCAATTTACGCAACGGTCTATTTTGGATTGGTCGCGACCTTCGTGAGGCGCTCAATTCAGGGATGCTGTAGATTAAATTGCGATGACATCGCCCTCACCCTACTCCTGCCTCTTTGGCCTGACAGCGCTCTGGTCTATGACCGTGCGGACAGATAGCCTGCGGGGCGATTCGCCGTCCTTCTGGTATGGGACGACCGGAAGGAGCTGAAGGAGACGAAGATGACGGATATTAAGAGCGGCTTGACCGAATTGAAACCGCAGATAACCGTGATCGGTGTCGGAGGCGGTGGCGGTAACGCGATCAACAACATGATCACGGAAAATCTCCACGGCGTGGAATTCATCGCCGCCAATACGGATGCCCAGGTTCTGGCGACATCCAAGGCGTCGCGCCGCATACAGCTGGGTGCGCAGGTGACCGAAGGTCTCGGTGCTGGCTCGCTGCCGGATATCGGCCGCGCGGCCGCCGAAGAATCGATCGACGAGATCATGGATCATCTCGCTGGCTCGCACATGTGCTTCGTCACCGCCGGCATGGGCGGCGGAACCGGAACGGGCGCAGCCCCCGCGATTGCACGCGCGGCACGCTCTGCCGGCATCCTGACGGTTGCGGTTGTCACCAAGCCCTTTTCGTTCGAAGGGCATCGCCGCATGAAGACGGCAAACGAAGGCATCGAGGCCCTGCGTGAGGCCGCCGACACCGTCATCGTCATTCCGAACCAGAACCTGTTCCGCATTGCCGACGCCAAGACCAGCTTTGCCGACGCGTTTATGATCGCGGACCGCGTGCTGTTTTCCGGCGTCAGCTGCATCACCGACCTGATCGTCAAGGAAGGCCTGATCAACCTCGACTTCGCCGACGTGAAATCGGTGATGAAGGGCATGGGTCGTGCGATGATGGGAACCGGCGAAGCCTCCGGCGATGGCCGCGCGCTGATCGCTGCCGAAGCCGCTATCGCCAATCCGCTGCTCGACGACATCTCGATGAAGGGCGCCAAGGGCGTGCTCATCTCGATCTCAGGCGGTACCGACATGACACTGTTCGAAGTCGATGAAGCTGCGAGCCGCATCCGTGACGAAGTCGAAGCCGAGGCCGACATCGTCGTCGGCGCGATCTTCGACAAGAACCTCGACGGCAAGTTCCGCGTGTCGGTCGTCGCAACTGGCCTCAACGGCAACCAGCAGGGGTCTTCATCCCCGACTGCGCAGTACTAAGACCAGTCTCAGCAAATAAAAAAACGCTCCGTGGACATCCGCGGAGCGTTTTTTGTTTGTCGGATCCGAAGAAATCAGCTTCTCGGCTTGAGGTTCTCAGGATCGTAGAGCGGCTTGTAACCAACCGCTGCGACTTCCACCGGGAACGCCTCGTTGAAATAATCCACCGTCAGTTTCCGGCCGACCTGGCAATGCGACCAAGGCAGATAGGCGAGCGCGATATTCTTGCCGATGGTCGGGCCGTAGGCGATCGAGGTCGTATAGGAACGCCGTCCAAGGTCGTCGATTAGAACCTCGCCCGTGTCAGGATCCATCACCGGCAGCGAGCCGACCGGATAGCGGGCGACACCGGACGCATCGACATTGTCGGTCATCAAGAGCGTGCAGAGCATCGCCGGCTGATGGTCGCGGGCCTTGTATTCGAGATGCTTCGCCTTGCCGCAAAAATCGGCTTCCTTGACCTTTGGACGGGCAAGATCCGCTTCGATCAGGTTGTACTGGGTCAGGAGATCGCCGTTCTGCAGGCGCAGGCTCTTTTCCATGCGGCGTGAGTTGGCATAGGTCTCGACGCCAAAGGCCATCACGCCGGTGGCGCGCAGCGCGTCCCAGACGGCAACGCCGTCTTCGTATTTCATATGCAGTTCCCAGCCCTGCTCGCCCACATAGGAGATGCGGAACGCCGTGACATGCTTGCCGGCGATCTCGATAGGCTTGATCGCGGCGAAGGCGAAGTTCTCGACATTAAGACCATTGGGGTCGGCCACGACCTTCTTCAGCGTCTCGCGCGCGTTCGGGCCCCAGATGCCGATGGTGATGTACTTTTCCGAGACATCGGTAATCGTGACGTCGAGCCCGCGATCCTGCGCGACACGCTTCATGTAGAGCAGGTCACGCGGCCCTGCATCCGCGCCGTTGACGAGACGGCCGCGGTCAGCCAGACGGAAGACGGTGAAATCTGCCCGCACCATGCCCTCGTCGTCGAGGAAGTGGGTGTAGATACCCTTGCCGATATTGCCGTCGCCACCGATCTTGGCCGCACACAGCCATTCGAGCAGCTCGACATGGTCGGGCCCCTCGATATCGACCATGTGGAAATGCGACAGGTTGACGATGCCGCAATCCTCGCTCATCGCCAGATGCTCGGCATTCGACACGCGCCAGAAGTGGCGGCTGTCCCACTCGTTTTCGCGCTTCGGCACCCGGTCGCCGTATTTCTCCAGCAGATGCTCGTTGGCCGCGTAGCCGTGGGCACGCTCCCAGCCGCCGAGTTCCATGAAGTAACCGCCGAGTTCCTGTTCGCGGTCGTGGAACGGCGAACGCTTGGCGCCGCGGCCCGTCGCATAGGGTTCGCGCGGATGAACGGCCGGGAAATAGATCTTTTGGGCCGCCTCAAAGGTGCGCCCCTCGATGAACTCTTCCGTCAGCTGATGCGGATAGAAGCGCGCGTAATCAATCGAGTTGTGGTCGATCTCGGTGCGGCCGTCGGTCATCCAGTCGGCGATCAGCTTGCCATAGGCCGGGCCGTCCTTGACCCATATGGCAACGCAGTACCAGAGCCCGCGCACCTTCTGGCTTTCGCCGCAGGAGGCACCGCCGCCGGCCGACACCTGCAAGAGGCCGTTGAACGAATGCCCTTCGTTATAGCCGAGTTCGCCGAGGATCGGCGTCAGCTCGATCGCCTTTTCCAGCGGCTCGATGATCTGTTCCATGTCGAGATCGCGCTGCGACGGCGACAGCCGCGCTTCGTGCTTTTCAAGAATGTCGCGGGGATGACAGAGGCGCGGATGGGTGGTCTCGTAGTAACCCCACTCGATCTGACCACCCTCGGTCGTCTTCGGATCGCCGGTGTCGCGCATATAGGCCGAATTGCCCTGGTCGCGCAAAAGCGGATAGCCGATTTCCTTGCCGGTGCCTTCGAACTCGTTATAGGGCCCGAAAAAGGTCAGCGGATGATCGACCGGCATGACCGGCAGATCCTCGCCCGCCATTTCGGCAATCAGCCGGCCCCATATGCCGGCGCAGACGACGACATGGTCGGCCATGATCGTGCCGCGGTGGGTGACGACGCCCTTGATGCGGCCGCCCTCGATAATCAGAGACTGCGCCGCCGTATTGCCGAATACCTTGAGCTTTCCGGCTTTTTCGGCGGCGTCCACCAGCTTGCCGGCGACTGTCTGCGAGCGCGGAATGACGAGACCGGCATCTGGATCAAACAGACCGCCCTGCACCTGATCTTCCTCGATCAGCGGGAACATCGCCTTGATCTCGGACGGCGAGACGTAATGCGCCCGGGTGCCGAAGGCCTTGGCAGAGGTCAGCTTGCGCTTGATCTCTTCCATCCAGGCATCGTCGCCGGTGCGCGCGACTTCGAGACCGCCGATGCGGGCGTAGTGCCCCATCTTCTCGTAGAAATCCACCGAATACTGGGTGGTCCAGACCGACAGGTAGTCATGGCTGGTCGTGTAGCAGAAGTCCGAGGCATGCGCGGTCGACCCGATATCGGTCGGGACCCCAGACTTGTCGATGCCGACGATATCGTCCCAGCCGCGCTCGACGAGGTGGTGGGCGATGGACGCACCGACGATGCCACCGAGCCCGATGATGACGACCTTAGCCTTTTGCGGAAATTCTGCCATTGCATGCCCCAACCGAGTGAAGCCGCGATACTAGAGGGACAGACGCGACAGGTCACCTCAGATTACGACATCAAAAACTGTTGCAGCGCCACGCACGCCCGCAGAGGTATATGAGGAACTTCTTGGCCCCTTCTCCTGTTTAGCACTCGATAAAATGGTAACAGGGGCAATCACATGAAATTCAGAGCATTGAAGGCGGTGACCGCTGTCGGTCTTGCCTGCCTGATGCTGGCGGGCTGCGTCAGTGAAGGCGGCACCTACACCGAGTACCGTTCGTCCGATCGCTACGACCGGTTCAACCGTTACGACGGTTCGAACTACCGTTACCGTCATCACCGCGACCGCGATCGCCACCACGGCCGTCACGACGGCCGCCGGCCCGACCGTGACAGCGATCGCCCGCATCGGGACTGGAACCGCGGCGACCGCCCGGAGCGCCCGGAGCGCCCCGGCTACATCCGCGACGGCCGCAATGATCGGGGTGGTCGCGATGGCCGTGACCGTTCCAGCGGTCGTGGCGGACCGGATCGTTCAGACCGCGGCTCACGCGGCGATCGCGTCGTCGTCCCGCAGAGCTAAAGTGATCCGTCATCGACGTGATCTCGTACCATGTATGGCATAAACCAACGGAGGAACTATCCATGAGCATATTCAGCAAGATCAAGGACGCCATCTTCGGCCATCCTGCAGCAGCAGCACCGGCTTCGCCAACAGGCGCCGAGCCGACACCGACGTCCATGGCAACGCCAGAACCTGCTGCGACGACGGCCCCGCCGGTCGGCGGAACAGCCCAGGCTGCTCCGAAGACTGCAGGCGCACCGCCAGTCGCAACTCCAGGCTCGACCTCTGCCACGATGCAGACCGTCGATATCGCACCGGTCCTCGACGCAGCCGTCAAGAAGAGCGGCCAGAAGCTCGACTGGAAGCATTCGATCGTCGACCTGATGAAGGCCCTCGGCATGGACGCAAGCCTTTCGGAGCGCAAGGAACTGGCCGACGAACTCGGCTACACCGGCGACCAGAGCGATTCCGCCACGATGAACATGTGGCTGCACAAGGCGCTGCTGAAGAAGCTGTCCGAAAACGGCGGCAAGGTGCCTGCCGAACTTCTCGACTAATGGTTTCGGGCGCTCCACTGCGGGCGCCCGAACTTCTATCTCATGAAAACTGCTTGCGATTCCCGTCATCCGGACGGTTGAGACATGACGAAGGCCCGGCTGAGACCGGCTTCCGCGTCATGTCTCAGTAGGCGAGAGACGTACTCCAGAGAAAAATGTCCTGCTGGTCGGTATTCGTCAGTCGATCGGCATCAGTCTCCTCGACCTTCTGCGTCTCGAGCCGTGGCAATGCCGCGGCTTCTTCTTTTCGGTCACCGGCCAACTGCCTTGTCGATCCGAACAGATCGATCCCAAATATCGAAAAGCCGCCACCAATCATCACGCTCTCCATTCCTTCCCGATCTTTGATGTGTAATGTCGCGTCAGAGGGAGTCGTGAACAATATTGCCTGCGAGAACCCTGGACTAAATTTTGCCGCGCGAAGGGATAAACGTGCTCCGTTTCCGATGCCTAGGAAAAAGCCCGTTTTTGCAAGCGCAGCGCCTATCGATTTTTGATTCAACGACGTGCCGTGCGAGTTTAAGAGAGCGGCCGCGTCTAACCGAAGTGACTGACAGTGACAGCATCGAAGACGTCTGAACGGCCTGAACAAACACGATCTTCAATCGCCATTATCGGCGGCGGCGTGACCGGGGCAGCGGTCGCTTTCCATCTCGCGACGGGCCACAAGGCGGACGCCGTCGACATCACCATTTTCGAGCCGCGTGCCGAAATCGGCAGGGGCCTCGCGTACGATACGCGGGACCCGGTGCACCGGATCAACGTCCCGGCAACGCGAATGAGCATACTTCCTGGCGACCCCGAGCATTTTTCGAGATGGATGGAAACGACCGGCTCCGTTGCGGACGATGAGGCGGCATTTCGCGCCGATGGCAACGTGTTTCCGCGCCGGGGCATCTTCGGAAACTATGTCCTGTCCAACCTTCAACCTCTTTTGGCATCAGGAGCCGTCCGCCATATCTGCGCCGCGGTGAACGGCGTCGAAAAGCGGCACGACCAATGGCATGTCACCGATACCACCGGGCAGACGCTGGTTGCCGATATCCTGGTGATCGCTGCCACCCACCCTGCTCCGGTTGCCCCACGCTCCTTGAGACGACTGGCCGAGCATCCGCGCTATGTCGCGGACCCGACAGCGCCGAAAGCATTGGCGCCGATCCGGGCCGACGATCGGGTCCTCGTCGTCGGCAACGGGCTGACCTCCGCAGATGTCATCGCTTCGTTGAAGCGTTGCGGGCATAGCGGCAGCATTACCGCCCTCTCGCGCCGTGGCCTCCGCTCGCGCGGACACGCCACCTTCGCGCAGGAACCGTTCGGCGACTTTCTCGACCATCCCGCCACTAGCGCATCCGAGATCCTACACCGCGTGCGGGCCGCGATCAGGGAAGCACAGGCATATGGTCAGACCTGGCATGCGGTTCTCGACCAGTTGCGCTCGCAAGGCGGCGGCATCTGGAAGCATCTGCCGCTCGAGGCACGCCGCCGGATCGTGCGACACCTGCGTCCCTATTGGGACGTCCACCGCTTCCGGATTGCGCCGCAGGTGGAAGACGTGCTCGACGCGGAGGCGGCAGCCGGCAGGCTCGACATCCTCGCCGCAGGCATCGTCGACGTCAGCACCGACGGAGACATCATCGATGTCACCATCAAGCGGCGCGGGAAGAATGGTGTCGAAGTCCGCCAGTTCGATGCCGTCGCGGTCACGACCGGCCCGGCCCACGGCAACGTGCTGCAGAGCCAGCAATGGCTGCGGCAACTCGGCGATCACGGCTTTCTGCACCTCGATCCGACGGGGCTTGGTCTTTCCTGCAACGAGCAGTCCAACGCGATAGACGCGGATGGCAAGCCCGAACCAAGGCTCTTCATCGCCGGCCCGCTGGCACGCGGACATTTTGGCGAGTTGATGGGATTTCCGCAGGTTGCGGAACATGCGCTGCTCGTCGCCGATTCGATTGCAGCAAACCTCTGAGCTCACCGCCCTACGGAGCCGGCTGAGAGCCGGCCCCTTGGTTCGCTGAAATCAGCGGCCGGTGACCCGTATCGCGCCTGCTTCGCCAAAACTCTTCTGCACCGCCGCCATCTTGCTCTCAGTGATATCGGCAGAAACCTCGATCTCGCCCTCCAGCGGGCCATCGGTGCGCTCTCCGCCATCATGCGACGCATCGCCACCCGACGGCGCGGATCCGACCGTGTTGTCGGCACCGACGGACTGGATGAAGATATCCGGACGCGAGATACCGTGCTGCTGAACCAGATGTTCGACCGCAAGGTCTGCGGCCGCACGGGTGTCGAAAGTCGCTCGAATGGTTGTCGTGCTGTCGTCAGCCATGAAACTGTCTCCTGTTGATGATCACCAGAAGCAAACGCCTTCAAAGCCCGCTTGTTTCCCTCATGCACAGGAAGCTGGGCAGAGAGCTTGGATATTTGTCGCAAGACTGCTATGTTCTCTTTTTGTTTCTATCTTCCAGCAAATCCGCACGCCAGCATGAATGTCCCGGTTCCCATATCCACCCGCAAGATCATCCATGTCGACATGGATGCGTTCTATGCGTCCGTCGAGCAGCGCGACAATCCTGACCTGCGCGGCAAGCCGCTGGCGGTCGGCGGATCTGCGGCGCGCGGTGTGGTGGCGGCCGCAAGCTACGAGGCGCGCGCCTTCGGCGTTCACTCCGCCATGCCCTCCGTCACGGCCAAGCGCAAATGTCCGGACCTGATCTTCGTGCCGCCGCGCTTCGAGGTCTACAAGTCGGTGTCCCGGCAAATCCGGGAGATCTTTGCGGAATACACGCCGCTGATCGAACCGCTGTCTCTCGACGAGGCCTATCTCGACGTTACCGAGAACCTGAAAGGCATGGAGATCGCAACCGAGATCGCGCTGGAGATCCGTGCCAAGATCAAGCAGGTGACGGGCCTCAACGCATCGGCCGGCATTTCCTACAACAAGTTCCTCGCCAAGATGGCAAGCGATCTCAACAAGCCGAACGGCCAGGCCGTGATCACGCCGAAGAACGGTCCGGGCTTCGTGGAATCGCTGCCGGTCAAGAAATTCCACGGCGTCGGGCCCGCGACTGCCGAGCGGATGAAAAAATACGGCATCGAGACCGGCGCTGACCTCAAGTCGAAGTCGCTGCAGTTTCTCGCCGAGAGCTTCGGCAAATCCGGACCCTATTTCTACGGCATTGCCCGCGGCATCGACGAGCGCCAGGTGCGTCCCGACCGGATCCGCAAATCCGTCGGCGCCGAGGATACGTTTGTCGAGGATATCGACGCCCTCGACCTCGCCACGGCCGAACTGAAGCCGCTCGCCGAAAAGGTCTGGCGCCACTGCGAAGCGCATCGCATTTCGGGCAAGACCGTCACCGTGAAGATCAAATATTCCGACTTCACCCAGGCGACACGCAGCCGCACGGCGTCCCTCCCCTATGCAAGCGTCGCGGAAGTGCTGGCGGCGGCATCGGGGCTCCTGGCAACCGTCTATCCGTTCCGGCGTTCGGTAAGGCTGCTGGGTGTGTCCCTCTCGTCGCTGGTCGGCGCCGGGCCGGATGATGTGGAACAACCGCAGCTCGGTCTCGATTTATAATCGACAAGCACATCAAGAGCGCCGGGTAAGGACTTCGACATGAGCAATCCCACCATCCGCGTCATCGACCTCGAGACCGGCGGCAACGGACCGAACGACGTCTGCGAGATCGGCTGGCAGGATGTAACCCAAGGGGCAGACGGAAGATGGCAGGTCAACGAGGACCGCGGTGCGCTTCTGGTCAATCCCGGCCGTCCGATGTCGCCCGACACGATCGCGATCCATCACATCCTTGACAGCCATGTCGCCGACGCGCCGTTCTGGAAAGATATCGCACCGACTGTCCTGCGTCCCCCGCACCGCATCGAGGCGCTTGCCGCACACCGCGCCGCCTTCGAACAGCGATACTGCACGCCGAGGCTGACAGGTGGCCTGCCTTGGATCTGCACCTGGAAATGCAGCCTGCGGGTCTGGCCCGAACTGCCGCGCTTTTCCAACCAGATGCTGCGCTACCTGCGCATGCCCGAAGGCCTGATCCACGAGATCGGCCTGCCCGCCCATCGCGCCATGCCTGATGCCTATGTCACGGCGCACCACCTGCGCGATCTCCTGAACGAAGCATCACTCGAAGACCTCCTGGCCTGGAGCAGCGAGCCGGGTCTGCTGCCGCGCGTGCCGTCAGGAGCCGATCGCGGCAAGACCTGGGACCGGATCAGCGACGATGCGCTTCGCGACCTCGCGGAAGACCGGGATATCGATATCCGCTTCAGCGCCCGCACCGAATTGACGCGCCGCGGTGAACAACCACAGCCGCCCGTCGTTGAACCGCCGCAGGGGACGCTCCTGTAATCGGTATGGCGAAATCCAGGGTTGGACGATGAGTGAGGAAAAATATCCCGACACACCCGACGGCAAATACTTCGTCGTCCGCGGCAGGCTCTGGCGTCGAAGCAACCCGGCACTCGACGCCGAGACGCGTCAGCGGCTGGTCTCGGACCTGATGTCGGCACGCCGGGCCGTCCGCGATGCCAAAGGCAAACCCGACGCGATGGCCGAAGCGCGCCGGCGGGTCGACGATGCCAAGGTTCAGCTTGGCGAACGCGGCCCTGTCTGGTGGGATGACGGCGAGCCCGATCTCAACCGGCATATGGCCAAGAACACGCCCTATGCGGACTGGTTCGCGCAACTGAAGGATTGATATCGCAGGCCCGCATCCCAGATGTCGGCTTCAAAGACCCGTTCGAAACCTGGCCCGGAAGGTTCAATCCCCGTGAAGACGCTTCAGCCGCTGATCCTGACAGCCCGTATCACGGAAGGCGACAAAGCACCTTTCGATCTCTTGCGGAAAACCCATTTCCCGCCGGACCGGAATTTCCTCGATGCGCATCTGACGATGTTTCATCGGTTGCCGGGCGAATATACGGAGCGGATCGTCGAGCACCTCAAACGGGTCGCCGAGGCTGGGTCATCGATCAAAGCCGAGGTCAGCGGCGTCCGCCATCTCGGTGCGGGCGTCGCCTTCACGATCGACAGTGCCGCGCTTCAGGATGTGCGAGCCCGGTTGAAGGAGGTCTTCCTACCATGGCTCGGTCCGCAGGACATGCAGAAATGGCAACCGCATATCACGATCCAGAACAAGGTATCGAAGGACCGGGCCGACCGGCTGTATCAGGAGCTTCGTGCGACGTTTCAGCCTCACACCATCGAGATTACAGGTGTTGATCTGTGGAAATACCTCGATGGACCCTGGCAGCATGAAACCTCCGCGATATTTGCGGAAGATCGAGACGCCGTTGTTTCCGGTCGCGATCAAAGCGAGCGTGCCGGCGTCCAAAGCCATATCAAGGAATGAAAACTGATGCCCGGAGCGTTCAAATCTATCTTCGTCCTCGCCTTCGATCTCGATGAGAGAGGGCAGACCGTTCCGGCGTTCGCGGTAAGGGAAGCACAAGACGAGACGGCTGCGATCGATGAGGCCCGCAAACTCGGCGATCGACATGCCGGCGTGGTGGTCTGGAAGCGCGAGGCATCGCCAGCTATTGGTGAGGAAGGCGAACCGGTGGTTATCTTTCAAACCGGAACGATCGGAGATTTCAACTGAGACGCCGGCCCGTCTATGCGGGCCGCAGAAGAATGGCGGACGGTTGCCCGTCCGCCATGAAGGTTACATCTGAACCTTGGCATTGTCGCCCATGTCGGGCTTCGAACTGGAAACGGCGGCTGCTGCCATCTTGATGTAGCTGATGACGGTGCCAGGGCTATCCCAGTATTCCGCTGCTGACGGCGTGATCTTCAGGACGCGGATCGAAGGATCCTCGGGGCTGTCCCACCAGGCCTTTGCCGGTGTCGCCCAGAGGTCGCGGATCTTCTCGCGATCGTCCTGCACTTCTGCCGTCGCCGAAATGGACACGTATTTCTGGCCCTTGGAATCGGCAAACGCCAGGCAAACGTTCGGGTAGCGCGCGATTTCCTCGTCCTTGTGGCTTGCCACATCCGTCAGAAAGTAGAACGCATTCTCAAGACGCTCGGCATAAGCCGCCATCGGCCGGGCCCGCAGATCCGTACCCGACTGGGTCGTGAGCATGCAAAATCCGATCTTCTCCGCAAGGTCCCAGACCTTCTCGTGTTCGTCTTCGATGTGAGCCATGCGATTTCTCCTTTTGATGACGCGGGTCAACTGGCGAGCTTGGCTTCTGTTCCAGACCCGCCGATATCTTGCACCGGAAACGTGCAGCGGCAGGAACAGGATGACCGGGACGCCGTTAATCTAACTCAAGGTCCGATCTTACGAGCGCTTGCGACAGCGCTTGAGCGGGGTCGCGGCGACTTGGCAGACGATTGACGCAACGGGAAGGAACCGGTTCATGACCGATCAGGAAACCTCGACCAAGAAACTCGCGATGAAATATCTCGAACTCGGCGGCACGCGCCGTGCAAAGCTCGACGACAATATCGCCGACGTCCGCAAGTGGGATGACGAACCGGCCGAGGCAGACGAGTTCTGGAAGACGCAGATCGAACCGCTCGAAGCCGCGCGCCTGCGAGAAGTCGAAACCCATCTGCCGACCATCAACTCCGACTGACGACGCCTACCCAATACCGTGGAGTTCGGGCATAGTGCGATGAAGAAGCGACCTACACGCGCGTATCTCGGATATGTCAGACATGGCCGGCACTGAAACCAGTCTTCTCGCATCGCTGCCGAACGGGTTCCGTGCGGCAGTGATCGGGGCAAGCGGCGGTATCGGTTCCGCGATCTGCGAGTGTCTGCAAAACGAGCCGCATCTCGGCGAACTGATCGCCTTTTCCCGCAGCCGCGACGGTCTGGACTTCGCCGACGAGACGAGCGTGGCGGACGCTGCAGGCTCGATCTCGGCAAAGCCGATCCACCTCCTCATTTGCGCCACCGGCATCCTGACGACCGATGGCCGCGGCCCGGAAAAGTCTCTGCGGCAGCTCGATCCCGAAACGATGATGGCCCAGTTCCGCACCAACGCCGTCGGCCCCGCCCTTGTCGCGAAACACTTTCTCCCACTGTTTGATCGCGAAACCCGCTCGATCGCCGCATTCCTGTCGGCCCGTGTCGGATCGATCGGCGACAACCGCCTCGGAGGCTGGGTGTCCTACAGATCCGCCAAGGCGGCGCTCAACCAGATTGTCCGCACCGTTTCAATCGAATATGGCCGCACCCATCCGGCAGCGGTCGTCACCGCCATTCATCCGGGGACGGTTCGCACGGGTCTATCAGACCCCTATTCACGCGGTCACAACACGGTCAGCCCGGAACAGGCGGCAGCGTCGATCCTCTCAACGCTTAACAGCCTCGCCCCGGAGAATTCCGGCTCCTTCGTCGCCTATGATGGAAGCGGTATTCCCTGGTGAGATAGAGCGGTCAGGGTTTAGCTGACGCCGCGCGCTCCGCGACGCGCCGCCGGATTCTTGCGGCCATAGCCGGATCGACCGGATTGTAGACCATCATGCCGAGATCCGGCCGACCGTCGACGGAGAATGCGGAATATTCCAGCTCGACCGTGCCGAGATCCGGATGTTCGATCCGCTTCAGGCCGTCGCTCTGGAGCCTTACGTCGTTTTCACCCCAGAATGCCGCAAATTCCGGACTGGACTTCGAGAGCTCGTCGACGAGATCCGAAACCTCCGACATCGCACCGGCCCGTGCGGCATCGGCGCGAAAGGCGCCGACGACAAACCGGGCGAGCCCTTCCCAGTCATGTTGCTTGGCGCGGAGCAACGGGCTCGAGAAAATCTGTCGCAGGAGGTTTCGCTGGCCTTCGGGCAGTTTCCCGTAGTCGGTCAGAACCACGGCCGCCGCCGCATTCCACGCCACCACATCCCACGTTGCGGTCTTGATGAAAGCTGGGCTCGCATCGAGCGTATCCAGCAAACGCTGGAGCCTGGGCGTAATTCCCTCCGTGGACTTGTAGCGAACCTCCGGCGGCCGTCCGAGACCGAGCATGAAAAGGTGTTCGCGTTCCGGCTCCGTCAGCATCAACCCGGAAGCGATCCGGTTCAGGACGTCAGCCGAGGGCGCGCCGCCGCGGCCCTGCTCGAGCCACGTGTACCAAGTCGGGCTGATATTGGCGCGTTGAGCAACCTCCTCCCGGCGAAGCCCCGGCGTCCGCCGTCTTCCCGAAAACCCGAAGGCACCAGGGTCGAGCCTCGTGCGGCGGTCTTTCAGAAACGCTGCCAATGAATTCGGCGTGTTGTCCGGCATCGATACCCTGTTAGCAATTATACCCTGATACGGTTACTACTTTAACGGAATAACAGGAGAGCAGATAGTCCCGGTGTAAAAGCAACTGGAGAATGACAATGCGTATATTCCTGACCGGAGCCACGGGCTTCATCGGCTCGGCACTGGTTCCTGAACTTCTCAACGCGGGCCACGAAGTCATCGGCATGACCCGCTCGCAGGCAGGCGCCGAAAAGCTGATCGCATCAGGGGTCGAGCCACATCTGGCGACGCTCGAAGACCTCGAAAGCATCGAACGTGGCGCCCGGAACGCGGATGCCGTCATCCATACGGCTTTCGATCACTACTTCGAACGGTTCGCCGAGAATTGCGAACAGGACCGGCGGGTCATCGAAGCGCTGGGATCAGCCCTTACCGGCTCCGACCGCCCGCTGCTGAGCACCTCGAGCATCGCGATGGGCGCGCGCGGTAAAGGCGAGCTCGCTGTCGAAGACGTCTTCGATACGGATCACCCAAACCCGCGCATTGCTTCTGAGCGCGCTGGAAACCGGCTTCTGGACGGAGGGATCAACGTCTCCGTGCTCCGTCTGCCGCAGGTCCACAACACGTTCAAGCAGGGCCTCATCTCGCCGCTCCTCGACATTGCCAGAGCAAAAGGCGTTTCAGCTTACGTGGGGGACGGAACGAACCGCTGGTCGGCCGGTCACCTTAACGATGTTGCGCGCCTCTACCGCCTTGCCATCGAGAAAGCGGAACCCGGTGCGCGCTATCACGCGGTCGGCGAAGAAGGCGTGGAGATGCGCCTTATCGCGGAAGCGCTGGGTCGCGGCTTGAATGTCCCTGTTGTTTCCATCTCAGCCGACGAGGCTTCGGAGCATTTTGGCGCGATGGCACGGTTCGTCGGTCTGGACATGAGGGCGTCGAGCGCGAAGACACAAGCAAAGCTCGACTGGCACCCGACCGGCCCGACGCTGATCTCCGACCTCGATGCGATGGTCTATTGATGGACTAGCCCGCAAAGCGCGCCGGCGCCTCACTGGATGAGGAGGACTGCAAGCGACAGGGCGAGCGCCGGAAGCATGACGACGGCGCCCAGCTTGAGAAAGCTCAGGGCGCCGATGTGCAACCCTTCGCGCTTCAGCGCCGTCAGCCACAGAATGGTCGCGAGCGACCCGGTGACCGAAAGGTTGGGGCCGAGATCGACGCCGATCAGCACCGCGCCGGCAATCTTGTCGGACACATGCGCCAGCTCCACGGCGCTTCCGGCAACAAGGCCGGCCGGCAGATTGTTGACGAGATTGGAGCCGAGCGCCACAACCGTGCCGGCGAACGCTGCCGTCTGGGCGGGATAAAGCGAGGCATTCTGGGTCAGCTGATGTGCCAATGCATCGATCAGGCCCGTCCGGTTCAGTGCCTCGACCACGACGAACAGGCCGGCCACCAACGGCAGCACGCTCCAGGACACGCCCTTCAGCGTTTCGACAGGGCTCTGTCGGGTGATCGCGAGAACAGCCGCCGTCGCGATGCAGCCGGCCACAAAGGTGGGCAACCCAAGATCGAAATGCAGTGCCGATGCGCCGAGCAGCAGGACCGCCGTCGCGCACAAGGCAATCCCCGTCAGCCTTGCGCTATGCGACAGCGGCACGCTTTCAACCACGGGGGACACGCTGTCGGCGGCGAGGATCGAGCGCTGCGTCCAGTAAAGCGCAATAAACGTGACGACGATTGCGGCAATCGAGGGAAGACCGAACGTAGCGAGCCACAGCGACAGAGGCGGCATCGTTCCGCCGCCAAAGATCACCAGATTGGCCGGGTTGGAGATGGGTAGCACGAAGCTTGCGGCATTGGCGATGAAGGCGCAGATGAGAAGATACGGCATCGGATCCTTCACCTTTGCCGTGCGGCACGCCGCATAGACGGCAGGCGTCAGCACGACCGCGGTCGCATCGTTCGAAAGGAACGCGGTGACGACGATGCCGACCCCATAGATCAGGACGAACAATCGCTTCGGCGAGCCTTTTGCATAGGCGGTCGCAATCGATGCCAGCCAGTCGAACAGCCCTTCCCGTCTGGCAAGTTCCGATAAGAGCATCATGCCGATCAGGAACAAGTAGACGTCGAGCCCCTTGGCAACACCGGCCCAGGCATCCCAGGGGGCGATCAGGCCGAACATCAAAAGGAGCGATGCGCCAAGCACGGCCCATATCGCTTCCGGCCAGGCAAACGGCCGGGTAATGACGCCGAGCGCTGTCAGGCCGGCGATGCTCCAGGTCATGGTCAATGCGTTCATGGATGGTCCAACCGAAACGATTATGGTGCGACAGGGATCTCGCGATCGTCTCCTGCCTTGTTCGCACCTTTTTGGGAAGGGGCAATGCTCTTGCGCCCGGCGAGAAAGGCCGCAACCGCCAGCGCTGCAACGCCGCCATGCACCCAGTAGGCGAGCGCATAGCCGCCGACATTCGTCAGCCAGCCGGCGACGACGTTGCTCAGCGATGCGCCGATGCCCTGAACGGTCATGACCGCAGCCAGTCCGACATTGAAACGACCGGTCCCCGCAAGGATCCGTTCTGCAGCAATCGGGGTCGCGATACCGATCAGGCCTGCGCCAACTCCATCGAGGATCTGCACCGGATAGATCACAGCGAAATTGCTGAAGGAGCCTGCGATCGCACCGCGGATCGGCAATGCAAGCAGCGCGATGAGGAAGACCGTCGCCAGCCCGAACCGCCGGATCAGGAAAGGCGCCGCTAAAGCCATGACGATCATCGACAGCTGCGACACGCCGGTCGTCACCGCCGTCGTCTGAAACGGCGTCCCGAGATGGATCGAGAAGTCCTGGGCAATGAGGCGGCTGATCGGCGCGTTGCCGAAGTGGAAGATCATCAGCGTCACGGCAAGCAGGATCAGCCCCTTGCTGCCCACTAGGACGGAATAGCCGGAGGGACCCGGCGCTCCATCGTCATGCGCCAGACCGCGCGCCGCGTTGTGATTGATCCGCTCCGGGTCGATCGCAAGCGCTGCCAGAATGGCGGCGACCGCCGTGACGATCATCAATCCGATGACACCGCTGACGCCGAAGTAGACCGTCGCTAAATAGATGCCGGCGAGCGAGACGACGTTGCCGAGATGGTTCCAGAATTCGTTTCGCGACACCTGACGGGAAAACGCCTTTTCGCCGACAAGGCCAAGCGTCAGCCCCATCAGCGCCGGACCGACGACGGCGCCAACGATGGCGGTTGCCGACTGGCCGCCGAACACCGATGCGTTTCCGGGGCTGGCAAGCGTCCACAAGGCTGCCGCCGTCACCAGGATCACCGGGATGATGATGAGCGTGCGTTTATGCTTGGAGGCATCCACCCACGCCCCAAACAGCGGCGTGGCGATCATTCCGAGTACACCGCCAAGCGTGGCGATGAAGCCAAGCGTCATCGGCGACCACCCGTGGGTGGCCAGAAACCCGTCGAGAAACGGTCCAAGCCCGTCGCGGGCGTCGGCGAGAAAGAAGTTGAGGACGGCAAGTGCCACCAGGGATCGATCAGTCAGGCCTGTCTGTAGGGTGGATCGCATGCCAGCCTCGCTTCATCATGCTACATGCTTGAAAATTGTGGCGTCCAACGCCGGTGGCGGACGCGGGGTTCCAGCGTGCCCGAAAGAAGATCGGGCAACGCTTTCCCGTTACAACCCTGCCGTCAGGGCTCCGCCACCAAGTTTTGCAACCAGGGCTTTACCCTTTTGGCGCAGGGGGTGTCGGCATATCACCGCGCGGACCGTCATACGGAGGGCCGCCGGCCGGGCCATGAGGCGGAGGGCCACCAGCTGGTCCGTGACGCGGAGGGCCGCCGGCCGGGCCGAGCGCTTCCATGCTGCCGTCCTGGCGAACGATATAGGTCGCGTGCAGGAAGCCGTTGTCGAAGCGACCCTGGACGCTGACGGCTTCGTTGAGATCGACAAGCTTGCCGTCGTCACCCGATGGCCCGGTTTCAACCAGTGCCCGTCCGCTGTCGTCCTGAACGACGAACTTGTTGCCGAATACCTCGGCTACCGTCCCCTTAACCGTCACCAGGCTGTCCTCCTTGACGGCGGAGATGGCGACCGGGTTCATGGGCGCAAGCTCGACGCTCTGCCCGGTCAGCTTCATTGCGCCGGCTCCGGCTGCGGCCCCGATGGCAAGGATCGCCAAGGCCGTGACGCCGAAGGTTGCCATGCGCCCGTTGCCGGTCTTGTGCGGGGGCTTGGGTGCATGCGGCTTGTCGGCCGAACCATCCTTCTGATCGACGGTCGTGTTGTTGTCCGAAATTGACATGGTCTTCTCCTGTTTTGGTATGCCAGGAGAGATTTATCAGCCGACGACCGATAACAGCCTGAACCTTGTGGTTCAGTTTGAGTTAAGCCTTGCCGCCATAGGACAGCGTCTCTCCACCACGGCAAACGGGTTGCACATGCGCGTACTTCTGGTCGAAGACGACACCGATCTTTCCAAACGCATCGCAGCCAGCCTGCGGGCCGAAAGTTTTGTCGTGGACATTGCAAAGAACGGCGAGGATGCCGAGCACGCAGGACTGACCGAACTCTACGACGTGGCCATTCTCGATCTGGGCCTACCGAAGATCGATGGCGTGTCGGTTCTGAAATCGTGGCGGGCTGCAGGGCGCACCCTCCCCGTCCTGATCCTCACCGCGCGCGACGGATGGCCGGACAAGGTCGAGAGCTTCAAGGCGGGCGCCGACGATTTCCTCACGAAGCCGTTCAAGATCGAGGAACTGGTGCTGCGCATGCGCGCCCTCGTCCGCCGCGCCACGGGCCATGCGTCCTCCAAGATTCTTTGCGGTCCGTTGGAGTTCGACGCCCAGCTCGGCACGTTCGAGTTCAACGGCCTGTCGCTGAAACTGACCGCGCTGGAATGGCGCGTGCTCTCCTGCCTCATCCTGCGCAAGGACGTCATCGTCGATCGGCGCGAGCTGATCGAGCGCGTCTACGAAGGCGATGCAGAGGTCGATTCCAATTCGATAGAGGTGATCGTCGCGCGCCTGCGCCGCAAGATCGGCGCGGAACTGATCGAAACGGTTCGCGGCCGCGGCTACATGCTGACGGCAGCGCCATGAGCGGGCTCAACCTATCCGGCCAGGCGTCGATCGCCCGGCGGCTCGCCGGCTTTTCCATCATCTTCGTGACGGCGACGGTGATCGTCGCATCCGTCATTCTCTACCTGATCGTGGCGGGCGTGGTGAGGGAGCAGATCGATCAGCGGCTCGACACCCAGATCGAGGGATTGCGAAATGCACTGACCACCGACAGTGCCGGCGACGTCGTCCTCTCTGCAGACCTCGACGGCCCGCCATTCGATCGTCCGCGCTCCGGTTGGTACTGGCAGGTGTCCGACGATCGGACCCGCATAACCTCCCGGTCGCTGGCCGAGGAAACCCTGGAAAGCCCGCCCCGCCCCTTCGACTGGCGCCACGCGGCGGAGCCCAAGCCACATCCGGCCGATCGTGTCGCCTTCCGCGACGAGACACTGTATCTGCGAACGCTGGAAACGATGGTCGGAGATCGGACGGTCGAGATCATTGCATCGGCGCCGCAATCCGCCCTGAGCGCACCCGCCGGGCGGGCATTGTTGTGGCTGGTTCCCGCCATGCTTCTTTTGGGTGGCGTGCTCGTCGGCGGCATCCTGCTGCAGGTCCGCTACGGGCTTCGACCGCTCAGACAACTGACCTTAGATATTGCATCCATTTCCGCAGGCGTTTTGCCGCGTTTGCCGGATCAGGACGTCGAGGAGTTGCAGCCCGCATCCCGCGAGATCAACCGCCTCGTGGACAAGAATGCCGAGAGGCTCGCCGAAACACGCCTGCATTTCGCAAACCTCGCGCACGGCCTGAAGACCCCCGTTGCAAGCCTGCAATTAGCCTTGAACGGCGCCAACGATCCCACCAACGAGATGCGTGATCTGGTCGACAGGATCGACCAGCGCATCCGCCATCATCTCGCCCGTGCCCGCAAGACTGCCTCCAGCGGCACCGTTTCGGCAACGCAGGTGAACCCCCGCATAGACGATCTCGTGCTTGTCATGTCGCGCATCCACGCCGACCGGGCCATCTCGGTGCAATGCACGATCGAGCCAGCGTTATCAGTTGCCTGTGCGGCCGAGGATTTCGACGAGATAGTCGGAAATCTCCTCGACAACGCGTTCAAATGGGCTGGCAGCCTTGTCGCGATCGATGCCCGCATGGACGGACGCTCGATCGTCATCACGCTCGAAGACGATGGCCCCGGCATCTCCAACGATACGATCGAGAAGGCATTTCTGCCGGGTGTGCGGATGGATGAGACGGTCGCTGGAGATGGGTTCGGCCTGACGATCGCCAATGAACTCGCACAGCTCTATGGCGGAAAGATTGCGCTTCGCAATCAAGACGATAAGGGACTGCGCCAAACCATCACATTGCCGAAAACGGCTACAGGATCGTCACCCGTTGCAGCTTGAACCGTCTTCTTCCCCGACCCTGGAACAACAATGACCGCCCCGTTTCCGGAGCGGCCATAGTTTCAAACGTCTCGACATTCGCCCGGCCTGCTGAGACGCAGGCTCCAGATGCTGCCCGCCTCAGTGAGCCGCGACGAGCTTCGTCACGTGCATCTTGTGCATTTCAAGCTTCGGCAGAGTTTTGGCCGCGAACTCCTTGACCGCCGCATCGTCACCGCCCTTGGCATAGGTCGCAAACAAGCTGACCGCTTCCATATGCGCTGTTGCCTGCATGTCGATATACAGCGGCTCGAAGTCCTGGTCAGAAGCACCCTTCAGCATTTCAAGCATGGCCGCGTGCTTTGGCGACATAACCGGTGCCTCGTCTCCGAGCTTGGCCGCCTTTTTGAGGTCTTCGCCCGCCATCGTATGATCCTTGATCATCTCTGACGCGAACTTCTTCACGTCGGCATCCTTGGCCTTTTGTTCGGCGAGCTTGCTCGACTCGATCTCGAAGGCGTTAGAGCTGGTGACGGCTTTGACGAAGGACGCCTTGTCGACGTTGAACGCGGCAGCGGCTTTGTCGGCGCTGGCGGGCTGTGCCGCAAAGCTTGCCGAGGACATCAAAAGCGAGAGCGATACGAGCGAGGCTGAAATCATCTTTTTCATTGGGGGCTCTCCTTACTTGGCTTTGTCGAAGGCTGCGGTGAGATCGGCGACAGCGAGATCAAGTGCCTGCTTGGCTTCCGGAACGACCTTGCCCATGCCGAAGAACTCGTGCGTCACGCCGTTATAGGTCTTGGTATTCACCGGAACGCCGGCGTCCTTGAGCTTGGACGCATAGGTTTCACCGTCGGACCGCAGCGGATCGATCTGGGCGAGGATCACGGTTGCCGGAGCAACGCCTGCAAGGTCCGAGCGACCGTTGAGGTTAATGCGCGGGTCCTTGGTCTCATCCATGGACGTGACCGTGTTCTTGACGAACCATTCCATATCGGCCTTGCCGAGCGGCTTGGCATTGGCATTTTCCTTGTAGGACGACGTTTCCATGTCGTTGCCGGCGACCGGGTAGACGAGAAGCTGGTGAACCGGCTGCTTCGCCTTCATCTCCTTGGCCATCAGCGCGACGTTGGCCGCGAGGTTGCCGCCGGCGCTTTCGCCCGCAACCGCGATCTTGTCGGAGTTGCCGTTCATGTCGTGAATGTTCTCGACAACCCACTTATAGGCCGTCCAGGCATCGTTATGAGCAGCCGGGAACTTGTGCTCCGGCGCATGACGGTACTCGACTGAGACGACGATGGCTTTGGCGCCGAGCGAAAGGGCACGCGGTGCGCCGTCATAGACGTTGATGTCGGCAACCACCCAGCCACCGCCGTGATAGTAGACGACGACGGGGAACGGACCCTTGCCGGCCGGCATGTAGACGCGCGCGGCGATACCGCCTTCAGCCGTCGGAATGGTGATGTCCTTGGTGGTCACCTGCGCTTCGGGATTGGACGACAGGCGCTTTTCCCACTGGACAGCCTTCGCAGCATCGGCAGGGCTTGCCTGTGTGCGGGCTTCCGGAACGCTCAAGCTCGAGAACGGCTTGGCGTCTAGCGCACCAAGCTTGTCGAGCACGGCCTGCATATCTGTGGTGGGTTTTGCCATCTCCTGCGCAAACGACGGGACGGCAAGCGGGGCGGCCATTACCAGGGCGAGAGGAAGTGCTTTCGCAAACATTGAGGACTTCATGTCGGGTCTCCGGTTTAGATGGCTAGCTAACCGGGACGATGGCCTTATGTTCCAGATAATGCTGTTTTTTCAAATGCCATTCTACAGATGCTGATTTTCGGCGGACACCGCTTGCCGGGTGCCGCGACGGCGAGTAGCGGCCAAAACCGACAGGCGACCGTTGCCGGCCGCCTGCGATAGTTGTCAGATAGAATTACTGATGGGCGGCGTTATTCCAGAGCCGTCCATCACATTTTCCCAATCGAACGACTTCCGTTCTCGATCAGGTGCGGATCGTGAAATCGACGTCGACGCTTGCCTTGATCGCGTTGGAATACGGGCAGATGTCGTGGGTGACCTCGACGAGCTTCTGTGCGTCGGCTTCCGACATACCCGGCAGATAAACATCCAGGGCAGCGGTGATGCCAAAGCCACCTTCCGAGCGCGGGCCGATGCCGACGGTTGCATCAACGGTCGAACCATCCGGAACCTTGGTCTTCAGCTGCGTAGCGCCGACGCGCAGGGCGCCGAGGAAGCAGGCCGAATATCCAAGTGCAAACAGCTTCTCCGGATTGGCGCCATCACCACCGGGGCCACCGAGTTCCTTCGGCACGACCAGCTGCAGTTCTAGCGTCCCGTCGGAAAGCGCCGTCTTGCCGTCACGGCCACCGCCGGATGCAGTTGCGCTGGTCTTGTACTTCGCGTCGACAGACATAGTCTTCTCCTGGGTTGGGGCGGATCAATTTTCTTAATTCGCAACTCAATTGCACGCCATTGATATCGCGCTCGGCAGTGCATGTCAATTGCTTGCAATTACCTTGCGCACAATATAGATTGCGCTAATGACAGATATCCCTGAAAAACCGGCATCGGTTGAACTCGACCAAATGCTGTGCTTCGCCGTCTATAGAGCCGAACAGGCCTTCAACCGGGTCTACCGGACTGCGTTGGCGCCGACGGGGCTGACCTATCCGCAGTTTCTCACGATGAAGCTTCTGTGGAGCGAGGGCAGCCTTTCCGTGGGCGAGATCTCGCTAAGGCTCGGCGTCGATTCCGGCACGACCACGCCATTGATCAAGCGGCTTTCGCTGATGGGTCTCGTGACAAAGATGCGCAGGGACGACGACGAGCGCCGCGTCGATATCTACCTGACGGAAAAAGGCCGCGCCCTGCAGGAGAAGTCGGACGCCGTGACGAAGTGCATCGTTGATGCCGTCGGCATGGATCAGCCTCAAGTCAACGCGACCTTGGCGACCATAAACGCTCTCAGCGCGAAACTGAGTGGAACCACGTCCGACCTCTAAGGACGCAGGCGCACGACACCCTCCTCAAAACAGGCTCACGGGATCGTGCCCTTTCCGGATCCGTCAACTGTCTCATCTACGTCCTCGCCGGACACGATCGACAGGAGGATGTCATGTCGGACACCAATTCACTGCCGCCACCGCCCGACCTTTGCGAGACGGTCTTTTCTGCCTGCGAGGACAAAGCCGGCCTTCCCCTCAGTAAGATGATCATTCTCGGCATGCTTGCCGGCATTTACATCGGCTTCGGTGGACTGTTTGCGACGGTGGCACTGGCTGGCGCCGACAGCCTTCCCTTCGGCGTCGCGCAGATCCTCGCCGGCACGGTGTTTTCGCTCGGTCTCGCACTGGTGATGGTCGCCGGCGCAGAATTGTTCACCGGCAACACACTGATGATCGGTCCGGTGGTTGCCGGACGGATCCCCGCTGGCCGGGCGGCGGGGGCGTTGACGACTGTCTATCTGGCCAACTTCGCCGGTTCGATTGCGCTTGCTGTCGTCGCGGTTTTCGCCGGCTTGCATGAGGCCGGCGACGGAGCGGTCGGTCGCGCGGCATTCGAGCTTGCTGAAACGAAGACTGCCAAGGGGTTCGCAACAACGCTTGCAAGCGGCATCCTTGCCAACACGCTTGTCTGTCTCGGTGTCTGGCTGGCCTATGCGGGCCATACGGTCACGCAGAAGATTTTCGGTCTGCTTCTGCCGGTCGCAGCGTTCGTCGCGGCAGGCTTCGAGCACTCCATCGCCAACATGTATCTGCTGACCTATGCCACTCTCGTCCAGGGCATGCTTGAACCCTCGACGGCGCTGTTGGGCATCAGCGACATCTTCGGCAACTTGCTGCCGGCAACGATCGGGAATGTGATCGGCGGAGCCTTCGTGGCCCTCGCCTATTCTGCGGCTTACGGAAAGCCGGTTAAGAAGTGACCTCGGCTCAGAGGGTCTTGAGCAGTCTCAAAAGAGCAAGCATTTCCAGAGGGCTGCGACGCTTGAAGGCGATGTAGGTCGGCTCTTCGGCGCCATGGAACCGGCGCTTGAATGCCGCCTGTCCCTGCAGGTTGAAGATCCTCTTGTTGATGGCCGGCGACTTGTAGGCATATTCGAACCTGCCGCGCCAGAATGCGCTTTCCGCAAACCCGCTTGTCGTGATCGCCGCAAGGGGCGAAAGCCCAAGCGTCACCAGCGACCTGCCCTCTTCCCTGAAGCGGTCCGTCGCAAACTTCGTCAGACCGATCTCGGCATGCGGGGTCGTCCCCGTCTTCTTCCGCTTGAAAGTGGACGTGTATCCCGTCACCTGCCCCGCATCGAAAATCGGATCGAAATCGAGCACGGCGATGGTTTCGCCTTGCGGATCGAGGATCAGGAACCGGCGCATATGCGCCGACAGCTCGGCTTTGAACGGCCTGTTCAGGAAACACATTTCCCGCCGACGGACGATGCGGCCAGCGCGCCATTCTTCGGAAACGGCCTTGATCTGGTCGGGCCTGGCCAGACTGCCGTCACACTCGACAATCCGGTAACCGTTCTTCAGCAGCCACCGCTCGGAATAGCGGACCGTCTCGTTCTTCTTTCCGGCAAACGAATGCTCGTTGAGCACGAGACGGGTATCGACGCCCATCTGATTGATCCGGTAGCCGAGCCGAGACAGTGTCTCTGCCGTCTGCCGGCCGATCTGCACGAAACAGGGACGTTCGGCCGCTGCGACGAAATCGGACACGTACCGGGCACGATCGGCCTTGTCGGCGACAGGATCGCCCAAGGCAAACATGTGCCCCATCTTCGTCGCGTAGGCGATATATCCCTTGTCGTCGCCAAAGTGGCTTAGGTTCTTCTGAACCGCCGTCGAATACGCCAGCGAGAAGTCGCCGTGTTGCCGGCAAAGCTCCATCCTGCGTTCATCTGACAACTGAGCGGACGCGAGATGCGGAAGGCCACGGTCAAGAACCGAGTCGATGTACCCGCGGAGGCCTGCCATACGATTTTCCTCAAAGTCGATGTCCGCACTTTTGGCACGCGCGTCTTACGGTACATAGAGATATTCTAAACTGGGAGGGCATCTCCCCGCTGTTTCAGGATTGGGTGTTGCAGCAGCGCATGTTTTTCAGCATTGTCTGGCCATGAATCTGCCCGCTGAGCCTCTCCAAATCGAAGATGTCGTGGTCATTGGTGCCGGGCTTTCTGGAATGACCGCCGCCTGTGAGCTGGGAAGGCGCGGCATCCGCGCCCGAATCATTGCCCGTGAAGAGCAGGTCGGATCGACCTGGCGCAAACGCCATCCGCAGCTCTCTCTCAACACGCATCGCGACATTTCCCACATGCCGGGGCTGCAATACCCGAGCGGAACCTCGGCTTTTCCCAAACGGGACGTTGTTGCCGCTCATCTGGCACAGTTTGCCCGTGACAACGCCCTTGATATTGAACACGGCGTTTCGGTTGAGGCGTTGAGCAGACGCGACGGCGTCTTCCATCTTGCAACATCCGCCGGTCCGGTTTTGTGCCGCAACGTCGTGGTCGCCACAGGACGCGATGGCGATCCGTGGCAACCTCTGTTCAAGGGTGCGGAAAACTTCGGCGGACAAAGCATACACGCTTGCGACTTCGGGGATGCGAAGCAGTACCGGGGAAAGCGGGTGCTGATCGTCGGCGCCGGCAATTCGGGGTTCGACATTGCCAATCACCTGGCGAAGGTCGATCTGGCCGACTGCTGGTTTTCCGTTCGCACCGGTTCATCGGTCCTTCCCAAGCGGTTGTTCGGCGTGGCCGTCCATAAATTCTCGCCATGGCTGACACGTCTTCCCACGCCTGTGGTCGATATCGCAATCTCGCTGACGGAACGCATGGCCTTCGGGGATCTGACCAAGCTCGGGTTTCCCAGATCATCGCACAAGGCCGCAACGCGGCTTGCCCGCGATCATGTGGCGATCCCGGTGGATGACGGCGCCATCAAGGCCGTACGTGAAGGCCGCATCAAGGTTGTCGGCGAAGTTGTCGAATTCACGCAAGCCGGCACCGTTCTGCACAAGAACGGCGTGGTGACAGCCCCGGATGTGATCATCTACGCGACCGGTTACGGCGCGCACCATCAATCGCTTCTTGGCGAGCTGGCCATCGAAAACGGTCAAGTCCCATCGCCGAGCGGTCCTGATATTCCAGGCCTCTGGTTCATCGGCATGACGCCGGGCCTTATCAGCTATTTTCACAATGCCAGAGAAGAAGCAGTAGAGATGGCCGCCGCGATGCGATCGCGCCTGGACACGGACAGACGCTCAGGCCGTTGACACAGAGTTTTGCCAACCGGTGATGCGGCGGACAACGGCCCCCATGGAACATTTTGCCGTGCCCACCCATTCCTGACTGAGCCTCTACAGTCTTGTAGCAGCCGAATGGGAGATATCATGGACGATAACAAGAACGCTCAGGAAGCCGTCGAAGAAACTGGCAAGAAAGCGCCGGCGACATCGGATAGCCCCGCCGCCGGTCCGCACGCCAAGCCTGAACTGATGGATGAGAGCAAGACGCCTGGCACAGGCTCGTTGCCGGATACGGATGACGAGAGCGTTTCGCCGGGCGGCGGCTGAGGACCCGCGAAGACAATGACAAAAAGCCCAGCGCAGGCATTGCAGGATGAAAGCGCCGAGTGGTTCGCGTCCCTTGAGCCGGTCAGGCCACAGGACATGGTCGGCCTGTGGAGAGGCCGCGGCCACCCGTCCGGCCATCCGCTCGATGGCGTCCTTGAAAACCTGCGCTGGTTCGGAAAGCGCTTCCATCCGGACGGGCGGGCTGATGCGCTGCTGTTTGAGGGCGCACCGGGCAGGCTGGTTGCAGTCGACCCGAAAGTGTTTCCCATCCGGTGGGCGATCCGGCTTGCAAGGTTCGGCCGCACCTCGAGCGCGGTGAACCTGTTTTCCCACATACGCCCGCGCGTGCGCGCAAAATCCACCACCGCATCCCTGGAAAACAGGATGGATCGCGACGTGTTGACTGCTGCGATGGTCTACGACCAGCAACCGATTACCGATATGTTCCGGCGGATCTCCGATACAGAGATCGCGGGCAAGATGATCGTCGAAGGCGACCCACGCCGGTATTATTTCCGTCTCGAGAAAGTCGTCGATTGACCGCTGCGCAAACGGTCCTCGCCGCCTGCGATCACAACCACATTGGTCGGGCGGAACAAGGTGAACAACACAGGGTTATCTCTGCACTTCAACCCTGATGTGGAACGCCTCATGAAATCTCTCGCCATTGCCTATGTGGCCACTCTCGTTTCCTTTCTCGCAATCGACGCTGTGTGGCTCGGCCTTGTTGCCGGCAAGATGTACCGGGAAAAACTCGGCGACCTCATGCTTCCCTCTCCCAATCTCGGGATCGCTGCGATCTTCTACCTCTTCTTCGCGGTTGCGATCGTCATCCTGGCGGTAAAACCGGGTCTCGATGGAGGGTCCTTGTGGGTTGCGATCGGATGTGGCGCATTGCTCGGTCTGGCCGCCTACGGCACCTATGACATCACCAATCTCTCGACACTGAAAAACTGGCCGGCTTCGCTTGTCATCATCGACATGATCTGGGGAACAGTCCTGACGGGCATCGCCAGCGCCTGCGGTTACATCGCCGCCCGCTCCATGAGCTGAGCTCGATCCGCTCAGTCCGCCACCGTACGAAGCAGCTCCGTCGTTGCTCCCTGCTTCCCAGCCATTGGAAGCAGGGGAAAGTTATGATTTATGGGCGGCGGTAGAACACTCTTCTAGCACCTGGAACAAACGACCGGTAATCGCGTTCCTGTGCGCGCGCTGATGAAGGACGGTAAGGAATTGACGCTGGAAACCAATCCAGAGTGTCGAAATCTATTCGACGTATATGACTGGGAATCCTCAGATATAGGCCCGAAGGATCGCTGGGCCGTGGAGTTGCGGACTCTGGTGAACGTCATGCTCGGGTCGCTGCAACCGATGCTGATCGTGTGGGGCCCTTCACAGACGACGCTCTACAACGACGGCTACGCCGAAATGTGCGGCAAGCGGCATCCGGCCGCATTCGGAAAACCCTTCGGCGAACTGTGGCACGACATCTGGGATCAGGTGGAGCCGATCATTTCTGCAGCCTATGCCGGACAGGGTACGTCGATGGACGATATCGAGTTCGTCATGCATCGCAACGGCGTTCCCGAAGAAACGCATTTCGCCTTTTCCTACACGCCGGTCCGAGACCCTTGGGGAACGGTGCTGGGAATGTTCTGCGCCTGCACCGAGCAGACATCGACCGTGGCGGCACGAAACGCCGAACGGACCCTGCGGGAGCGCTTCGAGCAGGTCTTCGAGCTCAGCCCCGGCGGTATCGCCATGCTGACCGGACCCAATCACGTCTTTGAATACGCCAACGAAGTCTACTATTCAATGATCGGCAGCGGCCGCGACATCATCGGCAAGACGGTCGCCGAGGCCGTGTCGGAAGTGGTCCGCCAGGGTTACATCGACATCCTCGACAGAGTTTACCAGACGGGCGAACCCTTCGTTGCGAAAAACCTTCGGATCGAATTGAACAGAGGAACCGCCGGCGAAAAGCAAGACCGGGTCATCGATCTCGCCTATCAGCCCATGGTGGAGGACGACGGCAAGGTCATCGGCATTCTCGTTCAGGCAATCGATGTCACGGAGCTTCGAGCGGAGGAGGAAAAACAGGCACAGCTGTCGCATGAACTGGGGCACCGCCTGAAAAACCAGCTTGCAATGGTGCAGGCGATCGCATCGCAGACGCTTAGAAATTCGACAGACCTCGCCAGCGCCAGGGTCCGCCTTTCGGACCGGATCGCCGTCCTCAGCGCCGCCCACGATACCATTCTGCTAGGCGGTATGGGCGCCTCGACTGTCACGCAGCTCGTCGACAAGATGACGTCCCTTCATGACGACCCTGCAAATCCCCGCATCACCGTTACAGGCACGAATATCAAGGTCGGCTCGCGCCCTTCCCTCTCTCTCTCGTTGATCCTGCACGAACTGGCGACGAATGCAGTCAAATACGGAGCCCTTTCGCTTCCGGACGGGCGGGTCAATATCCAGTGGAAGATCGCTGGCCCGAAATCGGATCGCTTCGAACTTATCTGGACCGAGACAGGCGGGCCGCCGGTGCAACAACCCGAAGGCCCCGGTTCCGGTTTGCGTCTGATCAATGCCGGGCTTAACGGGACCGCAGACAGTACCGTCGCCTTCACATTCCAGCCTTCAGGTCTCACCTTCCGGATTGACGCAGACCTCCAGGGTTTCCAGCAGGAACATTGATGAAACATCATCCCATCCTCGTGGTCGAAGACGACGGTCTGATCCGCATGGATCTGGCGGACGTCCTCAGCGACAGCGGCTTCGATGTGGTCGAAGCCGCCAATGCCGATCAGGCGCTTGCGCTTCTGGAGGCCGGCATTCCGGTCAAGGCGATGCTGACGGATATCGACATGCCGGGATCGATGAACGGCATCAAACTCGCAAACCTGACGGCTTCGCGGTGGCCGGAATGCAGAATCATCGTCATCTCTGGACGTTTCTCGCCCGATCAGGGTAGTTTGCCGCAGGGAGCACGCTTCCTGTCGAAACCGATCTCGGAACGCCAGCTCAGCGTCGCGCTCTTCGAATTGGGATTATCTTCAACGATCTGAATGAGGTACATCGAGATCGCCCACCGCGAAAGAACCACGAGATGACAAGACCTCTGTCCAATATTGGCAACGGCCGGATGGCGAGGCTGACGGCTCAATACGACTGGTCGCCAACATCGCTGGGACCGATTTCGTCATGGTCCGAAGCGCTGACCTCTGTCATCGAAATGATGCTGGGCCAAAAGCATGCGATCTGCGTGTTCTGGGGGGAGCAACTCAACATCCTCTATAACGATGCCTACGCACCGCTTCTGGGCGCAAAGGAAGCCGGCGCCCTCGGTCAGCCTGCCAAACAGGTCTGGTCGGAAATCTGGCCGGATATCGAGCCTTTCGTCAACCAGGCGCTGTCGGGCGACGGAACCTGGGCCGAGGAACTTCCTCTGACGATGCGGCGCAACGGATACGACGAAGAGACCTTCTGGACCTTTTCCTACAGCCCGCTCTACGAGAAGGGCGAGATCAAGGGCATGATCAACATCGCCCTCGACGCAACGCCGGGAGTGCTCGCCCGCAGGAACCAGCGCGCATTGCAGCGCGAGCTGGTACACCGCGTCAAGAATACGCTTGCGGTAACAGCTGCGGTCGTTTCCTCGACGTTGCGTCAGGCAAGCAGCCTCGACCAGGCAAGGGCCACCGTCTCGGACCGGATCGCCGCGCTTGGGAGCGCGCAGGAACTTCTGCACGATTCTGCCGACAACACCCCCGTCCGGGGGATCGTCGAGGCAGCCCTTACAGCGCATCTCGATCGGTCCGATCGTGCGGTGATCTCCGGACCGGACCTCTACGTGGCATCGCAACAGGCGATCGGACTCTCGCTCGCGGTGTACGAACTTGCGACAAACGCCGTGAAATACGGCGCCTTATCCACAGAGACCGGGCGGATCGGAATTTCGTGGGAAGTCACAGCGGACGGGACGTTCCATCTGGTCTGGCAGGAAACCGGGGGCCCACCCGTGATGGCTCCGGCCAGGACGGGATTTGGATCACGGCTGACCAACAAGATCGTGCCCGCGTATTTTGAAGGCGAAGGCAAGACCCTCTACAATTTCGACGGCGTGCGGTTCGAGCTTCATGGCAAGATCCAGACCGGGCGCCTGAACAGCGCCCGGGAGAACGTTGCCGCCCTGGTCTGACGGGGCTTCGGCAGACGGGATTTGGCAGCGATGACGATCTCGACATAAAGTCAGGCGGGCTCAACGTCGCTCGGCGTTGCATCCACCGCACGGGTATCGACTTTAGCGACAAGCTCGCGAGGATCGAAATAGGCCCGGAACGACTTGATCTTTTCGCCATCGCTTTCGAGAACGCTGACGCCTGAATAGGCCACGGACTGCCCCTCGACAACAGCGTCACTGCGCCATTCGAGTATCGCGACGCCATCGGTTTCGACGACGTTGATGAATTCGGACTCAATCGTCGAAAACGCGGCGCGGTAGGCCGTCCAGAATGTCTGTGCGGCTCCCGACTCGGCTGAATCATGGATCGACAACGGGTTGGACAGGACAGCATCGTCGCGGAACAGGCCGGCGATAGTATTGACGTCGCTGGACTTCTCCAGGCGATGAAGGGCAGCGATGAAATTGTCGGCCAGTTGGGTCATATCGGTTCCTTCTTGGATCTTGCAATTGGAACCAGCACCGGACGATGATGTTCCGGACAAAGACGAAGCGCATTCCGGAGGAGGTCGTCATGACGGTCGTGCGAATGGGTGGTTGCCTCTGCGGCAAGGTGACATTCAGTGTGGCGGGCGAACCCACGCGGGTTGGGCTCTGTCACTGTACCGACTGCCGTCAGGAGAGCGGATCGGCTTTCACCTATTTCGGCATCTGGCCTGCTCATGCTTTCTTGAGTGAAGGAACGACGGCCGAACATGGGGGACGGCGCTTCTGTCCGTCGTGCGGTTCACGGCTTTTCGTCTGCGACGAGCACGAGGCCGAGGTCAAGCTCGGAAGCCTGCACGACGCGCCTTCGGGTATCGTGCCGACCTACGAACTCTGGATCAAACGACGGGAGCCATGGCTTGTGGCGTTGCCGGACGCGGAACAGTTTGACGAGGACCGACCTTAGCTCCCGGGCGGTGCCCCGCGCTTGTTGCTAACGATCAAACCGGTCGCGCAGAAAAAGCACGGCTTGCCTCGCCTCTTCGGACGAGATCGTGTGCCCGACCTGGGGATAGAGTTTCAAAGTAACGTCGTAACCCGCGCCCCGCAGCTGGCCGGCGGCGGCAACGGATGCCACGGACGGTATCGTCTGATCCGCCTCGCCATGCATCAGAAGAACCGGTATCTTCGAGGCCGAGGCCGAGGCCTTGGGCGGCAGCGGCAACAGGCCGGCGATACTGACGACTGCGCCGACCTTCCAGCGCCCGGAGGACACGGCATCCAGCGCCATGATTGCACCCTGAGACACGCCGACAAAGGCGACACTTTCCAGATCACCTTTGAAACCTTCGCGTTCGACGACGCCGGCCATCAGCTTGTCGAAAGCCTTTCTCGCGCCCTCAATACGGTCCGGCCGCAGCACCTGATCGTCGACCGCAAACCACTGACGACCGCCGGACCGATGCGCAAACGGCGCATCCGGCGCGACGAACCGCGTGTCCGTCAGGATTGACTGCCAGGAAGTGCCGATGGCCGCCATGACCGAACCGGAGCCTCTGATGCCGTGCAGGAAGATCACCAGACGACGCGGTTTCGTTTGAGAGGTTTTGATGGCAACGGCTCCTTTCGCCTGATCGACAAGAGGGACGCCCGCCTCGATCGGCCCTGCAACCGGTTTTGGCGCGCGCAGGTCAGCGCGCGTTCCCGAGGCATCCACGGCATGAGCCGGGCTGGACAGAAGCGTCATCAAGAAGATGGAAGCAGATGTGAACGGGACGGCGAAGTTCAGGCGCGGCATGGGTATTCCTGATTGATCCCACCCGAAACCACAGCCATCCCAAATCGTTCCGGAAACCCGCAACGATTGCCCCTCGGCGATTACACTTTCGTGTAGTGACCCGATCGACTTTGGGACAGTTGGCACCATCGGCGGCGCCGAAACAACGCCATGCGATCAGACCGCGGCAACGGTTCCGGCGCGGACATGACAGGCGGCCTCCCTGCCCGGCCCGGTCGAGACCAGCGGCGGGTGCGTCACATGGCAGATATCGACGGCCAGAGGACAGCGGGTCACGAACTTGCAGCCTTTGGGCGGGTTGGCAGGGCTCGGAAGATCCCCCTTCAGCACGATCCTCTGCCGCTTTCGCTGCGCTACAGGATCTGGAAGCGGCACCGCCGACAAAAGGGCTTCCGTATAGGGATGCACCGGGCGCGCAAACACATCGTCCGTCCGGCCCGTTTCGATCAGATGCCCGAGATACATCACCGCAACCCTGTCGGCAAAATGCCGGACGACGGAGAGGTCGTGGCTTATGAACAGGTAGCACAGACCGAACCGCCTCTGAAGATCGAGAAGCAGGTTGAGGATCTGCGAGCGGATCGACACATCGAGGGCGGACACAGGCTCGTCGAGGATGAGCAGTTTGGGGTTGAGCGCCAAGGCCCTCGCGATCACGATCCGCTGTCGCTGCCCGCCCGAAAACGCGTTCGGCTTGCGCTCCGCATGCTGCGGATGCAGTCCAACGAGAGCGAGAAGCTCGGCAACGCGCTCGGCCCTCTCTGCAGCATTGCCGACACCGTGGATCGCCAGCGGCTCGCCGATGCTCTCGCCGATCGACATTTTCGGATTGAGGGCCGAAACCGGATCCTGGAAAACGATCTGTACCTCGCGGGACAGGGCGCGCCGAGACGCGGTCTCGCCATGAACGATCGGTTTGCCCTCGAACAGGATGCTGCCTGCCGACGGTTTGGTCATGCCCAGAATGGCCGCGCCAAGCGTGGACTTCCCGCAGCCGGACTCGCCCACCAGAGCGACGCTTTCGCCGTGGGCGATGTCGAGATCGATGCCGTCGACGGCCTTGACGAACCCGGTCGGACGTCCGAGCAGGCCGCCGCGGATGGGAAAATGCACCTTGAGGCCGGACAGCGCCAGAAGCGGTTCAGTCATAGCATTTCTCCCACCCGTTCCGAATGCCAGCAGGCGGCACTGCCCTCGTCACGGCGAGGCGCAAGCGGCGGGATTTCGTCGAGACAGTGCTGGTCGGCCAGCGGACAGCGCGGGCTGAAGCGGCAGCCGACCGGCCACTGGCCGATGTCGGGCACAAGCCCCTCGATCGTCGGCAGCATCGCCTTCGGCTTTCCGTCCAGCCGCGGAATGGTCGATAGCAGCAGCCGCGTATAGGGGTGTTCCTGACGCGCGAAAATCGTATCAACCGGCGCCTCCTCGATGACACGCCCGGCATACATCACCGCAACCCGGTCCGCCATATCGGCAACCACGCCCATATCGTGGGTGATCAAAAGGATCGCGGTTCCGGTCTCGTCGCGCAGCCGTTTCATCAGGTCGAGGATCTGCGCCTGGATGGTGACATCAAGCGCCGTGGTCGGTTCGTCGGCGATCAAAAGTTTCGGTTTGCAGATCAGCGCCATGGCAATCATCGCCCGCTGGCACATGCCGCCCGAAAGCTCGAACGGATATTGACCGGAGCGGATTTCCGGCTCCGGAATACCCACCTCTTCCAGCATGGCGATCGCGGCACGATGGGCGGCCTTGCCGTCGAGCCCGCGATGCACGACGAGGCTTTCCTCGATCTGCCGGCCGATCTTCATCAGCGGGTTGAGTGAGGCGACAGGTTCCTGGAAGATCATCGCAAGATCATTGCCGCGCAGCTGCCGGCGCTTGGCTTCCGGCACCGTCAGCAGGTTTTCTCCACCGAACAGGACGCGGCCGCCATCGACCCGGGCGACCTTTGGCAGCAGGCCCATCACGGAAAACGCTGTCATCGACTTTCCGCAACCGGACTCGCCGACGACGGACAGGATCTCGCCCTGATCGACGTGGAAACTGACGCCATCGACCACCGGCTGCGCGCCGATCGAAACCCTGAGATCATCAACCACAAGCACAGGCTCTGTCATGTGCGCTCCGCTCCGACGGCCGCAAGCGGATGGTTGGGGTGCGCCATCCCGATATTCTCTGCGCCGTCGCGAAGAACCGCTGACGGAATGGAGAAATTAACCGGATAGAGCGTATCGGCAATGATCTCGACAGGAAACTCCTCGCCGAGCCGTGATGCGACATCGGGTTTCGCCTTGTCGTTGACCCGCAGCGTGACGCCGCTCGCATCGATCCTCGGCGCATGCATCGCCTCTTCCAGCGACATGCCGAAGGCCGCGACATAGGAGAGGATCTGCGCCACCGCCGGCATGATCTGGCGTCCGCCAGCAGCCCCGAGCGCCAGCTTCGGCCGCCCGCCCTTTGTTGCGATGATCGGGCACATATTGGCAAGCGGCCTGGCATTCGCGGCGATCGAATTAGGCTGGCCCGGGCGTGGATCGAACCACATCATGCCGTTGTTCATCAGGAGATCGCTAGACGGCAGAACCACTTTCGAGCCGAAGCGCGACAGAAGCGTATTGGTGAGCGACACCATCGTGCCGTCGCGATCGACAGCGCTGATATGCGTGGTACAGCTTTCTCCCCTGCTGCCGTGGCCGAGCGTGCGCAAGCGATGCTCCGAGGCGCGACGAATGGCGCGGCCAAACGCAAGCGCCGTCCCGCCGGACAACGGGCCATCCTGCGGCAGGGTCCCGTCAAGCTCGGACAGTGCCTCGACAAGCGTCGGACCGCCGGAAAGACCCGGCATCGCATTGATCGTCATGCCGCGGTAATCGACCTTTAGCGGGTCGGACCAACGCGGCTGGTAGTCGCGCATTTCGGCAAGGTCGATCGGTGATCCGCCGGCGTTGAGGTCGCTGACGATCGATGCTGCGGTTTCGCCCTCGTAGAAATCGCGCGCGCCGGCCGTTGCCAGTCGTTCCAGCATGGCGGCCTTGCGCGGCATCGGGACCGTGCTGCCCGGTCCGATTTCCTGTACGCGCGGCGCACGGCCATCCTTCAGAAACAGCTGCGACGATGCCGGGAAGCGTGCGAGGCCTTCCGTATCAATGGCAAGACAGAGAACCGTAAACCAGTCGAGCGCCAGACCGCGGCGGGCATGGTCGATCGCCGGCTGCAGTGCCTCGGCAAAGCTGATCGTGCCGAACCGTTCCAGTGCCGCCGAAAGGCCTGCAATGGCACCCGGAAGGCAGATGGAGCTGTAGCCGATCAGGTTGCGATCATCGCGCACCTGCGGCCAGTCGAACCAGTCTCCGTCCCGTCCCGCCACGACAGGATAATCGGCAGGATCGATGTTGCGCGACGAGCGGACATTGAAATCGAGCGTATCGACCCGGCCGTCCTGTCCGTCGGCCCGCAGCAGGAACCCGCCTCCTCCGACGCCCGAAAGCCACGGCTCGACGACGCTGAGCGTCAGTGCAGTCGTGACGGCCGCATCCATGGCATTGCCGCCGCGCGACAGCACATCGGCGCCGCTTTCCGCTGCCATCCAGTTCT
This sequence comes from Rhizobium sp. Leaf321, assembly GCF_001423215.1. Classification (NCBI taxonomy): domain Bacteria; kingdom Pseudomonadati; phylum Pseudomonadota; class Alphaproteobacteria; order Hyphomicrobiales; family Rhizobiaceae; genus Rhizobium; species Rhizobium sp. Leaf321. The sequence continues at coordinate 812,442 of NZ_LMOF01000008.1, read as the reverse complement.
GGCAAGCGACGAGCCCGCCAGCGCTGCGCCGTTCGCCCTTCTGGACGTTCCAGTGTTCACCCATGGCTGTGTCCAATATCCTGTCCGAACCTGCGGGTTCCGATCGCCTCTGGAGCCTTGCCATCAACGGCAAAGCGGCCGGCATTGCCGGATGTGGCGTGGTGGTGAGCAATCTCGGCGGCCGTCGCGATCCAGGTGGCCTTTTCGGCCGTGATCGTATCGAGCAACTCTTCGAGAAGGGCGATGCGCTGGGCACGGCCGGAAATCCAGTCATGCACCGTCAGCGTGAACAACCCGCCGAAGCGATGCAGCGCCTGCCATTCAGCGATCCAGTCCTGCAGCACGGCGCGGCCGGATTGATAGGGCCACTTGTCGCGGCCTCCCCCTTCGAACTTGAAGAAGATCGCATCGTCGAGCGCCCATTGCACGGGGATCTCGACCACACCGTCGATCTCATAGGGGTGATCGAAGCCCGAAAGCGAGGAATCGTAGGCGAGCCCCACACGACGCAGCTCGCGCAGCATATGCGGCGTCATCTCCCAGGCCGGGGAGCGGAAGCCGACGGGCTTTACGCCGGTCTCCCGCGTCAGCAGTTCCATGCTGGCTTCGAGCGCGCCCGTAAACTCGTCGTCGGAGACTTCCGAGACGATCTCGTGGAAATAGCCGTGCAGGCCGATCTCGTGACCGCCCTCAACGATGGCGGCAAGCATCTCGGGATTGGTCTCGGCCGTCAGCGCCGGCACGTAGAAACTGGCCTTCGCCTCATAGCGGGCGAACAGGTCGAGCAGCCGGTAGATCCCCGTGCGCGGACCGAAGCGACGGATTTCGAGCGTGCCCATCCGGTCCGGCACATGGTCCTTGTTCGCCCACATGAACGGCACATGCGCATCCACATCAACCGACAGCAGCACTGCCGACTGCTTGTCTTGCGGCCACTCATAGGCTGGCCAGGGGGACTTTATCTGCAGGGGATTTGGCATCCGACCTCGCTTGGAACGCGCTTGTTACAGCGCCTTCTTCTTTGCCTGGAAGACGACCTGGGAGCCGATCGAATTGCCGCCATCGACGGTCAAGGTCGCGCCGGTCATGTAGGCGCCGCCCGCTGACGTGACGTAGAGAACCGCTGAAGCGACATCCTGCGCGGACGACGTTCTGCCAAGCGGAATGGAGGCCGTGACCGTGTCGATATGATCCTGCGCCAGCGCGCTGACATCGCTGCCGGAAATGAACCCCGGCTCCACCGCATTGACGCGGATCCCGTATTCGGCGAGCTCCAGCGCAAAGCCCTTGGTCAGGCGGTCGAGCGCCGTCTTGGATGTGCAGTATGGAACCACCGTCGTGCGCATTTTCCGCGCGGCACCGGAGGATATGTTGACGATCGAGCCCGGCTTGCCGGCGCTGATCATCTGCTTGGCAAACAGCTGCGACAGCAGGAACGGCGCGCGCAGATTGACGCCCATGATGTCGTCCCAGTCATCGATGGAGATGTCGAGCAGAAACCCCGACGGATAGATGCCGGCATTGTTGACGAGGATATCCGCAGCGCCCCAGCGTCCCGAGACCTGTTCGGCAAATGCGGTCATCGAGCCGGTGTCGGTGAGGTCGGCGGCAATCGCCAGATGGCCGGTACCCGGCAGCGTCGCAAGTTTCGCGTCAAGCTTTTCGGCATCGCGGTCGGTCAGGCAGACCTCTGCCCCCTCGCGCGCAAACGCATCGACGATCCATCCGCCAATAATGCCGCAGGCACCTGTGACGATGACCTTCTTGGCCTTGAATTCATTTTCGAAATTCATGAAGTACTCCTATCGCCCACGCGGATCGAGGCGGTCGCGGGCATGATCGCCAATCAGGTTGATCGAGAGAACCAGCAGAAACAGCGCCAGTCCCGGAAATGTCGCGATCCACCAGGCGGACCCGACATAGTTGCGGCCGGTGGAAAGCATTGCGCCCCAGCTCGCCGTTGGCGGCTGCACGCCGAGGCCGAGGAACGAAAGTCCGGCCTCGAACAGCACCATCAGGCCGAACTCGAGCGTCGCAACGACGATCAGGCCGCCGGCGATATTGGGAAGGATGTGGCGCCACAGCAGCCGGAACCACCCGGCGCCCATGAACCGCGAGAGCCTGACATAGGGCATGTTAGCGACCGACAGCGTCTGGCCGTAGGCGACGCGCGCATAGCGAGGCCACCGCGTCAGGGCGAGCACGATGACTACGTTGGAAAGGCTCGGGCCAAGGACCGCAACCGTGATGATTGCCAGAAGAATGGCAGGCACCGACAACACGATATCGACCAGCCGCATGATGATGGTTTCGACCCAGCCGCGGTAGAAGGCGGCGATCATGCCGAGCGCGCTTCCGAAAATGCCCGACAGGATGACCGAGGCAAAGGCAACCAGCAGCGACACCCGTGCGCCATAGATCGTCCGGCTGAGAACATCGCGGCCGAGTTCGTCCGAGCCGAGATAATAGACAAGCCCGCGGCTTTGAAAGCCCGGTGCCTTCAAGCGCGCCAGAAGGTTCTGGGCGTTGGGATCGAGCGGCGCCACGAGAGGCGCAAAGATCGCCATCAGAACCAGCGCGACCAGAATGGCGGCAAAGGGCACCACGGTCCACGGCATGCGCCGTGACCGGGACATCGCGCGCGGTGCGGGAGTGGATGCTGCCATCAGGCGCTTCCTTCGATGCGGATACGGGGATCGATGATGCTGTAGAGCAGATCGGCGACGAGGTTGAGAACAATGGCCGTAATGGCGCCGAGCAGAACGACGCCCTGAACCAGCATGAAATCACGCGCGTTGATGGCCTGGACGGTCAACTGGCCGAGCCCCGGCCAGGCGAACACGGTCTCGACGATCACGGCACCCGCCAGAAGATTGGCGATTTCGAGAGCTGCAACTGTCACCACCGGGATCGCGGCGTTTCGCAGGAGATGGCGCATCACGATGCGGATCATCGGCAACCCCTTGGCGTGGCCGGTGCGGACATAGTCCTTTTCCAGTTCGTCGAGAACCGCGGTGCGCGAGACACGGGCGAAGGTTGCCATGGAGAGAAGACCGAGTGCGATCGACGGCATGATGATGCTCGGCCAGTCGCGGGCGCCGGATGGCGGCAACCAGCCGAGCCACACCGCAAACACCATGATCATCAGGATGGCGCTCCAGAACGTTGGCATCGACTGTCCCGCCAGAACAACGCCCATCATCGCTTTGGCGTCCGCCGAGCCGCGGCGCACGGCCATCGCCACCCCAAGCGGGATGCCGACACCGAAGGCGACGACGAGCGCGCCGCCGGCCAGCATCAGCGTATAGGGAAGACGGCTGGCAATCAGCGTCCAGACCGGCACGTTCTGGACATAGGAGCGCCCGAAATCGAAGGTCAGAAGCGCGCCCATATATTCGAGATACTGGACCGAAAGAGGTCGATCGAAACCGAGCGACGCCCTCAGAGCTTCGATATCCGCCTTGGTGGCGTTTTCAGGCACCAGCAGCAGAACGGGATCCCCCGCAAGCCGCTGAAGAAAGAAGATCAGCGTCATCACGCCGATAATGGCGATAAGGGCCTGGAACGCGCGCTTGAGGAAGAATGCCGGCAATATTGCAGTCCACTTCGTGACTTGCGGGCAAAACGGCCCCGCAACCGGGGCCGGCCCTGAACCGAAATCAATCGGTCCACTTCATCCGGTTGAGAAACAGGCTTTCGTTCGCCGTCGGCTGCCACTCGAGGTTTTTCGCTGCGCCGTAGATGATCGCCGCCTGATAGATCGGCACCATCGGCACCTCCTCAACGACGTAGGTGCTCACCGTCTTGTAGGCTTCGAGACGCTTCTTCTCATCCAGCGTGTTGCGGGCGTCTTCCAGGAGCTTGTCGATCTTCGGGTCCGCGATCGAAGCCCACGCGCTGGATGAATGCAGAAGCGAGAACAGTACGCCATCGACATCCTGGCAGGCGCAGGACCAGCGGCCGAAGGAGATCGGCGGCTGGCTTGCCGGCGCACTCTGGGCCTTCTTGAGATAGGTCGCCATGTCCGTCATCTCGATGTTGACGGTCAGGCCGGTATCGCTGATCATTTGTGCCACCGCCTGGACGATGCGCTGGTCGAATGTCGGAGATGTCGCAAAGGCGACCGACTTGCCGGCCGCACCCGCTTCCTTGATCAGGCGCTTGGCCTCATCAAGATCATAAGGGTAGCCTTTCAGGCCTTCCACGTAACCAAAATGCGCCGATGTCGCCATCTGGTCGAGCGGCTTGTCGACGCCACCCAGAAGACCGTCGACGATCCCCTGCTTGTCGATGGAGCGAGCGACCGCTTCACGCACGCGCTTGTCGTTGAATGGCGGAAGGTTCGGGTTGAGCTTCACATAGCCGATCCGCTCGGTCAGAACCGATAGCGGCTTGGCGGCGCCGGAGCTCTTGAGCTGCTCGGAAAGATCCGCATCGAGACCGACGACGAGGTCGCTGGCGCCGGCTTCGAGGTTGGCAATGCGCGTGGCGGCATCCGGCACGGCGCGGAATTCGGCGGTCGGGAACACGCCCTTTTCGCCCCAGTAGTCGTCGTTGCGGGCAAGCGAAACCGAAACGCCACGCTGCCATGCGGCGAACTTGTAGGGGCCGGAACCAACAGGCGCGGCATTGAAGCCGTCATTGCCCTTTTCCTCGACGACGTGCTGCGGCACGATCGACAGCTTGACGAGCTGGGCAAGCAGCACCGGATAGGCGCCATCCGTCTTCAACGTCACTTGGTGTTCGCCGGTCGCTTCCGCCGACAGGATCTTGTTGAACTGGCCGAGCTGCGGGCTGGCGAATTTCTTGTCGATGATGCGGTTGACGCTGAACGCCACGTCCTTGGCGGTCAGCGGCGTGCCGTCGTGGAACTTGACGTCGCTGCGGATCGTGAAGACGATTTCGCTGTCGGACGAATATTTCCACTCGGTGGCGATCTGCGGCGCGATGGTACCGGCATCGTCACGGGTGACGAGATTGTCGAAGATATTGCGGTAGACGTAGTAGCTGTCCGGGTTCCACTGCTTGTGCGGATCGAGCGACGAAGGCTCGTTGACGAGATCAACGACCAGCTGATCCTTGGCCATTGCCTGGGACAGGACCATTGGCGAACAGGCCAGAAGCAGGCCTGCCAGAGAGGCGCGCATCGAACGACTGACTATCATCATCTACAATGTCCTTGTTTTTCCAGTGGGCGGTTGAGGTCGCTGATTGCGACCCGGTTTATCTTTGTTCGCGGCGCGACGGCCGGACTTGCGGCCAACCATCGCGTCGGTTTCGAGAAAGCGATCGAGCAGATAGGCTTCCAGCGCCACGTTGGCGGACGCGAGATGTGCGATTGCATCGGCGGTGCGGCCCTCGACGACAGCCTCCGCGAAAGACGAAAACCTCGTCGGCAAAAATTTTGCGCGCCCGCTCCGCTCGAAGAAGTTCACGAGCCTGTTGGAGCGATCCCAGAGGTCCGCAAGAAAACCCGCGACGACAGGCATGCCGAGGGCGTTGACGAGGAGATCCAGCATGTCCCGCTCGCAGCGACGAATGGTGGGTAGCACATCGCCTCCCAGATCCGGCCGCTGCAGCAGCGCCATATGCATCTGGGACAGCGTGGTCAGCCGCCGTCTAGCGGCGTCGTCGAGAGCAGCCGAGCACAGTATCGGATCAAGGTGGCGGCGTGCGGCTATCAGTTCGCGGATCTCTGCCGCGGAAATCGGAGCGACCTCCCAACCGCTGCGGGCAGTCGAGGATACAAGCCCACTCGCCTTCAGCCGCGCCAGTGCGGCGCGTACGGCACCGCGACCGAGCGCGAATTCGGTGGTCAGCGAAGTCTCCGACAGACGCTCTCCCGGCATCAGAACGCAACCGACGATCGCGCTCCTCAACGCCCGTTCCGCCACTCCCGCCTTGCCTTCCGGCGGCGCGGGAGATGCATATGCATCTGTATCCAACATTGCGATCTGCCCTCTCAGATGCAAAGTCTGACATCCCAGTTTGCGTTGGGAAAGCGATAATCTTCCAATCTGGTACGCAAACCGAAGTAATTGTGCCAAAATGCTGAAACCAGCGCTTAAAAGCGCGGTCGCCGAATACCCAAGCCCTAAAACGACAAAACCCGCCGTGGTGAACGACGGGTCTGATCAATGGTCTGGTAGCTCGTTTACTTCTTGGCAGAGCCGCCGCGGGGCGACGCCTTGCGGCCTTGGCTGTGCGCGCCGGTCGTCTTGGCATCATAGCCTTGGCCGTGATTTGTGCCACCGAGATGACCACCGCCGCTGGTATTCGCAATCTGTCGCTCAGCCTTCTTGAGAAGCAGCGCCGCATCGGTCTTTTTCATGATTGTCTTTCGGTATGTTTAGAATGAAAAAAGGCCGGGCAAAATTGCACCGACCTTCCTCATCGTCGCTTCATTCACCGGTGCCAGTACATCCGTGGTCAAAGGTAGGAAGCGAAAGCGGCAGTTGCGAACATCGAATAGCCCGACGCTCATCAGCAATGCCGATGCGCAGAACATGTCATGAGAATGTGTTCCTAACAAGTTGGAGGCACAGTCTTTGCCGACACAGCCAAATGAGAGCGTTTCGTCTGTGTTTCATACAACGCACAGCATCGGCCAAGTCTCAGCCAACAACGACATTGACGCTAGAGACCCCGCGGACCATTTATCCTTGATGCCAAAACAAAAGACGAATGAGGCGCCGGAACTGTTCAAACAGTGGCCCCTGCCTCCCAAGGCAACGCTCGGCTCGGCGGTCCGCGCCAAGGGCATCCTGCTGGAGATCCGCGCGCGCCTGCCTATGGCGTCGCGCAAGTTGCTGGATCTCGATGGAGGCAGCCTTGTGCTTGCGATGCCCGAGACGTCGAAGACCGAATTCCGTTTTGTGTCGGGCGTTGTAAGCCAAGCGCTCGTCGGCATCGAAGGCCTCGCCGTGATACCGCGCGAAATCCAGGATATCCTGACGATTTCCGCGACCGAAAGACTTCGCTGGCTCACCGATGGCCGCTTGCCCAGCGCCGGAACTCGCACCGTGCGGCTGGCGGGACGCGCAAAGAAGATCACCTTCCATGTCTTCGATCCACGCCTCGTCGAAGAACTCCTCGACGGTGGCACCGTCGACGAGTGGCGTGAGGACGACAAGGCGATGGCGGCGGAAAACAGACGGCGGGCCGCGCTCAAGACGAAGCTGACCCGATCGCTGAAGACCGCCGCCAAACGCCAGTCGACGGCTGGAAAAACGGCTGATGACAACGAGGGCGCGGGCCTGTCGGGCTGGGAAGAATTCGGGCGCGACGGGTTGCTCGGATAGATCCCACAGCCGTCGATCTCGCCGCGCACGGACGGCCGCTACGAGGTCCTCACTGATTCGTGTCCTGGAAAGACGGGTACACGGCTCCATTTACGCACGCTTGCACCACATCCGTCATGCATTGGGCCGGTATTGATCATCGCATTCCTGAAATTCGTTCACATCACCACGATTGCCATCTGGGCAGCCGGGTTGATCAGCCTGCCGGGCCTTTACGTGCAACGTGCCCATGTGAAGGATAAGGATGCGCTTTACCGTCTTCAGATGATCGTACGCTACGCCTATGTGGCGATCATTTCGCCCGCGGCCTTCGTGGCGGTGGCCAGCGGCACGGCTCTGATTTTTGGACAGCAGACGTTTGCCGGGTGGTTTTCGATCAAGCTGCTGTTCGTTGGCCTGCTCGCCATCTTGCATGTCCTGACCGGCCTGATCATCATCCGGCTTTTCAAGGAGGGAGAGACGTATCCCGTCTGGCGCTTTGTTGCAGCAACCATCGTCACCACCGCGGTCGTCGGAGCAATCGTTTTCGTCGCACTCGCCAAACCGTTTATCGGACTGGAATTGCCCGGCGAATTCATGCACCCGGGCGGCCTGCGCACGCTGGCCGAACGCATCAGTCCTTGGCCGATACCATGAGGCCGACACCATGATCGAAAATCAGCTTGCCGCCATGCCATCCAGCCATGCCCGTCATGATGCAGGTGAGCAGAGACACCAGGATTCCATGCGGCAACACGTCGCCGGCGCCAGTGACCCGCAGACCCCAGTTGAGGCCGGCGCAGGCGATCAGCGTCACCGCGGCGATCGCATGTGCCCAGCTGGCGACGCGGCCGCGAATGCCCGGCACCGACAAAAGCTCGATCGTGCCGACAGCACCGGCTGCGAGACCGAAGAAGAAGACGCCACCGGAACTCCAGAGGCCGGCCCGCAGCCAGAACGGATCGGCGGACCACCAGAACAGCGCATCGACCGCAAGCGTTATGAAGGCAAGGGCGATCGGGAAGTGCACGCTCATCGCATGCAGCGGGTGCCCGGCGACGGCAATTGCCGAGCTGGCATCCTTGTCCCTGACATCGGCCACGACCGGGTTCGTCGTTTCGGTATCGTCTTTCATTACGTCCCTCCGTTCGCAGGGCAAATCCATCAGGTCCACACTTGGTTCCGCGTCCTCGCGCTGGCCGCTGTTTCTGCAGCGGTCAGTGGTTGCACCGGCGACCTCTCCGCGCTCGACCCCGCCGGACCATCCGCGGGTTCGATTGCCCAGCTGTGGTGGGTCATGCTGTGGGGGTCAGTCGTCCTCTTTACCCTCGTCGTCGGGCTCTTTGCCGCCACCCTGTTTCGCCCGCGCTTTGGACGCGGCCTCTCTCAGAGCGGCTGGATTATATGGGGCGGCCTCGTTCTTCCGCTGCCCGTCCTCACCGCACTGACCTTCTATGCGTTTTCTCAAGGCGAATTTCTGCTGAACGGCGGCAGCGCCAGGACAGAGGACGTGCTGGAGGTCAGGGCTGTCGGCAGCATGTGGCAATGGCAGTTCTCCTACCCGTCCCTGCCGGGCAGCCGGACCGCATCAGGCCTCCTGCATATCCCAGCGGGCCGAACCATTGAAATCATCGCCGAAAGCGAGGACGTCATTCACAGTTTCTGGGTTCCCCGCCTCGGCGGCAAGATCGATGCCGTTCCCGGCCATGCCAACCGGCTGCGCATCCGTGCCGACCAGCCCGGACGATATGGCGGCGTCTGCTCGGAATATTGCGGCACCGGACACGCCGGCATGCGCTTCGAGGTGCAGGCGCACACGGCTGACGATTTCAAAAAGGCAATAACCGGGGAACTTGCCCGATGAACGAACCCACGTCACCCGGCCACAATCCGATCGAGCTGCATCGCGCGCTGGACCGCTTATGGGCTGGAAAGCCCGGCTGGGGTCGTCTCGCCGCCGTCAACCACAATGTGGTTGGCGTCCGCTTCATGCTGACCGCTCTCGTGTTCTTTGCGATCGGCGGCATCCTGGCAATGTTGATCCGCACCCAGCTTGCCTCCGCCAACAGCGTGTTCATGGACGCCGAGACCTACGGTCAGGTGTTCACGATGCATGGCACCATCATGATGTTCCTGTTCGCGATCCCCTTCTTCGAGGGCATGGCGATCTACCTCTTGCCGAAACTGCTCGGCACCCGCGACCTCGCCTTTCCCCGTCTCGGGGCCTACGGCTACTGGTGCTACCTGTTCGGCGGCATGATCCTGATCGGCGCGTTGATCGGCGGCGTTGCGCCCTCCGGCGGCTGGTTCATGTACACGCCGTTATCTTCATCGGTCTATTCCCCCGGAATCAACTCCGACGTCTGGCTGCTCGGCATCACTTTCGTGGAGATCTCTGCCCTCTCCGCTGCCGTCGAGATCATCGTGACGATCGTGAAGATCCGCGCCGCCGGCATGTCGCTTGACCGGATGCCGATCTTCGCCTGGTACATGCTCGTGGTCGCAACCATGATGCTGGTCGGATTTCCGCCGCTCATCCTCGGATCGATCCTGCTTGAGGTGGAGCGCGCCTTCGACCTGCCGTTCTTCGACCCCACGCGAGGCGGCGATCCGCTTTTGTGGCAGCATCTGTTCTGGCTGTTCGGTCACCCGGAAGTCTACATCATCTTTCTGCCCGCAGCCGGCGCGATCTCGACCATTCTCCCCGTGCTCTCAGGCACGCCGCTCGCGGGTTACCGGGTGATTGTCGCGGCCATCGTCTCGATGGCGTTTCTGTCCTTCGGCCTCTGGGTGCATCACATGTATACGGTCGGCATACCGCATGTGGCGCTCTCCTTCTTCTCGGCGGCGAGTGCGCTGGTCGCCGTGCCGACGACGGTCCAGATCTTCGCCTGGCTCGCCACCATGGCGCATGGACGCCCGCGCTTTTCCATTCCGATGCTGCATATTTTCGGGTTCTTCTTCGTCTTTGTCATCGGGGGCCTGACGGGGGTTATGCTGGCCATGGTGCCGTTCGACTGGCAGGCCCACGATACCCATTTCGTCGTTGCCCACCTGCATTACGTTCTCGTCGGCGGCTTTATCTTCCCGATGCTGGCGATGGCCTATTACTGGCTGCCGCATTTGACCGGAAAACAACCCGTTCAACACCTGTCGAATGCGGCGTTCTGGATGATCTTCATCGGGTTCAACGTCACCTTCTTCTTCATGCACCTGACGGGTCTGCTCGGCATGCCGCGGCGCGTCTTCGAATATCCGACCGAGTTCGGATGGGAGACCCTGAATTTCATCTCGTCGATGGGAAGCTTCATCATGGCGATGGGGTTTGCGCTGGTGGCGCTCGATTTCATCCTTCTGTTCAAGTTCGGTCGGCCGTTCAGACGAAATCCGTGGAAGGCCGGGACGCTGGAATGGGCGATGCCGACACCCCCTCCGTCCTACAACTTCGCTTCCATTCCGAGGGTGAACAAACGCGCGGACCTGCTCGATCCCGATACGCTCGGCCCCTACCTTGCGTCTGGCCGCGGCTACCTCGGCATGCCGCGCAATGATCGCATGGAAGTGCTGGGCGTGGATCCGGTAACGGGAGAGCCGGACCAGGTGGTGATGCTGCCGCGCCAGACATACCTGCCGCTCTGGACCGCGATCGCCACAGGCGCATTTTTCCTGATGATGCTGTTCAAGCTTTATTGGGCAACGCCCCTGGCGCTGATCTCCATCATCGCCTGCTTCTGGCTTTGGACACGCCGCGACCCCCTCCCCGTCGAAAACGATCTCGTTCCGATCGGGCATGGGTTAAGCGTGCCGGTTCACCTTCATGCGAGCACGCCGCCATCCTATCTGGCGATGGTGCTCACGCTCGTCGCCGATGCGACGCTCTACATATCCCTGTTGTTCGGCTGCCTTTTCCTATGGGTTTCCGCGCCCAACTGGCCGCCGGCCGGCTTTGTCGTCGACGTGAAGCTGTTGGCGCTCGCGGTCGGCGGGGTGATCATGAGCTGTGTCGGAGGTCGTCTGGCCGCACGTCCCAACGGGGCGGTGATGGTGGGCAGTGCGCTGGCGCTGCTCGGACACCTGATCTCGACCGGGCTGTTCCTCGCCATCGCGTTGCTGGTCCTCCCCGCGCCGTCGGGCCATGCCGCGATCGCCTCCGTGTTCGTGATCTTCATCTACGCCGCCCTGCACGGCACCATCGGCGCCGTGTTTGCGGCCCACGCCCTGTGGACGAGCCTCGGAAACAGGAAGGCTATTCTTTCCCTCGATCTCAGGATTGGCAGGCTGTGCCATGACTATACGGCAGCAGCAGGCATCTGCGCCGCGGCTTTCTATCTGGCTCTGCAAAGCCTGATCGGCGAAGGAGGCCTATAGATGCGCCATCCGCTTCTGCTTGCTATCTCGGCGTTCGTGGTCTGGAGTGGAGCATTCCTGACGATCTACGCGGTTCAGGCGACCGGCTGCAGCCTGGACTGGCAGAGTGGCAACCTCGGAGCCTGGACATCGCCGCTCCGGCTGCTGTTGATATCGATGATGATCGCAAGCGTCATGGCGGTTGTCGTAATTCTGCTGCGCCAGCTACGGTCGAGCCTGACGTCACCCGTTTCCGAGACGTCCAGCTTCATGAACCGTGTGGCGATCTACGTCTCGATAGCGGCCCTGTTCTCGACCGCCTTCTGCTTCACCGGCGTCGTCTGGCTGACACTGTGTTCAGCCTGACGATATTCGGTCACGGTGGCGCTCAGATCGACGCCACTGTGGAGACAGTCTCGCCCATCTGGGCTGCGAGGAAATGCCTGGCACGGCTGATCCGGCTCTTCACCGTACCGACGGCGACATTGCACTTATCGGCTGCAACGTCATAGGACTGGCCGTCCTCGATCACCAGCTTGTAGGCATCCCGGTACGTCTCCGGCATCGCCATCAATGCCCGGTCGAACTCGCTCTTGCGGATGGCCCACTCCTGGGGCGAAGACGCTGCAGGCATGAGGTGCTCGAGATTTTCGGTTCCGATGCTCATGCGCTTTGCCCGCTGAAAGGCGGTATGATGGGTGTTGCGCATGATGGTGAACAACCATGATTTGAGGTTGGTCCCGGTGGCAAACGAAGGCAGCGCCGCGAGGCCCCGGAGCAAGGTTTCCTGGACAAGGTCGTCAGCATCGGTCGCGTTTCGATGGAAGCGCATCGCAAAGCGCCTCAGCGCTGGAATAAGTGCTACGACTTCGTGGTGCAATCTGAGATCGGCATCCATTCTCGTCTCCTCCTACTAGAGGTAACTCAAGTCGCAGTTGCGCTCATCGTTCCGTTCGACGACGCCCAATCCGGGAAGGGTACGTTAACGTACGTAGGTAGGCGACCGGATGCCGGTCTATGGCGCCCGAGACTGGCGCACCGGAACCAACGAGAGAACCGCCAGTTCCTACTCCATTCGAGCAACACCTGGAGCAACCATGTCCGAACTTACGCTGCACGACCTGTCGAAGAAGATGGCAAAGCTGGACTTTGCCATGCTGACCACCACGACATCATCAGGCAATCTCACTTCGCGGCCGATGAGCAACAACGGCGACGTCGAGTGGGACGGCGACAGCTATTTCTTCGCCTACGAGCAGTCGAGAAAGATTGCGGAAATCCGCGCCGACAGCGCAGTCGGCCTTACCTATACGGGCGCAGTCGGCATGCTGGGTGGTTCGCCGCTCTTTGTCGGCGTTGAAGGCTCGGCAACGCTCATCACCGACAAAGCGACATTCAAGGATCACTGGACCAAGGACCTCGACCGGTATTTCCCGGAAGGGATCGACACCCCCGGTGTCGTGATGATCCGCGTGACGGCTAAGACGATCCGCTATTGGGACGGCAGCGACGAAGGCCAGATCTCGCTGTAAGCTGATCTGTCCCCAAGTGGGATGGCATTGCGACTTGGGCCCGGTGTTTCCACCGGGCCCAAGTGCGTTTTGGGATAATGTTATCGGGCGACCCGTTACGCCGCACGCTTCGGCAGCCGCCAGTTGGGCCGCGGGAAGTGGCAGGTATAGCCATTGGGGATTCGCACCAGATAATCCTGATGCTCAGGCTCCGCCTCCCAGAATTCTGCCTCAGGCACGACTTCCGTCACGACCTTGCCCGGCCAGATACCGGACGCATCCACATCGGCGATCGTGTCAGCGGCAACATTCTTCTGTTCGTCACTGGTGAAGAAGATCGCGGAGCGATAGCTCGAGCCGACGTCGTTACCCTGCCGATTGCGGGTGCTTGGATCGTGGATCTGGAAGAAGAACTCCAGCAGGTCGCGGTAGGTCGTCTTGGTCGGATCGAAATTGATCTCGATCGCCTCCGCGTGACCCTCGTGATTGCGATAGGTCGCGTTTGCAACACTTCCGCCCGTATAGCCCACGCGTGTGGATTGGACACCGGGAAGCTTGCGGATCAGATCCTGCATTCCCCAAAAGCAGCCGCCTGCTAAAACTGCGCGTTCGGTTGTCATGATGTATCTCCTGTTCGTCCGTCTCGCCAATATATGGTGTCGCCTTCCGCATTTAACCAGACGGCTCGAACGACTGATCGCAGCACTTGTCGGTAAACGAGCAGAGCAGTGGAACTGTGCAACCCGCCGGCAGTTCGGGAACCTTGCAGGAGAAAACGCAATGTCTGATATCGACGACATCCACGGTGACAAATTCTCGGACACCTCGATCAGCGAGACAAGGGTTGGGCAATCGGTCGAAAGCGAGGCCCAGATCAGAGACGCGTCGGTGACGACCACGCCCGGCGAAACGCTCAACATCTACAGGCTCGAACCGACCGCCCGTAGCGACGATCCGCGGTGGCAGAATGCTCCCATGCAGGGCGCAGTCACGGTTGCCGCAAGGACTGCCGGCGATGCAAGGATTGTCGCGACCAGCCAGGAAGTTGACTTCCAGCAAGTTGACGCAGCGCCTGCCGAAGGCGTCAGCACCGACTTCGCCAGCGCGTTCCGGGACGAAAAGCTCTACACCGTCATTGAAATTGCGCGTGGCCGAACCGATCTCTCTCGCGGCGTCATCGACGCCGGTGGAGTGATCGAGATGATCAAGCCGCTTCAGGACTGAGACCCAAAACCTTTGCCGGGAGATTGCAATCATGGGCCTTTTTGACGGATTTCTGGGCCATGGATCGACAGTCGACCCGGCAGACCTGAACAAGCGTCTCGATGGCGTGCTGATCGATGGAGAACAGCCGCAACTCGCCTTCAAACTCATCCGCGATTTCTTCGTCTTCACCCAGTATCGCATCATTATGGTCGACATCCAGGGGATGACGGGAAGTAAGGTCGACTACATGTCGATTCCCTACCGGTCGATCACCCGGTTTTCGGTCGAGACTGCGGGAACGTTCGATCTGGATTCGGAGCTGAAAATCTGGGTATCGGGTAGCGACAGCCCGATTGCGAAAACGCTGAAAAAGGGCACCGATGTGCGCGGCATACAGCGCGCGCTCGCGACCGGCATCTTCCGTTAAAATCAAGGTATCAAAACGACAATGCGGTTGAATGCCCGGTGCTTCGCCGCATCCTCTTCATGCTTACAAGAGAATGGCCTGCGGCAGATGCCGCAGGCCATTCGATTTGATTAGCCGTTCGGGCGTATCACGACCTTGACGCAGCCGTCCTGCTTGTCGCGGAACGTCTTGTAGGCCTCCGGACCTTCCTCAAGTCCGATGCGGTGCGTGATCAGGAATGACGGATCGATCTTGCCATCCTGGATCAGCTTCATCAGCGGCTCGAGATAACGCTGAACGTGGGTCTGACCGGTCTTGAGGGTCAGGCCCTTGCCCATGAAGGCGCCCAGCGACGTCGGAACGGCCGGACCGACAAACACGCCGGGAAGAGAGACCGTACCACCGGGCCGGCAGGCGCGGATTGCCTGGTTGAGCGCGTAAGGACGCTCGGTTGCCGACAGCTTGGTCTGAAGCGTTTCCATCACGCCACCGGCGCCATGACTCTCAAGACCCACCGCCTCGATGACCGCATCCGGCCCAAGACCGTTCGTCATGTCGAGAATGCGCTGCTGCAGATCCTCATCCGCATAGTCAAGCGTCTCGGCACCGGACTGTTGCGCAAGCGCTAAGCGCTCCGGCACGGTGTCGATCGCAATCACGCGCTCTGCACCGAGCAAGAACGCCGACTTGATCGCAAACAGGCCGACCGGACCACATCCGAACACGGCAACCGTCTGGCCCTGCTTGATGTCGCAGTTTTCGGCCGCCATGTAGCCTGTCGGGAAGATGTCGGAGAGGAACAGGACCTGTTCATCGGTCAATCCATCCGGCACCACGATCGGCCCGACATCGGCGTAGGGAATGCGCAGGTACTGGGCCTGGCCGCCCGGGATCTGGCCGTACATTTCCGAGAAGCCGAACAGGCCGGCCGTCGGATAGCCGATCTGCTTGGCCTGCATCGCGCCGTTGGGGTTGGATCGTTCGCAAAGCGAGAACTGACCCCATTTGCACTGACGGCACTCGCCGCAGGAAATCGTGAACGGCACGACGACGCGGTCGCCGACCTTGAGCTTCGAGTTTCCGCGGCCGACTTCGACCACCTCACCCATCGTTTCATGGCCCATCACGTCGCCTGCGTGCATGCCGGGGACGAAACCACCATAAAGGTGAAGATCCGAGCCGCAGATGGCGCAGCTCGTGACCTTGATGATCGCATCACGGTCATGCTGAATGATTGGATCGTCTACTTCTTCGCAGCGGATATCACCGCTGCCGTGCCATGTAAGAGCTTTCACGTTCTAACCTCCGGTCGTGTTGCATTCGCGTTGGTGTTCATGCGCATGTTCATGTTCAAGGTTGCCCGCTGCCACCGGCAGCACCGTAGATCTGTCCCGTCGAGAAGCTTGCGCCGTTGTCGGCAAGCTGGACGTAGATCGACGCAAGCTCGGCAGGCTGACCCGGTCGGCCGAGCGGCGTATCGCCACCGAACTCGACCAGCTTTTCCATCGTCGCACCGCCTGACACCTGCAGCGGCGTCCAGACCGGGCCCGGCGCAACGCCGTTGACGCGGATGCCTTTCGGGCCGAGCTGCTTGGCCATCGACTTCGTGAAGCTCATGCCGGCCGCCTTGGTGATGGCATAGTCGACTAGGTTCTCGGACGGATCGTAGGCCTGTTCGGACGTTGTCTGGATGATCGACGATCCCGGCTGCAGATGCTTGAGCGCCGCCTTGGTCAGCCAGAACATCGCGTAGATGTTCGTCTTCATCGTCGCGTCGAACGCTTCGGTGGTAATATCCGACAGCGACTGAGCCTGCTGCTGACGGCCCGCATTGTTGACCAAAATGTCGAGACCACCCAGAGCCTTTGCGGCATCTTCGACGAGCTTCACGCAGAATGCCTCGTCGCGCAGATCGCCGGGAAGCGCGATGCCCTTGCGACCTTCCTTTTCGATCAGGACGATGACTTCTTTGGCATCCGGCTCTTCATCGGGAAGATAGTTGATCGCGACATCGGCACCCTCGCGGGCATAGGCAATGGCAGCCGCACGGCCCATCCCGGAATCGCCGCCGGTGATCAGAGCTTTGCGACCAGCCAGCCGGCCAGACCCCTTGTAAGACGTCTCACCGTGATCCGGCTTCGGCGTCATCTTGCCGGCCAGTCCTGGAAATGGCTGGGTCTGCTCCTGAAACGGAGGCTGCGGGTACTTGGTCGTCGGGTCTTCCATACTGGATGCCTTTACAGTCGTATCTTGAGAAAATGCCGGCAACGCCGAAGCGGCGAGCGCCGCTGTGGTGGACGCAAGCATGTGTCGGCGGGAAAGAATGAACGATGGGAATGTCGGCACGGTAATGTTCCTGAATTATAACCCAAGAACTAAGGTGGACGGGGAGTGTTCCCACATTCGCCTGTCTATCTTCACGGGAGGCTTCGTTCAGCCACCAGACCAGGCGTAATCCATGCAAAGAATGCACCGGCCGCAGCTCTGCTGCCGGTGCAATATGTCAGTGGTTCAGCGGATACGGCTGAGAAGCTGTCCGGCGATCAGCGGAACGGCAGCCGTCCCCACGGGTCCAAGCCGCAACCGTTGTGCAAGCCGACCAAGAACGAAGGTTGCCGTGGCGGTTCCGATCAACTTCACCCACGAATTTTCTGGGGTCTGGGAGGACGGCGATGCACGCCGGGTCTGGCCCTCGCCTTCGATCTCGGCAATCCGGTTGCGCAGATAGACGACTTCCCGACGCAGCCGTTCCATTTCGGCCTCGCTGCCGGACATGGCCCCGGCCGATGCGCCGCGATCGCCATAGGCGACGTCGTCCAACTCGTCGAGATGTTCATTAAGAAGAGCGGTGCTTTCGAACCCGCGTGCTTTGAAATTGGTCATGGTTGTCCCTCAGATCGCGCTTGGAGCATAGATACGGTTGTCGACGTCGAACCGGTTCTGCTGAAGCCAGCCGTCGATATAGGCGGCGACCTCTTCCCAGCCGGGTTCGCCGCAAATGTAGTGGCCACGGTTGGGAAACTCGCGGAAGTCGGTCACGCTGCCCGTATTCTCGTAGGCCTTGAAATTCTTCTCGTTGAGATCGGCCGGAATGATTTCATCCTTCTCGCCGGCAACCAGAAGCAGAGGTTCATGCGGGCGGCTGAGATCGATCTTGCCAGACGATCCCATGCAGTCGCGCAGAACGTTGCGGCTGTCGTGGGTCGCCGTCTTCTCGAACTCGACAGCCGCCTGCTCTTCCGACAGCGTGTTGGCGAAGGAGCCATGAAACGTCTTTGCATCCATGTAGACCGGCTCGTCGCCCTTCAGCGGATTGGTGATGATGGCGCTGTTCTTGATGAAGCCCCAGTCGAAATCGAGCATGGCATTCGGCGCAACCGACGAGATCGCCACTGCACCCGAGACGTGGCCATCCGCGAGCAGCTTCTGCGCGATGAGACCTCCGACAGAGTGACCGATGACGACAGGCTTATCGAGGCCTGCGACCGCCGATTTGATGGATGCATAGATGGCATCGAGGCTCAGCTCACCGAGCCCGGCTGGCGGGTTGTCGCGCAATGCCTTCGGATCGCCATCGTGGAGAGGCCATGCCGGGGCGCTGCAGTCGTAGCCTTTGTCGCTGAAGTAGCGAACCCAGTTGTCCCAGCTTTTGGGATTTTGAAACATGCCATGCACGAAAACGATCTGCGTCATCGATAATCCTCTCTTTTCTGAGAGAGAGGAACCGAAAACCCGCGCCGTTGTTCCCACGCGCTGAAAGACTTGGGCAAGCAGATCGCAGATTGCTGAGTCCAGAGCTGTAAGGCCAGTCGTGCGACTGGCCTTATGCGATGTCGCCACGGATGGGGTATGCCGGGATTACGCTCCGAACGCCCCGTCGATCGTGTGCATTGCCCCGGTCACGAACCCCGCCTCCGGGCCGGCCAGCCAGGCGACCATTCCGGCAACCTCTTCCGGACGACCGTGGCGCTTGATCGCCATGAAGCTGTGCATCAGGTCTTTCATCGGTCCGTTTTCCGGATTGGCATCCGTATCGATCGGCCCCGGCTGAACGACGTTGATGGTGATGCCGCGTGGCCCGAAATCGCGCGCCAGCCCGCGGGCCAGTCCCTGCAGGGCAGACTTGCTCACCGCATAGGAGGCCATGCCCGGAACAGGCATCCGGTCACCATTGACGGAACCGATGACGATGATCCGCCCGCCGTCCGGCATCTGACGCGCCGCTTCGACCGAGGCGTGATAGGGCGCATGGATATTGATCTGGAAAAGACGGTCGATCGCGTCCGGATCCTGTTCAAGCGCATCGCCGAAGACAGCAATTCCGGCATTGACCACCAGCACGTCCAGCGGGCCGCTTTCTCGCACCCGGGCAATCACAGCATCGCGGCTGGAGCTGTCGGTCTGAACAGCCGTAGTCTTGGTCTCTGCCGCCAGCTCATCCGCCGCCGCGCGAGAGCCGGCATAGGTGAAGGTCACGTTGGCACCGTCGTTTGCAAACCGCCGCACGATGGCGGCGCCGATCCCCCGGCTACCGCCGAGAACCAGAACGGATTTTCCCTGAAAAGTCGTCATCTGAGATCCTTGAGAAATACAGTAATGTCTGCTACATAAATCATAAGGGTTCATCGTCAAGGTATTTTGTAATAATGACTACAGATATTCCGCGTACCCGCGGTCGCCCACGTCGTTTTGATGCCGACCAAGGTGTGGAGATTGCGCAAAAGCTGTTCCATGCGCGCGGCTATGATGCCGTGGGGGTTGCCGATGTCACGCAGGCACTCGGTATCAATCCGCCGAGCTTCTATGCCGCCTTCGGCAACAAGGCCGGGCTCTACGCGCGCGTTCTTGAACGCTACTCGCTAACGGCGGCGATTCCGCTTGCTGATATCCTGAGGCCCGACCGCCCGGTTGCCGAATGCCTTGCGGCCGTGCTGGAAGACGCCTGCCGGCGCTATGCGGCCGACCCGGCTACCGCTGGCTGTCTCGTTCTGGAGGGAACCCATTGCGATGATCCGGAGGCACGCGCGGCGACCCGTGCATTGCAGGCAGCAGCGGAGGATGTGATCCGTGGCTATATCGCAGCCCGTCATCCGGATAAGGCAGAAAGCGTGACGGATTTCGTCTCGACCACAATGATCGGCCTCTCCGCCAAGGCCCGCAGCGGATTGGAACTGGACCGCCTCATGGCCATTGCCCGCCTTGCCGGACGGATCCTGACGCAAGAGCTTGCGGATTGATCATCGCCGCTGCGGTCGGGCCTGCAGCGACGGAACGCGGTTGCTGCGCACCCATCGGGTGGCACGCAGCAATCAACTCAAATGATCTACGTAGCGCTATCAAGCGCCGGTGACGCGCCAGATGACATCGCCCACATCGTCCGCCATCAGCACGGCACCGTCGGCGGCAAGTGCCACCCCGACGGGACGGCCGAAGGAATGCTTTTCGTCCTTCGACAGAAAGTCGGTGAGGATTTCGCGCGGCATTCCCACGGGCTTGCCGTTCTCGAAAGCGACGAAGGCGAGCTTGTAGCCGGAAAGCTTGGATCGGTTCCATGATCCGTGCTGGCCGATCGCCATCCCCGCCGGAAAGCCCGGCAGCGTTCCCGCCGGCAACCAGCAAAGCCCGAGCGACGCCGTATGGCCGCCCAGCGCATAATCGGGCTGCTGCGCGGATGCCACCTTGGCCGCATCCTGCGGAACCCGGTCGTCCACGACCCGGTTCCAGTAGCAGTAGGGCCAGCCGTAGAACCCGCCGTCGCGAACCGATGTCAGATAATCCGGCGGCGTCTCGTCACCCAGGCCGTCGCGTTCGTTGACAACCGTCCACAGCATGCCGCCTTCAGGCTCGAACGCCATGCCGACGGGATTGCGAAGACCACCGGCAAAGATGCGCGACTGGCCCGTCTGAAGGTCGTATTCGTGAATGCAGGCGCGATTTTCTTCCACGCCCATGCCTTCGTCGGCAATATTGCTGAGCGATCCGACGGCGACAAAAAGCTTGGTGCCGTCCTTGCTGACGATCAGGTTGCGCGTCCAGTGTCCGCCAGGCACCAGATCCATCAGCTTCTTCGGCTGCGCGGTAATCTTCGTCGCGCCGGCCTCGTAGGGATAGGCCAGAAGCGCATCGCTCGCTCCCACATAGAGCGTGTCACCGACAAGCGCGATACCATAGGGCTGGCGCACGTTTTCGATATAGGCGAAACTTTGCTCGGCCACGCCGTCGCCATCGGCGTCGCGCAGCAGCGTCACACGGTTGGGGCTGTCGCCGGAAGCGCGCGCCCGCTGCATCGTCGCCGACATGGCATGGTCGAAGAGACTGCGCGGATTGCCGCGCTCGCCCATCGATTCCGCCACCAGCACATCGCCATTCGGCAGAACATGCATGTTGCGCGGATGCACGAGCCCGCGTGCGAATGCATTGACCTTGAGCCCCGCCGCTGCCGTCGGCTTGTGATCGCCCTCCCAGCCCTTGGCTGTTGGCATCTTCAGCGTCGGGATCTTGCCCTGCGGCTTTGCGGCCGGAATGGCCGGCGTCGTGCCAAACACCGGCTGTCGCGGGCCATCCCCCGAATGACGAATAAGAACAGCGCCCTGGCCGATAAAGGCGACGACGCGGGCAAACAGAGAAGGCTCAGTCATGGGGGAACTCTGACATTGAGGAATCCGAAAAGCAGAACGCTAAAGCCTTTATGCAACAGACACTAGAGGGCAAAGGCACAATTTATCAGAGCATCCACCACCACTCGGGTTGCCGCCCGGGTGACCCTTCGGCCACCGGATGCGGCCGCCTTCAGCCTATGGCTGAAGGCCTGCACAGCGCGCGGTGTTGCGAATATGCGTTTCCATTTCGCTCTTCGCCAACGCCGCATCATTCGATCTCAGGGCCGCAATGATGCGCCGGTGCTCGGCGATCGACTGTCGCATGCGCTCGGGATCCGTCATCGGGATCGGTTGCCGCTGGGTTTCGGTGACCTGATCGCGCACCGTCTGGTAGAGCGCCTTCAGCATGGTATTGGCGCAGGCCGAAACGATCGTGCCGTGGAAATCGAGATCCGCCTCGACGTTGGCGAGCAGGTCCTGGCGGGCCCAGCAATCCTCCATCGTCTGCGTCGCCAGTTCCATCTTCTCGAGTTGCGCCTGCGACAGGCGCCCCGCGGAGAGACGCGCGATCTCGCCTTCCAAAAGGATGCGTGTCTGGAACACGTCGAACACAGAATAGCTGTCGGAGTAACGCCATGGCGCCATGTGACCCGACTGGCTCATGCCTCCGTCCGAGGCCGAGCTCGAACCCGCCGTCACGAACGTGCCGCGACCGGCTTCGGTCTTCAAAAGGCCCAGCGTTTCCAGGGTCAGAAGCGCCTCGCGCAACGATGCCCGGCTGATCCCGAACTTTTGCGAAAACTCACGCTGCGACGGGATTTTTTCGCCGGGATTCAACTGGCCGGCCTGGATCATGGTCTGGATTTCGCGGGCCACCGACTGCGGAACGAGCGTTTTGTTGAGCATGCGAACCTATTACAGCTGGGCCCCTACGGCCTGTCAGATATATTTTCCCCGAGCTATCTTGCAAAGCCCAAAGTGCCGTGCTTGTTTGGTCGGACTGGTCTGACCAGTTAGACCAACATAGATTGCGTCTCATCATAAAAACAAGGGGTTCTTCAATGCTACATGCGTCACGCATCAAAACCACCGTTCTCGCCGGCCTGTTTACAGCGCTTGGCGCAATCGGCGTTCACGCTGCCGATCTTACCGTCGGCGCCAATATCGGCAATGTGCCCTGGGAATTCGAAGACGCCAGCGGTAAGGTGACGGGTTTCGAGATCGATCTGGTCAACGAAATCGCCAAGCGCCTCGGCAAGACCGTCGAATTCGTCAACACGCCGTTCAACGGCCTGTTCCCGGCGGTCCAGTCGGGCCGCATCAACATGGCGGTGTCGTCCATCACCATCACCGAGAAGCGCCTGCAGTCGGTGTCCTTCGCCCAGCCCTATTACGACAGCGACCAGTCGCTGACCGTTACGGCCGCTTCCGGCATTACCGGCCTCAAGGGCATGAGCGGCAAGGTCGTCGGCGTCGATACCGGCTCGACCGGCGACATGTGGGCAGACAGCCACAAGGGCGAATACAAGCTCGGCGAAATCCGCCGCTTCGAAGGCCTGCAGCCGGCCATGCTCGATCTCGTTGCCGGCCGCGTCGATGGCTACATCTCCGACATTCCGGCCTTGCTCTACTACGCCAAGGACAAGCCGGAACTGAAGGTCGTCGAGCGCATCCCGACCGGCGAGAAATACTCGATCATGTTCAACAAGGGCGATCCGCTCGCAACCGAAGTCAACGCCGTCATCACCACGCTGAAGGGCGAAGGCTTTATCGCCAAGCTGCACCAGACATGGTTCGGTGCCAAGGCCGAAGACACGACCTCGACCGTCGCCGTTCTCGACATGCCGAAGGCCAAGTAAGGCTCACCCGAGCACGCTTGAATTGCATCCGGCGGAGCGCAAAACGCTCCGTCGGCTTGCCAAGGGAGCCGATCCGGCATGAACCTTCTCAATACATTCTTCAACATACCGGTCTTTCTGAACAGCCTGCCGCAGCTGCTCTGGGGTCTGGTCGTCACGCTGCAGATCGGCATCACCAGCATTCTGGTCGGCCTCGCGGGCGGACTGTTTCTGGCGGTGGCACGGCTTTATGCGCCGGCATTCTTTCAGGTCCTGATCCGCATCTATATCGACATTTTTCGCTCGATACCGCTGCTGGTGCTGCTGATCGTCGTCTACTACGCCCTCCCCTTCGTCGGCATCCGCCTGTCGCCGTTCCTGTCGGCCGTAACCGCGCTGTCGCTCGTCTCGGCCGCCTATACCGCCGAGATCTTTCGCGCCGGCATCGAGGCCATTCCGAGCGGGCAGTTCGAGGCATCTGCTGCCCTTGGCCTGTCGGGCCGCAACACGATGATGGATATCATCCTGCCGCAGGCGATCCGCATCGTCATTCCGCCGCTCACCAACAATTGCATCAACGTCATGAAAGACACGGCGCTTGCCTCCGTCGTCGCCATGCCGGATCTTCTCAAGCAGGCAACCCAGGCGCAGGCGCTCAACGCCAACCCGACGCCGCTGATCGGGGCCGCTCTCATCTATATCGCGCTGCTCTGGCCGATGGTGGCCGTCGTCGCACGTCTCGAAAAGCATTACAGCCGGGGGAAACGCTGATGGCGAAGACAACCGGCCCCCTCATTTCGATCCGCCGCCTGAATAAGGCCTATGGGACATTCACCGTTCTCCACGATATCGATCTCGATGTGGCGGAAGGCGAAGTGGTCTGCATCATCGGCCCCTCCGGCTCCGGCAAATCGACGCTGATCCGCTGTATCAACCACCTCGAAGCGTTTTCGCCCGACAGCACAATCACCGTCGACGGCACCCGCGTCGCGCCGGGCCCGGCGCTTGCGAAAGTGCGCGCCGAGGTCGGCATGGTATTCCAGTCGTTCAATCTCTTCCCGCATATGACGGTGCTGAGAAACGTCATGCTGGCACCGATGCGCGTCAGGAAGGCATCACCAGAAGACGCGGAGCGCAAAGCCCGTGAATTGCTGGCGCGGGTTGGTATTTCCGAACAGGCGGAAAAGTTTCCGGGCCAGCTTTCCGGCGGCCAGCAGCAGCGCGTGGCAATTGCCCGGGCGCTCGCCATGGAACCTGGCGTGCTGCTGTTCGACGAGCCGACCTCGTCGCTCGATCCCGAAATGGTCGGCGAAGTGCTGGATGTGATGCGCAAGCTCGCCGGCACCGGCGTCACCATGATCATCGTCACCCACGAGATGGGCTTTGCCCGCCAGGTCGCCGACCGGGTGATCTTCATGGATGCGGGACGCCTTGTCGAGGCGGGCACGCCGGCCGAAATCTTCGACAATCCTAGGGAAGAACGGACACGCAGTTTCCTGCGCGCCGTGCTCAATCATTGACAAGAACAACAAACGCAGGACCACAGGGATGAACACCACCTCTCCACTCGATCTCGACTACGTGCGCAGCCAGTTTCCCGGCCTCGCGCGCGGCTGGACGCTGTTCGACAACGCCGGCGGATCGCAAATCCTCAAAGGTGCGGTTGAGCGCATCAACACGTTCCTGATCGAGAAGAACGTCCAGATCGGCGGCTCCTACGCGGTATCGCAGGCGGCAGCCGCCGCACTCTACGAATCGCGCACCGCGGCCATGCATCTGGTCAACGCCTCGCGTCCGGAAGAAATCGTCTTCGGCGCTTCCACCACTCAGCTGCTGCAAAACCTTGCCCGCGCCATGCAGAGCCAGCTCTCGCCCGGCGACGAGATCATCGTCACCGTCAGCGATCACGAATCCAATATCGGTCCCTGGGACCGGCTGCAGGAGCGCGGCATCACGCTGAAGTTCTGGCCGCTCAACAAGGACACGTTGACGCTCGATCTCGCCGACCTTGCTCCGCTGATGAGCGATCGCACCAAGCTGGTCTGCGTCACGCACGTTTCCAACATTTTGGGATCGGTCAACCCGATCAGAGAGATCGCCGATTTCGTGCATGCCCGTGGCGCCAAGATCTGCGTCGATGCCGTGGCCTATGCCCCGCACCGCGCCGTCGACGTGCAGGCGCTGGATGTCGACTACTACGTCTTCAGCCTCTACAAGACTTATGGTCCGCACTACGCGCTGATGTATGGCAAATACGATCTGCTGGCCGAGCTCGATACGCTCTACCATTACTTCTACGGCAAGGACAAAGTGCCGGGCAAGCTGGAGCCGGGCAACCCGAATTACGAGCTTGCCTATTCGACTTGCGGCATCGTCGATTACCTGACGGCGCTCGGCGAACAAGCCGGCGAGACCGGCACGGTGCGCCAGAAGATCGAAGCAGCGTTCGCAGCGATCACGGCCCAGGAAAACCTGCTGGTGGAACGCCTTCTCGCTTACTTGCGCTCCCGCAACGACTGCCGCATCGTCGGCCAGACGACGAACAGCGGCAGCACGAGGGTCCCGACGATCGCCTTCCGCTTCGATGGCCGCGACGCCGGCGAAATCTGCAAGGCGATGGACGGCGACAAGATCGCCATTCGCTTCGGCGATTTCCACTCGCGCCGGCTTGCCGAATATCTTGAGCTGACCGACCACAGCGGCATGGTTCGCGTGTCGATGGTGCATTACAACACGCTGGAAGAGATCGATCGCTTCACCGCAGCGCTCGACCGCATCCTCGCGACCGACGCTGGCCGCGCGGTCGCCGCCGCTTAAGAAGGGAACGGATCATGCGCTTCGATACGGTCATCAGACACGGCACGGTGGTTACCGCCAGCGACACGTTCGTGAGCGATGTGGGCATCAAGGACGGCCGCATTGCTGCCCTTGCGGCAGAGCTTACCGAAGCCGATGAGGTGATCGACGCGACAGGACTGTTCGTCCTGCCGGGTGGTATCGACAGCCATGTCCATCTCGACCAGCCGTCCGGCGACGGCATCGTCATGGCAGACGACTTCGACTCGGGCACCCGGTCGGCGGCGATCGGCGGCAACAGCACGGTTCTGGCCTTCTGCATGCAGGAGAAGGGCCAGAGCCTGCGCGAGGCGCTGAAGATCTATCACGCCAAGGCCGAAGGCAAATGCCATGTCGACGTCGCCTTCCATCTTGTCATCACCGATCCGACCCCTGAAGTCCTCGGCCAGGAACTGCCGGCGCTTGTCGAGGACGGCTATACCTCGCTCAAGGTGTTCATGACCTATGAGGGTCTGCGGCTGCGCGACGACGAGATCCTGGCGACGCTCGATACCGCACGGCGCACCGGCGCGCTGGTCATGGTCCATTGCGAAAACGAGGATGCGATCCGCTACCTGATCGGCCGGCATGAGGAAGAAGGCAAGTTCGCCCCGAAATTCCATGCCACGACCAGGCCGATCGCGGCTGAACGCGAAGCCACCCACCGGGCGCTGTCGCTCGCCGAAATCGTCGATGTGCCTGTTGTCATCGTGCATGTCTCCAACCGCGAGGCGATGGAGGAGATCCGCCGCGCGCGCCAGCGCGGCCAGAAGATCGCCGGCGAAACCTGCCCGCAATATCTGATGCTGACGGCTGATGATCTCGACCAGACGGAGATGGAAGGCGCCAAATTCGTCTGCTCCCCGCCGCCGCGCGACAGGGCCAGCCAGGATGCCTGCTGGGAAGGACTTGAACAGGGTGTCTTCGACCTCTTCTCCTCCGACCACTGCCCCTTCCGCTTCGACGATCCCGAAGGCAAGCTCAACGAGAAGGGCAAGCGCAATTTCCGCTGGATCCCGAACGGCATACCGGGCGTCGCCACCCGTCTGCCGATCCTGTTTTCCGAAGGCGTCATGAAGGGGCGCATCGACATCAACACGTTCGTTGCGGTGACTTCGACCAATCATGCCAAACTCTACGGTCTCTATCCCCGCAAGGGCACGATCGCGATCGGCGCCGATGCAGACATCGCGCTTTGGGATCCGGACAAGCGCGTCACCGTCACGAACGACCTCCTGAAACACGGCGCGGACTATACGCCCTATGAAGGGCTCGATATCCGCGGCTGGCCGGTGCAGATGCTGCTGGGCGGCAGGACCATCGTCAAGGACGGAGAGCTGACCGGGCCCAAAAGCCGCGGCCGCTATCTCCCGCGAAACCGCTCGTCTCTGACATCGAGCCGCGGTTCAACCTGAGGCGTTGCACAGCTGCAACGCCTTTCGCTGGCCACCACGTCTGCCTGACGGTCCGATCGTGACTTGGCCGCCGCTACGAGGCGGCGGAGCCCACAAGCAAGCGGTGATTACTTCGTCACCGTGAGGGTCGCATGCATGCCGGCTTCGTAATGGCCCTTGATGTTGCAAAAGAGCATATACGTTCCGGGGACGAGCTTGGCCTTCAACTGGCCGTCGGCACCGGGCTTCAGATCGGCAACTTCGCCAAGGCTTTTCAGCGTCTTCTCATCGACGCGATGTTTGGCCTTGACCACGGTAAGTGTCTGATCTGGCGACTTCAACTTGACGAGCACCATTTCGTGCTCCTCGGTCGTCGCGTCGTTGTGGACCATAAACGTTGTGTCGCCTGCCGGAACGGTCGTCTGATCCATCGTCAACGTCATCGGCTCACCCGCTTCGCCGGACTCGACAACCTTGACCATAGAGCCGGCCAGTGCAGGCGTTGCAGCAACGAAAAGGGCAAGTGCAATAGCGGTGTTTCGGATTGTGAGCATGGGTTTACCTCCGGTTGTCATCACCGGATGGGTATGACGGCAAGCTGACAGCGGCCTGAACGAATTGGAGCGTGTTCTCGCCGCCTACCGGACAGGCCGTTACATCGTGGCCACCTTATGCGCGTCGAGAATGACCGCGATGTCTTTGCTGTGAACGACACAATTGCGCCCGGACGCCTTGGCAACGAACAGCGCCTTGTCGGAGGCCTTGTAGAGATCCTCGAACGTAGGGTAGTCCTCCTGGTCCGCAACGCCACCGGACACCGTGATATCGACCTGCCTTTTGCCCGCTTGTATGGGCCGCGCAGCAATCAGGGCCCTGCAGCGGTGCGCGAGCGAGAGACGCTCCGTCGGCGAAAGCGCTGACACGAGGACTGCGAACTCCTCACCACCGATCCGGGCAACGGCACGACTTTGCGAAAAGATCTCGGCGAGCTGACGCGCAACTGCAATGATGGCCTGGTCCCCGATATCGTGGCCAAAGCGGTCGTTGATCGCCTTGAACTTATCGATATCGAACAGGACGAGAGAAGATGCGGCGGGAGCGCGCGTCACCTCATCCAGGAACGCTCGCCGATTCATCAGCCCCGACAACATGTCCGTCCGGCTCAAATGCTCGAAAGCCGCCCGGGAGATCGTGAGGTGATGAATTGCTAGACCAACGATATAGACGATCGAAAACGTTAGCGCCGATGCAACGACAGTCGAGATGATAACCCCAACCGTTGCGGCGGGCGCGACGTCATACGGCAGCCATCCCAGAGCATGAAGCGTGTAGTGGGCCGCAACGTTGAGGATGTCGGCAACAACTGTGACGCAAACGGTCATGAGCAATGCGAATGCGAGGACTTTGCGTCGCGTCTCGAACCGGTCCGACGCACAGGCCTGCTTGATGTAGCGGTCGATCAAAGCAAGCATGCGATAATTCCAATACTGTTCGAAGCGACCACGCGGACGCGCCTGACGGCTTTCAGCTCGCCACACTGAACTACAAACGCATTGAGACTTCGTGAATCCGAACACAAGTTAATTTGCGATTAAGTGTCGCAAATAATTCTCGTATTTCCTCGTCAAATTGATGCAGCCATGGAACATTGGTGTAATCGTGGGAGCCCCTGCCCATAATCAAACGTCAGAAGGGCGGGGATCAGTCTGAGGCCATCTCTTCAATGCCTCACGGCCAGCGTCGGTGAGGCCGTAGACGCCTCTGTCGAGCCGCTCGAACCATCCATACACGTTGGAAAGCAGGATCTTGCCGGCATCCGGGGCAAACGCCCTGATATCGCGCACGCGGGACGGACCGTTGGAGACCATGGCGGCGCAGCTAAGCGCCTGCTGGCGATAGGCGGTCATGACGGGAACCCGCGTACTGCCGCCCAGCACGGGATCGCCGCGTCTCTTCTGGTGTTCGCGCATCAGCCTTGAGCGTCGTTTCGGATTGGTCCGGGGCATCGGCGACACGGACCCGACGATGACGCTGACCTCGCCCCCGGCCGAAACGCCGAGAATACCGATGCCAAGCCGGCGGCAGAGGTCGCGGTAGCGCTTGTCGGTTTCGCGGCCCTTGCCCTTGAGCGAAAGTTTTGCCGCGATCCAGACCTCGTCCGCGATTGCCGCCCTGTCCACCGCCTGGAGAATAAGCTCGAGATTGAAGCTCAGCTTGAGCTCGCAAATGACGACGACCGTGGGATCGCCCTCGCTCAGGCCGACGAGATCACAGCCGCCGACTTCGCCCTTTACCACATAGCCTGCAGTCTCGAGGAAGGATTTGACTGGTAGATAGAGGGAGGTTTCCATGGATGCGCATCACAGTCGGGAATCAGGCTGCAGACATACACCGATCAACCGGCCAGATCACCCCGCCGCCGGATTTCAGCTTTCGGTCAGCCGGTAACCGACGCCCGTTTCGGTCAAGATATACCTCGGCTGGTCGGGCATTTCCTCGATCTTCTGGCGGATCTGGCGCACGTAGATGCGCAGGTACTGGATGTCGGTGACCTCCCCCCAGACCTGGTCGATGAGGTACCGGTGGGTCAGCACGCGCCCCGCATGCTGCACGAGGATCCGCAGGATGTCGTATTCCTTGCGCGAAAATTTTACCTCCTCGCCCTTCACCTTGACCACGCGCCGGACGAGATCGACACTCAGATCACCCGTCTGGAAGATCGGCTTTTCGCCCTGGGTCTGCAGCCGGTGACGCAACGCAACCCGGATCCGCGCAATCAGTTCGTTCATGTTGAACGGCTTGGTGAGGTAGTCGTCGGCACCCATTTCCAGCGCCTTGACGATCCCTTCCTCATCCGTCCGGCTCGACAGGATCACGATCGGTAGCGTCAGCCCCTCGGCGCGCCATTTCGCCAGAAGGTCGTGCCCGGCCATGTCAGGCAAGCCGAGATCCAGCAGAACGAGGTCGGGCTGGTCGGCGGCCACGAGTTCCATTGCGGTCCTCGCGTTCGGTGCTTCGATGATGACGAAATCCTGCGTCGAAAGCCCGACCCGCAATAGCTTGCGGATCGGCGGCTCGTCATCGACGACCAGAATTCTCGTGGCGGCCTGGTTCATCGCATGTCTCCGTCAATCTGCAGCTGGGCCGGAATTGGCATACGGATCGTAAAGATCGCTCCCTCACCTGCTGGTCTGTTTCCGGCCGTCAGACGCCCGCCCATCGCTTCGATGAAACCACGGCTGATGGACAGTCCAAGGCCGGTGCCGGCCTTGACATGATCGATCTTGCGCACCCGGTAGAAAGTGTCGAACACCCGCTCCAGGTCGGCATCGGGTATACCCGGCCCCTCGTCCAGAACGGCGAGGGTGACGTATTTCGCATCTGACCAGCCCAGAACTTCGATCGTTGTGCCCTCTGGCGCATATTTGGCCGCATTGTCGATGAGATTGAAGAGTGCCTGCTCCAGTAGGACCGGATCGCTTCTGATCATCGGCATTTCGGATGGAATAGCCACCTTCAGCTTGTGATCCGCGGTGATTTTCTGTGCTCGCTTCAAGGCCGTCCCGACGATGTCGCCGACATAATGAAGCGCAAAGTTTGGCTCCATGGCGCCTGATCCAATGCGCGTCATGTCGAGCAGGTTGACGATGAACCGGTTGAGCCGCTCGGACTCTTCGATCACGGTGGTCAGAAGTTCGTCTCGCGAGTGATCGGTCAGGTTCGCCCCGAAATCCTTGAGCGTGCTGGCGGAACCCAGCACCGCCGAAAGCGGCGTCTTCAGGTCATGCGAAAGCGAGGTGAGCAGTGCTGTGCGCAGTTTGTCCGTTTCGGCGGCAAGCTTTGCCTTGTCGACGTCAGCGACGAGCTGGATCCGCTCGATCGCGAGCGCCGCCTGATCGGCCAGCGCATCGAACAGACGCTGCTGGTCCGGGGTGAGCAACGGTCCCTGCCGGTCGTTGTCGAGGCCGACAACGCCGATCGCCCCTCGCCCGGTACGCAACGGCAGGTACAACCGCTTGGCGCCAGGCAAGGTATCGGCAGCGCGGCCGGCCGGACGGTTGTGTTCCCATGTCCATTTCGCAGCCGCAATGTCGGCATCGACAAGCGTGTCATCAGGCGGATAGCCGGCCCGGACGGCAAGGGTGTCGTTCTCGGGCAACAGAATGACGACCCGAACCTTCAGCATGGAGGCGATCTGGAACGCGGTTGCCCAGAGCACATCATCAAGTGTCCCGGTTCCAGCAAGCTTCTTCGAGAACAGGTAGAGATCCTCGGTCGTGCGGGCTCTCTGCCGGGCAGCGATCGCCTGCCGTTGAACCGACGCGGCCAGATTGCTTGCGACAACTGCGGTTCCGAGAAACGAGAGAAGCGCAACGACGCTTTCCGGATCTCGGATCGTGAACGTGAAGCGCGGCTCGAGAAAGAAGAAATTGAAGGCGAGAGCGCCGATGAAGGACGCATAGAGACCCGGCCCCAACCCTCCCCGGATTGCCGAAGCGAGCACCCCCATCAGAAAGACGAGCGCCAGGTTCTGCACGTCGAGCGCCCGGTCGAGCAGCGTGCCGATCGCAACGGCCGCCGTCATGAACAGCGATGCGCGGATGTAATGTTTCGGATTGAGCTTCTTCGCCGGCAGCGCTGTCCGCACACCTGGAGATACGGCCTCCTCGCTGCCGCCGGACATCACATGAACGCTGATCGCACCGGAATAGCGGATGAGATCGTGGGTGATCGACCCATCCAAGAGCTCCCGCCAGCGCGGCTTGGTGGACTTGCCGATGATCAGGTGATTGAAGTTGTTGGCATTGGCGTAGGCGATGATCTCCCGCGACACCCGCGAGGCGGGCAGTGTCACGGTTTCGGCGCCGAGCTGTTCGGCGAGCCGCATCGCAGCCGATAGCCGGTCCTTGTCGGCCTCGCCCAGATTGGCGGATCCGGGCGTCTCCAGATGCAGCGCCGTCAAGGGTGCCCGCAGCCTGTCTGCCTGCCGTCTTGCGTAGCGCACCAGTGCCGCACCGTTTCGGCCATGATCGAGGCAAACGAGAATGCGTTCGCCCGCAGCCCAGGGACCCGCGATGGCATGCGCCTGCATGTGAGTGAGGAGCTGATCATCGACCCGCTGCGCCGTGCGACGCAGCGCCAGTTCGCGCAGCGCCGTCAGGTTGCCCGGAGAGAAATAATTCTCGACCGCACGGCGCGCGGTCGTCGGCAGATAGACCTTGCCGTCATGCAGACGCTTGATCAGATCCTGCGGCGTAATATCGATGATTTCGATATCGTCGGCGCGGTCGATCACCGAGTCCGGCACCGTTTCCCGAACGCGGATACGGGTGATCTGCGCGACGATGTCGTTCAGGCTCTCGACATGCTGGATATTGAGCGTCGAAAAGACGTCGATGCCACTGGCAAGGATTTCGAGGACATCGAGATATCGCTTCGGGTGGCGGCTGCCGGGGGCGTTGGTATGGGCGAGTTCATCGACCAGCACCAGCCGCGGCTTCCTGGCAAGGATCGCATCGAGATCCATCTCGTCGAGCTGCTGGCCGCGATAGTCCAACACGCGGCGGGGAATCATTTCGAAGCCCTCGACCAGCGCTTCGGTTTCTTTCCGCCCGTGGGTTTCGACCACGCCGATCGCCACATCGATGCCGTCGGCCTTTCGGCTGCGGCCGGACATCAGCATTTCATAGGTCTTGCCGACGCCGGGTGCGGCCCCGAGAAAGATCTTCAGCCGGCCACGCCCCTCCTGCCGGGCGTACTCGAGAAGAGCGTCCGGTGATGGTCTGCTAGCGCCTTCGTGTTTTGCTTCCGGCATGGAGGTCTTTCGTTCCGCAAACGAGCGGCGGCCAAACTGACCGCCGCTCGTTCAACTACGACTTCTCGGCGTCGAGCGCCATATTGAGCGCCAACACATTCACCACGGGCTCACCCAGAAAGCCGAGTTCTCGCTGTTCGATATGACGCTCGACCAGGGCGCGAACCGCGGCTTCATCCATGCTGCGTGCCCTTGCAACACGCTGCACCTGAAACAGCGCCGCTTCCGGCGAGATATGCGGATCGAGACCGCTGCCCGATGCGGTGACGAAGTCGATCGGCACATCCGCGCCCGGGTTGGTCGCTTTCGCAGCCTCCGTGTCGGCCTTCACGCGGTCGATCAGCTTCTGGCTGGTCGGGCCGAGGTTGGAACCGGACGACGAGGCCGCGTTATAGCCATCGCCTGCAGCCGACGGGCGACCATGGAAATACTGCTCGCCGGTGAAGGCCTGGCCGATCAGCGCGGAGCCGACGACCTTGCCATCCTGTTCGATCAGGCTGCCATTCGCCTGGACGGGGAAGATCGCCTGGGCGATGCCGGTCATGGCAAACGGATAGATGAGGCCGGTGATGACGGTGACGGCAACGATCATGACGATTGCCGGACGGATCTGTTTCAACATGACGAATGCTCCTTAGGCAAGACCGATGGTTGTGATGACCATGTCGATCGCCTTGATGGCAAAGAAGGGAAGGATGATACCGCCGAGGCCGTAGATCAGAAGGTTGCGCGACAGCAGCGCACCGGCGCCGACGGCGCGGTATTTGACGCCGCGCAGCGACAGCGGGATCAGGGCAACGATGATCAGCGCGTTGAAGATGATCGCCGACAGGATGGCGCTTTGCGGTGTCGCCAGTCCCATCACGTTGAGAACGCCGAGTTGCGGATAGAAGGCCAGGAACATGGCCGGAATGATCGCAAAATACTTGGCGATGTCGTTGGCGATCGAGAACGTCGTCAGCGCGCCGCGGGTCATCAGCAACTGCTTGCCGATCTCGACGATTTCGATGAGCTTGGTCGGATCGCTGTCGAGATCGACCATGTTGCCGGCTTCGCGGGCCGCTACCGTGCCGGTATTCATCGCCACGCCGACATCGGCCTGGGCGAGCGCCGGCGCATCGTTGGTGCCGTCGCCGCACATGGCGACCAGCTTGCCCTTGGCCTGCTCCTCGCGGATCAGCGACAGTTTGTTTTCCGGCGTTGCCTGGGCGAGGAAGTCGTCGACCCCTGCCTCGGCCGCAATCGCTGCCGCAGTCATCGGATTGTCGCCGGTGATCATCACGGTGCGGATGCCCATGCGGCGCAATTCGGCAAACCGCTCGCGAATGCCGCCCTTGACGATATCCTTGAGCTGGATGACGCCCAGCAACCTTCCGCCGCGGGCAACGGCCAGCGGCGTGCCGCCGGCCTTGGCGATCTCGTCGGCGATCGCCTGGCATTCCACCAGGACGGCGTCCTGCGTGACGGGCCCACCGGCAACGGCATTCTGGCGGATATAGGAAAGGATGGAATCGACGGCACCCTTGCGGATCTGCTCTCCGTCCAGATCGACACCGCTCATGCGGGTCTGTGCCGTGAACGGAACGAAGGTTGCCTTGAGGCTCGCCATGTCGCGGCTGCGGATGGCGTATTTTTCCTTGGCAAGCACGACGACGGAACGTCCCTCAGGCGTTTCGTCGGCAAGCGAGGCCAGTTGGGCTGCATCGGCAAGATCCTGTTCCGATACGCCCTTGACCGGACGGAAGGACGTCGCCTGGCGGTTGCCGAGCGTGATCGTGCCGGTCTTGTCGAGCAGAAGCGTATCCACATCGCCGGCAGCCTCAACCGCGCGGCCGGACATGGCGAGCACGTTGAAGCGCACCAGGCGGTCCATGCCGGCAATGCCGATCGCCGACAACAGCGCGCCGATCGTCGTCGGGATCAGTGTCACGAACAGCGCGACCAGCACGATGACCGGAATGGAGCCGCCGGCATAGGAGGCGAACGTCGGAATGGTCGCGGTTGCCAGAACGAAGATCAGCGTCATGCCGGCGAGAAGGATGTTGAGCGCGATCTCGTTCGGGGTCTTCTGACGTTCGGCGCCTTCGACGAGCGAAATCATCCGGTCGATAAAGGTCGAGCCGGCAGCGGCCGTGATGCGCACGCGGATCCAGTCGGACAGGACCTGCGTGCCGCCTGTGACGGCCGAGCGGTCACCACCGGATTCGCGGATCACAGGGGCGGATTCGCCCGTGATTGCTGCTTCGTTGACGGAGGCGACGCCTTCGATCACTTCCCCATCCGAGGGGATGATGTCGCCGGCTTCAACCAGAACGATGTCGTTCAGCTTGAGAGTGGTGCCGGCGACCATCTGGTAGTCGGTCCGCTCTTTGCCGGTGAGAAGTTTCGCCTGGACCTCCGTGCGGGCCTTGCGCAGCGATTCTGCTTGCGCCTTGCCACGTCCTTCGGCAACGGCTTCCGCGAAATTGGCGAACAGGACGGTGAACCAGAGCCAGATGTTGAGCTGCAGGGAGAAGCCCAGGTCGTCGCTGCCGGCGGCAAGATCGCGCAGGAACAGAACGGTGGTCAGCACAGACACCGTGGCCACGACGAACATGACCGGGTTTTTGACGAGGGTTTTCGGGTTCAGCTTGGTAAAAGCACCGCCGATTGCCGGAACGAGGATGCGCTTGTCCAGGATACTTGCGGATCTTGGTGCGCTATCGGATTTTGCCTGGCTCATATGAGGCTCCAGCCTTGGAAAGGGAGGCGACCGGGGAAAGGTCAGCCACGAAGGATTTCTAGTGTTGCGACGATGGCGAGCACTGCCGTCATCATCACGAGAATGGCGTTCGATCCGCACCACCAGCGGGGGACCATCCCGCCACGCTTTGGCGTGACGGGAGGTGACTGTGCGGGGTGCGTCTGACGGTTACGCATGGTGCGACCTCAGAACGTTTGGCCGGCGATCATCATCAGGTGCTCGACGACGGGACCGAGCGCCAGTGACGGCAGGAAGGTCAGGCCACCGACGATCATGATCGTGCCGACCAGCAGACCGACAAACAGGGGGCCGTCGGTCGGGAACGTGCCGGCAGACGCCGGAACCGTCTTCTTGGCGACCAGCGAACCGGCAATTGCCAGCGCCGGAATGATGACCAGGAAGCGGCCCATCAGCATGCCGATGCCGAGCGTGATGTTGAACCAGGGCGTGTTGGCGGACAGTCCCCCGAAGGCGGAGCCGTTATTGGCGGCAGCCGAGGTATAGGCATAGAGGATCTCGGAGAAGCCGTGCGGACCGGCAGTCCCGATCGAGGCGACCGCCGACGGCAACACGCTGGCGACAGCCGTAAAGATCAGCATGGCGAGCGGCAGGCAGAGAATGGCGAGAAGAGCCATCTTCATGTCCTTGCCCTCAATCTTCTTGCCCAGATATTCCGGCGTGCGGCCAACCATCAGACCTGCCACGAAGACGGCGACGATGATGAACAGCACGATGCCGTAGAAGCCTGCGCCGACACCGCCGACGATGACTTCGCCAAGCTGCATGTTGATGAGCGGGATAAGTCCGCCGAGTGCCGTGAACGAGCCGTGCATGGCATTGACCGCGCCGCAGGAGGCCGCCGTGGTGATGACCGCAAACAGCGACGACATGACAACGCCGAAGCGGACTTCCTTGCCCTCCATGTTGCCGCCCGAAAGGCCGAGCGTATGCATGATCGGGTTTCCGGACGCTTCTGCCCAGTAGACAACGGTGACGCCTGCCAGAAACAGGATGCCCATCGAGGCGAGGATCGCCCAGCCCTGGCGCTGATTGCCGACCATCCGGCCGAACACGTTGGTAAAGGCGGCACCGATCGCAAAGATCGACAGCATCTGGATCATGTTGGAAATGCTGTCGGGGTTTTCGAAAGGATGCGCCGAGTTGGCGTTGAAGAAACCGCCGCCATTCGTGCCGAGCATCTTGATGGCAAGCTGCGACGCGACAGGGCCGACCGCAATCGTCTGCTGGACGCCTTCAAGCGTCGTGGCATTGATATAGGCCGAAAACGTCTGGGGAACGCCGAGCGAGACATAGATGAGCGTCAGCAAGACGCAGAGCGGCAAGAGGATGTAGAGCGTGGCACGGGTCGTATCGACCCAGAAATTGCCGATCGCCTTGCCCGATGCCCGCGAAAACGCGCGAATGAGGCCGATGGCGATCGCCATGCCTGTCGCAGCCGAGGCAAAGTTCTGCACCGCGAGCCCAGTCATCTGGCTGAAATAGGACATGGTGCTTTCGCCGCCATAACTCTGCCAGTTGGTATTGGCGACAAAGCTGACGGCGGTGTTGAACGACAATTCCGGTCCGGGCGATGCGAGACCTGCCGGGTTCATCGGCAGAACGTCCTGGAGGCGCAGGATACCGTAGAGCAGCAGGAAACCGGCGAGATTGAACATCAGCACGGAAAACGCGTAGGCGGTCCAATGCTGCTCTTCACGCTCGCTGGTGCCGGCCAGCGCGTAAAGCCCGCGTTCGATCGGACCGAACACGGGGGAGAGAAAGGTGCGCCCGCCGGAAAACACAAGGGTCATATAGGCCCCGAGCGGTTTGACGAGCAGAAGGAGGATCCCGCAATAGACGAGGATCTGTAGCCATCCGTTGAAGGTCATGGGTAGAGACTTTCGGGCAAGCTGAAGCTTTGGTCAGAAGCGTTCGGGGCGAATGAGAGCATAGGTGAGGTAGAGGGCGAGGAAGACGGTCACACCGCCGCCGAGGATATAATCGAGGGTCATGGCATCCCTCCTCAAAGCCTGTCGCAGGCACTGGTATAGACCGAGCAGAGACCGAAGAAGCCAACAGTCGCCGCGACGAGAATAAGGTCCATCATTGTTCTGGAATCCTGGTTGTTCGTGGTGTCAGCCAGGAAGGGCGTCGTTCTGATAACGCGTCATTCTCTCTCCGGCTGGAGACGATCACGATCCGTCTCGTCCTCAATATGCGGCGGAACCCCATAGGGATTCGAGATGGCCCAGAAGCCTAAGAAATATAAACCGCATAGGAATTTGCCCGCACGCTCGCGTGTCGGTATCTTGCTGTCGGCCGCTTAGGGCTTGGCCTTTGCGGAGTTCCCGTTGCGGTTTAACCTCCAAATCCTTACATATACGGAGTTGATATCACTCCGGAAAAGACAGGTGCGCGATGATTTGGGTAATAGGCGCAGCAGCCGTCGTGGTTCTCTACCTGTACTCGCGACGGGCGGGGATAGTGGCGGTGGCCGTTCTGGCTGTGCTTTATGTCGGCCTCTGGCTGATGTCGGGACAGATCAACTCGAAAGTGCCGACCAACCAATCCGTCGCCGTGGTCGCAAGCTCCGGAGGCGAGACATGCAAGGCACCCGGCGCGCCCGTCTCCGTCACCTTCACCAACAACGCGGACAGACAGCTGCTCGCGACATCCTTCACGCTGAGTGCGCGCCAGGCGGGCCATAGCTCGCTGATCTACAGGGCAACGCTTCGAAGCGACAAGATCATCGAACCGGGCGGCAGCTGGACCGAGTGCTACGGCCTCAATCCGCTGTCGTTTTCCGAACGGGACGTCCACTACAACCCCAGCGACCTCGAATGGTCGGCCGAGGTCTCGCTCTCGCGATTTGCGTCCAGCTAATCGTTTCTGGGACAAACCGTGCCGCAACGACTTGCGGTTTTGCTTGGCTTGAACGCTTTCACTTTCCCCGTCAGCGTGACCCGCAAACGGCTCTCGCGAATTATTTTTGCGTCACCGCTCGATAAGTTTTGTTCCAAGCGCATTTACACTGTCATGCCTGGCTTCTGGCAGCAGCGCATTCAATCGGGGACGGCTATGAGCGACATGAGTAAAGGGGCTATCGCAGCGGCGGGGATCGCGAACAAGCCTGTCGGGCTGAGCGCGCCGACCCTTTCGGGCCGAACGATCCTTATTCTCATCGGCGTGGCGGTGATCCTCTATGTCGGCCAGGAAGTGTTTGTGCCGCTTGCGCTCGCACTCCTTCTTACCTTCACGCTCGCACCCATCGTCAGTTTCCTGCGCAAGCGCTACGTCCCGAGGATCGCCGCCGTCCTCCTCGCCGTCGCCACCGCGTTTTTTGTCATTGCAGCCTTCGGTTTCATCGTGGCCGGACAGGTCGCCAATCTCGCGGACAATATTCCGACCTATCAGCGCAACATCGTCGCGAAGGTGCACTCTCTCAGCCAGGCGGGCTCCGGCAACGGCGTTTTCGAACATCTCAGTAAGGTCGTCGAGCGCATAGGCTCGGAACTGCAGGACAACGCCGAAGAAAGCAAGGAAGACGCGCCGCCACAGATCAAGCGTCGCGATCCGATGCCTGTCGAGATCGTAACCCGCGCCAACCCGATCGAAACGCTCGGCAATTTCATTCTGCCACTCATCAGTCCCTTTGCAACCGCGGGTCTGGTTATCGTCCTCGTGATTTTCATGCTGCTTGAGCGGGAGGAACTGCGCGACCGGTTCATACGCCTTGTCGGCCTCGGCGATCTCCACAGGACAACGGCGGCTCTTCAGGACGCGGGAAAACGCGTCGGCAAATATCTGCTGATGCAGTTGGTCGTCAACGCGCTGTATGCCTTGCCGATCTCGATCGGCCTCTGGCTGCTCGGCATCCCGAACGCCATCCTGTGGGGACTGTTGACGCTCGTCCTGCGCTTTGTCCCTTACATCGGTCCGGTCATCGGCATGATCCTGCCGCTGTTTCTGGCACTGGCGATTGCCCCCGGATGGTCGCTGGTTGCCTGGGTCGCCGCACTGTTTATCGTCACCGAACTCGTCAGCAACAACGTCGTCGAACCGTGGCTCTATGGAAGCCATACGGGCCTTTCGCCGCTCGCCATCATCGTCTCGGCCATCTTCTGGTCGTGGCTCTGGGGGCCTGTCGGACTGATGCTGTCGACCCCCCTCACCGTCTGTCTCGTCGTTCTCGGTCGCTACGTCCCGCAGTTCAGCTTTCTCGACGTGCTGCTCGGCAACGAGCCGGTTCTGCAGCCGCAGGAAAAACTCTACCAGAGGCTGCTTGCCGGCGATCCCAACGAGGCGACCGACAACGCGGAGGATTTTCTCGAGGAGGAGTATCTCGTCGACTATTATGAAAAAGTCGGACTGCCTGCACTCAGGCTGGGTGAACTGGACCGGCAGCGCGGCGTGATGAGCGAGGCCCAGATCGCCCTGTTTGCCTCCACCACCCAGACGCTGATCGGCAATCTGGCGGAGATCGCGATCGAGGAAGAAGCGGAAGACGATCCGGCCGAAGGGGAAGCCGCTGTCACAGAGCAGATCACCGGTGAAATCGACCTGCCCAGCGGCGAAGGGAAATCCGTTCTCTGCCTCGGCGGCAGAGGCGCGATCGACGATGCCGCGGCCGCCATGTTGTCGCAGGTTCTCGCCATTCAGGGCGCCACCGTGTCTCAGGCCGACCACACGGCCGTGAGCGGCAAGACGGTAAGCCTGATGAACCTGACCGATGTCGACACGGTTCTCATCGCCTTCCTCAATGGCGGCTCCAAAGCCCACGCCCGCCAGGCCGTCCGCCGGTTCAAGCGACAGAAGCCGTCGGTTCGGGTGGGGATCATGATCACCGGCGTCGACGGTCAGCGGGAAAGCCCCCTTGCGACAGAGGACATCGATGCAGACTTTGTCGTCACCACCATTTCCGATGCGGTTCGTGGCGCGCTGACCACCGCCCAGGCGGTCGAGATCAAGGCGCCGAAGCGGATCGGCCGGCCGCGTGAGCGCAAGACCACGCCGCTCGTCGCGTGATCGGAGCAACCCGCAGGCATGCCTGACCTGTGGGGTCCTCGATGCCGACGCGCCTGAGTGCATCGAAATCTGGATAGACAAGGATCAACTCGTCAAGACCTGTAGAGCCCGGGAGGCATGGACATGACTGAGACATTTACCGCCATGGTGATCGATACCGTTGACGGCAAGCCGAAAGGCGCCTTCCGGGAAATCTCCGTCGCCGATCTGCCTGACAATGACGTTCTGGTCGAGATTGCCTATTCGACGGTCAACTACAAGGACGGTCTGGCCATCACCGGCAAAGGCCGGATCGCTCGCCGGATGCCGATGGTCGGCGGCATCGATCTTGCCGGAACCGTGGTCGAATCACGCTCCCCGGATTGGAAGCCGGGCGACAAGGTGGTCGTGAACGGCTGGGGCCTGTCAGAAACGGAATGGGGCGCCTATACCCGCTACCAGCGGGTCAAACCGGAATGGCTGATCCCGCTGCCCGACGCCTTCACGATGGAACAGGCGATGGCAATCGGCACGGCCGGCTATACCGCGGCGCTCTGCGTCGACGCGCTTGAAAAATGGGGCTCGATCAAACCCGGCGCGGGCGAAGTCCTGGTGACCGGCGCCGCCGGTGGCGTCGGCTCGGTGGCGATCGCGCTTCTGGCGGCGCGCGGCTACGTCGTCACAGCCTCGACCGGGCGTCCGGAAACCCACGACTATCTGGCCTCGCTCGGTGCCACCAGCTTCATCGATCGCGCGACGCTTGCCGAAAAGGGCGGCCCGCTGCAGACGGAGCGCTGGACCGGCGGCATCGACAGCGTCGGCTCGACGACGCTTGCCAACGCCCTGTCGCAGACCATGCGGGGCTGCGCAATCGCAGCCTGCGGCCTTGCCGGCGGACCCGACCTGCCAGCGACGGTCCTTCCCCATATCCTGCGCGCCGTCACGTTGATCGGGGTCGATTCGGTCATGGCCTCGCGCCAACAGCGCCTCACCGCCTGGTCGCGCCTTGCCCGCGATCTCGACAGCCGAAAGCTTGCCGCCATGACCAGAACGGAACCGATGTCCAACCTGCCGCAACTGGCAGAAGAGATCATCGCCGGCAAGGTGCGCGGCCGGATCGTGATCGACGTCACGAGGTAACCCCGCGCACCGTCCGCATTGGCCGGCCTCCCTCTTCAGCCGCGTTCGCGCTAGAACGGATAGTGCTGGTGCGGATCCTCGATGGTGATCCAGCGCAGATCGGTGAATTCGTTGATCGCCGCCCTGCCGCCGAAGCGGCCATAGCCGGAGCCCTTGACACCGCCGAACGGCATCTGCGCCTCATCCGCGACAGAGGGGCCGTTGATGTGGCAGATCCCCGATTGGACCCGGCCGGCGACGGCGAGCGCGCGCTGGATATCGCGGCTGTAGACCGAACCCGAGAGACCGTATTCAGTATCGTTGGCGATCCGGATCGCCTCCTCCTCGTCCTTGACCCGGATGATCGGCTTGACCGGACCGAAGCACTCCTCGTCATAGATGCGCATGCCGGGCTTGACGTGATCGAGCACCGTAGCCTCCACGACGCTGCCGGTGCGCTTGCCGCCGGCGGTGAGACTGGCCCCCTTGGCGATCGCGTCGGCGATGATCTCTTCCATCTTCTCCGCGGCACCGACCGTCACAAGCGAACCGAGCACGACGTGACCGCGGGGATCGCCCGCCGGAAGCTTGGCTGCGCGCTCGGACAGTTTAGCCACGAATTCGTCGGCGATCTTGTCGTGGACGATCAGCTTTTCGGTCGCCATGCAGACCTGGCCCATGTTGATGAACGAGCCGAAGATCGCGCCGTTGACGGCCGCATCGATATCGGCGTCCTCAAGCACGAGCATCGGTGCCTTGCCGCCCAGTTCGAGAAGCGCCGGCTTCAGATGGCGGCCGCAGAGTTCGCCGATGATGCGGCCGACCTTGGTGGAACCGGTAAAGTTGACGCGGCGGACTTCGGGTGCCGAAACCAGCGCCTCGACAACGACGGCGGCATCCTCGGGTGCATTGGTGATGACGTTGACGACACCATCCGGGAAACCGGCCTCGATAAACACCTTGCCGATCGCGACATGCAGTCCGGGGCATGCTTCGGAGGCCTTGAGGATGACCGTGTTACCGCAGGCAAGCGCCATCGCGATGGCCCGCACGCCGAGAATGATCGGTGCATTCCACGGCGCGATGCCAAGGCAGACGCCGACCGGTTGGCGCATCGCCATCGACAGGTTTCCGGGCTTGTCCGACGGGATGATCTCACCCTGGATCTGGGTCGTCATGGCCGCCGCCTCGCGCAGCATGTTGGCCGCTAGATGTGCGTTGAAGCCGGCCCATCCGCCGGTCGCGCCGGTCTCGGCGGTCATCAGCTCGGTGAGCTCACCACCCTTGGACGCAAGAACATCGGCCGCCTTGTTGAGAAGCGCGCGACGCGCACCGGGACCGGTCGTCGACCAGGCCGGAAAGGCGGCCTGGGCTGCCGCGACCGCGGCCTTGGCATCCTCGATGCCGGACGCCGGCGATCGGCTCGCGACATCGCCCGTAAAGGGATTGATCC
The DNA here is from genome assembly GCF_001423215.1 of Rhizobium sp. Leaf321. NCBI lineage: Bacteria > Pseudomonadati > Pseudomonadota > Alphaproteobacteria > Hyphomicrobiales > Rhizobiaceae > Rhizobium > Rhizobium sp. Leaf321. Next base: position 768,892 of record NZ_LMOF01000008.1, on the reverse strand, counting down.
GTTCGAACGTCTTGCCCGAAATGGCGTCGGCCAACTGGCCGCCGATGATCTGTTTGATGTCCAAGGTCGCATCCTTTCTTCGAGAAACCAGATAGCCAGCTTCGAGGGATGCGCCACAGCCGTAAACGACAGCATCACACGTCCGCTTTCTCGACCGATCGCGCGAACAAACAGTCAGCCTGCGCATGACTTCGCACAGTCTGACCGTCAGTCTCCGCGGTTTCCATCGAGAAGCGAAGCCCCTCCTCCAACAGGCATGTTAACGAACTCCAGCCGCGACTCAAGGGGAGGATCAAACAGCCGCAGCCACGAACATGGCACCTGCCTCAAGCCGTCAAACGGAAAGATACGGGACTGATCTGCGCTACTTCGAGCAGACACGGCCCGCTCGGCTCTTCCACACCCTATCGACGAGGGATAGGTAGGATTGCGGAACCGGCGCCGCGGTCGACATGCGCAACTGAAAGTACCCAATGTTTCATCTCATCTTTGGACTGCCCTGGCTGATTGTCGTCCTCCGCTTCATTCAGCCGCTGCCCTGGCACTGGTCGGCGAAGGTGGCAGTGGCGGTGCTTTTGCTGATCGCCTCGCAATACCATTTCTTCAGCCGGCTCTCGTCCGGCTCGGTCTTTTCGCCGGAGTTTCCGCGACCGCTGATCATTGCGTTCAACCTCCTGTTTGGCGCGATCGTTTTCGTGGCCGTCTTCCAGATCGCGCTCGATGTCGCCTCGCTCCTGATCATGCCCTTTAACGGACACTTCCCCGCCGTACCCGCCGGGCTCCGTTATGCCATGGGTGGCGTCGCGCTCTGCCTTTCCGCCTATGGTGTCAGCCAGGCAATCCGTGTGCCGCCACTCAACGACATCGAGATTGCAATCGCAAACCTGCCGCCGGAATTCGAGGGCTATCGCCTCGTCCAGCTGACCGATCTCCACATCAGCCGGCTGTTCCCAGCGAAATGGGCCGAGGCGGTCGTATCGAAAACCAACGCGCTCGATGCGGACCTCATCGTCATCACGGGAGACTTTATCGACGGCAGCGTCGCAGACCGCCGCAGCGACGTCGCTTCGCTGGCAAACCTGCGGGCGCGCGATGGGGTCTATGCCATCCCTGGCAACCACGAATACTTCTTCGATTACCGGGACTGGATGCGCCACCTCGCAACCTTGAACATGACGATGCTTCAGAATGCCCACGTGGTGCTGACGCGAGGGAGCGGCAGGCTCGTGCTGGTCGGTGTCACGGACCTTTCGGCACGCGGCCACGGAGCGCCTGCCCCGGACCTCGATACGGCTATTGCGGGCGCTCCCGCCGACGCGCCGATCATTCTTCTCGATCATCAGCCCAGGTTGGCACAGAAAGCCGCCGCATCGGGGATCGCCCTCCAGCTTTCGGGGCATACCCATGGCGGCATGGTTGTCGGCCTTGATCGCGTGGTCGCACGCGCCAACAACGGCTTTGTTTCGGGCCGCTATCAGATCGGCGGCATGACCCTCTACGTCAACAACGGCACGGGCATTTGGCCCGGTTTCGCGCTGCGGATCGGTGTTCCCTCCGAACTGACCAGGATCACGCTTCGGGCCGGTCAGCCGCTTTGAAGGCTGAAGTGACACCGCTTCATCTGCTTTCTCTATCCACAACCATCGGCCCGCTGCGAACGACAGGTGTTGACGTGGGCGCTCTCGCCAACACATAGTCGCCGCCAATGCGCCGTCATCGACACGGTGCGTCGATCGGGATTGGAGGATCTCGACCGGTATTCATGCCAAGGGAGGAATTTTCATGAAAGTCATTACAGGCTCGGCAATTCTGGCGACCGCATCGTTTCTGATGGGATCAACCGCCATGGCCGCAACGGAAATCTCGTGGTGGCACGCCATGACCGGCGCCAACAACGAGGTTGTCGACCAGCTCGCCAAGGAATTCAACGAAAGCCAGTCGGACTTCAAGGTCATGCCTGTCTTCAAGGGCACCTACCCGGAAACGCTGAACGCCGGCATCGCCGCCTTCCGCGCAAAGCAGCCACCGGCCATCATGCAGGTGTTCGATGCCGGCAGCGGCGTCATGATGGGCGCCCAGGGTGCCATCGTGCCGGTTGCGGACGTTCTGGAAAAGGGCGGCTTCAAATTCGACAAGAGCCAGTACCTGCCGGGTATTGTCGCTTATTATTCGAAGCCTGATGGCACGATGCTGTCCTTCCCCTACAACTCGTCCTCGCCGATCCTCTATTATAACAAGGATATCTTCGAGAAGGCCGGGCTCAACCCCGATACGCCGCCGAAGACCTGGGGCGAGGTGTTCGACGCTGCCAAGAAGATCAAGACCAGCGGTGCCGCTCCCTGCGGATTTACCTCGACATGGCTGACCTGGATCCAGACGGAAAATTTTGCGGCCTGGAACAACCTCTCCTACGGCAGCAATGAAAACGGCCTTGGCGGCACCGACGTCAAGCTTGCCTTCAACGCCGAACCCTTCGTCAAGCATTTCCAGGCAATCGCCGATCTCGCCAAGGACGGCACGTTCCGTTACGGCGGCCGCACGTCTGAAGCCAAGCAGCTGTTCACGTCGGGCGAATGCGCCATCCTGACCGAATCCTCCGGCGGTCTGGGCGACATCGTCAAGTCCGGCCTGAAATACGGCATCGGCCAGCTGCCCTATGCAGAAGGTCCGGGACGCCCGCAGAACACCATCCCCGGCGGCGCCAGCCTCTGGGTCTTCGGCGGAAAGAGCGATGCCGAATACAAGGGGGTCGCGACCTTCTTCAACTTCCTGTCGCAGACCAAGATCCAGTCACGACTGCACCAGGTCTCCGGCTACATGCCGGTCACGATGGCAGCCTATGAGGATACCAAGAAATCCGGCTTCTACGAGAAGAACCCGGCGCGCGAAACGCCGTTGCTGCAGATGATGGGCAAGGCTCCGACCGAGAACTCCAAGGGCGTTCGCCTCGTCAACCTGCCGCAGGTCCGCGACATCATGAACGAAGAGTTCGAATCGATGCTCGCCGGCAAGCAGGATGCCAAGGCCGCTCTCGACAAGGCTGTGCAGCGAGGCAATGCCGCCATCCAGCAAGCCATCGGCAAGTAAGCGGTAAGCGTTAGGGCCGCCCCGGCGACTGTCGAGGGCGGCCTGCAGCATTTCAACGGAGCCTGCCCGTGCAAAGCGTCGTATTTCCCAACAAGGTGCTGCCCTATTTTCTGGTGGCGCCGCAGATTGTCCTGACCGTCGTGTTCTTCTTCTGGCCGGCCAGCCAGGCGCTCTACCAGTCGGCCATGCGCGAAGATCCGTTCGGGCTGCAGAGCAGCTTTGTCGGCTTCGCCAACTTTTCCGCCATCCTGGCCGACGAGAGCTATCTTCACGCGCTCCGCGTCACCGTCGTCTTCAGCGTGGCAACCGCGCTGCTTTCCATGGGTGTCGCACTTCTGCTGGCGACAGCTGCCGATACCGTCGTGCGTGGTAAGGGTTTCTACCGCACGATGATGATCATCCCTTACGCGGTGGCGCCGGCGGTTGCCGGCATGCTGTGGCTGTTCATGTTCAACCCGGCCATGGGCACGTTTGCCTATATTCTGCGGCGCAACGGCATTGCATGGGACCCGCTGCTGAACGGCGACCAGGCCATGTCCCTCGTCGTGGTGGCAGCCGCCTGGAAACAGATCAGCTACAATTTCCTGTTCTTCGTCGCCGGCCTGCAGGCAATCCCGAAATCCCTGCTCGAAGCCGCCGCGATCGATGGCGCGCGAGGCAGCCGAAGGTTCTGGACGATCGTCTTCCCGCTGCTTGCACCGACCACCTTCTTCCTTCTGGTCGTCAACACCGTCTACGCCTTCTTCGACACGTTCGGCATCATCCATTCGGTGACCGGCGGCGGACCGGCAAAGGCCACCGAAACGCTGGTCTACAAGGTCTACAACGACGGCTTCGTGAACCTCAACCTCGGTTCGTCTGCGGCCCAGTCGGTGATCCTGATGGTCATCGTCATCGCGCTGACCGCCTTCCAGTTCCGCTTCGTCGAGCGACGCGTCCATTACGGGTAACATTATCAGATGATCGAGAACCGTCCTGTCGCACGCCTGATGGCGCATCTGATGCTGATCCTTGGGATCATCATCGTCGCCTTCCCCATCTACTACACATTCATTGCCTCGACGGCGACGTCGAGCGCGATCATCCGACCACCGCTGTCGCTGCTGCCTGGCGGCCATATGGTCGAGAACTACAGCGAGTCCATCTCCGGCGGCGTCGAACGCGTCGTCGGCGTCAGTCTGGAAAGACTGCTGTTCAACAGTTTCGTGGTGGCGGTCGCAATTGCCGTCGGCAAGATCATCATCTCGTTCCTGTCGGCATTCGCGATCGTCTTCTTCCGCTTCCCGTTCCGCATGGGTTTCTTCTGGATGATCTTCATCACCCTGATGCTGCCGGTCGAAGTGCGCATCCTGCCGACCTACAAGGTAATCGTCGATCTCGGCCTGCTCAACACCTATGCCGGCCTAACCCTGCCGCTGATGGCATCGGCGACGGCGACCTTCCTGTTTCGCCAGTTCTTCCTCACCATTCCCGGCGAAATGGTCGAGGCGGCGCGGATCGACAATGCAGGACCGTTCCGCTTCATGCGCGATATCCTGCTGCCGCTGTCGACGACCAATATCGCGGCCCTGTTCGTCATCCTGTTTATCTACGGCTGGACCCAGTATCTCTGGCCGCTGCTCGTCACCGACCGTGCGGAGATGAACACGATCATCATCGGCCTGCGCCGCATGGTCGATTTCACTGATGCATCAACTCCTTGGAACTACGTCATGGTCACGGCGATCCTGGCAATCATCCCTCCCGTCATCGTCGTGGTGCTCATGCAGCGCTGGTTCGTCAAAGGTTTGGTGGAGACCGAAAAGTAATGGCAACAATTGAACTGAAAGACGTCCGCAAGGTCTATGGCGGCAATATCGACGCCATCAAGGGCGTGTCGCTGGACATTGCAGACGGCGAGATGATCGTTCTGGTCGGCCCATCCGGCTGCGGCAAGTCCACGCTGCTGCGCATGGTCGCCGGGCTCGAAAGCATCACCGGTGGCGACGTCATCATCAACGGCAAGCGCGTCAACGACATGGAACCGGCCGAGCGCGATATCGCGATGGTGTTCCAGAACTACGCGCTCTATCCGCACATGACGGTCAAGCAGAACCTTGCCTACGGTCTGAAGAACCGCGGAACCTCGAAGGACGAGATCGAACGGCGCATCACCGAGGCCGCGCGCGCACTCGAAATCGAGCCGTTCCTCGCCCGCAAGCCACGGCAGCTTTCCGGCGGCCAGCGGCAGCGTGTGGCGATGGGCCGCGCGATCGTGCGCAAGCCCGCAGCCTTCCTGTTCGACGAGCCGCTATCGAACCTCGACGCGAAACTGCGCGTGCAGATGCGGGTCGAGATCCGCCGTCTGCAGCGGTCCTTGGCCACGACGTCGATCTACGTCACCCACGACCAGATGGAAGCGATGACGCTCGCCGACCGCCTCGTCGTCCTCAATGCCGGCCGGATCGAGCAGGTCGGCACTCCGATCGAGCTCTATGAAAAACCCGCTACCACCTTCGTTGCAACCTTCATCGGATCGCCCTCGATGAACCTGATGACGCTCGGCAAGGCCGGCGGCTGGAGCGTGGCCGAAGGCCTTCCCTCCACTGTCGCCACCGTCGGCATTCGTCCGGAAGACATCGTGATTGCCGAGGGAGAGGTTTCCTCGCCTTTCAGAGCCGAGGTCGAGGTCATCGCCGTCGAACTGGTCGGAGCAGAAAGCTACGTCCATGGTGCGACGTCGGACGGAAGCCCTCTTGTCTTCCGGGTCCCCGGCCGCTCCCGCATCGCGATCGGCGAGAAACTGCCCGTGACGACAGCGCCCCACCACCTTCATCTTTTCGACAGCGCCGGAAAGCGCATCGAACGTACCGGTTGATCCGGGATGCGCAGGAGTGCGCTCTCGACGGACGCCTGCGCACTCCTGCAACTTCGCGACATTGACCCTATCGGAAAGTGAGCTATTACTCATGCGAGCAAAAAGGTTCGCATCGCAATAATGGTCACCATTCTCGTAACACTGCTGGGTTTCCTGGTCCTTCTGATTGCAGCCGTGTTCTTCGCAGTTCGCGCGCGCGCGCTTGCGTACGACAAGCACTTCCGCGATCAGGTCCGCCTGCAGCGAAGACTGGAGAACCGGGAGGCCAAGCTCAAGATCAGAGCTCGCAAGCACCGCCGCAACCTCGCAAAGAAACGCCTCGCCAGGATGAAGCGGGCGAAGGCGTTAGCCGCGCGCGCGAAGTGATCGAGCAGAACAGCCGCTACCTGTGAAAACTGGCCAGCTGCAGGATTTAGCACGAGACCGTGCTGAAGAACTCAGCCGAGCGAACGCTCGCATATCTCGAGCTTGAAGCAGCAGAATATCAATCGGACAATCTGGGAAATTTGGTAGCGGAGGGCAGAATTGAACTGCCGACCTCAGGGTTATGAATCCTGCGCTCTCACCAACTGAGCTACCCCGCCACAGGGTGGATCGAGTGTCTCGATCCGTTTGGATGTGCGGCTTATAGAACCCGCGTCACTGAAGTGTCAAGCGCAGGATGGGAGAAAAACGGCGAGATTTGAGCCGCTATTTTCCCGATCCCTCGTTCATTCTCCAGGCCGAATAAAACCGGTCTTTCAAGCGGCTACAGGGGTCGCCAGAAGCGCCCGCAACGATGCCTCGGCATCGGCCGCTCGTTCGGACCGTTCGACGAAGCCGCCGCCGTGGACGCGCGCATCGGCACCTTCGGCGGAATAGAGAACGCAGGCCTGACCGGGTGCCACGCCCTGCTCTCCGAACGCCAGATCGACATAGACGCCCAGCTCGTCCGTATGCAGCGTGGCAGGTGTCGGCGGGCGCGTCGAACGCACCTTGGCAAAGCACGCAAAGCCGTTGCCCGCATCATCCTGCAGCGTCCCGTCGCCGATCCAGTTGACGTCGCGCAGATAGACGCGGTGCGTATCGAGCGCTTCCTTGGGACCTACGATGACGCGGCGCGAGCGGGCGTCCAGATAAACCACGTAAAGCGGCTCGCCTGTCGCAACGCCCAAACCCTTGCGCTGACCGATCGTGTAATGAACGATCCCCTCGTGGCGGCCCAGCACGCGGCCGTCCATGTGGACGATATCGCCCACCAAAGCCGAGTTCGGCTTCACCTTGGCGATGATATCGGCATATTTGCCGGCGGGGACGAAACAGATATCCTGGCTGTCGGCCTTCTTGGCAACCACCAGCCCCATGTCTTCGGCCAGCTCGCGCACCTGCGCCTTGCCCATGCCACCCAACGGAAAGCGCAGGTAGTCGATCTGCTCCTGCGTTGTCGCAAACAGGAACCAGCTCTGGTCGCGGTCGGCATCGATCGGCCTGAACAGCGCACGGCGGCCCGGATTGTCGGCCGTGGGGTTCGGCGCCGAACGGATGTAATGGCCGGTTGCCAGCGCATCGGCGCCGAGCTCGCGCGCGGTCGCCAAAAGATCGGCAAACTTGACCGTCTGGTTGCAGGCAACACAGGGAACCGGCGTTTCGCCCATCGCATAGGCTTCGGCAAACGGATTGATCACCGTCTCGCGGAACCGCTTCTCATAGTCGAGAACGTAATGCGGAATGCCCAATGTCTCGCAGACCCGGCGGGCATCGTCGATATCCTGGCCGGCGCAGCAGGATCCTGCGCGGTGGACGGCAGCGCCGTGATCATAGAGCTGAAGCGTGATCCCGATCACGTCATAGCCTTCGCGCTTCAACAGCCCGGCCACGACGGAGGAATCCACGCCGCCCGACATGGCGACCACGACGCGCGTATCTTCCGGCTTCTTGTCAAAATCCAGCGTATTCACGGGGTACTCTCTTAAAGTCTCTCAGGCCGCGGCAGCAAGCACGCCGGCAGAGTGGCACCAGATGTGCGGGCTCGTCCGCGCAAAGGCTTTCAGAAAGAGGATATAGAAAGGAATGAGCTGGCGCGCAAGAGAAGCCCGTTCACCCCATCTGTGCCCTCAGTGTCAGAGAGCAGCAACATCAGGACTGGAAGTTCGCGTGACGCAGGGCCGTATCCGCGACGGCGCCGTTTGCGTGCCCGTTGCTGTTGCTCGCACCTTCGGCCCTTAGACGAGGCAGCGCTGCCGGATATTCCCGCTGAACGAAGTCGATGATCTTCTCGCGCATCTCGCAACGCATGTCGAACGTCTTCGGCGCGTTGTTGGCGGAGACCAGGATACGGATCTCCATCACGCTTTCCTTGAAATCCGTCACCTGAACATTGACCACGCGCCTGTCCCAGATCTTCGACTCGTTGGCGATTTCCTCGACCCTGCGCCTGATGGCGCTGACGGGAACGGAATAATCGAGATAGATCATCACAGTGCCAATCAGGGCCGAACCTTCGCGGGTCCAGTTCTGGAACGGATTCTCGATGAAATAGGAGAGCGGCAGAATCATGCGCCGCCAGTCCCACAGCTTCACCACCACATAAGTCGAGGTGATCTCCTCGACATTGCCCCACTCCCCTTCGACGATCAGCGCATCGTCGATGCGAATCGGCTGCGTGATGGCAAGCTGGATGCCGGCAAAGATGTTTTTAAGCATGGGCTGCAGGGCAAGACCCAGCACGATACCGGCGACACCGGCGGAGGCGAGCACGCTGACGCCGTATTGCTGGACGGCCGGGAAGGTCATCAGCATCGCGGCAACCGTGACGATGACGATCATCGCGCCGGCGATGCGCTCGGCAATCCGCGACTGGGTCACGTGGGTGCGGGCAAGAAGGTTGTCTTCCGCATCCAGCTTGAAGCGGCGCAGATAGACCGTCATCCAAATATGCAAAGCCGTCTTTGCGACCCAACCGAGCACGAGGATGAAACCCAGCAGAAGCACATGCCGGATGATTTCGGCCGGTCGAGCCGCAAGCGGTGCGATAGATGATGCAAACGATACAGTGAATGTCAGAACCGTCAAACGCATCGGCCGGCGCCCGCGCGACACCAGCGATCGCCAGAACAGGTCCTTGTCTTCCACCAGCCGCTTGAAGATACCGAACGCGAAACGGTGGATCGCCAGACCAATCAGGACCGCGCCCACGAGAAGGCCGACGCTCACCATCCAGTTCGGCAGCCAGTCGGTATATTGACGAAACTCTGTAATCAAAAAATCCATCCAACCGATTTAGGGTGCAGTGCAGCATGAAACACCCCTGCCGCAAAAATTTCACAGTTGCGGTGTCTTCATGGCGGCCGTTGGGAGATGATGCGAGGAGCGCGGCATGACTGTCGATAACGGAAAATCCGATCTGACCCGATTCGTGGATGCACAAGATCCGGTCTACGCGCAGGTCATGAGCGAACTGCGAAACGGCCGCAAAGAGTCGCACTGGATGTGGTACATTTTCCCGCAGATCGCCGGTCTTGGTCCCTCAATCATGTCACAACGCTTCGCACTTACCTCTCTGGAAGAAGCCCAGACCTATCTCGACCATCCGGTGCTTGGACCACGTCTCCTCGAATGCACGCACGCCATGCTTCCGCATGAAGGACTTTCGGCGCGCACCATCCTCGGGTTCCCCGACGACATGAAGTTTCGCAGTTCGATGACGCTGTTCGATAAAGCCGCAACAGAAAAGGGCTCGCCTTTCGAGCGAGCCCTTGAGAAGTTCTTCGGCGGTCAGCGCGACGACAAGACGATCGCGCTGCTGGGAATTGGCTGATCAGGCAGCCGACTGGATGGCCGAGACCTTCCAGTCATTGGCCGGCTTGCGCACGAAGGTCCAGATCTCGACCGTTTCCGTCACGGCATTCGGATCACCTTCGGCGACAGCGCCGGTGTTGCGATCGCTGAGGAAGTCGACGCTCGAGTAGCGCATCGCAACCGTTGCGTATTCCTGGCCGTTTTCGCGCCAAGCTTCCGAAAGGTCGCCCTGCAACAGGGTCACGTCGCGGACTTCGTTCTTCACGCCATTGGTGGCGTTTTCACCAAGCTCTTCGGCCAGATAGGACATGGCTTCCGGCGTGGTGAGATTGCGAAGCTTCGCGTAGTCTTCCGCGCCATAGGCAGCCTGAACATCCGTCAGCATCTTTTCAAACAGGCCGAGATCGCGACCGGTGATACCGACTTCATCCGTGTCGGGACCCGCCTGACGCGGAGCAGACGCAGCCTGCGTGGCACCGAAGCCACCCATCGCACCGCCGCCAGAACCGATCTTAGGGATCTGGAAGCCGCCACCGGTGTTCTGCGGTGCCTGATAAGCGTTGTTGTTGTCCCGGTTGTTGCCGCCGAAACCGTTGTCACGCGCATTGCCGGCAGGACCCGCCGGGTGCTGCTGCTGGCGACGACGGGCGAAGAAGCGGAAGGCCAGCATGGCAAGACCCGCGATCAGCGCGATCTGCAACAGCATGCCGAACATGCCGGCCATACCGCCAAAACCGTTGCCCATCATCATGCCGAACAGGCCACCGAGAGCCAGACCGCCGAGAAGACCACCAGCCATGCCGCCGAACAGGCCACGACGCGGCTGAGCCGCCTGGGCGCCTGCGCCGTTAGCAGGAGACGCTGCGTTCTGCTGCGTGTTGGGCGTCATCGAACGATTGATGCCGGTTGCCGTGCCCGGTGCCGTGTTGGTGGTCGGCGGCGGTGCGAACGTGCGCGTACCGCGGCTGCCGAAGCTGGAACCGCCGCCGGCGCGGCGCGCCTCCGCCATATCGACGGCTGTTAGCGAAACTGCCATTCCGACCGCGAAGATCGCGAAGAGTTTCTGGAAACGCCGAAGCTTGGATAACATTGGTTTCTCCTCTGGCCGCCCGATGCGGTCGTGATCCTAGATATAGAGAGTGGCAGGCGAGAATTTTAGAGCCACCACCATCTTTTCCCGCCGAAGTAGATATCGGACGATGAAACGGGAGCCAAGCGATGCAAATACAACCAGCGGGAGATTTAGCGTATGGACCGATCACATCGGCTTGATCACAACGAAAAAGCCCGGCGCGCTGGCACCGGGCTTTGTCTTGGTCATCCGGGAGGATGGTTTATTCGACGTTGAAAACCAGCTGGCGGGCCTGACGGATCGCCGGGTTGGCGGTCAGGCGGGCGAGCACGTCGTTCGAAACAGGACCATCGACATAAAGCAGCGCGATCGCATCGCCGCCATCCTTCTCACGGCCGAGATGGAAGTTGGCGATGTTGACGCCGGCATCACCGAGCGTGGTGCCCATGAAGCCGATCATGCCGGGTACGTCGGTATTGGAGATGTAGACCATGTTGGCGCCGACATCGGCGTCCATGTTGATGCCCTTGATCTGGATGAACCGCGGCTTGCCGTCGGAAAACACGGTGCCGGCGACGGAACGGCTCTGCTTGTCGGTGGTGACCGTCAGCTTGATGTAGCCGTCATAGACACCGGTCTTGTCGCGCTTGACCTCGGACAGGACGATGCCCTTTTCCTTGATCATGATCGGCGCGGAAACCATGTTCACGTCTGCCACCTGGTTACGGATCAAACCAGCCAGAAGCGCGGAGGTGAGCGCCTTGGTGTTCATTCCGGCCGTTGCGCCATCAAACAGGATCTCGATTTCCTTGATCGGATCTTCCGTGACCTGACCAACGAAGGCACCGAGAACATCGGCAAGACGGATGAACGGCTTCAGGATCGGTGCTTCTTCAGCGGTGATCGAGGGCATGTTGATGGCGTTGGAAACGGCACCCTTGATCAGGTAGTCCGACATTTGTTCAGCCACCTGCAAGGCCACGTTTTCCTGGGCTTCCGTGGTGGAGGCGCCCAGATGCGGCGTGCACACGACGTTGTCGAGACCAAACAGCGGGCTTTCCGTCGCAGGCTCGACTTCGAACACGTCGAAACCAGCACCGGCGACATGGCCGGACTTGATGGCTTCAGCAAGCGCTGCTTCATCGACGAGGCCGCCGCGGGCGCAGTTGATGATCCGCACGCCCTTCTTGGTCTTGGCAAGGTTTTCTTTGCCGAGAATGCCGCGGGTCTTGTCGGTCATCGGAACATGCAGGGTGATGAAGTCGGCGCGCGCCAGTAGATCGTCCAGCTCGACCTTCTCGACGCCCATGTCCAGCGCACGTTCCGCCGACAGGAAGGGGTCATAGGCGATGACATGCATGCCGATGCCGATCGCCTTCTTGCAGACGATGCCGCCGATATTGCCGGCGCCGATGACGCCGAGCGTCTTGCCGGTGATTTCGACACCCATGAACTTCGACTTTTCCCACTTGCCGGCCTGCGTCGAGGCATCGGCCTGCGGCAGCTGGCGGGCAACCGCAAACATCAGGGCAATCGCATGTTCGGCGGTCGTGATCGAGTTGCCGAACGGCGTGTTCATGACGATGATGCCGCGCTTCGAGGCAGCCGGGATGTCGACATTGTCGACGCCGATACCGGCGCGGCCGATGACCTTGAGGTTGGTCGCAGCAGCGATCAGCTTCTCGGTCGCCTTTGTGGCGGAACGGATGGCGAGGCCATCGTAATTGCCGATGATTTCGGCGAGCTTGTCCTTGTCCTTGCCGAGCTTCGGCTGGAAATCGACTTCGACGCCGCGATCGCGAAAGATCTGGACAGCGGTTTCGGAGAGTTCGTCGGATACGAGAACGCGAGGTGCCATGGGTTGGGCTCCTGATAAGGGGTGTAATCTCTAAATGCGGATGAAACGGTGCCGCGTCCCTAGACGGGTGAGCGGCGGCACCGGAATTCGATCAGGCAGCGGCCTTGGACAGCGCGGCCTTCTGCGTTTCGAACGCATAGGTGAGCCACGGCATCAGCGCCTTCATGTCCGCCTCTTCGACGGTGGCGCCAGCCCAGATGCGCAAGCCCGACGGTGCGTCGCGGTAAGCGCCGACGTCGAGTGCGACGCCTTCCTTTTCGAGGATTGAGGTCACGCCCTTGGCAAAGGCTGCCTGTGCGTCAGCGTCGAGAGCGGCGACATCGGCATCGGCGATCTTCAGGCAGACCGAGGTGTTGGAGCGGGTCTCATCGACCTGCGCCAGATTGGCGATCCAGTCGTTGGCCGCCACGAAATCGAAGATCACCTTCGCATTCGCGTCGGCACGGGCAATCAGCGCCTTCAAGCCACCGAGCGACTTCGCCCATTGCAGCGCATCGATATAATCCTCGACGCAGAGCATGGACGGCGTGTTGATCGTCTCACCCTTGAAGATGCCTTCGGAAATCTTGCCGCCCGAGGTCATGCGGAAGATCTTCGGCAGCGGCCAGGCCGGGACGTAGCTTTCAAGACGGGCGACAGCGCGCGGCGACAGGATGATCATGCCGTGGCCACCCTCGCCGCCCAGCACCTTCTGCCAGGAGAAGGTGGTGACGTCGAGCTTGGCAAAATCGAGGTCCTGCGCAAATGCGGCCGACGTTGCGTCGCAGATGGTGAGGCCCTTGCGGTCATCAGGGATGAAGTCGGCATTCGGAACGCGAACGCCCGAGGTCGTGCCGTTCCAGGTGAAGACCACGTCACGGTCGAAATCGATAGTGGAAAGGTCGGGAAGCACGCCGTAATCGGCCTCGATCTTGCGCACATCCTTCAGCTTCAGCTGCTTGACCACGTCGGTGACCCAGCCGGCACCAAAACTTTCCCAGGCGACCATGTCGACGCCACGTTCGCCAAGCAGCGACCACATCGCCATTTCGACGGCGCCGGTGTCGGACGCGGGAACGATGCCGATACGGTAATCGGCCGGAACGTTCAGAACTTCACGGGTGAGATCAATGGCCTGCTTGAGCTTGTCCTTGCCAACCTTGGCGCGGTGCGAACGACCGAGCGGGGCATCGGAGAGAGCGTCGAGCGACCAACCGGGGCGCTTCGAGCAAGGGCCAGAAGAAAAATGGGCGTTATTCGGACGCAGGTCCGGCTTTGCGGCATTGGCCATATGTATACCCTTCCAGGTAATTGGCTCCTCGTTGGGGAGGAGTGTCCCGCCGCCGTGGATAGTGGAAAGATGAGAAAAGCGCAAGTGGAAATGGGTTTCTGGAGAGTGCGGCTAGCAACGTCGCGCTGATGGAGCCGGAGTAGCACAAGACCGGGATCGGTCTGCTAGCATATGTTTGATATGCCGATTCCCCGACTGATCACCCTTGCAAAGTTCAAAAGACTATCGCGCCAATACTGTCGAAATGGCGTGCAGCCCTGCAACGTCAGTGCGTCTTCAGCAATATGAGTCTGAAGCCCGCAGCCTATCGGGAAACTTTTCTCCGCCCAGGCTGTTTGACAGCTTACCTACAAATCCAGGAGCAGACCATGAAACGCTTTTTTGTACTGGCTGCAGCAGGCCTCCTCACGGCCTGCTCGACATCACAAGTCGACCTTTCCCCCATCCCCGGGAGCATCACATACAAAGGGCAGCCTCACACGCGGCTGAAAAACGCACCGGTGGGAAGCAGGATACCCCATGAATTTCGCAACCAGTTCGGTGAACGGATCAGCGAAACTTACGTCATCGAACCTGATCGTAGCCTGCGCATAATCGACAGACATAGGATCGACGGTCCGTTCGATGACTGACCGTCGATCAGACTCACCTGTTGTCAGTAACGTGGCCGACGTCTTGGATCGCAATCCTGGCGATCAAGCCTGTCGATGTCGTCGATCACGCCTCTGCCTCCGTGCAACGCGAGGCAGGTTCGGCCGTCGAACATGAGTGCGTAGCTGCCGCGCCGGTCCGAAATGCGTCCAACATCGCGAAAGCCCTGGTCGCGTAGATCGTCTTTCACGGCATTGATGCGCTGTCCAACGTAGTCATCAAGGTATCTCTGGGCCGATGCCGAACCGGCAAACGCTGATAATGCAACGCCAGCTACAACCGCCGAAACAAAATACTTCTTCATTCATCCTCTCCCACAGCGCGATCAAAATCGCGTTTATCGACATTTCGGGCGGAGAGTGCGTTCGTCAAGAGTTCGTGATCGGCTGCCGATGCGGTTGGTGCTGTGACCGGGCTCTACCGCGCAGTCCTCGTAACGCTCCCGGTGTCCCAGTGAGATGACAGGGCGAAGCAGCGGGGCCAGACGGAAATTCGTCTTCGTCGGGGCCGCAAACGAAAAAAGGCCGCCCGGAAGGCGACCCTTTTTTCTCGAGATCGAGATGAAGCTTACTTGTAGACCAGCGGAGCCGGTTCCGGCTCGTAGGC
>NZ_LMOF01000008.1:753347-753702 GCF_001423215.1 Rhizobium sp. Leaf321 | reverse complement strand
TTCGTGGCTGTAGAAGCCCTTGTCGCGGCCCGGGCCACCATTCGAGGCGTAACCGAACATGTCACCGCCGTCGACATAGCGGAAGCGGTAGCCGACATCGGCCTTGACGTTGCAGGTCACGTCGATGGTTGCGCCAGCCATCAGAGCACCGGTCGCGCGCCACGAGCCCTTGCCGCCGTGTTCTACCGAATCATCGCACAGCGCCGGGTTTCCGGTGGCGCAGGATGTGTTGCGCAGCTTGTCCCATTTCACGTAGGTCGCACCGATACCGGCACCGACATAGGGCGTGAAATAGGCGTATGTGCCGAGGTCGACATAGACGTTGGCGAGAAGGCTATAGGCCCTCATCGATGCA
>NZ_LMOF01000008.1:634219-753241 GCF_001423215.1 Rhizobium sp. Leaf321 | reverse complement strand
AGGAATAACCGACGTCGCCGCGCAGGTACCACCCGGTCGACTCCTGAACGGTCACTTCCGGTGCATCCTGAAAGGCTTCCGGCTGCGGCTGATAGACATCCGCGGAATAGGCAACGGTGGTCGTCAGCAAGAACGCCATCGTGGCTGCTAGGCACTTCTTCATGGCTCATCTCCAAGCTTGTCGCGTCAATGGCAGGCACGACGCCCGGCCACCTCTTTGACAATGAAGAATGAAGAAAAAAGGTTAAATGCTGATTAACTATAATCCCAGCAAGGTTATATTCGTGAAGATTTGCGGTTAACAGCACACTGCTCTTAACGACATGTTCACATTATATAAGTGAATTCTAAAAAATTATCGGCGAATTTTTCGTGAATGACGCCCTCGCCTGCCGCCCACGCGCGTCGGTCAGCCTTCCCGGTCCGCTTTGGCTTTGCGTTTCAACTCGGCCACGGATCGAAGATGGTCGGCGAGCGCAGTCCTCAGTTTTTCCTGCTCATGCCTTGCGACAAGTTTGACCGCTGCCCTGCGGACAGCTTCGATTTTAACGTGCTGCATCTCTTCCATCCCGTCCTTGCGGGAAAGAGAACGCACCATCTCGAAGTTCGATCCCTAAAAAATCAGGGGTAACTTCTTGGCGAGCCAAGACGTTATCGGCGAACCGATCTGCTGCTTCGGAGTTGTCCGTTCTGCATAGGAAAGGGTCAGGTTTTGACACAACTGAATACCGATACTGGGAAATCATTGGCGGTCCACGCCGACGTGCCGCGACCGATCGCCGAACATGGTGCGGTCGGCAATCTGAGAACCCTGGCGCTGGTTGCGCGCGATGGTGCGATCGATTTTCTCTGCTGGCCGGATCTGGACAGTCCCAGCATCTTCGCCGCACTCCTCGATCCGGAAAAGGGCGGCGCGTTCGAGCTTTCGCCTGACATCGACGATGCCCGTCGTCTGCAGATGTATATCCCCGAGACCAACGTCCTCCTCACCCGCTGGCTCGGACAGCACCAGAGCGCCGAAGTGGTCGATCTGATGCCGGTGCCAAAAACCGAGGACGGGGTGGAGAACCTGATCCGCCGGGTTGAAGTCACCCGCGGCGAGATGACGTTTTCGCTGCGTTGCTGGCCGCGCTTCGACTATGCGCGCAAGGTGCCCGAGGTCACGGTCGACGGCGGCGTTTCAACGTTCCGCTGCGGTGATTTCACCCTTCGCCTCTCGGGCCCGGTGACCTTCGAAAAGGAAGACGGCGGTGTCAGCGCCACGTTTTCATTGAAAGCCGGAGAGACGGCCGACTTTGTTCTGGACGGAAATGACGGCGACGTCTGGGACAAGGACGCTGTCAGCGCTGCAATCGCGGACGCCATAGAATACTGGCAGGGCTGGGCAAAACGCTCGACCTATACCGGTCGCTGGCGCTCCTCCGTCACGCGCTCGGCACTGGCGCTCAAGCTTTTGACCTCGCAAAAGAACGGTTCCATTGCCGCAGCGGGAACATTCGGTTTGCCCGAAGCTCCGGGCGGCCCGCGAAACTGGGATTACCGTGCGACCTGGATCCGGGATGCCTCCTTCACGATCTACGCGCTGATGCGCCTTGGCTATCAGGACGAAGCGAACGCATTTTCCCACTGGCTCGTCGACAGGACGGACCGGTCGCCAGGTGGGGAAATACAAATCATGTACAATCTCGATGGCAGTCGCGTCGACACCGAACAGGAACTCGACCACTTCTCGGGCTATGGCGGTGCCAAACCCATCCGCGTCGGCAACAATGCCGCCGAACAAATCCAGCTGGACATCTACGGCGAGCTTCTCGATTCGGTCTATATCAGCAACAAATACGGCGAGGCAATCTCCCACGACAACTGGAATGCTGTCCGGCGTATCGTCGACCACGTCTGCGACATCTGGCAGGACGCCGATGCCGGCATCTGGGAAATCCGCAGCGAGCCGCAGGAACATCTGCATTCCCGGCTTATGTGCTGGGTCGCGGTGGATCGTGCCATCCGGCTTGCGCAGAAGCGGTCGCTAACAGCTCCGTTCGGACGCTGGGTCGAGGCACGCAATGCCATCAGCGACGACATCTGGGCAAACTTCTGGAATGCCGATCTCGGGCACTTCGTTCATGCCAAGGGCGGCAGTGATCTCGACGCGTCCATGCTGATGATGCCGCTCGTGCGCTTCATCAGTGCCACCGACCCGGCCTGGCTGGCGACGCTCGATGCAATCGGCAACGAACTTGCCGATGATGCGCTCGTCATGCGCTACAAGCGCAAGGACGGCCTGGACGGCGATGAAGGCTTCTTCGCCGCCTGTTCATTCTGGTATGTGGAGTGCCTCGCCCGCGCCGGTCGCCTGGCGGAAGCCGAGATCAACATGGAAAAGCTGCTCCTGTTCGGCAATCACCTGCAGCTCTATGCGGAAGAATTCGATCCGCGCGGTGAGTTCCTCGGCAACTTCCCGCAGGCCTTCACCCACCTCGCCCTGATCAGCGCCGCCTTCTACCTCGACGGCGCACTGGACGGCAAGTTCAGGCAGTGGCGGCCGTAACCAGCGAACGGCCACAAGGTCGTGGCCCATCCCTCTCCCGTCATAGCCGGGAGAGGCTAGATCCGAACGATCCGTCAGGCCGCTTCCGGTCTGGCGTTGGCAATCACCGTAACGAGATCGCCGACGATGCGCTCGACCTGGGCCCGGTCGTCGCCTTCAGCCATGACACGGATCAGCGGCTCGGTGCCCGATGGGCGGATGACGAGTCGGCCCTTGGTGGCAAGCTCGGCTTCCGCATCCGCGATCGCCTGCCGCACAACGGCGTTTTCCAGCGGCTTGCCACCGGCGAAGCGTACGTTTTTCAACAGCTGCGGCACCGGCTCAAACCGGCGGCAGACTTCGCTCACCGGGCGATCGAGCCGCTTTACGCGGGCAAGGATCTGCAAGGCTGCGACAAGACCGTCACCGGTGGTGCCGAAATCCGACAGCACGATATGACCGGACTGTTCGCCACCCACGTTGAAATCGTGATTGCGCATGTGCTCGACCACATACCGGTCGCCGACCTTGGTGCGCGCAAGCGTCAGGCCCTTGGTCTCCATGAAGCGCTCGAGCCCGAGATTGGACATGACGGTCGCGACAATGCCGCCACCGGTCAGCTTGTCGTCTTCCGCCCAGCTTTCGCCGATGACCGCCATCAGTTGGTCGCCATCGATGATATCGCCATTCTCGTCGACGATGATGACACGGTCCGCGTCGCCGTCGAGCGCAATGCCGATATCGGAGCGCGTCTCGTGGACCTTGCGCTGCAGCGCCGCCGGGCTGGTTGAGCCGCAATCGAGATTGATGTTGGTGCCGTTCGGCTCGTTGCCGATAGTGACCACTTCGGCGCCGAGCTCCCACAGAGCCAGCGGCGCGACCTTGTAGGCGGCACCATTGGCGCAATCGATCGCGACCCGAAGACCGTGCAGCGTCACGTCACGCGGGAGCGTGCGCTTGGCCTGTTCGATATAACGGTAGATATCGCCCTCGACGCGCTTGGCGCGACCGATATCGGCCGATTTTGCCAGCTGCGAATGGAGGTCGCTGTCGAGCAGATCCTCGATCCGCATTTCCAGCTCATCGGAAAGCTTGTAGCCGTCGGGGCCGAACAGCTTGATGCCGTTATCCTCGAACGGGTTGTGTGAAGCGGAAATCATCACGCCGACATCCGCACGCAGCGAGCGCGTCAGCATGGCAACGGCGGGCGTCGGGATCGGGCCAAGCAAAAACACGTCGAGGCCGGCTGCGGTAAAGCCCGCGACCATGGCATTTTCCAGCATGTAGCCGGAAAGACGGGTATCCTTGCCGATCACCACGCGGTGGCGGTGCGTTCCGTTGCGAAAAATTGTTCCGACGGCAATACCGACGCGCATCGCGAGATCTGGCGTCATCGGATAGACGTTGGAATGCCCGCGGATGCCATCAGTCCCAAAATAGCGGCGTGTCATGTAAGCTCCCTGGTACACGCGCTCTCAAAAGCGCGGTCTTCGCCCGGTTATGTCTGTATGTGCAACATGCCCGAGCGGATCGGCGGCACTGCCGTCCAAGATCGGCTCATGCCACAGTTCATCTGCGTTGGCACCTAAATTACCGTCAAAATCGCTTATATCCCGTTACCGAACCAGCCCTGCTAAGGTCGATAAGCAAAAGCCGCCGCGGAAGTTTCCGCAGCGGCTTCAATAGGTTTGATGCAGAAGAGATCAGTGCGGCTGCGGTTCAAGACCGCCCTCGGGCGCATCGCCCTTCGGCTCGTCCTTCTTTGCACCGGCGCTCGGCACAGCCGAACCACGGCTTGGCGTCGAATCGTCGCCAAGGTCACGCGACGGCTTCTGGCCGAGAATCAGCGCTCTAATTTCGTCACCCGAAAGGGTTTCGTACTCGAGAAGGCCCTCAGCGATGGCCACGAACTGATCGTGGTATTCAGTCAGGATATGGCGCGCTTCCGTATAGGCTTCGTCGATCAGACGGCGCACTTCGCTATCGATCTTCTGGGCCGTCGATTCGGACACGTTCTTCGACTGCGAAACCGAATGTCCGAGGAAGACTTCCTGCTGGTTTTCACCATAGGCGACCTGACCGAGGATGTCGGAGAAGCCCCACTGGGTGACCATGGCACGCGCAAGCTTGGTCGCCTGCTCGATGTCAGAGGATGCACCGGACGTGATGTTTTCCTTGCCGAACGTCAGTTCTTCGGCAACGCGGCCACCCATCATGATGGTCAGGCGCGACACCATCCACTTGTAGCTCATCGAATAGCGGTCGCCTTCCGGCAACTGCATGACCATGCCGAGCGCACGGCCGCGCGGAATGATGGTCGCCTTGTGCAGCGGATCGGCAACGGCCACCTTGAGGGCGGTGATCGCATGACCGGCTTCGTGATAGGCGGTAAGCTTCTTTTCGGCTTCGGTCATGGCGGACGAGCGACGCTCGGCACCCATCATGATCTTGTCCTTGGCGTCTTCGAATTCCTGCATGGTGACAAGGCGCTTGTTACGGCGGGCTGCCATCAGGGCAGATTCGTTGACGAGGTTCATGAGGTCGGCACCGGAAAAACCGGGCGTACCACGGGCAAGAACCTTGAGATCCACATTGGGAGCGAGAGGCACGTTGCGCGCATGCACCTTGAGGATGCGTTCACGACCAACGATGTCAGGGTTCGGGACGACGACCTGACGGTCGAAACGGCCTGGACGCAGAAGTGCCGGATCGAGAACGTCGGGACGGTTGGTTGCGGCGATGAGGATGATACCCTCGTTCGCCTCAAAGCCGTCCATCTCGACCAGAAGCTGGTTCAGCGTCTGCTCGCGTTCGTCGTTACCACCGCCGAGGCCTGCGCCACGGTGACGGCCGACGGCGTCGATTTCGTCGATGAAGATGATGCAGGGCGCATTCTTCTTCGCCTGCTCGAACATGTCGCGCACACGGGATGCACCGACACCGACGAACATTTCCACGAAGTCCGAACCGGAGATCGTGAAGAACGGCACGTTGGCTTCACCTGCGACCGAACGGGCGAGCAGCGTCTTACCGGTGCCCGGAGGGCCGACAAGCAGCACGCCGCGCGGGATACGACCGCCGAGACGCTGGAACTTCTGCGGATCGCGCAGGAATTCGACGATTTCCTCGAGGTCAGCCTTGGCTTCGTCGACGCCGGCAACGTCCTCAAACGTGACGCGGCCATGCGCTTCGGTCAAAAGCTTCGCCTTCGACTTGCCGAAGCCCATCGCACCGCGTGAGCCACCCTGCATCTGGCGCATGAAGAACAGCCAGACACCGAGGATCAGCAGCATCGGCAACAGCGTGCCGATATAGCTCAGGAAGCCAGACGATCCGTCTGTCTCGGGGCGAGCCATGATCGAGACGTTCTTCGACTGAAGACGCTCCATCAGGCTGTCATCGATGACCGGGGAGTATGTCTGGAAATTGGTGCCGTTCTCGGTATAGGTGCCGAGGACACGATTGCCGGTCACGACGACGTCGCGAACGCGGCCGGAATCCACGTCACGCAGGAACTGCGAATACGGAATTTCGCGCGAGGACGTCTGCGACGGCGCCGTCTGGAACATGCTGAACAAAGCGATCAGCAGCAGGGCTATAATGGCCCAGAGGGCAAAATTGCGAAAATTTGGGTTCATCGAACTCCCCAGTATGCCAACGGTCACATCATGGCGACCGCCCTTCTTGGAACCTAACATAGGGTTGAGCTTTGGCATTGCCAAGGCGAACCGGCACGGACGCCTAGCTTTTCCGCTGCGAAAGCTTAACCGGAAGCGGGGGTATATCGTCGCATCCGACCAAATCGGCGAACTGGGCTGCAATCTCGAGCTCGAACTGCGACAGGAAGCGTTCGAACGTCCCCAGGACCGGGTGCATGTCAATCGCGTGCAGCAGGCCAGTTTCGAGTGTTTGCACCTGTGGCATTGCCGCCATGGCCCGCATCGCGACCGACCCGGGCGCATTCGGGAAAAGCGAGCCCGCCAGCGTGCGATCGGGAATGGTCGGCCCGATCACGATTTCGCTATTGGTTGGGTTGTGGACGCGGTATCGGCCATCGCAGACCTTCACCGCCCCCGCCGCGATGCGAACAGGGTTCAGATTGCGGCTTTCCCGGTAAAGATACAGCCCATCCCGACGCAGATCGAAGATGACCCGCCCTGCAGACATTCGGCCGAGGTGCCGGCCATCCAAAAATGCCGCGACCCGTGTCATCGTCTCGGTCGAAGGAACGTGTTCCCGTCCGCCCAGGAGCGCGATGAGATGTCCGAGCAGATGGTCCCGAGCCAGTGGATCGCCGCCCAATGCTTCGACCCGCAGAAAAGCCAGAACCCCATGGCTGATCGTCAGCTGCTCGCGGGCCAGTTCCGCCGCATGGCGGGACAGACGCGTTCGCGAAGCGCCGGCCGCAGCGATCTCGTCCATCGTCACCGTTTCGATGCCCGCCAGAGCATTTCGAGTTCTGACCCTCTCGTAATGGCTGTCGAGATTGCTAGGGTCGTCGATCCAGCCCTCGCCTCCCGCTGCAAGAAAATCCCGGATCGCTGAGCGACGCACAGACAGAAACGGTCGCAGCAGCCAGCGCCGTCTGTCGAGCAGGACTGCACCTGCCATGCCCGCCAGACCCAGCTTGCCCTTCGTGCCGTTGCGCACTGCGCGCATCGCCACCGTTTCGATCTGGTCATCCAGCGTATGGCCCGTGAGGATGGCGGTAGCTGCGATCTCGTCAGCGATCTCCATCAGCAGCCGGTAGCGAGCTTCTCGTGCAGCAGCCGGAATGCCGGTCGTTGGTTGGTCGCCGTCCCAGCGGCGGATCGTGTGGGGGATGCCCATGCGTGCGCAAAGAAATGCCACCGCGCCGGACTCCGCGCCTGATTCGGCCCGCAGCGCATGATCGATCGTTGCGGCGGCAAGTTCGATCCCGCCTTCCGGGTCAGTGGCCAGCGCCTCCTGAAGCGCGAGCAGAAGCCCGGTCGAATCACTGCCGCCGGAGATCCCCACAAGCAGTTTCGCCGGCCTTGAAAGACCGGCGAGAAATTCACGAACCGCTGACTGCGGGGATGGATCCGGGGTGGTCACCGCCGCGGGATCAGCAGGACAGCCGCTTCTGCTCGGTCGTCACCTTGCCAAGCACGGCGCGCTGCGCATTCGGATAGCGCTTGGGAACCTCGCGAAGCGTTGCGCAGGCCGTATCCTTGTTGTCGAGAGCCGCAAGCGACATGCCGAGCTTCAGCAGCATTTCCGGCGCCTTGGCGGACTTGCCGTAGGTCTGGTGCGCGTTGAGAAAGGTCTTTGCCGCATCGGCATATTTCGCCTGCGAGAACTGCGCTTCGCCGAGCCAGAAATTGGCGTCTGCGGCCCGTGAGCTCTTCGGGTAGCTGGCAAGGTAGCTGGAGAATTCTTTCTCGGCGAGCGGGTAGTCGCCGGAAAGAACATGGTCATAGGCGATCTTGTAGCTGTCGCCCTCACTGCCGAGCGAGGCCGTCTGCTGCGGATCCTGCGACCCACCGCTGCGCGACGAGCCGGAAGCAACACCGGGAAGACCGGCCGAATTGCGGGCATTGTCGTTGCGGGACGCACCGACAGTATTTCCGCTCGTGTCGAGATTCATCGAGCCAAGCGTTGTTGGCGCTGGTGCGGCGCGGTTGCCTGTGGTCGCGGATGGGCTGGAAGGCTCACCAATGATGCGAGCCACGTCGTCGGCGCCTTGCGCGGCAGGTGGGGAGGGTTCGCCGGAGGAAGCCGAAGACGAAGGGCGGTTGGACGCCACGGCCGGTTGCCCGCCCGTGTCGCCCAAGTCGCTTCTCTTCTTCTTTTCCAGGTCCTGGAAACGGAATTCGTTATCTTCCTGCGTTTTGCGCAGTTGTTCCTGCATCTGCAGGAGCTGATAACTCATTTCCTCGATACGGCCGTTAAGCTGCCGTACCTCTTCCTGAAGCTGCTGCGTCCGGACGGCATCGCCGCCCTGCGCGAGGATCACAGGCCGTTGTTCGGCCTGCGGCTGTTGCGGAACGCTTTGCTCGCCCTGGAAGAGTTTCGGAAATGAGAAGGCCCCAGCAGGGCCCGCCATCGCCGCCAGCCCCAGCATCGCTGCCAAGACAATTTTCTTCATGTCGTCCGTCCTGCTTCCCGCGCTTCGGCCCTCAAGCCGGAATGGCTTTCGGAAAGAACGAAGCGCAACCTATGTTCTACAACGCGCTGTGCGCATCGGAAACCCGGTGCGCGGCGCTGTAGCTTGCGCCGGATTGGCGCAATACGGATTTTTCTGAACTGCCGTCAAAAAGCAACCAAGTCGACGTTCAAAATCAAGGGAAACGGGGCCAAACTAAGGAAAAACAAAAAAGGTGGCGCGAAGGCCACCTTTTCTCACCAAAATGTCATGTGTGGAACGGGGACTGGCCCGCCCCTCACCGGCATTACATGCCAGCGCCACCGAGAACGGTAACCGCGCGGCGGTTCTGCGACCAGCAGGAGATGTCGTCGCAAACTGCGACCGGACGTTCCTTGCCGAAGGAAATGGTCTTGATGCGGTTGGCAGGAATGCCGCGCGAAGCAAGATATTCCTTGGTGGACGAAGCGCGACGGGCGCCGAGTGCCAGGTTGTATTCGCGTGTACCGCGTTCGTCGGCATGGCCTTCGACGGTGATCGCGTAGTTCGGGTAACGCTGCAGCCACTGAGCCTGACGATCGAGCGTCTGCTGGGCATCTGCACGGATCGAGGTCGAGTCCGTATCGAAGAAGATCCGGTCGCCGACATTGACCGTGAAGTCCTGGCTCGAGCCAGGTGTTGCCGAGCCGCCGGCACCACCGCCGTTGAGGCCAAGGTCACCCGCGTTGTTCGGAAGGTTCTTCTTGTTGGCGCAGCCTGCGAGAGCGAGGGCCAGCGTCAGAGCGATGACGGCCGGGTTGCGAGCGAGGGTCTGCATACGGCTCATCGCCGGGGTATGAATGCGGCTCATGGCCGTTCTCTCCTTGATCATTTAATTTAAGAGTTGCCGAACTCTAACGGATTTAGGTTAACCATGATCAAACGCTTATGGTTAACGAATTCCTTCCGGTGCCCTATTTTTCAGTCGTTCGCTGCCGGTTGGAACGCAAGCGCGGCAGATCTGCCGCGCCTCAAACGTGCCTCCTATTCAAGAAGCGGCGACCAGGCCGGGTCGGACCCGAATGCCGGTGTCTTGACCATCTGCTCGTTATAGCCGCTGAGATCGATCGAATACAACTGCGGACCACCGGCGCCGGCGTTCTGGCGGAAGAACATCAGAACACGCCCGTTCGGTGCCCAGGTCGGACCCTCGTTATGGAAGCCCGATGTCAGAATGCGCTCGCCAGAACCGTCCGGACGCATCACGCCGATCGAGAACTTTCCGCCCGACTGCTTGGTGAACGCGATCAGATCGCCACGCGGCGACCAGACCGGCGTCGAATAGGAACCATCGCCGAACGAGACGCGGCTCTGGCCCGAACCGTCGGCCCCCATCACGTAGATCTGCTGGCGGCCGCCACGGTCGCTTTCGAACGTGATGCGCGCACCATCGGGCGAATAGGATGGCGCGGTATCGATCGCAGCCGTCGACGTCAGGCGCGTCGTCGTGCGCGAACGCAGGTCCATCGTGTAGATATTCGCGTTGCCTTCCTGCTGAAGGCTCATGATCACCTTCTGACCGTCAGGCGAGAAGCGCGGCGAGAACGTCATGCCCGGGAAATTGCCCACCACTTCGCGCTGTCCGGTTTCCAGCTGCAGCAGGTAGACCCGCGGCTGGTTGCCCTCGAACGACATGTAGGTGACTTCCTGACGGCTTGGCGAAAAGCGCGGCGTCAGCACGAGATCCTTGGTGCCGGTCAGCATGCGGACGTTGAAACCGTCCTGGTCCATGATTGCCAACTGACGCTGACGGGCAGTCTTCGGACCGCTTTCGGATACGAACACGACGCGGGTGTCAAAGTAGCCCTGCTCGCCGGTGATCTGCTTATAGATCGCGTCGGCGATGATGTGCGCCAGACGACGCCAGTTTTCCGGCTGAGTAAAGAACTGCTGGCCTGTCATCTGCTGGCCGGCAAACGTATCCCAGAGTCGGAATTCGGCGCGCAGACGACCGTCGCCTTCACGGCTGACACGGCCGACGACCAGCGCCTGGGCGTTGATCGCCTTCCAGTCTTCGAAACGCGGCGCGCGGCCCGGATCGGTGATCTTTTCGATGAACGCCTGCTTGTTCACAGGCGCGAACAATCCCGAACGCTGAAGATCGGCGGCGATAACCTGCGAAATCTGCGGTCCAAGCTCGTTGTTGGACAGGAAATCGGTAATCGCGATCGGCAGCGGCTCGACATTGCCCTTGTTGATGTTGATCTCGACCACCGCGTTTGCGGGGTTGGAGATCGCGGCAGCACCGGCGGACGCCATCATGAGCCCGAGGAAGGAACGTCTGATCATGGTTTGGCCTTTCAAAGCATATCAAGATCGCTGGGGCTGAAGTTCACGATGACTTCGCTCCACGCATCGTATTTGTCTGCCGGCAGGTTCTTGAACGGCGACGAACGCAAGACAGCGCGGCGCGCGCTGGATTCGAGCGTCCGGCGGGCCGTATCTGAACCGCCGCTTGAGGAAACTTCGGGTTCGCCGACGATCATGCCCGACTGGTCGAGCCGCATATGGACGCGGATGACCACGCCTTCTGCACCTTCGATGCCGGCGATATAGGACCAGTTCTTGCCGATCTGCCCGCGCAACGCGTCCATTTCGCTGACGCTGAGCTTCGAACCGGTCGACGGCTTCGTGCTGCCCGTGGAGGCAGGCGACGTGGAACGCTTCGCACCGCCGCCCGACGCGTCCTGCTTGTTGAGGAGCGCTGCGATCTGGTCGGCATTGAAGTCGCTGGCCTTGGAAGACGAGGACTTGGCCGTCTCCTGCTTCTTGCCTTCCTTCTTGTCGGTCGGCTTTGAAGCTTCCGTCGCCTTGGTATCCGCCTTGGCGGTTTCGGTCGGCTTCGGCGGGTCAGGCTTTTTCTCGACCGGCTTTTCGACGGGCTTTGCCTGCTCCTTCGGCGGTTCCTGCTTCGGCTTGGCAGCCGGCAGCGGAACGCTGTCGGGGAGCGGCGCTTCCTCGGTCTTGGCTTCGGTCGGAGTTGGGGTCGGTGGCGGTGTCTCGGCCTTGGGCGGCGTCGGCTCGGGCTTTGGCGGGGTCGGCTCCGGCTTCGGCTGCGGCAGCGCTGCCACTTCCTGAGGCTTCGGCGCCGTCTCTTCCTTGACGATATCCTTGACCTGGTTGTCCTCGTCCGTCGGGGTCGGCGTCGGGCGCTCCACCGGCTTTGGCGCGGCGGCGGCTTCGGTCTTCAGGGGCTTCTTGGCCGGTGTCGGCGGGGACTTCAGGTCGATGTCGCTCTCGCCGGCATTCTCGGCGTTTTCGACGACCTTCTGGTTCTTGGTTTCCTTCACCGAAGGCTTTTCGGTGAGAGGCGCCTTCTTGTCACCCTGCTGCATCTGGGTGATCGATTCCACCGGGACGATGTCGACCGGCAGCGCCTCGACGTCGGCGACGTTGAGCTGCATCGGTGAACTCAGCGAGACAAGCGCCCAGCCGAGAAGCACCGAATGGAGAACCAGCGATGTGCCGATACTACCCTTCATGGCGTGGGATCACTGCTCCTGTTCCTGAAGGGTAACGAGGCCGAGGTTCTTGTAACCGGCAGACGAAATGCGGGCCATGACCTTCATCACCACGCCATAGGCAGCGGCAGTGTCGCCACGCACATAGATGCGCTCGTTATAGCCGGTCGTGGCGATTGCCTGCAGCTTCGGCAGGATCTCGTCGATCGTGATCGGGGTTTCCTGCAGGAAGATCTGCCCTTCCGGATTGACCGAAACGGTGATCGGCTGCGTATCGGAATTCATCGCCTTGGCCTGGGTTTCAGGCAGGTCGATCGGCACGCCGACAGTCATCATCGGTGCGGCGACCATGAAGATGATGAGAAGCACGAGCATGACGTCGACAAGCGGCGTGACGTTGATTTCGCTGATCGCGCCGCTACGGCTGCGCCCACCGCGACGTCCGCGACGACCGCCTCCCGATTTTGCTCCTCCGGCCGACATGCCCATGGTGCTTACTCCTGGCGTTGTGCCTGATTACTGAGCGGCCTGGCGTGGCTGCAGCTTCTCGTCGATCTGGCGCGAAAGGATGGCCGAGAACTCGTCGGCAAAACCTTCCATCCGCGATGAAAGCTTGCCAGCTTCGCCCATGAAACGGTTGTAGGCGATAACCGCCGGGATAGCGGCGACAAGACCGATGGCGGTTGCCAAGAGCGCTTCGGCGATACCCGGTGCAACGACCGCAAGGTTGGTGGACTTCGATCCGGCGATCGCCTGGAAGGAGGTCATGATACCGATGACGGTACCGAACAGACCGATGAACGGACCGGCCGAACCGATGGTCGCCAGCGAACCGAGACGTGCCTCGTAGGCCTCGCCTTCACGCGACATCGTCACGTCCATGGCGCGGTCGATACGCATCTGGAGACCGATCGGCGAACGGGCGCCGCGTTCAAAGCTCTTCTTCCACTCGCGCATGGCAGCAACGAAGATGGCAGCAAGGCCCGTGTTCTGGCGCTCGCCAAGGGTGCGGTAAAGTTCTTCCAGCGACTGGCCGGACCAGAACACCTGCTCGAACTGGTCGAACTGGCGCCGCGCCTTTGAAAAGGCCATATATTTGTCGATGACGATCGCCCAGGTCCAGACCGAGGCACCCATCAGCCCGATCATCACCATCTTGACGATCAGTCCGGCTTGCATGAACAGCGCCCAAAGGCTCACGTCATGCGTCGCAGCTTCCAGAGCTACCTGTTCCATCTGTCTTCAATCCCCGAATCCAAACGCCCGGCATTTCACAACCGGGCGGGTTCCAAAGCGCGCTCTCGCGAGAATGTTTCTGTCCGCCGAGATCGCCGCCTAACGCCCAAGATGTCCTGAGTTTTCAGCTTGGCTTCTCGCCTTCAAATTTGGTCAAAGGAAGGCGTGCGTTGCACAAATTCCTCACGGGTTAGTAAGACTACATTATCGTTAATAATGTGTTACGGCCGCAAGCTTGATCAGCGCTTTGGCTCTATTGTCTAAAGCTCAGATCGGCGCTGTTAGAAACTTCTCCGCGATCGCCTCCGGCAGTCGTCGTGGACGGCCGTGTCTGTTGATGACGGCGATGACCACCTTCGCCGCGATCAGCAGCGTTTCGCCGCGGCGGATTTCCTGGGTCAGCACCATCTTGGCGCCACCGGCCTTTTCGGTGATCGTCCGGATCGTCAGGATATCGTCCATCCGGGCCGGTTGCTTGAAGTCGATCTCCATGCGGTGAACAACGAAGACCAGCCCCTCCTCATCCGCCGACAGAAGCGCACCCTGCTCGCAGCCGAGGCACCGCAGATAGTCTGTTCGGCCGCGCTCGAGAAAGTGCAGGTAGCGGGCGTGATAGACGAGGCCGGAGAAGTCCGTGTCCTCGTAATAGACCCGCTGGACGAGGCTGTGACCGCCCTCGATCAGTTCTCCGGATAACAAAAAATTCTGCTCTGTCATAAGCTTGCCTTGAAATTCCATCTTCATCCCCTGGATAAAGGCGGAATACCGATCCACTTTCGGTGTCCTGTCATACTTCCCGCCCGCATAAAATAGGGCACCCGCGAACGGAGAGAACATTCATGAAGATTGCAGTCCTTGGCGGCGATGGTTTCGTCGGCTGGCCGACATCGCTTCACCTGTCCGATGCCGGCCACGAGGTGCATATTCTCGATAACCTGTCGCGCCGCTGGATCGATACGGAACTCGGTGTTCAGTCGCTGACGCCGATGGACAGCATTCAGGAACGGACCCGCATCTGGCACGCCGAGACCGGCCGCCGCATCCACTTTCACCTGATCGACCTTGCCAAGGATTACGAGCTTCTGAAGGGTTGGCTGGCGGCGAACCGTCCAGACGCCATCATCCACTTCGCCGAACAGCGGGCAGCCCCCTATTCGATGAAGAGCGACCGCCACAAGAACTACACTGTCAACAACAACGTCAACGCCACGCACAATCTGTTGAACGCCATGGTCGAGCTCGACCTCGACGCGCATCTCATCCACCTGGGCACAATGGGTGTCTATGGCTACTCGACCGTCGGTGCGGCGATCCCGGAAGGCTACCTTCCTGTTGGCATCGAGACGATGGATGGGCGCACGGTTAGCCAGGAGATCCTCTATCCAAGCAATCCCGGCTCGATCTACCACATGACGAAATGCCTCGATCAGCAGCTGTTTGCGTTCTACGCGAAGAACGACGGCCTGCGGATCACCGATCTCCACCAGGGCATCGTCTGGGGAACCCACACGGAGCAGACCCGCCGCCACGAGCAGCTGATCAACCGGTTCGATTACGACGGCGATTACGGCACGGTTCTCAACCGCTTCCTGATCCAGTCGGCGATCGGCTATCCGCTGACCGTCCACGGAACCGGCGGGCAGACCCGGGCCTTCATCCACATCCAGGATTCGGTACGCTGCATCGAGATCGCGCTCAACACACCGCCCGCCCGAAACAACCGGGTCGAGATCTTCAACCAGATGACGGAAACCCACCGGGTCCGTGATCTCGCCGAAATGATCTCCAAGATGAGCGGCGCCCAGATTGCCTGGCTGCCCAACCCGCGCAAGGAAGCCCCCGAAAACGATCTCGTCGTGAAGAACGACAAGTTCCTGAGCCTTGGCCTGCAGCCGACCACGCTCGGCGAAGGACTGCTCGCCGAGATCGTTGATGTCGCGAAGAAATATGCCTACCGCGTCGATCGCAGCCGTGTCCCCGCCGTTTCCGCTTGGACGCGCGATATCGCCGCCAAGGTCGAGCACGATCCGGAAGGCTTGCGGCTGAAATCCGTCTCGTGATGGCGCGATGAAAAACGCCTTCGTCACCCTCGTCACCAATGCCGATTACGCGATGGGCGCGACGGCGCTGGCCCGATCGATCAGGTTGACCGGGACCACGGCCGAGATCGTCGTGCTGTATACGGCTGCGGTCTCAGCTTCCGACCTTGGCCCGCTCGAGGCCCTAGGCTGCAGGCTGGTGGAAGTCGCGCACCTTCCGCTGTCCGACGCGTTCAACGACCGTCACGCCCGAAAGAACCTGCATGGGGCGGCGCCCTTTACCAAAGGCAACAAGCCGGAGTTCCACACGCCGCTCGACAACTTCTGCAAGCTGCGCCTGTGGCAGCTGACCGACTACGACAAGGTCGTTTTCGTCGATGCGGACGCGCTGGTGCTGAAGAACATAGACAAGCTGTTCGCCTATCCGGAGTTTTCCGCGGCACCGAACGTCTACGAGAGCATGGCCGACTTCCACCGGATGAACTCCGGCGTCTTCGTAGCCAAACCCTCGCTGCAGACCTTCGACGCCATGATGGCAGCGCTGGATGTGCCCGACGTCTTCTGGCGCCGCACCGACCAGACGTTTCTGGAACACTTCTTTCCGGACTGGCACGGCCTGCCGGTGACCATGAACATGCTGCAATATGTATGGTTCGCCATGCCGGATCTCTGGAACTGGAAGAGCATCGGCATCCTCCACTACCAGTATGAAAAGCCCTGGGAGAAGAATCACCCGAAGGCGCAGCAGTTGAAGCCGCTGATCGATCTCTGGCGGGACTTCTACGAAGGCCGCACACCTGACATCGCCGCGCTCCCCAATCCGGCGCGCCTCCCATGAAGGTCCTCGTCTCCGGCGGAACCGGGCTCGTTGGCCGCTATGTCGTAGAGGCGCTGCTGGATGCCAGCTATGAGGTGATTGTCGGCGGCCGGACACGGCCGCAAACCGACCTGTTCTCGAAACCAGTCGAATTCGTCCCCCTCTCGCTCGATCCCGATCTCGACCAGAGTGATGTCTTCACCAATGCCGATTTCTTCGTCCACGCCGCCTTCGACCACGTCGCGGGAAGATACCGGGGCGGCGAAGGCGACGATCCCACGCGGTTTGCCCGCATGAACCTCGATGGCACGATGAAACTGTTCGAGACTGCCAAACGAGCCGGTCTCCGCCGCGCCGTCCTCATCTCCAGCCGCGCTGTCTATGACGGCCTGCCTGACGGGTTGCCGCTGATCGAAGACACGGATCTTTCACCGACAAGTCTCTACGGCGAGATCAAGCATAAAGGCGAATTGGCAGTCGCCGGGCTTTGCGACCCGGACTTTTCGACTGCAAGCCTGCGGTTGACTGGTGTCTATGGACATCTGAGACCCAACAAATGGGATCAGATGTTTGAAACCTACCGTTCCGGCGGCGTCATCGAACCGCGTGCGGGAACGGAAGTAAACGGCAGCGATGTCGGCTCCGCCGTTCGTTTGATGCTGGAAGCCGAGGCCGTCAGGATCGCCGGCGAAAGTTTCAACGTGTCAGACATACTCACCGATCGAAGCGAGATCCTCAGTCACGTCGACAATGGCCGCCGCTTGCCCGAGAAGGCTGATCTGTCGCAAGTGCGCGTCATGCCGACGGCAAAGATCGAGGCGCTTGGCTGGAGGGGCGGTGGCAAACCGCTGCTTGCGCAAACAATTCGCCGCCTCGCCTCCTCCTGATCTCATCCACGCTACGACCTAGTGGGACGAGGCGCGTTGCGTCTTGGCCTCTTGCTTCGTCTTGTCGATCTGCTTCATGTGCTCTTCAGCCCACTTCTGGCCGGCGTCGCCGCCCCACAGAAGCCAGGCAATGTAACCAGCAGATGGGTTGCCGTCGTCGCCGAAATTGTCGGAGCGCTTGTCGACATTGTGACGCTTGAAGTAGCTCACCATCCGCTTCACCGTCTGTTCCGACAGATGCTTGCGATGCTGAAGATCGCGAGCGCGTGCTATCCCGACCGTCGTGCCGCCGCGGCGGTATTCGGCGCGCAGCTTCAAGCCCTTCTCGGCCGCAGCCGCAACGTCGGCCGGCGGCTTGTGGTCAAGCTGCGATGGTTTGGACGGGCTGCGCGCGCGAGTCTTAGACTGCTCGTGCTGATGTTCGTGCGAAGATCTTTCAGCCATCGGTCTTCTTCAGCTCCGATTGGCTTTTCAAAACCTTGTCGCCGTCTTCCTGCTTGACGAGGAAGGCGGGCTTGTCGGCATCCGCCTTGCGCTTGATCGTCTTGCCCTTGATCTTGCGCTCGACATCCTTGGTGAACTTCTCGGCGACCTTACCTTCGGCCTTCGACTTTCCCCATTTCCATTCGACTTCGTTTCCGACGCTGATCTTCTGCATGGATCATCTCCTTCTACTCCTGAAAAAACTCAAGGGAGCAAAGGATGTTCCAACATCAGTCTTTCAGATCGAGATCGCCATCGCGCCAGACCACGTGTTTCGGGCTCGCAGGCAGATCTTCGATTTCCTCCGCGATAAAATACGGCGGGATATCCAGCGCCTTCAGCGAGTCCCTCGTCGCCTTGACCCACTTGAACTCGAGTTCGTGCGTGTCGACGATCCGGTGGACGATCTCGGTCGGGTGAAACGGGAAACTCTCCGGCAGCTCCATCAGATAGTAGAAGCCGAGTTCGTGCCAGTCGCGCTCTTCATAGCGGAAGAAGTTCTCGACCGCCCACAGCAGCCGTCCGACTTTCACCTCCGCCCCGAGTTCCTCGACCATCTCGCGTTTCAGGGTTTCCTCGGAGGTTTCGCCCACTTCCGCGCGTCCGCCGGGAAAGGTCCAGAACGTCTCATGCACGGCGCGGTGCACCAGCACATGGCCATCGCGGAAACCAAGCCCCGCGATGCGCATCTGAAAAATGCGCTTCGGCTTGAACTTCATCCGGATGCGCAAATCCTGGGGTTCGTCGCTTTTACTCATCGTCGAAACTGATCCTGAACTGGGCCGCTTCCATATCCTTGGGCGGCTGCAGGCCGAGATGCTTCCAGGCGACTGCCGTCAGCACCCGTCCCCGCGGCGTGCGCTGGATAAAGCCCTGCTGGATCATGTAGGGCTCGATAATATCCTCAATCGCGTCGCGCGGCTCCGAAAGTCCCGCCGCGATCGTCTCGATACCCACGGGCCCGCCGCCGAAGTTGACGGCGATCATGTTGAGATAGCGCTTGTCGAGCTGGTCGAAACCGGCGTGGTCGACATTGAGGCGGATCAGCGCCTCGTCGGCGATCTCCTTGGTCACGGCTTCCGCACGCGCCACTTCGGCAAAATCGCGGACACGGCGCAACAGCCGTCCGGCGATACGCGGCGTGCCACGGGCGCGCCGTGCGATCTCGCGCGCGCCGCCATCGGTCATCGGCAGGTTCATCAGGCGCGCACCACGCCGGACGATACCTTCCAGTTCCTCGACCGTGTAGAACGACAAGCGCACGGGAATGCCGAACCGGTCGCGCAGCGGCGTCGTCAACAGCCCGATACGGGTGGTGGCAGCAACCAGCGTGAATTTCGACAGGTCGATCTTCACCGACCGTGCCGACGGCCCTTCGCCGATGATCAGATCGAGCTGAAAATCTTCCATCGCTGGATAGAGGATTTCCTCGACCGCCGGGTTGAGACGGTGGATTTCATCGATGAACAGCACGTCTCGGTCTTCGAGATTGGTCAGAAGCGCCGCCAGATCGCCGGCCTTTGCAATCACAGGACCGGAGGTCGAGCGGAAATTGACGCCCAGTTCCTTGGCCATGATCTGCGCAAGCGTGGTCTTGCCGAGACCCGGCGGGCCGACGAACAGCACGTGATCCAGGGCCTCGCCCCGGTTCTTGGCGGCCTCGATGAAGATCTTGAGGTTGGCGCGAGCCTCTGCCTGCCCGGTAAACTCGTCGAGCGACTGCGGGCGCAGCGCCGTATCGAAATCTTCGCCCCGTTTTTCCGGCGAGATGAGGCGGTTTTCGTCGGTCATGCAAGAATTTCCATCTCGGGCGCGCAGGATGCGGCCTTTGTGTCTGATGTCAAGGAGCAGTGGCACCGGCCATGTGGAGCAGCAACTCTCGGCACGCCGCGATCCTTGATCGCTATCCTGATCTGACCTTCAAGAGCCATGGTCGTGAACGCACCCAATCTGTTACTTCCCGCAATTGTCCGGCCCTACCGATATCCCCGTACCCCGGATATCACGACCTCGCCAGTTCCTTCAGACCCAGCCGGATCAGCTTGGCGCTGTCGGCATCCTCACCGGCTGCCTTCAAAGCAGCGGCGACTGCATTGGCCGCCTGATCGCGAGAATAGCCAAGATTGGTGAGCGCCGAGACCGCATCGCTGACGGGCGCAGACGCCACGCCCTCGCCCAGTTCCTGCTTGAAGCCGATATTGGCGGATGCCTCGCCGGCAAAGGCGGGCGCCTTGTTCTTGAGTTCTGTGACAATGCGGACGGCGACCTTGGGGCCGACGCCGGGTGCCCGCGACACTGCGGTCTTGTCCTGCAGCGCAATCGCATTGGCCAGTTCGCCCGGTGTCAGCGTTGAGAGCAAGGCCAGCGCCACCTTGGCGCCGACGCCCTGCACGCTCTGCAGGAGGTTGAACCACTCGCGCTCCAGTGCCGACAGGAAGCCGAACAGTTTCAGCTGGTCCTCGCGCACATAGGTCTCGATAAACAGCACCGCCGCTTCGCCCACATTGAGGCGGGCCAGCGTGCGGGCCGAACAGAAGGCTTCGTAGCAGACGCCGTGCACGTCAACGAGCGCGTAGTCCTCGCCGATCTCGTCGATAGTGCCTTTGAGCTTGCCGATCATGTTTTAGGTCCGCCGCTGAGGATGAAGGAGAATGGGTTCCGGAAATCATGATGCCGAGCATCGGGAAACAGGCACGATAGCGCGCTGCATCGCGCGTCAGAAGCCGATGCGAGCGTACGGCCTCTGCCGAAATACCTACTGAGGGCGGCAGAACAAGTCAAGAACAGAAGAGGCTGATGCGTCAGCCGGCCAAAGCTTGGCGCATGCGGTTTGCAACGCGGTTATGGGCGTGGCAGATGGCGATCGCCAGCGCGTCGGCGGCATCATTACCCTTGAACTCCGCCTTCGGCATCAGGATCTTCACCATCATGTGGATCTGCTGCTTCTCGCCGTGGCCAACGCCGATGACGGCTTTCTTGACCGCGTTTGGCGCATATTCGGAAACAGGCAACCCGGCACGCGCCGGCACCAGCATCACGACGCCACGCGCCTGACCAAGCTTCAGCGTCGCCACCGCATCCTTGTTGACGAACGTCTGCTCGACCGCCGCCTCGTCTGGCGTGTAGGTATGCACAACTTCGGCCAGACCATCGTGCAGCTGGCAGAGGCGCGAGGCGAGGTCGATGTCACCGTCGGACACGACCGTCCCCGATGCCACAAAGCGCAACGAGTTTCCCAATGTCTCGATAACACCCCACCCTGTGCGGCGAAGCCCCGGATCGATGCCGATGATGCGAATCGGTTTTGTCATGGCAACTGTTGTGTCACGCCGGGAATCCTGCGCCAAGGCCGAAACGCGGAGTGACTCTGCAGGCCAACATGCGGACCGAAGCCGTCGGAAGCGTTCATCTTTTGTTAACCATAACCGCATCGTTTTGGGCAGAAGTGGTGATCCAACCGCAACAACCTTTTCCTAATGGCGTTGGTTCGTCACAAAGGGTTTCTTAAGAATCACGAGGAGGCGCCCGAATGATACGGGACTATGATCGGAATGAGACCGAGCTGCGCGATCTTCGCAGAACCGCCGACATCCTGGACGGCGGTCTGCGCCGCTTTGCAAGCGGTGATATCCGCACCACACTTGATGAACCCATGCCCCTGCGTTTCGAGGGCATGCGCCGCGATTTCAATCGTGGACTCGCAACAATCGACCGGACCATCGGCACCGTCGTTTCGAGTGTCGAGACGATGCGGGCCGACACCGAAGCCATGGCCGCCATCCTGCGCAGCCAGGCTCAGGCCCGCCAGGATCAGGCAGACAGAATTACCCGCGCCAAGTCAAAGACCGGCGCGCATGAGAGAAGCGCCAAGCAGCGTCAGGCAATTACCCGTCATGTCGGCACGATCGCCCACAACACCAAGCTCGACATTCGCCGACCGCGCGAAGCGGTTGCTGCCGCGTTGAAGCTGATCGAGACTATGGAACTGTCGGCCGGCACGCCCAGTGCTACAGGCATGAGCGCAATCCGCGCCAAGACCGAAGAGATCGAGCGCGAACTGCGTGCGATCGGCCTTTACGTCGATGCATTGGCCCAAAATGTCGAGGAACTGACCGAATCCGCCGATGCTCAGGCGGCCGAGGCCGAGGCTATCCGTGGCGAACTCGACGAAATGGCCAAGGCAAAGGATGCCCAGGCCCCCGAAATCCTGACCACGCCGCTTGTTCTCGACAGCCTGAACCGCAGCATCGGCGAGATCGATCGCGCTGCCGCACGCTACTCCGACGTGACAATTTTGCCGGCGCCACCAGTCTTTCCGCCTGAAGGATCGCCCCCGTCGTCGGGAGGTCGCAAGCCCTTCCTGCGCCTGATCAAGACCTGAGGCAGCGACCTCACTGTCGGACCTCCACCGACCCCGCCTAGCGACTTTCATCGCCGGCGGGGTCGTATTTGCAAGACCGGCTGCCTAGATAGGGAGAACACTTTTACCTATCCATTTCAGGATATGCCGATGATACCGTTTTCCATTCTCGACCTTTCGCTGATCGGCGAAGGCTATTCCGTCAGCCAGGCGCTCGACCAGTCCCGTCTGCTGGCGATCAAAGCCGAACAGCATGGCTATAACCGTCTCTGGCTTGCCGAACACCATGGCATGCCGGGCATTGCCAGCGCTGCCACGGCGCTCGTCATCGCCCATGTCGGGGCCGCGACCAAGACCATCCGGGTTGGCTCCGGTGGCATCATGCTGCCGAACCACTCTCCCCTCGTGATCGCCGAACAGTTCGGCACGCTGGAAGCGCTGCTCCCCGGCCGCGTCGATCTCGGCCTCGGCCGTGCGCCCGGAACCGACATGCGAACGGCAAATGCGCTGAGACGCAATCTCGATGCCGGCGCGGAGAACTTCCCGCAGGATATCGTTGAGCTCAAGCATCTGCTCGGAACGCCCGTCCCGAACCAGGCAATCCTTGCCGTGCCGGGAACCGAGGCGAATGTGCCGATCTGGCTGCTCGGCTCCTCGACCTACAGCGCCCATGTGGCGGCAGTTTTGGGTCTGCCTTACGCGTTTGCCTCGCATTTTGCGCCAGATATGCTGCTCGACGCGATCGCCATCTACCGCGATCGCTTCCAGCCCTCGGCGGATCTCGACAAACCGTATGTGATGGCCGGTGTCATGGGTGTGGCAGCAGATACGGATGAGGAAGCAAACAGGCTCTTCACCTCGTCGCAGCAGCAGTTTGTCAACCTGCGCAAGAACGTGCGCGGCCTTTTCCCGAAACCGCTCGATACGATGGACGGTTTCTGGACGCCGATGGAGAAGATGAATGTGGAGCACACGTTGCGCTACGCAGCGGTCGGCTCGCCACGAACCATCGAACGCAAGCTCGGTGAGTTCCTGGCCGAAACCCAGGCCGACGAGCTCATCATCTCGATGCCGATCCACGATATCGACAAGCGTCTCCGCTCGGTGGAATTGTTTTCGCAGCTGTCGCTGATGGATAGCCAGCTGCAGCGAGCCGCGTAAACGAATACGGGCCGGTCTCAACGACCGGCCCGCTTCATTTCATGACTAGAGAGGCGATCAGGCCGACAACTTGGCCATGACCTCATCAGAGACTTCGAAGTTCGAATAGACGTTCTGCACGTCGTCGTCGTCTTCGAGATTGCCAATCAGCTTCATCAGCGACAGCGCACGTTCCTCGTCGACTTCGATCGTGTTCTGCGGCTTCCAGATCGACTTGACGGTCTCGGCACCGCCGAGCGTGGCGTCGAGTGCCTTGGAGACTTCACCGAGCGCCTCGAACCCGCAGATGATCGTGTGGCCTTCCTCGTCGGAAATCACATCGTCCGCACCGGCCTCGATCGCAGCTTCCATGACCGTATCCGCATCGCCGACTGACGCCTTGTAGGTGATCTCGCCGACATGGTCGAAGGAGAAGGACACCGAACCGGTTTCGCCAAGAGCGCCGCCGGCCTTCGTGAAGATCGAGCGAACGTTGGAGGCGGTACGATTGCGGTTATCGGTCAGCGCTTCGACGATCACGGCTGTGCCGCCGGGACCGTAGCCCTCGTAACGCACCGCGTCGTAGTTCTCGGCGTCGGCGCCCGAAGCCTTCTTGATGGCCCGGTCGATATTGTCCTTCGGCATCGACTGAGCCTTGGCGTTTTGAACGGCAAGGCGCAGCGCCGCGTTCATATCCGGGTCGGGTAGACCGGATTTTGCCGCAACGGTGATTTCGCGTGCAAGCTTGGAGAACATCTTGGAACGGATACCGTCCTGCTTGCCCTTGCGGTGCATGATGTTCTTGAACTGTGAATGGCCAGCCATGGCACCCCTGTCTGCATCATTATCTGGAATTGTGCCGCCTTATAGTTTCGAAGCGGAGGCCGTTCAAGAGCCTTTCGGATGAGGAACAAACCCCGCCCCGCCTCCGTTCTTCAACCGCACGACAAAGAAGGAGAATTATAGATGGCGAGCCTTACCGAAGCACGCGAAGCCCCCGAACGTCAGATGTGGGACGAAATCAACGGAATCCATGCGGGCATGCTCGGCATCGAAGGTGCGCACATGCACTTCCAGCCGATGGCGCCGAATGTCGATTCCGAGACCAACACGATCTGGTTCTATACCAGGACCGATACGGATCTGGTGAAGGCGCTCGGCACAGCCTCCCGCGCCCACTTCAACGTGGTCGGCAAGGATCACGATTACCACGCCTGCCTCTCGGGCACCCTGGAAGTCCGCAAGGACGAGGCGAAGATCGATGAATACTGGAGCGCCGTGACGGCTGCCTGGTACGAACACGGTAAGTCCGATCCGCATCTGACCATGCTGGCCTTCCGCGTCGACGACGCCGAAATCTGGGCGTCGACCGACAGCACGCTCAAGTTCGGCTGGGAAATCGCCAAGGCGAACCTCAACGACGAGAAGATGCCGGAAGTCGGCGTCAACAAGCGCCTGACCTTCACGCGTCACGCCTGATCAAACGAAAGACAGGGGCTTAAACAGCCCCTGTCACAGCCCTCGCGGCACCATGATCGTCGGCTTCTTCGGCAGGCTGCGCATCGACACGGTGATCGTCTCGCTTGGCGCGTAGGCGATCTCGAACTTGCCGTCGAACATCGACAGGAACCGCTCGAGCGGCGGTCCGAAACGGTGCATCGGCAGGATCAGCGACGACCGCAGCCGTTGAACGACGCGGCTCATGCTGTCCGCCCCCATCGTCAAACCACCATCGACCGGCACCATCAGAATATCGAGCCGACCGATCTGCGTGTACTGCTGTTCGTTGAGTTCGAAATGCAGGTGGCCGAGATGCCCGATGCAGAGACCGGCGACTTCGAAGATGAAGATCGAGTTGCCGTCCGGCTCGATCCCGCCGCCCCAGTTGCGGATATCCGAGACGACATTGCGGATATAGACATCCCCGACCATTTCCCGATGCTCGGCCTTTTCACCCGGCACATCGCTCCATCCGCGCATCACGTGGGCGATCGCAGGATCCGGCATCATCGTGTAGTGGGTGGAATGCGCCTTGTTCATCGTCACCACGTCAGGCATCCGCGACGGCTGGTGAACGCCGCTGTAATCGGTGGCGATGCCGATACCGTCGGGGCTCTCGATAAAATAGGTCGAGTGGCCGACGAAGGTTATCTTCACCTCTTCCCGCGCCGACAGGTTTACCGGTTTGACGACTGGCGCAAGCGTGGGACCCGAGGGATTGAAGCTGGCATAGCGGACATGGGGGAAATTCTCGCCCGGCAGGTTCTGCGCAATCGCCTGGCATTGGCTGACCGGCAACCCGCCCTCCTGCGCCAGCGCCGATATGGCGGATAGAATGAGAGCCGAAAAACCGAATGCCAGCGTTCGCAGCTTCATGCCACACCCCGAACCGCGTTGCGAAAAATCGAGCCGATGCGTTCATGCCATTCCGGGGCTCAGGATGCGGCAAGCATGGCGAAGCGTCCAGCGACGAAGCGCCGTGGTCGTCTCACAATCATGTCATTGAGTGGTTAGCGCCTCAACGCGTCCGGCAGACGAAGGGCAGAAATGAGCTCGCTGTCCCAAAGTTCATCGCGGCCATGGTGAGGCGATTGGCAAGATCGATATCACCCTTGGACGACGGGCACACATCCGCACCGTTGGAGCAGCCGGCTGCAATGAAAGCATTGTTTCCATCGATAAAGGCGCGGGTAATGTCCCGATCTTTGGACATGGAAAGCAGGTCTTGCCAGGCTTTGGCGTAGAAACTGCACTTCTTCTGAGCCCACGTTCCGGCTGAAGGCTGGACGCTTTGCTGTGCCGATGCCCCGAAAACCGGAAGCATCAGAACCGCAAACAGAAGCAGCGCCCGAACCATTCTACCGCCAGAAGCTCGGAATGGTCTCCGCGAGCCGCGGCCCGATCCGGAGCGGCTCGATCTTCTCGGCCAGTCCCGTGGTGTCGGAAATCTCGATGCCGAGACCGCAGATCGTTGCGGGGCCGTTTGCCGCCTCGAAACGGCCTTTCGGCATTTTCGAGATGAACCGGTTGAGCGGCTCTTCCTTGTCCATGCCAAGCGACGAGTCGTAGTCGCCGCACATTCCGGCATCCGACATGTAGCCGGTGCCGCCGTTCAGGATCTGGCAGTCGGCGGTCGGCACATGCGTGTGCGTGCCGACGACGAGCGACGCACGACCATCGACGAAATGGCCGAAACACTGCTTTTCGCTGGTGGCTTCCGCATGGAAGTCGAAGATGATGGCATCCGCCTGTTCCTTCAGCGGGGCCGCGGCAAGGATCGCCTCGGCGGACTTGAAGGGATCGTCGAGTTCCGGATGCATGAAGACCCGGCCCATGATGTTGGCGACGAGGATGCGGGCGCCGTTGCGGCCGTAGAAGATGCCGGATCCCTTGCCGGGCGTGCCGGCCGGATAGTTGGCCGGGCGCAGGAACTGGTCGTGGCGGCCGGCAAACCCGACGGCTTCCTTCTGGTCCCAGACATGGTTGCCGGTGGTGACGACGTCGGCACCGGCATTGATCGTCTCGAGAAAGATCTCTTCGGTAATGCCGAAACCGCCGGCGGCATTCTCGCCATTGACGATGACGAAGTCGAGTTTCAGGTCGGACACCAGCCCCGGCAACTTGTCCCAAACCGCCGTACGGCCGGTTTTGCCGACCATGTCACCCAGAAACAAAAGACGCATGCTTGTCCAATCTACGCGGGCATATCCGCGAACGGCCGATAGCCGCTTTCGGTCAAGACGGCATCGAGCTTCATATCATGAGGTTCTTCAGGCACTGATGCCACTTCCTGGCAGTCGAATGCAATGCCGATCAACCGCGGGTTCAAGCCTTTTTCGCGCAAACGGTGAATGGCCCGGTCATAATATCCGCCGCCATAGCCGATCCGGTGACCGCGGGCGTCGAATGCGGCCAGTGGCACGAGCATGATCTCGGGCTCGAGTTCTTCCTCCTCGGGTCCAGGACCCGAGGTCCCGAACGTACCGGGCACAAGCACCGTCTCAGGCGTCAGTTCGCGAAACACGATCGTTTCCTTGTCGAGGACGACCGGCACGCAGATGCGCCCGCCGCGATCCCGCAGCAATGCCATCAGAGGATGGAGATCCACCTCGGATCGGATCGGCAGAAAGCCCGACACGATCGCTCCGGCATGCAACTCGATTGCCCCGGCGCCAT
Organism: Rhizobium sp. Leaf321; assembly: GCF_001423215.1. NCBI lineage: Bacteria > Pseudomonadati > Pseudomonadota > Alphaproteobacteria > Hyphomicrobiales > Rhizobiaceae > Rhizobium > Rhizobium sp. Leaf321. The sequence goes on along the minus strand of NZ_LMOF01000008.1, from coordinate 725,970 downwards.
GAACGGCAAGCGCTTGGCTCTTTCCGACCCTATCCGAAACAGACAGAGCGTCTCTCGCGGCGAGGCTCTGGCGCCGCAGTTCCGTCTTGCGTAAGCGATTGTCGGAAAAAGCCTCGCTCATCGGTCCCGTGCCGTCAGTCTGGTGCTCGGCTGAGCAGCAGCTTGTCGATACGACGTCCGTCGAGATCGATCACCTCGAAGGTCCAGCCTCGCGTGGTGAACTTCTCGCCCAGTTCCGGCAGATGCTTCAGCTCGTCGAGAACGAAGCCTGCAACGGTCTCGTAACCCGGGTCATCCTCGATCGGCACGCCCATCTGCGCGGAGAACTCGTCGACTGCCATCCAGCCGGCGACGAGATAGGATCCGTCGTCGCGCGCGACGATGGCGGGTTCTTCAACCTCGTCCTCCTGGAACACACCGGTGATGGCTTCGAGCACGTCGCCGGAGGTGATGATACCTTCGAAATGGCCGTATTCGTCATAGACGAGAACCATATGTGCCGGTGACTTGCGCAGGGCCTGGATGACGTCGAGCGCGCCGGTCAGGTCGGAAACGACAGGCGCTTCGCGCATCAGCGAGGCGGGATCGCCGCCCCTGCCGCCGGCCATGAATTCATAGGCGTCCTTGACGAAGAGCACGCCCTGGATCTCGTCCGACGAGCCCTTGCGTACCGGCAGACGCGAGCGTGTCGTCGCCCGCAGCTGCGCACGAAGCTCGTCCGGCTCATCTTCGGTATCGAGCACCTCCACATCGCGGCGTGGCGTCATGAGGCCGCGCGCGGTACGGTCGGCCAGTCGCATGACGCCTGATATCATCGCCGATTCCTCGGTCTCGATCACGCCCGCGCTATGTGCCTCGGCAAGCACGGTGCGGATTTCCTCGTCGGTGACTTTCTCGTTCGATTCCCCGCTCTGGCCGAGAAGGGCCAGAAGAAACCGACCCGAGATGTCGAGAAACCACACGACCGGGGCACCGATTGTCGCGACCATCTTCATCGCCGGCGCAACTTTGGCGGCCACGAGCTCAGGCGCCCGCAATGCGATCTGCTTCGGAACGAGTTCGCCGACAATCAGCGACATATAGGTGATGACCACGACGACACCGCCGACGCCGAGCCAGTCGGCGAAGTTTTGCGGCATGCCCTGCTCGGACAGCCAGTTGGTCAGACGGGTGCCGAGCGTTGCACCGGAAAACGCGCCGGAGAGAACGCCGACAAGGGTGATGCCGATCTGAACGGAGGAGAGGAAGCGGCCCGGATCTTCAGCCAGCTTGATGGCGGCAGCTGCGCCACGATTTCCCTGCTCTGCCATGACCCGGAGGCGCACGGGACGCGAGGACACGACGGCAAGTTCCGACATTGCGAGGACACCATTGAGAATGGTGAGTGCAACGACGATGAATATTTCGGTTAACAAAAGGGGCTCTTAATCTGGAACAATATCCTGCCTGCAAAACTGACGCCACGGCCCACTTCAACGAGAACCGTTATCGAACGCACCCTATGGGCGCGTCGGCGCTGCTTCGCGCACAGTTCGGAAAACCGCCCGCAATCCTTGGGGGTTCTCGGAGCTATGCACCTTCGCTCGCGGTGGAATCATAGGGTCAGCATGCGTCCAATGCAATGGCCGTCACTGTGGAACTTGCGAGCGTCCGGTCGGAAAGGGAGAAATCACGCCGTCAGGTCGATCAGCAGTTCGGCGCGGGTGCCGCTTTCGCGCGGCACATATTGGATGGAAGCACCAAGCGTTGCCGCCATCGACTTGACGATTCGACTGCCAAGACCCGTGCCCTTCGGCATGTCGCCTTCCTTCCAGCCGACGCCGTCGTCCTCAACCGCAAGCAGCGCCTTGTCATCATCCTGCCGCTTGAGAAGCACACGCACCTCGCCCTCAGCGCCCGGCGGATAGGCATATTTCAGCGCATTGGTGAGAAGTTCGGTCACGATCATCCCGACGGAGACGGCCCGGTCGGACTTCAGCGAGAGTTCGTCGGCCTGCAAAAGGATCGTCGCGCTCTGGTGATCGTTGACCGTACCCTGCACTTCCTTGACCAGAGTGCCGAGATACTTGTCCATCTCCACCTGGCGCACGTCGTCGGACGTATAAAGGCTGCGGTGCATGCCGGCGATCGCGGAGATGCGCGCCTGCGTCTCCGACAGGGCCGCCTTGACGTCGTCGTTCTTGCTGCTCGACACCTGGAGACGGATCAGCGCGGCGACCAGCGCCAGGCTGTTGGCGACGCGGTGGTTGACTTCCGTCAACAGCACCTCGGCGCGTTCCTTGCCAAGCCGGATCTCCTGATCGGCGCGCTCCTTGGCGCGGCGAAGCTCGGCGGTCGCAATCCCCTGGCCGATCGCGCTCTGCATCAGCGGCCAGAACTCGTCGCCCACCGTCTTGATGACATAGTCGGACGCACCGTTCTTCAGCGCGTCGATCGCGATCGTCGCATCGCTCGAACCTGTGACGTAGATGACCGGGAGCCCCACCCCCATCTCGTTCAGCCTGTGAAGGATTTCGAGGCCGGTACCGGTGCTGAGATAGTGGTCGAGAACCACTGCGTGCACGCCACCCTTCTCAACGGTCTCCATTGCCGCGGACAGATCCACGGCATGGACGACCTGATAGCCGAAGCGACCCAGATTGCGCACGGCAAGCCGCGCAAGGGCAAGGTCGTCATCGACGTAGAGAATGGTGTGCTGCATCACGTCTCGTCATTGTCCGGGAATTTGCATCACGGCAAAGAACAGACCGAGCTGTCTGATGGCGTGCGCGAAACTCTCATAATCCACTGGCTTCGTTATATAAACGTTGGCACCGAGATCGTAGCACCGCTGGATCTCTCGCTCGTCGTCGGTCGTGGTCAGGATGACCACAGGCAGTCGCTTCGAGTGAGGGTTGGACTTCACCTTCTCAAGTATGTCAATACCCGACATATCGGGGAGGTTGAGGTCGAGAAGGATCAGCAAATACCGATCCGCATTGGCCGCTCCCAGGCGGTCAGCGCCGAGAATATAATCGAGCGCCGCGTTTCCGTTTGTGAACGGTACGATCTCGTTGTTGACGCCTGCTCGACGGACATTCTTTTCGATGAGGCGCGCATGCCCCTCGTCGTCCTCGACCATAACGATGGTAACTTCTTTGCCGGCAGCATTCATGACCCATGACTCCTGACATATTGGGACAGATCGGTGGGCAGACGGATGATGAATGTCGCACCGCCGCCCAAGGTTGACGTGATCGTAATCTCGCCACCTAAATTTCTGACTAATGATCGCACATGCGCAAGGCCGATGCCCTCGCCGGGCTGGTTCTGCACGCCGGAACGGCGGAACAGCTCGAACACCCGTTCGTGGTCTTCCGGCGCAATGCCGCGCCCGTTATCGGCAACCTCGATCCGGACGAAGCTTCGCCCGAGCGGCGTTGACGTGATCGACAGCGCCAGCGGCCGGTCGGGATGTTGGTATTTGACCGCATTGTCGAACAGGTTACCGAAAACCTGCTCCAGCGAGAACCGGTCGGTGACGAGGGTCTTTGCGGCCGACGTGGAAATCGCCACTTCGCCGCCGCCCTCGTTGACCTGATGGTAGACACTCGCGGCAGTTGCCTCCAGCAGTTCGCTCAGGTCGATCCTCTCCGGCTTCAGCTCACGCCGACCGTCGCGGGAGATCTTCAGGATGGCGTTGATCAGGCCATCCATCTTCTTGGTCGACGAACGGATAAAACCGATTGCCTCTGGAAGATCTTCCTCGACTGCAAGCCGGGCGTCCCTCACCTGAAGTTCGCTCGGCTTGACGTCATCGGCAAGCACGTAGGCGGAGATCGATTTGAGCGAACTATCCAGCTCGCTGGTAAAGCCCATGATGTTGACAAGCGGCGCTCTCAGATCGTGCGAGACGATATAGGCGTAGCGCTGGATCTCGCGGTTTGCCTGGATGAGGTCTTCGGTACGCTCGTTGACCCGCTCCTCCAATCCGGCATTCAAGGTTTCCACCTCGGCACGGGCCTTCTGAAGCTGGCGGACATGCTGGAAGACGATGGCAATCGCGCCGCCGAGAACGAGAATGATCAGGATACCGCCGCCGACGGTAAACCACTGCAGCTTTTCGGAACTTCCGCGGATCTCTCCGATTCCAGAAATCAGGTGTCCATCCAGTTCGCCGATCACGCCGCCAAGCAGGGCGCGCAATTTCTGCATGGCCTCAAGGCCCGACTGGTTGCGAACGATTGCGACTGCCTGCTCGACCTGACCCGAACTTGCGAGCGACAGCGTCGCCTGCATCTCATTGGTCTTTAGCGCGATCAGGCTGCGGATCTCGTCCAGCGGAACGCTGACTATGTCCTGATTGGCCGCCGTCCGCTCCACCTTCTGCAGCTGGAGCGGCAGCGCACCGATGGATGTCCGGTAGGGCTCGAGGAACAGCGGATCCTGCACCAAAAGGTAGCCGCGCTGTCCGGTCTCGGCGGTTTGCACAAGCAAAAGCAGATCGGCAGTGGTCGCGCGCAATGCTCTCAGCTTCGTGACGTCATCGAAATACGTCCTGGTCATCTGCGCCAGGAAGAAAGAAGACATCACGATGCCGAGCAGGATAGCCGCGCCGATGACGAGCATCAGGAGCGACGAGCGGGCGAACGTGGCTTTTGCGTTGGGCATGAAGAAGTCCGCCGATTGAAAACACGCAGACTTACTCGGAAACGGCGCGGCCATTGTCAAGCGTCAGACAGGGGCGCCTGATGCCACATCAGGGGAAAACCGGACTGGCGATCTGACGAACTCGTGTACTGGAAAAAGAAATTAGAAAAAGCGCGGACACATTCGGAACATAAACGTAAGACAACAGTTCATTCATCAGACGTTCATGTTGGGAGTTTCGACAATGTTCTTGAGCAGCCTTCAGCCTACCGCTTCATTCGCCTTTGCCCATGACCACGGCATGATGATGGAAAAGACCGCTATCGAAACGGAACTGAGTTACCTCCCCAACTTCGACAGCAGCAACCTCACTGTCGACGTGACCGGCGACTTCATTGTTCTTGAAGGCGTTGTCAGCTCCAGTGGCGACCATGCCCGCGTTATGCGGATCGCTCGCGAAATCGTCGGCTATGAGCGCGTTCTCTCCCGTGTTCTGGTCTGCTCGATCGAAAAGCGCTCGTAAGCATACCATCGACTAGACGTGCAAAACCCCGCCTTGAGCGGGGTTTTTCGTTTTTGGGCGCGACCATTGTGAATGATCGAGCCCGAATTCTGTAAGGTGCGATCCGCGGCGACCGATGGATTTTTACGATCCTGGGTGCCTACAAACGTAGGTGGGCGCCATATGTCCAAGCCCACGGGCCTGGCCAGGGACAGCTCCCTTTGGATCGAGTATGGCCCCAGGGATTGTGGTTCCTGTCGAGAAGCGCAGAACGCATTTTCAATATAAGGCTGAAGTCGATGGCGCGCCAGTGGCATCGCGAGGCATTTTTTTCTGCAGGCTTTCAGCGACGCTGAACACCGGCGTGAGACGGTCTTAGTTCGCCGGCACACGGCCGTTGAGCTTCGCGGTCAGGCCTTCGAGTCTGGATGAAAGCTCGCTCAGGGCGGAGACGACAAGCTCGTCGCTGCGGCTCTGGTTTTCAGCGGCACCGGCGCGGTTGGATTTCAGCGACTGTACCTCGCCTTCGAGCGCACCGACCTTGCGGGTCAGCTCGGAAAGCTCATCCATGATCATGATCCCGGCCATGACCGTGATGCGAAGATCACCGATCTCGCCGAACTGACCCTTCAGATGTCCGACATAGCGGTCGAATTGGTCGGCGAGATCCGTCAGGTGCTGTTCCTGACCTTCTTCGCAAGCCATCCGATAGGCTTTGCCGTCGATCGTTACCGTTACCTGGGCCATCTCTTTTTCCTTACCGGTCCAGAACCGCGCGGATCGTCTCCATCGCCGTCACCAGACGGCGGGAAACCTCGCGGTTGACCTCTTCGAGACGATTGGCCCGAAACTGCGACTGATCCAGCTCCTGCGCCAGGCGCGATCGATCGGCATGCACGCGCTTGACCTCGCCTTCCATCTCGCCCTGGTCTCTTTGCTGCTCGATGCGCACATCGACGGCATTCTCCAGCCCGCTTATCGCAGCCCGAAGTTCCGAAAGCGCCAGATCCACCGTCTTTTCTGCCGGCATGCGTATATCCCGTGAGGTCGCGATCGGCGCCGAATCGTACGGCAGCGCCTCGCCAACAAGCGCCGTAGACTATTCACCGCTTGAAAGCCGGTCAATAAAACACGCAGACGATACCGCATCGAACTGTGGATCGTCGCTGATCAAGGGCACTCGGCGGCCCTGCCGAAATAGCAGGCAGACTGTGCTAAACCCGATCATTATGTGCCACCGGTGGCCCGCCTTTTGTTGACTTGCGCGCCCCACCTGATATGGATCGGACGCTTCCTGACGAGGCCCGATCATAGGGCCTGACCGACACTCGGACGATAGTGGATTAGCCATGATTTCTCGCGAACAACACGACCGGATGGCCAATGCGATCCGTTTCCTTGCCATGGATGCCGTCGAAAAGGCGAATTCCGGACACCCGGGCATGCCCATGGGCATGGCTGACGTCGCAACGGTCCTGTTTACCAAATACCTGAAATTCGACCCGACCAAGCCGCATTGGCCCGACCGCGACCGCTTTGTGCTGTCGGCCGGCCACGGCTCGATGCTGCTGTACTCGGTACTGTATCTGACCGGCTACCCTGACATGTCCATCGACGACCTGAAGGGCTTCCGTCAGCTCGGTTCCAAGACTGCCGGACATCCGGAATACGGCCATGCGACCGGCATCGAGACCACCACCGGTCCGCTCGGCCAGGGCATCGGCAACGCCGTCGGCATGGCAATCGCCGAACGCAAGCTGCGCGAAGAATTCGGCGCCGACCTGCAGGATCACTACACATATGTGATCAACGGCGACGGCTGCCTGATGGAAGGCATCTCCCACGAGTCGATTGCACTTGCCGGCCACCTCAAGCTGAACAAGCTGATCCTGTTCTGGGACAACAACTCGATCACCATCGACGGTGCCGTGTCGCTGTCCGACTCGACGGACCAGATCGCCCGCTTCAAGGCCGTGCACTGGAACACGATCGAGATCGACGGCCACGATCAGGCAGCGATCGCAGACGCGATCGAGCAGGCCCACAAGTCCGACCGCCCAACCTTTATCGCCTGCAAGACCACGATCGGCTTCGGTTCGCCGAACAAGGCCGGCAGCCACAAGGTTCACGGTTCGCCGCTCGGCGCCGAGGAAATTGCTGCCACCCGCAAGGCACTAAACTGGGAATACGAACCCTTCGTCATCCCGAACGACGTTCTGTCCGACTGGCGCGAAGCCGGCGTCCGCTCATTGGAAGCCGTCAAGGCCTGGGAAGGCCGCCTTGCAGCGTCTGCCCATAAGGCCGAATTCGACCGCCGCTTTGCCGGTGACCTCCCTGCGGGTTTCGACACTGCCATCAACGACTTCAAGAAGAAGCTTGCTGAAACCAAGCCGACCGTTGCGACCCGCAAGGCGTCAGAAGACGTTCTGGAAGTCATCAACGGTTTCGTGCCGGAAACGCTCGGCGGCTCCGCCGACCTGACGCCATCGAACAATACCAAGACCAGCCAGATGGTCTCGATCACGCCGACGGACTTCTCCGGCCGTTACATGCACTGGGGCATCCGCGAACACGGCATGGCATCCGCCATGAACGGCGTCACCCTGCATGGCGGTCTGATCCCCTACGGCGGCGGCTTCATGATCTTCTCGGACTATTGCCGTCCACCGATCCGCCTCGCCTCCCTGATGGGTATCCGCGTCATCCACGTCCTCACGCATGACTCGATCGGCGTTGGCGAAGATGGCCCGACCCACCAGCCCGTCGAACAGGTGGCAAGCCTTCGCGCCATCCCGAACCTGATGGTGTTCCGCCCGGCCGATGCGACCGAAACGGCAGAATGCTGGCAGATCGCGCTCGAAACCAAGGATCGTCCGTCGGCGCTTGCGCTGACGCGTCAGAACCTTGCACCGGCCCGCACCGAATATTCGGAAAAGAACCTCTGCACGCTCGGCGCCTACACGCTGTCGGGCAACGCGGATGCCAAGGTCACCATCTTCGCATCCGGTTCGGAAGTCGAACTGGCGATTGCGGCGGCAAAGACGCTTGAGGAAAAGGGCGTCAGCGCACGCGTTGTTTCCGTGCCCTGCACCGAACTGTTCTTCGAACAGCCGGACGACTATCGCCGCGAGATCCTCGGCAACTCGCCGGTCAAGATTGCGGTTGAAGCAGCCGTCCGCGAAGGCTGGGATGCCTTTATCGGTCCTGAAGGCACGTTCGTCGGCATGAAGGGCTTTGGCGCTTCGGGTCCTGCCAAGGATGTCTTCAAGCACTTCGGCATCACGGCTGACGCTATCGTCGCCGCAGCCGATGCAAAGCTCGCCTGATCATTCAAATGACGGGGCGACGGTAAAACGCCCGCCCCGTCCAGCTGCCAAACTATTTTCTCGGGAGAACTCTATGACTGTAAAGGTTGCCATCAACGGCTTTGGCCGTATCGGCCGCAACGTCCTGCGCGCGATCGTCGAATCCGGCCGCACGGACATCGAAGTGGTCGCGATCAACGATCTCGGCCCGGTCGAGACCAATGCCCACCTTCTGCGCTACGACTCGATCCACGGCAAGTTCCCGGCGGACGTCAAGGTCGAAGGCGACACGATCATCGTCGCCGGCGGCAAGCCGATCAAGGTAACCGCGGTGCGTGACCCGGCCCAGCTGCCGCACGCCGAAATGGGCGTCGATATCGCGCTCGAATGCACCGGCATCTTCACCGCCCGTGACAAGGCCGCTGCCCACCTGACGGCCGGCGCCAAGCGCGTCATCATCTCGGCTCCCGGCGACAATGCTGACCTCACGGTCGTGTTCGGCGTCAACGACGACCAGCTGACCAAGGACCACCTGGTCATCTCCAACGCATCCTGCACCACGAACTGCCTGGTTCCGGTCGTCAAGGTGCTGAACGACGCTGTCGGCATCGACCACGGCTTCATGACCACGATCCATTCCTATACCGGCGACCAGCCGACCCTCGACACGATGCACAAGGACCTCTACCGCGCCCGTGCAGCGGCTCTGTCGATGATCCCGACTTCGACCGGTGCAGCCAAGGCCGTTGGCCTCGTTCTGCCGGAACTGAAGGGCAAGCTGGACGGCACGTCGATCCGCGTTCCGACCCCGAACGTCTCGGTCGTCGACTTCAACTTCGTGGCCAAGCGCGCCACGACGGTTGCCGAAATCAACGACGCCATCAAGTCTGCCTCCGACGGCAAGCTGAAGGGCATCCTTGGCTACACCGACGAGCCGCTGGTTTCCCGCGACTTCAACCACGACAGCCACTCCTCGATCTTCGCCTTCGACCAGACGAAGGTTCTCGAAGGCACGTTCGTGCGCATCCTGACCTGGTACGACAACGAGTGGGGCTTCTCCAACCGCATGTCGGACACGGCTGTTGCCATGGGCAAGCTGATCTGAAGATAGCGCGCATGCCGGTCCTTGAGGACCGGTCCTGACGCTCAGGCTTTTGACCCCCTCCCCTTAAAAGGAGGGGGTTTTGCGTTATGGGACATGGTCGGGAGAGGTCGCCCGTGCGAAAGTCCGTCAGGACGCCGTAAACTTCACCGTCACGCCGCGCTGGCGAAAATAGGCCTGCATCAGCTTGCGGCCCTGGCGATTGTTCTGCACGATCCGCGCCGGGTCGAACTCGGCTTCCTTCTGGCCAGCCTGGGTGAGCGCTGCCTTGAGAGCGGCGATATGCGTGTCGAGATCGGCATTGTTGGCCTGAAGCGATTCATAAATGCGGTTTGTCGCTTGGGCTACGGTCGGTTCGCTCATGTCATACTCCAGTCATTGTTTCGCCGGCGCTTAGCACACTTTCTGGCACGACCCAATTGCGATGATGACCCGTCGGCGTCAGCAGATACCCCATCCGAGGGATGTTATTTTTCGTGAGGGTGGAAACCACGCAGTATCATTGCACGTATTGGCTTTGGACAGACAAACGCCAGCACCACCTGGAGATACGCCATGTTTCTGCGACGCCAGTTGCTGATCGCCTCCGCTCTTGCCCTGACCAGCAATGCAAGGGCGCAATCCGATCCTTGGGCAGAGCTTCGCACTGGCGCGGCTCTGGTGCTGCTTCGTCACGCGATTGCACCCGGAACCGGCGATCCAGCGAATTTTGCGATCGGGGACTGCAGCACGCAGCGCAATCTCTCCGCGCAGGGCATCGCTCAGGCGGGCCGTATCGGCACGCCCTTCCGGGAGAACGGCGTGGCGCAGGCGCGGGTCTTTTCCAGCCAGTGGTGCCGCTGCCTCGATACCGCTAAAGGTCTTGGTCTTGGACCGGTCGAGCCGCAGCCGCTGCTCAACTCGTTTTTCGGCAGTCCCGAAGATGGCAGGCCGCAGACGCAGGCCCTGCGCGCCTGGATGACGGGCTTGCCGCCCGGCCGGCCGGTTGTGCTGGTCACCCACCAGGTCAACATAACCGGGCTTACCAACATCGTTCCTGCCAGCGGCGAACTCCTGTTCGTCACGGCCGGTGCGGCCGATCCACTAACGGTGATCGGCAGGGTCGCCGCTGAGTAATAGGCAGCGACCGGCAACGTTTTCCGGCTCCTTGACTCGGCGCTGGGGTCAGCTCTTCGGCGTGTTTGCCACCACGCCGACCTTCACGACGTGCTGACCGCCATTGACGCCATCATGGCCGAGGTCGCTGCCGGTTGGGCCTGCGTCAGCTATTCACTTCGCACCGGCGTGATTTTTCTTCAGCCCGGCCCTTCTCTTGCCGGATTTGTTCCCGTCTATTTGAATATGCACATCGAATCGCCCGGCCACTGACCGGGATCTGCTCCATGGCTATCTTGCCGCATCGCGGCAGCGGCACAGGATCCGACAATCGCCGGGCCTGCTGATGGATGGATTTCCGTAAACGGCGGCGAGAGGAAGGACGGGGACTTTGGAGGCTTTCTACATCATCCTGCTGGTCGGCACGGTTCTGGTGTTGGCTGCGGCCTTTTCCAGCCTGCTTGCCTTCCGGTTCGGCGCTCCCCTGCTTCTCGTCTTCCTGTCGATCGGCCTGCTGGCCGGTGTCGATGGTCTTGGCATCCGCTTCGAGAACTACTCCTTCACCTTCATGCTGGGGTCGTTGGCGCTCGCCATCATCCTGTTCGATAGCGGCTTCGGCACCTCGCTCCACTCCTTCAGAATAGCCGCGGTTCCAGCCCTCACGCTCGCGTCCGTCGGCGTGCTCTTGACCGCCGGCGTATTCGGCGTCGCGGCCAAGTATTTCCTGGGCTTCAGCTGGCTCGAAGGCTTCCTGCTCGGGTCGATCGTCGCCTCGACTGACGCAGCCGCGGTGTTCTTCCTGCTGCGCATCGGCGGCATCAACATCCGCGACAAGGTGCGCTCCACGCTCGAAGTGGAATCCGGTACCAACGACCCGATGGCGATCTTCCTGACGATCGCGCTGTCCGAGCTTCTGGCCACCGGCCAGGGCTTTGGCGGCCTAGACCTGCATTTCGTCGTCATGTTCCTCGAGGAAATGGGGCTCGGCGTGATCTTCGGCCTGCTCGGCGGCTTGATGATCGTCTGGGTCCTGAACCGCTTCACCTCCGATCGGGGTCTCGCTCCGATCCTGGTCCTGACGCTTGCGTTGCTCGTGTTCGCCTTCACCGGCGCCATGGGCGGCAGCGGCTTTCTTGCGGTCTATGTGGCCGGCATCTACTCGGGCAATCGCAAGATGTTTGCCAAGCATCAGATCACGCGCTTCAACGAGGGGCTGACGTGGCTGGCGCAGATCATCATGTTCCTGGTGCTCGGCCTGCTCGCCACACCCTCCCAGTTCCCGATCCTGCTCGTGCCGGCGATCGGTCTGGCGCTGTTCCTGATTTTCGTCGCCCGCCCGATTGCCGTGTGGATCAGCCTGATGGCCTATGACTTCACGCAGCAGGAAATCGGTTTTCTGTCCTGGGTCGGTCTGCGCGGCGCGGTGTCCATCCTGCTCGCCATCACGCCGATCCTGTCGGGCGCTGAAAACGGGTCCGTTTTCTTCAACGTCACCTTCATCATCGTGCTCGTCTCGCTTCTTCTCCAGGGTTGGACGATCAAGCCGGTGGCGCGGTATCTCGGGTTGATTATCCCGCCGCGGATCGGCGCCGTCGACAAGCTGGAACTCGACCTTCCCGGCAAGGCGACCCATGAACTGATCTCCTACCGCGTCCTCAAAGACAGCCCGATCCTGTCCGGCGAGCGCATTCCCCGCTGGGCCATGCCCTCGCTGGTGATCCGCGACGGCCGTAGCCTCCGCTACCAGTATGCCGGGCGGCTGCGGGAGAACGACCAGGTCTACCTGTTCGTGACGCCGAACTACACGAAACTGCTCGATCGGCTGTTTGCCAGCCGCGTGCCTGTCGATGATGACGATGCGGAGTTCTTCGGCGCCTTCGCCATCTCGCCGACACGGCCCGCAACCGAATTGGACCTCGCCTATGGTCCGGGCCTGCTCTCGGCAACCGAGCAGGCAATGACGATCGGCGAACTGATGCATTCCCGGCTGGGCGGCAAGACGGAATATGCCGACCGCATGCGTTTCGGCTCGATCGTGCTGATCGTCCGGGAAACCGACGAGCTTGATCATGTCACCAAGATCGGCGTCTCGCTGGAACCGGTGGAGCCTGCCACCAAGCTGCCGATCTTCATCAACATGCGCGAAATCGCCCACCGGATAAGGGACCAGATCCGCAAGTATCGCGGCAAGCCTGTGCCCGGCCCCCCATCCGCCTGAACCCCGGCCGCCATCCGGCAACCGGCGCAAAGGCTATTTCGTTGAGCCGACAGCCTTGCGCCGTCGGACAAGAATAGTATGGTCCCGCCACCCTTTATCAAGCAACGGGATCAGTACCATGCCGGCCTTCAAGACCCTCGACGACCTCACCGATATCGCAGGTAAGCGCATTCTCGTCCGCGTCGACCTCAACGTTCCCGTGAGCGACGGCAAGGTGACGGACGCGACCCGTATCGAGCGCGTTGCTCCGACAATCACGGAACTGTCGAAGAAAGGCGCCAAGGTCATCCTGCTCGCCCATTTCAGCCGCCCCAAGGGCGAACCGGTCGCCGACATGTCGCTGTCCCAGATCGTCATGGCCGTCAATCAGGTGCTCGGTCAGAAGATCCTGTTCGCCTCCGACTGCATCGGCCCGGAAGCCGAGGATGCTGTCGCCTCGATGAAGAACGGCGATGTTCTCCTTCTTGAAAACACCCGCTTCCACACGGGCGAAGAAAAGAACGACAGCGGCTTTACCGAAGAACTGGCCAAGAACGGCGACATCTATGTCAACGACGCCTTCTCGGCCGCACACCGTGCCCATGCCTCCACGGAAGGTCTTGCCCACCGCCTGCCCGCCTATGCCGGCCGCACCATGCAGGCTGAACTTGAAGCACTGGAAAAGGGCCTCGGCGAGCCTGCCCGCCCGGTCGTTGCCATCGTCGGCGGCGCCAAAGTGTCGAGCAAGATCGATCTGCTGCAGAACCTGGTGAAGAAGGTGGACGCGCTGGTAATCGGCGGCGGCATGGCCAACACGTTCATTGCCGCACAAGGCATCGATGTCGGCAAGTCGCTTTGCGAGCATGACCTTGCAGACACTGCCCGCGCCATCATGGCGGAAGCCGAAGCGTCCGGCTGCACCATCGTGCTGCCGACAGACGGCGTCGTGGCACGCGAGTTCAAGGCGAATGCCGCAAACGAAACCGTCGCGATCGATGCCATCCCGTCTGACGCGATGATGCTCGACGTCGGCCCGAAATCCGTCGAAGCCGTCAACGAATGGATCGGCAAGGCCTCGACGCTGGTCTGGAACGGCCCGCTCGGCGCCTTCGAGATCACCCCGTTCGACACAGCGACCGTCTCCGCTGCAAAATTCGCAGCCGCTGAGACGAAGGCCGGCAGGCTGGTTTCAGTCGCCGGTGGCGGCGATACGGTGGCAGCACTCAACCATGCAGGCGTGGCCGACGATTTCTCCTACGTCTCGACCGCAGGCGGCGCTTTTCTGGAATGGATGGAAGGCAAGGAACTGCCCGGCGTTTCGGTTCTGACAAAGGCCTGATCGGCCAGCGTTCGGAGAATGCCTCTTGGTGGGTCAGAGGCGCGGGACATAGGCTTCCGCGCCCGATCGGCAAGGCGGATTTAAAGAAATTCAATATTTTAAACGATTGAAACGATTTCAATCGTTTCAATGGCTTAGAGCATCATTTCCCTTTAAAAGAACTTCTGTTATCGGCGGGAGAGAAGTTCGGATATGCTCTTCAATATCGGGCTCTCCGAAGATTGAATGGGCACACGCGCGCAACGCGCCATTGTGAGGGATAGGAGCGATTATGGTAGACGCGAAGATGTTGGACAAAGTCAGGTCGGCGCCCGGTTTTATTGCGGCGCTTGATCAGAGCGGTGGTTCGACACCCAAAGCGCTGCTGCTCTACGGCATTGCCGAAACCGAATACCAGGGCGACGAAGAGATGTTTCGCCTGATGCACGCCATGCGCGCCCGCATCATGAAGGCACCGGCCTTTACAGGCGACAAGGTTGTCGGCGCCATCCTGTTCGAGCGCACCATGGATGGCGATGTCGATGGCGAACCTGTTCCCTCCTACCTCTGGGAAAAGCGCGGCGTCGTCCCTTTCCTGAAGATCGACAAGGGCCTTGCTGCCGAAGAAAACGGCGTGCAGCTGATGAAACCGATGCCCGATCTCGACGCTCTCCTGATCCGCGGCCGCGAAAAGGGAATTTTCGGTACAAAGATGCGCTCGGTGATTGCCTCTGCCGACAAGGCCGGCATCGCTGACGTTGTGCAGCAGCAGTTCGAAGTCGCGCGCCAGATCATCGCACAGGGCCTCGTTCCGATCATCGAACCGGAGATCCTTATCAACAGCACGACCAAGGCTGAAGCTGAGACCATCCTGCGCGACGAGATCGCCCAGCAGCTCGATACGCTCGGTCCGGGCGAAGACGTGATGCTGAAGGTAACGATCCCAACGGTCGCCGACTTCTATGCGGATCTTGCCGCTCACAAGTCGGTCGTTCGCCTCGTCGCCCTGTCCGGCGGCTACAGCCGTGCCGACGCCTGCGAAAAGCTCAGCCACAACCGCGACATGATCGCGAGCTTCTCGCGCGCGCTCACCGAAAACCTGCGCGTCTCGATGAGCGATGCAGATTTCGACGCGAGCCTGGCTGAAACCATCGACGGGATCTATTCCGCGAGCGTCAACAAGGCCTGATGCTCTAACCCTGATGCTGCGGCATCGGGAACACGAACCTGGAAAAGGCCGCCTCAGCTTTAATAGCTCTGGCCCTTTTCATGGGAGGAAGAGGCCGCACCGGGGGGTGCGGCCTTTCTCGTTTCCAGACCCTGCCCAGACAATCAGGATTGATGTCTTCCATCAAAACCATTGTCTGGTGATGGGAGATCGCAGGCTCTAGAAGTGGGGCCTCAACTGGGGAGCCTGTCCATGCCTGTTGCCGATTTCGTCACCGTCGATGTCTTTACCGACCAGCGCTTCTTCGGCAATCCGCTTGCGGTCATCACAGACGCCCGCGGCCTTTCGGGCGATGAGATGCAGGCGATCGCAACGGAGTTCGGCTATTCCGAAACCACGTTCGTGCTTCCACCGGACAATCCAGCCAACACGGCGCGCGTGCGCATCTTCACGCCGACGACAGAGGTTCCCTTTGCCGGCCATCCGAATGTCGGAACTGCCTTCGTCCTTGGAAACCTGCCCGACCTGTTCGGCAACGCTTTAGGCAACACGCTCCGCTTCGAGGAAATCGCCGGACTGGTCGAGATCGACCTGATCCGGAAGGGCGATGTGGTTGTCGGCGCAACCATCCGGGCACCGCGACCACTTGAACTGGGCGCCGAGATCGAACCTGAACGTATCGCCGACTGCGCATCCATCGGCGTCGGGCATGTCGTCATGCACAATCACGCACCCGTCTTCGCATCGGTCGGCTTGCCATTCGCAATTGCTGAGTTGGACGGTTTGCAGGCGCTCGCCACGGCCAGGCCGGATCTCACGTCATTCCGTCGCGCGGCCGAGATCAGCCCGGGCGATCAGATGGAGTTTTCGCTGTTTCTCTATGTCCGTGATGCCAAGGATCCCCTGCATATCCGTGCCCGCATGTTCGCACCGCTCGACAATGTGCCGGAAGACCCGGCAACGGGTAGCGCGTCTGCAGCGCTCGGCGCGTTCCTCGCGACGCTTGACCCTGAAACCGACGCCGATATCCGCATGACCGTCGAACAGGGTGTGGAGATGGGCCGCCGCAGCGTGATCGAGCTCGCCATGGTCAAAAGACAAGGTCGCGTCACCGATGTGCGGATCAGCGGAAGCTGCGTGAAGGTGATGAGCGGCCGTATCGAGCTGTAATCAGCCGACGAACTCGCGCAGCAGCAGTGCTGCGGACCAGAGCGCGAAGGCGACCAGCGCCAGCTTCCAGAAATCCATCCGGCGCCTGAGGCCCGGGAGGTTCAATGGCTTGATGATCTGCACGACCATGGCCAGCATCAACAGGACGGAGATTGTTTTTGTCATCTGTCTTTCGTCACTGTTTCAAAGGCTCGCCACAGGCTGGACATTTTTGCTCTCCACCACAGTTAGACCGGGAGGAGAATCGGGGTCTGTTGCGTCATGATCTCTGATCTGCCTTACCTTCGTTAACGTCCTGTGCCGGTCTGCGCAACATCGCTCCGGCACGGCAGGGCGGATCACCGACCACGAAGAGAGCTGACAGTATAGACGATGAGCCGTAATCTCCTTCCCGTTCTCGCCCTCCTCACTGGTACGCTCTTTCTGTTCCTCGGCAATGGCCTGCAGGGTCTTTTGTTGCCGGTGCGCGGTTCGATCGAAGGTTACTCGAACGAGGTTCTCGGCCTGCTCGGCACAACCTGGGCCTCAGGCTTCGTCATCGGTTGCTTCGTGGCACCGAATGTCGTGCGCCGCATCGGGCACGTTCGCGCTTTCTCCGGCTTCCTGGCCCTGATCTGCCTCAACGTGCTTATGACCGGCCTGCTGGTCGATGACGTCGCGTGGCTCATCCTGCGGGCAATCACCGGCTTTTGCACTGCCGGTACGTCGATGATCATCGAAAGCTGGCTCAACGAACGTGCCACACCGGAAAACCGGGGCACGATCTTTTCCTTCTATATCTCCATCACCCTGTTCGGCGTTGTCGGTGGCCAGTTGATGGTGCCGTTTGCCGATGTGACGCTGCCGACGCTGTTCATGGTCTGCGGCATCCTCTACTCGATCGCCGCCCTGCCGACGACGCTGTCCAAGGCTGCGTCACCACAACCGCTGAAACGCGCGCGGCTGGATCTCAAGGGTCTGTTTCGAAACTCGCCGATCTCCTGCGTAGGCATTCTCTTGGTCGGCATCGCCAACGGGGCCTATGGCACGCTCGGCGCCGTGTTCGCGACCAAGGTCGGCCTCGACAAGGGATCGGTCGCCGCAATGGTATCGATCACCATCTTTGCCGGCGCGATCATGCAGTTTCCGGCGGGCCGGTTGTCGGACAGGCTGGACCGCCGTCATGTCCTTGCAGTCCTCTCCGGCGTCAGTGCGCTGGCAGGCCTTGCCGTTGTGCTGGTTGCGCCGACCAACGTCTACACGATCGTTATCCTCGTCGCGACCTACGGCGCCGCCGCGAACGCGCTCTACCCGATCGCCGTTGCCCATGCCAACGACTTCGCCCAGCCCGAGGACTTCGTAAAGGTCTCCGGCGGCCTGTTGCTTCTTTACGGCATCGGGACGATCATCGGCCCGACGCTCGGAGGTCCTGTCATGACCTGGGCCGGCCCGCACGCCCTGTTCGGCGTCACGGCTGTCGCCCATCTGATGATCACCGTCTATGCGATCGTCCGAAGCCGGCAGCGCGCACCCGTCCCTGCCGGCGAACGCGACGCCTACACGACGGTGACAGGAACCAACGGACCACTCGCGACACCCGAGGGCCTCTCGCTCGATCCGCGCGCAAGACCCAAGGATGCAGCCGCGTCTGAACAGCAGACGACGCCATAACGGCCAAGGAGCCTTGAAATGTCATTTCTCGACGACGACCGCCCGAAGAAACCCGCAGCTCACGAGATCGGCGCCGATCTATCGCTGCTCTCTGCGGACGAACTGCAGACGCGCATCACCATCCTGCAGGAAGAGATCGCGAGACTGGAAGCAGAGAAGGCGAGGAAGGCTGAGGGTCGCAAGGCCGCTGACAGCTTTTTCCGGACCTGATGTGCCGGACTAAGAATAAACCGCAAAACCACGATCAATCTTAAGCAAACATTAATCATTAACAGAGAATATAGCGATGTTCGGTTCTGCCGGACTCAGACAGTTTCACCGCTCGGCGAATGGTCTGATTTCTCCCTGTTTTACCTTGAGAGCCGCTTTTGCGGCTCTTTTTTTTGGCTGTCGGTCTGTACAGGCTCACGCAGCCATCAAAAACCCGTTCCAAAGGCCATTTTCAGGGGACTTGCGCTTTCGCAAGATCTGTTTCATTTCAAGAAGATCGAGGGCGTTTACCGGTTCCTGTGGGTATTAACCTTTCATTAAGAAACGCCTTGCGGATTTCCAGTATAAGGATCATGTTCACTTCATTCAGCGGGCCAGATGGAACTTTTTGAGCCACTTCGCCATTGCCTGAGTAAGAAAGCATTAGCAGGAATGAATTCGATGTCCGAGCAGGGATTGAACACAGTGAGTTTTGCGGGCCGCGCCGCAAGCTCTGCCCAGTTCAAGTCACTATACTCCGAAGGCATGGCTCTTGTTGAAGAGACAGCAAGCTATCTGGACGGTCAGGGTCGTGCTGCATCCAAGGTTCTGCCGCGCATGGCCTCGGTTTTGTATGCAGCTGAATCCATGCGTCTGACGACTCGCCTGATGCAGATGGCATCGTGGCTTCTGCTCCAGCGTGCCGTCAACAACGGCGAGATGAGCCGCGATCAGGTTCTTTCGGAAAAGAGCAAGGTGCGTCTCGACGGCTTCAATGTCGATCGCAATGCTCCGGGCTGGCTCGATCTGCCGGAAAGTTTCCGTGATCTTGTCGAACGCTCGCTTCGTTTGCAGAACCGCGTCGCTCTTCTGGACCGCGAAATCTATCGCGCCCCGGAAGCCGTTGTCATCTCCGACAACGAAAACAGTGTCCGCGCCCAGCAGAACCTGCTTCACACCGCATTTGGTGGCTGAGATCTGAACGTCGACAGTCCAAAGGCAGGCATTGGGCCTGCCTTTTTGCGTTTGGAACTATGCAGATAGCGACGCCAGATAGGCGTTGACACTGTCACGACAGTCCAGCCGGTGTTTCGGGCCCTCGAAGGCGCTGAACATCCGGTCATGCGCCTCGAATGAATTCCAGTTGTTGTGTCGGAAGCGATAGCCCGCCACCCAATGGAGTAGCTCTTCGAAGGACGCAACGCTTCCCCCACCCTGAAGACCGCGATGGCGAATGTTTTCGAGGCAGACGTCGTCGGCGATGTCGAGGAAGATCAGTGTCGTTGCCCGGGTGATGGCGAGACTGGCAAGCCGGCCATAGACGCCCTCGATCAGCCAGACATCCTGTGCTGCAATCCGGCAAACGTCGTCGTCAACGACCTGCCTGTCACGGGCGATGCCGTAACGTCCCGGCTCCCAGTGGACGTCGTCCAGATGAATCGGGTGATGGCCGAGCGCCTCCCCCATCCTTGTCGCAAGCCACGTCTTACCCGATCCGCCATTGCCGAAAATGAGCACGCGGCAGAGCGGAAGCGGTAGCTTGGACAGACAGTTGGCCTTCTCCTCCATGCCTTCTAGAAAAACAAAAAAGCCCGGCTTTCGCCAGGCTTCTTTTGTCAAAATGCAAAAAGCGATTAGAGGCCGAGACCGCCGAAACGCTTGTTGAACTTGGAAACGCGGCCACCGCGGTCCAGCATCTGCTGGTTGCCGCCGGTCCAGGCCGGGTGCGACGTCGGGTCGATTTCGAGGTTCATGGTGGCGCCTTCGGTGCCCCAGGTCGAGAACGTCTCGTATTCGGTACCGTCGGTCATGACGACCTTGATCTTGTGGTAGTCGGGATGGATGCCAGCCTTCATGTCGATATTCCTGCTCTGCGAGGTCCATTCGTCGCATTGCGCGAGCAAGAACCGTCTTTAATGAATGAAGCCGCAAACCGGCGCGGTCACGGCTTCCCAATTGGATGCGGAGCCTATACAGGAAGGGCGCCGCAAGTACAAGTCCCCGAAAGGCTGAGATTCCGCTGCCCGGGGGCCATGGAGACGACATGGCCGAAAGCCGAGAAAATCAGAAGAAAAACCGCAGTCTCAAGCCGCTTTCCCGACTGCTCCCCTATCTTTCCCGCTATCGAGCCATGGTCGCCGGCGCGACTTTTTTTCTCGTCCTTGCCGCCTGCACCACACTAGCGCTGCCGCTGGCTGTCCGCCGCATGGTGGATCATGGATTCGCATCCTCCGACGGACATTTCATCAACAACTATTTTGTCATGCTGTTCGTTCTGGCGGTCCTTCTCGCGATCGCAAGCGGCATGCGCTACTATTATGTGATCACCATCGGCGAGCGCGTGGTGGCGGATCTTCGCCGTGAGGTCTTTTCGCATGTGACGCGTTTGTCTGCTTCCTTCTTCGACGTCAACCAGTCCGGCGAGATCGTCTCGCGGCTGACCGCCGATACGACCCAGATCAAGTCCGCCTTCGGTTCTGCCGCGTCCCAGGCCCTGCGCAACACCATCCTCTGTCTCGGAGCGATGGGCATGATGGTCTATACGAGCCCCAAACTCTCGGCTCTGGCACTCGGCGCCATCCCGCTGATCGTCTTTCCGCTCGTCGGCTTCGGCCGCTCGGTGCGCCGCCGGTCGCGCGCCGCCCAGGACATGCTGGCCGCGACCTCCGCCTATGCAGCCGAAACGATCGGCGCCACACGCACAGTTCAGGCCTTCACCGGCGAGGCTGTCGCCACCTCGCGCTACAGCGACACGGTCGAGAATGCCTTTGAGGCCGCCCGCAAGTCGATCCGCGCCCGCGCGCTTCTGACCGGCTTCGGCATCGTGCTGATCTTCGGCTCGATCGTCGGCGTCCTCTGGTACGGCGCCCAGAGCGTGCTTGCCGGCACGATGACACCGGGCACGCTCGGCCAGTTCGTGCTCTATTCGGTGATTGCGGCAAGCTCGCTCGGCACACTGTCGGAAGTCTGGGGCGAACTGTCGTCTGCAGGCGGCGCCGCCGAACGGCTGTCCGAGCTGCTGGATGAAGTGTCCGCCGTGCGTGACCCGGAACACCCGAAAGCGCTCCCCTCACCCCCGCTCGGCGATGTCGCGTTCGACAGCGTCTCGTTCGCCTATCCGGCACGCGTCAGCGCCATCACGCTCAATGCGCTTTCCCTGCATGTGGCACCGGGAGAAACCGTCGCCATCGTCGGTCCCTCGGGCGCCGGCAAGAGCACGATCTTTTCGCTGCTGCTGCGCTTTTACGATCCGACGGCCGGATCGATCCGGCTCGATGGCGTCGATCTGCGCCATGCGACGCTTCAGGATATCCGCTCACGGCTTGCGATCGTGCCACAGGACGTGACGATCTTTGCAGCCTCCATCCACGACAACATCGCCTTCGGCGTACCAGACGCGACACGCGAGGCCGTGCGTGCCGCAGCAATCGCTGCCCAAGCAGACGAATTCATCGCGAAGCTCGACAACGGCTATGACACGCTCGCCGGCGAACGCGGCATCACCCTGTCCGGCGGCCAGCGCCAGCGGATCGCCATCGCCCGCGCGATCCTGAAGGATGCTCCGGTCCTGCTGCTCGACGAAGCCACCTCGGCGCTCGATGCGGAAAGCGAAACACTGGTGCAAAAGGCGCTCGACGGATTGATGCGCAACAGGACCACGCTCGTCATCGCCCATCGCCTCGCGACGGTGTTGAAGGCCGACCGGATCCTGGTGCTGGAAAACGGTCGCGTCGTCGAGGAAGGCACGCACCAGAGCCTGGTGGCGGCTGGCGGTCTCTATGCCAAGCTCGCGCGGCTGCAATTCCATGATCTCGAGCAAACTTCCGTCAGCGCGATCTGATGGACGCGCCCCCCATCATCTCCGCAGATCTGGATAGTCTGCTCGATGACGTTCAGCAGCGCACCTTCCGGTATTTCTGGGATGGTGCTCATGCGCAGAGCGGCCTCCCTTATGACAAATGCCTTCTCGACGGCACACCCGGCATCGATGCGATCTCGATCAGCGGCACGGGCTTTGGTCTGATGGCAATTCTGGTCGCCTGCGAGCGCGGCTGGATCACCAGCGACGAGGCGCTGGTTCGCATTACCACGATTGTCGAGAGCCTCGAACTGGCACCGCGCTACCACGGCGCGTTCTCTCACTTCATCAATCCCGCTACCAGCGCAATGATTCCGTTTTCTGCGCTGGATGATGGGGGCGACATCGTCGAAACGACCCTTCTCCTTCAGGGCCTGATCTGCGCGCGTGAATATTTCGCGGCAGAGACCATTTCCGAGAAATCGCTGCGCACCGCGATCACCCGGCTGTTCGACGAGGTCGAGTGGACCTGGTACACCCGCGGCAAGACCGACGGCCCGATCTACTGGCACTGGAGCCCGATCAACGAGTGGGCGATGAACCTGCCGATCACCGGCTGGAATGAGGCGCTTTCAACCTATGTCTTTGCCGCCGGGTCGGACACGTTTCCGATCGATCCGCAGAACTATCACTGCGGATGGGCACGCAACGGCGCTATGAAGAACGGCGAAGAATATTTCGGCATACAGCTGCCGCTCGGTGAACCCATGGGCGGGCCGCTGTTCCTGTCGCAATATTCCTTCTGTGCGCTCAATCCACGCGGCCTGTCCGATCGCTACGCCGATTACTGGCGCCAGGCGGTCGCGCATTCACGGATCAATCGCGCCTATTGCCTGACGGTGCCGGAATATGCCGCAGCCGGCGTCTGGGGCCTGACGGCATCGGAAGCCCAGGCCGGCTACGCCGCCAATTCGCCGCTGGTCGATTTCGGCGCGATTGCACCGTCTGCAGCACTGTCGAGCTTTCCTTTCGTGCCCGGCCATGCGGAAGAAGCCTTGCGCGCGCTCCTTGCCTACGAGAACGGACGGCTGGTCAACCGCTTCGGCTTCGCCGACGCGTTTGCGCCGAAGACAGGCTGGGTCGCATCGACCTACATCGCTATCGACCAGGGTCCGATCGTCGCGATGATCGAGAACCACCGCTCGGGTCTGTTGTGGAAACTGTTCATGGCCGCTCCGGAAGTGCGCCGCGGCCTCGACCGGCTGGGATTCCGCTATCCGGCCACTTCGCTCGAGCACAAAAACGTCGGCACCTGATCACTTCGCGCGTTTGAACGTCCATTTGACGACATGATCACCGTTGCGCTTGATCTTGGTCTTCATCTTCAGCTGCACCGATTGCTCGCCGAACGCAGCCTGCGCCTCCTCGAACGCCCGCCGCGCCTGCGCCATCGCCTCGTGATAGGCGGTATTGTCGCGGCGAGGCGTATCTGCCACCGCCTTGGCGATCGCGTCGATGTCGGGCTTGCTGTAGGTCATGTCAGCGTTCGGTAAGCTTCAGTTCAATGCGGCGGTTCTGGTTTCTAGCATCCGGCGTATCGCCAGCCGCGATCGGCTGGAATTCGCCAAAGCCCGCTGCCACCAGCCGGTTGGCGGGCACGCCCTTCGAGATCAGATACTTGACCACCGACGTGGCACGCGCGGACGAAAGCTCCCAGTTGTCGCGGTAGCGTCCGGTGCCGGAAAGCGGCGCATTGTCCGTATGCCCGTCGACACGCAGCACCCAGTTGATCTCGGCTGGGATTTCCTTGGCGAGATCGAGAAGTGCCGCGGCAAGCTTGTCCATCTCCACGAGACCGGCCGCATCCAGTTCGTTGCCGCCGATGGGGAAGAGCACTTCCGACTGGAACACGAACCGGTCGCCGACGATGCGGATGTTTTCGCGGTCGGAGAGAATCTCGCGCAGACGCCCGAAGAAGTCGGAGCGGTAGCGATTGAGTTCCTGAACACGGGCCGCAAGCGCCACGTTGAGGCGGCGACCGAGATCCGAAATCTGCGCCTGCGAGTTGGCGTCCTTCGTTTCCGACGCCTGCAGCGCCTGTTCGACGGCGGCGATCTGGGCCCGCAGCGCCGCGATCTGCTGGTTGAGAAGCTCTATCTGGCTCATCGCCCGGGCGCTGACCTGCCGCTCGTTGGAGAGTTCACCCGTCAGAGTGGTCACGCGGGAATTGGCCGCGTCGCTTGCACCACTGCCCTGGTTGAGAAGCTGCTGCAGCCGCGACCGGTCGCTTTCAGCAACCGCCAGCGACGATTGCAGGTTGGCGAGCTGGTCTTCGATATCCTGATTGTTGCCCTTTTCCAGCGCCAGAAGCTCTGTCAGTTCCGCGATCTGGCTGTTCAGCCGGTTCAGAACCTCGTCGCGACCGGAAATCTCGCGGGTAAGCAGGAACTGCGCCAGCACGAACACCGTCAGTAGGAACATGATCGCCATCAGAAGCGTGGTCAGCGCGTCGACGAAGCCCGGCCAGTAGTCCACGCCGTGCTGGCGGCGACGGTTCTTGCCCAGCGCCATGGTCTACTTGCTCCCGATCTTGTCGGACTGACCGATCTTGTCGGAGAGCCGGTCCAGCGTGCGCCGCAAGGCCTTCGATTCTTCCTGCTGCGCCTCGATCCAGTCGCGCAGCATCTGCTGCTCGTTGCGCATGTTCTTGACCAGCCCCTGAATGCCTTCGGCAAGGTTTGCCATGGCAGCAAGCGACTTCTCGTTCTGCTGGACATCACCGCTGCCGGTTCTGCCCTGAGCCGCCGCAATCTTGCGCAGCTCGTCGGCAAGCGTCTTGAATTCGCCGGAGGAACCAGCTGAAAGCCCTGCCGCCGCAACCGGCGCGTCCGATCCCGTATCGGTCACCGATGAGAGCCAATTTTCGAGTTCCGTATAGAACCGGTTCTGGGCACGTCCTGCCTGGAGATCGAGGAAGCCGAGGATCAGCGAGCCCGAGAGGCCGAGCAGCGACGAGGAGAACGCCGTGCCCATACCGGCAAGCGGCTGCGCAAGACCGGTCTTGATAGCCGACAGAATGTCGTTGGAGCCGCCGGCGCCCGGATCGAGCGCACCGATGACGTCGCTGATCGAGCCGATCGTGCCGATCAGGCCCCAGAACGTGCCAAGCAGGCCGAGAAACACCAGGAGCCCGATCAGGTAACGGGACGTATCCCGAGATTCGTCGAGGCGGGTGCCGATCGAATCGAGAATGGAGCGCAAGGTTGCGGTCGAAAGCGCCGTCTTGCGGCGACCACCGATCAGCGAGCGCATCGGCGCCAGAAGTTTCGGCTCGCGGCCCACCTTGTCGACGGTGCCGGCAGCGCGGAACGAGTTAAACCAGCGCACTTCCGGAATAAGGCCGATGACCTGCAGGAAAACCAGAACGATACCGATCAACAGGACGCCGAGGATTAGACCGTTCAGACCCGGATTGGTCTGGAACGCTTGTGCGGCCTGGCGGTACAGGATCGAGCAGACAAAACCGACGATGATCAGGAAGATCAGCATCGTCCAGAGGAAGGAAGCCGGGTTGGAAAGCTTTTCGGTAAAACGGCGGCGGTTAGCTTCAGTTTCGTCCAGATCGTCCACTGTCGCATTCGCCATAATAAGCCTCGCCTCTGGGTCGCGTCGCGCGGAGGCTAGAGCAAAATTGCGACGAATTGAAGTGTCGCCACGGTGCAAAGACCGGGACAAGCCGAAGTTTTTTCCTCGCCATTTCAAATGACAAGCAGCACTCCGGCCGTCACTGCATCAGCAATCAGCGCGACGGAACCGGACGATTGGAAACTTCCAGCAGCGCCTTCTGGATCAGCTCGTTGCCGGCAACAATGCTCTTGGTGCCAAACATATCGGTCGAACCCTTGATGTCGCTGACAAAGCCGCCCGCTTCGCGGATGAGAACGAGGCCGGCAGCGATGTCCCACGGCGAAAGACCGATTTCCCAGTGACCGTCGAAGCGACCGGCAGCGACATAGGCGAGATCAAGCGACGCAGCGCCAAGGCGACGAACGCCCGCCACTTCGCCCATCACGTGGCGCAGTTCGACCAGGAACTTGCCGTGATCGCCGCGGCCGAGATGCGGCACGCCGCAACCAACCACGCAATCGGACAGGACCCGGCGTGCGGCAACGCGAATGCGACGGTCGTTCAAGAACGCGCCGCCGCCCTTTTCTGCCGTATAGAGTTCATCCGTGCCCGGGTTGAAGATCACGCCGGCGACGATTTCGCCATTGCGCTCCAGCGCGATCGACACCGCGAACTGCGGAATGCCGTGCAGGAAGTTGGTCGTGCCGTCGAGCGGATCGACGATCCAGCGATGAGCGCCGTCCGTGCCCTTCTCCTCCTGGCTTTCCTCACCGAGGAAGCCGTAGGTCGGGCGCGCCTTCATCAGCTCGTCATGGACGATCTTTTCCGCCTTGAGATCCGCCTGGGTCACGAAATCGCCCGGTCCCTTGACCGAAACCTGCAGGTTCTGAACTTCGCCGAAATCCCTGGAGAGCGACTTGCCAGCCTTGAGGGCGGCCTGAACCATGACGTTGAGAAGGGCTGAGCGGGCCATGCGGGAAATCCTGATCGTATGGTCCCGAACATGCATCAGCCGGGACGTGTCTGTGGCGAATTGTCTTGATTGGCCGGTTCAAGACCACAAAACCAAGGGAAATTCAAGTCGAAGCCGACAAAGCCCGCGTGAACGGACAAAATGCGACATTGCCCGCCTGCCTGCGATCTGCCAGAACGCCGGCTATCGAGATTTTAGGAGTATCACCGTGAAGATCGCATTGCCATTCGGCATCAGCCTCGGACTTGTGGGCGTGATGACCATGCTGTCGCTGGGTCTGATCTCGGCGCTGCCGGCCGATACCCAGTTGCCGATCCACTTCACCCTGACCGGCACACCGACCAGCACGGCACCGGCCATGATCGCGCTGCTGCTTCTGCCGGCCTGCGCGCTCTTCGTGACAGCCATGTTCGCACTTGGCCCCCGCATGGGCGGCCGTATCAAGGCCTCGCCGGGCATCTACCTGATCGTCTGGCTGGTAACGCTGCTGATCCTGGCGCTTGCCCACGGCTTTATCATCCGCCACGCCCTGTTCACGCTGGCGGCGATGAAGGCAACCGCCTGACCACTTGAACTACTGGCGGTTGACTACTGGCGGCGGAAGCGGTTCGCCGCGTCGATCGCCTGGCGCTGCTGCTCGTCGTTGATGCCGAGGTAGAAATCTTCAAGCGCCGCGTCTTGAAGTCCGGCACGCCTTGAAAGCACATACCACTTGGCGGCCTCGACCGGGTTTGGTCGCGTGCCCAGCGCCTCGATATAGAGATGCGACAGCTTGTTCTGGGCAACCACATTGCCGCGATGGGCTGCAATCCGCAGCCATTCGAAGCCCTTGTCGTAGTTGCGCTCGCCGCCGACGCCGTTGACGAACCAGATGCCCATGTCGAGCTGCGCCGTGTCGAACCCGGCCTTCGCCGCGCGCTCCAGCCATCGGCGAGCCTCGGCCTTCTTCTCCTCGGGCACGCCCTTCATGTTCACGTAGAGCTGGGCCACCGCATATTGCGCATCCGCCACGCCCTGCTTTGCCGCCCGCTCGTAGAATGGCAGCGCCAGCTTGAAACCTTTGTCGCCCGGATTGTCCGACACCAGGATCTGGCCCCAGTTGAACTGCGCCGATGAATTGCCGGCTTCCGCCGCCTTGCGCATATAGTCGTCGGCCTTCTTTTTGTCGGCGGGCACGTAACGGCCGCTCATCAAAAGAAGCGAATACTGGAACATGGCGGCAGGATCGCCGCGCTCGGCAGCCTGCCCGTACCAGAAGGCCGCGGTCTTTGCGTCGCGGTTGATGCCGAGCCCCTTGCTCATCATTTCGGCGACAAGCGTCTGCGACGCCGCATCGCCGGCCGACGCACGCTTCAGTGCGACATCGAGCGCCTTGACGTACAAGCCGCGCTGGAACGCACCATAGGCCTCGTCGATCGGGCCCGTATAGGGCTTCTCCGGCGGCAGTGGCGGCAAGGTCACGCCCATGCGCTGATAGAGTTCGACACCGGCGGACGGCACGATGCCATCGGGCTGTGCACCGCGTTCGACGCCCATTGCATCCGGCGCGACCGGTCTCGTCACCACCTGACGCGACTGCGCCGCCGTCGGCCCCTCCTGCTCCACCGCACCGGGTTGCTGCACCTGCGCAATTGCCGGATGCGGCAAGACGGCCGACGCGGAAAGGCTGGCGGCAAGCATCAGGACGGTGGATGAGGCGCGACGAATCGATGGCATGGAGACCATCAAGCCTCAAACCGTGGCGCTTTTTCGTCCAGATCGGCGTTGACCAGTCGAACTGCTTCCTGCGGTCCTTCGGGATGATCGAAGACAGCCAGTCTCAAAGCCACAAATTCCGCTCCGTTTTCGGCAACCTCGAGCGCCGAGGAAATGTCCGTGCCGCCCATGGCGATGCAGGGAATTTCCACCATCGAAGCCCACCATTCCGCAAGCGCGACGTTCTTCGGATGCGCCTCCGGCTTGATGTCGCCATCGAGCTTGCCGAAGAAAATATAGTCGGGGCGGCGCTCGCCCACTTCGAGCGCCGTGTGACGCTCGGATGCACCACCGGCGCCGACGATCATCTTCGGGCTGAATTTCTCGATCGTTTCTTCCAGCTCTTCCATCGAACCGGCCATATGCAGGCCATCTGCCTTGACGCGACCTGCGACGCGGCTGTCTCCGGCGATCAGCGCTGCGGCACCCGCGGCCTGGATCATCGGCACCATGAGTTCGGCGCGGTCCTGGAACGCGGTATCGTCTTCATCGTATTGCGGCAGGATCACCGAGGCGACATCGCCGCCCGCAAGCGCCTTCTCCAGTCGGTCCGCCTGCGCTTTCGCATCCGCATCCTGCGGCACGATCAGCACCAGACGGCAACGCTCTTCCTGTTTCTTCATGTTTCTTCCCATGCAGCGAACCGCAACCCGGCGATCCGCACTCGTTTTCTCTTGAATGATTCGATAGACCGGAAGGATTGCGCAATCAACCGCTCATCCCATCTGCCCGCCTCAACGGTGCAAGCCTGAAGTGCCCATGCCAGACATATTTTCCTCCGATACGCTCAGCCTCGCCTTCTTTGCAGCAGCGGTGCCCGCCGTGATGCTGGTCGGGCTTTCCAAGGGCGGCATTGGCGGCGCGATCGGCCTGATGGGCATGCCGCTGATGTCGCTTGCAGTCGACCCGGTCAAAGCGGCGGCGATCTTCCTGCCGATCCTGATCCTGATGGATATCGTGGCACTCTGGTCCTGGCGCCATTTCAACGACAGAAAAACCCTGCTGATGATCCTGCCGGGCGGCGTCATCGGCATCGCGCTCGGCTGGGCGACCTCGGCCTATGTTTCGGACGACGCGTTGCGGATTGTTATTGCCGCGGCAACGATCTTCTTCGCCCTCCGCTACTTCTGGCAGGTCTACGGCCCGGATAAGAACCGTCCGGCCGCCGCACTGCCCCATCGTCCGGCGGCCGCCACGTTCTGGGGCGCGCTGTCGGGCTATGCCAGTTTCGTGGCGCATGCCGGAGGCCCGCCCTTCCAGATCTACGTTCTGCCGATGAAGCTGGATCCTAAGAAATACACCGGGGCCAGCATCCGCTTCTTCGCCATCGTCAACGCCGTCAAGATCATCCCCTATTTCCTTCTCGGCGCATTGGGGGCCGAAAACCTGACGATCTCGGCGACATTGCTGCCGGCAGCCCTGGTCTCGACCATGCTCGGTGCCGCGATCGTCAAGCATCTGAAGTCGGAAGTGTTCTATCCGATGACCTACGCGCTCGCTCTCGTTGCCGGCGTAAAGCTACTGTGGGACGGCCTGCCGATCTGACCGGTCCATCCAAACATCATAAAAAACCCAATTACAATAAGGCCTTCCGCCGGTCGCGAGACACGAAAACGGTTGATGCTTCGTCAAGTTATGCTTAGCTTCAAACTATGACACTCGATCCGTTTTCAGCCATTGCCGATCCGAACCGGCGCCATCTCCTCGAAGAGCTGAGACGCGCGCCGAAAACCGTGAATGAACTTGCACAAGGACTGCCGATCAGCAGGCCGGCCGTCTCGCAGCATCTGAAAGCACTGCTGGACAGCGATCTCGTGACTGTCACACCAGAGGGAACGCGGCGCATCTATGCCGTGAACGGCAGCGGCTTCACCCGGCTCAACCTGTGGCTCGACCAGTTCTGGACGTGAATTCTGGCCGCGACTGTGACGTTACGACCAGAACTATTGCTTTTAGTCTTGGAATTTATCGTGCCGCTGTGGGCACCCTCTCACGAATGTACGTGAGGCGCGTGGCGCTTTTGATCGCCTAATGACGGGTGTCGGTCTTTAACCGCTCCACCTCGTCTTTGATGCGCAGCTTGCGGCGCTTGAGCTCTGCGATCTCACGATCGTCGGCGGATGGAGATGCGAGAACGGACTGGAGTTCCTCTTCGAGGTCGCCGTGCTTCTTTTCAAGCGATGCGATATGCGCCTGGACGGTCATGTGGCATGTTCCTTCCTTAGGTACCTGCCTTGGCACTCCTCTGAGCCAAGGCTTCAGGTTTGCAACAGAAGTGTGACACGGTTGGTCCGCTTTGTCGAAGGAGAAATCATGGTCTCTCAGCGGCAAATTCGTGGCGTCGGCTAACTTCCAGTTAACGCGGTTTGATGGTAGGAGCTTGCAGATGAAGCCGGGGTTTGCAAAAAGCCGGCGTAAAGAATGGGGACTGAGCATGCGTGATCAGGAACAGGCGGATAACCGGCTGGTACTCGCGAAACTTCGCCAGGAACACGAAGATTACGACGCCGCGATCAATGCCATGATCAAGGTCGGCTGTGAGGCTCTTCGCATCCAGCGCATGAAGAAGAAGAAGCTGGCCATCAAGGACCGGATGACCCAGATCGAAGACCAGATCATTCCCGACATCATCGCTTGAGTTCACCTTAAAGGGCCTGGAATGTCAGAAAGACCCGCAGTCGCCATCATCATGGGCAGCCAGTCCGACTGGGAGACCATGAAGAACGCCGCCGACACGCTTGATACGCTCGACATCGGTTACGAAGCACGGATCGTCTCGGCACACCGCACGCCGGACCGGATGTACGAATTCGCTAAGAGCGCCCGCGACGAGGGCTTCAAGGTCATCATCGCCGGTGCCGGCGGCGCTGCCCACCTGCCGGGCATGACAGCGGCCCTGACGCCGCTTCCGGTGTTCGGCGTGCCCGTCCAGTCGAAAACGATGAGCGGAACCGACAGCCTCTACTCGATCGTCCAGATGCCGGCCGGAATTCCCGTCGGCACGCTGGCCATCGGCCGTGCCGGCGCGATCAATGCCGCCCTTCTTGCTGCAGCGGTGCTTGCCCTTTCCGACGATGACCTTGCCGACCGACTCGACGCCTATCGCGCGCACCACACCGCATCGGTCGCCGAATATCCCATCGACGAAGCACCCTGAGAAACATCATGACGATCCGCACCATCGGCATAATCGGCGGCGGCCAGCTCGGCCGCATGCTGGCGATCGCTGCCGCACGCCTGAACTACCGCATCATCATCCTTGAACCGCAGGCGGATTGCCCGGCCGCCCAGGTCGCGAACGAACAGATCACGGCGGCCTACGACGACAGGACGGCGCTGGCCGATCTCGCCAGCCGCTGCGACGTCGTGACCTACGAATTTGAAAACGTACCGGTTGAGGCAGCCGAGTTCCTGCAGCAGTCGGTTCCAGTCTACCCGCCGGCCAAGGCCCTGGAAGTGGCGCAGGACAGGATTGTTGAAAAGCAGTTCCTCAACGGCTGCGGCATCGAGACCGCAAGGTTTCATTCCGTCGACAGCCAAGCCGATCTCGAAGCAGCGCTTGCAGACTTCGGCGGCAAGGGTGTCTTGAAGACCCGCCGCATGGGCTACGACGGCAAGGGCCAGCGCGTGTTCCGCTCCAGCGACGACAAGGCCGATGGCGCCTATGCGGACCTCGGCTCGGTGCCGATGGTTCTCGAAAGCTTCGTGCCCTTCGAGCGCGAAATCTCGATCATCGCCGCGCGTGCCAAGGATGGCACGGTCTCCTGCTACGATCCGTCCGAGAACATCCACCGCAACGGCATCCTTCATACCTCCACCCTGCCCGCGACCATTCCAGACACGACCGCGCAGACCGCGCGCAGTGCCGCCGAAAAGCTCCTCGCTGCCCTCGACTATGTCGGCGTGATCGGCATGGAATTCTTTGTGATGGCCGATGGCACCCTGATTGCCAACGAGATCGCACCGCGCGTGCACAATTCCGGCCATTGGACAGAGGCTGCCTGCGTGGTCTCGCAGTTCGAGCAGCATATCCGCGCGGTGGCCGGCTCAAGGCTCGGCGATCCGCGCCGTCATTCCGATTGCGTGATGACCAACCTGATCGGCGACGACATCCTCGACGTGCCCGGCTGGCTCGCGAGGACCGACGTGCTGGTCCACCTCTACGGCAAGACGGAATCCCGTCCGGGCCGGAAAATGGGCCATGTCACGGAGCTGAAGGGGCGGAAAACCCGGTCATAAAGTGCGTCACAAGGTTGACACGCATCCAGCCACGGGTTATCTGCACGCCAACCTGAGCGCGCCCCTCGTCGACAGATAGGCGGCACGCTTTCGATTGATAGAGACAAGCGGCTCTTTGAGCCCACAGACTTCTGGACCAGTACAATGAAGATCAAGAACTCGCTCAAGGCGCTGAAGGCTCGTCATCGCGATAACCGTCTGGTTCGCCGCAAGGGCCGCGTTTACATCATCAACAAGCAGAACCCGCGCTTCAAGGCCCGCCAGGGCTGATTTGCGCTGATATCGACGTTTTGTCCGGGCACGCCTGAGACGATCAAATTGTCGGTAGCGTGAAATTTCGGGTTTGACCTTCGGCGCATGCGGATTACTTTATCCGCATGCGCTGTTTTCGTTCAAGCTTCGTGATCCTTGCTGTGTGTGTTGCGGTGCCTGCCTTTGCGCAGACCCTGCCCCAGCCCATGCTGCCATCCCAACCGATGCCTCCCGCTCCGCCGCTGGAAAGTCCGCAGCAGGGAGGTCCGGAAGCAGCACCAAATGCCGGCCAGCCTCTCAACGCCAGGGTCGACCCGCTATTTGCGGCGCTGAAACGTGAGCGCAATCCGGAAAAGGCGCGCGGAATCGCCACGCAGATCGCCATGAACATGGGTGAGTCGGGCAGTCCCACAGTCAATCTCCTGATGGGCTGGGCGGCCACGGCCGCCAAGGAAAAGCGCAACGCCGCCGCCCTCGACTTCCTCGACCGCGTCACTCTCATCGATCCCGCCTATGTCGAAGGCTGGAACCGCCGCGCCACAATGCATTACGCGATGGGCGACCAGCGCAAGGCGATGGCCGATATTGCCGAAGTGCTGAAGCGTGAGCCTCGCCATTTCGGCGCGCTGGCCGGTCTTGCCGGAATCCTCACCGAAGCCGGACGGGACAGCCAGGCGCTGAATGCGTGGGAGCGTTATCTCGACATCTACCCCGCCGATCGCGAGGCGCAGGAGGCTGTGACCAAGCTATCCGAAAAGATCGCCGGCAACCGAACCTGATGGGCCGCCATGGGGATTGTACCTCTTATCTTGTCTCTCATCGCATTCGGCTTCGGCTTCACGGCCTGGAAGGCGAAAGCGATCGAGGCCAACCTTCCGAACGACGGTGAACTCACCGATCTCGGCGATATCCGTATCAACGCCCTTCATGTCGCAGCACCAGCCGAGGGCGACCTTCCCCCGATCGTCTTCATCCACGGCGCCAGCGGCAATCTGAAGGACCAGGAAGCAGCGTTCCGCAGACCGCTAGAAGGGCGCGCCGAAATGCTGTTCGTCGACCGTCCCGGTCACGGCTATTCCGAGCGTGGCGGCGAAGAGAACGGCTTTCCGGATGGCCAGGCCGAAACGATCGCTCGCCTCATGGATCGCTACGGCATCGAGAAGGCGATCATCGTCGGCCATTCCTTCGGGGGTGCGATCGCCACATCCTTCGCGCTCTACCATCCGGAAAAGACGGCAGGCCTGCTTCTTCTCGCGCCCGCCACCCATCCCTGGCCGGGCGGCGTCGACTGGTACTACAATCTCGCAGCCCGCCCCTATCTCGGACGTCTGTTTACCCGCTTCCTCGCTCTTCCCGCCGGGCTAGTGCTGATGGAGAAGGCAACCCATGCCGTCTTCCATCCCAACCCCCGTCCAGACCGCTACCTCGACGGCGGCGCCACCGCACTGGTGTTGCGGCCCGAGAACTTCCGCAACAACGCGATCGACGTCGCCAATCTCAACGACTACGTGACCAGGGTCGCGCCGCGCTACAGCGAGATCACCGCACCGACGCTGATCATCAACGGCGACAGCGACAAGATCGTCTCGATGGATATCCACGCCCGGGCCCTCACTGCCGCCGTGGCCGGTGCAGAATTGATCGTCATCCGCGGCCTCGGCCACAAGCCGGATTACCTCGCGACGGATCTCGCCATCGCCGGGATCGAGAAACTCGCAGGCCGCCACCGCGACCTTCAGGCCGTTGCCCGCATGGTCGAGGCACGACTGGCGCGGGTGGCCGACGAGCCGATGCCGGACATGGATTTCTCGATCGAGAAGACCTGACGCAAAAAGGCCGCCGGATCACTCCAACGGCCTTTGTCATTTCACGCTGTTGAGTTCGGGTTTAGACCCCACTCTGCCCATCTGCACCGATATAGGCGATGCGCAGCATGTTGGTGGCGCCCGGTGTGCCCAGTGGCACGCCGGCCGAGATGATGATCCGGTCGCCCGGCTTACCAAAACCTTCGGACGCGACGATGCGGCAGGCGTTGTTGACCATGTCGTCGAGATCAGTCGCGTCGTGGGTGACGACGCAGTGCATGCCCCAGCCGATCGACAGTCGACGCGCGGTCTTGACGCTCGGCGACAGTGCCAGGATCGGAACGTTCGGACGCTCGCGCGAAGCGCGAAGGCCTGTCGTGCCCGACGATGTGTAGGTAACGATCACGGCAAGCCGCAGCGTCTCTGCAATCTGGCGGGCAGCAAGCGAGATCGCATCGGCACCGGTTGCTTCCGGCGTCGCGCGCTGCGCGTAGATGATGCTCGGATAAAGCGGATCGTCTTCCACCTTGCGGGCAATCGATGCCATCATCGAAACGGCTTCGACCGGATACTGACCGGACGCCGATTCGGCCGACAGCATGATCGCATCGGCACCTTCGAACACGGCGATCGACACGTCGGACACTTCGGCGCGGGTCGGAACCGGCGCGCTGATCATCGATTCCAGCATCTGGGTCGCGACCACGACCGGCTTGCCGGCGCGGCGACATGCGCGTGTCAGCTGCTTCTGGATGCCGGGGACCGCCTCGATCGGCATTTCGACGCCAAGATCGCCACGGGCCACCATGACGGCGTCGGAGAGATCGATGATCTCATCGATCCGCTCGAGTGCCTGCGGCTTTTCGATCTTAGACATGATGCCGACGCGGCCGCGGGCAATCTTGCGAACTTCGGCGAGATCTTCCGGGCGCTGAACGAAGGACAAAGCGACCCAGTCGACATCGTCGGTCTCAAGCACGGCATCGAGATCGGCGCGGTCTTTGTCGGTGAGAACGCCAACGGCGAGCAGCGTATCGGGAAGGCTAACACCCTTGCGGTCGGAAATGCCGGTGCCGGCAACGACAGTGCAGGTGATCGACGTGCCGTCAACCTTTTCGGCCCGCAGCGCCAGCTTGCCGTCATCGATCAGCAGGCGATCGCCGACCTTCACCGATTCGAGAATTTCGGGATGCGGCAGGAACACACGGTTCTCGTCACCGGGAGCCTCGTTATTGTCGAGTGTAAACGTCTGGCCTGGGACCAGCGTCACCTTGGTATCGGCAAACTTGCCAACGCGCAGTTTCGGACCCTGTAGGTCGGCGAGGATGCCGATCGGGCGACCGGATTTCTTTTCCACCGAGCGAATACGCTCGATCAGCGTCCGCATCATCTCATGGCTCGAATGGCTCATGTTGATGCGGAAAAGATCCGCGCCTGCCTCGTGCAGCTTGGCAATCATCTCCTCGTCGGAGGATGCCGGGCCGAGTGTGGCAAGGATCTTAACTTTGCGGTATCGCCTCATCAATTCTGGCCTTCCTGGGATCCGGACGTGTCTGAAAGCTGGACCATCCAGCTGCCCTGACGGCCCGTGTCATATTCCTTGAAACCCATGCGCTGGAAGCCACGGGTGAAGCAGTCGTCGACGCCGACGACCTTGAACTCGTTCTCGGCGACGCACATGTTGACGCCGCCGGTCCAGCGGCCGCCGCGGGCCGCGTCCTCGGCATAGAGATAATAATAGCGGGACTGCAGCTCGCCTTCGATCAGCGTCGCGCAGGTTGATGCGGGTACCTGCCACCAGCCTTCGGTGTTCCAGCCATCCTTGGCACGGTAGCCGATCGCCACGCCGACGAGGTTCTGGGTTCCGTTGCAGACGCGGAAATCCGCAAGTGCCGGAGACGCCATCAACAGCGGCGCACTGACGCAGAGCGCGGATGCCACGGCAGGCACAGAAAACAGGGCGGAAAGATATGTTCTAAGGGATTTTTTCGACACGGTTTCCGTCAGGACTCCATGGTTATTCGTGATGCACTTTCTCGCGCGGCAGGGTTTGAAAGTCAACGCAATCTAATCGATTATATTCTGAACGCCCGCCGGGGGCCGCTTGCCTTGTCCGCGGCGACCGTGGCAGGAAACGGCCGAGATATCACCGGGACAGGCTGCGCAAAACAATGGTACAAGCCCCGATGGACACAGACGACTTCCAACCGTTCGAAATCATAGACGGCGATTATGACGGCGGGATGGTTCTTCTCGCCGACCACGCAATGAACCACCTGCCCGCCCGCTACGGCGATCTTGGCCTGCCAGAAGACGCATTCCGGCGCCACATCGCCTTCGATATCGGCATCGAGGGATTGACCCGCCGGTTGGCCGACATTCTGAACGTGCCGGCCGTGCTCGGTTGCTTTTCCCGCCTGCTGATCGATCCGAACCGCGGCGAAGATGATCCGACGCTGATCATGAAGATCTCCGACGGCGCCATCGTTTCCGGCAACCACCCGATCACCCAGGAAGAATGGGATTTTCGGCTTGCCACCTACCACCGGCCCTATCACCGCGCCGTCGAACAGACGATTTCAAGGGCCAGCGCGTCCGGCCGGGCACCGCTTGTGCTGTCGCTGCATTCCTTCACGCCGTACTGGCGCGAAACGCCGCGGCCCTGGCATGCGGGCGTGCTGTGGGATACCGACGATCGGGTCGTCGTACCTCTCATCGAGCAGCTTAGAATTCCCGGCGATATCGTCGTCGGCGACAACGAACCCTATGACGGCGCCCTGAAGGGCGACACCATGTACCGGCACTGCATGATCCCCGGTATTCCCCACACCCTGCTGGAAGTGCGCCAGGACCTGATCGGCGACGAGCAAGGCATCGAGGACTGGGCACAAAGATTGGCGCCGATCTTCACGACGCTCAATGCCGACCCCACATTGCATGCGTATCAAATCTTTCCGTCGCGCACCGGCCCCTACCCCGCGTGAGCGTTCAGACAAAGGAGGTCACGATGACCGAACTTTCCAAGGAACAGCAGACCGAGCTCGAGGCTGCAGCCTTCCGTCGCCTCGTGTCACATCTGCGCGAGCGGACCGACGTCCAGAACATCGACCTGATGAACATGGCCGGTTTCTGCCGCAACTGCCTGTCCAACTGGTTTAAGGACGCGGCCGACGAGGCAGGCCTTGCTCTCACGAAGGATGCATCCCGCGAGATCGTCTATGGCATGCCCTACGAGGACTGGAAAAATCTGCACCAGTCGGAATCCACAGGCGCTCAAAAAGCCGCATTCGAGGGCAACAAGCCGACCCATGGCTGACGCCCACGGACAAGGCCCGCGTATTTGGGCCTTGACCTTGCCGCCGCTTTTCGGCAGGTGACAGCCAATCAACACAGATCAAGATCAGGAGGCCCCGATGTCTGATGCTCATGGCGTCGCCCGCGACCAGCTCCGCGCATTTATCGAGCGTATCGAGCGACTGGAAGAAGAGAAGAAGACCATCGCCGACGACATCAAGGATGTCTACGGCGAGGCAAAGGGCATGGGCTACGATACCAAGATCATGAAAAAGGTCATCGCCCTTCGCAAGAAGGACGATCAGGAGCGGATGGAAGAGGACCTCATCCTCGACACCTATCTGGCAGCCCTCGGCATGATCGAAAGCCCGGCCGAACAGGACGCCGCCTAAACAATTTTGAAGACGACAAGGAACCCGCCGGCAACGGCGGGTTTTTTCATGGGCGCAAGCATCGCATCTTCCTCAGAGACACTCGGAATCGGTCATGGATTATGATGTCATCGTCGTTGGCGCCGGTTTCACCGGCCTGACTGCCGCAACGCAGCTGATGAAAGCGGGCGTGAACGTTGTTTTGCTCGAAGCGCAGGATCGCGTCGGCGGACGCGTCGAGGCGCAGGTTTTTGAGGATGGCACGGCCGTCGATGCGGGCGGACAGTTCTTTTGCCGCGACATGCCGGAAGTGGTCTCATTGGCAAGAGAGTTCGGCAGGACCTTTGTGAAGACCTATGCCGAGGGCGACACCACATACCTTCCCGAAGTCCCCCGCGGGCGGGCAGAAGCGATCTGGAACGGCGTCGATGCACTGCGCGAGACGATGATCGCGACCGATCTTTCCGATCCGGCGCTCAGAAAGCTGACGGCTTACGACTGGGCGCAGAGACAGCCGGTCGAGGACGATATACGGCAGGGGTTTCTGCGCATGGTGACCGGCCTCTGGTGCCGCGCGCCGCAGGAGATTGCCTTCACCTATCTCGCGGCAAACGACAGACGCATCACCAACACCACGTCCGAACTCGAGTTGTTTCTCGCCGGCACGATGCATGCGCTGGCCGACGATCTGGCGGCAACCCTTGGCGATCGGCTAAGGCTTGGCATGCCTGTCACTGAGCTTGCCATTTCCGGTGGCGGTGTCACGTTGATGACCGGCACGGGAAAAATGACGGCAGCGCAGGTCGTGCTCGCCGTGCCGCCCATCATGGCGCGCCGCCTGTCCTACGCCCCAGCACTCCCGCCGCATCTGACAAGAGCACTGGATGCGTGGAGCCCTGGCATGGTCATCAAGCTCAACATCCGCTTTGAGCGACCCTTTTGGCGAGACCGGGAT
This sequence comes from Rhizobium sp. Leaf321, assembly GCF_001423215.1. NCBI lineage: Bacteria > Pseudomonadati > Pseudomonadota > Alphaproteobacteria > Hyphomicrobiales > Rhizobiaceae > Rhizobium > Rhizobium sp. Leaf321. Next base: position 686,575 of record NZ_LMOF01000008.1, on the reverse strand, counting down.
CTCAGCGGCATGACCATGTGGAATGATCCGCAAGGCCTGTTTGCCTGCGACGCCAGTCGCGACGGTTACGCCGGACTGATCGTCTTCGTTAGCGGACCTTTGGCGGCGGCGTGGCACGACAAGCCCGCCCGTGAGCTTGAAACGTTCGTAATTGAGAAACTGGCGGAGGCGCTGGGCGACGAGGCCAGACACAGTCTGGACATTCGCATGCGTGACTGGGTCGACGACCGCTGGAGCGACGGCGCCTATAGTGACGTGATCACCAGTCTCGACGCCAACGACGCGGAAGCGACCCTGACAACCGGCATGCCGCCGGTACATTTCGCATCGTCGGAACTGTCGCCGTCTTTCCCGGGCTACGTCGAGGGGGCAATCGTCGCCGGCAAACAGGTGGCGGCCAAAGTCCTGAAACTCAGTCCTGGCCGCTGAACCGGTTGGGATCGATGGCGACGGCAGCACTCACAGGCTTGAAGCCGCTGCTTGTGTAACCGGCCGAATAATCACGATCGAGCGTCCGGCTGACCACGCGAGGCGCCTTCATCGAAACCGGGTTCTGACCTTCAGCGCGATTGTTGTTCACTGCCCATTTCGCCACCATGTCACCGGTCAAGCCGTTCTTGCCAGCTTTGGCCTGCCCCTGTGCAGTCGCAGGCTTGCCAGCGCGGCCGCTCTTGGCGGTGCCGTAGCTCGGCATGGTACCCAGCGACGCCGTTGCAGGACGCGGCGCGTCAAACCCGTCGCCGAACTGCATCTGCTTGGCGGACGGCTGGATCACCTTGGGCGAAAGAGCCGCCATCTGGCGCTGCGCAGGCGCGGCCATCGGCACCGGTGCCGACACGGCGACGGCCTGGGCTGGCGCTCTTGCTGGCGCCGCCTGCGGTGCCGGAACAACCGGCGCTTCGACGCTTCGCGACAGCGCTGCCACCAGTTCCGGCGTAAGGCTCTGCTGATCGCTCTGCGGGCGCGATGCAACGAGCGGCGCTGCTGGAGCACCCGGGCGGTGGATCGGAACTGGCACGGAGCCAAGGTTTTCGAATGGCGCCGGCTCTATGGAGGCAGTCAAGACGCTGGTTTCCGCATCACCCTTCAGCCCGCGAGGACCAAGGAGGGTCGGAACCGGAATGGCGTAACCGGACAGATCGGCGAAATTTTCAGCCCGCTGCACATCGGCTGCAGCAGCCGTCTGCATGGCAAGCGCGTCCTGCGCGGCATTGCGGGTCGGCTGATAGAGCGCCGTGGCAAGCCCACCCGGACCCGCGGTGCTGGAGTCAGAACGGAAGGCCGGCCGTGACAGCGGCACAGGCGCTGCAATCGCCGGCTCGACCGGCTCAGCAGCAGCAACGAGTGTCGGCGCAGTCGGCGTCGGGGCAGTTGGCGTCGGCGCAACCCGTGCAGTCGCGACCGGTGCCTCTTCGCCATCGTCGGCAGCCGGAGCGGAACGCGGTGCTCCACGGCTGGCAACCATTGGTGCCTTCATGTCTTCGTTGTCTTCGACCTCGTCGGCACCACCGCCGCCAAACAGTGCGGCAAGGAACCCGCGACGCTTGGGTGCTTCGCCGCGGATCGAGCCGCCGGCTGTGCTGGCGATCGCAATTGAATCAGAACCAACGCGCTTCTTGTAATCGGCGAGAGCGACCTCGTAGCCCGGCAACGGATTGCCGTCAGCCGGAAGATGCAGCGTGTTGCCCTTCGGGAAGATCTGAACCAGTTCCTTGCGGGTCATGCGCGGCCAGGCACGAACGCCGCCAACATCGAGATGCACGAAAGGGGAACCGGAAGTCGGGTAGAAGCCGACGCCGCCCACCTGCATCTGCATGGCGAGCGCCCGCAGGGTCGAGAGCTTCACGCCCGGAATGTAAAAGTCCATCGCCTTGCCGAGCATGTGCTGGCTGTTCTTCGCGACGCCGGTCTTGCGCGAGCGACCGCGCAGCATGCCGTTTGTGGTCGGCGAACGGAAAGCGGAGACGATGTGGATGGAATCGGTGGCGCCGGAGCGCTGGTAGACTTCCCAAACCAGGTCGAACAGGCGCGGATCCATCTTCGTCGGCTGGTTCTGGCGCCAGTCGCGGAGGAACTGGTTGAGCTGTGCCAGACCGCGCGGATCGAATCGTCCATTGCGCTTGTAGGTGATGGTGGCCTTCTCGCCGGTGTGGACGAAATAGAGCTTCAGGCTGCGGGTATCGCCAGCGGCCTCTGCCTCGTGCACCGAAGCTGGAAGAATCGTAAATGCGATTGCAGCAAGGGTCGACGCCACGACGAAACGCTTGGCGATCCGCTTGAAGATCGACGATCTGATCCCTGCAAGACGACCAGATCCGGCGCCAACGCGCGCCGCACGGTCATCGTCAGAGCGCACACCCGAAGGCGTTTTCTGAACTTTGAAATACGGCAAAGCGTTCCCCGTCCTGTCGACAACTACCCTCGTCGTCTCATCTGACTGCTAAATGCGGTGACAGCATGGCAAATGTGTCACACAAGCACAAGCACCTCTCGTATAGTCAATGAATTGCTAATGAGAGATTGACAAGGTTAGGGGAAGAGGCTTGCGCGAAGATTATCGTCATAAAAATCCCGATTTCGCGCCGATTCAGGCCGCTTCCTTCAGCGGATCGTCGGGATCGATGCCATAATCCTTGAGTTTTCTGTAGAGAGTCGAGCGCCCGATGCCGAGTTTGCGTGCCACCTGGCTCATCTGTCCGCGATAAAATTTCAGTGCAAAACGGATCAGCTCTTCTTCCACGTCGGCCAGTTTACGCACCTCGCCGGTGTCGTCCGTGCTGACGATGACGTTGTCGGAAGCCGGATAGGCGGCCGCCAGCAGCGCGCGCGGATCGGGCCGCATCGGCTGGGTATGCATGGCGGACCGTACCGGGATCGGGAAGCCACCATCGACAACGGCCTCGTGCCGCAGACGCGGACGCGGATCCATCTCGAGCGATGAAGGCTGCACGGCGGCACCGGTCGCGGCCAGTTCTTCCGTGCGGAATTCCGGCAGCTGAGCTGCAATCTGCGGGAAATCTTCGTCCGTCAGCTTGTCGCCCTGGGTCAGAACCACGGCGCGGAAGATCGCGTTTTCCAGCTGGCGGATATTGCCCGGCCAGTCATAGGCGGTCAGAAGTGCCATCGCGCTGGCGCTGATACCGACACTGCGTTCGAGCTTCTGTTCCACCGAAAAGCGCTCGGCGAAAACCCGGACCAGATGCGGAATGTCTTCCTTGCGGCGACGCAGCGCCGGGATGGTGATGGGGAAGACGTTGAGACGGTAATAGAGGTCCTCGCGGAACCGCCCTGCCCGGACTTCCTCGATCAGGTCCTTGTTGGTCGCCGAAATCAGCCGCACGTTGACCTTCTGGACCTTGCCGGCCCCAACCGTCTCGATTTCACCCTGCTGCACGGCGCGCAGAAGCTTCACCTGAACTTCAAGTGGAAGATCACCGATCTCGTCCAGGAACAGCGTGCCGCCGTCAGCCTCGACGAACTTGCCCGTGTGCCGCTCGGAGGCGCCGGTAAACGCGCCCTTCTCGTGACCGAACAGGATGCTCTCGACAAGATTGTGCGGGATGGCACCGCAGTTGACAGTGATGAACGGCTTGCCCGCACGGTCGCTGGCGGACTGGATGGCGCGGGCCACCATTTCCTTGCCGACGCCCGATTCGCCTTCGAGCACCACCGGAATGTTGGAGTGCGCGGCGCGCTGGGCCAGATCGATGACGCGCAGCATGTCCGGGCTTGCCGAAACGATATCGTTGAAACCGACGATGCCGGCGCGGCGGCGACCGGTGCGCGACTTGGTTTCCTTCTGGCCAACCTTGAGGGCATTGCCGATCGACGCACCGATCCGCTCCGGTGACACCGGTTTGACGACGAAATCGAAGGCACCGGCGCGCATGGCTTCCACCACCGTTTCGATGCCGCCCTGGCCGGTCTGCACGATGACGGGCGTATCGATGCCCATGCTGCGGATGGTTGAAAGAAAGCTCAGCCCGTCCATTTCCGGCATCATCAGGTCAAGCACGATGACATTGACCGGTCCGCTGAGGTTCTGGAGAAAGTCGAGAGCAACGAGGCCGTTCTCGGCGAGATGGGCGACATGTCCGAACCGTTCGACGGCATTCTTCAAGAGGCGGCGCTGGATCGGATCGTCATCTACGACTAGGACATGGGCAATCATGCTCGGCTCCTGCAACGTTCATCGTGCACCCTTGATGGGCTCTTATGCTGCAAGTTGTGTCAGAGAGGCTTGAACATCCCCTTTTGAGAAAAGCTTGCATTTTAACGGCCGAGGGGGAAAACAGTCGGTTCTGGCACAGGATCGCCGTCGACAGGAGAAAACCGTGAGAAATTTCCGTAACTGGCACACCATGACCGCCTCTCCTGCTTTTTCCGGCGCGTCCCCCGCTGCTTCGCCCGCCGACCCCGCGCTCGGTGTCCTGCCAGTCTGGAAATTGTCCGATCTCTACGCTGCCAAGGATGCCCCGGAATTTGTGGCCGATCTGGAAAAAGCGCGCACGCTGTCGCTGGCTTTCGAGGAAAAGTGGAAGGGCAAGCTTGCAGACGCTGCCGCAAAGACCGGTGCCGGCGGACTTGGCGAGGCCTTGTCGGAATATGACGCGCTCGACGACCTCCTCGGCAAGATCGGCTCGTTCGCCGGCCTCACCTATTTTTCGGACACGTCCAACCCGGCAAACGGCAAGTTCTACGGCGACATCCAGACAAAGCTGACGGATCTCTCCTCGCATCTCCTGTTTTTCGCGCTGGAACTGAACCGGATCGACGATGCGGTCATCAATGCGGCGATGGACCGCGATCCCGCAACCGGCCATTTCCGCCCCTGGCTGGTGGACTTGAGAATGGATAAGCCCTTCCAGCTGGACGACAAGCTCGAGCAGCTTTTCCTCGAAAAGTCGATGACGTCGGCCGCAGCCTTCAACCGCCTGTTCGACGAAACCATGTCGGAACTTCGCTTCGAGGTGGATGGCGAAAAACAACCGCTCGAAATCACGCTCAACATGCTGGTAGAGCCCGAGCCGGAAACCCGCGCCAAGGCGGCCGTAGCACTGTCAAAAACCTTTGGCGAGAACCTGCGCGTCTTCACGCTGATCACCAACACGCTCGCCAAGGACAAGGAAATTTCCGACCGCTGGCGCGGCTTTGAGGATATCGCCGACAGCCGTCACCTGGCGAACCGTGTCGAACGCGAGGTCGTCGACGCGCTCTCGGAAGCTGTCACGCAGGCCTATCCGCGCCTGTCGCACCGCTATTACGCGATGAAGGCGAAATGGCTCGGCGTCGCCCAGCTGAACTACTGGGACCGCAACGCGCCGCTGCCGGAAACGCCGAAGGGCCTCATTTCCTGGCCGGAAGCAAAGGACACCGTATTATCCGCCTACGGCGCCTTCTCGCCCGAGATGGCCGCCATCGCCGGCCGCTTCTTCGACGAGGAATGGATCGACGCGCCGGCACGGCCCGGCAAGGCACCGGGCGCGTTCGCGCATCCGGTCGTGCCGTCTGCGCACCCTTACGTTCTCGTCAACTATATGGGTAAGCCGCGCGACGTGATGACGCTTGCCCATGAGCTTGGCCACGGCGTGCATCAGGTTCTCGCCGGCGGCCAGGGCGCGCTGATGTGCCAGACACCGCTGACGCTTGCCGAAACCGCCTCCGTGTTCGGCGAGATGCTGACGTTCCGGGCACTCTTGGAAAAGACCAGGGACAAGCGCGAACGCAAGGCGATGCTCGCCCAGAAGGTGGAGGATATGATCAATACGGTCGTCCGCCAGATCGCCTTCTACCAGTTCGAGCGCAAGATCCACACGGCCCGCAAGCAGGGCGAACTGACGTCGGAGCAGATCGGCGAACTGTGGCTGTCCGTCCAGAACGAGAGCCTCGGCCCGGCAATCCGGATCTCGGAAGGCTACGAGACGTGGTGGACCTATATCCCCCACTTCATCCATTCGCCTTTCTACGTCTATGCCTATGCCTTCGGCGACTGCCTGGTGAACTCGCTCTACGCGGTCTACCAGAACGCCGCCCCCGGCTTCCAGGACAAGTATTTCGGCCTTCTGAAGGCAGGCGGCACCAAGCATCATTCGGAATTGCTCAAGCCATTCGGCCTAGATGCCACCGATCCGTCCTTCTGGTCGAAGGGCCTGTCGATGATCGAAGGTCTGATCGACGAGTTGGAAGCTTTGGACAAGGCTGTCTGATCAACGGACGGTCAAACGTAGGTCGGAGGGGTTGCGATGTCTGTGAAGGCCAAGGGTCGCGGTGCAAAACCGGTGGATCTTTCGCTGATCGAAACCATGCGCTGGGAGCCGGGTTCCGGTTTTACCCGGATCGACCAGCATTTGCGTCGGCTGAACCGTTCAGCCGATGCCCTTGGCTTTCGCCCGGCCCCGCCAGACCTGATGAAACAACTCCAGGCCTCGGTCGAAGGGGAGACGCCACTACGCGTGCGGCTGGAAATGACGTTCCGCGGCAAGGTCGAGATCGTCGCCACGCCCTTCGCGCCCGTTGCCAAGGACGCGATCTGGCGGATCGGGATCGCGCAGACGCGCCTGCCCTCGGATGATCCGATGTATCGCCACAAGACATCGCGCCGCGAAGTCTATGACGCCGCCCGCGCCGAATTCCCTGAAGACGTGGACGAGGTGATCCTGCTCAACGAACGCGCCGAGGTCTGCGAAGGCACGCGCACCAATCTCTTCGTGGAGCAGGCCGACGGCACGCTGACGACGCCGCCGATTTCATCCGGTCTGCTTGCGGGGATCCTGCGCGGCGATCTGATCCGCGAGGGCCGCGCGAAGTCTGGCCTTGTGAAACAGACCGACCTTGCCGGAAAACGCCTCTTCGTCGGCAATTCCCTGCGCGGCCTGATCCGGGCCGAACTGGTCTGAACAGACACTCTACTTTTCCCGGTAGAGCACCATCCCCGCATGATGCAGCACGCCATCGACGAAGTCGCCATCGGCTGAGAAACCCGTGTCGTCCCAATACTCGATGTGATCGCCGGTGACGAGATACCGGCCCTGATACGCGCTTTTGCGAGAGCCGTGTGCTTCATCATAGCGGTTATCTTGCTGCAGCTCGTGGCGGATATGTCCGTCTGCCGTTACCCACATTCCGACGTAGGGATGACTCGCGGGTTGGATCTTGTTGTCCTTGATGTCCTCTGCATGGGAAGGAAGCGCCGCGCCGAAAGACGCGGCGGCAACGAGGAGGAGATGGCGGCGGTTCATGGCAGCCGTACCCTTCACTGCGCCCGCGTCGGGCGAACGACAATCTCGTTCACATCGACATCGTCGGGCTGCTCGATCGCGAAGCGCACGGCGCGACCGATCGCATCCGGCTTCAGGGCAATGGCGCGGTAGGTCTTCATGGCCTCGGCAGCCACGGCATCGGTGATGGTATCGGCAAGCTCGCTCTCCACCACACCCGGATGGATGCAGGTGACGCGCAGGTTGTCATGCTCCTGCCGCAAGCCGTCGGAAATCGCCCGCACCGCATATTTGGTGGCGCAATAGACCGCAGCCGTGGGTGAAACACTGAGAGCGCCGACCGATGCGATATTGATGATCTGGCCTGAGCCCTGCGCCGTCATCAGAGGCAGCACGGCAGCTATGCCGTAGAGCACGCCCTTGATATTCACGTCGATCATCCGGTCCCACTCGTCGACCTTGAGCGAAGACATCAGCGATAGCGGCATGACGCCCGCATTGTTGACGATCACGTCGACCCGGCCGAATTCCGCCACCGCCGCCTGCGCAAATGCCGCGACATCGGCGCGATCGGTGACGTCAAGCCTGCGGATCGCGACCTTGGCGCCCAAGTCCCGGAGTTCCCGGGCGAGCTCCTCCAGCCGGTCGGTGCGGCGGGCGCCCAGCATCAGTGCCGCCCCGGCTTTTGCCAGTTCGCGGGCGATACCTGCACCGATCCCGCTCGATGCGCCGGTGATGAGAACAACCTTGTCCACGTGATTAGCTCCTTCGCTCTCCGCTTGCCTGCGGATTGCAAGGACCCTATTCCTCCTCCATTGTCGCGATAAGCCGCCCAGCTGTTTCCACAGTGGCAAGGAATTCTAACCAATGCTGACTGATTACAATGCGCTCGCGGTCTTCACGCTGGTCGCAGAAGAAAAAAGCTTTCGTGCCGCCGCCGACCGCCTCGGCGTCACCCGCTCGGCCGTCAGCCAGACGATCCGCCGGTTGGAAGAGACGCTCGGCATCGCGCTCGTTGCACGCACCACCCGCAGCGTTGCCCTGACGGAGGCGGGCGAGCGGCTCTATTCCGAGGTTGCGCCAGCGCTGTCGGAGATGCGCGGCGCCACCGAGGCGGCAGCAAACCTGCACGGACGTCCGCGCGGCCGCCTGAACCTTGCGGTCTCCTCGATTGCCGAGAGCTTTCTATCCGGCCCCGTGCTCGCGTCCTTCGCCGAGGAACATCCGGAGGTGACTTTGCATATCACTGTGACCGACGAAGAATTCGATATCGTTGCGGAGGGCTATGATGCGGGCGTGAGGCTCGGCGAAGTCATCGCGCAGGACATGATCGCCGTGCCGGTTTCCGGAAACCAGCGCCAGATCGCCGTCGCCTCGCCGGGCTACCTCAAAGGCTACGGCACCCCGGCTCACCCACGCGAACTTGGCGTTCACCGTTGCATCGGGTGGCGGGCCTCCGTCCATCAGGCGCCCTATCGCTGGGAGTTTTCGCAAGACGGCAAGGAATTCTCGGTCGCCGTTTCTGACACGATCACCACGACCGACATGGCGCTGATGGTTCGCCTGGCCATTGCCGGCGCGGGCATCAGCTTCGGCATGGAAGAGAGCTTCCGCCCGGCGATCGCCACGGGCGAGCTGGTGCCGGTGCTCGAAGAATTCAGCCCGTGGTTTCCGGGCTTCTATCTCTACTATCCGAGCAGGCGGAACATGGCGCCAAAACTGCGCGCTCTGGTGGATCACCTGCAAGGGACCAGATGAGTGATGTCAGGCGGGCGACCGGGCGACAGCCACCGCCATGGTGCACCCAAGCGCCAGCACCAGCCAGAACACGACCCACAATCCCCACGCCGGAAAAGCACGTGCCATCGACACGTTGCCGCGACGGATCCTGCTAAGCTTCGACGGCACCAGGATCGCCCCGATGCCCCCGCGCCCTGACCTATTCGGCGACAAGCGCAAACCGAATTTCAACATGACATTCCCCTGGTCGTTCCCAGCAGATTTTAGGGTGCGCGAAAACGGATCCAAGGGACAGGTGCTAGATTTAGCATTATCCACGCAAAACGGACCAACCGAGCGGAAACCACATTTTGGGCGCCCGGCGCGCCGGTCGGGCGAAAACAACCTCGGGACCGTTATTCCAGCGTAGGCCTCAAACGCGACCCCTTTATTGTGACGAAATTTTGTGATCTAGGCCGGGCATCAGATGCATGTCACACGGGTCCGTTACGCCTGCAAAACGCAGGCTGCGGCGGTGGAAGAGCAGTCGACCCATAGGGAGAATACGATGAAAGACGAGACCTATCCGGTATATGGCGAAATCACCGGTCCGATCGTGATGATCGGTTTCGGATCGATCGGCCGCGGCACGCTGCCGTTGATCGAACGCCATTTCAAGTTCGACAAGAGCCGGATGGTGGTTATCGACCCGCGCGAAGAGCCCTCCGACATGGAGATCCTCAAGAAGCACGGCATCCGTCACATCAAGGATCATGTCACCAAGGAAAACTACAAGGAGCTGCTGAAGCCGCTTCTGACCGAAGGCGAAGGCCAGGGCTTCTGCGTCAACCTGTCGGTCGACACAGGCTCGCTCGACCTGATGAAGATGTGCCGCAAGCTCGACGTCCTTTATATCGACACGGTCGTCGAACCCTGGCTCGGCTTCTATTTCGACAAGAGCATGAAGAACTCCGAGCGCACCAACTATGCGCTGCGCGAGACCGTGCGCCATGAGAAGAAGAAGAACCCGGGCGGCACCACGGCCGTTTCCACCTGCGGCGCAAACCCGGGCATGGTCTCCTGGTTCGTCAAGCAGGCGCTGGTGAACCTTGCCAACGACACCGGCCTCAAATTCGACGAGCCGGACCAGCACGACCGCGAAGGCTGGGCGAAGCTGATGAAGAAGCTCGGCGTCAAGGGCGTCCACATTGCCGAGCGCGACACCCAGCGCACCAAGCATCCGAAGCCCCTCAACGTGTTCTGGAACACCTGGTCGGTCGAAGGCTTCATCTCGGAAGGTTTGCAGCCGGCTGAACTCGGCTGGGGCACCCATGAAAACTGGATGCCGAAGAACGCCAAGAAGCACAAGAAGGGCTGCCAGGCGGCAATCTACCTTGAGCAGCCAGGCGCCAACACCCGCGTTCGCACCTGGTGCCCGACGCCGGGTCCGCAATACGGTTTCCTCGTCACGCACAACGAGTCGATCTCGATCGCCGACTATTTCACCGTCGAGAAGGACGGCGAAGTCGTCTACCGCCCGACATGCCACTATGCCTACCACCCGGCCAATGACGCGGTTCTGTCGCTGCACGAAATGTTCGGCAATGGCGGCACCCAGCAGCCGGTCCTGCACGTCCTCGACGAGGACGAGCTGGAAGACGGTGTCGATGAACTCGGCGTGCTGCTCTACGGTCACGAGAAGAACGCCTACTGGTACGGCTCGCGCCTGTCGCTCGAAGAAACCCGCCGCATCGCGCCTTACCAGAACGCAACCGGCCTGCAGGTAACCTCCGCCGTTCTCGCCGGCATGGTCTGGGCACTCGAAAACCCGAAGGCCGGCATCGTCGAAGCCGACGAGGTGGACTACAAGCGCTGCCTCGAAGTGCAGTTGCCGTATCTCGGCCCGGTCGAAGGCCACTACACCGACTGGACCCCGCTCGAAGGTCGCCCGGGTCTGTTCCCGGAAGACATCGACGAAAAGGACGCCTGGCAGTTCAAGAACATTCTGGTTCGCTAGGAATCAATGAGGGGGCTCGCGTCAGCCGCGGGCCCCACCGCCTCTCCCGCTTGCGCGGCGCGGAACCCCGCCTCGATCGCGCCTTGCGGCGGCAACTTGCGGCCTCTTCCAGGCCATGACGGGAAGAACCGGCTGGAGCGTATAAAAGCCACACCCGCGCCCGTTCTTCACAAAGCGAAAACTCCTGCCTGTCCCCAGTCTTCCCAATCCGCAGTCTTGCTTTACATAGGCTCCAGAAGGCATGGTTGCAGACCACAAGCCGGACCGAATCGCGGGAGACAGATCATGAACTTCAAAACGGGCCTCGTGCTCATTGCGGCAGCCAGCCTCACGGCCTGCGTCTCTTCTCCGCCGCCACGCATGGTATCAGCACCAGTGCAGCCGCAGGGCGTCGAGGGCGCATGGGTCGATCCGAACGGTATCGTCTCCACCTTCCAGGCGGGCACGTTCAACACCCGTGCAAGCGACAGCAACGCGCTTCTCGCCTCCGGCACCTATAACAAGCTCTCGCCGACGCTGGTCGAGATCAACATGACCTCGCTGGTGCGCAAGACGCAGTCGCGCGTCAACTGCTCGTTGGTCACCCAGAGCCAGCTGAACTGCACGCAGGATAGCGGCGCGCAGTTTTCGCTCGCTCGCCGCAGCTGATCGCCCAGCTTCACAGTCATTCCAGAGTTAGGAAGGGCCTCGCTTGATGCGGGGCCTTTCGCGTTGTGCGCGAGGGCGAATAGCTCCGGCCTTGTCACATTTACCTTGAAACCAGTTTTGCTTGGTGAAAACATGCGCTGCACAACGATCGTCACCATGGCGTGATACAAAAATCGGGAACATGCACGCCCACACGCGCGCAATCATAAAAGGAGAGAGATGATGATGAGAACTATCGGATTGGGGATCGTGACCGCATCGGTCATTGCCCTTTCGAGCGGCGTCGCAATGGCCGACTTCGAACTCAACATTCTCCACATCAACGACCTGCATTCCCGTATCGAGCCGATCAACAAATACGATTCCACCTGCACGCCGGCCGAGACCGAAAAGAACGAATGCTTTGGTGGCATCGCGCGCGTGAAGTCGGCCATCGACGCCCGCCGCAGCGAATTGCAGGGCAAGAACGTTCTCGTTCTCGATGCCGGCGACCAGTTTCAGGGTTCGCTGTTTTACAGCACCTACAAGAGCGCACCCGTTGCCGAATTCATGAACGGCATCGGCTTCGATGCGATGGCGATCGGCAACCACGAGTTCGACGACGGCCCGCAGGAACTGCTGAAGTTCATTACCGCGCTGAAGTTTCCGATCATTTCCGGCAATACCATCGCCAAGGCTGGAACACCGCTGGCCGACAAGTACAAGGGTTACGTGATCAAGGATTTCGGCGGCCAGCGTGTTGCCATCGTCTCCGTTCTCGCGAAAGATACGAGCGAAACCTCTTCGCCTGGTCCCGACATCACCTTCGAGGACGAGATCACCTATGTGAAGAATGCCGTGGCTGATCTCCAGTCGCAGGGCATCAACAAGATCGTGCTCCTGTCCCATGTCGGCTACGTCAAGGACAAGGAAATCGCGGCAGCCGTTGCCGGCATCGACGTGATCGTCGGCGGCCACAGCCACACCTTCCTGTCGAGTACCGACCCCAAGGCATCCGGCCCCTACCCGACCATTGTCAAAAGCCCTGCCGGCGTCGATATTCCGATCGTGACCTCCTACGCCTACTCCAAGTATCTCGGTGATCTCTCCGTCGTGTTTGATGACAACGGCGTCGTGAGGTCTTCAGCGGGGGCACCGAAGCTGCTCGATTCCAGCGTTCCGCAGGACGCGGCGTTTGTCGCCAAGGTCAAGGAACTCGGCGGCCCGCTCGAAGAGATCAAGAAGAAGGTCGTCGGCTCGACCGAAGGCGTCATCGATGGCGATCGCCTCAACTGCCGCGCCAAGGAATGCACGATGGGCAACCTGCTTGCCGATGCACAGCTTGACCGCGTCAAGGATCAGGGCATCACGCTCTCCATCCAGAACGGCGGCGGCCTGCGTGCCTCGATCGATTCCGGCGAAGTGACGATGGGCGAAATCCTTACCGTCCTGCCGTTCCAGAACACGATCGCAACCTTCCAGCTGAAAGGCTCGGATGTCGTCACCGCCCTTGAAAACGGCGTCAGCCAGATCGACGACGGCGCCGGTCGCTTCCCGCAGGTGGCAGGCATGAAGTTCTCCTTCGACCGGTCGAAGTCGAGCGGCAGCCGCATCAGCGACGTTCAGGTCAAGGAAGGCGAGGCCTTCGTTCCGATCGACCCGAACAAGACCTACGGCGTCGTTACCAACAACTACGTCCGCACCGGCGGCGACGGCTACAAGATCTTCAACACCGCGGCCGTCAACGCCTACGACTTCGGACCCAACCTCGAAAACGCCGTTGCCGACTACATCTCGGCCAACAGCCCCTACAAGCCCTATACCGACGGCCGCATCACCGACCTGACACCGGCAGACTACAAGCCGTTACCGAAGGCCGCTGCCGCCCCGGCACCGGCACCGGCACCGGCACCGGCACCGGCACCGGCTGCAACGCCTGCCCCTGCGCCTGCCGCAACTCCTGCTCCGGCGCCTGCTACAACTCCCGCACCGGCTGCACCGGCAACGACGGCCCAGGCTCCTGCCACTCCTGCCCCCTCTGCCCCGGCTACCCCCGCCCCGGCCACTCCGGCTACTCCTGCTCCGGCGCCAGCGGCACCGGCAACCCCGGCACCTGCGACCCCCGCACCAGCAGCACCGGCTCCTGCACCAGCGGCTCCAGCCGCCCCCGTGCCCATGACAACGGAACCGGCAGCACCTGCACCAGCCGCACCTGCACCAGCCACCCCTGCACCGGCCACGCCGGCTCCGACAGCCACAACGGCGTCCCCGGCTCCCGCCGGCCCGAGCAAATACACTGTGGTCAAGGGTGACTCGCTGTGGAAGATCGCCGAAAGCACCTATGGCGACGGCGAGAAGTGGATGGACATCTCCAAGGCCAATAGCCTTCGCAACCCGGATGTCATCCAGATCGGCAAGGAGCTGGAACTGCCGGCCAGATAAAAACGAAAGCGGGACAATTTGTCCTGATGCAACCGACGGCTCGGGGCTTCCCCGGGCCGTTGATTGTTTCTAAATAGAGCCAGACAATCCTCCGGCCGCATCCTGCGGTCGAACCCGATCGGAAGTGACCGCATGAATATCGTGCCCTCAAAACTGCCCACCGGTCATCCGAAGGTTACCTTCGGCAAAGTTGGCGTCCTGCTCGTCAATCTCGGCACGCCCGACGGCACGGACTACTGGTCGATGCGGCGTTATCTCGCCGAATTCCTGTCCGACAAGCGCGTGATCGAATGGTCGCGGCTGTTCTGGTATCCGATCCTCTACGGCATCGTCCTCAACAAGCGCCCGCAGAAGGTCGGCAAGGCCTATGAGGAGATCTGGAACAAGGATCTCGACGAGAGCTATCTGCGCACCTACACCCGCAGCCAAGGCGAGAAAATGGCCGAGCGGCTGGCCGATCTGCCGAACGTCGTGGTCGACTGGGGCATGCGCTACGGAAAGCCCTCCATCGCCGAGCGCATGGACGCGCTGAAGGCGCAGGGCTGCGACCGGATCCTGCTGTTTCCTCTTTACCCGCAATACGCGGCTGCAACGACGGCGACCGTCAACGACAAGGCGTTCGAATACCTGATGAAGCAGCGCTGGCAGCCGGCCTTGCGCACGGTGCCAACCTATCACGATGACCCCGCCTATATCGTGGCGCTGGCCAATTCCGTTCGCCAGACGCTGTCGACGCTCGAGTGGGAACCGCAGCTGCTGATCACCTCGTTCCACGGCATTCCGCAGTCCTATTTCAAGGCCGGTGATCCCTATCACTGTTTCTGCTACAAGACCGCGCGGTTGCTGCGCGAAGAGCTTGGCTATACCGACAAGCAGTTGCGCCTGACCTTCCAGTCGCGCTTCGGGCCCGAGGAATGGCTGCAGCCCTATACCGACAAGACGATGGAAACGCTTGCCGCCGAAGGCATCAAGCGCGTCGCCATCATGAACCCCGGCTTCGTCTCCGACTGCCTGGAAACGCTTGAGGAAATTGCCGGCGAGGCTGGCGAGATCTTCATGCATCACGGCGGCGAGAAATTCGTCCACATCCCCTGCCTCAACGACAGCGTCGACGGCATCAACGTGCTCGAAACGGTGGTTCGCCGCGAGTTGCAGGGCTGGGTCTGAGCTAAGGAAGCGCATTATGAAGCGAGCCATCGTTACCGGCGGTGCCGGCCTGATCGGAAGCGGGATCTGCACTGATCTGGCCGACCACGGTTTCGAGGTCGCCTCGTTCGATTTCATTGAAACGGCTGATGTCCCGAAGGGCGTCCAGCCCGTTCTCTGCGATGTCTCCGACGAAGCCTCGGTCGAGGAAGCCTTTGCGCTGCTCGGCTGGGACAGTCTCGACCTGCTCGTCAACAATGCCGGCATCGCCAGCCCGAACCATGGCCCGATTGCGCAGCTGTCGCTTGCCGACTGGCGCCGCGTGACCGACAGTCACCTGACCGGCGCCTTCCTGATGACCCGTGCGGCAGTGCCGCTGATGTCATCAGGTGGGTCCATCGTCAACATGGTGTCGACCCGCGCCTTCATGTCGGAACCGGATACGGAAGCCTATGCCGCGTCCAAGGGCGCATTGGTCGCCTTCACCCACGCACTTGCGATCAGCCTTGGCCCGAACATCCGGGTCAATGCCATCGCGCCGGGCTGGATCACCAATGAGACGACGCTGAGCGAGGAAGACCACGCACAGCATCCGGTCGGCCGCGTCGGTCGCCCGAAGGACATTGCCGCCGCCGTCCTCTATCTAACGGGTGCCGGCTTCATGACCGGCCAGGTCCTGACGCTCGACGGCGGCATGACGAGAAAGATGATCTACGCCGAGTAGTGCTTACCGCACCTCGTCGGCGCGAAACCCGTCCGTTGCGGACTTCCAGAAATCGGCATCCTCATACTCGGTTGGATCGACGACGCCAGCGAGATGAAACGCCTCGCGCCGCTCGACGCAGGTGCCGCAGCGGCCGCAATGCTTTTCGCCGCCCTTATAGCAGGACCAGGTGTCGCCGAACGGTGTGCCATGCTTCGCACCGTCGGTGACGATGTCGGCCTTCGACCCATTCACATAGGGTGCCAGCAGCCGCACCGAGGCGTAACCGTCGAGCGCATGATCCTGCATCGTCTGGAACGCGTCGATAAAGCCCGGCCGGCAATCGGGATAGATGAAATGGTCGCCGCCATGGACGGCAATCGCCACCGCATCCGCGCTCTGGGCCGCCGCCACGCCGAACGCGACCGCCAGCATGATCGCGTTGCGGTTCGGCACGACGGTGACGCGCATCGTTTCCTCAGCGTAATGGCCATCAGGCACGTCCA
This sequence comes from Rhizobium sp. Leaf321, assembly GCF_001423215.1. NCBI lineage: Bacteria > Pseudomonadati > Pseudomonadota > Alphaproteobacteria > Hyphomicrobiales > Rhizobiaceae > Rhizobium > Rhizobium sp. Leaf321. Next base: position 670,198 of record NZ_LMOF01000008.1, on the reverse strand, counting down.
GATCGTCCGTCAGCGCTGATCCGGTCAGCTGGCTGCCGATCGATCGCATATCGATGATCTGGTGGGGTACGCCCAGCCGCGTCGCGCAAGCCGCGGCATAGTCGAGTTCCTTCCTGTGTCGCTGGCCGTAATCGAACGAGACGAGCCCGATCAAATCCTGCTCGGCATCAATCTTGTGGGCAAGCGAAACGGAATCCAGTCCGCCGGAACAGACGACGATGGTCTTCATGGTTTTGGTCCTTGTTTTGTCGGGGTAGGCTGCGACCCGTGTGTCCGGCGGTTTCTAGTGCAAGAACATGCGCTTGTGAACACCTCCGCACATCTCTAGGGTTGTCGGGTATGAAACGAACGCAATTTATTGGGCAGGAGGCCTCTTCATGAGCCTGGACGGTTTCGACTATTTTGTCATCGGTATCGTAATCCTCGCGATACTCCTGCTCTTTGCCCTCGTGAAGACCGTGCCGCAGGGCTATAACTACACCGTCGAGCGGTTTGGCCGCTACACGCGCACGCTGGAGCCGGGCCTCAACATTCTGACGCCGTTCATTGAGCGCATCGGCGCGCGGATGAATGTCATGGAACAGGTGCTCGACATCCCCACCCAGGAAGTCATCACCAGGGACAATGCCAGCGTTTCGGCCGATGCCGTCGCCTTCTATCAGGTGCTGAACGCGGCGCAGGCCGCCTACCAGATAACCAATCTGCAGCTCGCCATCCAGAACCTCACGATGACCAATATTCGATCGGTCATGGGTTCGATGGACCTCGACGAGCTGCTGTCCAACCGAGAAGTCATCAACGAGCGGCTGCTGCGCGTCGTCGATCAGGCGGTTCACCCCTGGGGCATCAAGGTCACCCGCGTCGAGATCAAGGACATCCAGCCGCCGGCAGACCTCGTGCAGTCCATGGGCCGCCAGATGAAGGCGGAGCGCGAGAAGCGCGCCCAGATCCTCGAGGCCGAAGGCTCGCGCAACGCGCAGATCCTGCGGGCCGAGGGTGCGAAACAGGCAGCCGTGCTGCAGGCCGAAGGCGAACGCGAAGCGGCCTTCCGCGATGCCGAGGCACGCGAGCGTCTGGCAGAAGCCGAAGCACGCGCAACGCAGGTCGTTTCCGAAGCGATCGCTGCCGGCAACGTCCAGGCGATCAACTACTTCGTGGCGCAGAAATATACCGAAGCGCTGGTCGAGATCGGCAAGGCGAACAATTCCAAGATCGTGCTGATGCCGCTTGAAGCCTCGTCGCTGATCGGTTCGCTCGGCGGCATCGGCGCCATCGCCAAGGAAGTCTTCGGAGATGGCGACGGCCCTGCCCCGGCAGCGCCCCGCACGCAACCCGGCCAGCCTTCGCGCACCACCCGCAGCACGCCGAGCGTGACCGCCGTCATCCCGCCCTATACGCCCTCCTCCGACAAATGAGGCTGCAATGATCATCGATCTGGTACGCAGCCTCGGCTCGTGGAGCTGGTGGCTCCTCGGCCTCGTCCTGCTCGCAGCAGAACTTGCCGTTCCCGGTGCCTTCCTGATCTGGATCGGGCTTGCCGCCATCATCATCGGCGCGCTGTCTCTGGCACTCTGGGATACCGGCATCTGGACCTGGCAGGTGCAGCTTCTGCTGTTTGCCGTGCTAGCGGTCGCACTGGCGGTGGTCGGGCGTCGCTTCTATTCGAGCCGTGGCGGCGAGAGCGATCAGCCGAACCTCAACCGCCGTGGCGAAAGCCTCGTCGGGCGCACCGCAACGCTGCACGAGCCGATCGCGGAAGGTCGCGGACGGATCAGGCTTGATGATACGTGGTGGTCGATCATCGGGCCGGACCTGCCAGCCGGCACTCAGGTGGTGATCATCGAATCAAATGGCCGCGATCTTCGCGTCGAAGCAACCGCGACCGTCTTGCGTCCCACCTGAAACTCAGATGGGTTTCAGGCGACGCCGACGCGCAGCAGATCGTGGAAATGGACGATGCCGATCGGGCGCTGATCTTCGCCGACGACGAGAAGTGCACCGATACTGTACTGGTTGAGAAGCGCAAGAGCCGCAGTCGCCAGCGTATCCTTGCCGACAGTCTTCGGGCGCACGGTCATGACCTCGTCCACGGGCATCTTCGTCAGGTCGACATCGAGATGGCGCGCAATATCGCCATCGGTGACGACGCCGACAAGCCGGCCCTCATCATCGGTAACACCGACGCAACCGAACCGCTTGCGCGACAGTTCCTGCACCGCTTCCGGCATCAGCACGCCCTGGCGCACCAACGGAATGCTGTCGCCGACATGCATGAGGTCGCTGACATGCGACAGCATGGCGCCGAGCTTGCCGCCAGGATGATAGACGCGGAAATCGGTTGCCGAAAAACCGCGCGCTTCCAGCAGCGCAACAGCAAGCGCATCGCCCATCGCAAGCTGCATCAGCGTCGAGGTGGTTGGAGCCAGTCCGTGCGGACAGGCTTCCTGTTCCTTCGGCAGAAGCAGAACGACATCTGCCGCTCTGCCGAGCGCTGAGACCTCACCAGACGTGAGTGCGATCAAAGGAATAGAAAAGCGACGGGTGAACGATACGATCCCCTGCAACTCGGCGGTCTCGCCGCTCCAGGACAGCGCCAGCACGACATCGCCGGGCGCAATCATGCCGAGATCGCCGTGGTTTGCTTCGACCGGATGCACGAAGAAGGCTGGCGTTCCTGTCGAGGCAAAGCTTGCAGCAATCTTTTTGCCGATATGGCCGCTCTTGCCGATGCCGGTCACGATGACACGACCGCTGATGCCACCGATCAGCTCGGCCGCTGCGCGGAACGGGCCGCCCAGGCCATTCTGAAGGGCATGATCAAGGGCTACAAGGCCCTGTTTTCCAAAGGCAATTGTCCGCAGGGCGGAATCAATGACATCGACCTCTGCGGCCTGCAACGCTCTCTTTATCATGTCGCAGGCTTAGCGCTTTTTCCTGGTCAAGTCCATCGCATTAGCCGCTGAGCAAGTATTGCGGACTTCGAGAAAACAATGCGTCGATCTTCGAAACCGGTCGCTGGCCAGAGTGTCGCTGAGCAAGGAAAGAACCGGGCAACGGGAAATCGCACAGCTGTTTGCGTACATCACTGACGCGCTCAGCGTTCCAAGATATTCGCGGAATAAATACGTCCAACGGCCCCCAGCACACTGCAGCCTGATGACGAACGGAGCCCCCTCGAATGTCGAGACGGCTCCTTCTATGGCATTTCGCAGACTGCAATCAGCAAGTGGTGGCACTTCCGTCGCAGGTGAGCTTTCCTGCTATGTTGCTGAACTGGTTATTCAAAGCGCCGCCGAGCGTTGTTGCGCCGGCAATCAAAGCAACGGAAATAAGTGCGGCAATGAGGCCATATTCGATGGCAGTCGCGCCCGACTCATCCTTCATCATGCGTGCAAGAATTGACATATAACTCTTCCCTGACTCGCCCCTCGGAACGGAATTGCTCCGATATCAAGTTTCTATACTTTAACTGTAGATACATTTTCTTAATGCGCTTCAACAAATCCAATGTGTGTAAATGTCACGTTTGACTTGGTTAAATCACCGTAAACGCGCGAATTCGCCAGCCTTGGGCAACCGGCGTTTGTGCCCTGCGACCCTCCATGCGCGCTGGGAATGTTCATGCAAATGTAGTGGCATCTCCTGGCGAGTGGACGGATAGCGTGAAGGGCAGTCGCGCAGCCCCACGCGGCCGGTTTCACCAACTGTTAACCATAAACTAACCCTTTCGAGGCATACTTCGCGATAAATCCGACAAGGTGACATTCGTGTTTCAAAGCATACACTTAGCCAGGACGGACCTGTGGATGCGGAGCGACGCTGGACTTTGCCTTTGGATCAGCATTTCCGATTTCCGGGCAGTCCGATGATTATCAGCAGGACAAAAGCCACGACGCTTTCGTTGCGCGGCCGTGCGTATGGACTGCTGCTGGCCGGCTCGGCACTGATCCTCCCGTCGGCTGCCGTTTCGCAGAGCCTTTTTCCAGACAGTGGCAGCGCGCTTCCAGCCATTCCCAGCAGCCAGGTCGGAACAGCCGGAACATCGACGATTACCCGCAACACCCCGACTGCACCGGTCGGCGGGACGATTCCCGGCATAGTCGCCGTTGCCGGAGACGAACGGGCCGCCGATACGACGGCGCAACAGAGTGCGGCCGCGCGTGTTCAGGAGCCGGAAGTCGACCTCAACCAGCCGATCGGTCCGTCCGATCTCGAGCCGCTCGATGATGGTCCCGAGGCAATCGATCCGCAGGAGGCTCCGCGTCAAGAGGTGGATCCGACCGGCATCCGGCTCGGCACGTTCATGCTGCGCCCGTCCATCAATCAGAGCATCAACACAGAAATCACCCGCGAGAACGGATCGAAGGAAACGCGCAATTACGCGGCAACCGGGATTCGCGGAACGCTGACCTCCGACTGGTCACGGCATGCGCTGACAGTTACCGGCGAAACCACGATCGAGCACAATTTCACCAAGAGCAAGGAAGGCGAGGATCCGGAGGGCAAGATCAGCGCGGATCTGCGTCTCGATCTTGCAGACGATACCGTTGCGCATCTGACCAGCGGTTACAGCTTTACCCGTGAGGACAATGACGACCCGAACGCCGTCGGTGGCGCCGACGTCCAGTCCGGCGTGCACCTGTTCCAGACCGGGGCCTCGATCGGTCGCGACATCGGCAAGATCAGAGCACTCGCCGCCGTCAACGGCTCTCGATATGTCTATACCGAGGCAAAGCTTGCGGACGGCGGCACGCTCAACATGAAAGACCGCAATCGCAGCGGCATCGATGGTCGACTGCGCCTCGGCTATGAACTTTCGCCTGCCCTCATCCCGTTTGGGGAAATCGCATCGGGCCACACATTCTACGATCGCAAGCGCGATGCTTCTGGCTATCAGCGCTCATCGCAGACCTATGCCGCACGCACCGGCGTCGAGTTCGATTTCGGCGAGAAACTGCGCGGCGAGTTGGGAACGGGCTATGAGGTCGTCGACTACGAGGATAACCGCCTCAAGAATGTCGGTGGCATCAGCTTTGATGGCGATGCGACCTGGTCACCCCAGCGCGGCACCGACGTCAATCTCGGCCTGCGCACGACAGTCCAGGATTCCACAACGCCCGGCGAAGGCGGATGGGTGGAGTATGAACTCACCGCAGCGCTTGCGCACGAGATGCGCGACAGCGTCGTGGCACGCCTGAGCGGCAGCACCGTGTTCCGCAACTTTGATTCCGGCAGCGAAGACGAGGTCACCTGGCTTGCCGGCGCGGGGATAACATGGGCGATCAACCGCTATCTCGATCTCACGAGCGACGTTGAATACGAGAAAACCACGGGCGGCACCGAACAGAACATCGTTCGCGCGGGCATGGGGCTGACTCTGAAGCGATAGCGTCCATCAGGCAATCACGTTTCCGTGATATCTATCCCGGTACTGCCGCCACTCGGCGCCAATGCTTCGACATGTGTGCCTTCACAATAGGCATAAAGTACGAAGTCGCGCTAAACGGCCCGGGATCGGAATGGGTTCTGTCTCCAACATACCTTCCCGCGAACAATTATTTCCGCACTGCAGCAATCGTTGCTCCAGCTACTCCTCCAGCGCATGGCTTCTCCAGCCGATCACGCCGTCCATGCACGTTGTACAAAGCTTGCGCCCGGGCTTCCGCCCACTTCCCCTCAGGACTGTGCGCAACATATAAGCGCTCACGACGAATTGTCGCAGTGCAGCATTAATGCACTCCATCGATACATCCTGATAGATTAGAGGCTCAACGTGGCTGGAATTCCAACAGACAGCGCGACCACACCGCGCACAGCAACAAGTTCGACGGCAGGTAACAATTACCGCTTCGCTCTCGTTGCCCTGACTTCCCTGTTTTTCATGTGGGGCTTTATCACCTGCCTGAACGACATTCTGATCCCGCACCTGAAGAACGTCTTCCAGCTCAACTACACCCAGTCGATGATGATCCAGCTGTGCTTCTTCGGCGCCTATTTCATCGTGTCGCTGCCGGCCGGCGCGCTTGTGAAGCGCATCAGCTACAAATGGGGCATCGTCGTCGGCCTGCTGATTGCAGCGATCGGCTGTGCGCTGTTCATCCCGGCTGCCAGCTACCGCGTCTATGCGCTGTTTCTCGGCGCGCTGTTTGTGCTGGCAAGCGGTGTCACCATTCTGCAGGTTGCCGCCAATCCCTATGTGACGGAGCTGGGCGCCCCTGAAACTGCCTCGAGCCGGCTGACGCTGACCCAGGCCTTCAACTCGCTCGGAACCACGATCGCACCGCTCTTCGGCGCCTTCCTTATCCTGTCGGCCGCGACCGGCGACATCCAGAACGCCAGCGGCGAACAACTCGAAGCCTTGCGCCTCGCAGAGGCTGATGCCGTCCGCTTCCCTTACATGCTTCTGGCAATCGCCTTCCTCGTGCTGGCCGCCGTCTTTGCAGCCCTGAAGCTGCCGCATGTCGAAACGGAAGACACGACGGTCGCTGAAGGCGGCGAACGTAGCTCCGCGTGGGCCTACCGTCACCTCGTTCTCGGCGCGATCGGCCTGTTCGTCTATGTCGGTGCCGAAGTGTCGATCGGCTCGTTCCTGGTCAATTACCTGGCAGAACCAAGCATCGCCGGCATGCCGGAATCCGAAGCCGCCCATTACGTCGCCTATTTCTGGGGCGGCGCCATGATCGGTCGTTTCGTCGGCGCCTATGTCATGCGCTTCGTCGACGACGGCAAGGCGCTGGCGTTCAATGCCGGTGTTGCGATCCTGCTGATCCTGCTCACGGTGTTTGCGGGCGGCTCGCTGGCAATGTGGTCGGTCCTCGCCATCGGCCTGTTCAACTCGATCATGTTCCCGACCATCTTCAGCCTGGCACTCAAGGGTCTTGGTCGCCACACCAGCCAGGGATCGGGCATCCTGTGCCTGGCGATCGTCGGCGGTGCCATCCTGCCGGTCGTGCAGGGCATGCTGGCCGATACGGTCGGCATCCACCTCGCCTTCCTGATGCCAGCGATATGCTACCTCTACATCGCCTATTACGGCCTCAAGGGTCACAGGGCCGCCTGATCGAAGGCATGGATCCCTGAAACGAAAAACGCCCCCGCGATCGTCTCGCGGGGGCGTTTTCTTTTGCAGTAACGGATAGGCTTACATCAGCTTCGAGACGAGCGCCTTCAGCGGCTCTTCGATCGCCGGGCGAATGTCCGGGCGCTGCAGGGCAAAGGCGATATTGGCCATGATGAAGCCGTCCTTGGCGCCGCAGTCGTAGGTCTCGCCCTTGAAGTGGTAGCCGGCAAATTCCTGGCTCTTGGCCAGCGCCAGCATGCCGTCGGTCAACTGGATCTCGTTGCCGGCGCCACGTTCCTGGGTTTCCAGGATCTTGAAGATTTCCGGCTGCAGGATGTAGCGGCCGTTGATGAAGAAGTTCGAAGGAGCTGTGCCCTTGGCAGGCTTTTCGACCATCTCGGTGATCTTGAAACCGTCGCCGACGGTCTCACCCTTGCCGACGATACCGTACTTGTGGGCCTGATCCGGATCGCATTCCTCGACCGCGAGAACGTTGCCGCCGGTCTGGTCGTAGAGTTCGACCATGCCCTTGAGGCAGCTCTTTTCCGACGACATGATCATGTCCGGCAACAGGACCGCGAAGGGTTCGTTGCCGACGATGTCGCGCGCACACCATACGGCGTGACCGAGACCGAGCGGAACCTGCTGGCGGGTGAAGCTCGCCGTACCGGCCTTCGGCAGGATATGCGAGAGCAGCGTCAGTTCGGCATTCTTGTTGCGCTCGCGCAGCATCTGCTCGAGTTCGAACTGAATATCGAAATAGTCTTCGATCACACCTTTGCCACGGCCGGTCACGAATACGAAATGTTCGATGCCGGCTTCCGCCGCTTCATCGACCACATATTGGATGACCGGCTTGTCGACGACCGTCAGCATTTCTTTTGGCACAGCCTTTGTGGCCGGCAAGAAGCGGGTGCCGAGGCCCGCAACAGGGAAGACTGCTTTACGAATTTTCCGTTCTTGTGACACTCATGCCTCCTGATGCATTTCGCTGTGCGGTTTCGGGTCTTTTGTCGGCTGTAATAAACATTTGCTACCTTTTAGCAAAGATCTGCCCCGGCCGCGCGTTTCATGGTAAAGAATTTGTTGACCCTATCCTGTTATCACATCGTTGAGCCGCATCCCGATCTCGCCATGATGGCCAGAATAAAAATGGACCGACTGCCGATGAAAAAAATCAGCCCCAATCGCTTCCGCGCAACGATCTTCTCGCTTGTCGCCGGCCTTGCCATATCGACCTGCGCGATAGATGCCCGCGCCGATGCCGGTTTCAAGACGTGGGTTGCAAATTTCTATTCGACTGCTGCCAAAAGCGGCATCAGTCGCTCGACCTATGATCGCGCCTTTGCAGGCATCAGCGGTCCCGACCAGGAAGTCCTGCGCAAGGCCGAGTACCAGCCGGAATTCAAGTCGAAAATCTGGGATTATCTCGACAGCCGCGTCAATCCCTACACGGTCAAGATCGGCCGCGAAATGGCTGCCCGCCATGGCGCGACGCTGAACGCCGTGGAGCGGCATTTCGGTGTCGACAGAAACATTCTCCTCGCCATCTGGTCGATGGAATCCAACTATGGCGCAGCTCTGGAAAACCCCGAACGTCTGCACCACGTGCCGCAGGCACTGGCGACGCTCGGCTGGGGCGATCCGAAGCGCGGCAAGTTCGCGCGCAACCAGCTGATCGCCGCCTTGAAGATTCTTCAGGCAGGCGACGTATCCCCCAAGCAGCTGACCGGTTCCTGGGCAGGCGCGATGGGCCATACCCAGTTCATCCCGACGAGCTACCTGCTCTATGCGGTCGACGCTGATGGCAACGGCAAGCGCGACATCTGGCATTCGGTTCCCGATGCGCTGGCGACCTCCGCCAACCTCCTGGCCAAGAACGGCTGGACTGCCGGCAAGACCTGGGGCTACGAATCCGTGCTTCCCGCCGGCGCCGCAAAATACGAAGGCCAGAGCAAGACCTTGGCGCAGTGGGCAGCGCTGGGCTTCCAGCGTCCGAACGGCAAGGGTTTTCCGCGCGGAGCAGACCGCGCGACATTGAAGCTGATGGCCGGCGCGAACGGTCCAGCCTACCTGATGCTCTCCAACTTCTTCACCATCAAGCGCTACAACGCAGCCGACAGCTACGCGCTCGCGGTCGGTCTTCTCGCCGACGAGATCGCCGGTTTCGGCGGTGTACAGCAGTCCTGGCCGCGCCCCAACGGCACGCTCGACATCAAGGAAAAGTTCGAGCTGCAGAGCCGCATGAAGGAACTCGGCTATTACGAAGGCGAAGTGGACGGCAATTTCGGCTCCGGCTCGAAGGCCGCGATCTCCGCCATCCAGAAGCGTCTCGGCATGCAGCCGGATGGCGAGCCGTCGCATTCTCTTCTCAAGGCGATCCGTTGAGGCTAGCATGCGATGCGCCGCAATCGTGAACGGTGCGGCCAAAAGGCATGAAAACGATGAAGCTCTTGCGCCACAACAGGCCAAACCGACGCCTGGTCCGGACGGTATTCATGGTAGCGACCAGCCTCGTGCTGTCGCTGCCATCAACCGTTTCGTTTGCCCAGGACGGCGGCGATCGGCGCAACCTGTTCAACATGCTGTTCGGTGCGCCGCGCACAGAGCGATATGAACGCTACGAACGTCCGACCCGGCGATATGACCGGCAGGATGGATCGATCATTGAGATGGCGCCACGCCGGCAGAGAAGCCGTGCCACTCCGCAGGCTGCGGTTCCCCGCACGAGGACGGCGCCGATACCCTCTCAGCCCCAGGCCGAACCCGTCGCCAAACTGGAAACCGCCAAAAAGATCCTCGTTATCGGCGATTTTCTCGCTGGCAATATCGGGGGTGAGCTGGAAACGACGTTTGCGACCTCCCCGGGGGTTTCAATCATCAGCCGCAGCGACGGATCCTCCGGCCTGGTGCGCGACGACCATTACGACTGGCTTGGCCAACTGCCGGCTATTCTCGACGAGGCCAAACCCGCGATCGTGGTCGTCATGCTGGGTGCCAACGACCGCCAGCAAATGGACACCGCCAGCGGACGCGAGAAATTCCGCACGGATGCCTGGTTCAAACAATATGAAACCCGTGTCGCGGAGCTTGCCGGCATGATCGCGCAGCGCAAGCTGACGCTGCTTTGGGTCGGCCTGCCGGCGTTCCAGTCGCCATCGATGATGGCGGACGCGGTCACGCTCAACACGCTTTATCGGGGACAGGTGGAGAAGGTCGGCGGCGAATTCGTCGACATCTGGGACGGCTTCGTCGACGAAGACGGCAGGTTCGTCCTGACTGGCTCGGACGTCAACGGACAGCAGGTACGCCTGCGCAATTCCGACGGCATCACGCTCACCAAGCCCGGCAAGGAAAAGCTCGCCTTCTATGTCGACAAGGTCCTGCGCCGGCATCTGGGCGACATGGCAAGCCCCGATCTCGCCAAATTCGACAGCAGCACCCTCCCGCCGCTCCAGACGCTCGAATCTCCTGCCAACCCCGAAGTGCCCGTACGGCCGATCAGCCTGGTTGACCCGGAGCTGGACGGCGGCCAGGAGCTTCTGGGCGGCAATGCGCCACCGGCCCGTCTGACGGAAACGCCGCGCGACAAACTGGTCAAACGCGGCGAACTCGAGCCCGCCCCGGCCGGTCGGATCGACGACTACCGGCTCACGACCCAGTAGGTCTTTGACACGAGCGCGAGCTCTCGCCTGTAGCTTCGCGAAAAAACGTGCTACATAGTCATAAATTCCCAGTTCAGACGTGCATGGCCTAGCTGATCTCTTTTATCGGAGTGCCCGCATGAACCTGCTTTTTCGCGTTATCGTATCAACGATTCTGCTTGCGACGCCGGTCCTTGCAGACGTTCCGCCGTTTCCATCCACCTTCAGGACCCAAACTGTCCATGTCGGCAACGTAGACATCCATCTCCGGATTGGCGGCAAGGGACCTGCCGTCGTTCTGCTACATGGCTACGGCGAAACCGGCGACATGTGGGCGCCGCTCGCTGCAAAGCTCGAGATGGATCATCTGGTCATCGTTCCCGATCTTCGCGGCATGGGTCTGTCATCACACCCCGAAGGCGGCTTCGACAAGGCAAGCCAGGCCCGCGACTTGGCCACCATTCTTAACGGACTGCACATTGATCGTTTCGCGCTGGTCACGCACGATATCGGCAACATGGTGGGCTTCGCCCTCGCGACGCAGCAACCTGCCCGCGTGACCCGCTTCGCGCTGCTCGATGCGCCCGTTCCCGGCATCGGACCATGGGACGAGATCCTGAAAAACCCGCTTCTCTGGCATTTCCGCTTCGGGGGGCCGGACATGGAGCGTCTCGTCGCCGGGCGCGAGCGGCTCTATCTGGACCGGTTCTGGAACGAATTTTCCGCCGACCCAAAGCGGTTCGACGAAGCATCCCGCAAACACTATGCCGCCCTCTATGCCTTGCCAGGCGCCATGCATTCCGGCTTCGCCCAGTTCGCGGCCTTCGACCAGGATGCGATCGACAACCGCGCCTGGGCAGCCACGGGCGCAAAATTGGAAATGCCCATTCTGGCCGTTGGCGGTGAAAAGTCCTTCGGGCCGGGCATGGCGGCGGTGATGCGCACCGCAGCCACGCAGGTCAGCGAGGGCGTGATCGCCGATGCGGGCCACTGGCTGATGGAAGAACAGCCGGATGCCACCGTCAAATTGATCGACGCGTTTCTCTCCAGCAGCGAGTGATGCGATCACAAAACCAGGCGCTTATTGTGGAAAGCAAGCGTCGCCCAAGCAGCAATTCGGGTCGATCCTACTGATGACCGTCTGCGCGCAGGAATCGGATCGTGAAATTACTGATCCGGGCGATGCACAGCGTATCGAGCAGGCCAAGATCGATTGCGGGATGGTCATGGGCAAGCATGACCTGATTCTCCCGAAACAAAAACGGCCCCTCCCCGCGAAACGGAGAGAGGCCGTTCATTTTGACATATCAGTTAGCGCGGCAGGACGCTCGATCCCATCAGCGCTTCGTCGATGGCTCGTGCTGCCTGACGGCCTTCGCGGATCGCCCACACCACCAACGACTGGCCGCGGCGAACGTCGCCGGCGGTCCACAGCTTGTCGACCGAGGTCTTGTAGTCGCGCTCGTTGGCAATGACGTTGGTGGAGCCGCGGCGGTCGACATTGAGCGCCAGCTTGCCATCGAGTTCGGACAGCACGCTATCCGTTGCAGGGCCCGAGAAGCCGATGGCGATGAAGGCGAGATCGGCCTTGATGATGAAGTCGGTGCCCGCGATCGGCTGGCGGCGATCATCCACTTCGCAGCAGCGAACGCCGGTCAGCTGGCCGTCTTCGCCGACGAATTCCAGCGTTGCCACCTGGAACTCGCGGATCGCGCCTTCGGCCTGGCTGGACGACGTGCGCATCTTGGTGGCCCAGAATGGCCACACCGCGAGCTTGTCTTCCTTTTCCGGCGGCTGCGGGCGGATGTCGAGCTGGGTCACCTTGACGGCGCCCTGGCGGAACGCGGTCCCGACGCAGTCGGAAGCGGTATCGCCACCGCCGACGACGACGATATGCTTGCCACCGGCAAGGATCGGCTCGGCGGCCCAGGCGACGCTGTCGATATTTTCGCGGCCGATGCGGCGGTTCTGCTGCACCAGATACGGCATCGCATCATAGACGCCGTGCAGTTCCGTGCCGGGAATGCCGGCCGGACGCGGAGTTTCCGAACCGCCGCAATAAAGCACGGCGTCGAATTCCGCAGTCAGTTCTTCCACCTTCTTGTCGACGCCGATATTGACGCCGTAGTGGAAGGTCACGCCTTCGCCGGTCATCTGCTCGACGCGCCGGTCGATGAAGTTCTTCTCCATCTTGAAATCAGGAATACCGTAGCGCAGCAGGCCACCGGCTTTGGACTCGCGCTCGAACAGATGTACGTCGTGACCGGCGCGCGAAAGCTGCTGGGCCGCCGCCATGCCGGCAGGACCCGAACCGATCACGGCAACCTTGCGGCCACTCTTCACGGTCGCCGGCTGCGGCACGATATACCCGAGCTCATAGGCCTTGTCGGCAATCGCCTGCTCGACAGTCTTGATCGCGACCGGCGCATCTTCGAGGTTGAGAGTGCAGGCTTCCTCACACGGCGCGGGACAAACGCGACCGGTGAATTCGGGGAAGTTGTTGGTGGAATGGAGGTTGCGGATCGCCTCCTCCCACTTGTTGTTGTAGACGAGGTCGTTCCAGTCGGGGATCTGGTTATGAACAGGGCAGCCGGTCGGGCCGTGGCAATAGGGAATGCCACAGTCCATGCAGCGGGCCGCCTGTTTCGTCACTTCCGCATCCGACATCGGAATGGTGAATTCGCGGAAATGGCGGATACGATCGGACGCCGGCTGGTACTTGCCAACCTGCCGGTCGATTTCCATGAATCCCGTAACTTTGCCCATAGTCTTTCCCTCAGTTCACAGAGGCGGCCATTGCGGCCCCCAGTACCAGTAGGCGAAACCGATCACCGCCCCCAGCACCACAAATTCCAAAACTAGCGCACCATTGACCAGTGCTGCGACCGTTGGAACGGCCGCGGCGATTGCCACGGCCACTCCGGCATGAACGATGCGTCCCTTGCGGTTCACTCCGCAGCCACGCCCATCCGCATCCGTTCCATCTCCACCAGTGCACGGCGATATTCGACCGGCATGACCTTGCGGAATTTTGGACGGAACTCGCTCCAGCGGTCGAGAATGTCCTTGGCGCGGGTCGAGCCGGTATAGTGCATGTGGTTGGAGATCAGCTGGTAGAGCCGCTCCTCGTCGTGACGCGTCATGTCTTCGGAAACGTCCACGCGTCCCTTGTGCATGATGTCGCCGCCGTGATGGTGCAGCTTTTCCAGCATGTCGTCTTCTTCAGGTACCGGCTCCAGTTCCACCATCGCCATGTTGCAGCGCTTGGCGAAATCGCCTGTCTCGTCGAGAACGTAAGCCACGCCGCCCGACATGCCGGCTGCGAAGTTGCGGCCGGTTTCGCCGAGCACGACGACGATGCCGCCGGTCATGTATTCGCAGCCATGGTCGCCCACGCCTTCGACCACCGCGATGGCGCCCGAGTTGCGCACCGAGAAGCGCTCGCCGGCAACGCCGCGGAAGTAGCATTCGCCGGTCGTTGCGCCGTAAAGCACGGTGTTTCCGACGATGATCGAGTTCTCGGCAACGATGTTGGAGTTTTCCGGCGGCCGCACGATGATGCGTCCACCCGACAGACCCTTGCCGACATAGTCGTTGCCGTCACCGATCAGGTCGAACGTGATGCCGCGCGCGAGAAACGCCGCAAACGACTGTCCGGCCGTGCCGCGCAGCGTCACATGGATCGTATCGTCCTTTAGACCCTTCTGGCCCCAGCGCTTGACCAGCGCACCCGACAGCATGGCGCCGACGGACCGGTCGACGTTCTTGATCGGCACTTCGAAGACGACAGGCTCCTTGCTTTCAAGAGCGGCTTGCGACTTCTCGATCAGCTTGCGGTCGAGAATATCGTCGATCGGATGCTTTTGCCGCTCGGTCCAGTAGGTCGCAGACTTCGGAGCCTCAACCTTGTGAAACAGCTTGGTGAAGTCGAGACCCTGCGACTTCCAGTGCGCCAGCATGTCGTCCTTCTCGAGCAGCTCGGAAAGGCCGATGATCTCGTCGAACTTGGTGAAGCCAAGCGAGGCGAGGATCTCGCGCACTTCCTCGGCCACGAAGAAGAAGTAGTTGATCACGTGTTCCGGCGTGCCCTTGAAGCGCTTGCGCAGAACCGGGTCCTGCGTGGCAACACCGACGGGGCAGGTGTTGAGATGGCACTTGCGCATCATGATGCAGCCGGCGGCAATGACAGGCGCCGTCGCAAAGCCGAACTCGTCTGCTCCGAGAAGGGCACCGATGATGACGTCGCGGCCGGTCTTCAGGCCACCATCGACCTGCAGCGCGATCCGCGACCGCAGACCGTTCAGCACCAGCGTCTGCTGGGTCTCGGCAAGGCCGATTTCCCAAGGGGAACCGGCATGCTTCAGCGAGGTCAGCGGCGAAGCGCCGGTGCCGCCGTCGAAGCCTGCGACCGTGATATGGTCGGCGCGGGCCTTGGCAACGCCTGCCGCAACCGTGCCGACGCCCACTTCCGAGACGAGCTTCACGGAGATGTCGGAGGTCGGGTTGACGTTCTTCAGGTCATAGATCAGCTGCGCCAGATCTTCGATCGAATAGATATCGTGATGCGGCGGCGGCGAGATGAGGCCGACCCCCGGCGTCGAGTGACGGGTCTTGGCAACGGTCGCATCCACCTTGTGGCCGGGCAACTGACCGCCCTCGCCGGGCTTTGCACCCTGCGCCACCTTGATCTGCAGCATATCCGCATTGACCAGATACTCGGTCGTCACACCGAAGCGGCCGGATGCGATCTGCTTGATCGCCGAACGCTCCGGGTTCATCGAACCGTCGGCGAGCGGCAGATAACGATCGCTTTCCTCGCCGCCTTCACCGGTGTTCGACTTGCCGCCGATGCGGTTCATGGCAATCGCAAGCGTCGTATGCGCCTCACGGGAAATCGAGCCGAACGACATGGCGCCGGTCGAGAACCGCTTGACGATATCGACTGCGGGCTCCACCTCGTCGAGCGACACCGGCTTGCGGCCGGACCGTTCCGCCGACTTGATCTTGAACAGGCCGCGAATGGTGTTCATCCGCACCGCGCTCTCGTTCACCATTTCGGCGAACTCGCGGTAGCGATCCTGGCTGTTGCCGCGCACGGCATGCTGCAGGGTGGCGACCACATCCGGCGTCCAGGCATGGCTTTCGCCACGCATGCGGTAGGCATATTCGCCGCCGATATCGAGCGACGAGGCGAGAACCGGATCCTTGCCGAAGGCTGCACGGTGGCGGGTAACGGTTTCCTCGGCGATATGATCGAGGCCGATACCTTCGATCGACGTCGCGGTGCCGAAGAAATACTGGTTGACCAGCTCGGTGTTCAGACCGACGGCATCGAAGATCTGGCCGCCGCAATAGGACTGGTAGGTCGAGATGCCCATCTTGGACATGACCTTGAGGATGCCCTTGCCGACCGCCTTGATGTAGCGCGAGACGATCTCGGAACTGTCCACTTCCTTCGGAAACTCGCCGCGCATATGCATGTCAGTCAGCGTGTCGAAGGCGAGATAAGGGTTGATGGCTTCGGCACCGTAACCGGCGAGAAGGCAGAAATGGTGGATCTCGCGCGGCTCGCCCGATTCGACGACGAGACCGACCGAGGTGCGAAGACCCTTGCGGATCAGATGGTGGTGCACGGCAGCTGTCGCGAGAAGCGCCGGGATGGCAATCCGGTCCGGTCCGATCTGGCGGTCGGAGAGGACGATGATGTTATAGCCGCCCTTGACCGCCGCTTCCGCACGCTCGCAGAGGCGATCGAGCATTTCCGGCATGCCTTCGGCGCCGCGCTCGATATCGTAGGTGAAATCGAGCGTCTTGGTGTCGAACCGGTCTTCCGTGTGACCGATCGAGCGGATCTTTTCCAGATCGCCATTGGTGAGGATCGGCTGGCGAACTTCCAGGCGCTTGGCGTTGGCCGCACCTTCATGGTCGAGAATGTTCGGCCTCGGCCCGATAAACGAGACGAGGCTCATGACGAGCTCTTCGCGGATCGGATCGATCGGCGGGTTCGTCACCTGCGCAAAGTTCTGCTTGAAATAGGTGTAGAGCAGCTTCGACTTTTGCGACATCGCCGAGATCGGCGTGTCCGTGCCCATCGAACCCACGGCTTCCTGCCCGGTCGTCGCCATCGGCGACATCAGGATCTTGGTGTCCTCGGATGTGTAGCCGAACGCCTGCTGGCGATCGAGCAGCGAAACGTCGCGGCGCAGCGCCCGCGGTTCGACCGGCTTCAGGTCCTCAAGGATCAGCTGCGTGCGATCCAGCCACTTTTCGTAAGGATGACGGGTTGCAAGCGTGGTCTTCAACTCCTCGTCGGAGATGATCTGACCCTTTTCCATGTCGATCAGCAGCATCTTGCCCGGCTGCAGACGCCACTTCTTGATGATGCTTTCTTCCGGCACCGGCAGCGTGCCGGCTTCGGACGCGAGAATGATACGATCGTCGTCGGTGACGAGGTAACGCGCCGGGCGCAGACCGTTGCGGTCAAGCGTCGCGCCGATCTGGCGGCCATCGGTAAAGCATACGGCAGCCGGACCGTCCCATGGCTCCATCAGAGCCGCATGGTATTCGTAGAACGCCTTGCGCTCCTTCGACATCGACTGATTGCCGGCCCAGGCTTCGGGGATCAGCATCATCATCGCATGCGCCAGCGAATAGCCGCCGCGCAGCAGGAATTCGAGCGCGTTGTCGAAGCAGGCCGTATCCGACTGACCCTCGTAGGAGATCGGCCAGAGCTTGGAAATGTCCTCGCCGAACAGCGGCGAGGACACCGACGCCTGACGCGCCGCCATCCAGTTGACGTTGGAGCGCAGCGTGTTGATTTCGCCGTTATGGGCAACCATGCGGTATGGATGCGCGAGCTTCCAGGACGGGAACGTGTTGGTAGAGAACCGCTGGTGCACGAGGGCGACAGCACTTTCAAACCGCGGGTCGGCCAGATCCTTGTAGTAGGCGCCGACCTGATAGGCGAGGAACATGCCCTTGTAGACGATCGTCGTCGATGACAGCGATACCGGATAGAAGCCGGTTTCCTGGCCGCCGAACTGATCGTAGATACGGTTGGAGATGACCTTGCGAATGAGGAAGAGCTTGCGCTCGAAATCCTGATTGGTCGCGGCATCGCGGCCGGCGCCGATAAACACCTGGAGGTGATAGGGCTCGGTACCGGCAATATCCGGCGCCTTGGACAGCGAGGAATTGTCGACAGGCACTTCGCGGAAGCCGATGAACTGCTGGCCCTCTTCGGCCGTCACATCGACGATGACCTTCTTGAAGTGCTCGATCTGATCCGGGTCGCGCGGCAGGAAGAAGTGACCGACGGCATATTCGCCAGCCTTCGGCAGGGTGATGCCCTGCTTTGCCATTTCTTCGCGGAAGAACTTGTCGGGGATCTGCAGGAGGATGCCGGCACCATCGCCCATCAGCGGATCTGCCCCGACGGCGCCGCGATGGGTGAGGTTTTCCAGAATGAACAGGCCGTCCTTGATGATCTGGTGCGACTTCTGGCCCTTCATATGGGCAATGAAGCCGACGCCGCAGGCATCGTGCTCGTTGCGCGGGTTGTAAAGACCTTGTGCTGCCGGAATACCGGAGGCAATGAATGGCAGACGCTGTTCGACGCCCGAGCCAGCTTCCGCCGCGGTCGCGGTGGCGGGCAGACAGTGCACTTCAGGAACATTCTTCGTCATTGCTATTCCTCCTGTTGGCCACTCACGATCGAGCTTGCAAACGGCGTATTCTTCATTTCACCCGAAGAAATGCCTCGTCCTTTCAGGTGGCAGACTGCGGAAGCAGGAAGCCCTTGAGAGCACGAAGCATACCCTTGAACACGTCGACGGTCACCGCTCGGAAACGAAAAACCGCCTTCATTTCAAAAATTAGGACAACAATTCTGTCCTAATTCTCGAATTTTATGACATAAGTGCCGCCTGTCTTCAATCCCCGGCCCACGAAAAAGTTAAGGCTAAACGACAGTTGATTACTGGTTGCGATGCCAGCTTGAAATAATCTTGCGCCGCGAATGACAGAACTCGGCTTTGATTACGCGGCACGAGCAGACACCGCTCATTCGGCATGTTTCCGGATTGATCAACGGTCCAAAAGGCTTATGGTCCGCCTCGCTCAAAGCCCCGCATCTTATCCCACATCGCTTGCA
This sequence comes from Rhizobium sp. Leaf321, assembly GCF_001423215.1. NCBI lineage: Bacteria > Pseudomonadati > Pseudomonadota > Alphaproteobacteria > Hyphomicrobiales > Rhizobiaceae > Rhizobium > Rhizobium sp. Leaf321. The sequence continues at coordinate 651,342 of NZ_LMOF01000008.1, read as the reverse complement.
AGGTAACGTCATGTTCTTCGCCTCGGACAACTGGGCTGGCGCCCATCCCGCAATCAATGAACGCTTGTCGAAGGAATCCACCCGCTTTGCCGCGGCCTACGGCAACAGCGAGCTAGACCGCTCGATCGAGGCTCGCTTCAACGAGATGTTTGAACGCGACGTCGCCGTCTTCTTTGTCGCGACCGGCACGGCAGCCAATTCGCTAGCGCTTGCCAGCGTCGCCCGCCCCGGCGGCCTCACCTTTTGTCATTCCGAAGCGCATGTGATCGAGGACGAGTGCGGAGCACCCGACTTCTTCTCGGGCATGCGCATGGTCGCGGTCGAGGGCCCGGCCGGCAAAATGCTGCCGGAAAACCTTGTGGAGCGCATCTCACGCTACCCGCAAGACGCCATTCACCACGGCCGCGCCGCCGCCATCACCATGACGCAGGCAACAGAAGTCGGCACGATCTATACGCTCGAAGAAATCGACGCGATCGCAAAGATCGCCAAGGACAACGGTCTGCCGCTGCACATGGACGGGGCCCGCTTCGCCAATGCTCTGGTCGCGCTTGATTGCTCGCCCGCCGAGATGACCTGGAAGCGCGGCGTCGACGTGCTGTCCTTCGGCGGCACCAAGAACGGCTGCTGGTGCGCCGAGGCGATCGTGTTCTTCAATCCTGATCTCGCCAAGGATTTCGCATTCCTGCGCAAGCGCAGCGCACAGCTGTTTTCGAAATCGCGCTTTATCGCAGCCCAGTTCGACGCCTATCTGAAGGACGACCTGTGGATGGGTCTCGCCGGCCATGCCAACACCATGGCCGATCGCCTGCGCACCGGCTTCGGCGCGCTCAACAGCGCAAGGCTTGCCTGGCCGACGACATCGAACGAAGTGTTCGCCATCCTGCCGAAAGCCTCCGCCAAGGCCGCCGAAGAACAGGGCGCACGCTTCTACAACTGGCCGGCACCCCGCGACATTCCGGAAAAGGTCAAGGCAGACGAAGTGCTCATCCGCATGGTCACATCGTTTGCGACCACGGAAGAAGACGTCGACCAGTTCCTGTCGATCTGTGCTTCCGCCTGATCGTCAGCCCTGCTTTTGCGGCGCAATCTGCGCCGTAATCAGGTTGGACAGGGCCTCGACCAGCGCGGCATCTGCGCCGCGCCTGGAAATCAGCACGAACTCGACATCCTGCAGCGTTGGCAAACGGTCCCCGGTGATCTCCTTGAGGCCTTCGGGCGCCATGCTGCGCGGCTGCACGAGCACGCCCATTCCCGCCCGCGCCGCAGCCGTCAGACCGCTGAGACTGCCGCAGGTGCAGACGATCCGCCAGGACATACCGGCTCCATCCAGCGCCTCTTGCGCCACCCGCCGCGTGATCGAGGGCGACGGGAAGGCGATCAGCGGCAGAGCATCGGTCCGGTCGATCATGCGCTCCGGATCCCGCGCCAGCCACACAAGCGGCTCGCGGTAGAGCAGACGCCCATGGGTTTCCCCCACATGCCGTTTGGCGAGAACCAGATCGAGATCGCCCGCGTCCTGCATCTGATTGAGCACGGCCGACAGCGCCACGGTCAGCTCCAGATCGACCAGTGGATGCAGACGAATAAAATCTTCGAGAATGCCGGTCAGCCGGCTCGCAACCACATCCTCGGAAACGCCGAGCCGCAACCTGCCACGCAGCCGGCTTTCGCCGAACAACGAGGACACCTTGCTGTTGAGATCCAGCATTCCGCGCGCATAGCCCAGCAGCGCCTCCCCTTCCGTCGTCAGCCGCACGTGGTGCGTATCCCGCGAAACGAGCTGACGCCCGAGCGACTTTTCCAACCGCTGGATATGCTGGGTAACGGTCGACTGCCCGAGCCCCAGCCGTGCCGCCGTATCGGTAAAACTTCCCGTCTGCTCCAGCACGAGAAAACTGTTCAGGTGATGCAGGTTGAGCATGGTTATCCGACTTCGCGATAGCTGTTAGTGTTTGCATTCAAATTCATGATAAGCGAAGACAGCCTCGACAAACAATGAAATCGTCGAAGGATTTTCCATGCGCCGCTACCTGCCGGATCGCTTCACCGTCATGCTCGTCTGCACCGTCATCCTCGCCTCCTTCCTGCCGATCCAGGGTGTATGGGCGGAATGGTTCGGGGTGGCGACCGACATCGCCATCGGCCTGCTTTTCTTTCTGCATGGCGCGCGCCTGTCGCGGGATGTGGTGGTCGCAGGCGTCCTGCACTGGCGCCTGCATCTGACGATTCTTTTGACGACGTTCGCGATCTTCCCGATCCTTGGGCTCATGATCGGGTTCGTTCCAGAAGACATCCTGCCGGCACCGCTTTACATGGGCATCCTCTTCCTCTGCGTGCTGCCGTCCACCGTGCAGTCGTCGATCGCCTTTACCTCGATGGCGGGCGGCAACGTGCCGGCGGCGATCGTCGCGGCATCCGGCTCCAACATCCTCGGCATGTTCCTGACCCCGCTTCTGGTCGGCCTGCTTCTGTCGACGACTGGCGACGCCGGCGTTTCGACCGATGCCATCCAGAAGATCGGTCTTCAGCTTCTGGCACCGTTCATCGCCGGCCAGATCCTGCAGCCGTGGATCGGCAACTGGATCCGCTCCAAGAAGAAGATCCTCTCGCCCGTCGACCGCGGCTCGATCCTGATGGTCGTCTACCTCGCCTTCTCGGAAGCGGTCATCGAAGGGATCTGGAGCAGGTTTTCGGTGAGCGACATCGCCGCAGTCGTCGTCATCGACATGCTGCTTCTGACCGTCGTCATCTGCATCACCATGTTCGGCAGCAGACTGCTCGGCTTCAAGAAGGAAGACGAGATCACCATCACCTTCTGCGGCTCCAAGAAATCGCTGGCAAGCGGCGTACCGATGGCCAACGCCATCTTCTCCGGCCAGTCGGCCTCGATCGGCGCCATCGTCCTGCCGATCATGCTGTTCCATCAGATCCAGCTGATGGCCTGCGCCGCGATCGCCCAGAAATACGCCGATCGCGCCAGGGCCAAGGAAGAAGCCCTCGCCAAGGTCGCCGCAGCCTGAAACCGGCGTGCAGACCTTAAGGTGTGCCAATCAGGGCCGAAGCTTTGGCCCTGATTTCCTGAAGCTCAGAGGCTGAAACACGGCTCTTGCGTTCGGCGCGGCGTGAGCGCCAGTCGAGGCTTTTTACCTGATCTGCAAGGACGCATCCTTTGTCGTCCTTCAGAACGACCTCGAATGGATACCCTTTCACCTTCGTCGTCATCGGGCAGCAGAGCATCAGTCCGAAACGATTGTAGCTTGCGGGACTAAGGACGACTGCAGGCCGCCGCCCCGCTTGCTCGTGTCCGGACTGCGGCGAGAAATCAAGCCAGAGGATGTCGCCGGCATCGGGAACGTTGGACTGAGCGTTCACAACGCTTCTCTGCCGACCGGCGCACCAAAGTCGGCCTCGTCATGCAGATTGTCGGCGTTCATACCGGCAACAAGGTGGTCTAGCGTTGTGTCCAGTTCGGTAACAGCCTGGATAACGATACGGCCGTTTTCTTCGGATACTTCGACGACGGAATCCGGCTTGAGGTTTGCCGCTTCCATGACGGCTGCCGGAATGCGAACAGAAGCGCTGTCGCCCGATTTCTTGACAGTAACACGCATCGGCACTCCCTCACGTTGAAGATCAGGCTGAGATAATGTCGATACGGTAGGCCGCCCGGCAAACCCGGTCAATGCCAACCAAAACGCCCCCTCCCGGCGTGGGAAGAGGCGTCTGTATGCTACCCGTGACTGGAGGTCATTGGGCTGTCATTACTCTCCGTGGCGGGTCAGTTGACCTGCTGCGGAGCGATCTGCGCTTCGATCGTCTTGACGCTGTCGGACGCATCGGCCGCAATCGAGATACGGCGTGGCTTGAGCGCTTCCGGAATGTTGCGCACCAGATCGATGTGCAAGAGACCATTCTTCAGCGAAGCGGTTTCGACTTCCACGTGATCGGCGAGCTGGAAGCGGCGCTCGAAGGCGCGCTTGGCGATGCCGCGGTAGAGATATTCGGTCTCGGCACCGGCTTCGTCATCGCTCTTCTCGCCCTTCACGGTCAGCGAATGGGCCTGGAATTCGATCGAGAGTTCCTTCTCGTCAAATCCCGCGACAGCCATCGTGATGCGATAGGTGTTGTCGCCGGTCCGCTCGATATTGTAGGGCGGATAGCTCTGCGCCTGATCGCCAAGGTTGCGATTGTCAAGTAGATTGAAGAGACGGTCGAAACCGACGGTGGAGCGGTACAGGGGGGAAAAATCGACGTGACGCATAAAGTCCTCCATTGAAGCGACGTTGCGGTTTAGGTTTGGCGTCTCACCCCGTTCTGGCGATGAAGACCCCGTTCTGCAGGCCCTTTCGGCGCCTGCAGAGGAAAGATGGGAATTGATTTTCCGTCATTCAAGAGGTTTTTTCATTGGGGAAATTCATCCCGTGACGGGCTCGGCTTCCTGGTTATAGGCCGACAGGTCAGAGTTCTCCGCTCCGGCCTCGCCTCTATCCGCATCCACCATTTCAGATGATTTCACTTGACGTGGCGGCCCGGATCGCTTGAGCCTGTCGGCATGACTGACACGCCCCACGCCTCACAGACCCTGTTGCGATCGACGCCGGAAAACCCGGCGCCGGCCGATTACACCGCTGGCCATTTCACCGGTCACCGCGGCACGAAGCTGCGTTACGCGCTTTTCCGCTCACCGGTCTCACCAGCCCGCGGCACGATCGTGCTGCTGCAGGGGCGCAATGAGTTCATCGAGAAATATTTCGAGACTATCCGCGAGCTCAACGCGATGGGCCTGTGGGTCGCGACCTACGATCTGCGCGGCCAGGGCGGTTCCGACCGCGAGACGCGGCATCCGAAAAAAGGCCATGTCAGACATTTCTCCGACTACCAGAAAGACCTCGACATCTTTCTCGAGCAGATCGTGCTTCCGGATGCGCGCCTGCCGTTTTTTCTGATCGCCCATTCCACCGGCGCGCTGATCGCCCTTTCGTCGGCGCCGAAACTCGCCAACCGGATCAGCCGCATGGCGCTGCTGTCGCCCTATATCGGCTTTCAGGGCCAGGCCCTGCCGGAACGCATCGTCTGGCCGCTTTCGACGGTCATGCGCTGGACCGGGTTCGGCAAGATCCAGCTTGGCGGAGACAAGCGCTTCATACCCTTCGAACGAAACGGCCTGACCGGCGATCGCACCCGCTTCGAGCGAAATCTCGGCCTCTACGCCGCCTATCCGGAACTGACAGTCGGCGCACCGACGGCCGGCTGGGTTCACGAGACCCTTCGCGCAGGCCGGCGCGTCTCGTCGCAGGCGCATCTGACACGGATCACCATTCCGACGCTGATCATCGCGCCTGTCCTTGATGGCGTCGTGCCCTATTCGGCCCAGGAGGAACTCTCGCGCAATTTCCGGGCGGCACAGCTCATCACCATCACCGGCGGCCGCCATGAGCTGCTGCAGGAAAAGAATATCTACCGGGCCCAGGTGATGGCGGCGCTCGAGGCCTTCATGCCCGGTCTCGATGGCGGCATAGACCTCAGCGAAACCGCGGCCTGACCCGTCTTATCGGCGCGCCAGCAGCGCAAGCGCTTCGGCGTGCACGCTACGCGAACCGGCGGCGATGATATTGCCGCCGTTCTCCGGCCGGCCACCGTCCCAGTCGGTGATGATGCCGCCGGCCTGCTCGATGATCGGGATCAGCGCACCGACATCATAGGGCTGAAGATTGTTCTCAACCACGAGGTCGATATGACCGCCCGCCAGAAGGCAATAGGCGTAGCAATCGCAGCCATAACGGAACAGCCGCACCTTCTCTTCGATCGAGCGGTAAAGGGCCAGATCCTCGCCCTCGAAAATATGCGGTGACGTGGTGAAGAGAACCGCATCGGACAGCTGTCCGCAGTCACGCACGGCAAGAACGGCCTCACCACCCGGGCCGCGATAGGTTGCGACCTTGCCATCGGCAAAATAACGTTCGCCAGTAAACGGCTGGTCCATCATGCCCATCGTGGCGCGACCATTCGACTGCAAGCCGATCAACGTGCCCCACAGCGGCACGCCTGAGATAAAGGCCCGCGTCCCGTCGATCGGATCGATGACCCAGACATGCTCGCGGTCGAGCCCGACATTTCCATGCTCTTCGCCCAGGATACCGTGTTCGGGAAACCGCGCCTCGATCAGGGCCCGGATGGCGGTTTCCGCCGCCCTGTCGCCCTCGGTCACCGGATCGAAACCGCCGGCCAGCTTGTTGACGACGGAGACACCGGTGCGGAAGCGCGGCAGCGTCTGCTCGCGGGCGGCATCGGCGAGCGTATCGAAAAAGGCGCGATCAGGCAGCATCAACAACTCCGTCCCAGAAAAGCTGCCCCCGTTCTAAAGCAGGTCTTGACGCTTAGAAAGGCCTGAACCGTTCTTCGACTGACCAAAACGTGATCACTTCGCCAAATAATGATGCAATTTTCATCACGTCAAATAATTGATTGACAAATGTGCATAACGGACGTAGCGTCTTCATACAGTCTTTGACTGTAAATACCCTCCTTGGGTGTTTCCTCCCTAGACTTAGCCGCGCTGTAAGCGCGGTTTTTTTTGTCCAAATACAGGGATGGAAGGATATCGCTCGATGAGCACGCAGATGTCTGCATGCTGCGGCATTGAGTTCTGTCAGGGAGTCGGCTACCTCGGCGATCGAAGTCAGCCTGATGCGGGGATACTATTCCGCGGCGAGCGCGGTATCGCCGGCCGAGAAATCAGCGACGAAGTCGGCCATCTGGCGCATGAACAGCGAGAGTGCGGCGGCGATCGCATCGAATTCCGGCCGCTTCGAAAGCGTCCCCTCATCCACGTAAAGCCCGCGGTTGATCTCGATCTGCAGCGCGTGCAGGCCGCGCACGGGCCGGCCGTAATGTTCGGTGATGAACCCGCCAGCATAGGGTTTGTTGCGCACGGCGGCAAAACCCATCTCGCTCAGGAAGCTGAGCGCCGCGCGCGAAAGCTCGGCAGACGCGCTTGTGCCGTAGCGATCGCCGATGATGAAGTCGGGCTTCACGTTCGAACCCGAAAGCCGGATATTGCCAGGCATCGAGTGACAATCAATCAGCACGCAGATGCCGAACCGGGCATGCGTGGCCGCGATCAGCCGGCGCAGGCAGGCATGGTATGGCTTGTAGATTGCCTCGATCCGGGACAGGCCCTCCGCCACCGAAAGCTTGCGCCGGTAGATATCCATGTTCTCGGCGACGATGCGCGGAATGGTGCCGAGGCCACCGGCAACGCGCATCGATCCGATATTGGCGTAAGGCGGCAACGGACCATCGAACATACGCGGATCGAGTTCGAACGGCTCGCGATTGACGTCGAGATAGGCCCTGGGGAAATGGGCGGCCAGCAAGGGCGCGCCAAGTTCCGGCGCATCGGCGAAGAGATCGTCGACATAATGATCTGCCGAACGGCGAATCGCCATCGAGTCGAGATTGCTGTCGGCAAGAAAGCTTTCCGGGTAGCACCGGCCGCTATGGGGAGAGTTGTACACGAAGGGAATGGTTTGCCTGGCGGGTTCCCTTACTTCGAAATGCTCAGGATCGCCGGCGTTGAAATCCATTCCGTTTTTACCATGTCATGAACAAGTCGGATGAGGTATGTTGCCAGTTGCCCGGCGGGAAGTCCATACTATGTAATCCCACCAAGGCTGCTTCGGCTCTTATTAAACGGATGTTTACCGTCAATTGAGAGTGTAGACGGCCATACAGCCACGACTCATAGACAGATAGCGGTCCCCGAGATGCTTCCAAAAATCCTTCTCGCCGAAGATGACAACGACATGCGCCGGTTCCTGGTGAAAGCGTTGGAAAAGGCGGGCTACAAGGTCATTTCCTTCGACAACGGCGCCAGCGCCTACGACCGGCTCCGCGAAGAGCCTTTCTCGCTGCTCCTGACCGACATCGTCATGCCCGAGATGGACGGCATCGAGCTCGCCCGCCGCGCGACCGAACTCGACCCCGATCTCAAGGTCATGTTCATCACAGGGTTTGCCGCCGTCGCTCTGAATTCTGATTCGAAGGCCCCGAAGGATGCAAAGGTTCTCTCCAAGCCCTTCCACCTGCGCGATCTTGTGGACGAAGTGAACAAGCTTCTGGCCGCGTAAGCCCGGTTTTCCGGCGGCTGTCAAAAAGACTTCACAAAACCGGAAAAAGCCTATTGACGGCACATCGGTTTCTGTGGTCTTAAGCCGCCCATCGGATGGGCGTATAGCTCAGCGGGAGAGCACTACGTTGACATCGTAGGGGTCACAGGTTCAATCCCTGTTACGCCCACCATCCGATCCTCTAAAAGGCCCTGTTTCGACAGGGCTTTTTGGTTTCTAGGCGATCCCCAAATCCCTTACCTTGCCACCGGCGGCGGCCATTGATTTTACGGAAGAACTCTCTGCGCTCCCCTCACCCATTTCGGTGCTGAAAAGCCATCTCGCTTTCGAACTGGCGCAGTCGACGAATCACTTGCGCACATAGTGCCCCTACAGGTTCACTGAACCTGTAGGCCGCGGTTCGGGAGGCTTCTGATCGATGATGAGGCAGAGGGTTCAGCGAGGGTCTTCAACCCCGAGAAGGTTACTGAAGACTGCCGATGGTCTGCTCGCAAGTTGAGGTAGAAGGCGCGCGCGATCGGCGCCCTCAGAGTGCTCGACAACCGAATGGTTCTAACCCAGGGCGATGTCGTGCGTCTGCTTGAATCGACCCGGCGCCAATCAAACCGGACCCGCAATCCGGATATGAGCGACTTCTCAAGATCCGAGCCGCTCAGGAAATGAAGTCGCGACGGTGACAGAGGGAGACTGATGTCGGATGACGAGAAGAACCATCGCATCGATTGCAGAACTCAAACGCATGGCCCAGGTCGCAAACGAAGAAGGCGTAGCTGTCGAGCTGGAACGCGATGGGATCATCGTACGCGTGATGCCGTTTCAGCCCGCTCAGACGATTGGACCGAGGCAGACTCGCGAGGAAGAAACCGAAGGCGGGCTGACTCAAACGCTGGCAGATACAAATCGACGACGCTAGCGGTCGACACGTGGCCTTGACGCACTAGCAAATCCTGTCACCTTTGACCCGTATGAGGTGAGGTGGAGCATGAAGGAATTTTTCATCGCGCTCGTGGGGGCTGTCTGCGGGAGTTTGGCGACGGTGGGGGCCGCCTCATTTGGTTACCTAAGTAAGGATCGTGAACTCGATATTGAGATGGTCAGAGTTTCTCTGAATATCCTGTCCGGCGAAAGGCAAGATACATCTGGTCCCGGTAGAAGATTTGCTCTTAGAGCACTTGCGGAATATTCCGGAATTAAAATCCCTCCGGATGAATTCGAAAAATGGGTCGAAAGCGGTACGCTGCCTAAGTCTGTTCTTACTGGAACTCTACGAGCCCACGAGGTTCCTTTCGGCATGGAAACGACCTCACCAGATGGGCGCAAGGGCTTATATTTGGGAGATGGTGCTGCGGGCTTAGTGCTCCTCGAGACTTTGCCGGATGGAAGCGCACAAATAACAGCAGCACCCAGCCCTCGCCCACCAGAGCTGGATTACAAGCCAAGAGAGCGAAACCCTGTGCCGAGTCCCTAAAACAAGAATCAAGACATCATCCGTCAGCTTGATGAGGTTATCCTTTTCGACGAGCGGCAGGCCGAGAAAACCGGTTCTGAGCGTACTACTCGCCTTTTCCATGCGACTTTATTTAAGCTAGCGCTGACTCGAGAGGGACTGACAAAAACATGACACTGAACGACCGAGATATCGACGCTGCGATCAGAGATCGAGGGCTCATAACAAATTCCAATCCCCGTGGCCTCGCTGGTGCGTGCTACGAATTGCGGATGGGAAGCGTCTACTACGACCTGACCGAAGGCGGGAAACGATTCGCTCTTTCTGAAGGCGAGCACGCGCTGATCAAGCCTGGTCATCGCGTGGTTTTAATCACGGCGGAGGAGCTTAATGTCCCACCAAATCTCCTTGTTCGTATCATCAGTAAAGGCGCATTGTTCAGCATTGGTCTTAGTCCCGTCTCGACCTACGCGGATCCAGGTTTCGCTGGCAACCTAGGCATCGTCACCCAGAACATTAGCGATAAGTATATTGTCCTCCCACAGGGAGAGCCAATCGCGAAGGCGGACTTTACGCAACTATCTGGCAATGCCGATCGTCCTTACCACGGCCAGCATGGTTTCCAAGCAGGCATCTGGCCCATCAAGGCACACCTTCAAAAAGAATATTCGGAGGTTAGCGGAGACAGCCGTGTAGAATCAGAGAGGCAAGAATCTCTGGCTTTGCTTCCGTCGGCAACACGGACTGCGATAGAAAGGCTAGAGAATACATTGGCCATCATGTTGGTGGCAGTTTTTATCGCGATCGCGTTAAATGCGGTTTTCCTCTTCCTCGTGCAGGGACAACTACTCGACCAGTTTTGGGGAATAGTAGGTAACCTTGCTTCGAGCGCCATCATTGGCATCGCGTCAATTTTCATTAACTCAAGTCGGAGAAATCGTTAATGCAACTTACGGACCTGATAGACAGTCAGATCAATGCCGATGAAAGGCGTGGATTCCCAGTCAAGTTTGGCACGGATGCAGAGCGACTCGATCAACTCTTGCGAGATTTAGTTGGCCTCACCAGTGAGGTTGGTGAATTCGCTGATAGCTTGAAGAAGGTCGGGCTCGCGATCTCAAATCCCGGATACAATGGTGTAAGCCTCAGTGAGGCTACACCACAGCTACGCTCAGAACTCGCTGACATTTCCATCTACGTATTCCGCCTGATTTCCATCTTGGACGGAAATCTTGAAAGTGAGATTTTGCGAAAGATGGCAATCAATCAGGAACGGTATAAGCACCTTGAGCGATAGACTGACATTCTTTGTAGCCGTGAACACTGGCTTCATAACGAATGGGCTGCCTGACCGGCGGTTTCTGGATTTCTATGAGAGCCGCAGCTCTCACGAACTCTACTGTTCGATCGTCGGCAACGTGGTCGTGCCGGGTGGTTACGGAAGCAATGCATCAACGCCGACAATAACTGATGACCTCGTTTGGGGTGAGCTTGCGAGAGGAATCGCATACGGAGGAGCAAGACCGGGCATCCAGCTTGCTTCAGCTTGGGATGGGTATGTCGGCGCGAGGAAATTCGTAACTTCGGCACCAAACACCACTATTCAACAAGCCCGCGCACTAATGGCGAGCAAGGGTCGACACGAATTATCGGAGGTAATAGATTCCTTCAGATCTGCGGCACGTAAGGCTTTGGAACATGGATTCAGACATGTGCAGCTTCATGCTGCTCATGGGTATCTGCTAAGTCTTTTGATCGACCGCCGCATAAATCCCCTCGCTGATTTCGTACTCGATGGACTAAGCTCGCTTGCCGTCTACCTCCGCCGCGAGGGTATAGAGACGTCAATACGGATCTCAATGAAGACAGGTGATGAAAGCTTCGATAATGCCGGAGCGGTTGAATTCCAAGACGAAGTAGCAGCGCTTCCCTTCGATTTCGTTGATCTATCGTCAGGCTTCTACAACGTTGATAAACGTTTGATCTACCCAACGACGCCCGACTTTCTAGCCTCGAGGATGTCGCAGAGCCGTCAAGTCGCTAGCCGACATCTAAACCGCAACTTCATCTTTTCAGGCCGCCTAAAGATGGATAGTTTGGGAGATCTTCCTTCGAACATGCACCCGGGACTCTGCCGAGATCTTATTGCTAACCCTAATTTCCTCCTAACTACTCAGAACGGCTGCGCAAACCACAACAAGTGTCACTACTACTCAAGAGGCAAAGCGCACCTGACCTGCGGGGAGTGGAAATCATCCCCAACATAAGCCCATCGGCCTGGCCTACCTTCAGAAACTCGCACCGCGACCAGCCGTAAGTTTACCGGCAGTTCTGCTAGTCGGCCATGCTGCCCGTAGGCGATGTCGTTCATGGGTAAGGCAGATCCCCGTGCTCCGGATAAAAACTCGAGACGTTCCCTCATTCGTTGAAGAAGTGGCCGCCACGGGTGCAACACCACCGACATCGTCGGGTGAGCGGTTTGCAACCGATGCCATACTCGGCTTGGGAAGCTCGCAGAATTGCTAACAAACGCAAGGCAGCGTGTCACTGGACTATTGACTTGGCCTTAACTGGCTCGGCATGTCTCGCAAGCAAAGTGTGCTTAGACCTCTAACACGCTCCGTTCCGGGCGAGAAATTGACGCCTGGATCCACTATGTCAATTGTGCCATGGCGATGGCCGAATCCCATCTTCTCGTACGGAAATTAGAAGAGCCACGCTTAGACCGACAGAAAGTCTTTGAGGAAAGCAATTTTTTTCTCAAGTTTTTCCAACCCCTCCCTGTCTAGAAGGGCCGTCACCTTCACAGTGTCGCCACTGATCTCAGCGTTGATTATATTTAGTTCCATCGCTGGCGCTGCGATGGCGGGGGGCGTCGGATGGAAATTTGTACTATGCACCTGATTTGTCTCCGGTCTCGTGATCGATTCATCAGGACTTGCATCGAAATCGGAATCGTCGCTACCACTTTCGAACGCTTTAGATTGCTCTAGGTATCGGACAGTATCGAGATAGGCTTTTGCAACGGGACCTATAGCTCGATCTAAAAAGTTCTCACGTACAAGCCATCCTCTCAACGCCGCCTCTGAGGGTGTGCCATCGCTAAATCTAGATCTAATAACATTGAACACGCTTGGTGAAAAACCGGCCTCCTTCAGGGCTGCACGCTTGTCGTGTTCGCTATCCGGAAAAATTATATCCACTAAAGTCTGCGTGACGCGAAGCTGACCCTTACCTGCTCGTTCAACGAGCCCGTAATGAGCAAGAGTTGCCAATGTTTTGTCAGCGGCGCCGCTCGTGCCACCGTATCCTATATGCCGCGCAGCCACATCTCGATCGATTGGGTTTTTCCTATCTTTTTCGAATATTTGCCTAGCCAGGTCGATTGCTTTTTCTAGCGAAAAATTTGGGTATGCAGGACTTTGCTTTTGCGTCACGATCGCTGTCTCCTCTAGATTGCTTCTCCATAACCTATAGATTAAGCAATCAAATAAAGCAATAAGATCGCAGCAAACGCTTTTGATGATTGCTTATCTGTTGGAGATGTGCGCAAATACGAGTCGCCGAGGTTGCATCCTTGGCAATTGTGAAAACTTGGAGAGCAAATGGAGGCGCCCTATAACGACCGCTTCCTGATCTAACGGGTCTAGACCACCCGGCTAGTTTCAGCAGTCGCCATAGGGCGGCACGAGCCGAGGCGTGAATGCCTCGCTTCAAAAGTGATCTGAAAATGGTTTCAGATCAGGAACAATGACCGAGTGACGGTTATCGTGAGCGATATGACCATGATTCATTCATTGAATCTCGTCAACCGTTATTCGGTCGCAGCCTTTCTAGAAAGGAAAGGATATGCACGACCGCAAGGTTACGCCGGACATCGTTCCGGTAATTAAGTTGGCTCGTATGAACCGGATTCCCTACTCGTGGATCTCCGGCTATTATCCGGGTTTGAATTTCGGCCGTATTGCAGACGTTATGGCGGGCAAGTTGTTTCCCGACATCCCGCCTGCCGATACGTTGCCTCCGGATTTTCCGACGACACACTAAGAGCAATACCGGGGGCGGCCTAGCGGTCGCCCTTTTTACGTCCTGGAATTGCACGGCCTGTTTTCGGCATGACCATCGCTTCAACTGCGTTTCCAAAGGGAGCGCGGTCCTAGAGAAATCCTTATGTACCGTTTCGCCACCCAAGTTTGGATTCGGCTGGCACTCGGGTTTCCGCCGGCGTTGATTGTCGAGGAATGTTTTGCCGTTTGCGCTAGGGCTCGCCGACCTTCTGCCGCTCGACGCGATCAAGCCGCTGCCTGAGATCCATGATCACGTCGCGGGCGCCGTAGACGCTTCCCTGCGCCTGCTTGAGTTCGTCGACTTGGCGCTGCTGATCTTGGAAGCGCTGATCGTAGTTGGCCCACACACGAGCGTGCTCGTCTCGCGGCACCAGCCCTTCCCGAAGCTCCTTGATAGCGGCTTCGGTTCGCTGGCGATCCTCTTGTCCACGAGCCGTGCGCCACTCCATTTCCTTCTGCGTGACCATGCCGGCGACGATCGTCGATAGGCTGTCCTTCGTCTCAAGCGATCGCATGCGCATATCCTCGCGCATGGTGGTGATGTTGTCCTTTATTGGCTGCAGCGCCATGAAGCCCAGCCCGCCAAGCACAGTGATCGTCACTGAACAAAAGCCGATGATGATCGGCCACTGCGTTTTCGAGCCACCGCGAATGTCATCAACTAGCGAGCGGATCTGCGAGGCGATCTCGGAAAAGCCCTTGCCCATCCGGTTGTCGAGGTCGCCGATCTGGCGCGATTGGTTCTCGACACGCTCGCCAAGCTGCGCATATTTCGCTTCTGGATCAAAGCCGCCGCTTGGCATGTCGTTTCTCCCTGTCATGGTCCCGGAGCCCTTCCAATAAAAAAACCGCCCCGAAGGGCGGCGCAGCGTAGTTATTTCTGAAGTGATTGTTGGCAGTCAAAGTTCGCTATTTCGCTTGTTTCAGACTATGGCCACATGCAGACGTGCCAGCATTGCTTTAGTCTTTACCGGCAATTCATCTAGAGGAGTTCCCAGTTGAAACGTGTCGACCTATACATCCTGACGTTACTCGTCCTGGTTCCGTTAATCGGCCTTACAGTGGTCGTCACCACGGTATCGATTACTGCGGTCGGGCGGTTTGCACGGAGTTTGGACTTCTACCGGACGGCAGATAACTGGGCAGTCGTTCGGCAGTTTGAGGGAGGCATTCAGGCGTTAGACACCACTACCGGCCGTCTCTGCATTATCTGGACCGACCCCTCCAGAACACCCGCAGAGTGCTCGCGGCCGAAGAAATAGGCTCCAAGAGCACTGCTTTAGTTGCGCAAGACATTTATCACTGACAACCAAGTGGCGCGCACCAAGCAGAAGCTTGTAAAGCAGTCTGTATGGACATCTGGAGCAGCTGTTGCCCCTGATGTTATAAAAAATGTCCCTACGGACTCAAGCCCAACCTAGATTCCTGAAGATGATTTTACTGCCGGGGAAAGCCCCCTCGATAAGCGCTTCTAATTCTTCCTGTTCATCCATCGCGAAATTATAGTTGATCGTCAGATGGATAGCGTTTCCGGCGAAATCAATCTTACAGGCGTCGCCTTTTGCTTGCTCAAAAACCGACTGAGCGAAGTCAAACATCTCTTGACGGTTGTCTAGTCGAATTTCCGACGTGGGCGTTACGATGACTTCTGCCGATCTCCCGCTGCCATCAAACTCTACAGGAAATGCACCCCGTCTCATTTCTAAAGTAAAACCGTTAGCCTCTGCCATTGCCGCTCTCCTTTGTTGAGAAACGTATAGAAGCAGCTATGTGTAATTCTAGCGAGCGAAAAGAATTCTGCAACATTTCGAAGCCCCTCAGGCCGCCGCGCCCATATGTCTGGCGAACTGAAGGGCATTCAGCTAGGTCATGCCGGCTTGTTGGCTGGGAAAGCGTAGACGAAGGCGGCGTTAATCGCCGTCATCAGGCCCGCCGTGATCTGCGCCTGGCTGAAGCCGAAGGCGGTGCAGGTCTGCACCTGGTCGACGAGAGCGCACTCGGCAACGCTGGTCCATTTTGTTGCGATATAGGCGAGCAGGATAGCAACGAGATTGCCGATAAGCGCGCCGATGAGCTTGCTGTACTGGGACATGCGACTTTCCTTTCGGGGGTTAAAGCTTGGACTGCACCATGGCGCGCATCTGGTCGCCGATCGCGGCCGCGCCTTGGATGGAGGTGTCGAACGGCAGGCGGGCGATGTCCCACTTGCCTTTCTGCTTGATGCCTAGGTTCGTCTGGACTTCGGCATGGCTGAGGACTGTCTTGCGGCTGACCTTGATGCTGTATCGATTGCACAGCTGCCCCAAGACGTTTGCCAGTTCGTCCCACTGAACGCGCGTGATCGGCTGCTTGCCGGCGCTGAAGGGGTTCTCGATGGCGCCAGCCATGCCGCAGAGCGACACACCGATGAACCCGGTGTTGCAGTTCAGCGTGTGAGCTGCGTAGCCGGCCTTCGCCTTCGGCAGGCTATTCAGGTCGATAGAGGGGGCGCCTCGGACATGCTTGCCGTCGCTCTCGATCAGGAGATGGTAATGCGAACGGTCGGGATCGCTCGCCTTGTTCTGACCGGCCGTCCAGTGGAAGACGATTCCAGTGATCTTGGCATCCGGCATCCAGGCGGCAGGGATGACCCTGTCTTTAATGTCAATCGATGTCGTGGGTACCGGAGGCGGCAGCGACGTGGCCGGCGCGTCGGCAAGGGTGCGAAGCCTCTCCAGCTGGTCGAGCGCAGCGTTAAACGCATCGTCGGCCTCTTTGCCGTAGCCGCCGTCGGCACCATATTTGGGGAGCAAGAAGCCAAGCATCAGCAAGCGCTTCTGCGTTTTCTGCAGAGACGGGTTCATGTCAGATTTTCCTTTGAGGTTGCGCCGTTTCGGAGCGGTCGCTTTGGATCTTCAGAAGGCGGTAACGCTGCGCGCCATCAGGCAGGAACCGGAAGCGCCGTCGTGCTTTCGAAGATGAGCGGAGGTTTCGATGGACAAATTTTCAACGGTATTCGCAGTGTTGGCCGCGTTCCTTGCGATGGGCTTAGTCGCAATGGACTTCCTTGCGTACTGGTGACCAACGAGGATGGGCGGCTAGATCTGGCCGTTGTGCTCGTCTGATGATCAGCTACAAATTAATGCGTCGCGGTTGCCTTCCCTAAAGGACCCCCTCCCGCGGCGGAGGCCCGGCGCGGTGGACCTCGCGTACAGCGGGCGCCGGGTCTCCTAAGTAGAAACCGCATCTGGCCAAAGAGTTTTCACGCGCTAGCTTCTGTGATGCCGTGGCCGTCTTCCTTGATGCCCACCACGGCAGAGGCTCGGCGTTGGGTCTCCGGTTCCCTACAGTGAGCGCCGAGCCTCACCTCTCCCACGTAGCGACCTACGCCGGCCACGCGATTTCCGGCATGCCGCCGATGAATTCTGGTATCGTTGGCGCAGCACTCTCCCCAGCCTCGACGGAAGCGAGCAGAGTGAACATGTACAGCAGGCAGCA
>NZ_LMOF01000008.1:0-634205 GCF_001423215.1 Rhizobium sp. Leaf321 | reverse complement strand
CCACGCCGGGTTGGTGCTGATAGCGTAGGCGGTGATCGTATAACGGCTGTCGTACTGACGCTGGCCGGCGACCTCGTCGAGGTGAGCATCGAACGCACCCTTGTAGGCGGCCAGACCCGCATCTTTCGCCTCGGCGGCCTTCTGCGCAGCGGTCACGAACATGCTCGGATCAGGTGTCCACATTGTCCATCTCCTCGGCCGGGTCGCTCGGTATCGCAAGATCACCGTCATCCGGGTCAGTAAGGGGTTCTGGAAAGGCAACGGCCTGAGATGGGTTGCTGCCATGAGGAAGGATCAGCGTAAGGTGGATCTCGCCATCGATCCGTTCGACCGGGCTGGCGATCCATTCGCACGGTACGTTCCCGTACGGGATGGTAGCGCCGTCAGGCAGGGATATGAAGCTAAACAGCGCTCCGTTGATTCGCAGCTTGTCGCCGTCCTTGACGACCTTGAGCGATCCTTCACGGCGCTGAGGTGAGAACGAGATCCGCATCAGAACCACCTTCCGATCGCTTGGAAGTAGATGCGAACGCTGCTGCCAGACAAAGCGGTAGCCGAGAAAACGGGGGCCGCGTTGAGCTGCGTTGCTGATGCCGATGCCAGGCCAGTCCAGGTGACGGCACTGTTTGAAGATGTCATCACCGCAGGTGCAGTCGCAAACGAAGCCGGGAAAGACCACGCCCCGACGCTGGCATTGTCACGGAAGATAGATCCCAGCGCAGTCGTCGTGATCGAGAACACCGCATTGTAGGTGCATATCTGCGTTCCATCTGCGAACCGAACATACTCGCCGTTGGCATTGCTGCCACGCTCGACGATCGCCCCTGTCGGTATGCCGCCGCTTTGCGAGACAGTGCCGACAATGTCCTGCATCACCGCTGTATTGGCGCCCGTCGATCGGATGAACTTGCCGGCGCCACCTGACAGGCCAAGGATTGCCCGACCGTGCGCAACGAGATCCGTCAGCGCCGCCGCGCCAGCACCCGTGAAATAGGCAAGCTTATTCGCAGCGGTCGCGAGGTTCGCGATCGAGAAGATGTTGCCGTTGGTGAGTGCATCGAGCACCTGGCGAGCTGCCGCCAGTGCGCGCGTGGCATCGGGGGCGAACTGCACCTCGTAGACGTCAGCGGACCGACTTGCGCCCGGCCATGCGTAGGCAAGCGTCAGAGACGTGTTGCTGTTGACCGAGGCGATGCGAACCGAAAGGCCAGCGGCCCAGAACGCGTCACCCGCCTGAAGTCCTGACGTCAGCCAGGTGGTTCCCTGCCCGGTGACTGCCGTGCCGTTGGCGTTCACCGTGGCGGTGCCGGTGTTGTAGGAAGTTGGTAGGGGCATCAGGTGTCATTCCCTTCGTTGGCGCGCGCCAGCTGGTCTCTGAGATCAGTCACCTCAGTGTCGCGTTGGTCGAGAACGGCCCGCATTTCCGACAGAGCCTGAGCCAGGATCAGAACGCGGTTCTTGAGCGCAGCGGAGATCGCTCGCTCTTCCTGAAGGGCTACTTCAGGCGAGATATTGACGGTTGTCATGGGGTTTTCCCTAATTACTGGGGGATGCCGAGGATGTAGTAGCGAATGCCGATGATGGGATCGACGGGGTATTCGTATTCCCAGCCTCTGGAGTCGGTGTACTGCTCGCTCTGAGGATTGCCGCGGAAAGTCCAGAACCGCGCGACGTTGCCTTCGATCTCGCAGTAGCTCGAGTTGCCTTGGTGGTACGTCGGCGACCCACGGTAGTTCTGGGTTATGAGTGTCTGCGCAAACTTGACAAGCTTGCCCACAGTCGGATGCTGGTGAACCGTCATGTATTTGACGACAGGGAAGACCCCATCGGCGTTGATGTTGACCTCGAACGACTGGCCTGTGTTCTGGTTTGACGGCTCCACATTGGAACGTGACGCTATCGTCCTGTAGCCCTCTGCGAGGATCTGGATGCACGGCCAGCGGCTATCGAGCATAATATCGCGGAATGCCGGGTTAGCCCCCGCCCCTGGACGCAGAAGCTGCATGACGTTCTGGCCGCCGGCGTTGAACTGTCGGAACACCTTGTTCGTGCCAGTCGTCAGCGGCGACCTGTCATTTGCAAAGACGATAAACCTGCAGCGGACAGCGGACGATTGCGTGTTGTTGAAGAAGATGCTCGACCCGCTGAACCAGTATTCGCATTCAAGCGAAGTCCCGCGGCGGCTCATGGGGAACGTGAGCGCTTCGCCCGAATAAAGGAACACGTCGGCGAGCATGTTGGCTGTCACCGGGAAACCGAGATTATAGCTCGAGACGCCGGCAGGAAGGTTGATGTCGTCAGCGCCGATCGCTGAAAGCGGCCGACCTGCGCTGTCGAAAGCCAGCTGCGTCGGCGTTGCTGTCCTGACGTCATAGCCGGGCTTTGCTACGCGGCAGAAATCCTTTGTGATCTCGACCGAGCGCTGCCCAGCAACAGGCGCCTTCGGCGTTCCATCCAGGATAGGCGTGTTGTCGCCGGGGAGACGCCAAACGATCAGCCCTTTCTCGAACTGGTTCGCGTCCGTCGATGCATACCGATCGCCATAATACAGGATGCCGTTGCCAACAGCGCCGACCCATTGCTCTGCCGCCGCGTTCGTCTGTGGCCGGTTCTCAAACCACATGCTTGTGCCGCGGTCGAAGGTTTCGAAGTAGCTGGTTCTCTGCCCTCGATTGTCGTCAGAGCCGTCACGCCTGACACGAGAGATTTCGATATACCGATCGTTGGAAAGTCGCCGCGTCTTGATATCGAACAATGGCAGTGAGTAAGGAAGATCAGGGAAGTTCGTGTTCCTCATCGCGATCAGGAACGCGCCGTTCAAGGAGTTCTTGTCGTAGGCCTTTTTGTACGAGTTGATGTTGGTGCCGGACGGCAGGTAGGCCCGCCCGTTCACAAAGGGCTGGCTGTCAGTGGCGGCCAGCTTTACGTCGGCCGCCACTTTGGAATTGTAGTAGAACGAGGACGTGTTCGCGTCAGGTTCGTTGTACGGGTTGATATTGCCCTTCGTGATCTTCACGCAGCCGGCGCCCGTGCTGTCGGTTCCGATGAACATTTTCGTCATGAGCTCACCGTGATCCCATTGCTGTCGATGCGGGTTTTCCCGATCTCGATGGTGCCGGCAGTGATCAGGCCGATGTTAGCAATCGCCAGCACCAACTCGCCGCCCTCAAAGACGAAAGGCTGCTTTTTCGAACTCCCGTTCAGGATCGCAAACCTGTCGGCCGTGACAAGAAACTGGGTCGGCTGCGAGGGGTCTGTCGGGACGTCCATGAACCAGCCGGCAGTACGGAAGCTATCACCAGTTGAGGCGCGAGCCTGCGCTGCAATGCGAGCAAACCCACTAGGTCCAACTGCTGTCGTCATCCGGAAGGTAGCATCAGCAGAAACATCATCGACCCGAGACGTGACCTTCGTGACGCTGTCGGAGATGGAAGAGATCTGTCCCTCAGCGCTGCTCACCCGAGTTGTCAGCGCCGTGAGCGCTGTTGCACTGGCCTTCGTTCCCACCACACCTTCAAGGCTTCCGAGGTCGCTCCGCAGCGAAGTGATCGAACCTGACGACGTCGAGATGTTGCCTTCTGCTGCCGTGACACGCGTCGACAGCGCAGTCAGGGCGGTAGAACTTGCGAGCCCCGGCAAAATCGACTGAACCTGCGTCACCGCACGCGACACGATTTCGATGCTGTCGTTCGTCAGCGTGATCCGGGTATCAAGAGTGTCAGCCGCGTTGGCCGTAACCTTGAGGCTGTCCATCTTGCCGAGGAAGTTTGCAAAGTCCTGATCGAGCGTCTCGCTAGCGATCGGCCAGATGCTGTTGCGGATCGCGCGGATATCGCTTCCTTGCGCAGTCAGCCCGCCGCCGCCAATCGCTGCGACTTCAGCCGACAACGCGTTGACGACATCGAGACCGGCCTTGCCATCGAGCGAGACCGAGAGGGCCGCAAGCGATGAACCCTGGGCAGTCAGCAGGCCGTCTATGCTGGTGACGCGTCCCTCCAACGCCGTGACGCCGGACGCAACGGCGCCGAGGCCAGTGGCCGGATCATTGAACGCAGCATCGAGCGCGACGATATCGCTTGCAAGCGCGTCGTCGTCGGTGATCCGGGCAAGGCGCTCAGCAGCCAGCTCGGCGCGGGACGCCCCGGGCGATGGCGCGCCGACCGAGATCCAGTCGATGGTGAAGTAGTCGGTTGCGGTCTGGGCGGTCGAAAGGTCGATACGGATCTGGGCGATCGATCCGGACCACTCCGGGTTAAAGGTGATGAGCCCGATGCCATTTGCGTCGAAGTTTGGTGCGGCTACCACAGTGCGACGGGCGGTGTCCCACGTCGTGTCGGTGGACGTCTTCCACCAGCAATAGCCTTCCCATACGGGAGAACCGAACTTGCGGACGCGCAGCCGCACCTGTCGGTACTTCGACGCCATCACCTCGATCGTCGGAGACGCGACGTAAGGGTCGTTCGCGACATTCGCCGGACGCAGGAAGCCAGACGCTACCGTCGGCGCGCCATTCCCAGTCCAGCCTGAAACGTCGGTTTCGAAGTCCCAGAGATTGACCGGGTCGAACTGGTTGTCAGTGCCGGCCGACAGCAAAGAGATCTGCTGCGCGAGCGCGAGATCGCCGACGATGCTGGCTTGTTCTATCTGGGTGATCTGCGCCGCCAGATTGCCAGAACCGACTTCGAGTGTGGTGACACGCTGCGCAACTGCCGAGGTCGCCGAGACCGCTGTCGTGATGCGCTCGTCAAAGGTTGCGAAGCCGCCTTCTAGCCGGACCGTGAGCGTCTGCCGGAGCTGCTCCTTGTCGCGGTAGTTGGCAAAATCCTGCTCTGCAGTAAAATCGCGGATCGCCGCTATCTCGCTGACGATCGAACGGTATCGCGTGGCGCTTTCGATCGCACCCGCAACGCGACCGTCGATCTCTTTCGACAGATTGACGACTGTCTCGTCGACGGTGTCTTTCAACCCGTCGTCGATCCAGTCCTGCAATTCTGCAAGCTTCTGCTGGATGTCTTCAGACAGGTTTTCGAGATCGACGAGGAAGCTACTGCCGCCCTCGATAGACGTCGCCGAGACCGGTCCGACCCAGCTCGTCGCCCGATCGGCTACAAGCTTGTGACGGAACTTGTAGTCGGTAACGCTGAGAATGCCTTCCTGGACGAGGGCGATGGTTTCATCAGCCTCGACACGACGGCGAAACTTGTTCTGCGGCGCCCCATCAACCCACCACTCGAAGACAACAGCCTGCACCGTGACGTCGTCGATCGGGGACCAGGAAAGGCGGAAAGCAGGATACGACCTGCCATCAGCACCCGTCGCCACCACGGCGATTATTGCCCAGTCCTGAAGCTCGTTCAGGTAGACAGGATCACCATTCGGGATCGGCACGACAGGCGCGACAAGGCCCGCCTTCGCATAGATCGCGGCATCACGCTCCTGCAGAGACAGAACGACATTGCGCGGCCCGTCGCTGGTCAGGGCGCGGATCGATCGCGAACGGACGATGTAGACGCGGTCGCCGTAGCGCGCCGAGTTCCAACGGACCCAGTCTCCGACCTTGACCGTCTGGAAGCGCGGTCGCAGCACGATATCGGCTGTCGCCTCATAACGGTTCTCGTTGTAGTAGATCGACGCCAGCTGGTTTGCCTGGCGCTTGCTACGGACAGTGTCAAAGTTGATCTGAACGTCACGCGTGCGCCGGTCGAGCGAGACCTGCGTCGGGTTGCTTTGCTGATCGTAGCCGACCGGCGACCAGAGGTTGCCCGGATCGAGATACGTTCCTGAGACCGAGTTCGTGAGTTCGGCCATCGAGCGCCGGCGCTGGAAACTGACCGGCTCTGTCGTGATCAGGTCGTCGTCAGTGAACGTCTCGACGATCGGCTGCACCGACCCGATGATCGGCCACGAGCCTTCGACACCGTCAACGACAATTCCGCCGCAAGAGGTCATGACCGCGTCGATATTGTCGCCATGGTCGACGTCGGCGTCGAAGATGATCGAGCAGCGATAGCGTGGCTCACCGTCGACGATCTCGTCGCAGAGATTTGCGGCCACCACATAGCGGTCGAAGGGCAGATCCGCCTCGGCCATATCCATGCCGAGAAAAAGGTCGCCATTCCACGAGAAGCCGCGACGGTAGTTGTAGTCCTGCACGATCGGGTTTTCGGAGAACTCGTAGGTACCATACTGCCCGAAGCGATGCGCCCCTGAGCCACCGATCGAGCTATCCCTGCGGAAGTCGTAGAGGCGAGCGCCGCGGATCTCGAAGAAGAACTCCGGGAACTGAGCAAGCTTCTCCTGGTCGTAAGTCAGCCGGACGATCAGATAGCAGATACCGCTACCGACGTTGACAGACTTCCATCTGTCCACCGGGTTGCTGTTGGTAACGAGGCCCTGGTCTGCTGCCGTTTGCGTTCCGTCGTAGAACACAAAGGACATACGGCCTTCGTAGTCGCCACCGTCGACCGTGTAGTTCTTATTATCCGTGGACAGCAACTTGAGCTGCTTGCCGCCTGCCCAGATTTTGGAAAGTCCATCGCAGGGAAAGTCCGACAGGACATAGATCTGCTCTAGATACTTGTTGGACGTGCCGTAGGTGTTGACGTAGCAGTCATGACCGGCAAGCCCGACGAGGCCGCACGGAACCTTGCGGCTGACGTTCTCGCCATACTCCTTATCGAACTGCGTTCCGCTTGCCTGCTTGCTGGCTTTCTTCGCCCGGCTCGCCTGGATCTTGGCCGCCACGAAATTGAGGCCAATACCGATCGCGGCCGACGCCAGGCTAACGCCAACCGAGCCCAGCCCAATGATGCCGCCGATCGCGCCAACGACTGCAGAGATGAATGGCATTTATCGAACCTTGTATGCGCGCGCGACAGCCGAGATCGGCAGGAATTGCAGGTCATAGCCAGTCGTGACTTCGACCCGCTTGCGGGCTTGACGCTCGACGTGCCCGTAGATAGTCCGAACGGCGAAGCCGATCGAGGTGAATACGCCGCAGGAAACGCCGCCCTCACGCTCGATCACACCGACATCGCCACGGTGAGCGAGAACCGGCGCGAAAGGCTCGCCCAAGGCCTCGGCAAGAGCCTCCTCGACGGTCAGCTTGAAGCCCGCCTTGCGGAACACCTTGTAGCCTTCGGCTTCCGTCGAATAGTTCTGCAGGTTCGCAAAGATCCGCTCGCCCGAGACGGCCTCGATCGCGTCCATTGCCATAATCCAGCAATCAGACCTGCCCCACTCTCCGGGCATGGCTTGGTGTTTCGCCACAACGTCGTTGAGGCGACTTTCCCAATCAGGATGTCTGGTCATGTCAGGTCTTTCCGGCTTTTCGGCCCCAGAACACTTCTTCGCGCCCGGCCTTTGCAGCGTGCTCGAAGAACTTGTCGGTCGAAGAACGGCGCCTCTGATCGGCAACATTGCGGTATCGGCCGTTCTTGCGGCTATAGTCGAGCTGGCGACCTTCGCATTGAGCCGTCAGCTTGAAGCCCGTCTCCGGGTCCATCTCATGGCTGATGACATCGAGGTAGCCGCGAGCGACGATCTCAACCTGCAGCAAGGCTCCGGTATCGGGATGGAAGTGAGCATCCATGACCGTGACCGGACGATCTCGATAATCCTCGTTCTCGATCTGCATGAGGACCGCAGGCGTCAGACCGTCGTTAGGGCTCTCGGCCAGCGTGAGGGTGAAACTGCCATCGGCCGTCGTACCCATCCCGCCATTGATGTCGGAGACCTCAATCAGGCCGAACGGCTTATAGATCAACCCGGCATACTCGAACTCGTCGGTCCGGGCGATAAAGCCGTAGGCGCCGCTTCCGAAGAGAAAGCGGATCATCTGTCGCGTCGAGATGCGCCCCTCGTCGTAGAGCGCTTTGACTTCGGTGGAAAGAGCCATAGAGGGTTCCTGTTGCAGGACTCGACTCGCGGTTTCTGCCGTGCTTCCTTTCGAGCGCCAAGCGCAGGAGGAATGCATGGAATTCGAGACACGTTATAACGCCATGGAGCATGCAAAGCTCATCATGATTCAAAGGCTTCTGCTGGAGCTCGCTAGCCTCAAGGGTGCAGGCGGTAGCCAGTTCATTGAAGAATTCAGGAATGCCTGTGTTACGGAGATAAGCGACACCAAAGCCGAAGGCGCTGCAGAGCGACCTGTAGAGATTTCTCAAGTGGCTCGGTCAATTGTGGAGGGTGTTGCAGCGATGGCAAAGGATCGATTTTTGCAACGGAAAGCCGAGAGAAGCCTTTAGATCCGTCGCGTGAGAGCTCGAAAGAGAACGGGCTATTCATGTCTATCTCCAAAAAAGATGGTCCGGTGTGGGAACCTCTAAGTTTTACTGTGCTTCCACCAGTCGAAACGACACCGTGTAACGCCCGTTGCTCTGCTGTACGTCCCAGCTGCCTGGCACAGGACGCATCACGAGTGCCGGCTTTGCAAAACGAACGACAGCCGTCGCCTGGGCAACGACAGAGAAAGGCGGCGGGTCTATCGTAATGGTGCGGGTCGTACCGGTTCCTGAGAACTCGGTCACACGGCCAATGTGATAGCGGCCGGCACGTTCGAGCCCTATGCGGTCACCGATGCTGAGTGACAACGCCGTCGCCACGCTGTTGACCGTCAGGATATTGCCGCTCGCCACAGATACCAGGTTGCCGGGATCGTCGGCAGGCACCTGGTTTGCGACGTGGTTCTTTGGGTAGTAGAAGTGTGGATGGCGGAAGAGGACGCGGCGAAGGCCATCCCGCAGCGAAAGCCACCAGGCCTCGACTTCGGCGTAGCTGCTCGCGCGCAGGGACTTTGTAACGAGAGTTGCCTCCCATGCCGGATCTGTCGTCTGCGAATAGTTGATCAGTCGGGCGCCGGATGGTGACGCCTTCACGCCATCCCGGAGAACGAGGGCAGCCGTGACGTAATCGACAGCGGGGATCTCGCGGGGAAAGGTGATCGCCATTAGATCGTACGCCTCTTCTGCGCGTTCTTCACCGAGGCAACGACCTGCGCCGGTAGATCAGCCTTCAGCTGCGCGATCTGCCGCTCGACCCGAGCGAGGCCAGCACTGTCGGCACCTGTTGCGTCGATCTGGATCGGCATCGACACTGTGACGCCAGCTCCGCCCATCGCTTTCGGGATCTTCGGGATCACCTGTGCGCCTCGTGGAAGGTTGACAAGCTCCGGCCCCTTCTCACCGACAACGGCAAGGCCACCAGGGGCGAAGTTCGTACCTTTTGCGAACCCGGGTACAGCGCCGAGCACAGCGCCAAGTGTTGTGTTTGCTTTGAAGCCGCTTCCGCCACCGCCGAAGAGACCGAACAGCCCGGAGAGGAACCCACCGCTTCCGCCACCCGCGTTGTTGACCTTGAAGAGACTGTCGAGGACATCGTTGATCAACGCGTCGCCGATCTTCTTGAGGCTGGACACCAGGATGTCGCCGGCCTCGGCGCCTTCCGTGAAGCCGTCGATGATGCCACGAGTGACATCCTTGGCGGTCGACAAAGCGTCTTCTGCACGCTGGCGGATTTCGTCCTGCTTTTCCGCGAGCCGTTCGGACTCGACCACTGCCAGGGCGTATGACGTCGAAAGGTTCTCAATCTCTTTCGCGAGTTCCGGTGTGACCTTCTTGCCGGCTTCTTGGGCCGCTGTAAGTAGTTCCTGCTTTGATCGCGCCTTCTCGATCGCGAAGCCATAGTCGTTGATCAGCGGGTTGACCATGCTCTGCGCGGTCGTCTCAGCAGCAAGCGCCTTGGTACGCTCTTGGATCTGCTTGGTCTCGCGGGCGTAATCATCCTCTTTGGCCGATTTAGCTTTCGAGCCGCCGCCGCCTCTACCGACAGGAGGCTTGAAGTCGTTCACCGAAACGGGCTTGACCTCGGCGGCACGGCGCCTTGCACCGCCGCGCCGACCGGACCCGCCCATTTGTCCGTTCGTGCCAGCGTCAGACCCACCCGGCACGGCCTCGAAACCATTCTCACCAATTCGGTATCCGTCAATAAATGCGGGCAGGTTTGCAGCCTGAGCACGCAGCTTGGTCAGTTGGGCCTGCACCTCTTGAATGCGGGCCAGAGCTTCCGTGTTGCCAAAACCCAGCTCGGTATTCACACCGAGACGCTGCTGAAGCAATTCGAGCTCTCGCTCAAGGCCCGCTATCTTTGTTTGCGCCTCCCCAACGGCAGGGTTCAGAACATTCCCCTGAGTGTCGGAAATCCCAAACATCTGGCTGAGGCTATCTGGTAATTTGATGCCGGCAAAAAAGTTTTCGAGTTCGGCACGCCCACTACGAAGCTTATTGATAAGGCTTGCTACGTCGAAATCGGCGACGACTTTGGCCGCCGAATTGATACCGTTTGCAAAGTTCTCGCTCGCTCCCGTCGAGTTGTTGAACTCCTTAACCAGGTCGATCAAGGCCGACTTCATGTTCTCGGATGCCTGCTCGATGGTGAATACCGAACCCTTGACCTTCTCCTGAAGGACAGGTGCGCCTGCTTCGAAAGCACGGAAGAACGCTTCGGACGAGATTTTCCCGTCAACAACAAGGCCCTTCAGCCGGGAAACTGAGCCGCCTGCCTCCTTCAACCCGGCCGCCACCGCCTGAGCTATCGTCGGCGCCCCTTCAAGGATGGAGTTGAACTCTTCTGCCTGCACCTTGCCTGCGCCAAGCGCCTGCCCAAGCTGCAAGAGAGCGCCACTGGCAGACGCTGCGTCTGTTCCTGCTACGCGGAGAGCGAGAGCCACGTTGTTGGTGAACCCAATCAGTTCATCAGTTGTGACACCAAGTTCCTTCTGATTTTGGGCAGCTTTCCCGTACAATGCTGCAAGCGTCTCGATTGGCGCCCCGTTCTCTACGGCTGCTTTGCTGAGTCGCTGGTACACCCGCTTGAGCTCTTCGCCAGACAGACCTGCCACCTTGAGGGAGTTGTCGATGCGTGTCGCTGCATCAGACAATGTGACCGCACTGCGAATGACTTCAGAAGCCAGAAACGCGCCAGCGATTTGGGCCCCAGTACGAGCAAACGAAGCAGCGATTGCCCGACTGCTTGTGGTGGCTTGCTTTTGCATGGCGCCAAGGCGGCGGTTTGTCACGCCCTGCGCCCGGCTCATGGCGTTCTCGTACTTTTTGATGTCAGCCGAGAGCTGCACCACCAGACGTTCAAGGTCGGTTGCGGCCATGCGTTGGTTCTCATACGTTTGAGAGCGGAGACGTACCGCTAGGAATAAGGATTGCTCAAATGTTTCATCGGAACTGGCGTCAGGTAGCGCTACACGTGGCTATAGCGACAGGAAGTGCTGCCCACGTCTCAGAGGCCGCTGCCGCCGAGACGTACAGCTTGGTACATGCGATCGGGAACCATGAACGGGTATCTGCCAAAGGGCTTTCGAAGGCAGATTGCGAAGTTCGGAAAAAAGAATTGAAAGCAGTCGCTGAAGCACTCGGCAGCTATAACGAAAAGGCAGGCAAAGGATCGATAACCTGCCTTCCAGATAGCCTTATGGGCGGCTAGTAGCGCCTATGCAGGGGATACTGCATCCTTCTCCTGCATCCACTGCCAAACGTCGTCGACTTCGGAGCTTGAAAGTTTCCCGTCGTCGGCCGTGTTCGCCTGGACGTAGCCATCGATAGCAGCCATGTACTGCCACATCGACATCGCCCTCACCTGTTGAGGTGAGTATCCGATCGCAGCACCTGTTCCGTAGATGGCGCCAAACCGGATTTTGCCGTTCGGGAGGTTGTCGACCTTTTCCCCCTCTTCCGCTTTGGCGCTTCGGGCTCCCCCGGCTTTTCATCTGGTGCCCCCATCAGAGCAGCGGATAGAACCGCCAGGGCATGATGGACGCTCTCCATCGGAGGCCGTTGCTCAACGTAGAAGCGAACCTTCTGTATTGCCTTGTCTGGGGCCATGCCCCCGCCAACGAGCCCCATACGGAGTACGTTCGAAATGTCCTGGACGCGCCATGTCCCGTTGTGGAGCCGTTGCAGGACCACGTATGGTCCCGCGTCGGTCTTTTCCTGCAGCTCTTCCAGCTCGCCCCATCCGAGGCGAAATTTGAAATCGCCGTCGGCCCATGTAAGCGTTATCGAAGCGTCCCGGCTCATACGGGGATCGTCGTCGTGCGGACGAGCGGACCGTCGGACTGCATCGAGACGGAGATTGTTACTCGGTTGCCGATTTCAACGCCGAGTTCGAGGGACTCGAAGTGCATCTTGCCAGTCCAGGTCACGACGCCCGTCGAAAACTCAATCTCTACCTTAACGGGGACCGAGTCCGTTTTATCGTATGCCGCGAGCCATGTGATCACGGCTGATGCGGCAAGCACGCCCTCGCCCGATACGGACGCTGAAATGTTTTCGACATCGCGACCGAGATTGATAGGCGCGTCGGGATCGTCGCAATCAGGAATAGCGACTTCCGAAAGGGATTTGTTCAGCGCAAGCGACTTCGACGTGAAGCCGCAGGGAGCTGCGTAGACAATGGGAACAGCGCTGTTGCCGAGCAGAACCCGGAATTTTCCAAAACGCGCGGTGATGGGAGGTGCCATGGTGTTTCTCCTTTATGGCAGGGAAGAGCGGCGAACCGCACGGTCGTGACTATCGACCTGACGCCACTTCTTTGGCGGCCTTGTTGATCGATCTGTTGATGCGGCTCTTTGCGCTTCGACGAAGCGCTCGGAAGCTCACATAAAAGAATGGCTGGGCGGGTATCGACGGGATAGTCGATCCTGTGAACTTGCCGCCGGCGGCATGAGACGACGTGCCGAACTCAACCCAGCGCGCGTAGAACGCCTCGCTGTTCCCGGCATAAATCGTGATAGTCAGTTCGCCCGTTTTCGTTTTGACGTTGGCGATTTTGATCGACCCTTTCGGCGCTTCGCCGTAAGTCCAACCGATGCTGTCGCGCAGTTTGCCGCTGTCTGATGGCGCTAGAGATTTGGCGAGGTTGACGATATCGTCAGCCGCCGCTTCCATCGCTTCGCGAATGCGCTGCTTAACATTGAGCGGCATCCGAGCGAGCTTCTTCTGAAGGCTGCTCAGACCGTCGATCTTGACAGTCACGTCTCTTCGCTCTCCTCAACGAGCGCCAGGACCTGAACGACCCCATGCTGCTGCGTCTGATCCGGATCGTCAGTCACTCGCCACAAGCGAACCTCTATCGCCGCTAGAGCGCCCTCGCTCAGAGGAAGGTAGGCCTCGTGCAGCGACTTGCGGACCTGGGCAATGACATTGTCGACTGACCACCGGTTTGGCTCGCGAGACCATATATCGATCTGCGCGGTGATTTCTTGCCCGATGATGCAATCGGCATCTTCCGAGGAGCCGGTGAACGGGCCCCGGCTTATGTGAATTTGCTTCGTGCCCCAAGGGTCTTTTGGCGCCTTGTCATGGATGCCGTCCACCAACGCCGCCAAAGCCTCGTTTTGGTTGAGGGCGCCAAGAATTGCGGCCCAGAGAACTTTGCCGGCACTCATGCAGCGCCCCCGGTCTGAACCTCGACATAGACCCAGTCTCTATCCGTCACAGCATCGGCGATCTTGACCGCGTACTTACGGCCAGTTCTCTTGTCGGTCATCTGCCAGTCGCTTTCGATCTGCCGAGACTGGGGAGATGAACGGAGGTAGACGCCCAGCGTGTTACGCCCTTCAAGCCGAGCGGCGACGACCGCCTCGTTTCCACCGCGGGAACGGAAGGCGGCCCAGAGCGAAAACTGATCTTCAAATCGCCCTTCAGTGTTGCCGAGGCCATCATTGAACTTGGCACGCTTGGCGAAAGCAACTCGTCGATCGAGCTCCTGCGCTGTCGGCGGGTTACTTAGTGCCATCGGCCGAAGCGTCCGTGGACGACTTGCCGGAAGGCTTGCCGCCCGCCTCTGTCAGTTCTTCGGCCTTGCCAGCAGCAATCGCAGCTTCGCCGCACTCACGCTTCACGGTCTCTTCCATGCCTGCGAGATAGCCGATCGTGGACTGCGATGTCGGCTTGTAGTCAAAATTGTCAGTGAACTTCACGCGCATTGCGTTCTCCTTTTCAAGCAAGGGCTGGGTCGCGTAGCCGGTACAGCAGCGCCACAACAGGGTTTTTCGGATCACCGGTACCGAGGCCAGGCAAAAGGCCGCCGGTGTTCGCCTCGTCGAGGAGGCTTTGAACGACCAGCATCACGGCCGCAGAGACGCGACCTGGCACAGTCTCATCCGTCCAGCCGTGCGCCGGCCTTTTTAGATAATCGACGACAGCGTCTTCTGCCTGCCGGATCTTGAGCTCGATATCTGGCACGCGCTCGTCGCCATCGATGAGGTCGAGGCGCAGCGCGAGATTGACTTGAGCGAGTGTGACGAGGGCCATGTCATTCCCCCTTGGCTGGAACGCCAACGCGAACCGGCTGTTGAGGCTTAGCATCCTTCACGACGCCGTCTTTGCCGTCCCTGCCCTTCTTGGCGCAGAGCGTCCAGTCCTTCGAGCCGTCGCCGGGCTTCTGTTCGGTCTTTTCGGCTTCGCAGTGCCACAGAGAGCCGCCCGAAGTGACCGTGTCACCCTTGCTGTAAGAGCCCTCGGTGAAGACGCCGCGGTAAATCATGACCGGGAAGCCGAGTTCAACGCTGTAATCGAGATCCTTGCCGATGAACGACAGCAGTACCGTCCGGCCGTCATCCATAACCTTCGCGTCGAAGTTCTCGAGGTTGAAGCCATCGCGACCGGGCTTTCCGTCGTCGCCGTCCTTACCGACCACCAAGCCGAGCCTTTGCACTTCGCCATTTGAAAGCGTGACAACCAACTCGCCGCTCCGGTCGATCAAAGCGCCGGCAAGTCCAATTGCTTTCTCGGGCTGTGGTATGGCGGCGACCGCAGCTTCGACTGCTGTCCTGATCATCGCCTCAATGTCCGGAAGCTCCTGCGGTGGTAGCGTAATTGGAGGCTCGATCGCGTTGAACACTGCCTTGAGGGCGCTCAACTCCTCGGAAAGGTCGACCGGAGTTGGCAGCGCTGCGACTGCGGCCGCGACAGCCGTATCGACTAGCGCAGCAATGTCCGGGAGCTCCGGCAGAGCCGGAATAATTGGCGGCTCGATCGCTTCGACCGCAGCCTTCAGCGCCGAGAGGTCTGCTGAAAGGTCAACAGGTGCCGGGATGCTTTCGAAACGTTTCTCAAGGTCTTCGAGACGAGTGAGAATCGGCTTCAGCTGCGCCTTAACGACGGCGGCCAGTTCCGAGCCGATGGCTTTTGCGTCGATCATGCCGACATGCCTTTCTGAAATGACAGCAGCAGTTCAGCCGTCGCCGCACGCTGTTGCGCCGCTGCAAGAGCAGCATCATCTTCGGGTTCGGCAGGAGGTTCGGCCGGTTCTTTCGCAGCGGTCCCGAACGGATCTTCCTGGGAATCCCGCTTGGCGAGAGCCTCAAGGCTGAAGTTCTGCTGCTGAAGCATCGGGCTGTCGCCGCCGGCGGCAGGTTTGAGGTCGAGCTTCTTGCGCTGTTCGTTCGGAGACATGATGCCCTTGGACTTATCGAGCACTTCCATCTGCGTGACGCTGTCCATGCGCAGGAGGTTGTCGGTATCGAACTCGGTGCCGACACCGTCTTTCATCTGCAAACCTTCGTCGAGACAAAGCTCGGCGGCCTCGATTAGCACCTGAAGGCACTGCGAGTAATATTCGACGTTCAATGCCTGCACGTTGTTGTTCGTCGGCATCACACCAACACCGATCTTGTAGGGCGGGACGTGGTAGGTCGAGCAGACAACTTCCGCCGACCACTTGAGCTGCTCAATGAGCTGGGCGTCGACTGCCTTGGCCTTCATCGGATCGTATTTCAGGCCGTCGCCAAGAACGGCTACCTTGCCGGAATTTTCACCGGTGAAGTTCGTGTCCCAGTAATCCTTGATGCGAGCGGCCGTCTCGTCTTCGATCGCACCTGGTGCCGTCAGCACACCGCCAGGTGTTGCACCGTTTTGGAAGAACAGCGCGCTGTCGTTCTGGATCGCGAGACCCTGCATGGCCGCCAAGCCACCGGCGAAAATTGGCGAGAGGCCCACCAGCGGGTGATAGAAGCAGTTGAACCGGTCGTGGATGATTTCTTTCGCGGGAACAATTACGCCTTCGGAGATGCCGGCGAGCTGATCAGTGTTCAGCTGGTAGAATACGTCGCCACTGTCCGACACCAGCGGGGTGACAAGGCCAGGGTCGAGGACAAATAGCTTGACGACAACGCCGCGTTCGTCGCGCGTCTTGAGCACGTAGGTATTGCCGCGCTGGAGCTTTGACAGGATCCAGCTTTCCATGAACTGGATCCTGTTCTGGAAATGGTTCGGCTTGCGCAGTACTGGCGAATAGGCGGCATTAGTCACCTCGGACCAGATGCCGTTATCATCGCGCTGCACTAGCTTGATACGCAGCTTTGCGATGTCGGAGGCGATCAGCGTGCGGCAGGCGAAGTCAGCGTGATTGGACAGGACGCTGTCATACTTCACTTCGACGTTCTGCTGCCATGCGCCAGGATATGACTCCAGAATACGCCACCAGCCGCCTCGACCATGGATAGGAGCCGACAAGGCGGACCGCGCTGCCTTCGTGCGTGTGAACAGGCGGGGAAGCCGCATCCGATCAGTCCTTCGCCTCAGCAAGCTTCTGGGTCAGCGTGGCCGCATCCCAGCCGTGGTAGGCCTTCTTGTCGAATTTCTGCTGATACTGAGCGCGCAGATCCGAGAGTTTTTCTGCATCGCTTCCACCGGCGTCGGTCGGTCCGCTGACGATCTCAGCTTTCCCGATTGCCGCCAACACTCGGCCGTTCGCGTTGGACGCGCTGAAAGCGTCACCTGCCTGCAGGCGGCGGGTCGCATAGGTCATCGGGCGTTTTGCAATCATGTCCATGGGAACCTCCGTTCAAAAAAATGGCGGCGGGGCTGAAACCCCACCGCCTGTCTTGGATCAACCGCCCGAAACGGTGCCGTAGTCTGCATCGCCGATGTAGGCGACCGCAGAGGCGCGGCGTTTAGCAAAGTTGAGCGGACGAACGACCTTGATCGCTACCGACTCCGTCTGGAACATGGAGACGACGCCCGTGTGCGATGTCGGCGTATCGCTGGCGCCGTTCGGTGCATCATCCATCTGGATGGCGGCTTCGGTGGAAAGCGAGACTTCCACACCGCGGTCGCCGATCTTGTAGATGTCGGACGGACGCAGGAGGATCAGATCGCCAGCGCCGACGTTGCCGCCAGCGGTGACCTTATCACCGAGGAGCGTTCCGCCGTTTGCCGAGAGCCCTGGGAATGCCCAGTTGCCCATCACGTTCTGGATCAAGCCGAGGGACTTGGCGAGCGACTGGGTCGTCACGAACTCAAGGCCATCTGCGTTGTTGGCTGCGATGAAGCCGGCATAGAGGGCCTTAACGTCGGTGATCACACCGTCGACGTCGCTGCCGGCACTCGTCCCTGCCGTTACCCCGTTCAGGATGCCAGCTGGGGAGACATTCGGAACGGCTGCAGCAGCGGATAGGAACGTCTGGTCAACACGCTGGGCAGAGGCCTGAACAAGTGCGTCACGCACCAGCAGTTCAGCCGAGGGCGAGCTGTCTCGCAGCAGTTCCTTCGAAATGACAGCGATCGCCGCGACCTTGAGAGCGGAGAGCTGCACGTCGAAGAAATCGGCCTTGGTGACCGGGATCGACTTCGACTGGCCTACCCAGTAAGCGCTTGCGGCGCCATCCTGGCCCTTGATGTGGACGTTTGCCGGCACTTCACGAAGCGGCAGGCGGTCGAACACGGTCTGGGCATAGAGATAGTCGATGAAATCGCCGGTGTAGCGGGTGTCGGCCTGCGCAAGTTCGGAACCCCATTCGCCCGCCTCTGTGCCGCCACCAGCGACCGCAGCCTTCACGACCTGGGCTAGCAACGGATTGCTCTTGCCCCAGCGGTGAGCGGCGATGCCTTCCGCGGACACGCCATCGAGGCGTGCAAGCGTCTTGGCAATCACCATGCGGGTGTAGTTCTGGCCAGCGAACGCTTCGTCTTTGTCGCTCTTGATAACGACCGGAGCGCCCATTCGGGCTGCCGTGCCTGCGGCTGCCGTCTTGATCTGGTTGGGGATCACAGGCTTTGCGCCGGCGGCCTGCATCTTTTCCATGGTTCGGAGCCGCTTCAGGTCGCCATCGAGAGCGTCGATCTCGTCCGAAAGCGTATCGAACTCTTCCTGTTCGGCCTCGTCGGTCGAACGGCCTTCGTCCATGGACTTCTGCATGACTTCCGACATGCGTGCGGACTTCGCCTGACGCGAAGCTTCAAGAGCAGCAATCTGCTCGGCTACAGTCTTCATTTCACTGCCCTCCTTCGGGCGCAAACTAACGGATTTTTGAGACTTTCCCGGAGCGCCGGGGTGGGACTTCACAGGGCGCCCAATGATGCCAGTCGCGGCAGGGGCGTTCGTGTCGAAGGACTTGATGACCGCGACACCTGCCGCGTCCATGTTCTTGATGCTGGTCATGATAGCTTCGGGCTGCGCCGGGATCGTTACTGCGGAGAGCTCGAAGACTTCAGACTTGATGAAACGGATGCCGCCTTCGTCCAGGAAGGCGTATTCGACAGCGCGAAAACCGATCGACACTGCGCGCACAAGGCCAATCTTGATCGACTGCCAGGCTTCATCGATCCGATCCTTGAGTTTGCCGTCTTCGGCTATCGTCGGGATCTCCGCCTCGAAGGTGATGCCGTCTTTGGTCGGCTTGTCGAACTTGACTGTCCCGATCGGCTGGTGAGCGTCATGCTGCCAAAGGAAGGCCATCGGGTTGGTGAACTTCACCCCGAGCGGGTCCACAATATCACCGACACGGTCGACAGCCGGTGTGGTCGCGATGCCGCGGATGATGCGTTTTTCCTCATCCACCGCCTTGATGGTGAGAGACGAGTATGCGCGGCGCGTCACAGTCATGACGACCTCCAGTTCTTGTAGGGTTGCGTGTAGATCAGCCGGCGACCAGCACCTGGTATTGCGGCTTTCGCTTCGGCTCAGGGTTTCGGCTCATGACCGTGACCGCATTGAAAAGCGCCATGGCGAGGTCGATTTTCGCATCGCCGGCATTCTGCTTGGTGGCCCTGATGGCCGTTGCCGTCGGCTCGATCTTCAGGTTGCCAACACACCACTGCATCAGGCCAGCACCGGAGTGGCGCAGGGTCCCGTTGGCGAGTTTCCGTTCGGTAGTCTTGATCGCGTTCATGAGCTGATAGCCTTGTGGAACGCCGATCAGCACCCCCTCTTCCTCAGTGATCCCGATCTCTGCCAAAGCCTCGACCATCTCGCCGAGGCCGGCGGGATCGACAGCCACGCAGGCCAGCAAGCCGGCATCCTTGATCTGGGCAATGATACCGACGATCTCCGAAATGTCGTCGAGCTCGTCGTCGACGATGGTCAACTCACCTTCGGCCTCGAACTCCTGCAATCTGGTAGCGATCTTCTGACGGCGCTTCAAAACGCCATTGTGGCACCAGCCGTGGACCCAGCAGAGCCATTCCCGCGTCTTCTTGTGTCTTCCAACGACTGCCAGGCCGAACAAATCGTCCAAACCGCCGCCATCCAGCCCGGGAACGATCACATCGCAGTGCTCGATCAGGTAGTCGATGGTGATGTCGTCCCGGGCTCGTTTGTCCCAGAGATCGGCGCCCGGCCATCGGTTTGACCGAAGGTTCATTCCGATCTCGACGTTCAGGTGTTTCGCCAGGAACGTCGCGAGCGTGGTGCGATCACCGGAAAGCTCCTTGATCATCTCGTCTTGCAGCCACTCCTGGCTGACCGAACGCCCAAGGTTCGGGTTCGTCACGTAGAAGTTTGCAGGTTCCTCATAGGCTTTTGCTTTGATCATCTCCGGCGGAAACTCATAGATCACCGGCAAGAATTTCCGGTTCTCAATCACCCCGTCTCGCACGTTGCGAGCATAGTCCAGCTTTGCCTTAAAAACCCCGGCCGGTGGTTCGTCACTCTGGGTCGACAGAGTGATGACGAATCCTTCCGGCCTCGACACCAACCCGCCGGTGGCTTCTCTGAGCATGGCATCCGCGTTCGCGCGCTTGCCGAAGACCCAAAGCTCATCGATCAGAATCCGGCCAGCCTTTTTGCCAGAGACCGTGTCAGTATCGGCGGCGACAACCTTCAGAACGGCATCGTTGCCAAGGTGTTTGATGATCCGGTGATGATCCTGAACGACTAGCATACCGCCTTCGTCGGCGTTCGCATCGAGTTCTGGATCTGCCCTCACCATCGCAGCAGCTGGCTTGAAGCTGTTTGCCGCAACCTCGATCGTCGGCGCCAGGATCAACAGTTCCTCGTTATGTCTCCAATTGATGATCAGCGCCGTCAGCATGATGGCCGCCGCGATCGTAGACTTCGTGTTCTTCTTGCTGATGAGCAGGAAGAATTCCGTGATCAGCTGTTTTCCCGTCTCAGCGTCGTAGGAACCGAAGATTGCCGCGACAAAATCGAAGACCCACTGATCGCTCACTTCGCCGAACGTTGGTTGCCCGGGCAGGTCCGTGACCTTCAGCGCCTTGAAAACGGACAGCGCATAGTCTGCCTCGCTCGGGAAGAGAGGACGAAACGCGATGAGCGACCGCTGCGAAACAATCCTCTTTTCCCAATCCGGGCAAGCCGTCGACCAGGTAAGGCTCACTTGTTGTCGACCACCAGTTTCGGCGGGCCGGGACGCTGCGCAAATTTACCACTTCCGGCAGCGGACGCCGCGGCAGCGTCTTTACGCGCCGCCTTCTTTCCGGCAGGCGCCGCAGCCTCGTTGAACGTCTTGAGGGTGGCGCTGATATCCTTCAGCGTCTTTGCCCGTTCGCCGAGCGAGATCGCTTTCAACAGTGCGTGCCGACGACGGCTGTCGCTCTCTTCGGCGCAGATCATATCCTCGAGCTCACCGTGCAGCGAAGTCACCGCGTCGAGCTCGTCCATCATGCGTCCGGCGAGCGTTTTGCCCTTTTCCGTGAGATCAGGCGAGGTTTCCACTGGCCGCCCCAGCCGCTCAACCGGTTCGCGTCGATCGAGATGCTTCGGCTGCTCTGCCCTCAGCCACTTTTCGGCCTTGGCCTTCTTGTTGATCGCCGTGTGCGAAACGCTGTACCAGCGGGCGATATCGCGGACGCTCATGGCACCGGCGCGGTAGTCTCGCTCGATGCCATCCCAGTCGATTGGCTTGTTCTCTTTTGGCATGGTTTCCACTCAGGTTTCCGGCTGGAAACTCTCAAACAGGAAAAAATCTCTCTATGCGGGGGACGCGGGTCCGGGCCGAAAGACGGTTTCCAGGCTGACCTACCCCCCCCGTTGGTCGATCAGGGGCCTTCGCCCTCGGTCTCGATGGGTCGTCGTGCTTCGCTGGTCGTCATAGGCGAGGTACCGCTCTGTCTCGCCCTTCCTGCACCACAGCAGCACCGATCACGCCGGGTATCGTCTCACCATTGAGCGTCACCTTCATGCGCCCATCCTCGTGATGGGTGACGACGACGCGGGCTTCGCTCGCTTCGGTATTGCCATGGCAGTCACCTATCGATCGGGGCTGGTGCAGTCGTGCCGTTGGCCTCGGCGTCCATGCGCTGCTGCAGGTACTCAAGCACTCTGAGGTCTTTCGCTTCAGCGTCACGCCACGTCACTTCGTAGACTGGGGTCCGCTCGACACCAGGAACAAGGTGACCCCTCCAGTAAGCGATCTTGCTCTCCTCGACCTGAAGGACAAGTGTGCCGCGAAAGCCTGTCCTGTATCGTGTAGAGCCTGTGAGATCGTGGCGACCAACTGGTGAGGGCATGCCGTTACTGCTCCCTCTCAGCCTTGCGCTCTTCCGCCTGGATCAGGCTGTCGTGGATGCGCTTGGTCACGGTCTCGATGTTGTTGATGTCCCAGAAGAGCGCCGGGTCGCCGCGGTGTGGTTTCCGATGGTTCGCCACCGGCGTGTTCGGGTCGTTGCCGGTACCGCCGCAGATCTCGCCCGATCGCTGGCAGGTGTAGTCGTCACGCTCAAATGCCTTGCGCCTTAGCCGCTCCCATCGCTGGGTCTTATACCAGGCCCGCCATGGCTGATTGCCTCGGCGGTGCTGATCCCTCGCCTTCTCACCCTTTGGCCGGCCCACCAGCGGCTTGATGGTGCCGACCAGGGGCTTGATGGTTTTGAGCTTTGACGCCATCTAGGGCACTGCCTTCCGCTAATTCCTGCGCAAGCCTAGGAAGCCGAAACCAACCGAGGATCAAATGGCCAATACCGACATGAAATTCCGCCCTCCTTACAGGATGCTGACGGTGTACGAACGGCTCAAAGCCAACCCAGAACTTTCGGATTGTAAGATCTGGATGGAAGAGCTGGATAATGATCGGGAGGATGGTTACTTCCCGCACCTCAACTTCGACACGGCACGCGTCTTTGTCTCTCTGAACGACTTCTCAATCAACGTAGTTGGGCGGCTTACAGATGGTGTATTTGACTACCAAGTAAGCGTTTATGACGCGAACGGACCGGCCGATCCGCAGCACTGGGCACTCATGACGCACATCGATGAGATGATTTCAATCATCACCGACCGCATCGCCGACAGGCGCCGTGGGTCTCAAGGCTAACCTGCCTTCCACCTTACCTGTCAAAATTCGGTAGCTAGAACCCGGCTTAGGCCGGGTCGCTCATCTTGGTAGACAGTCACCGCGCCCGGCTTTCTCGTCCACCGGCATCCTGCCTATGAGTGGCTTGATGGTGGATATCTGGGGGCGGATGGTCTTGAGCTTAGAAAGCACGGTTACGCTTGATCCCACTCGCGCCAGACCACCTCGCCATGATGGCGAAGGATGTACCCTTCCGGATAGTTGCTGAGAACGGTCTTGCCGCCTTCTGCCGTGTCCCCTTCATAACGGGTCCATGTGCTGGCGTCGGAACTCTCGTCCCTATCTGCCTTGACGTCTGCATCGATCGCTATTGGGCTCACGAGACCGGCTAGTCCGATGATCTGGCGTGTGAGCCACATCCGGAAGCCATGAGCGCGAGGCCAGCGGATATGGATCGTCACCGCCGACAATATTTCTTTTCCTTCGATCGTGACGTCGCGGCTTGCCATCGGTTCAAGCCGTGATGTGCCGAACGGCGCGCATTACCGCGTCCTCGGCATGTATGTTTGCGAGGGACAGATCGCGTGAGGCGAACCGGTCGCCGGTGGCGTCGGTGCCGCCGATCTCATGCAGCTTCGCGATGAACGAAGCGCCAAGATCCTTGACGGCCTCCATCTGCGCTTTCTCGGCATCCGACAGGACGCGGTAGGTATGGCGCACGGCGTTGTTGACGGTGCGGGCGTCGGACGCGCTGTTGACGTGCTCGGGCATCACTCTCTCCTGAAACGGAAAACCCGCTGGGTCTTAACCGGCGGGGTCACTTTAGAACTGGACGATTTCCGGGCCGCGCCGGACAATACGTCCGTCTGTTACAGAGCCTATACGGTTCCCTATAGATAGGGGGCTGCTCTGGACGACGACCCACTCACCCCTGACACGATCAACGGAGACGCGCCAGAATGCTTGAAACTCTGAATGAATTACTGACGGCAGTGGTTCTGCTGCTGAAAATCGCCGAATCATTGAAGCGGCAGAAAGACAGGAAAAGCCGCCCAACGGAAATTGGACGGCTTCGATAAAATACGAACTCTGTTCGCTTTTTGCTTGACGAATACGAACTGAGTTCGTAAAACATAATCACCGAAGCAATCAAGCTTCGGGGACTAGGAGGCAACCATGAGCGTCAAGCTCAGCATCCAAGTCCGGTTCGGAAAATGGCGACTGACACTCACCATTAGCCGCTAACTGGGGGCCGGAGGGAGGTGCAACTCTCTCCGGTTCCCAAGATACCAAATCAAAGGAGCCTACACAATGACCCCTGATGAACTCATTGCCCTACGGAAGAGCGCTGGCCTCACTCAAAGCGAAGTCGCTGGCCAACTGGGCCTGACTGTTCGCGGATATCAAAAGCTCGAGTCAGGCGACAGTCCAATCAAGGACCTCTATGCCAAGTTCGTGCAAAAGATCGTGCGGGGCGGCAGCCGTTTCGTACCCAGCGCCGGCGTTGCCGGGTACGCCCTTGCCGGGTTCATGACGGCCCGCGCGGGCTTGTATGCGATGATCGAAGCAAAGCTTCTAACTGGAGAGCAAGCGGTACAGACACTTGAGCGGTTTATCGATGATTTGCCCGACGGTTCCGAGGGTGCAGAAGCTCGCGGCCTGATGCAGGGCGTGATCAATGCCATTGCCGCGCAATACATTCCTGACTGAAATGAAGATCTCGCCCTGCGGAGCACCTAGGGGCTGGGCGAGATCTGAGAAGCACGGGAAGGCCGGCCATGTGCTGGATCAGGTGACACCCATGGGCGTCACTTACCTAGGATTTCGAGGATCACTACCTAGGCCGGCGTATACCTCGATACGATTGCCGCGTTTCCGCTGCCTTCCCGATTGAGCTGTCCGGAAATTCCGGAGAACTGAAACATGCCGCGCGCGCCACTAACCGGTATGGCTGGACGCCTTAGCATCCATGGTGAGGGCTTACCGGTATGGTCAGATGGGTTGCGGAGGCAGGATTTGAACCTGCGGCCTCTTGGTTATGAGCCAAGCGAGCTACCAGACTGCTCTACTCCGACATAAAACAGAAAAGCCGCCCGGAGGCGGCCTGAGTGATCACATCGCGCAAATCACCGATTATTTCATTCAACATGACCGATAATGCCAACTATGCCAAGAGGAAATATTCCTATAAACAGGAATTTTATCCTTCAACTTTTTTCTCGGTTCGAGAGCTCACCATGACTGTCGAAGACCCAGACGTTGTCGACTTTATCAACGTTGACCGAATGAGCGGTGATTATCTGCTCTCAATTAGCGACCACCTCCCGTGGGACGAAGAAGAGGAACATCTCTTTTTTTTACAAGAGAAAATTAATACTTATATCGCCTTCGTCGAAAGCGGCCAGTTAGCCAGCAAGTTTCCAGGCTCAGTCGGAAAAAGAATAGTCATTAACATCGGGTTCAAATACCCTCCGCCCCAGTTGACGACGCGGTTCATCGAGGCGGTGCGGGCAACACTAATAGGTGTCGGGCTTGAACTGCAGACGGAGTTACCGTTCGCTAATTGACTGCCCTCGTTGAAACCAGCGGCTCATGATTGAAGTCGTCAAAGTCATTACGTGAGCTGGAATTGATGCAAGAGTGAGGGAAGTGTGAGCGAACAATTTAGATGCTCTATATGTGGCAGGGAGCACGAAGGCATTGCCACCGACCAAGCCTATCAACTTCCCGATGACGTTTGGAACATCCCTGAGCAAGAAAGAGCCGATAGGGCTCGGTTCGACAGCGATCTGTGCCAGTTCGGTGAACGGTTCTTTATACGCGGTTTGCTGCCCGTTCCATTTGTGAGGCAGTCTGGTGATTTTGGCTGGGGTGTTTGGGTGGAGGTCAGTTGGATTACCTTCCAGAGATATCTGGAACTTTACGAGCATGACGGCTCGTTTGAACCTGCGCACCGGGGCATCTTGGCAAATGACCTTCTCACCTATCCGTCATCAGTAGGGTCAGAGGTCGACATCACTTTCAGGGATGCTTCAGCGAGGCCTACGTTCCGCCTCTTAGACGATGACGAGAGTGCGCTTGCGAAGGAGCAGCGCCGCGGGATCAGTGATGCTCGATACCATCAGATATTGAATCTGATCGAGACCACGGCTGCGGCCAGGCACGCTTAACATACTGACCTACCCTCGCAGCGCGTCGACGGTCTTTGAAGTTAGTCCGGCGAAATTACAAATCAGGACTCAGTCGATCAAGGACATCGGAAGGTGCAAAGTCGTACCCCGTCGCATCTCGTCCTGACCAGTTCAATCCGCATGTCAGTCCGTCTGCTTTGAGACCTGGCAACCAGCGTTCAATGAATTCGATCAACGGAATTGGTACTGGCTCAAAGCCTTGGTACGCTGAGACCTTCTCGACGACTGCTCGCGCTCTGGGTTCGGATGACCAAAATGGCATAGCGGTTTCACCCGACGCGTTAGTCGAGGTTGGGAAACCGCCTGCATCCCGTATTGACCAGACTTCTCCCCGATCAGAAACCTCGGAGAAAAATTTGTGTGCGTGGATAGATGAGATACTCATCCTGCCAGCAGAACAGCAAGAGTTGCCCGCAGGCAAGAGATCCTACGGAGCTTTTTCACCGTCGCAACGTGCGCATTTCCTGGATCCGTTCTGTTGAAAGGCTACGCCCCGCGGCGCCTGATGGCTTGGTCCGCAGTTTCCTTGGAACGTTCGGCGGCGTTCTACCGCGGACCCACCAACTTTAAATGCTGTTTGCTGCAATCCAGGCATCTGTGACGGAAGTCTCAAAACGCTTGCGGGCGGCCTCGTCACTGCGCGATATGTACTTCCCAATAACCCCGAACGATAGCTCGCAAGAACGCCACCAAAGAATCTGCCAGGCCGCACGGTCGAGGTGGCGAACCCATGACAGAGCCGTCAGGCAGTCGGAAACCTCTGCGGCAGTCGGTTGAAAGCGTGGCCCGATATCCTCAACAGCGGCATAGGCCGTCACCGACTCCTGTACGTAATCGGGCGACGATGATTTCACGATGAAGAACCGCCGCTCACGGTCCGGCACTGCTCGCAAAGTCTTCATCGCTGTCAGCAATCGCTGCTCGACATCTGTCCGAGACACACGCTCATTCGACTTCACACGCGGCGCAGGGCGGCGATCAGGCTGCGGGGCGAGCTTCATGCGACCTGTCGACATGCGGCTGTCTTCCGGCAGCACCATGCACCCTGGCGCTGGCAATCCCTTCGCCTTCTGAGCCCTCGGCTTGTCTTGGCGTTTTAGTCTGACCTTGGCCATCAGTTTACCTTCCTAGCGGGCATCAAACTGCAGATAGGCTTGAGCACACCGTCGTTGACACGACATACGACTCAGCAGATGAGGTACGTGCTTCAAGTTGTGAGAGACGAGGAGTAGTCGGCAGGCTCACGCCCTCAATCGGTGGCGAGCCTGCCTTCTCCGCCTGAGCTTCGAAGGCTCCTGAGGCTCTAGCGGTCTGAACCATCCAATCCATTTTCTTACCATCAGGGGAGGCGTATGTTCGGTTGGAAAAAGCTGACACATCTCGACGATAGGCACAGCTTCCCGGTCGCAGTCCTTCTACGCGTCCTGCAGATAGCACTTGATGTTGCGATACCGATCGCGCTTCTGCTCTATGCGTCGACATGGTTCTTCTCCAACGCACAGGTGACCCAGTTTTGCGAAGAGTTTTGCTCGCAAGATATGAGCCAGCTGATCCTGCGGATTTATCCGAACTGAGGAACGCACCTGATACCAACGCCTTGATCGAAACGCCGTTGGTCGGATCCTGGTGTGCGAACACT
The DNA here is from genome assembly GCF_001423215.1 of Rhizobium sp. Leaf321. NCBI lineage: Bacteria > Pseudomonadati > Pseudomonadota > Alphaproteobacteria > Hyphomicrobiales > Rhizobiaceae > Rhizobium > Rhizobium sp. Leaf321. The sequence continues at coordinate 606,829 of NZ_LMOF01000008.1, read as the reverse complement.
CCGTCTATATGCAATGTCATGCTGCCCTCTCGATCTTGGAGATTAGAACTCGCATCTCGCCGGCAGCGCGAATCGTGTCGTCGGACGTCAGCCCGCCGTTTCCGCCCTTGCCGTGAATGCCGTTAACGTCGAACTCGACATGCTCGACAAGGCGCTTGGAGAGCGCGACGAGCTGGGCGAGACGTTGATTTACCTCCGTCATGCTGCTCGCTCCCATTCGCGCCATCCAGCGCCGTCGTTTGGTTGAAGGAGATCTGCCGGGGCCTTGCACCCGGGAAGGCCAGGCGCTGGGCCCCAGTCTTTCGTTGCCCATAGCTGCTGGGCCCGCGCATGCCTCAACCGCTTGGCCCACTGCTCGCGATCGACGACGACGGAACTGGTGGTGGCTTCCGTAGCGTTGTTCCAGCTTTCGCCATTGAGGAATTTGGCGGCATGGCGAATGAACTGCGGCTCTTTGCCCGCGACTTCAGCAGCGAAAGCCCGCAGGCCGTCCATGATTGTCTCAAGCGACGCGGCGGTCCGTGCTTTCTGGAAGGCCTTCAGCGCATCTTTCTTTTCGACCTTCCGTGGATAGGCGGGCCAGAAGGTATCGTTGAATTCTGCCTCAAGAGCTTTTCTTCGAGAAACAGCCTCATTACCCTTCGCTGCCGGAGGCTGCGATGAGGAAGAATCTTTATCTTCTGTATCTGTCTCTGTCTCTGGTCTAGCATCCGCTTGCAACGCGCTAGCATCCGCTTGCAAGACGCTAGCGTCTGCATGCGCTATTTGCAGAAATCCGCAATCAATCAACGGCTTAAGCTTTGGAAGCTTGTCGAGGTATGCCACCCGCTTGAGGTATGCAGGGTTATTTGGCACCATGCCATTGTTGCGGGACGCGATCAGCATGCACACGACTGCTAGCAGCTTGCTAGCATCGTCTAGCGTCACCCAATCTTCGCTAGCAAGCAGAGCGAAGTGCAGCTTGATCCACGGCGGGTTGCGATCTCGGTAGTGCTGGAACTGCTCCCAGTTCTTCACCTTCAGCTGATCCTTCGACATCAGAATGACCTCGCAGCGTTGCGCACCGCCGAGCAGCCGATATCGACGAACAGGTCGACGGTCTTCGTCGGGCCGCTGCGCTGCTTGGCAATGATGAATTCGAGCTTGTTGTTGACTTGCTCGAGGCGGTCGAGCCGTTCCATGTCGGCGTCTGGATCCTTGCCGCTCTCTTTGCCCAGGTAGTAGGCTTCACGGAACAGGAACGCGACCGTATCAGCGTCCTGCTCGATCGAGCCAGAATCGCGCAGGTCGGAAAGCATCGGCCGCTTGTCCTCTCGGCTCTCGACGCCGCGTGACAGCTGCGACAAGGCGACCATGGCGATATTGTTCTCGCGGGCGATCTGGCGAAGGCCGGCGGAGATCTCAGTGACCTCCCCCACCCTGTTTCCGGCATATCGTCCAGATGGCGCGACGAGCTGCAGGTAGTCGACGATCAGCAGGTCGATCGTATGCCCGCTACGCTGCGCAACGTCCTGCATCCGATCGAACTTGACGCGGAGGTCCGATATCGACAGACCAGACTGCTCCTCGATCCAGAGAGGCAACTGGTTCAGGTCCTGCTTGGCGTTGCAGATCGCATCGAAATCCTGTTCCGACACGCGCCCGGTGATCAGGTCGTTGTACGGAACCGTGATGTTCCAATCGAAGATGATATCCGTCAAAGCGCGCATTGCTAGGCGGCGTGACCCCATCTCCAACGAGATGAAACCGACGCCGGCACCGGATCGGGCAGCCTTGATGCCGACGCCCAGGCCGACAGCAGTCTTGCCCATCCCCGGCCGCGCGCCCAGCACCACCATTTCCCCGCGGTGGATGCCGCCGGTCAAATGGTCGATGTCGGACAGGCCCCAGGTGATGCCTGTAATACCGCTTCCCCGCTTCATGGCGTCCTGAACTTCGTCGAGGGCACCGTCGGCAGCTTCCGACAGCGAATACCGTGTCCGGCCTTTGACGCCTCCCCGCAGTCCAGTTGCAATATCGTCCAGCGACCGGGTCGCGGCCTTGATCAACTCGGCAGGATCGGCCCCAGGATCAGCTGCAGCCAGAGAGATACGCTCGGCTTCCGCGCCGACCGTCACCCTCGCCCACTCCTGAATGAGGTTCGCCATGCTCTTCGGGAGCTGTGCAACGCCGCCGACGGTGTTTGCCGCCAGCTTGGCAAGGTAGGCAGCGAGCGGCATCTGCAGCCGGTCGGCGCACTGCTCGGCTTCTTCCGGCGTGAATAGCTTCACGACCAGGTCGAGGCGCGCGGTCTTGTAGCGATCGGCAGCGATCTCGATGTTTTCGAAGATGCGGCGGTGTAAGGGCTCAAGAAAATGTTCGACCTTCACCGTACCGCGAACAGCGGCGTGGTTGCCGGAGACCAGAATGGCGCCCAGCACCTCCTGCTCCAGCTCGACGACGAGGTTGAATTTGTCGATATCGACAGGCGCGACGTGCTGGTTCATGGTTGTGGTGCTTCCGCTTCGACGAACAGAGCCATGAATCGACCCCAGGCCTTGCCGGCAGCAACACCGTCTTCAACCGCCAGTGTGTTCTGAGCGAGGATCGAAAGGTCAGCATACTCGTGCCAAGCATCCTCGGCTTTCTGATCAGCCTCGCGTGCATGCACATGCGCGAGACGCGCGGGGGAGCTCGTCATGAAAACGCCCTCCGGTTCGCCCGCATTTTTGCGGACAGCGCGATCGCTTCGGAGATCTGGTGAGCCTCAAGCCCAAAGTTTTCGCGAAGGTCGCGGCGCAAACCGTTCTCGAACTTCGGCAGCTCCGCGAGGTACTGCGCGGCACGGATGATCTTCGGGCTGGACGGAATGTCGCGAGGTACGGTCATGCCATCACCTGCCGTCGAGCCAGATGAGCCTGCCTGACTTGCATCCAAGAAGTCGTGTTGACGACTCCTTCGCTGATCATTTCCATTTTTGCGATGATCGTCAGCGGAGGCTCCGACGCCCCATTCTCGTATCGTTGCCAAGTCCGGGCCGGGTTCCTGCCCTCGATGCCAAGCATCATTGCGACGCCTGCCATCGATAGTTTTTTGAGCTGTCGCCAGCGAAGTGGGGTGAGTGTTTGATTTACCATGATTTAGGATATAGCCATAAACGCTATATTCACGTCAAGGCCGCATAGCTATATCGGGTATAGAAAAGAATGCAAAACTAAGCAAAGATCGCTATATGCAAAACCCTCCTTCTAACCGCATTGCGGAACTTCGAAAAAAAGCAGGCCTCACACAACAAGAGTTGGCTGAACGCTTGGACGTCCACTGGGTCACAATCAGCAAGCTTGAGAGAGGCAAAACCCGACTGACTATCGAGTGGATGGAAAAGATTGCGGAGTTATTCGGCGTTGGAACGTTCGACTTGGTGCCAAAGCCCAAAACAGTCGCCACCGTGCAACTGTTTGGGCGTATCGTGCCAGGGGCAGAAATTGAGCCCTTCCCCGACGAGGAAACGAGGATGTTCACGGTTAGCACCAACTTCATTGTCGATACAGAGACCATGTGGTTCGTGGTCGAAGATGACGCACTTTATCCGTGGTTTCATTCTGGCGACCATATCGGAGCGGGATACACAAGCGACGGACCGGACAAACATATCGGGCGCCTTTGCCTGATATGGGATCAGGACAACATAGCCCACCTTGGAATACTGGCACCTGGAGCCCAGAAAGGGCGGTATGATCTTCACCGCCCTTCGCTGCCACCAATACGAAATAAAATTGTAGAGACTGTTTCCCCAATAGTTATAGCGCTTTATGCCAGCTCGTTTGCTGAAAAGCCCGATGAAATTCCCGGCCTAGATCGCGGGGTATAGCTTTTTACGCTATGCTTGACTTGACTGTAATATAGCGCTTATGGCTATATAGCTCCAACAAAGGAGCTGAACATGTCCGACGCTGCAATAGTTGCCCTGCCCATAGACGCCGTGGTTGCTGACCACGGGACTCCCCCTCTCCGCCCTATTGCTGCTGTAAGCCTTGTTGGCCTTGATGTTGCCGATCCCGAAAACATTGAGCCAATCTGCGTGACAGTCGATCCGGCTCTTCTGTTCGTGGACCCTTCCTATCAGCGGTCGATCGGTGAACGTGGACTGAAGCAGATCCGTCGCATCGTAGAAGCTTGGGACTGGAACAAGTTCAAACCGCCGGCATGCTCCTACGCGGAACACGATGGACAGACGGTACTGAAGGTATTCGACGGCCAGCACACGGCTATCGCAGCAGCAAGCCATCCGGAAATTACCGAGATACCGGTAATGATCCACGAGGCAAAGGAAACAGCCGCGCAGGCAGCGGCATTCGTCGGGCAGAACACGAACCGCCTCGGTGTCACGCCGCTGCAGCTGCATCAGGCGGCACTGGTGGCCGGCGACGAGGACGCATTGACCGTCGCCCAGGTGTGCGATCGGGCCGGTGTCCGCATTCTAAGGTTCTCGACGAAGAACTTCACCGCAGGCGACACAGTCGCGATCAACGTCATCAACGGGCTTGTCGACAAGCGCGGGGCCATGAAAGCCAGGATCATTCTGGAGGTGCTGGTCAAAGCCGGCATGGCGCCAGTCGTCGCACCACAGATCAAGGCGGTCGAGGCACTGCTGACCGATCCGGAATACTGCAACGACATCACGCCGGAGAACCTGACCGCTGCGATCGCAGGATCATGGTTGGTCGACCACGACGACGCCAAGCAGCTGCAGCTCGCGCACAAGTGGCCTTTTTGGAGAGCGCTGGCGATTCACTGGTTCCGCAACACGAAGAAGAGCCGCCCCGCGGCAGGGAGGATCGCATGAACATGCTCACCAACCCGACCGTCACGATGTCGAGCCGCGAAATTGCGGAACTGACTGGCAAGCGGCATGACCAAGTCCTCCGAACTGCTCGCGAACTGTCAGCTCAGGGGGTAACACAATCTGTGGAGACCTTCTACGTACATGACCAGAACGGCCAGCAATATCCCGAGCACCTTTTGAACAAGCGCGATAGCCTGGTCCTCGTCGCTCGCCTATCCCCGGAATTCACCGCAAGGATCGTCGATCGGTGGATGGAGCTAGAGAGCGTGGCGACTAGGCCGCTGACGACGACTGAAACGCTGATCCAGATGCTGACACTACAGGCCGAGGTCGAGCGTCGGCAGGCAAAACAGGGCGAGCAGATTGCAGCCCTCAATTCTGAGGTCTCCGACATCAAGCGGGCGCATTCCGTCTTGGAGAAAATGCCGACAGACTGTGAAGGCATCGAGCGCATCAGAACGCGCATGAACAAGGATTACGGCCTGTCTACGCCGGTGGTCGACAAAATCATGCGTGACAGCCCGTTCGCGCCCACTACTCGCGTCCTCGTGCGCAACCCCCATGCCGAAGGAGTACACAACTCCGGTTTCTCGAAAAAGGAGATATCGGCAATTTTCAAGCGCTTCGTCAGTGAATGCGTGCATTCAGCCGGGCATTTGCACACTCACCCTTACATCGAGGGCCGGTTTAAACTGGCAAAGGCCCAATGACTAATTCAGTCGTCATCATCCCACTCGATCTCAAAGCTGTGGCCAGACGTGACCATCGCTTCGACCATCGCCTGAAGATACAGACGTCTGCGCGGATCGGTCTCCCGCTCATACTCATCGAGAGCTCTGCGGATGTTGTCGAGATGAATGTGCATCACATCGGAAGGCGCAGGATACTCGCGCTCCAGGGTAGAGACTATCTCAGCATTCATGGAGCGGCTGTTTTCATCTGCCTTTGCTTTTATTCGATCACGCATCCCAGAGGGCAGTCGAAGCATAAACTTATCCTGCTCGGAAACCGGCTCATCGGTGATCGTGCTCTTCGCCATTGTTCAGCTTTCGTCGCCCCTACGATTATAGTGTCATAGTGCTATATCGAACTTGACGGCAATGATAGCACTATGACATATTAACCTTACCGAAGAGGTAACCTATGAAGTCGCACGCTAAAATGCTTTGTCGGCTGCCCCCGGAAGTCAAAGACTTCATCGAGAGGCAGTCGGACAAATTCGGAAGCTCAATGAATAGCGAAGTGGTTCGCAGTATCAGAGAGCGTATGGACCGAATGGAAAAGGAAATGCCGGCCTCGGCCGGAGAATAGCAGCAGGCCGGGGCTGCAGTCGCCAAACGTCGCCCCGAACCTGCTAAGCCCATCAACACAAGGAATGTCAAAATGGACAAGCAGTCCAATAGCACACCTGCGTTCAAATCGCTAGGCGAACTGACCGAGAACATCGTTGATGGTCTGGCCGCGCGAAAGGAAGTAGCTCGGACGATCGGCGATCTTATCAAAGCCGAGGCCATCGTCCATACCGTATGGCTGGCGTTGAGCAGCCCGTCGTTCGATGGCGATGACGCGAATGCCGTTCTTAATACACTCTCCGAAGCATGGGAAACGCTCAAAGGCGTTCGCTCACAGGTCGAAGCGTTCAATGACGCTGAGCTTCGCCTTGAACTCGCTCGGAGGACGGCGTGATGACCATTGCGCTCCAAACAATGATCGCCAGCTACGAAGAAGCCTATCGAGAGGACCAAATCCTCTGGGGCATCCCGTGCGAGATCGAGGACCTTCCGGCAATGAAGGAAAAGCCGCGTCGGCGTGTCCAAGTGGGCAAACTCATCGTCGGAAGAGACGACGCCGGCAATGACACCTTCCAACCGATTTTTGCTTACAGCGAGGCCAAGATCAGGGAAGAAGCATCCCGCAGTTTCGACGCTGGCGTCGGCTTGTTCTGCAATCCCAAAAATACGACGCAGATGGCCGTGCGCAAAGCAAAGTGGGACGCGTGGGCTGACAGCAAGATCGCGGAGCTCGCAACAATCGAAGCCGCCTGCAAAGAATTCGAAGATGCCTGCGGATATACCGTTGCGCTTAAAGCTGCAGTAGCCTCCTCAGACCGAGTCCGTGCCCTCGAAAATTCCATCCTCGAATATGTACCAACGTCCCTCGACGAGGCGGCGATCAAGTCGAGATGGATCGTTCAGGGAATGAACAATAGCCGCGCGTACTTCAATGATCGTGAGGATTTTGCCGAGGTCGCCTTCGCTGCAATCGGGAGGGCGGGTGAATGACCAAGTACTTTGTCGCCGAGGTCGGGTCATCGGTCGGTCATCTTAACGACCTGCTCAACGTCATGTGCGAGCTGCAGTTCGGGCTCGCTCAGGGCGAGACGGACCCGCGGGTGGAGAGCTTGTTGTGGATCGCTCGGGATCTCTCCAACGGCATCAACGACAAGATCGAGGAAGGCTATGCCAAGTTGGAGGCGCAGTCATGATCCGAAGCCCCGCCATTTACAATTTCCGCCGCGCAGAGCTGGAGCGCTGGATCGATCGCGCACTCGATCTGCTCGACCAGATCGACGGCGATCCGGATCTCGAAGACAGCGAGATCGAGTTCATCCCAGAGTTTGCGCCTGCACCGGTCAGATCGAAGCGGAGGGCCGCAGCATGATCAGCCTTTCGCTGCATACCGCTATCGGGGCGTACCTTTCAGCTGACGCGGCTTTCCGTGCTGGCGTCACGCTGAACGCCGAAGACGAGGCTCAGAACGACGTCCTGTGGAAGGCGAAGGAGGCGGCGGAATTGTCAGTCGTCGAACATCCCTGCGTCACGATCGAAGACGTTCAGGCGAAAGTCGCGCTCGCTCTCGAAGACGAGAACGTGTTCGACAGCATCAGCGAATGCATGATCGATGGGGAACACGAGCTCTACTTATTTCTGCGATCGCTTCTAGGCGAGACGCCTAAGCGTGGTGATCACCCTCCCCCTGTGGATAAGTCGAATAACGGGGATAACTGAGCAATGTCAGCCCCTGCCCTCATCAGAAAACAAGACATTCTTCGGGCGGCAGAAGTCGCCCAAGCAACTGGTTGCCGTGTGGAAATCCGGATCGGCGATGCCGTGGTGACGGTGTTCCCCGAGCAGAAGAATTCGAAGGATGCTGGAATTGACTACTCGCGCCCCAGCCTGTGATGACTCGGGGATGCCTAGAAAACTCCCCCTGCACGTCCACAAGCAGCTGACCCGCCATAAAAAGTGGGTCTTCTATTTCCGCGTTGGAAAGGGGAAGCGGATTCGGCTGCCGAACCCAAGCGAGCCGCTATTTAAGACGGCCTATATGGCGGCTCTGACAGGCAGTCCAATCGAGGCACCGAAGGTGTACGAGGGAACCTTGGGATGGCTCTGGGACCGCTATACGAGCGAGAGCGCCAAGTGGGCGGGGTATAGCCCCGCTACGCAAAAACAGCAGCGTCTGATTATGGCGAAGGTCCTGGACAAGAACTCGCGGCACTCGCTTGCAGCTTTCACACAGGACGTCATTCAGGAGGGGGTCGACAAGCGTCACGAGACGCCAGCTCTCGCCGGCAACTTCTTGAAGGTGATGAGGGGGATGTTTGGCTGGGCACGGCGAATGAGACTTGTCGCCACAGACCCGACTATCGACATCGTCCTCCCGACCTACAGGACAGACGGTCACCCGCCGTGGACAGTCGACGACGTTCGAGCATTTAGGACTCGGCATCCCGTAGGCACTGCTGAACGGCTAGCGATGGAGTTGATGCTGCTGGCCGGCCTTCGACGCGCCGACGTGTCCGTGGTAGGACGGCAGCATATTCAGGGCCGTCTATTGTCGATCGATACTGACAAGACCGGGGCCAGGGTTACGATTGAGCTCTCCGATGATCTGCTTCATGTCATCGATGCAACTCCTCGTCGTGGATTGCACCTCGTTGAGACAAGCCATGGAAAGGCTTTCACCCGCGCAGGATTCGGAAACTGGTTCAGGGACAGGTGTGACGAGGCTGGCGTCAAGAAGTCGTCGCACGGCCTTCGAAAACTCTCTGCCACTCTTGCCGCGGAAGGCGGCGCCGGCAGTCATCAGCTCATGGCGCAGTACGGGTGGACCAAGATCTCGACGGCCGAGATCTACACCAAAGGCGTCGACCGGAAGAGGCTCGGCATCGAGGCGAGCCGGATCGTCGCAGACCAGATCGGGAACATCGAAATCCCTCACCCTATCCTCGGTGAGGGAACCAAGCCGAAAAAGATAACGAAAACAGACGTGAATTGAGTTCCTCGCCTCCCTGTTACGCCCACCATCCTGATTAGCCGCAAGGCACGAAAGGCTTCCGGGAAACCGGAAGCCTTTTTCGTTTCAAGCCGTTAACCGACCGCATAACGTCCCGTCACCATTCTTCCATCCGTAACAATACCAATAGCGCGAGGCTTGCGGATGCGGGAGCTTGTGGGTCTGAGTTTGTGGCTGGCCTCTCGGCCAGTGGCACTCAGGCGGCCGGGGTCGTGTGGGGCTCCGGCCGCTTCAATAGCGCTTCACTTCCCGAATTTACCGCAAACAAAAGCCGCCCGTGGAAGCTCCAGGGCGGCTTTGCTGTTGTGATCCTTGGGGTCTTTCTTAGAAGACCACGGCGCCTGCCGTCAGTGCCAGAACCAGGAAGATAAGGAAGATCACGATAGCGATAAAGAACAGGATTTTCGCGATGCCCGCGGTGGCAGAGGAGACGCCGGAGAAGCCGAGGAAGCCTGAAATCACGGAGATGACGAGAAAGATGAGAGCCCATTTCAGCATGGTATTATTCCTTCATATTTGATGCGGGAACAACGTGACAAAAGGTTCCAGGTTCCAGCGCCGTGATGGCCGCGAAGAAATATTCCGGCAAAAATGTGAACTACGCGTCGGCAAGCAGATGCACTCGTCCCGAGATGCCGATCGACACCCGGTCGCCTGACGCAAGCAGCTCGCGGCCGGGGATATCCAGGCGGAAGGAAATCTCGCCCTCGGCGATACCGTCTCCGGCGAGTGTTATCCTCGCATCAAGCGATGGCCCGCAGAAAACCACGTCGCTGACCACAGCCGAGACCCCGTTGTCCGGCGCGTATTCGATCCGGCTGACGGTAAACTGCTCAGGCCGGATCATGATCTGCGCCCGGCCGCGATAGGTGACGTCCGCAACCTCTAGCCGGCCGATCGGGCTGTCGGCTATCCCGTCGCCGACCACTGCCGGCAGCACGACCGCTTCTCCGAGAAAGGTGGCCGTCGCCCGGTCGACGGGTTTCAGATAGACCTCGCGCGGCGTGCCGACCTGGGCGAATTTTCCCGCCCGCATCACGACCAGCTCATCGGCGAAGGCAAGCGCTTCCGCCTGGTCATGGGTCACGAGAATGGTGGTGACGCCGGCAGCCGACAGTACGTCGGCCACAGCCTTTCGGGTGGCGGTCCTCAGGCCCATGTCGAGCGCCGAGAAGGGTTCGTCCAGCAGCATCAGCCGTGGCCTGCGGGCAAGCGCCCTTGCCAGCGCCACACGCTGCTGCTGGCCGCCGGAGAGCTGATCCGGCTTGCGGGCAAGCATCGCCCCGTCAAGTCCGACCATTTCCATCAGTTCCGCAGCCCTTGCCTGTTTGGCCGTGCGATCCGCATCCATGCCGAAACCGATATTGTCGAGCACCGAGAGATGCGGAAACAGGCAGCCGTCCTGCGCCACGATGCCGATATTACGTCGGTAGGCAGCAACATGCGCGTCCGCATTGGACATGATCTCGCCGCCAAGCGTGATCGAGCCGGCGTCAGGAACCTCGAACCCGGCGATCAGCCGTAGCAGCGTGGTCTTGCCGCAGCCGGAAGGTCCGACGATGGCCGTGCGGCTTCCGCTTTGGGCTGCAAGGTCGACACCGGCAACGGCTGCGACGGAACCGTAGCTCTTGGCAACGGAGGAAAGGGTAAGCAGCGTCATCGCCCGGCGATCTTTTTTGACTGGTGGTGAAGGAGAAGGGTGAGCGGCAGCGAAAACAGGATCATCAGCAGCGCATACGGTGCGGCTCCCGCATAGTCGATCTCGCTGGTCAGCGCCCAGAATGCCATGGCAAGCGTGCGCGTGCCGTTGGGCGCCAGCATCTGGGTCGCGGTCAGCTCGTTCATGATGCCGAGCGAGGAAAGCGCCATGGCAGATGCAGCGCCGGGCGCTGCCAGCCGCACTGTGGTGGACCAGAGCGCCCGCGCGGGCGAACGTCCGAGACTTTCGGCCGCCTGTTCCAGCTCTGCCGGCACCTGCGCGATGCTGGCGCGCAGGCTGACCAGCGCCCGCGGCAGAAACATGATGACGTAAGCGATGACGATCGTCGCCACCGTCTGGTAAAGCGGCAGCATAACCCGGATCGAGATCGTCACCAGAGCGAGCGCGACAACAACGCCCGGCATCGAGCTTGCGAGATAATAGCAGCCTTCGAGAAACCGACTGGAACGCGTCGGGCGGCGCACCGAAAGCCAGGCGATCGGCACCGCGGCAGCAGCTGTCGCAACGCCGCCGATCACGCAGATCGTCAGCGTCTGGGAAAGCGCCAACCCGATCTCGCTGAATTGCCAGATATCAGCACCACCCGCGATCAGCCAGCGCCCGAGCGTCATGACAGGCACGCCGAGCGAAACCGCGGTGGTCACGACCGGCAGCAGCAGGCAGGGATATCGCCAGACGCCAAGCGAGGCGCGCACCGGATGGCGGGCAACGCCCGAGCCCAGCCGGGCATAGCGACGGCGGCCCCGCATAGCGGCATCGACACCGATCAGCACGAAGCAGCAGGCCACCAGCACCAGCGCCAGCATATGCGCTGCAACGCCGTTGTAGGTGGATTGGAACTGGTCAAGAATTGCCGTCGTGAACGTGTCGAACCGGATCATCGCATAGAGCCCGTACTCCGACAGGAGATGCAGGCTGATCAGCAGCGCCCCGCCGCACAGCGACAGTCTGAGTTGCGGCAACACGACGCGCCGCAAGACCGCAGCAGGCGAAAGACCGAGAGAGGCCGCCTGATCCTCCAGTGCCGGATCGATCAGCCGAAGGGCCGCCGACACGGGAAGGTAGACGAAGGGAAAGTAGGTCACGACCGAGATCGCGACGCCCGCTCCAAGCCCGTTCAGCCGCGGCCACATACCGATCCAGGCATAGGACTGCACGAAAGCGGGAATGGCGAGCGGCACGATGGCAAGCCAGGCCCATAGCTTTGCACCCGGCAGGTCGGTGCGCTCCGTCAGCCATGCAAGCGCTGTTGCAAGAACCGTCGCGACCGGCACCGTGAAGACGATCAGCGCAACGGTATTGAACAGGAGGTCGCCGACACGGGAACGGAAGATCAGCTGCGATGCCGTTTCCCAGCCGGTCGCAACCGTTGCCCAGAACACGAACCCGAGCGGCGTCAGCGTCAGGGCGGCAATCGCAACGGCGATTGCCAGCGTCCAGGACGATCCGGCAAGGGGTTTCCCCGCAGGCTTCCGGCGCGGCCGGCTGGCAACCATGCTCTCGGTGGTAAACGTCATCGCGTGCTCAAGAAAGAAGAGACATCGCAGGTACGCCCTGCGATGTCCGTGCGCAACAGGATTCGATGGTGTTTAGAGAATGCCGGCGGCTGTCATCATGTCGGTGACCTTGGCATTGTTGAGGCTCGAAGGCTCGACCTTCGGCGCCTGAAGGTCGGCAATCGGAACGAGCGCCTTGTTGGAAGCCTCGTCCTTGCCGACGGCGTATTCGAACGAGGTGCCGTCACGCAGAATCTTCTGGCCGCCCTTGCCGGCAAGCCATTTCAGAAATGCCTGCGCCTGCTCCTTGTGCTTGGAAGAGGCCAGAATGCCACCGCCGGAGATCGACACGAAGGCGCCCGGATCCTGGTTCTTGAAGTAATGCAGCGCAACGTTCTTGCTGTTTTCGCCGGTCTTCGCCTGATCGCCGAAATAGTAGTAGTGATAGATCAGCGCGCCTTCGAACTGGCCCGCATTGACGGCCTTCATGGCGGTGGAATTGCCACGCACGGCAGTGAAGTTCTCTTTCATGCCCTTCAGCCAGGCAGCGGTTTCCGGCTCACCCTTCAGCTGCAGAAACGCGCCGACGATCGCCTGGAAATCGGCACCCGACGGAGATGCGGCCCAACGGCCCTTCCATTCGGGCTTGGCGAGATCGAGCATCGATTTCGGCAGCTTGTCCTCGGTGAGCTTGGTCTTGTCATAGGCAAACACGGTGGAGCGCGCGGCAATTCCGGTCCAGTGACCGTTGGCCGGGCGGAACTGCTCGGGAACGAGATCAAGCGTTGCCTTGTCGACAGGCTCAAACAGCCCCTTGCCATCGACAAGCGCCATGGCCGGCGAATTTTCCGTCAGAAACAGGTCGGCCGGCGAGTTGGCGCCTTCCTGCACAATCTGGTTTGCCATTTCGAGGTCGGATCCGTTGCGCACCGTAATGACGATGCCGGTCTCTTCCTTGAAGGCCTCGACCCATTCCTTGGTCAGGCCCTCGTGCTGGGCATTGTAGATCGTCAGGCTGTCAGCGACCTGCGCGTTGGCCGGCATGGACAGAGCGAGTAGCGAAACGGCGAGCGAAGCTCCGGCCGAAAGAGCAGACAGAATTTTCAAGTTTGCCTCCAATTCATAAGCGTCATCGCATCGATAGCCAAAGCCGACCTGCGTAGTCAAGTTTAAGAATCGAACGGGGATGGAGACCGATTGCGGCAAATGCCGGCGAATCAGGTAGAGCTGAAACGAACACATCAAGAACAAGCCGCGGAAGCTGAATGTCGGTTGCTTATCTGGAAAAATTGAACGAGGCCCAGCGCCGCGCGGTCGAACATGGTTCGGACGTGCCGGATGGCGGCGCTGCCGGACCGCTTCTGGTGATTGCAGGCGCAGGCTCCGGCAAGACCAACACGCTTGCCCATCGCGTCGCCCACCTGATCGTGTCAGGTGCCGATCCGCGCCGCCTGCTGCTGATGACGTTTTCCCGCCGTGCGGCCTCCGAAATGGCCCGCCGCGTCCAGCGCATCTGCCGCGAAGTGATGGGGGCGAAGTCCGGCGTCATGACCGATGCGCTCGCCTGGGCCGGCACGTTTCACGGCATCGGCGCAAGGCTGTTGCGGATCTATGCCGAACAGATCGGCCTCGACCAGGAATTCACCATCCACGACCGTGAGGATTCCGCCGACCTGATGAACCTCGTTCGCCACGAGCTCGGCTTCTCCAAGACGGAGAGCCGGTTTCCGACCAAGGGCACCTGCCTTGCGATCTATTCGCGCGCCGTCAATTCCGAGACGCCGCTGGACGAGGTGCTGAAGACCTCCTTCCCATGGTGCCTTGCCTGGGAACCGCAGCTGCGCGACCTGTTCGCCTCCTATGTGGACGCCAAGCAGGCGCAGAACGTTCTCGATTACGACGATCTTCTGCTCTACTGGGCGCAGATGATGAGCGAGCCGCTGATTGCGCAGGATGTCGGCGAACGGTTCGATCACGTCATGGTCGACGAATACCAGGACACCAACCGGCTGCAATCCTCGATCCTGATGGCGATGAAACCCGGCGGCCGCGGCCTGACGGTGGTGGGCGACGACGCCCAGTCGATCTATTCGTTCCGTGCCGCCACGATCCGCAACATCCTCGATTTTCCCGCGACCTTCGACCCGCCGGCCAACATCGTCACGCTCGACCGCAATTACCGCTCGACCACCACCATTCTGGCAGCCGCCAATGGCGTCATCGAACTTGCCCGCGAGCGGTTCACCAAAAACCTGTGGACCGACCGACAGTCGGAGGAGCGGCCCCGTCTGGTCACCGTCAAGGACGAGACCGAGCAGGCGAGCTATATCGTGGAAAAAATCCTCGAGAACCGCGAAACCGGAATGCTGCTGAAGCAGCAGGCCGTGCTGTTTCGCGCCTCGCACCACTCCGGTCCGCTGGAAGTGGAACTGACCCGCCGCAACATTCCCTTCGTCAAGTTCGGCGGCCTGAAATTCCTCGATAGCGCCCATGTCAAGGACATGCTGGCGGCCCTGCGCTTTGCCCAGAACCCGCGTGACCGGGTTGCGGGGTTCCGCCTGCTGCAGCTCATTCCGGGCATAGGCCCGCAGACAGCGGCAAAGATCCTCGATGCGATCGCAGCTGATCCGGAACCGCTGGCGGCACTCCAGGAAATCCCCTCGCCTCCGAGGTCCGGAGAAGACTGGCCGGCCTTTGTCGAGATGCTCGGCGCCGTCAGGAAAAGCGAAGGCTGGCCTTCCGAAATCGGGCTCGCCCGCCAATGGTACGAGCCGCATCTTAGCCGCATCCACGAAGATGCCGACACCCGCAAGGCCGACCTTCTGCAACTGGAGCAGATCGCTTCCGGCTACGCGTCGCGCGAACGCTTCCTCACCGAACTGACGCTCGATCCGCCGGATGCCACCAGCGACCAGGCCGGCGTGCCGCTGCTGGACGAGGATTACCTGATCCTTTCGACAATCCACTCCGCCAAGGGCCAGGAATGGCGCTCGGTTTTCCTGCTCAACTGTGTCGACGGCTGTATTCCCTCCGATCTCGGCACTGGCACGACGGCCGAAATCGAGGAGGAACGGCGGCTTCTCTACGTGGCGATGACGCGGGCGAAGGATCACCTTCACCTGATCACGCCGCAGCGTTTCTTTACCCACGGCCAGCATTCCCAGGGCGACAGGCACGTCTACGCCTCGCGCTCCCGCTTTATCCCGGCAACGCTCCTGCAGTTCTTCGAAAGCACCGCCTGGCCGGTGGTGGCGCAGATGACGGAAGCCGAACGCCAGGCCCGCCACCAGATCCGCATCGACGTAACCGCAAGAATGCGCGGCATGTGGCGCTGACCCTTAGAGCGAACGAGAACCCGCTGTCACACCGAGAATGTGGCGTGGGCTTATAGGCAGTACGCCCGACATTGGAGATTGCGTGGTGGAGAAATCGTCGCTGGAAGCCGCATTCTCGATGAAGGAACCCGTCATCGGCCTCCGATTTGCATCCGAAGACCTGACCGATTTCATCACGTCCGAGTCGAAATTCGCAGATTGCCGGTTCAACGACTGCGTCTTCGACGGCGCGAAGATCAGGGAATGCGAATTCATCGGCTGCAGCTTTTCCAACTGCTCCTTCAAGGAAGCCGAGTTTTTCAACTGCATCTTCGTCGATCGCGAAACGCAGGCAGGATCTGCGTGGAATTACTGCGACCTCAACGAGGCGAAGTTTAAGGCCTGCAACCTTTCCAACAACCGCATCGTCAAATGCGAGGCCTTCCTGCTCGAGATTACCGACTCGTCGGCCGTCGGTCTGCAGTTCGACGCCGAGGTTCATCGCAAGATCAGCAAGCGCATGATGTTTGGCGGCGTCGTCTTACAGCGTTGCAAGCTGCAGTACGCGGTGTTTGCGGCCTCAAGCTACGAAGAGAGCCGGTTCGAGAGCTGCGATCTCAGAGACTGCTCGTTTGTCGAAAGCAATCTCAGCCGCGTCAGCCTGATGGGATCGAGCCTCAACAATATCGATTTCACCGGCGCGACGCTTGATTTCGCCAACCTCTCGCAGGCGACCTTCGACGAGATGGATCTTGCAGCCATGGCGTCGTTCAAGGGCATGACTGTCAGCCGCGACCAGCACGAAAACCTGCTCCGCTCGATGGGAATTCTGACGTCGGGATAAGCAGCAGACACAACCGGTGGGCGGAAAGGCTTTCCTTTCAAACCGAAAAAGCATTAGAGCGACCGTTCTGCGTCGAAGGAGACTGAAGTGGACAGCAATCAATCGGCAAGGGCCTCGCGGGCGACGTCGTCAGCCCAGCCGGCCCCGTCGACGAAGAAGGCTGCAGCGTGGATGCTGACGTCGATCAGCCTGCTGCTGCTGATGGCGATTTCCGGCCGGATCATCACCCGCGAGATCGACGTCTTCCAGGTGATGGAAATGCGCTCGATCATCGCCTTCTTCATGCTTTTGCCGCTGGTGTTTCGCGAGGGCGGCTTCAAAGCCATGCGGACCACCATCCTGCCGGCCCATATCGGCCGTAACGTCGCCCACTATATCGGCCAGTTCGCCTGGCTGATGGGCCTGACGCTGATCCCGCTCGCGCAGGTCATCGCCATCGAATTCACCGCCCCGATCTGGGCGGCGCTGATGGCAGCGGCTTTCCTCGGGGAGAAGCTGACATGGCGCAAGGGTGCGGCGATCGGCTTCGGGCTCGCCGGCGTGCTTCTGATCCTGCGGCCAGGCGCCGCCCCGCTCAACCCCGGCCACCTGATCGTGCTGGGCGCTGCCTTCTTCTTCGCCATCTCCTTCATCACCACCAAGCTCCTGACGCGCACCGACAGCGCCACCAAGATCATCTTCTGGATGCTGATCATCCAGTCGATCATCGGGCTGATCCCGGCGCTCCGGGTATGGACCTGGCCGTCCGCGGGGATCTGGCCGTGGATCTTCCTGATCGCGTTCACCGGGACATTCGCGCATTACTGCATGGCAAAGGCGCTGTCTTATGCCGATGCGACGGTGGCGATGCCGATGGATTATCTCCGCGTGCCGGCCTCGGCCCTCATCGGCTACCTTCTCTACGCCGAAGCCATCGACGGCCTGACCGCCGCCGGCGCAATCCTCATCCTCGCCGGCAACCTCTTCAACCTCCGACGCCCGAACGCCGGAAGAATCCAACAGACTCCGCCGTGAGATCGGTTTAGTCTTGTTCCTTGAATGCTGCGGGGATATCGCGCGCGCCGTGCAGGATGCGCTCAATTCTCACACCATCCTGGGACACGGTGTAGAACATCACGTACCGTTTGAAGTGGATGCAACGAAGCCCGGCTGATAGTTCCGGCCGAGCCGTCCCCTGTATGGTGTCTCTGAAAGACGTTCGCAGTGGGTCCGCAACTCGGCGATAAAACGGTACGCCGCGGCCGGATTTTTCAGGGCAATGTAGTCGCCAACCTCTTCCAGATCTTTCGAGGCGGAAGGGGCAAACAGTACGCGCATCAGGAGCGGCGTCCGCCATATCTGGCTTCGAGCCGATCGAAGACGTCATCTGCCGGAATGCCCGGCCCGCTCTCGATACCGGTGCGGATATCCGCCTTCAGTGCATCGAGCCCAGCCTTGCCGTGCTCCTCCATCTCTTCGAGCAGGCGAAGGCTATCGCGCATGACCTCGCTTTCGCTCGCATAGCGTCCGCTTTCCACCAGTTTGCGCACGAAGCTTTCGTAATGGGGGCCGAGTTCATAACTGGAAGGCATAAGATCCACCCTTGTTTCCCGGAAATTATCATCTTCGAGATCCACGTAAAGCGTGTCCCCTCTCACCCCTCAACCAGACTAATCATCGTTTCTCCAGCAACTCGATCTGGATCTGCTGGAGTTCTGCGAGCCGTTCCCACTGCTTGGCCATCTGGTGATCGATCTTTTCATGCAGCTGGCGGATTTCGAGTTCGGCTCGAAGGTTGACCATGTAGTCGTTTTCGCTGCGCAGCCGGTCCTTGTCCTCCTGCCGCCTCTGGCTCATCATGATGACGGGTGCCTGCAGGGCGGCAAGCGAGGACAGGACGAGATTGAGCAGGATGAACGGATAGGGGTCGAACGGATCGGCGGACAGACCGACCACGTTGAGCGCCATCCACAGAACCAGGACGGCTAAAAAGGACAGGATGAAGGTCCAGGAGCCTCCGAAGGCGGCGACCCTGTCGGCGACCCTTTCCCCGAACGTTTCCGCCTGGTCGATTGCGGCGGGCGCGCCCCCTTGAACCGTGAGCGTTCCCTTTTCAAAACTGTCGAGCACGCGGGCGTCAAGCTCGGTGATCTCGCCCCGCTCCTCTTCCAGCAGTGCCTCCACGTAGCGCCGCCTGAAACGCGCCAGATCCTCGTCGCAGATCAGACTGTCGGCGCTACAGGTCTTTACCTCCTCCGCGATCATCTCGAAGAGATGCGGCCTGAGAGTGCCCGCCTTGTGAAGCTTCGATACCGCAAACGTGCGACCGCAGATCAGGCATTGCCCGGTTCTCCCGGTCATTTGAGAAGCATGCTTACCCATTGTCTGAAGCCTCGTTCTTCGTATCGACAGCCAGGAGCGGCGCCAGATGAAATACCTTTGGTGAAAATCTGTCCGAAAACACGTCGGAGCGGCCGATATAGAGGAGTGTCGAGCCGGTAAGCCCGGCCAGCACGTCGAGCAACAGCGCCTGCGTCTCCGGTTCGAGCCCTTCCAGGACGTCGTCCATGATCAGCCAGTCCGGCTTTCGAAGCACGGCATTGGCGATCTGCAGCGCCACTTCCTCGTCCTTGTCGAGCAGCCGGTCCCATCGCTCCACCTCGTCGAGTTTATCGACGAGCCGATGCAGACCGACTTTCTCCAACGCTTGCGCCAGCGCCGCGTCGGTCATGTCGGGAATGCCATCGCGCATGCCAGCGGGCCCAGTCGCCGGATAGGTCATGACCTCGCGCAGCGATGCGGTCGGCAGATAACCTTCCTGCGGCATCATGATCATCCGATCTGCGGCCGGTAGACGGATCTCGCCCTTGCCCCAGGGCCAGATGCCGGACAGTGCCTGGAACAGAAGATGCCGGTCTGTCCCCGGATTGCCGTTGATCAGCACCCGCTCGCCGGGCCGGATGGTGAACGCGCCTTCGGCGACCTTGATACCATGACCATCCCCGCCTTTGTCGGGTTCGCCGTAGACCGCAAGATCGGACACGGACAGCACGTCCTCCCCCTCGCTTTTAAGGTAGGTGAGGACGGAGCCTTCCATGGCGGGATTATCCATCGAAACCAGGGCATTGCGGAACGAGGAGACGCGGCCGAGCGTCGCCCGCCAGTCGGCGATGACGCTGAAATTCGCCACATACCAGCGCAGTGCCTGGTTGACCTGGTTGAAAGCGCCGACCGCCATCATCAGGCCGCCGAACGAAAGGCTGCCGGAGAAATACATCGGCGAGGCAATGATGATCGGCGCGACAAGCGCCAGCCAGCCGAAACCGGCAGACACCCAGGTGAGGTTGGTGAGCGCCCAGGCAAGCTTGCGCAGCATGCCGAGCACGCCATCGATCGCGGTGTGAACCCGAAACACCTCGCTTTCCTCGCCGCGCGCAAGCGTGATCGGCTTCATGTTCTCGTTCGCCCGGACAAGGGTCGCGCGCAGATCAGCCTCGCGGGCATAGCGCTGCGCATTCAGTCGCGCCAGCCGGCTGCCGACGACGTTGCTCATGACGGATCCGAAAAGGGCGTAGAGGATCGTCGCCCACAGCATATAGCCGGGAATGACGATGGTACGACCGCCGATCTGCAGGCCAAAATCAGTCGAGATCGCCCATAGCACGCCGATGAAACTTGCAAGAAGAATGGTCGAATTGACGAGGCCGATCGACAGTGACGTCGTGTTCTCGGCCAGGATGCGGGTGTCCTCGTGCAGTCTCTGGTCCGGATTGTCGGCGATCGCGCCGGCACCGGCAAGCTTCAGGGCCCGCCCCGGCGTCAGCCAGACATCGGCGAGATCGCGGGCCAGCCCTTCTCGCATCCGCATCGCGGCGATCTGGTTCAGCCATTGCTGGATGACGTTGAGCAGTGTCAGGAGCGAGGCGAGGACTCCGAACACCACAAGCTGGTGGAGGAATTCGGGCATGTCGCGCCGCGCCAAGGCATCGTAGAACGGTCCGTTCCACTCGTTCAGCCGATAGGTGGCGTAGGTGGTCGCAAAGATGACGCAGAGCAGCGCGGCCGTGAGCGCGAGAACGGGATTGCGCACCGGGGACGCCCAGAACGCCCCTGTCATCATTTTGAGCTGGCCAGACAGAGGAAGTTCATAGGGCTCCGCCTTATCTTGCGAATTCACCATCTGCCGCCGGCTCCTGCCTGTCTGTGTCGAGTCCTAACTACCACAAGGGAATTGCGAAGGTGCGAGAAAGGCGTGCCGTTCACGGCTGACCGGGAACAGCGTCGAGCGTCCCACGATCGAATGCGGACGTCCGCTCGTCACATCGCCTTGAACAACACACTCGGATCGGTGAGGTATTTCGCAAAGATCGGCAGGCTGGCGCCGCCGATGGCGCGGGCGTGGCTGCCGACCTTGCCCTCGATGATATCGGGGATGATGACACCTTGCAGATCGAGCCGCTTGACGGCCTCGATCGTCTCGGTGACGATCCGCTTGCGCACCCATGACGGAAATCCGCCATCGATCACGGCAGCCCCGAAATCGATGATCGAGGCGCTGGCAATGATCGCCTGGGCAAGCGCTGCCGCCGTCTCGCCGATCCACAGATCGAGCGGCGCCCCGAAATCGATCCATTCGTCGGCCGAATACCAGAGCGGCTCCGGATCGATCCCCTTTTCCTTCAGCATGTTCTCGAGAACGAAAATCGAAGCGACGTCGAGCAACTGCCGGGTTGAACCGTCCCTGCCGCGCACCGGAAGTGGCGCGACGGCGCCGGCAGTCCCGGTTCGGCCGGAAAACACGGCGGAGTTCAGAACGATGCCGCCGCCGATAAATGACCCGATGAAGAAATAGACGAAGTCCGGATAGGATGGACCGATCCCGAACACCAACTCCGCACCGCAGGCGCTGGTCGCGTCGTTCTGAAGGTAGACGGCATGCTTGGTCGAGGCGGAGACCTCCTGCTGCAGGTCGAAATCGCGCCAGAGGTCCATCGCGCCCGCAGGCGCGCCGACCTCATCTGCCCAGTTCCACAGTTCGAACGGCGCCGAGATCCCGATGCCGGCTATCCGCTCACGCTCGACCATGCTGAGCTGGCCCTCGAGCCTGCCGATCCCCTTGCCGATGATCTCGATGATCTTCTGCGGCACTGGGTAGGCATAGGTTTCGTGATGATGCATCCGGATCTGCCCGACGAAATCCATCAGCACCAGATCGGCGCTGCGCCGGCCGATTTTCACCCCGAAGGAAAACACGGCATCGGGATTGAGCCGCATCGGTACCGACGGCTGCCCCACCCGGCCGCGGATCGGTTCGCCGCGCAGCAGAAGCCCGTCCTTTTCGAGCGATCGCATGATCACCGACACAGTCTGCGCCGACAGTCCGCTGGCGCGGGTAATGTCCGCCTTCGACATTTCGCCGTGCATGCGAACAAGCGAAAGGACCAGCCTCTCGTTATAGGCACGCACGCGAACCTGGTTCGATCCGCCCGAAAAACTGCCGAGCGGCATCGACCCTGTCGCGGTACTTCCCGCGATCGACATTGGAACTCCTCCCGAAACTCGCCGTGGATCGTCGCTCCACGCATGCCGAATATGCCACCGTGGATAAATAATTCAATCGGAATTAATTATTGACAGCTCATGGAAAACTGGTCTTAATCCGGGCTGCAGAGGACATGGGAGGCTTGGAGACGGCGCTCGTCGAATTCGATGGCACCCGGTGTTTCTGAACATTTGCATCAATCGCCCCAAGCTTGGGGAAAAGATCTCTCGGGAGGAGATATCATGAAAAAGACTGTGCTTTCTGGCGCCTTTGCGGCGCTTGTCCTCGGCGTTGCGTTTTCCGCTCCGGCGCACGCAGCCGACGTCTCCGCCTGCCTCATCACCAAGACAGATACCAATCCGTTCTTCGTGAAGATGAAGGACGGTGCGACCGCGAAAGCCAAGGAACTCGGCGTCACGCTGAAATCCTATGCCGGCAAGATCGATGGCGATTCCGAAAGCCAGGTTGCCGCGATCGAAACCTGCATCGCCGATGGCGCCAAGGGTATTCTGATCACCGCGTCCGACACCAAGGGCATCGTGCCGAACCTCAAGAAGGCCCGCGACGCCGGCATGCTGATCATCGCGCTCGACACGCCGCTGGAGCCGATCAATGCGGCCGATATGACGTTTGCGACCGACAACCTTCTGGCCGGCAAGCTGATTGGCCAGTGGGCCAAGGAAACGCTCGGCGACAAGGCCAAGGAAGCCAAGGTGGCCTTCCTCGACCTTACCCCGTCGCAGCCTTCCGTCGACATCCTGCGCGACCAGGGCTTCATGATCGGTTTCGGCATCGATCCGAAGGATCCGAACAAGATCGGCGACGAAGACGATCCGCGCATCGTCGGCCATGACGTGACCAACGGCAATGAAGAAGGCGGTCGCACCGCGATGGAAAACCTTCTCCAGAAGGATCCGACCATCAACGTCGTTCACACCATCAACGAACCGGCAGCAGCCGGCGCCTATGAAGCGCTGAAGGCCGTCGGTCGCGAGAAGGACGTGCTTCTGGTCTCCGTCGACGGCGGCTGCCCAGGCGTCAAGAACGTTGCCGGCGGTGTCATCGGTGCAACCTCGCAGCAGTATCCGCTGCAGATGGCGTCGCTCGGCATCGAGGCGATCAAGAAGTTCGCCGATACCGGTGAAAAGCCGAAGCCGACTGCCGGCAAGGATTTCTTCGACACAGGCGTGACGCTCGTGACCGACAAGCCGGTTCCCGCGATCAAGTCGATCGACACCAAGGAAGGTCTGAACAAGTGCTGGGGCTGATCCCCACCTGCATTTGAAAGATCAAACCACTACCCTCCCCGCAACGGGGAGGGCTTGATCCGGCGGCAACCGCTCAGACAATCCCTGCGTCCGCCGCAAGTCTTCTCCCACCGGGGTGGGAGAGATGGCCGGCAGGCCGGAGAGGGTCTCTCACTGTCGAGCGACAACGGAATTTCTCGGAGGAACATCCATGACCGAGCCAACGGCGGCATCGCCGCATCATGACTACGAAAAGGTTCTGAAGGACAGTTCGACCGACGTCGCATCCTTCGACGGCGACAAGAAAACGCCAGTCCAGAAATTCCAGCACTTCCTGCACACCAGTCCGTCGGCGGTTTCGCTGATCGTCCTCGTCGCAGCCCTGCTGGTGTTCGGCATCCTTCTCGGCGGAAAATTCTTCAACGCCTTCTCCCTGACGCTGATCCTGCAGCAGGTGGCAATCACCGGCATTATCGGCGCGGCACAGACGCTTGTCATCATGACCGCCGGCATCGATCTTTCGGTCGGCGCCATCATGGTCCTCTCCTCTGTGGTCATGGGCCAGATGGTCTTCCGCTACGGGGTTCCTGTTGAAATCGCCATTCCCTGCGGCTTCGCGGTCGGCGCGATTTGCGGCTTCATCAACGGCTTCCTGATCGCCCGCGTGAAACTGCCCCCCTTCATCGTCACGCTCGGCATGTGGCAGATCGTGCTTGCCACCAACTTCCTCTATTCGTCCAACGAGACGATCCGCTCGCAGGAAATCGAGGCGACGGCTCCGCTTCTGCAGTTCCTCGGCACGACGTTCAAGGTCGGCGGCGCCGTCTTCACCTTCGGCGTCGTCGCGATGGTGCTGCTGGTCGCCGTGCTCTGGTACGTGCTCAACCAGACCGCCTGGGGCCGCCATCTCTACGCGGTCGGCGACGATCCCGAAGCGGCAGAGCTTTCCGGCGTCAACGTCAAGCGCATGCTGATTTCGGTCTACGTTCTGGCCGGCACCATCTGCGCGCTTGCCGGCTGGGTCTCGATCGGCCGCAACGGCTCGGTTTCCCCGACGGTCGGCCAGTTCGCCAACATCGAATCGATCACCGCCGTGGTGATCGGCGGCATATCGCTGTTCGGCGGCCGCGGCTCGATCCTCGGCATGGTGTTCGGCGCCCTCATCGTCGGCGTGTTCTCGTTCGGCCTTCGAATGCTCGGCACCGACGTGCAGTGGACCTACCTCCTGATCGGCGTGCTGATCATCGCCGCCGTCGCAATCGATCAATGGATCAGAAAGGCAGCCGGCTGATGGCACGCGATCCGAACACTCAACCCATCCTGGCCGCCCGCGGCCTGGTCAAGCGCTACGGCCGCGTGACCGCCCTCGACAACGCCGATTTCGACCTCTATCCGGGCGAAATCCTCGCCGTCATCGGCGATAACGGCGCCGGCAAGTCGTCGCTGATCAAGGCGATCTCCGGCGCGATCCGTCCAGACGAGGGCGAGATCACGCTCGAAGGCAAGCCGGTCCAGTTCCGCTCGCCGATCGAGGCCCGCGATGCGGGCATCGAGACCGTCTACCAGAACCTCGCGCTGTCGCCGGCGCTCTCCATCGCCGACAACATGTTCCTCGGCCGCGAAATCCGCAGCAAGGGCTTCATGGGCAAATACCTGCGCAAGCTCGATCATGGCGCCATGGAAAAATTTGCCCGCGGCAAGCTCTCCGAACTCGGCCTGATGACCATCCAGAACATCAACCAGGCGGTGGAGACCCTCTCGGGCGGCCAGCGCCAGGGTGTGGCGGTGGCCCGGGCTGCTGCCTTCGGTTCCAAGGTGATCATCCTCGACGAACCGACGGCGGCGCTTGGCGTCAAGGAAAGCCGCAAGGTGCTGGAACTGATCCTCGACGTGCGCTCGCGCGGCATTCCGATCGTGCTGATCAGCCACAACATGCCGCATGTCTTTGAAGTGGCCGACCGTATCCACATCCACCGGCTCGGAAAACGACTGACCGTCATCAACCCGAAAGACTACACGATGTCCGACGCCGTCGCCTTCATGACCGGCGCCAAGGTCCCGACGGAAGCCGTCGCCGCTTAGCGGAAATACCTGGGAATGCCCACTCCCCGCTCGCGGGGATTGGGCACGTACCCTGATCTGACTCTGAGCGCGCAGCCTGCGTCCTTCTCCCCGCCCGCGGGGAGAAGGTGCCGGTAGGCGGATAAGGGGCAATCTCAGCCGGATGACCCTTACCCGGCACAACGATCGAAAACCGAACGAAGCTCACCTTTCGACGTGAGCGGGAAAACAGCCTGCCCCGCCTTGCATTCTTTTCATGCATTGCACAAACTCGCGGCAACGATGACGTAACGGCCCGTTCAACAAGGCCGGCAAGGGGCATAATGTCGATCAAGGCGAGCATCTACCACCTCACCCATTACAGCTATGACAGGCCGGTCCGCATGGGGCCGCAGATCATCCGGCTGAAGCCCGCCGCCCATTCCCGCACAAAAGTGCTGTCGCATTCCCTGAAGGTCACGCCGGAGAATCACTTCGTCAACCTGCAGCAGGACCCCTACGGCAACTACCTCGCCCGCTTCGTGTTTCCCGAACCGGTGACCGAATTCAAGATCGAGGTCGACCTCGTCGCCGACATGACGGTCTACAATCCCTTCGACTTCTTCGTCGAGGAAGAGGCGCAGGCCTGGCCGTTCACCTATCCGGCCGACCTCATCGAAGACCTGTCGATCTACCGCACGCCCGAGCCGCCGGAACCCGCCCTCGTCGAATATCTGAAGACGCTGGACATGTCGCCCGGCCAGCCGACCGTCGATATGGTGGTCGGTATCAACGCCCGCCTGCAGCAGGCGATCGGCTATGTCATCCGCATGGAACCCGGCGTCCAGACGCCCGAGCAGACGCTGACCTCGGCAATGGGCTCCTGCCGCGATTCGAGCTGGCTGCTGGTGCAGATCCTGCGCCATCTGGGCTTCGCCGCCCGTTTCGTCTCCGGCTACCTCATCCAGCTGACGCCGGACCTGAAGGCGCTCGACGGCCCCTCCGGCACCGAAGTCGATTTCACCGATCTGCATGCCTGGTGCGAAGTCTATCTGCCAGGCGCCGGCTGGATCGGCCTTGATCCGACATCGGGCCTGCTGACCGGCGAAAGCCACATTCCGCTGGCCGCCACGCCCCATTACCGCAACGCCGCGCCGATTTCAGGCGGTTACTTCGGCGAGGCCAACACCTCGTTCGACTTTGCCATGAACGTCACCCGCGTTGCCGAGCATCCGCGCATCACCAAGCCCTTCTCGGATGACAGCTGGGACGCGCTGAACGATCTTGGCGAACAGGTGGACCGCGTGCTGGAAGCCCAGGACGTGCGCCTCACCATGGGCGGCGAACCGACCTTCGTGTCGATCGACGACTTCGAATCCGACGAATGGAACACCGGCGCCGTCGGCCCTACCAAGCGCGAAAAGGCCGACGTCCTCATCCGCAAGCTGCGTGAAAAATTCGCGCCGGGCGGCTTCCTGCATTACGGCCAGGGCAAATGGTATCCGGGCGAAAGCCTGCCGCGCTGGACGTTCTCGCTCTACTGGCGCAAGGACGGCAAGCCGATCTGGAG
Source organism: Rhizobium sp. Leaf321 (assembly GCF_001423215.1). Taxonomy (NCBI): domain Bacteria; kingdom Pseudomonadati; phylum Pseudomonadota; class Alphaproteobacteria; order Hyphomicrobiales; family Rhizobiaceae; genus Rhizobium; species Rhizobium sp. Leaf321. The sequence goes on along the minus strand of NZ_LMOF01000008.1, from coordinate 579,953 downwards.
CAATCCGGATTTGGTGGCCGAAGAAGGCCGCGACTATGGCAGCGGCGAACAGGACTCGCAGCAATTCCTGACGGCACTCGCAGCGGAACTCGATATCGGCGCAGAGATGGTCGTGCCCGCCTATGAGGATCCGGCCGAGTGGATCATCAAGGAGGGCTCGCTGCCTGATAATGTCGATCCATCCAATTCGAAACTCAAGGACCCGGAAGAGCGCAACCGCATTGCCCGCGTCTTCGAACGCGGCCTGACCAACCCGTCGGGTTATATCCTGCCTGTTCAGGCCTGGCAGTCGCATGCGAGAGGCGGCAGCATGGGCACAAAGCGCTGGATCAGCGAAAAATGGAGCACCCGTCGCGGCAAGATCTTCCTTGTGCCCGGCGACAGCCCGGTCGGCTACCGTCTGCCGCTCGGCACGCTTCCCTATATTCCGCCATCGCAATTCCCATACATCCACGAAGCCGATCCCTCGATCCCCCGCACTGCCCTGCCCGACGTGATCGTCCCGCCCGGTCACGAGGCGACCGAAGGCCGCGCGATGCCGGAGCAGTCGTTCACGGCCGGCGACCCGGTCAATCCCGGCCGCGTCGAGCAGACGCTGGGTGAAATCGGCGGCGCGGTGCGCACGGCAATTTCCGTCGAGCCGCGCGACGGCCGGCTCTGCGTTTTCATGCCGCCGGTCGAAAAGATAGAGGACTATCTCGAACTGATCGCGGCCGCCGAAAATGCCGCGACGAAGCTCGGTCTCGCCGTCCATATCGAAGGCTACGCGCCGCCGCATGACGAGCGCATCAACGTCATCCGCGTCGCGCCCGATCCTGGCGTCATCGAAGTCAACATCCATCCGGCCGCAAGCTGGAAGGAGACGGTCGAGACGACCACGGCGATCTATGAGGAGGCCCGCCAGAGCCGTCTCGGCGCCGACAAATTCATGATCGACGGCCGCCATACGGGCACCGGCGGCGGCAATCACGTCGTGGTCGGCGGCGCCAATCCCAACGACAGCCCGTTCCTGCGTCGCCCGGACCTGCTGAAAAGCCTCGTGCTGCACTGGCAGCGCCATCCGGCACTGTCCTACCTGTTCTCCGGCCTGTTCATCGGACCGACCAGCCAGGCACCGCGTCTCGACGAGGCCCGTCACGATTCGATGTACGAGCTCGAAATCGCGATGGCGCAGGTGCCGATGCCGGGCCAGGGCGCAGCACCGCTGCCATGGCTCGTCGACCGGCTGTTCCGCAACCTCTTGACCGACGTCACCGGCAACACGCACCGTTCCGAAATCTGCATCGACAAGCTGTTTTCCCCTGACGGACCGACCGGCCGTCTGGGCCTCGTCGAATTCCGCGGTTTCGAAATGCCGCCGAATGCGCGCATGTCGCTCGCCCAGCAGCTGCTTGTCCGCGCGCTGATCGCCCGCTTCTGGAAAAACCCGGTTCAGGGCCGGTTTACCCGCTGGGGCACGGCGCTGGCGGACCGGTTCATGCTGTCCCACTACATCTGGGCCGATTTCATGGACGTGCTGGCGGACCTTCGCGAAAACGGCTTCGACCTCAGGCCCGAATGGTTCGAGGCACAGCTCGAGTTCCGCTTCCCCTTCTTCGGCGAGGTCGAGTACGAAGGCGCCAAGCTGGAACTGCGCCAGGCGCTGGAACCCTGGCATGTGATGGGCGAACAGGGCGCGATCGGCGGCACGGTGCGCTATGTCGACAGTTCCGTGGAGCGCCTGCAGGTGCGGCTCGAAACCAGCAATCCGCAGCGCTATACCGTCGCCTGCAACGGCCGCGCCGTGCCGTTGACGCCGACGGGCATATCCGGCGTTTCGGTCGCCGGCGTGCGCTTCAAGGCCTGGCAGCCGTCATCGGGCCTGCATCCGGTATTGCCGGTCAATACGCCGCTGACATTCGATATCTATGATACATGGTCCAGCCGCTCGATCGGTGGCTGCATCTATCATGTTGCCCATCCGGGCGGTCGCAACTATGAGACCTTTCCGGTCAATGGCAACGAAGCGGAAGCGCGAAGGCTCGCACGGTTCGAACCGTGGGGACACACGGCCGGCAGTTATGCTTTGATGCAGGAAATGCCATCGCCCGAATTTCCGCTGACACTCGATCTGCGCCGGCCACCCGGGATTTGAACGGACCACCTGGGTTTTAACTGGAGTTGACAGCAAGCCATGTCCAACGGACCGGCAACAGAGAGCGCCAAGGCGGAAGCAGGCGTTGGCGAGATCGGCATTGACCCGATCCTCGGCTACGCCGCCTTGGCCGGCGTCACCGACGAGATGCTGGACGCCGAAGGCCGTATCAAGCCGGTGTGGGAGAACCTGATCGCGCATCTGAGCCGTCTCTCGGAAGCCGAGCTGCACGAACGGTTTGCCCGCGCCGACCGCTACCTCCGCGATGCCGGCGTGTTCTACCGCACCTATGCCGCACCCGGCAGCACGGCCGGCAGCGGCAGCGGCGAACGGGCGTGGCCGATCAGCCATATTCCGGTTCTGATCGCAGAAAAGGAATGGGAAGAGATCTCCCGCGGCCTCAAGCAGCGCGCCGACCTTCTCGAAGCGATGCTTGCCGATATCTATGGCGACAACAAGCTGGTCGAGGAAGGCTTCCTGCCGCCGCAGCTCGCCGCCGGCAACCCGGAGTTTCTGCGTCCGCTGGTGGGCATAAAGCCGGTCAGCGGCCACTACCTGCATTTCTGTTCGTTCGAAATCGGCCGCGGCCCGGATGGCGACTGGTGGGTTCTGGCAGACCGCACGCAGGCCCCGTCAGGCGCAGGCTTTGCTCTCGAAAACCGCGTCGCCACCACACGCGCGCTGTCGGATATCTATGCCGAAAGCCATGTCCACCGCCTCGCCTCCTTCTTCGGCGCGTTCCGCGATGCGCTGCAGAGCCACAAGCAATATCCCGACGACCGGATCGCGGTTCTTTCCCCCGGCCCCGCCAACGAAACCTATTTCGAACACGCCTATATCGCCCGCTATCTCGGTTTCATGCTTCTGGAAGGCGAGGACCTGACCGTTCTCAACAACCGCGTCATGGTCCGCACTGCGGCGGGTCTCAAACCCATCGGCGTTCTCTGGCGCCGCCTCGACGCGTCCTATGCCGATCCGATGGAATTGAACCAGAGCTCCCATATCGGCACGCCCGGCATGGTGCAGGCGCTGCGGTCCGGGTCGCTGACACTGGTCAATGCGCTCGGATCCGGCATTCTTGAAACCCGGGCGCTTCTCGCCTTCATGCCCGCCATCTGCCGCCGCCTTCTCGGCGAAGCGCCGATCATGCCGTCGATCGCGACCTGGTGGTGCGGCCAGAAGGCCGAGCGGGAGCACGTTGCTAAAAATATCGGGCGGATGGTGATCGGTCCGGCCTATTCCGGCCTGCCCTTCTTCGACGACAACGGCCAGTCGGTGCTCGGATCGTCCTTGAGAGAGACCGCAAGAGAATCGATCGGCGAGTGGCTGTCGAGCGAAGGCGCCAAGCTCGTCGGCCAGGAAGTCGTGACGCTGTCGACGACGCCTGCCTATGTCGACGGCAAGCTGGTCCCGCGTCCGATGTCGCTGCGCGTCTTTGCCGCCCGCACCGAAGATGGCTGGCAGCTTATGCCCGGCGGTTTTGCCCGTATCGGCTCCGGCGACGACGTGGCCGCAATCGCCATGCAGGCCGGCGGCACCGCGGCCGATGTCTGGATCGTTTCCGACAAGCCCGTCGACAAGCCGACCCTGCTGCCGCCCGAAGAAAGCTTTACCCGCAACATGCCGGGTTCGCTACCGTCGCGCGCCGCCGACAATCTCTTCTGGCTCGGCCGCTATATCGAGCGCTCCGAAGGTGCGTTGCGCATCCTGCGCTCCTGGCACCTGCGATATGCGGAATCCGCAGATCCGGACGCGCCGCTTCTGGTCGACGTCGCCGGTTATCTGAAATCGATCGATATGGACATGGCGAAGGCCGTGCCGGCGCCGCTTCTGTCCCACCTCAACAGCGCCATCTATTCGGCCAGCAACATCCGCGACCGCTTTTCGCCGGATGGCTGGCTGGCCCTGACGGATCTTGCCAAGACCACCAAGCGCTTTCATGAGACCGCACAACCGGGCGATGATGCCGCCCATGCCAGCACCATCCTTCTGCGCAAACTGGCGGGTTTTGCCGGTCTCGTGCATGAAAACATGTATCGCTTTACCGGCTGGCGTTTTCTTTCCATCGGTCGCTACCTTGAGCGCGGCCTGCATATGACGCGGTTGCTCGCCCACATGTCCGGCCCGGACGCACCGGATGGTTCGCTCGACATGCTGCTTGAAATCGGCGACAGCGTCATGACCCACCGTCGGCGCTACAACGTCAACACCGCGCGACTGACGGTCGCCGACCTCTTGGCGCTCGATCCGCTCAACCCGCGCTCCATCCTGTTCCAGCTGGCCGAGATCCGCACCGAGGTCGAGCAACTGCCGAATGCCGTTTTCAACGGCCAGATGTCGCCCTTCTACAGGGAAGCGATGCGGTTGCATTCGGGCCTCGCGGTCATGACCCCTGAGGGCATGGATGTGGAGGTTTATCGCAAGCTCGAGCAGGAGCTTGAACGGCTTTCCGATATTCTCGCCCGAACCTATATCAACTGAGCGGGAGAGGACACGCCATGCTTTACGACCTCTCCATGCACATGGGCTATGTCTATGACCAGCCGGCCTCGGTCGCACGGCATGTGATCCGCGTCCTGCCCCTGTCGCTGCCCGGCCGCCAACGGCTGATTGCAGGCACGATCACCGTCACGCCGAACGCAGAGGAGAAAGCCACCTTCATCGATTTCTTCGGCCAGCAGGCGACCTCAATCCTGCTGCGCGCGCCGCATGAACGGTTCGATATCCGTATGCAGGCGCGCGTCATGGTCGAGACCCCGACGATCTCCGCGGATCTGTCGCCACGGCTTGATGGCTTGAGGCGGGAGCTTGCAGCGTATCTTAGCGTCGACGGCAGCTCGCCGCACAACCTGACGGGCGCAAGCCCTCGCCTGCCCGAAGATCCGCAGATTGCCGCCTATGCCCGCGACGTCGTCAAGCCGGACCAGACGGTGCTGGAGATCGCAAAGGAGCTCTGCACCCGCATCTACGACGACTTCAAGTATGACTCCAAGGCGACCAAGGTCGACACAACCCCGCGCGAGGCCTTCAAGCTGAAGCGCGGCGTCTGCCAAGACTTTGCCCATATCATGATCACGGCGCTGCGCAGCCTCGGCATCCCCGCAGGCTATGTTTCGGGCTTCCTGCGCACTCTGCCGCCCCCGGGCAAGGAGCGTTTGGAAGGCGCGGACGCGATGCATGCCTGGGTCAAGGTCTGGTGCGGCGAGGCGGTCGGCTATGTCGAACTGGACCCCACCAACGACATCATGGCCGGCACCGACCATATCGTCGTCGCCTACGGCCGTGACTATTCCGATATCGCACCTGTCATCGGCGTGCTCAAAGGTTACGGAAATCGAAAGATCATCCAGGCGGTTGATGTGATACCGGTCAGATAGACCCGTTTTGGCGCTGAATCGTCGTGTTGGTTCAATTTTTAAGGGTTGATTTAGCGGTTCCTCCACCCGCTCCGCGCTATCAAGACCACGTGTTAGTGCAAATGAGTTGCGCGGTTACGGCACGGGGGTAAGTGCGATGACAGCATCAATTTGGACGCGGTTTGCCAAGAACCGCGACGGAAATTTCGGCCTTATGACAGCGGTACTCCTGCCCATCCTCCTGGGTTCGGCGGGCGTCGCGCTTGATTTCACCAATGCCATGCAGATCAAGAGCAAGATGCAGGGTCTGGCGGATTCCGCGGCACTGGCAGCTGCCTCATCGATGGCCCAGAAAGGCATGAACGAGAAGGACGCCCAGGAACTGGCGACCGACTACCTTGCCGGCCAGATCCTTGCCAATGGCATAGACGCGAACGCCACACCTGAAGAAAAGGCAGCGCAGCAGGAGGCGATCCGCAAGGCCACCGCCGTCAGCGCCAAGACCACCAACAACAGCGCTTCCAGCAAGGGCTATACGGTGGCGCTCAACACCAAGTACACGATGAAGCTGAACCCGATCACCAGCATGATCGGCGGCCAGTCCATCACACTGAATATTGCGGCCACGGCATCCAGCAGTTCGGAAACGACCAACGGCATCTCGATGTACCTGGCGCTTGACCGGTCCGGCTCGATGTCCTTTGTCACCAGCGACAGGAATACACTGCGGTCCTACTGTGACAACTACACCAACGCTGACTGGCCGTCGGTCGCCTTCTACTGGCCCTGCTACATCCGCAAGATCGAGGCCCTGCAGACGGCGGCAACGGGGCTGTTCACGTCGCTGAAGACGTCCGACCCGAAAAATACGCTGATCCGTGTCGGTGCGGTTTCCTACACCGATGAGACGCAGTCTCCGACACCGATGACATGGGGCACGACCGAGGCTGCCAAGTACGTGGCGGCGCTTCCAAGCGTTCCGACCGGCGGCACCGATGCCAGCGGCGCGATGACCCTCGCACTGAATGCACTGAAATCGAGCAACACGACCGAGGCAACGGCGCATACGGCCAAGGGCAATGCCACCTTCAACCGCTACATCGTGCTGATGACGGATGGCGAAATGACCGGCAAAAGCGCCAACTGGAATCCGGCGCTGGACAGAACAGTGCGCAGCCAGTGCGAAACCGCCAAGGCCGATGGCATCAAGATCTTCACCGTTGCCTTCATGGCGCCGGACAAGGGCAAGTCGCTGCTGAGCACCTGCGCAAGCGCCAGCGACTACTATTACGAGCCCGAAGACATGACCGATCTCGTCAACGCGTTCGGCGATATCGCCAACAAGGCGGCAAAATCCGCGGTTCGCCTCACCAACTAGGCGGCAGTCTAAGTCTCTCGGAACGTTTGATTATTTGCAGAACCCCGTCCAACCGGCGGGGTTTTGCTTTTTTGCGATTTTACATGCCCATGACATATTTCAAGACCAATATCATTGCCCGTTGCAAGCGTTTCGTAACGGTGCATAACTGGTTTCCCAGATCTTCAACGAGGGTCCGAATCGGACGCAATTCTCACGCTTAACCAGAAAGTTAGCGCGACATGGACAAGACCTCTTCTAACGTCGAACTCCCCTTTCCGGCACCACGCAGCTCCCGGCCTGAAATCATGGCAGAGGAGATCATCGAGCGCCTGACCTATCGGATCGGCAAGGATGCGCAGGTCGCCAAGCCGCATGACTGGCTGACAGCAACGATCCTGGTGGTGCGCGACCGCATTATCGACCGGTGGATGGATTCGACCCGCAAGGTCTACAAGACAGGCGAGAAGCGCGTTTACTATCTATCGCTGGAATTCCTGATCGGCCGCCTGATGCGCGATGCCGTCAGCAATCTCGGCCTGATGTCGGAAATTCGCGATGCGCTGACATCGCTCGGCGTCGATGTGGCTGTCATTGCCGGCCTCGAACCCGACGCAGCCCTCGGCAACGGCGGCCTCGGCCGTCTCGCCGCCTGTTTCATGGAGAGCATGGCAACCGTCGAGATCCCGGCCTATGGCTACGGCATCCGCTACGTCCACGGCCTGTTCCGTCAGCAGATGGCCGATGGCTGGCAGGTGGAACTGCCGGAAACCTGGCTCGCCCACGGCAACCCCTGGGAATTCGAGCGCCGCGAAAGCTCCTACGAAATCGGCTTCGGCGGCACGGTGGACACGGTCGGCGGTTACGACGATGCGCCGCGCTATGTCTGGAAGCCGGCCGAACGCGTCATCGCCATGGCCTACGACACGCCGATCGTTGGCTGGCGTGGCAAGCGCGTCAACACGCTGCGCCTCTGGTCGGCCCAGCCGATCGATCCGATCTTGCTCGATGCCTTCAACGCCGGCGACCACATCGGTGCGCTGCGCGAAAGCAACAAGGCCGAAAGCCTCACCCGCGTCCTCTACCCGGCCGATGCCAATCCGGCCGGCCAGGAACTGCGCCTGCGCCAGGAATTCTTCTTCTCCTCGGCCTCGCTCCAGGACATCCTGCGCCGCCACCTGCAGCAGTATCCGGATTTCACCAATCTTCCCGACAAGGTCGCGATTCAGCTCAACGACACCCATCCGGCGATTTCGATCGGCGAACTGATGCGCCTTCTGGTCGACATCCACGGCGTGGATTTCGACGAGAGCTGGGAAATTGTCCGCAAGACCTTCTCCTACACCAACCACACGCTTCTGCCCGAGGCGTTGGAAAGCTGGCCGGTACCGTTGTTCGAGCGCCTGCTGCCGCGCCACATGCAGCTCGTCTATGCGATCAACACCAAGATCTTGCTGGAAGCGCGCAAGCTGAAGAACTTCTCCGAAACCCAGATCCGTTCGATCTCGCTGATCGACGAGGGCGGCGAGCGCCGCGTGCGCATGGGCAACCTTGCCTTTGTCGGCTCGCATTCGATCAACGGCGTTTCGGCCCTGCATACGGACCTGATGAAGGTCACTGTGTTCCAGGACCTGCACACGCTCTATCCCACCCGCATCAACAACAAGACCAACGGCATCACCCCTCGCCGCTGGCTGATGCAGTGCAATCCGGGCCTCACTTCGCTGATCCAGGACGCCATCGGCGACAAATTCCTTGATGACACCGAGGCGCTGACAGATCTTGAGAAATTCTCAAGCGACAGCGCGTTCCAGGACAAGTTTGCGGCGATCAAGCGCACCAACAAGATCGCACTTGCCAATCTGGTCGGCAGCCGCATGGGCATCAGGCTCGATCCGTCGGCCATGTTCGACATCCAGATCAAGCGCATCCACGAATACAAGCGCCAGCTCCTCAACATCATCGAGGCGGTAGCGCTCTACGACCAGATCCGCTCGCATCCGGAACTTGACTGGGTGCCGCGTGTCAAACTGTTCGCCGGCAAGGCGGCGCCGAGCTACCACAACGCCAAGCTGATCATCAAGCTGGCCAACGACGTCGCTCGCGTCATCAACAACGACCCATCGGTGCGCGGTCTCCTGAAGATCGTCTTCATACCGAACTACAACGTGTCTCTCGCCGAGATCATGGTCCCCGCGGCCGATCTTTCCGAGCAGATCTCGACGGCCGGCATGGAAGCGTCGGGAACCGGCAACATGAAGTTTGCCCTGAACGGGGCACTGACGATCGGCACGCTCGACGGCGCCAATGTCGAAATGCGCGACCATGTCGGGGAAGACAACATCGTCATCTTCGGCCTGAAAGCCGACGAGGTGCAGAAGGTCCGCGACGAGGGCCACGATCCCCGCGCCGTTATCGACCAGTCTCCGGAACTTGCACAGGCCCTGAATGCCATCGCGACCGGCGTGTTCTCGCCGGATGACCGGTCGCGTTTCACGGTCCTGATGGACGGGATCTACAATCACGACTGGTTCATGGTTGCCGCCGACTTCGATGCTTACGCAGCAGCGCAGCGCAGCGTTGACCAAATCTGGTCGGACCCTAAATCATGGTATTCGAAGACTATTCTCAACACCGCCCGCATGGGTTGGTTCTCCTCCGATAGAACCATTCGCCAATACGCGTCGGAAATCTGGAGAGCCTGATGACAAAAGCGCCGCGTACGCTCGATGACGGGAGAGCTCCTGGAGAAATCCCGTTATCCGAGATCGAGGCGATTTTGGAAGGCAGGCATACAAACCTCTTTGCCGTTCTCGGCCTGCACAAGGTCGGGGACGTCTACAGGGTCCGCTGTTTCATCCCCGGCGCCGAGGCCGTCACGGCCACGGCGCTGAACGGCACGGAACTGGGCGAACTCACCTGCCGCCACGAAGCCGGTTATTTCGAAGGCATCGTCTCCGCCTCGCAACGCCAGCCCGTCCGTTATCGCGCCCGCCGCGGTGATGACGAGTGGGCGGTGACGGACCCCTACTCGTTCGGCCCGGTTCTGGGACCGATGGACGATTATTTCGTCCGCGAGGGATCGCATCTTCGCCTGTTCGACAAGATGGGCGCCCATCCGATGAAGCACGAGGGCGTCGAGGGATATCACTTCGCCGTCTGGGCACCGAATGCCAAGCGCGTCTCTGTCGTTGGCGATTTCAACACCTGGGATGGCCGCCGCCACATCATGCGGCTGCGTCAAGACACCGGCATCTGGGAAATCTTCGCGCCCGATATCCTGGCTGGCACCCCCTACAAGTTCGAGATCGTCGGCAGCGACGGCGAAGTTCTGCCCCTCAAGGCCGACCCTTACGCCCGGCGCGCCGAAATGCGCCCGAAGACGGCGTCCGTCACCACGCCGGAACTGGTGCAGAAGTGGGATGACGAGGCGCACCGCGAATTCTGGGAAAAGGCCGATCATCGCCGTCAGGCGATCTCGATCTACGAAGTGCACGCCGGTTCATGGCGCCGCAAGCAGGATGGTTCGTTCCTCTCCTGGGACGAGCTTGCCGCCGAACTCATTCCCTACTGCACCGACATGGGCTTTACCCATATCGAATTCCTTCCGATTACCGAACATCCCTATGATCCGTCCTGGGGCTACCAGACCACCGGCCTCTATGCTCCGTCGGCCCGTTTCGGCGAGCCGGAAGGCTTTGCCCGCTTCGTCAACGGCTGCCACAAGGTCGGCATCGGCGTCATCCTCGACTGGGTGCCCGCCCACTTTCCGGTCGATGCGCACGGGCTTCGCCATTTCGACGGTACCGCACTCTACGAGCATGAAGATCCGCGCCAGGGTTTCCACCCCGACTGGAACACGGCGATCTACAATTTCGGCCGACTGGAAGTCCTGTCCTACCTCGTCAACAACGCGCTCTACTGGTCGGAGAAATTCCACCTCGATGGCCTGCGTGTCGATGCGGTTGCCTCGATGCTCTATCTCGACTATTCCCGCCGCGAGGGCGAATGGGTGCCGAACGAATATGGCGGCCGCGAGAACCTGGAATCTGTCCGCTTCCTGCAGAAGATGAATTCGCTTTCCTACGGCAATCATCCCGGTGTGATGACCATTGCCGAAGAATCCACATCCTGGCCCAAAGTCTCGGCGCCGGTCCACGAAGGCGGTCTCGGCTTCGGGTTCAAGTGGAACATGGGTTTCATGCACGACACGCTGAGCTATCTCGCGCGCGAGCCTGTTCACCGCAAGCATCACCACAGCGCCATCACCTTCGGCATGGTCTACGCCTATTCCGAAAACTTTGTCCTGCCCCTCAGCCATGACGAAGTCGTGCACGGCAAGGGGTCGCTGATCGCCAAGATGGCCGGCGACGACTGGCAGAAATTCGCCAATCTGCGCGCCTATTACGGGTTCATGTGGGGTTATCCCGGCAAGAAGCTGCTGTTCATGGGCCAGGAATTTGCCCAGTGGAGCGAATGGAGCGAGGAGCGGTCGCTGGACTGGAACCTGCTGCAATACAGCCCGCACGAAGGCATGCGCCGTCTCGTCCGCGATCTGAACTTCTGCTACCGCTCCAAGCCCGCCCTGCATGCCCGCGATTGCGAGAGCGAAGGGTTCCGCTGGCTGATTGCCGATGATGCCGAAAACTCCGTGTTTGCCTGGCTGCGTATGGCGCCGGGGGAAAAGCCGGTGGCGGTGATCACGAATTTCACCCCGGTCTACCGGGAAAATTACCGTATTCCCTTGCCAAGCGAGGGCAGATGGCGGGAAATCCTCAACACCGATGCCGAGATCTATGGCGGCACCGGCAAGGGAAATGGCGGACGCGTGCAGGCGGTGAATGCGGGAGGAACGATCACCGCCGACATCACGTTGCCGCCTCTGGCGACGATCATGCTGGAATTGCAATAACGACCGGGAGGGAGAACCATGAACGACAAACGCATACAGCCACTCTCACGCGACGCGATGGCCTATGTCCTGGCCGGCGGCCGCGGCAGTCGCCTGAAGGAACTGACGGATCGCCGCGCCAAGCCAGCGGTCTACTTCGGCGGCAAGGCGCGCATCATCGATTTCGCGCTGTCGAACGCGCTGAATTCCGGCATCCGCCGCATCGGCGTTGCGACCCAGTACAAGGCGCATTCGCTGATCCGCCACATGCAGCGCGGCTGGAACTTCCTGCGTTCAGAGCGCAATGAAAGCTTCGACATCCTGCCCGCCTCCCAGCGCGTTTCGGAAACGCAATGGTATGAAGGCACGGCCGACGCAGTGTTCCAGAACATCGACATCATCGAAGGCTACGCGCCGGAATACATGGTCATCCTTGCCGGCGACCACGTCTACAAGATGGACTACGAGTACATGCTGCAGCAGCACGTGAACTCCGGCGCCGACGTCACCGTCGGTTGCCTCGAGGTTCCGCGCATGGAAGCCACGGGCTTCGGCGTCATGCATGTCAACGAGAAGGACGAGATCATCGATTTCGTCGAAAAGCCGGCCGACCCGCCGGGAATTCCCGGCAATCCCGATTTCGCGCTGGCCTCGATGGGCATCTACGTCTTCCACACCAAATTTCTGATCGAAGCGCTGAAGCGCGACGCGGAAGCCGAAGGCTCCAGCCGGGACTTCGGCAAGGATATCATTCCCTATATCGTCGAGCACGGTAAGGCCGTCGCGCACCGCTTTGCCGATAGCTGCGTCCGGTCCGATTTCGAGCGCGAGCCCTACTGGCGCGATGCAGGGACGGTGGACGCATACTGGCAGGCCAATATCGACCTGACAGAAATCGTGCCCGGCCTTGATCTCTACGACAAGTCCTGGCCGATCTGGACCTTCGGTGAAATTACCCCACCGGCAAAGTTTGTGCATGACGACGAAAACCGCCGCGGTTCGGCAACATCCTCGGTCATTTCCGGCGACTGCATCATTTCCGGTTCGTCGCTCAACCGAAGCCTGCTGTTTACCGGCGTGCGTGCCAATTCCTATTCCAAGCTCGAAGGCGCGGTTGTGCTGCCGAACGTGCGGATCGGACGACGCGCCCAGCTTCGCGACGTCATCATCGACCACGGCGTGACCATTCCGGAAGGCCTGATCGTCGGAGAGGATCCCGAACTCGATGCCAAGCGCTTCCGCCGCACCGAGAGCGGTATCTGCCTGATCACCCAGGCGATGATCGACAAGCTCGAGCTGTGAACGGGATCCTCCGATGAATGTTCTGTCGGTCGCGTCCGAAGTCTTTCCGCTGGTAAAAACCGGCGGCCTCGCCGATGTGGCCGGCGCACTGCCGCTGGCACTCAAGAGCCAGGGCGTCTCGATGAAGACCCTGATGCCGGGCTATCCGGCTGTCATGCGGGTGCTGAAGGATGCAAAACTCGTCATGAGTTTCGACGACCTTCTCGGTGCCAGTGCCGATATCCTCGAAGTCACGCACCAGGGGCTAGACCTCCTGGTGCTCGACTGCCCCATGTTCTTCGACAGGCCGGGCGGCCCCTATCTCGATCAGACGGGCAAGGACCATCCCGACAACTGGAGACGCTTCGCGGCACTGTCCAAGGCGGGTGCGATCATCGCGCAGGACGGTATCGCGGGCTGGCGGCCCGACATCGCACATGTCCATGACTGGCAGGCGGCCATGCTTCCGGCCTTTATGCGCTACTCGGAAACGCCCGAAATCCCGACGCTGATCACCATTCACAACATCGCGTTCCAGGGCATGTTCGGCGCCGATATCTTCCCCTTTCTCGGTCTGCAGGACCATGCCTTTGCGATGGACGGGATCGAATATTTCGGCGGCATCAGCTATTTGAAAGCCGGGCTGGAGACGAGCTGGGCAATCTCTACCGTTTCTCCCTCCTATGCCGAGGAAATTCTGAGCGGCGAATACGGCATGGGGCTCGAGGGTCTGCTCTCCCGCCGCTCCGTGGATCTGACGGGTATCGTCAACGGCATCGACGCTGAAATCTGGGACCCGGAAACCGACATCAACCTGCACACCCGCTACGGTGCCGAAAGCCTTGCAAGCCGCGCCGGCAACAAGCGGGCGATCGAGGAGCGGTTCGGCCTCGTCGAAAGCGACGGTCCGCTGTTTTGCGTCATCTCCCGCCTCACCTCGCAGAAGGGCATGGATCTGCTGGCGCAGGAGATCGACAACCTTGTCGAAGCCGGCGGCAGGCTGGCGGTGCTCGGCTCCGGCGATCAGGCGCTCGAAACCGCATTTCACGCCGCTGCAGGCCGCCATCCGGGCAGCGTTTCGGTTCTGACTACCTATGACGAGCCGCTGTCGCACCTGCTTCAGGGCGGCTCCGATGCCATCATCATCCCCTCCCGGTTCGAGCCGTGTGGCCTTACCCAGCTCTACGGTCTGCGTTACGGCTGCATCCCGGTCGTTGCCCGCACCGGTGGCCTCAACGACACGGTCATCGACGCCAGCCCCGCCGCACTCGCTTCGAAGGCCGCAACCGGTGTCTCCTTCGGCCCGGCAACAGCCGACAATCTTGGCCGCGCCCTGCGCCGCGCCATCCGTCTCTACAAAGACCCTGATGTCTGGACGGAAATGCAGAAGCAGGGCATGAAATCCGACGTTTCCTGGGACAGGAGTGCTGGCCTCTATGCCGCGCTCTATTCCGATCTACTTGCAAGAAAAGGCATTTGAGATGATCAAAACCGTATCGACCACGCCCTATCAGGATCAGAAGCCTGGAACCTCCGGCCTGCGCAAGAAGGTGCCCGTCTTCGCCCAGGAAAACTACGCCGAAAACTTCATCCAGGCGATCTTCGACAGCCTCGAGGGGTTTGAAGGCAAGACGCTGGTGATCGGCGGCGACGGCCGCTATTACAACCGCGAAGTCATCCAGAAGGCGATCAAGATGGCCGCGGCTTCCGGCTTCGGCAAGGTCATGGTCGGCCAGGGCGGTATCCTGTCGACGCCGGCCGCCTCCAACATCATTCGAAAATACCACGCCTTCGGCGGCCTGATCCTGTCGGCCAGCCACAATCCCGGCGGTCCGAACGAAGATTTCGGCATCAAGTACAACACCGGCAATGGCGGCCCGGCGCCTGAAAAGATCACCGACGCGATCTTTGCCCGCACCAAGGTGATCGACACCTACAAGATCGTCGACTCCGCCGATATCGACCTCGACGAAGTCGGAACGTTCAAGATCTCCGGAATGGAAGTCCAGGTCATCGATCCGGTCGCTGACTATGCCGAACTGATGGAGCAGCTGTTCGATTTCGTGGCAATCCGCGCCCTGCTTGCGAGCGGCGTCCGCATTGCTATCGATTCGATGGGCGCCGTCACAGGCCCCTATGCCGTGGAAATCTTCGAGAACCGGCTTGGCGCGCCCGAGGGCTCGGTACGCAACGCGATCCCGCTTCCCGACTTCGGCGGTCATCATCCGGACCCGAACCTTGTCCATGCCAAGGAACTCTATGACGACGTGATGAGTAAGAGCGGCCCGCATTTCGGTGCCGCCTCCGATGGCGACGGCGACCGCAACATGGTCGTCGGCAAGGGCATGTTCGTGACACCGTCGGACAGCCTGGCGATCATCGCAGCAAACGCGACGCTCGCACCGGGCTACGCCAAGGGTATTGCAGGCATTGCCCGTTCGATGCCGACAAGTGCGGCAGCCGACCGCGTGGCCGAAAAGCTGAAGATCGGCATGTACGAAACGCCGACCGGCTGGAAGTTCTTCGGCAATCTGCTCGATGCCGGCAAAGCCACCGTCTGCGGCGAGGAAAGCTTCGGCACCGGTTCCGACCACGTGCGCGAAAAGGACGGCCTCTGGGCGGTTCTGTTCTGGCTGAATATCATGGCAGCCAGAAACGAGAGCGTCGCTGAAATCGTCAAGTCGCATTGGGCCGAATACGGCCGCAACTACTATTCCCGCCACGACTACGAGGAAGTGGATTCGGATGCAGCGAACGCTCTCGTGGCGGCCCTGCGCGAAAAGCTCCCGACGCTCCCCGGCCAGACCTTCGGCGCACTCAAGGTCGAATTTGCTGACGATTTCGCCTATCTCGACCCGATCGACGGCTCCGTTTCGAAGAACCAGGGCATCCGCATCCTGTTCGAAGGTGGCTCCCGCGTCGTGTTCCGCCTGTCGGGCACCGGCACGTCGGGTGCGACGATCCGCGTCTATGTCGAGCGCTACGAACCCGATGCCAGCCGCCACGACATCGAGACCCAGACGGCGCTCGCCGACCTGATCGCAGTGGCAGACGAGATTTCGGATCTCAAGAAGCGCTCCGGCCGGGATGCCCCGACGGTGATCACCTGATCGAGGCTGCCGGGTGACATTGCCCCTCATCCGGCGACAGCAACCTTCTCCCCGCAATCGGGGAGAAGGATTTGCCGCAGCGACACGGGACCCTACTTCCATAGGACATGTCTCTTCTTCCCACCAAGCCGAGAGAAGGCAGGCTGATTGTCAGCCGCGAACGCACGGTCGCTGGCGAAATGGATGAGCGATAAGGAACCCGATATGTCTCACGCACACGCTCAAAGACGCGGCGCTGTTCTCCTGGATAAGATGGCGGAATTCTCGGTCTGGTCGCAGCATGCGGAAAAGATCGAACTCTGCCTGTTCGATGCCGATGGCGAGACGGAAACCGCCCGCCACCCGATGACGCGCGGCGACGACAACCTTTACCGCATCGACCTTCCCTCGATCAGACCCGGCCAGCGCTACGGTTTTCGTGCCCATGGCATCTATGATCCGGATAAAGGCCTCTGGTTCGACCCGTCGAAACTGCTTGTCGACCCCTACGCCAAAGAACTCGACCGCCCCTTCGTCTACGATCCGAACCTCTCGCAGTTCCACTTCGACACGGCCGGCCTGGTGCCCAAGGCGATCGTCACGGAGCACGTCGCAGCCAAGATCGAGGCGCCGCGGTTTAACGCCGGCGGACTGATCTACGAAGTCGCCGTAAAACCCTTCACCATTCTCCACCCCGACGTGCCGGAAGATATCCGCGGCACGGTCGCGGCGCTCGCGCATCCAGCGATCATCGCCCATCTCAAAAGGATCGGCGTCGACGCGATCGAGCTGATGCCAATCACCGCCTGGATCGACGAACGGCACCTCCCGTCGCTGGGTCTCACCAATGGCTGGGGCTACAATCCCATCGCCTTCATGGCGCTCGACCCGCGCCTTTGCCCGGGCGGGGTTGAGGAACTGCGCGACACCGTCGCCACCCTGCACGAGGCCGGCATCGGCGTCATCCTTGATCTCGTGTTCAACCATTCGGGCGAAAGCGATCGCTACGGTGCCACGCTGTCGATGCGCGGGATCGACAACCTCGCCTACTATCGCCACGCGAAAGACGAGCCGGGCCTTCTCATCAACGACACCGGTACCGGCAACACGCTCGCCTGCGACCATCCCGAAGTCCGGCGCCTGATCGTCGATACGTTGCGCCATTTCGTGATCCACGCTGGCGTCGACGGCTTCCGCTTCGATCTGGCGCCGATCCTCGGTCGCACCTCGAACGGTTTCGACGCCGATAGCGAAACGCTGACCGCGATGCTCGAAGACGAGGTCCTGAAAGACCGCGTCATGATCGCCGAACCCTGGGATATCGGCCCCGGCGGCTATCAGCTCGGCAATTTTCCGGAAAAATTCCTCGAGTGGAACGACCGCGCCCGCGACGACATCCGCCGTTACTGGCGCGGCGACGAGTGGACGACAGGCGCGCTCGCCACCCGGCTTGCCGGCTCGTCTGACCTTTTCTCCGGACACACGCGCACGGTCAATTTCCTCGCCGCCCATGACGGCTTCACGCTGATGGATCTCGTGTCCAACGAGCACAAACACAATGAGGCGAACGGCGAAGACAACCGCGACGGTCACGGCGACAACATGTCCTGGAACAACGGCACCGAAGGCGTGACCCGCGACCGCGATATCCTCGCCGACCGTCGAAGGGACGCCGAAGCCCTGCTCTCGACGCTGTTTGCCAGCCGAGGCACGATCATGCTGACGATGGGCGACGAGGCCGGCCGCTCCCAGCGCGGCAACAACAACGCCTATGCGCAGGATAACGAGATCACCTGGATGGACTGGGCAACGCTCGACGAGGCGCTGGTCGAGCACACGGCAATGCTTTCAGCTCTCCGCAAGCGGTTCTCCGTATTCTCCGAAACCAGCCTGCTCACGGGCGATGGCGATATCGAATGGATCTCGCCAAGCGGCCAGCCGATGCAGGTGTCCGACTGGGAAAACCCCGCCAATCCGGTCCTCGGTTTCATGCTGAAAACCGACGATGCAACGACCGGAAAAACCACGCGGCTCGCCATCATCATCAACCGCGGCCACACCCCGCAAACCTTCGCCCTGTCCGACCCGAACTGGCGTAGTTATCCTCAGAACCAGCCGTGGGATACGGCACTTGCCCCCCGGTCGGTCCGCTTTTGCATCGAAAATTGATGCACTGCAAAAACCTGTCGCCAAGTCCTTTAAAGCCTGTAAGAGTCCGCATCACAACCAACGGAAAGAGCAGCGCATGCGTGAAATTTCCCTCGCCGATGTTGCAGGACTGGTCGGTCAGGAACTGGGTGTTTCCGACTGGATTACCGTCAACCAGACAATGATCGACCAGTTCGCCGATGCGACGCTCGATCACCAGTTTATCCACGTGGATCCAGAGCGCGCCAAGGCCGAAAGCCCATTCGGCGGCACCATCGCCCACGGCTTTCTGTCGCTGTCGCTGCTGTCGGCCATGAACTACGAGACCATGCCGAAAATCCGCGAACAGACGATGGGGATCAACTACGGGTTCGACAAGGTCCGCTTCATGTCGCCCGTCAAAAGCGGCGCGCGGGTCCGCGGCCACTTCACGCTGGCCGACAGCCGCTTCCGCGGCGCCGGCATGCTGATGACCACATACGAGGTTTCGATCGAGATCGAGAACGAGAAAAAGCCGGCACTGACCGCCACCTGGATCACCATCGTCCAGTTCGACCCGAAGGATCGGCCGGACGACGCCTGAGTTACCTCCCGTTCATCTCCTGTCGCGTCATCTCAATTCCAGCATCAGCAACCCGATGATCGGCGGCAAGGCGGCACCGATCAGAAGGGGCGCCGTCCGGGATGCCGTCAGCCCCAGCGCAGAACCGGAAATCCCGGCCGCGATCAACCCGGCGATCGGCATCGACAGACTGCGGTCGATTCCCGGCACGAGCGAAGCCAGTAGCGCCGCAATGACCGCTACCCCGCCGACCAGAATGCCCTTCCACAGTTCGACACCGGACAACTTCGCCGCTACCGCGCCCCCGGCAATGGCGGCAGCGATCCCGAGCAAGACCCACTGAATATCCGGCCAACCAGCGTCCACCATAAAAAACCCTCCCATTCTGCAATGGGAGGGTGCGGTATTGTCGAACCCAATTCAAGTCAGGCGATGGTCGAAGAGCTAGAGCGCAGCGTCTTTCGCGCCCTCCGAGAGAAGGCCGAAGGCGTAGTCGGAAAACGACCGCCAGACTTCCATTCGGAACGCCTCCTCGCCCGTACGCAGAAGCACCACTTCCACCTTGCCAAACAGCGTGCGCGAGCAGGCACCGACCGGAAAGACTGATAGCGACAGATCCTGCGGGCAACCCGTGTTGATCGCGGCCTCCGCACCCGGACCCGAAATCAGGATCGCGGTGTTGCGGTGAGACACGTCGGTCGCGGAATGCAGCACACCGGAATTGGCGGCAGCGGTCATCAGGCCGCTTTCGCTTTCGTCGATCAACAGCCACTCGTCCGGTCCGAGCCACAGCGCGGTGCGGCCGTTGGCGGATGCGGACGTCTTCGGCCTTGTCGGCAGATCGACGCCGAGCGAGCCTGAAAGTGCTGAGACATCCTCAGCCTTCGCCCGCAGCGAGATGCGGCCAGCCGGAGCTGCCGGTTCAAGCCGGACGACGGAAGATCCGCCGTGAAAACCGGTCATCGGGAGTACGCGCTGAGGCATTGCAAAATCAGCCATTGATGCGGCCTCCTTCCTTGTCGAAGAACACCATGTCGGTCACTTCCACCGAAATCGTCCTGTCCGCCATCGGCACGTAGAGCGTGCTTCCCATCTTCGCCCGACCGCCGGCAACCAGCGCGATCGCGATCGATCGGCCGAGAGTTTCCGACCAGTAGGACGAGGTCACATGACCGAGCATGGTCATCGGCTTTGGCTGGTTTGGATCGGCAACGATCTGCGCGCCCTCTTCCAGCACATCCGTCGGATCCTTGGTGAACAGGCCGACCAGCTGCTTGCGTCCCTCGCGCACGAGGTCCGGACGCTTCAGCCCTCTGATGCCGACGAAATCGGTCTTCTTCTTCGAGACGGCCCAGCCATAGCCGGAATCGTCAGGCGTGACCGTGCCGTCCGTATCCTGGCCGACGATGATATAGCCCTTTTCGGCGCGAAGAACGTGCATGGTTTCCGTGCCGTAGAGGCAGGCCCCCATCGATTGCGCCCGCTCCCAGATCGCTTTCCACACGGCCGCCCCGAAATCGGCGGGCACGTTGACCTCGAACCCGAGCTCGCCGGTAAACGACATGCGGAACAACCGCCCCGGAACGCCCATGATCGTGCACTCGGCAACGCTCATATGCGGGAAGGCTTCGTTGGAAATGTCGAGCCCGTCGATGAAGGGCGCAATGATCTCGCGCGCCTTCGGACCCTGAACTGCGATGACAGCCCATTGTTCGGTGATCGATGTCAGCCATACGTTGAGATGCGGGAATTCCGTCTGCAGATAGTCTTCCATATGCTGCAGCACCCGCGGCGCACCGCCGGTCGTGGTCGTCACATGGAAACGGTCTTCCGCCAGACGCCCGACGACACCGTCGTCATAGATGAACCCGTCTTCCCTTGTCATGATGCCGTAACGGCTCTTGCCGGGTTTCAGCGTATCCCAGGCATTGGTGTAGAGCAGGTTGAGAAATTTCGCCGCATCCGGGCCAACCACCTCGATCTTGCCGAGCGTCGAGGCATCGAACACGCCGCCGACATCACGCACGGTTCTGCACTCGCGGTTGACGGCTGCGTGCATGTCTTCGCCGCGCTTGGGGAAATACCAGGCGCGTTTCCAGTTGCCCACATCCTCGAACTCGGCGCCCTCAGCCGCTTCGAGCGCATGCATCGGCGTCTTGCGGGCCGGATCGAACAGGTCGCCGCGCGAATGGGCGATCAGCGTGCCGTAGGTGACAGGCGTGTAGGGCGCGCGGAACGTGGTGAGACCCACCTGCGGGATCGGCCGGTCGAGTATTTCCGACGCGATGGCGAGGCCATGCATGTTGGAAAGCTTGCCCTGATCGGACGCCATGCCATTGGTGGTGAAGCGCTTGATATGCTCGATCGAATGCATGCCCTCGCGCACGGCAAGACGGATATCCTTGGCGGTCACGTCATGCTGGAAATCGACGAAGGCCTTGACCGCATCATCAGGTCCGGCCCCTTCGGCCGCACCGATCATGCCGCCGGTCCATTCGAACCGGTTTTCGCCCGAGACAACAGCTGCACCGCCGCCTGCGGCAATCGCCTCGTCGATCAGATCGGCGAGATCGTCGGTTCCGTTGCAGGCCCCGACCGAGATGCAGTTCTGGGCGTAGATATCCGGCAGGAACCGCTGGTTTGCCTCGTCGAAGCGCAGTTTTCCGCGAGACTGCGAGAACAGATGCACTGACGGAGTCCAGCCTGCCGAGATGAGCAGCGCGTCAACCTTGATCTTGCGCGCATTGGCGCCGCCATTGCGGGTGACGGTGATGGAATTGATCCGCAGCCGGCCCGATGTGTCGGTCACGGCATGACCAGTCAGCACGTCGATCCCGAGCGCGCGAGCCTCTGCCAGCACGCCATCGCCCGGATGGCTGCGGCTGTCGACGATCGCCGCGATCGAAACGCCCGCCCGCTTCAGGTCGAACGCCGCCTCATAGGCGCTGTCATGCGCGGTATAGACGCCGACATTGCGGCCGACGGCAACGCCGTGATGGTTGAGGAAGCTGCGCGCGGCAGACGCC
This sequence comes from Rhizobium sp. Leaf321, assembly GCF_001423215.1. Classification (NCBI taxonomy): domain Bacteria; kingdom Pseudomonadati; phylum Pseudomonadota; class Alphaproteobacteria; order Hyphomicrobiales; family Rhizobiaceae; genus Rhizobium; species Rhizobium sp. Leaf321. The sequence goes on along the minus strand of NZ_LMOF01000008.1, from coordinate 558,109 downwards.
AGCATGATGCCCGGTCGGTCATTGTTCGCAAACACCATATGCCGTTCGATCGAGCCGGTCGCCAGCACGACCTTTTTCGCACGCACCTGCCATAGACGCTCGCGCGGCAGATCCCGGCCCGGAAGTGCGACATGGTCGGTCACCCGTTCCACAAGGCCGAGGAAACCGTGGTTGTAATAGCCGAACACGGTGGTGCGGGTCAGCACCGTGACATTGTCCATCGCCTTCAGCTTTGCAGCCATGGCCTGTGCCCAGTCGAAACCGTTTTGGCCGTCGATCACCGTGGAACTGTCGAAATGCAGCGCACCGCCGACTTCCGGCTGTTCGTCGACGAGAATCACCTTACTTCCGGTCGCAGCCGCCGAAAGTGCCGCCGTCAGGCCGGCGACACCGGCGCCGGCGATCAGCACGTCGCAATGCACGTAGCGGCTGGCGTAATGATCGGGATCGGCTTCCTTCGGCGCTTCACCCAGACCCGCGGCGCGACGGATGATCGGCTCGTAGAGTTTGTGCCAGGCTTCCCGCGGCCACATGAAGGTCTTGTAGTAGAAACCCGCGGCAAAGAACGGCGACAGCATGTCGTTGAACGCGCCGATATCGTATTTCAGCGACGGCCAGCGGTTCTGCGAGGCGATCTTGGCGCCATCGAACACTTCCTGCACCGTGGCGCGCACGTTCGGCTGACGGCGAGCGGCATCGCGAGACACGTCGAGCAGCGCATTCGGCTCTTCCGGACCTGATGTCAGGATGCCGCGCGGGCGGTGGTATTTGAACGAGCGGCCGAGCAGATGCACGCCATGCGCCAGAAGCGCTGACGCGACCGTATCGCCCTCCAGCGCCGTATAGCTTTTGCCGTCGAATGTGAAGCGCGCCGTGCGGGCCGGCGTATGACGGCCGGCGCCCTTGATGCGGAATTCGCCCGAGTTGGAAGAAGAACTCATCTCGCGTCTCCTTCCGTAGCTTCCCAGGTTTCGACGGTCTTTTCCTCGGCAACCGCCGCAGCATGGCTTGCGACCGGGATCGGCTGTTTCGGCAGACCCGCCTTGTAGGTCATCAGGAACCTGTCGCTCACCGTATCGCGGGCCGCGTTGAAGAAGCGGCCGCAGCCGTGAATATGCCGCCACCGTTCATAGGTGAGACCCTTCTCGTTGTTGCGCAGGAAGAAGAACTCCGCGAACTCCTCGTCGGAAATCGCCGCGATATTCTCCGGCCGGGCAATATGCGCCTCGCCGGCCCAGCGAAATTCCAGTTCCGAGCGATCTTCTTCGCAATAGGGGCAGTGGATCAAAAGCATCTGGTCTATCCCCTCACTATCAGTGCGCGACGGCAGCGGCTGCCGCCTCGTCGATCAGGCGGCCCGTGCGGAACCGGTCGAGATTGAGACCCGACGCCAGTTTATGCGGTTCGCCCTTAGCGATCAGATGTGCAAACAGGTTGGCCGAGCCCGGCGTTGCCTTGAAGCCACCGGTGCCCCAGCCGCAGTTGACGAACAGCCCGGGAACCGGGGTGACGCCCTGGATCGGCGACCTGTCCGGCGTGTTGTCTGTAATGCCGCCCCACTGCCGCATCATCTTGACGCGGCGGAAGATCGGAAACAGTTCGCAGATCGCGTCGAGCGTATGGGTAATGATCTGCAGGCCGCCGGTCTGCGAGTATGAATTATACTGGTCGGTGCCGGCGCCGATCACCAGCTCGCCCTTGTCGGACTGCGAGATATAGGCATGAACCGTGTTCGACATGACGACGCAGGGGAAGATCGGTTTCAGCGGTTCCGACACCAGTGCCTGCAGCGGGTTGGAATGCAGGGGCACGCGAACGCCCGCCATTTCCATCACCACCGACGAATGGCCGGCCGCCGATACGCCGACCTTGTTGGCACCGATAAAGCCTTTGGAAGTCTCGACGCCCTGAACTTCGCCACCCGGTCCGCGGCGGATGCCGGTGACTTCGCAGTTCTGAATGATATGGACGCCGCGATCGGCCGCCGCGCGCGCATAGCCCCAGGCAACGGCATCGTGGCGGGCTGTGCCGCCGCGGCGCTGCAGGGCGGCGCCATTGATGGCGTAGCGTGCCGTCTTCGAAATATCGAGAACCGGAACGAAGGCCTTGGCCTGTTCCGGCGTCAGCCATTCGTTGTCGATACCGTAGAGCCTGTTGGCATTGATATGGCGCTTGAACGACTGCTGGTCATGAATGTTGTGCGACAGCATCATCACGCCGCGCGGCGAATACATGACGTTGTAGTTGAGCTCCTGGCTCAGGCCTTCCCACAGCTTGAGGGAATGCTCGTAGATATCCATGCTCTCTTCATAGAGATAGTTGGAGCGGATGATGGTCGTGTTGCGGCCGGTGTTGCCGCCGCCGAGCCAGCCCTTCTCGATCACCGCGACATTGGTGATGCCGTGTTCCTTGGCGAGATAATAGGCGGCACCGAGACCATGACCGCCGGCACCGACGATGATCACGTCGTAAGAGCTGCGCGGCTCGGGAGAGGTCCATTGCGCCTCCCATCCCTTGTGGGCGCGCATCGCCTCGCGGGCTATGGCGAAAACCGAATATTTGCGCATGAGGCCGCGTCTCCTTGATCCGCCGGGTAAGGCTCTTGGGTAGAACCATACCCATCGCAAATCAATATGCGCCGCAATGGCCGTTTTGCGACGCCTCAGAGGATTGTTTCGACACGCGCGGAAAACAGGCCCGGGAACCTCGGACGAAAGGCCCGGCCGACGTTCATGTGACGACGGCGGACGGAAGATGGGGTCGTGACGTTAGAGCGACCGGCCGTTAACGCGGCCACAGGCTTCCTGTGAATTTTGGACAGACAGAAACCGGGGAAAGTTTCCCCGGTTTGTCATCGAGAGGCAAAATCAGGCCCGGAGCAGCACCTTGCCGGTGCGGCCGTGCTCGCCGGCTGCCTTGGCCGCCTTGGCGATGTTATCGAGACCAAAGACCTCGGAGACGGTGAGGGTCACGGTGCCGTTGGCGACGGCTTCGACGATCTCGCTGATATGGCTCTTCATCTTTTCCGCAGGAAGCTTGGGCGCGATCTTGGCGAGCCAGAAACCCTTGACCACAGCCTGCTTGAAAATCATGTCGCTGGCTGAAAGCTGCATCGGCGTTCCCGACATGAGTCCGAACGAGATCAGCAGTCCGTTTTCGCCAAGCACCGACAGCAGGTCTCCGGAGGCCGGGCCGCCGACGCCATCGACCCCCGCCTTGATCGCGGCTCCGCCCGAGAGCGCATTGACCGTCTCGCGCCATCCGGTCTGCGACGTCGAGACGACATTCTGGATGCCGAGATCCGCCAGTTCGCGCACCGCCTCGTCACGTCGGACGAGGTTGATGACATTGATTTGACGCGGCTTCGCAAACATCGCGAGCGTCCTGCCGACCGCACCATTGGCCGCGTTCTGGATGATCCAGTCACCTTTTTCGACACCCGCAAAATCGAGCAGTGTCAGGGCGCTGAGCGGCATCGAGATCAGCTGCGCGCCGGCCTCATCGGAAATCGAATCGGGAAGCGGCACGGCTGCCATGGCCGACGCGATATAATACTCCGCCCAGGTGCCCTGCCCTGAGGCCGCCACACGCTGCCCGACCTTCAGGTGCGAGACACCCTCGCCCAGCGCATCAACGACACCGGTTCCTTCGGTGCCGGCGACGGCGGGCAGGTCGGGCTTAAAGCCGTAATCCCCGGAAACCGTCAGAAGATCGTGATTGTGGATCGCCGCCATCGACATGCGGATCCGGATCTGGCCGGGGCCGGGCTGCGGGATTGGGCGATCCTCGATCGACAGGACAGAAGACGGATCGCCGAAACTGGAATGAATGGCACTACGCATGAGATTTCTCCGTTCGGTCCCGCTTGGCTCGGCAGGACAAGGCTTGGGCCGGTTGGGAACAGGTTCCCGCATGGGCGCAAATCGACTATGGCTTGGTGGCGGATATAGGACATCGCTAGGCGGATATAACCCCGCGCGGAGCAGCGGCTGTAAAATTCTTGAGAAGCCCGCAGCCGCGGGTAGACTTTTGACATCTCCTCTGTTAAGTGCCTTCACCAATCGCTTCGGCTATCCGCCGGGCTCCGACATTCTCTCGCCTCGAATCCTGCAGATTCCCTGGCGATAACAAACCAAAGGAACGGGATTTCACGTGCAGGTACTTGTCCGCGACAACAACGTTGATCAGGCTCTCCGCGCTCTCAAGAAGAAGATGCAGCGCGAAGGCATTTTCCGTGAAATGAAGATGCGTGATTACTACGAAAAGCCTTCGGAAAAGCGCGCCCGCGAAAAGGCTGAAGCCGTTCGCCGCGTCCGCAAGCTGGCCCGCAAGCGCATGCAGCGCGAAGGTCTTCTTCCGGCAACGCCGCGCCCGGCAACCGCCCGTCCGGCTGCTCGTTGATCGGTCGTTTTTTCGACGTTTTCATGTGATTATGAGCGGTGGCGACATGGGCGCCGCCGCTTTTTTGATTCGGAACAGTCGACATTCCGACACGTTCTGCCGATCCTGACAGCCCGATACGAGGACATGCGCCTGATGGCCGCCAAGACTGCCGTTTTTTCCGATGGAACCCGAAACTCCGGCCATTCCTTGACCGTCGCCCCAATTCGCAAGGCCCTCGCTCCGATCGGTATCGTGGCAGTGCTCGCGCTGGCCGGCTGCTCGACGACCACGTCGACGGACATGATCAGCGTCGATCGCGCCCAGGGGTCGGAACAGAACATCTCGTCCCTGTCCTCCGTCATCAGCTCGAACCCGTCTGATCCGGAAGGCTACAACATTCGCGGGTCGGCCTATGGTCGCGCCGGCGAATTCAAGCGGGCACTGGAAGACTTCAACCGCGCGCTCCAGATCAATCCGCAGTTCTACCAGGCCTATGCGAACAGGGCGCTCGTCTATCGCAACATGGGCAAGCCTGTCGAAGCCGCGAACGACTACAACCGCGCGCTCCAGATCAATGCCAACTACGACGTCGCCCTGATCGGCCGCGGCAATATCTATCGCCAGGCCGGCCGCCTCAACGAAGCCTTCAGTGACTTCAACAAGGCCATCGATCTCGATACGACCGATGGTCGCGCTTATCACAACCGCGGCCTGATCTATCAGGCCCGCAATCAGCATGCGCAGGCGATCGACGACTTCTCCAAGGCGATCTCGCTCTCCTCCAGCTCGGCCGAGCCTTATAACGGTCGCGGTATTTCCTATCTCGCCATGAACGACGACGAGAATGCGTTTGCCGACTTCAACCGCGCTATCGAGCTGAACGACAAGCTCGCCGAATCCTGGGCCAACCAGGCACTGGTGTATGAGCATCGCGGCGACCGTGCCCGCGCCAACCGTTCGTTCTCGCATGCCGTCCGTCTGGACCCGAACTACAAGCCGGCCCAGGACGGCGCGGCACGTACGCGCGGCGGCAATAGCTAAGCGGAGCCATGACGATGCAGCAGTCCGGTCGCCATGATATCATCGTCATCGGCGGCGGGATTGTCGGCGCCTCGATTGCCTGGCACCTCACAGTGTCAGGCGCCAAAGTCCATCTTCTCTTTGAAAAACCAGGCGGCATAGCGACGCCGAATTCCTTCGCCTGGATCAACGCCAGCTGGGGCAATCCGCGCGCCTATTTCGACCTGCGCATGCGCTCCATCGCCGAATGGAAACGCCTTGCGAAGGACGTCCCCACCCTGCCCCTATCTTTCGCGGGCGGCCTATGCTGGGACATGTCGCAGGCTGACTTGACGACCTACGCCAGCCAGCATTCCGGCTGGGGCTACGATATCGCTGAGGTCGATGCCGTCAGGATTGCCGCCATCGAACCGGCCTTGAACGACGTGCCTAACACCGCGCTTTACGCCGCGATGGAGGGTGTAGCCGAGCCGCAGGCGAGCGCCGAGATCCTCATCGCAGACGCCCAAAGACGCGGCATGCTTCTCACCGAAGGCATCCGGGTCACTGCCCTCAGGCGCGATGGCGAAGGCAATGTCGCAACTGTGGTCACCGACAGCGGCGAATTCACAGCCCGTGAAATCGTGCTCGCCGCCGGCGCCGGCACCACGACCCTTGCCGCTTCTGTCGGAATAGACGTCCCGGTCGAAACACCACCGGGTCTCCTCGTCCACTCGACGCCGGTCGCACCGATGCTCAACGGCCTCGTCATTGCGCCGGAACTGCATGTCCGGCAAACCGCCGACGGTCGGCTCGTCGCCGGGACCGATTTCGGCGGCATGGATCCGGGTACCGATCCGGATGGCGCGGCTGACGAGCTGTTCGGCAAACTGAAGCGGTTCGTCAAAGGCGGCGACAGCCTGGTCATGGACTTCTACACCGTCGGTTATCGCCCCACGCCAAAGGACGGCTTTCCGATCATCGGACGTGCCGAAGATCAGACCGGTCAAACCCTCCCCGGCCTCTACATTGCCGTAACCCATTCGGGCATCACGCTCGCTCCGGCGATCGGCTTGTTTGCCGCCACCGAAATCCTGGAAGGGGCGCAAGAACCTCTTCTCGCCCCCTACCGTCTGTCGCGCTTTAGCTGACAGCCCTCAGCGCCAGCCGAGCGCCGGCGCCACATGCTTCAGGATCGACTCGATGACATGGGCGTTGTAGTCGACGCCGAGCTGGTTCGGCACGGTCAGAAGCAGCGTATCGGCCTCGGCAATGCCCTCATCCTGGCGCAGCTCCTCGATCAGGGCTTCCGGTTCTGCCGCATAGGAACGACCAAAAATCGCCCGCGTGCTATCGTCGATATATCCGACCGAGTCCTGCTCCTTGCCGCCGCGGCCAAAATAGGCCCGGTCGCGATCGTCCGTCAGCGCGAAGATCGAGCGGCTGACCGATACCCGCGGTTCGCGCTGATGGCCGGCCGCCTTCCAGGCGTCGCGATAGGCTCGGATCTGCTTTGCCTGCTGAATGTGGAAAGGCTCGCCCGTCTCGTCGTTCTTCAGGGTCGAGCTCTGCAGGTGCATGCCCTTCCCGGCCGCCCAGACTGCCGTTGCATCGGAGCTTGCGCCCCACCAGATGCGGTCTCGCAACCCTTCCGAATGCGGCTCCAGACGCAGCATGCCCGGCGGGTTAGGAAACATCGGGCGCGGGTTGGGTTTGGCAAAACCCTCGCCCTTCAGCACGTCGAGAAAGACTTCGGCGTGGCGGCGACCCATGTCGGCATCGGTCATTCCTTCGCCCGGCTCGTAGCCAAAATAGCGCCAGCCTTCGATCACCTGTTCCGGCGAACCGCGGCTGATGCCAAGCTGCAGACGTCCTTTCGAAATCAGATCCGCCGATCCCGCATCTTCCGCCATGTAGAGCGGGTTTTCATAGCGCATGTCGATGACGCCAGTGCCGATCTCGATCTTCGACGTGCGCGCACCGACGGCGGCCAGAAGCGGAAACGGCGAAGCCAGCTGGCGGGCGAAATGGTGAACGCGGAAATAGGCGCCGTCGGCACCGAGTTCCTCGGCAGCGACGGCAAGATCGATCGACTGCAACAGCACGTCGCCCGCAGAGCGCGTCTGCGATTGTGGCGACGGCGTCCAGTGGCCGAATGATAGGAAACCGATTTTCTTCATAATAGGGCTCCGGCAATATGCGCATGAGAAGAGGTGTTGCCCCCTACATGGCATGCCGGAGCAGCATCCGTTAGGGCCCTGCCGCGAATTGTGCGCAGACGGATTGTTCGCAGATTGCGAACGAGTGTTGTGAAGATGGAATGAAATAGCGTCTGGAGTACCTGTCGGCAGGGTCGCGCGGGTGCAACGTCACACCCGCGCTCCGACAGAAACAGATCCGGCTTAGCGCAGCAGGAAGACGCCAGCGATGTTCAGGATGATGAAAACGATGAGGCCGCCGAGAAGTCCAGCGCCGCCGAAAAAGCCGGCAGCCATGGCGATCATCAGAACGACGGTGGACATCGTGCCCCATTTTGCAGCGGCCAGAAAACCCTCGTAGGTTTTCTCGTGCTCGCGATAATCCATGGGAGCACCGGTCTCCATAGGTCCGCTCTGGTGATTGTCCATCATCGATCTCCTTCAACGCCGCGCCCACGAGCCGATCACGGCGGGGTGGCGCGGTAGCCTCCTCCTCGCTCTTCGAATCCTTGGCAGATCACCGAAAAGCGCCTCTCGATCCAGATTACACACACCGCTTCAAAGCGCAATCGCGCCACGCCGCGGCTGGTGCTTTAACACCTACTCGGCGAACGCCATTTCCTGAGAGGTCGGCCTTCCCGCGATCCTCGCGGTCGGCAGAACGGTGAGTGGCGGACTGTCGAACTGCGCTTCGTTGCCGAACATCATCCGCCGTTCATAGGCCTCCGACCGGAACAACGGGAACCGCCGCATCAACTGCGGCCTTACCTCCTTGACGCGTGACGCAAGAAGCGTGAGCTCGAAGCCGTAGATGCCGGCCATCGTTGGCGGCACGACGATATCCGCCAGGAAGATGCGCTTGTAGAACGAGGCATGCGGCGGGCGGATATGCTGCAACACCCGGTCGGCATCGAAATGGATCGCAGCCATGATGCTGGGCCGCAGCGTGATATAAGGGATCGTCGGCAATTCGGCGACGACAGCCGGATCGACCGCAAACCGGGCCGGGTCGATCAGCGTCATCCCGGCATCGAGGAAAGCGTGGACCGCATCGGGAAACACGCCTGTCGACTGGCACACACGATGGTCAGGCGTCACGTAATGGACGCGGATCGTCGCGATCAGTTCTTCGTAATGATGAATGCCGAAGACATAGGCGTTGCGGTCGAAATCGATCTCATCGAGCATGTCCACCGCACCAACGGGGAGAACATCCTGCGCCTTGTAGGCTTTGTATCTTAATCTGGCGATATCTTCGAAATCTTCGGCGCTCTGAATGCGGCGGTATTCGATGTGGTCGAGGGATGCGAGGAGCTTTTCGGAAAAGGGTGCTTCAGGAACAGATTGCTTTATCGGCATGTGAATTATCCATGGGACGTTAACCCAGGATTAACCGTGAACTGAGCCTTGATCGCAATCGCCGAAATTATGTTTAACAAATTTTAAACAGAAATAGTTAACCGCCAGCGGTAACCTTATGCCGCGGGTGCAAAAAATAGCCTGTGAAGATATGGGGAAACGCGTCTATCCAGCCGCGCTCAGTGACCGCGGCGCGTCGTTCTTGCGGCCCGATACGGCACGACTACCTGCCTTGCTGAGAGCAACGCCGTTGACGCGCAGACTCTCCAGCGCATCGACCGGCACCGGCGGCGAGAAGATGTAGCCCTGAACCAGGTCCGCAAAATTGTGCTTGCGCACGAGATCCAGCTGTTCCTGGGTTTCGACGCCTTCGAGAACGATGCGGAGATCGAGCTCGCGTGAAAGATGCACGATGCCGCTCAAAAGCTTCATGCGGCGCGGATCGGTACCGATGTCGCGCACGAAGGCGCGGTCGATCTTGACGATATCGATCGGCAGGGAATCCAGATAGCTGAGGCTCGAGAACCCGGTGCCGAAATCGTCGATTGCGATCGTCACGCCGTTGGCGCGCAACCGGCTGAGCGTCGCACTCACGGCGACAGGCTCCTCCATGAAGCAGCTTTCGGTTACTTCCAGATGCAGCCGTGCCGCAGGCAGACTGTAGCGCGCCAAAGTCTCGGCCACCATTGCCGTGATCGCACCGCCACGAAGATCCTTGACCGAGAGATTGACGGAGACCGCCATACCGCCCGACCATTCGGCGCAGTCGGCGCATGCCTTGTCCAGCACGAACCGGGTCACGTCCGAAATCAGGCCCATGCTTTCGGCAAGCGGGATGAAGATGTTGGGGCCGATCCAGCCGCGCTCGGGATGCGACCATCTTACCAGTGCCTCGCAGCATTCCATCTCGGACCCGTCCGGCCGGTACATCGGCTGGTAGACGACGGACAGATGGCCGTTTTCGATGGCATGGCGCAGATCGGTCCGCAGACGCTGCTCGGCCACATACCGACCATCCATTTCCGGCCTGAAGGTTCGAACCGTGCCGTTGCCGGTCGACTTTGCCTCGTTGAGGGCAAGGTCCGCCTTGATCTGCCAGGATTCCATGTCGAAATCTTCAGCGGGCAGAATGACGCAACCGCTGTTGAGCGATACCGAAAGACTGAGCCCGTCGACCCGGTAATCCCCCTCGAATGTCCGATGAATCTCGCGGATACGTGCCTCGATCGCGCAAGAACCGTCTTTGCCGGTCACCAGCAGAACGAACTCGTCGCCCACCAGCCGGCCGATCAGAACCTCGTCGCTCGCAAACGCCGCTGCCCGTTCGGCAATTGCTGCAAGAAGCTTGTCGCCAACCACGTGGCCGCGCATGTCGTTGACATGCTTGAACCCGTCGACATCAAGAATAGCAAGCCCGGCCCACATCTCCGGACCTGCATTTGCCAGCCGACGTTTGACCTGTTCGGTGAAATGTCCCCGTGTCGGCAGGCCGGTCAGCGTGTCGAAACGAACAAGGTGAAGGATTTTCTCTTCGGCAGCGACCCTTGCGCTGACATCCTCGAAGATCATCACGAGACCGCCCTCGGAACGGCGGCTGAGCGAGAATTCCAGATAGGTGTCGTCATTGAGACGCAGCAGCGTCTTGCCCGCCTGCCCTTCCAGCAAGCCGCCGATCTGCGTCAGGATCTCGTCCGGAAACGCATTTTCGCGGTCGCGAAGGGCGGCGATGAAACTCGCGCCCATCAGGTCTTCGGCATCGCCCAGTCCCAGCAATTCGTGCGCGCGCCGGTTGACGACCTGCACCCGGCCATCGGCGTCCAGCATGATCAGCGCATGCGTCATGGTACTGAGCGCACTGTCGAGCTGGTCGGCAACCGTCTTCATCTCGCGCGAAACGATGACGTTCTTGTAGAGAAATTCCCGCACCCCCGTCGCCATCGACTGGGTGGTCAACCCGAACGGCACGAGAAAGAGCGCCATCAGCGCAAGATTGATTTCGCCGGTCAGCACGCAGGCAATGATCAGCGGCAAGCAGCAGCCGGTCGTCTGCAGCGCAACCGCGCGAGCAGACCCGTAGTTGCGGCCGACGATCGACACCATCGACGCCATGGTGACCGCGATGCACATGAAGGCGGCCATCATGTCCCGCAGGACAAGAACCGCATAGGCGCTGCTGATACCGAGAAGGAAAGCAGTCGCCGCGGCGCCGTAGACGTAGCGTGTTTCCCAGCTTTCGATCTCGTCGCGGGAAAGAACCGCACGGTCGAGACTGTCGAAGCGGCGGAACGAGATGACCCGGAACGTGAAGACGGCCAAGAACACCGCAATCAGCATGATATAGAAGGTAGAGCCCGTCGTCGCAAAAATCACTGCGCACGACAGGATATGGACCACCATTCCAGTCCACAGCGTTCCACGATTTCTAAACAGCGATTCGACGAACGACAGATACACTTCTGTCGGCAGCGTTTGCGCTTCCGCATTCTTCATAGGGGCACATTCCCTTGCCATCAGACCGACAATGGAGAAAACGTTTTAAAAATTGATTGTTGTCGGAGTGCGACCCCTTGGATTGTGGGGGTTCGTCGAAAAGCGATCAATGAACGGTAACAGGGATTGCTAAAACTCTCCAAACTCAATTATGCGCTCTCGCGACCACCTTCGCAATAATATTTCGCGCAATGCCTGGAAACGGCATTTATGCGACCTATGGGGGTCTTTTCTTTTAATAAGCGTTCGTTTACATCGCCTCATTCGGGCAGAGGTAAAGACCTGCTGGGGAGCGAGCGAGTATGGCGGGTCTGTTGAAATTCAGCGCGTTAATTGACCGTGTCAGCGAAATCGTCGGAAAATTTGCGGGTTATCTCGTTCTGGCCTGCTGCCTGATCAGTGCCGGTAATGCCTGCATTCGCTATGCGTTCAACTACAGCTCGAATGGTTGGCTGGAAATCCAGTGGTATCTGTTCGCGTTTATCGTTCTCTTGGGCGCATCCCATACGCTTCGTCTCAACGAACACGTCCGCGTCGATCTGATCTACGGCGCCGTCTCGGATCGCAAGCGGTTGTGGATCGATGCGATCGGCCTGGTGATCTTTCTGGTCCCAGCATGCCTCTTTCTGGCATGGCTGTCCTGGCCGTTCTTCTCCCTGTCTTTCATGCAAGGCGAAGTGTCTTCGAATGCCGGCGGCCTGATCCGCTGGCCCGTCAAATTCATCATCGTCTCGGGGTTCGTGCTCCTTGCCTTTCAGGGCCTGTCCGAGCTGATTAAGCGGATCGCCGGCCTTACAGGCACCCTCCAGGTCGACACGACCTACGAAAAGCCACTGCAATAAGACCGCGCCATTCCGGGGGGAAACCAAGCTCATGTTTGAATACGGCGTAATGCCACCGGCCATGTTTCTGGGCATGATAATTTTCATGCTTTACGGCTTTCCGGTCGCCTTTTCCCTTTCCGCGGTCGGGCTGTTTTTCGGCTTCCTGGGTATCTACACCGGTCATTTCGAATATGCGTTCATGCAGGCCCTGCCGCTGCGCATTTTCGGCATCGTCTCCAACGACCTGCTTCTCGCCATTCCCTTCTTCACCTTCATGGGTGCCATTCTTGAACGCTGCGGTCTTGCCGAGGACCTGCTCGAAGGCACCGGAAAACTGTTCGGCGCAATTCCCGGCGGCCTTGCCTATGCGGTGATCATCGTGGGCGCGATCCTCGGCGCCATCACCGGCACGGTTGCCGCATCCGTCATCACCATGGGTGTGATTTCCCTGCCGATCATGCTGAAATACGGCTACAATCCGCGGCTGGCGACCGGCGTAATCGCAGCCTCCGGCACGATCACCCAGGTCATTCCGCCGTCGCTCGTCCTCATCGTTCTGGCCGATCAGCTCGGCCGTTCGGTCGGCGACATGTATCTCGGCGCCATCGGTCCTTCGATCCTGCAGGTCGTGATCTTCCTGCTGTTCATTCTCTTCACCTCGATCGTCCGCCCCCAGGATGTTCCGGCGCTGCCGCCGGAGGCCCGCGGCGAACTCAATGCCGCGCTGGTGTTGAGAGTGCTGTGGGGCATGGTCCCTTCGATCGTGCTCATCTTCCTCGTCCTCGGCACCCTGTTCATGGGACTTGCCACACCGACGGAAGCCGGCGCGCTCGGCGTCGTTGGCGCCATGGCGCTTGCCGCCATGCACCGCCGCCTGACCTGGGACCTCGTCAAGCAGGCCATGCATTCGACCATGACGATCACCTCGATGGTCGTCTTCATCCTGGTTGGCGCCACCTGCTTCAGCCTTGTCTTCCAGGGCATGAACGGCGGGCTCTGGATCGAATTCCTGCTGTCCCATATTCCGGGCGGCGCTCTCGGCTTCCTGATCTTCGTCAACATCTTCATTTTCTTCCTGGCGTTCTTCCTGGATTTCTTCGAGATCGCCTTTATCGTCCTGCCGATGCTGGCACCGGTCGCAACCGCGCTCGGCATCGACCTGATCTGGTTCGGCGTGCTGCTCTGCGTCAACATGCAGACCTCGTTCATGCACCCGCCATTCGGCTTCGCACTCTTCTACCTGCGTTCGATCGCGCCGAAGACTGTGAAGACGAAGGACATCTATCTCGGCGCCATTCCGTGGCTCGGGATGCAGTTGATCCTCGTCGCCATCATCATCTTCTGGCCGGAATCCGTCACCTACTGGCTGGACAAGGCGCCGGACGTCGATCTCAACACGATCAAGATCGAAATCCCCGGCTTCGGCAATGATAGCGGCAACAACCAGATGCCCAATTTCGGCCTGCCGCCGATGGATGGTGCACCCGGCCAGGGCGGCGGCGCGCAACCTGCCCCCGGACTACCCGGCATGCCCAACTTCGGCGAGCCACCGAGGATCAACCCTTAACGGCTTCGTCTTGCCAGAAAACCGGCGCAGTAGTACATTGGAGTGGAGAGCAAAGCGCGAACTCTGCTCTCCCTTTGTTATCTGATGTAGAAAATGAACCGGACGGACACTGACCAGCCCGTCCGGTATTTCCTAACCAGCAACGTAATGCTCAGTGGAAACCACATCGCATCACCTCCTGTTCGACGGCAAGGCTTTTGCCTTAAGTCGGTGAAGCCCGTCTTCACCGATACTCCGGCTGGCCACGGAGTGCTCTGCTTTTGCCTTCGAACGCCACCATCATAGATACCAGCGTGTGATTGTCGAGCCGACACAACCGGGGATACGTGCAGCGCGTCTATTGCGTGAATCCAGTCCGGCGCCATCCCTCAGCTGCAAAAGAAAACCCCGGACCTTGCGATCCGGGGTACGTGTCTAAGCAGCGCTTTAGACGTTCAGATCTTGCCGTTGCGCTGCTGGATCATCATGAACGTGTCGAACGTGTACTCCGAAAGCTGCATCCAGAGGTAACCTTCCTTCTTGAATGCGACCTGGTCGTCGTAGACCTTCTTGAAATCCGCGTTGGTTGCGGAGATACCCTTGTAGACGTCCATTGCAGCCGTGTAGCAGGCCTCGAGGATATCCTGGCTGAACGGCCGCAACGTCGTCCCCTGCGATACGATCTGCTTGATCGCCATCGGGTTCTTCAGGTCGTATTTCGCCATCATGTTGGTATTGGCGAAGGCGCAGGCATCGGTCAGCGCCGACTGATAGTGCTTTGGCAGGCTGTTCCACTTGTCGAGGTTGATGAAGGCATGGATTGTCGGGCCGCCTTCCCAGAAAGCCGGATAGTAGTAATACTTGGCCACCTTGTAGAAGCCGAGCTTGTGGTCGTCATAGGGACCGACCCACTCCGCCGCATCGATCGTGCCCTTTTCCAGCGCCGGATAGATATCGCCTCCGGCGATCTGCTGCGGTACGGCACCGAGCTTTTCCAGCACCTTTCCGGCAATGCCGGCAATGCGCATCTTCACGCCCTTGAAGTCGTCGACGGTGTTGATTTCCTTGCGGAACCAGCCGCCCATCTGGGCCCCGGTATTGCCGGCCGGCATGCCGTAGATCTGATGCTTGGCATAGAACTCGTTCATCAGCGTATTGCCGTTGCCCTGGTAGAACCACGAGTTCGTCAGGCGCGCATTCATGCCGAAGGGGATCGCCGTGCCGATCGCAAAGGTCGGGTCCTTGCCGACAAAATAGTAGGAGCAGGTATGGCACATCTCGACCGTGCCAGCGGAGACCGCATCGGCCGCCTGCAGACCCGGGACGATCTCACCACCTGCAAACGGCTGGATCGTGAAATTGCCGTCGGTGGCGGCTGCAACATGCTTCGCGATATCGTCGGCGCCGCCATAAATCGTGTCCAGCGATTTCGGAAATGACGATGTCAGGCGCCAGTTGATCTTCGGGTTCTGCTGGGCAATGGCAGGTGTCGAAAGCGGAACAGCAAGCACTGTGGCTGCAGCGGCTCCCGCGCCGCCGACTGCCGTCTTTTTCAGGAATGAACGACGATCCATCAAAAATCCTCCCGGGTTGAACAGACCGCGAAGATGTCTCCTCCCATACCTCGCCAGTCCTAGATGAGGTAATCATGTTGCTTGAATGCTTGCAAGCAGACCATGTAACAATGACGGCGGACCAAGGTTAAACCGCATTATACTTTCGTCTTCCGCGATCGTCGTGGTTCACGCTGCACGGCGTCGCTACGGCTTGACTTCACCCCGCCTCCGGCAGCAATACGGGATAAGAACCACTGCCCCGCCTGGAGATTGTTCATGCCCGTCTCGTGCCGCAAGCCCATCGTCGCCGTTCCCGCCGATCTCAGGCAATTCGAAGGCGCCCTCTGGCACGCCACACCCAACCAGTATGTCAATGCGGCGCTGAAAGTGGCGGACGTCATGAGCTTCATCGTTCCCGCCTTCGAGGAGGGCAACGATGTCGACACGATCCTCGACCGGGTCGACGGCGTGCTGGTTTCCGGCGCCGTCAGCAACGTCCACCCGTCGCTCTACGGCCGCGAAGCGACCGAGGGAGACGGCCCCTTCGATCACGGCCGCGACGCCACCTCGCTGCCGATGATCCGCCGCGCGATCGAGCGCGGCATTCCGCTTCTCGCCATCTGTCGCGGCATCCAGGAGCTGAATGTCGCGCTGGGTGGCACGCTGGCAAGCGAGATCCAGGATCAGCCGGGCAACTGGGACCACCGCAAGCCCGACGTGCCAGACCGCGACGCGATGTACGCGATCCGCCAGCCGGTCTTCGTCAAGGAAGGATCCTGCATCGCGGATTTCCTCGGATTTTCCGGCGAAGTCCAGGTGAATTCGCTCCACCGCCAGGCGATTGCAAAGACCGCTACCCGCCTGAAGGTGGAGGCGACGGCCGCAGACGGCACGATCGAGGCGGTGTCGGTGATCGACGCGAAGAATTTCGCCGTTGGCGTCCAGTGGCATCCGGAATACTGGGCCGAAACCGACGCACCGTCGGGCGCCCTGTTCCGGGCGTTCGGCGATGCGGCCCGCGCCTATGCGGCATCGACAAGCGGTGCGACCAGCCCAACGGTTGCCCGCACCGCGTGAAGCAAACGCCCTCGCCGTGTTTGCCAGTTATCCTTTGACGGGGGTTTCCGGAACCGGGGTCAGCACGCGGCCATCCTTGAACCAGCCGATCAGGTTGTCGACGACAAGATCGGCCATCGCATTGCGGGTCTGAACCGACGCGGATGCGACATGCGGCAGAAGGCAGGTATTATCGAGAGCGATCAGCTCCGCCGGTACGTTCGGCTCGTCGAAGAACACGTCAAGCCCGGCCGCGGCAATCGTCTTGTCGCTGAGGGCGGCAATCATTGCCTCCTCGTCAACGCTCGATCCACGTCCGACATTGATAAACACGCCGCCCGGCCCAAGCGCTTCGAAGATCTCCGCATTGATGATCTTGAACGTATCCGGCGTCCCGGGCGCGATGCAGATCAGCGTATCGACGGCCTCAGCCATCTCCTTTAAGGACGGATAGTAGATATAGCCGACATCCGAGCGCTGGCTGCGGCTATAATAGCCGATCGTCACCTTGAACGGCTCAAGCCGCTTTGCGATTTCGAGACCGATGCGGCCAAGGCCGAGAATGCCGATGCTGCGGCCCTTCAGTGAAAACGGCGACAGCGGAAACGGCCCTTCGCTCGCCCACCGGCCTTCGCGCAGATAGGTCTCCGCCTTCGGAAACTGCCGCAGCGTATTGAGGAGCAGCGCGATCGCTGTATCGGCCACTTCATCGTTCAGGACGTCAGGCGTGTTGGTGACGATGATGCCCCGTTCGGCCGCCGTCTTCGTATCGGTGCCGTCGTAACCGACACCGAAGCTGGAGATGACTTCGAGATTGGGAAACGCATCGATGATGGCAGCATCGCATTTGCCGGAAACCGCGATGCCACGCACCCGCGCCCTCGTCTCGGCGTCGACGGATGCCAGTTCGGCATGCGGAGCCGAGATGACCTCGAAACTGTCGTTCAGACGCTCCAGAACGCGCGGATGGATACGGCCCGGCACGAAGATGGTGGCAGGATTCTCAGACATGCAGCAACCTCTTTATGAAGAATAATCAGCGTGGACGAAAGACGCCGGTCGACTGGCGCAGACGCATTTCCGGCTTGATCAGATGGAGACCGTCAGGCTCATGGCTCCCGGCAAGACGATCGAGCAGTGCCCGCGCCGCTAAGCGCCCGACATCGGCCTGTCCGTTGGAAACGGTGGTCAGAGACGGCGTCGAGATCGAAGCTTGTTCCAGATCGTCATAGCCGGTGACGGAAATATCGACGCCCGGTGTCAACCCGGCCCGCGCGATGCCGTTCATCAGGCCGATCGCCACCAGATCGTTCCAGCAGACCGCAGCCGTCGGCTTTTGCGGCAGGGACAGGAAATGCACCGCCGCCTCGAACCCGCCCTGCATCGAACGGGGTCCCGGAATGCGCAGGTTCGGATCGACCTCGATATTGGCTTTCAGCAGCGCGTTGACGTAGCCCTGGTAACGGTCGCGACCGGTCGATGTCTGGTCGGTGCCGCCGATCATGGCGATCGCCCGGTGGCCCAGTCCGATAAGATGGTTGGTGGCAAGCGAAATGCCGTAAGCATCGTCGCCGCGATAGGTCGGCAGGTCGAGGCCTTCCATCGAGCGGGCGACAAGAATGGCCGGCATGCCGTTTTCTTCGGCAAGCTTCATGTCCTCGATCGGCGTGCCGATCGCCGGCGACATGATCACGCCGTCGCCGCCGAGCTGCAGCAGCGTCTCGATGAACGTGCGCTGCTTTTCGACCGAATCGTAATGGTTGGACAGGATGAACGTATGACGGCTGCGGTCGAGCTCGCTCTCGATGGCTTTCAGGATTTCACCGTAGAACGGGTTCATCACGTCATGCACGACGACACCGATAATGCCGGACCGCGAGGTGCGAAGGCTGGCGGCACGGCGGTTGTAGATATAGCCAAGCGCCCGCGCCTGTTCCTTGATCTTCTCGCGGGTATCGGCGGCGACAAGCGGACTGTCCCGGAGAGCAAGCGAAATCGTGGCTGTTGAAAGACCGAGACTTTCGGCAATCGTCGACAGTTTGATTTTCTGCGCCATCTAGCCCCGCGTTCTCATGCAGCCTGCATTCTTACGCAGAGCACCCGAATTAAAGTTTAAATAAACAATTTAATTCCTTGCGACAATCCTGTGACGGGATTTTTCGGACGAGCAGGTTGGCAAACGCAACCCTCAGTCGCGATCGCCCTCATCCGACTGAAGATTGTGCTCGACGGCTTTGAGAAGTTTGAGAAGGGTGCGAACTTCCTTGTCCGAAAGACCTTTGACCGCCAGTTCGCCGCACTCGGCCACCGCGCGGCCGATCTGCTCGACGCTCTTCAGACCAGTCTCCGTCAGATGCACCTTGGTCAGGCGACCATCCGTTCCATCCGACCGGCGCTCCAGAAATCCCTGCGCTTCCATGCGGCCGATCGTGCGGGTCATGGTGGGAGCCTTGACGCCCATGCGGTTCGCAAGATGACCCGGCGTCATGCCGTCTTCTTCGGAAAGCGCCAGGATCACCCCGTCCTGCCCGGCATAAAGGCCGCTTTCGACCAGACTGCGGGACAACGCGGTGCGCATCGACCGGGCGGTCTGTGTAATGACAGGCGCAAGGTCGGTTGCGGAAAGACCAGCGCCGTCCTTCTTCTTGCCCGACTTGGATTTCTTGTCGCCTTTTTTCTTGCTCATAGGCTCCGCCCGTTTTGCGTCATGGAAGTCGGCGCTATAACTATACCACGCCACCCTTATCGAAACCCGGAATTGACCGCCAGATGCCGCATCCCTTGCCGCGCTATCATGACAACGATGTTACGCCCCCGTCCACAGAAAGCGCTAAAAGAGGCGACTGGATCGCCGTTCTGCCGCTCGGCGCCCACGAACAGCACGGTCCGCACCTGCCTTTCGAGACCGATACGCTGATCGCACAGGGCCTTGTCGACCGCATTATCCCTGCCCTTCCGGCTGATCTTCCGGTGACGTTCCTGCCGGTAGAGCCAGTCGGCTACTCGATCGAGCACATGGATGTGGCAGGAACGAAGACGCTGGCCGCCGCCGAGGCCATCGACCGCTGGCTCGGCATCGCCGATGAACTTCACCAGCAAGGCATCCGCAAACTGGTGATGCTGAATGCCCATGGCGGCAACGCGCCGCTGCTGACGATCGTCACGACAGAGGCCCGCGTCCGTTTCAACATGCTGGCGGTGGCGACGAGCTGGACGCGCTTCGGCCAGCCCGAAGGCTGGATCGCTCCGGAGGACAAGGCAATCGATATCCACGGCGGCGATATCGAGACCTCCGTCATGCTGGCACTGTGGCCGGACCGGGTGAACATGGAGAGGGCCGAAAACTTCCCATCGCGCCAGACAGATTTCGCGAAAGACTTTCGTCACCTGCGCGCCTACGGCCCACATGCGTTCGGGTGGAAGATGTCTGACCTCAGCGCCAAGGGCGCCGCCGGCAACGCAACCGCCGCCACCGCAGAACGGGGCGAGCAGCTGGTGAAGCACGCGGTCAACGGCATCATCGAGTTGCTACGGGATGTGGCACGGTTTGATGTTGACGCGTTGAAGTAGCGCTGAGCCGCATAATGTGCGAGACTTGCGCACACGAAGGTGGTGTCTCATGACCCTCAACATTAGCAGTGAAGAAGCTCAGGCACTTGCGAAAGAGCTCGCGCAGATGGATGGAACGACAATCACGCAAGCGGTGGTCACCGCACTGCGGGAAACCATCGACAAGCGCGCGCAGCAGGAGACGCCAGGCGAGACAGCCAGCCGCATCCTTGCAAAGCACGGGCTTTCCTTCAAACAGACTCGACCCGTGCCCCCAGCTTCCGCCTATCACGATCTCGACCACGACCTGGATTGATCGCACATGTTTGTCGATGCTTGTGCGATCGTATCGTTGATGGCTGGCGAAGATACCGCGGAAGCCTATGAAAGGGCGTTGGCAAAATCGACACTGCCATTCACGTCTCCTCTCGCTGCCTGGGAAGCAATTATCGTCCTTTCTCGGCCCGACCAATTAGACTGCGCCTACGGCCAGGCAGAAAGCGCTGTCGTGGAATGGCTCGACGCGCGCGGCATTGATATCCGTGAGGCGGGCTCGCCGCGTGCGCTTCTGAGCTTTGCTGTCGCGGTGGCTCAGAAACATGGCATCGGTAAGCGGCACTTGAGCAACTTCGACTGTTTCCATTACGCGCATGCGAAAGTGGCCGGCGAGCCGCTTCTCACGCTCGACCAGCTTCTTCGGCAAACCGACGCGTCGACATTGCCTTGATGTGATCATATAACATTCAAAACCCCTTTGAACTCGCGCGGCCTTGCCCTTATATGAGGCCAACACGCTTCCGCGCTCCCCCGAGCGCTCCAGAACCCTTAGAGGTTTCCCATGACTGAAAACACCGCTCCCGTCGCTGCAAAGCCAATTCCTGTGACCGTGCTGACCGGCTATCTCGGCGCCGGCAAGACGACCTTGCTCAACCGCATCCTGTCGGAGAGCCACGGCAAGAAATACGCCGTGATCGTCAACGAATTCGGCGAAATCGGCATCGACAACGATCTGATCGTCGAGTCCGACGAAGAGATCTACGAGATGAACAACGGCTGCGTCTGCTGCACGGTTCGTGGCGACCTGATCCGTGTCGTTGAGGGCCTCATGCGCCGCCCGGGCCGCTTCGACGGCATTA
The DNA here is from genome assembly GCF_001423215.1 of Rhizobium sp. Leaf321. Classification (NCBI taxonomy): domain Bacteria; kingdom Pseudomonadati; phylum Pseudomonadota; class Alphaproteobacteria; order Hyphomicrobiales; family Rhizobiaceae; genus Rhizobium; species Rhizobium sp. Leaf321. The sequence goes on along the minus strand of NZ_LMOF01000008.1, from coordinate 537,013 downwards.
TCGTCGAGACGACGGGCCTGGCCGATCCGGTTCCGGTCGCCCAGACCTTCTTCATGGACGACGATGTTCGCGCAAAGACCGAACTCGACGCCGTCATTGCTCTGGTCGATGCCAAGCATCTGCCGCTGCGCCTCAAGGATTCCCGCGAGGCCGAAGACCAGATCGCGTTTGCCGACGTCGTGCTGATCAACAAGACCGATCTCGTGACCCCGGAAGAGCTGGCGATCGTCGAAGACGTGGTGCGCGCCATCAATCCGACGGCCCGTATCTACAACACCAGCCGCTCGGGCATCGATCTCGCCCGCGTGCTGGATCAGGGCGCCTTCAATCTGGAACGGGCGCTGGAAAACGATCCGCATTTCCTCGACCACGACCACGAAGACCATGTCTGCGGCCCCGATTGCGGTCACGACCATAGCCACGATCACCACGACCACGGGCATGACCATCACGCGCACGACCACGATCATCATGATCACAAGCATCATGACCACGGCCATCATGCGCATCACGATGCGATGTCGCCGATCCACGATATCACGGTGAAGTCTGTCTCCCTGCGCGGCGGCGAGATGAACCCGGATCGTTTCTTCCCTTGGATCCAGAAGATCACCCAGGCGGAAGGTCCGAACATCCTGCGCCTCAAGGGCATCATCGCCTTCAAGGGCGACGAGGAACGCTATGTCATCCAGGGCGTCCACATGATCGTCGAAGGCGATCACCAGCGTCCGTGGAAGGATGGCGAAAAGCGTGAAAGCCGCCTTGTCTTCATCGGCCGCGAGCTCGATTTCGACAAGATCCAGAAGAGCTTCATGGCTTGCCAGGCTGAGGTTGTTGTCGCCTGATGCCAACCGTTGCACCTCTTGATATCGACGGTCATGTCGTAGCGGCTCACTTTCTCGGCGATATCCCGATCTTTGCTACCGCAGCCGGCACCATTCACCGCCTCGACGGCGGTGAAAAGGTAACGGACGCGCATCATGGCCTGTTGACCTGTATCCGCGATCCCTTCAGCGCCACGCTATTGAGTGGCGGCGAAGACGGCCGGGTGCAGCGCATTTCCCATGACGGCACGGTCAGCACGATTTCGGAAACGCCGCGCAAGTGGATCTCCGTCGTCGCCGGTGGCCCTCAGGGTGCGGTCGCCTGGGCGCAAGGCAAGTCCAGTTTCGTGAAGCTCTCCGACGGCACCGTCAAGGAAGTGAAGGAAGAGCGCAGCGTCGAAGCGATCGCCTTCGCACCCAAGGGCCTGCGGATTGCGGCCGCACGTTATAACGGCGTATCCTTGCATTGGGTCGGCACCAACAGTCCGATGCAGGATCTCGACTGGAAGGGTGCCCATACCGGCGTCACCTTCTCGCCTGACGGCCGCTTCCTCGTGACCATGATGCAGGAAAACGCCCTGCACGGCTGGAAGCTCGACAGCAAGTCGGGCGAAAGCCGCCATATGCGGATGACCGGCTATCCGGCCAAGGTGAAATCTTTGTCCTGGTCGGTCAAGGGCAAATGGCTCGCCTCCTCCGGCGCGCCGGCCGCGATCGTTTGGCCGTTTTCGGCCAAGGACGGCCCCATGGGCAAGGCACCGATGGAACTCGGCACGCGCGCCAATATCATGGTAACGCAGGTGGGGTTTCATCCGCTAGAGGAAGTACTCGCCATCGGCTTTATCGACGGCATGGTCCTCGGTGTGCGCATTGCCGACGGCAAGGAAGCGCTGCTGCGCCGGCCCGGTAAGGGCGCCATCACGGGCTTGAGCTGGAGTGCCAGCGGTAAGCTGCTCGCATTCTCGTCTGAAGCCGGCGACTGCGGCGTGATCGACATTTCCGGCTGAGCCGACTGTCTAAATTCCCAGTGAAACATGCGGGGTCTGCCCCGCATGCTAGTCCCCCATATCACGGCGGAGCTTGGCGCTTACGCCGACGCGACAGCGCCGATAATCTCGGCGAGAAGGTCGTGCAACTGGTCGCGGTAGCCGTTTCGGGAAGACGGACCGCTTTCCCTTGATGTCATCACCACGGTCATATCGAGCGACGGAACCACGTAGACCATCTGCCCGCCATAACCCCAACCGAACTTCACATCGTGTCCGCCCATCTCACGCAGAAACCATCCGTAGCCATAGCCATCGCCGGAAAAGCGCGAGTTCGTGCGCTGGGTCCAGGACTGGTCGATCCAGCTCTGAGAGACCACCTGACGGCCGCTCTTGGTTTTCCCGCCGTTGCGATAGAGCTCCCCGAATGCCAGCAGGGACGCCGCCGTCATCGCCATCTGGTTGCCGCCGAGATAGATGCCCTGCGGATCGCGCTCCCAGGCCCCGATTCGAAACCCGTCGACCGGCTCCAGCCAGTCCCGCGCCAGCGCAAGCGTCGGCCGCTTGCCGACCCGGGTGAGGATAGCCGACAAAAGATGCGTCGAGGCCGTCGAATAGAGCATCTGACCGCCCGGCTCGCCATCGAACGGTTCCGACAGTGCAAACCGCACCCAGTTGGAACTCGCCACCCAGCGCCCGTAATTCGGCCCGGACATGCGAGACAGACCCGCCTGCATGGAGAGAAGATTGCCGATGGTGACCTCGGCGAGCCGCGGATCGGCATTGCGCGGCAAATCGGCGGTGAGGATCGAGGCGATCTTCTGGTCCGGCCCTTCGAGCAGCTTTCGATCGATCGCAATCCCGACAAGGCAGGAGATGATCGATTTCGACGCCGACTTGATATTGGTCGCTGCGTTAAGACTGCTGCCGTTGAACGCTTGTCTCGCGATCGTCTCGCCCTTGCGCGACACCATCACCACCTTCAACGGCTCCAGATCCGCCGCCCTATCCAGCACGGCCTTCAACGTCTGCGGCGCCTGCGCCACGCCCGCCCCACCGGGTTGCTGCGCGAAGGCGCGCACTGACGCGAGGACGAAGGGAGCGGAAAGAAGGGCTGTGCGGCGCGTGATCATGAACATCAATCTAGGTCGAGACCCGCACGCGACTATGGCCGAGCCCAACGATTCACGCGAAGGTGACGGAGCGTGAGACCATTGCGCCAGCCCTCGCCCGTCGAAAAACGAAAGACCCCGCCTCCTTTGTGGGAAGACGGGGTCCTAGGGATCTATCAATTGCAGCAGCCGTTCAGGCGAGCTTGCGCCCACTCGCAACGATCATGCCGGCGGCGCCTTCAAGCCAACCGGATTTCAGCTCCAGCGCCAGGAAGCGCGCGCGGTCGCAGGGGCCGGGCATCACCAGATGCTGGGTCTTGCCACCGAAGAAGCCGAAGCGCTCGTAATAGGCGGCGTCACCGACCAGAAGCACGGCACCATGGCCACGATCATGCGCCTGGCCGATCGCCGCACGCATCAGAGCCGCACCGATGCCCTTGCCCTCATGCGACGAGCAGACGGCGAGCGGTCCAAGCAGAAGCGCGTCGATGGCGTTGCCTTCTGGCGAAATGCCGGCCTCGATGTTCCACAGACGCACGGTGCCGATGACATGACCGTCCTCGTCGCGCGCAACGAGCGCCAGGCCTTCGGCCGGCACGCGGTTCTGGCGGATCTTTTCGGACGACTTCAAGCGTCGGTCGGCGCCCATGGCGCGATCGAGCAGAGTTTCACGAGCCACCACGTCGGCCGGAGTTTCGGCAGTGATGGTGAATGTGGACGCGGGCGCAAACAGCGCACGGACAGAATCAAGAACAGTGGCCATCTTGGCCTCCCGCACTTAAAACCGTTTCAAACGGTATCGGACGATCATTGTGAATTTGCGGCTCCCGTCTGGAGGTCGGGAACCGCGAAAGTAGAAAGGCTTGTAACGCCTTAGATGACGTAGGCCTTGAGCGGGTCGAAGCCGTTAAACGCAACCGCCGAATAGGTGGTCGTGTAGGCGCCGGTGCCCTCGATCAGAACTTCGTCGCCGATCGAAAGCGAGATCGGCAGCGGATACATGTTCTTCTCGTACATCACGTCGGCCGAATCGCAGGTCGGGCCGGCCAGAACGCAAGGCTCCATCGCGTCGCCGTCGCGCTCGGTGCGGATCGGGTAACGGATAGCCTCGTCCATGGTTTCGGCGAGACCACCGAACTTGCCGATGTCGAGGAAGACCCAACGGTGGTTGTCGTTGTCCGACTTCTTCGACACGAGAACGACTTCAGCCTTGATGACGCCTGCATTGCCGACCATGCCGCGACCCGGCTCGATGATCGTCTTCGGCAGGTTGTTGCCGAAATGCTTGCGCAGCGAAGCAAAGATCGCCTGGCCGTATTCTTCTGCCTTCGGCACGTCGCGCAGATACTTGGTCGGGAAACCGCCGCCCATGTTGACCATCTGCAGAACGATACCCTGCTTTGCGAGCTGGCTGAACACGCGCTTGGCATCGGCCAGAGCCGCATCCCAGGCATCGACCTTCGTCATCTGCGAACCGACATGGAACGAGACGCCGTAGCTTTCGAGACCAAGCTGGTGTGCGTAGACGAGAACGTCGACGGCCATCTGCGGCACGCAGCCGAACTTGCGCGACAGCGGCCATTCGGCGCCTTCGCCATCTGTCAGCACGCGGCAGAACACCTTTGCACCGGGAGCTGCACGGGAAATCTTTTCGACTTCCTCATGGCTGTCGACGGCATAGAGGCCAACGCCGAGCGCGAAAGCACGCGCAATGTCGCGTTCCTTCTTGATCGTGTTGCCGAACGAGATGCGCGATGCGTTTGCACCGGCATCGAGTGCCATCTGGATTTCGGCGACGGAGGCGCAGTCGAAGTTGGAACCCATCGAAGCAAGAAGCTTGAGGATTGCCGGCTCGGGATTGGCCTTCACGGCGTAGTAGATCGCGCTGTCCGGCAGGGCATGACGGAAGGCGTTGAAATTGTCGCGCACGACATCGAGATCGACCACGAGGTAGGGACCATCGGGACGCTGGGTCTTGATGAAGTCGAGGATGCGGGCAGTGGTCATGGTCAATCCCTTCCAAATCTCAAAGGCTCCGGCTTGCGAACCGGAGGACAAAGGACGGATGAACATGCGCCAGGATCCAGTCGGTGGAGACACCGGTTCCCTGACACGCTCAAACGCGCGGTAAGTGGATCAACGTTCTGCCAAGAACGAAAATCCGGCTTTGTCTGCCATGGATTGGAGGGAGGTCCCTACCGCACTTCCGGCAATGATGGTGTGCCTCTTCAGTAACCCCGGCTGTTGGAAAGCCGGGAGAGAACAAAAAGGCCCGCACCGTCGTTGCTTTAGATGTCCTCGCATTTCCCGGATGGCCGGAATAGCGACTGGAGGGGTTAGTTCCAGGTACCTTACCGATGACCTCACCAAATAGAGGGTCGGCGGACACCCACGGGCACGTGCGACTTTGGGCTGCACGGGAGATAAGAATATTCGCGGTCATAATCAAGCGGTATTTTGGGCGGGGGGGGAAAATAATCAAAAGGCAGCCCCCGGTAGAATTTCCGCGAGGGCACGCGCACGATTCCACTGGTGGAACAGGCCAGCGTTGGAGATACTGGATGCCGACGGTTGGGAAGCAGACCACACATGGATCACCGTCCTCAACGGTGATCTCGCCTGAAATTCGGGAGCAGCTTCTGGAGCTGAAAAGCCCCGAGGCCCAGGCTCGGCTGGCAGCCGCGATCGCAAGCCTTGGTCCGGAAGAGGAACGTGAGATCCTCGAATGGATGGAGAGGGTTGCGGATTGGAATGAGCACGAGCCAGGCGGGACGCGGCAAGAATGAAACGAGGCGACATCGTCACCCTTTCCATCTCCGGCGACTACGGGAAGCCGCGCCCGGCCATCGTGATCTAGACGAACGCTTTGTCGGATACCTATCCTTCGGTCGTCGTCTGGCCCATGACATCGACACGTCTTGATCTCGACTTCCGCATCCTTGTCGAACCCGATCGGGAAAATGGCCTGCGGCATCCGTCACAGGTCATGACGGACAAGTTCATCGGCGTCTCTTGCTTGAAATTGGCAGCAGATCGGCGCCGTCAGCCAGAAAGACATGCGTCGGCTCAGCACAGCGCTTGTATTTCTGCTTTCCCTGGCGGAGACAGAAGACTTCTGAGATCGGGAGCACCCTTCGCCCATGGACACACTCACCCGCATGCGCGCCTTTATCGACGTGGTCGAGGCCGAGGGCTTTTCGGCCGCCGCCCGTCGCACCGGCCGTTCCAAGGCGCTGCTGTCGAAATATGTCCGCGAGCTCGAAGACGATCTCGGCGCGCTTCTTCTCAACCGGACCACCCGCCAGTTCTCGATGACGGAGGCGGGCCACACCTATTACCGCACCGCTGCCGATATCCTGAAGGAGATCGACAATCTCGCCGACCTCGTGCGCGAGAACAATGCCGATCTCAAGGGCCGCCTGCGGATCTCCGTGCCGCGCACCTTCATCGATGCGGATGTCGGCCAGTCGTTCATCGATTTCGCCAAGGCGCATCCGGACGTCCAGTTGGAAATCGTCGCCGATGACCGGTTTGTCGACCTGATCGAGGAAAATTTCGACCTGGCGATCCGAATCACCCGGCTGGAGGATTCCGGCCTGATCGCCAAGAAGCTTGCCGATTTCCGGGTCCATGCGGTCGCGACGCCCGATGTCGTGGCGCAATACGGGCCCCTCACGCATCCGCAGCAGCTGAACAAGGTGCCGTTCATTATCGACACCAATTCGCGCTGGCACAACAATATCCGCTTCGTCGATCCTGATGGCTCGATGATTTCAGTTGCGGTCTCCGGCCCGATCGAGGTCAACAGTCCGCAGGCAACCTTGCGCGCGGCCCGTGCCGGTCTCGGCGTCGCGATCATCCCCGACTTCGTCGCCATGGCCTCGATCCAGTCGGGCGAACTGGTCAACCTGTTCGACGAATACATCACCCGTGAACGCGGCATCTATGCGGTCTATCCGCATCGCCGCTACCTCCCGGCCAAGGTGAGAAGCTTCGTCGATTTTCTCGCCAACTGGTTCCGCCAGCCGCGCTGACATGTAATGCTGTAACGCCGCAGTCGAAATTCCGTCCCATTTCGGGGCCAGACCACAGCTTGCGGACGGACGAACGACACCCCTTTTGATTTGGCGCAGGTCCGGACGCAATGCCGCTGCGCAACTATGCTGGACCTGCTCGGATATGCGAAACAGACTTGCGACAATTCTGACGGCAGCGGCCCTGGCTGCACCCCTGGCCGTTCCCGCACCGGCTCTTGCCCATCCGCATATCTTCGCCGAGGCGCGGCTGGAAATTGTCGCAGGCGCCGATGGCACCGTGCAGGAACTGCGCAATGTCTGGCGCTTCGATGAAGTGTTCTCCTCGAGCGTCATCCTGGATTTCGACAAGAACGGCGATCTCAAGCTCGATCCGCATGAACTCGCCGAACTCGGCGAAACCATCCGCACCTCGCTTGCCGACTACCACTACTTCTCCACCGTGACGCTGGATGGCGCACAGATCGGCATCCAGAAGCCGGACGTCTTTCACACCACGATGCAGGACAAGCAGTTGATGCTGATCTTTGCGGTGAAGCCTGAAAAGCCGGTCCCTCTCAAGGGCAAGCTCACCTTCGGCATCTACGACCCCACCATGTACACGGCGATCGACTTCCCCACCGACAAGGATCTGGTGCTGAAGGGTGCGGGCTTCGAGAAGTGCCAGCACAAGGTCGTACGGCCCGATCCAGACGACGTGATTTCGCAAAACAGCGCGTCTCTGACAGATGCTTTCTTCAACGATCCGACGGGGACCGACATGACCAAGCTCTTTGCCACCCGCATGGAAGTGACATGCTGAGGAAAGCGTCGACCGGCCTGCTGTTTGCCGCTCTCGCGGCGGCGCTGGTCGCCACCGCCGCCCACGCCCAGTCTCCGCTCGGCGTCGGTGCAGCAGAACCCTCCTTCTCGGTAGGCGGGCCGCTCGCCCCCTTCTTCCAGTGGATCAATGCCTACCAGCAGGGCTTCTACCGCTCTCTGACCGGCGCGCTGCGGGCGATGCGTGAGGATCCGTCCGCGCTTGTCGGGCTCATCGGCCTGTCCTTTGCCTATGGCGTCTTCCACGCCGCCGGCCCCGGCCACGGCAAGGCGGTGATTTCCTCCTACATGATCGCCAACGAAGTCGAACTGCGCCGCGGCGTCACGATCTCCTTCATCTCCGCGCTTTTGCAGGGCCTGGTCGCGATCCTCGTGGTCGGCGCTGCCTTCGTCCTGCTCCGCGGCACCGGCATCACCATGACCCAGGCCACCTGGACCATGGAGGTTGCAAGCTTTGCCATGGTCTCCCTGTTCGGCGCCTGGCTGCTGGTCAAGAAGATCCGGGCACTCCGCATGCGGGTCGTGCGCGCTCCAGACCGCGGCCGCACGGCGGCAGCGGCGACTTCAGCCGGCGGATCGACCGCCATGCTGTTCGACGGCTCTTCCAACGGACGACGCGCGACCGGTCTCAAATTCCAGGCAGTCGAGATCGACGACCACGCATTTCAGGGAGACAGCGACACCTGCGAGGCCTGCGGCATCAGCCACATGCCGGACCCGTCGACGCTTGGCGCCCGCAACTTCAGCCTCAAGGAAGCTTGGTCGGCGATCATTGCCGTCGGACTTCGCCCCTGCTCCGGCGCCATCCTCGTCATGAGCTTCTCGCTTCTGAATGGCCTCTATCTCGGCGGCGTGCTGTCTGTCCTCGCCATGTCGATCGGCACGGCGATCACGGTGACGATCCTTGCAACGCTTGCCGTCGGCGCCAAGGATATCGCGCTGAAATTCGCAGGCCCCGGCTCGCGCAGCGGACGACGCATCGGCCATGCGATCGAGATCGGCGGCGCCCTGTTCATCCTGCTGATCGGCCTTTCCCTGCTCGGCGCCTCGCTGCAGGGCTGAACGCTCAACCCGGCTGCGGCATCGCCTTGATGAAATCGATGAAGGTGCGCAGCGGAGCCGGCACCAGCCGTCGCCCGGGATAATAGAGAAACGGCCCTGAAAATGAGGGCCACCACGGCTCGAGCACCGGTTCCAGCGCACCACTGTCAAAATGCGGCTTCAGCCAGTCCTCGAACAGCGCGACGATACCGGTGCCGGCAATCGCCGCGTCCACACCGAGATCGGACCCGCCGCCCGCCTGCACGATCAGCTGCGCCGGTGGATCCACCACCACCTCCTCGCCATCGCGTTCGAACTCCCAGGGCGTGACCGGACGGTCCCTGAACCGGCTCCGGATGCAGGAATGCGCCAAAAGATCCCGCGGATGGCCCGGTCGGCCCCGCGCGGCAAGATAGGCGGGAGACGCCGCCAATGCGAAACGCTGCACGCGCGGACCGATCGGCACGGCGATCATGTCCTGCTCCAGCCGCTCGTCATAGCGGATGCCGGCGTCGCAGCCGGCAGCGATGATATCGACGAAGCTCTCGTCGGTCATGATGTCGAGACGGATGTCCGGATAGGCAGCCAGAAACGCCGGCACGATCTGCGGCAGGACGATCCGCGCCGCACTGGCCGGCACATTCAGCGTCAACAGTCCCGCCGGCCGCTCCCGAAACCCGGCAGACATGTCGAGCGCCGCTTCCATTTCCGATAGCGCCGGTCCCAGCCGGTCGAGCAGTGCCCTCCCCGCCTCCGTCGGCGTCACGCTGCGGGTCGTGCGGTTGAGAAGCCGGACGCCGATCTTTTCTTCCAGACGCCGGACTGCATCGCTCAGCCCGGAAGCGCTTCCGCCAGTCAGCCGGGCCGCATCGCGAAACCCTTTCGTCCTCGCCACCGCGACGAATGCTCCGAGATCACCAGCGTCGTATTTCATTGTCCGCCCTGCCGTACAGCCCGTCCGAATTGTAACCAATTATCGCGCGGCCTGGATAGCCCTATCTCTGCCTCACCGATAGGGAGTAAAACCATGACCAATCTTGAAAAAGCCGGCACCTATAAACTCGGCGACCGACACGTAAAACGTCTCGGCTACGGCGCCATGCAGCTAGCCGGCAAGGGCGTGTTCGGCCCGCCGAAAGACCGCGCGGAAGCGGTTGCGGTGCTGCGCGAAGCGATCGAAGCCGGCGTCGACCATATCGACACCAGCGACTTCTACGGTCCGCATATTACCAACGAGATCATCCGCGAAGCGCTGCATCCCTATAGCGACGGTCTCGTCATCGTCACCAAGGTCGGCGCCATCAGGGGCGACGACGCATCGTGGAACCCGGCCTTTTCGAAAAAAGCACTCACGAAGGCCGTCCACGATAACCTCAGGAATCTCGGTCTCGATGCGATGGAGGTGGTCAACCTGCGTTCCATGCTGGATGTCCACGGCCCGGCCGAAGGCTCGCTGGAAGAACCGCTGACGGTCCTTGCCGAACTCCAGCACGAGGGCCTCATCAAGCATATCGGCCTGTCGAACGTGACGCGAAAGCAGGTTGAGGATGGCCGCAAGATCACCGAGATCGTCTGCGTCCAGAACCAGTACAATCTCGCGCACCGCGATGACGATGACCTCATCGATCATCTGGCGGCAGAAGGCACGGCCTACGTCCCCTTCTTCCCGCTCGGCGGCTTCTCGCCCCTGCAATCCTCGACGCTGTCGGATGTCGCAGCAAGGCTCGATGCAACGCCGATGCAGGTGGCACTGGCCTGGCTGCTGAAGCGCTCGCCGAACATCCTGCTGATCCCGGGCACCTCGTCGCGCGGGCACCTGCGCGAAAACCTCGCCGTCGCCGATATCGAACTGTCGGAAGATGTGATGGCGGAGCTGGAAGCGATCGGCGCCAAGTCGGCTTAAGGGTGAGCTGCTAGCTCACGACGCTTACCTCATCCCTGTGACAGGCACAGGGATGAGAACGTCTTCACACTTGCGCCCGACCATATCCTGCAATTACTTCCGCCGCTGATACCTTGCTCGCAGCCAGAAGATCAGGAAGAAGCCGAGAACCAGCAGCGCGCCGACGAAAAACGCCAGCAGCGGCGAGTAATTGCCGATCCACAACACGATGGTCGGCATGAGATAGATGACCACCGCCGCGCCGAAGAGAATGGCGGCAGCCGCGATCGCCTGTGATTTCGCTTCTGGCGTCATGTGGTTTTCCCGCCGGCAAATTCGGCCCTGAGATCTTCCAGCCGCTTTTTCTGCCGGCCGTCTTCATTGAAATTATCGGGCGAGAGCCAGGCCTCGAACCCGGCCTTGATCACCGGCCACTCGCTGTCGATCATCGAAAACCAGGCCGTATCGCGGTTGGCACCGCGCGAGATGATGTGCTGCCGGAACACGCCTTCGAAGGTAAAGCCGTAACGCAGCGCCGTCACCTTGGAAGGCTCGTTCTCGTTGTGGCATTTCCATTCGTAGCGACGATAATCAAGCGCCTCGAACACGTGGCGAGCCATCAGGTAATGCAGCTCTGTCGACATCGGCGACCGCTTCATGGCAAGCCCATGCGCCACGGACCCCACCTCGATCACACCGTTCTTCGGGTCCGGCCGCATATAGCTCGCCATGCCGACAACCGCGCCAGAGGCGTTTTCACGCGCAACCAGCGTTACGAAGCCGAGGTTCGCATTCACATTGTCCAGCCACGCGCCAAACTCTTCGGCGGTCGAATATTGATCGTTCGGAAAATAGCGGATCAGCTCGTTGATCCCCTCGGCACCCCCAAATGCATCCCAAAGATCAGCCAGATGCTTCTCCTGGTCATAGGGTTCGAGCGTCAAGAACCGTCCGGCCAGCGTGACGGGTGTCGGAGCGGCAACTTTGTAATTGGCGAGATCGCGCATTCGGGCGGTTCCAGCAAGCTGCGCAAGGGCTGCGTCGCAACCGCTGCAGATGAGGCATCAAGGCTTAGGCCAGCGCCTGTCGAAAGGCAACCGGCGGAAGCGATCGATGGAGCTTACAGCTGCGCCTCGATGGCGGCCTTGTCGACAATCGACCAGACCTGCACGATCTTGCCGTCGCGGAACCGATAAAAGACGTTTTCACCAAACGACACCCGGCGCCCGTTGACCGGAAGCCCGAGAAACTCGGCCCGAGGCGAGCACTCGAACAGCAACCGGCTGACCACATGCGGCGGATCGACGACCAGCAGATCAATGCTGAAGCGAAGGTCGGGAATATCGCTGAAATTTCCGACGAGCATGTCGCGGTAGCCGGACAGCCCGAGCGGCCGGTCATTATGGATGACACCGTCATCCACAAAGTCCCCGAGCCGCTCCCAGTCCTGCCGGTTCAGGCAATGGATGTAATCGCGGTAGATGTCACCGAGATCGTTACCCATGTTCTCGCCCTTTAAGCGGGCACTTTTGCCGCGGTGACCGTCGCATCGATATGCTCGAGCAGAGCATCGGGCAGACCCAGGCGTCCCGCGAGAAGATCGAGGTAACCGCGCTCGGCCCGTGTATCGGGATCGATGGTCATGCGGGTCGCGGTGTAAAGCTCCACCTTCTGCTCCTCCGTGCGGGCAGCAGCGACCAGATCGTCGATATCGACAGGGTTGGCAAGGTCGTCGCGGATAAAGGCTTCCGCCTCGTCGCCGAGATCGACCTCATGCACCTTGTTCATGATGTTGGCCCGCTCGGCCGCATCGATATGGCCGTCCGCCTTGGCGGCAGCGATCATGGCGCGCACCAGGGTCAGGGCGAAATCGTTGGTAAGCTGCGGCGACTGAAGCGAGAACGGGCTGTCCGGCGGCGGCAGCGCGATAGGCTCGGCAGCAGACGGAGCCGGCTGCAGCGCTGCCTGCGGCGACTGGCCGGACTTGTAATTCTTGTAGGCGAGATAGCCGAGACCCGCGACGGCTGCGATGCCACCCACGGTCACCACATTGCCGGCAATCTTGCGGCCGGTCTTGGTGCCGAGAAGTGCGGCGGCAATGCCTGCAGACTTCAACGGATTGTTCTTCGCCATATCGCCGAACTGCCCAGCCCGGCCCTTCACGCTTCCCGAAAGACCGGGAACCTGCGAACCCAGGAACTGGTCAAGAAGCTTCTTTGCGTCGAACATCCGTATCTCCTACTGTTGAATTCGAACACGGAGATAGGAACGGCAGCCCAGGAAAACAATTTTCCCGCGCTGCCGATAACGAAAATGTCAGAACGGCTTTAAGCCCTGAGCGCGAAAGCCTCGGAGGCGAGCTTGGTGATCGCGGCCCAGTCGCCGGCTGCGACCAGTTCCTTCGGGGCTACCCAGGAACCGCCGACGCAGATGACGTTGGGGAGCGACAGATAGTCGTTGGCATTCTTCAGCGAAATCCCGCCGGTCGGGCAAAACAGCGTGCCTGCGAGTGGCGACGAAAGGGCCTTCAGATAGGCGGCGCCACCGGCCTGTTCGGCAGGAAAGAACTTCATCACGTTGTAACCGGCTTCCCGGAGCGTCATCACTTCGCTGGCAGTCGCTGCACCCGGCAAAAGCGGAACCGGCGAATCCTTGGCGGCCGACAGCACGCCCGGAGAAACGCCCGGCGACACGATAAAGGTGGAGCCCGCCTTCACGGCGGCTTCCCAGTCTTTCGCGTTGAGGATCGTGCCGGCTCCGACATTGGCGCCTTCGACTTCGGCTGCAACAGCCTTCACGGCGTCGAGCGCTGCCGGCGTGCGCATGGTGATCTCGATCGCCCGGAGCCCGCCGGCGACCAGCGCCCGCGCAAGCCCGACAGCCGACTTCGCATCGTCAACGATCAGCACCGGAACGACGGGCTGCAATTTCAGGATGGTCAGCAGCTTTTCAGTCTTGCTTGGGTTCTGGCCCGGATTCTGGTCAGCCATGAAGAACACTCCCTAAAACGATTGAAATCCCTTGCCCGGAAATAACGGTCGATCACGTCATTGTCGAGAACAAATCCCCCGATCGACGCAACCTCGGGCCCCTTGCCGACTTCTCTTAAGCACCCGGCCGAAGCACCGCTTTACCATGCTCTTGCCGATACTCTTGCCCTTGTGCATCTTTGCGCTACGGTACATCTCCACAACCAAGACGAGGCCCATGGGACAGGAAATCGAGCGCAAGTATCTGGTCAAGAACGATGCCTGGCGGAACGAGGTCGCATCCTCGTCGCGGTTGCTGCAGGCCTATATCGCCGTTGCCGCTGATCGCTCGGTTCGCGTTCGCATCATGGATGACGAGAAGGCCAAGCTGACGATCAAGATCGGCTCGGAATTGTTCTCGCGCTCGGAGTTCGAATACGAGATCCCGCTCGCCGATGCCAAGGACATGGCAGCTGGTGCCACCGGCATCGTCCTCGACAAGACCCGCTTCAATGTCGAGCATCAGGGCTATACCTGGGAAGTGGATGTCTATGAGGGCGTCTATAACGGCCTGGTTGTCGCCGAGGTCGAACTTCAAAGCGAAACCGAACGTCCGCCGATACCGGACTGGATCGGCGACGACGTCACCGGCGATCGCCGCTATTCCAACGCCGTCATGGCCAACCAGGATCTGAGCAGGGAGCTTCTCGATGGCCTATCGCCTGAGACCCGATAAGCCGTTTACCGCCGAATTCGTTGCGGTTGCCGAGCAGCAGCTGTCGAAGGCTGTCCGTTATCTCGCCGACAAGCCCGACGGAGAACACACGGCGATCCACGATGCGCGCAAGCGTTTCAAGCGCGTGCGGGCGCTGTACCGCCTGATCCAGCCGGATGCCAAGGAATTCAGAAGCCGGGAAAACACCCGGATCGGCGACATGGCCCGCAGCCTCTCTGCCGTGCGCGATGCAACGGCACTTGTCGAAACGGTCGATTATCTCGCCGGTCAATCTACTCTGCCGGAAGAACAGGCAGCCCTTGCATTCGCCCGCGACGCGCTTTCCAAACGCCGCGACGAGATTGCCGAGAGCCAGGAAGACCTGCCCGCCCGCATGGCGACGGCGGTGATCATCTGTCACGAGGCAATCGACGCGCTGCACGGCCTGTCGCTGGACGACAAGCCGGAAAAGACCGCCCACCGGCTTGCCAAGGTCTGGAAGAAACAGCGCCTGCAGGCGCTGGCGGCGATCAAGGAATGCGAAGGCAACGCCCATGCCGAGGCATTCCACGAATTGCGCAAGAGCGGCCAGACCTACTGGATGCATCTTGCCCTCCTGCGCGACATCTGGCCGTCGGCGATGCGCGCCAAACAGGCCGAGGCGAAATCACTGGTCGATCTTTTAGGTCACGAGCACGATCTTTCCGTTCTCTCGGGCCTCGTCAACGAAAGCCCCGACCTTTTCGGCGACAGCGACACGCTGGCGCGGCTACTCGCCGCCATCATCGCCCGCCAGCAGGCGCTCCGGAAGGAAGCACTGCCGATCGCCCAATCGGTGTTTTCCGATAGTGCCGCCACCGAAAGCAGGATGATCGCGCTCCTCTGGAAACACGCGGCGTCGTGAAGACGACAGCGCCCAATCCATTGCGCAACAGCGCATCTGGTTGTATGGGACCGGCATGACCGAAAGCCACCTTCTCCCCCGCCCCGAAGCCACGGGCGCATTTCTCGTTGCCGCGCTCTATCACTTTGCGCGGTTCGAACGATTTGGTGAGTTCCAGACGCCGCTGCAGGCCTTTTGCGACGCGCGCGGCATCAAGGGAACGCTGCTGATCGCCCGCGAAGGCATCAACGGTACGATTGCAGGCTCCGACACTGATATCGCCGAGCTTCTGACGTTTCTGCGCGCCCAGCCGGAATTTTCTGGCCTGGAGCACAAGGAAAGCCGCGCGTCGAAAATGCCCTTCGTGCGCATGAAGGTTAAGCTCAAGAAGGAAATCGTCACGATGGGGGTCGAGGATATCGATCCCAACAGAATCGTCGGCACCTATGTCGAGGCGAAGGACTGGAACGCGCTGATCTCGGATCCCGAGACCATCGTCATCGATACGCGCAACGATTACGAGACGGCGATCGGCATCTTCAAGGGAGCAGTCGACCCCAACACCAAGACGTTTCGCGAGTTTCCGGACTGGGTGAAGAACAATACCGGCCTGCACAACAAGCCGAAGATCGCCATGTACTGCACCGGTGGTATCCGCTGCGAAAAGGCGACAGCCTTCATGAAGCAGCAGGGTTTCGAGGATGTCTACCACCTGAAGGGCGGCATCCTGAAATATCTGGAACAGGTGCCGGAAGAAGAAAGCCTCTGGGAAGGCGCGTGTTTCGTGTTCGACGAGCGCGTCTCCGTTGAGCATGGCCTGAAGGAAGGCAATCACAAGCTCTGCCACGCCTGCCGCAACCCGATCACCGCTGAAGAGATCACCTCGCCCAAGTATGAGGAAGGCGTTTCCTGTTCCCATTGCTACGACAGCCGCACCGAGGAAGACCGGTTGCGCTACCGTCAGCGGCAGTTGCAGATCGCCCTCGCCAAACAGCGCGGCGTCAAGCATATCGGCAGCTAAAGCGTCCGCGAGAAGGATGGACTAACCTGAAAAACATCCTTTTTGTCTGCAGCCAGAACAAGCTGCGGAGCCCGACGGCGGAGCAGGTTTTCGCTGAGTGGCCCGGCGTCGAGGTGTCGTCCGCCGGCACCAACAATGATGCCGAAAACCCTCTCTCAGCCGAATTGATCGAATGGGCCGACATCCTCTTCGTCATGGAACGGACCCACCGGGCAAAGATCCAGCAGAGATACCGATCGAAGCTCAAGGGCAAGCGGCTGATCTGTCTCGATATACCTGACGATTACGACTTCATGGATGCGGGCCTGATTGCAATCCTGAAGACAAAGGTGCCGCGGCATCTCTAGCCTGAGACGTTTTCAGGCAATCCGCTTTCCGTCCCGTCCCCGGTCGGTGCGGTAGATGACGTCGATCTCATGGGCTTCCATCGGCCGACCGAAGAAATAGCCCTGCAATTCATCACAGCCCGTCATCCGCAACTTCAACGCCTGGTCCTCGCTCTCGACGCCTTCCGCCGTCACCGGCATGCCAAGCGAACGGGCAAGCGCCACGGTCGCCTGCAACGTCTGAACCGCGTGGTCACCCTCGGACATCGCATGCACCAGCGAGCGATCGATCTTCATCCGGTCGAAACCGAACTGCCGCAGATATCCGACGCTCGAAAAACCAGCGCCGAAATCGTCGAGAGCGATCTCGACACCGAGCTTTTTCAGCCTGGCAATCGCTGCGCGAGCGCGGTCTGGGTTCTGAATGAAATACCCCTCGGTCATTTCCAGCGTGATGCGCGATGGATCGGTTCCGGTCTTGCGGAACATCGAGGCCACATGCTGCGAAAATTCGGGATCACGGAACTGGCCGGGCGAGATATTGACGGCAAGCTTGATGCCGGGCCAGTCGGCGATGCGCTCGCAGGCCCGGTGCATGACGAACAGACCCAGCTGGTCGATCAGTCCGCTTGATTCCGCAATCGGAATGAACACATCCGGCGGCACCGGTCCGTAACCCTTGCGGGTCCAGCGGGCGAGCGCCTCGACGCCGATCAGCCGCCAGTTCGTTGCATCCACCACGGGCTGGTAGACGATGTTGATTTCGCGCCGCTCGATGGCGATCCGCAGGTCCACTTCCAGCCGGTTGCGCTCCTCGCGCTCGGCATCCATTTCCGGCCGGTAATTCTCATAGCGACCGCGGCCGGTTTCCTTGGCACGGTACATCGCCATGTCGGCCCGACGGACAAGCTCCTCTCCCGGCACGTTGCCGCGCGGCGAGATGGCGACACCGATACTGGTTCCGATCACAGCCACGCGCTCGCCGATGACGAAGGGCTCGCCGAAGAAGCCGAGAATGCGGTCGCAGAGAACAGGTGCCACCGGAGATGCCCCCATCACCGGCAGAGCGATGGCGAATTCGTCGCCGCCGACGCGCGCCAGGATCGCCTCGCTGCCAACAAGCGTCTTCAACCCGGCCGCCACGCCGCGGATCAGCTTGTCGCCGGTCCCGTGACCATAGGCATCGTTGACCTCCTTGAAGCCATCGAGATCCAGATAGAGAAGCAAAACATGCGCGCCCTGCGCCCGGCTTTCGAGAACAAGGGCGTCGAGAGCGGTAAAGAAACCTGAACGGTTCAAAAGCCCGCTCAACCGGTCGCACATCGCGAGCCGTCTCGCATCGGCTTCGTCGCGCTTGAGCTGATTTAGGGTGATGCTGCCACTGACCACGAGCAGCAGGAAAAACAGCCCGACCATGGCAAGCGCGCCATAGACCAGAGGCTGCACCTGGGAGAAGCCGAGGTCGCCCGGACGCCGCGGCTGCCACGAAAGCTTGACCAAAAGCTTGCCGTGCAGGTTGCGAAGTTCGACACTGTTGCTGGTCTGATCGGTCTTGTCGATGAACCGCAAACCCTCGACAACATAGGTCCTTGCAAGTTCCGCCACCTTCCTTTCGTCCAGCTGGCGGGCAAAGACGAGAAACCGTCTCTCCGAGAGCGGCTTGTCGAGCGCGCCGGATTTTTCGCGCACCAGGGCGACGCCGACAGCCGCAACGCCGTCGCGTGTCTGAACAAAGCCCGTGGCTTCCGGCAGACCGTCGCGACCCGTGGACAGGACCCGATCGAACAAGGTCCAGAGCGACGTATCGAAATACTCGCGTGGGTTCCATTCTGCCGGACGTCCCTCCTGATAGGACATCAGCACGTTGCGCTCGGTGTCCATCACGATCGCGATATCGAACAGACCGCTGTTGGACGTCATATCGCCGTAATTGCTGACAACCCAATCCTGGCCGTCCTGGGCATAGACGAACTGGGCAGCATCATCCCATGCCGAATAATCGTTGAGGGTGGCCTGAAGCTGGGTTCGGAAGGTCTGCAGCGCGCCTTCGGTGGTCTGCATCGAGCGGCTGTCGTCATACCGGTTGGCATAATCTGCAATGCGGCCGACGGCCGTCAGAATGAAGACGGTCACGAGCGTGACGACGACTGCGAACAGGACAAGTTGCATCGCCACGACAGACCGACGGCCGGCCGGAACGGAACGCCGGAAATGTGACGGCATGAACAACAATAGCCCGCCCCTTCATTAAGGGGGCTACATTGGACGGCGATCTCTTCAGATATCGTTAACTTCAATAAGAAAAGCCGGTCTCCGCGGAGACCGGCCTCGATTAGATCACTTCACTCTGAGATCCTACCGTCTTTCGACGTGTTACCAGGACGGAATGACGACGCCCTTGAACGTGTCGAGCACGAACTGCTTCACCTCAGGGCTGTGATAGCTGTCGACCAGCGTCTTCACCCAGGCGGCATCCTTGTCCTTCGCGTTGATCGCGATGATGTTGATGTAAGGTGCCTTTTCGCCTTCCTTGGCGATCGTGTCCTTGGCCGGGTTGAGACCACCCTCGACCGCGAAGTTGGTGTTGATCACGGCCGCATCGACGTCATCGAGCGAACGCGGAAGCTGAGCTGCGTCGAGCTCGGCAAATTCGATCTTCTTCGGGTTTTCGGTGACGTCGGCCGGCGTTACCTTGAGGCCCTTGTCGGCATTGAGCTTGATGAGACCCTTGTCGGCCAGGATCAGCAGCGCGCGGCCGCCATTGGTCGGGTCGTTGGGGATCGAAACCGTAGCACCTTCCTTCAGTTCGTCGAGGCTCTTCACCTTCTTGGAATAGACACCCATCGGGAAGTTGACGGTTGTGCCGACGGCGATCAGGTCGAACTTGCGGTCGGTTACCTGATTGTCGAGATACGGCTTGTGCTGGAAGGAATTGGCCTGAAGCTCGCCATCAGCCAGCGCCTGGTTCGGGACGACATAGTCGGAGAATTCGAGGATATCGATGTTGAGGCCCTTGGGGGCTGCGATTTCCTTGACCTTTTCCATGATCTGCGCGTGCGGACCGGGCGTCACGCCGATCTTGATGTCTTCGGCAAAGGCCGATGCGGCAGTGAGCGCACTGAAGGCGGCCGCGAGAATGATGTTCTTCATGTCTGTCTCCTTGGATTTGAAAGAATGAATGGCTTGTTCTTGATCAGGTCTTGCGGTTGCGCCTGTCGAACCGTCGGGCAAGACTGTCGCCGGCGCTCTGGACCAGCTGAACCAGAACGATCAGCACCACGACGACGGCAAGCATGACTTCCGGCATGAAGCGCTGGTAACCGTAGCGGATCCCGAGATCGCCGAGACCACCGCCGCCGACCGCACCGACCATCGCCGAATAGCCGATCAGGCTGACCATGGTCATGGTGAGCGCGAGGATCAGGCCGGGCCGGGCTTCCGCGAGCAGCACCTTGAAGACGATCTGCATCGGCGAAGCCCCCATGGCGCGGGCCGCCTCGATGAGACCCCTGTCGATCTCGCGGATCGCCGCCTCCACGAGCCGCGCAAAGAACGGAATGGTGGCGATCGTCAAAGGCACGATAGCCGCATTGGTGCCGATCGAGGTTCCCGTGATCAACCGGGTAAACGGTATGATCGCAACGACCAGAATGATGAACGGCGTCGAGCGGGCGGCGTTGACGATGAGGCCGATGACGCGATTGGCGGTCGGCGCCGGAAACAGCTCGCCACGGCCGCTGGTGGCGAGGAAGATGCCGATCGGCAGCCCGATGGCCGAGCCGATCAGACCGGCGATCGCCACCATCTGCAGCGTCTGGGTCAGTGCCTTGGTGAGAAGGCTGATGAGCATCTCAAGCGACATAGCCGAGCACCTCCGTCTTCAGGCCGGTTTCGGCATAGAATTGTTGCGCCCGCGCCATCACGGCCGGGTCGGCGGAATAGGAGACGACCAGCGATCCGAACGGCTCGCCCGCGATCTCCTCGATCGCGCCCGCCAGAATGTTGACGTCGGCGCCGAGTTCGGCAACCAGACGCCCCGTCAGCGGCTTGAAGGCCGTGTCGCCGAAAAACACCAGCCGCACCAGCGCCCTGTCCCCCGCCGATGGTTGCCGTTTGATGCCGTTGCGAAGCCATTCCGGCAGGTTGAGCGAAGAGGCGAGCAACGTGCGCGTCGTCTCGTGCCTGGGATCGGCATAGACTTCGAACGTCCGCCCGGCCTCCACGATGCGCCCGGCATCGATCACCGCTACATGGCTGGCAACCGTCTTGACCACTTCCATTTCGTGGGTGATCAAGAGCACGGTCAGCCCGAGTTCGGCATTGATGCGCTTCAGAAGATCAAGGATCGAATGGGTGGTCTCCGGATCGAGCGCCGATGTCGCTTCGTCGGACAGAAGCAGTTTCGGATCGGTCGCCAGCGCGCGGGCAATGCCGACGCGCTGCTTTTGCCCACCCGACAGCTCGGACGGGTAACGCCCGGCCTTGTCGCCGAGACCGACGAGATCGAGCAACGGCCCGACCTTGGCCTTGATCGCGGCCTTGTCCACACCGGCAATCTCGAGCGGCAGCGCCACGTTGTCGAAGGCCGTTCGCGAGGACAGCAGATTGAAATGCTGGAAAATCATGCCGACCTGACGGCGCAGCGAACGCAGTCCGTCTTCACTAAGCCCGCCCACTTCGACGCCATCGACCACGACCGTGCCGGACGTCGCCTTTTCAAGCCCGTTGACCAGCCGGATCAGCGTCGACTTTCCGGCCCCGGAACGGCCGATGATACCGGCGATGGAGCCGCGGGCGACCGAAAAATCGATACCGTCGAGCGCGGTGAATTCCGGCTGTCCGGACGCACCGCCGAACCGCTTCACCACCTTTTCGAACGAAACCATGGGCGCAGCATTCGCCACGTCAGGCGAAGCGGCATCGGCCACGGCAGTAACAAGTGTCATGATAAGCTCACACGTTCAGTCAGGTCATCCCGGCGACAAGGGTCGCCGTCTCAATTCATGCAGCCAAGCGGCACATTCGATGACAGGTGACTTTGCGGAGCATTCGATCGGCTTTCAATGAAGCCGGGAGGCCTCGTTATTGATGGCGCATCAATGCCCCGCCTGCGCCACATTTTACAGGGATGAGATTTCAAATTCGGCGAAAACGAGAAAAAATCTTCTACGCAGCGCAAAATTAAGCCGGTGCGTGGTTACCCTTGGGGAACTCTGCAGCCAGATCCCGATACCATTTGCCGCTCTGCTTGATCGTGCGAACCTGCGTCTGATAGTCGACATGGACGAGGCCGAACCGCATCTGATAGCCCTTGGCCCACTCGAAATTGTCCATCAGGCTCCACGCGAAATAGCCCTTCATCGGATAACCGTCGCGGGCGAGATCCGCGACGACGCCGAGATGTTCGACATAGTAGTCAAGCCGCATCGTGTCATCGATGGTGCCGTCGGCGCCAAGATCGGTATTGTCGCAGGCACCGTTTTCCGTGACGTAGCATTCCGGCAGGTCGTAGCGACGGTAGAGATCCTCGACCAGCAATTTCATGGCGGGCGCATAGATCTCCCAGCCGATATCGGTCACCGCCGTTTCGACGAAGGGCGCAGGCTGCGTTGCCGGGAATTCCGCACCCTCAGCGGTATCGGCAAGAACGCGCATCGGCGTGTAATAATTGAGGCCCCACCAGTCGAGTTTCTGGTTGATGACGGCAAGATCGCCGTCTTCCACTTTCGGCATCCGATCGCCAAGCGCCGACATCAGCGACGCCGGATATTCGCCCTTGAACACCGGGCCGAAAAAGGCGCCGTTGTGGAAGTCGAAGGCACGCTCGGCAGCAGCGCTATCTTCGGCGCTATCGGAACCCGCAATGACGGAATGTGCGTTGAGGACGAGACCAACAGGCACATTCGGCGTCACATGCCGGATCGCTTCGACCGCCAGTCCATGCGCGAGATTGGTGTGGTGCATGGCGGCAAGGGCCGCCTCCATGTTGCGCTCGCCCGGCGCATGCTCGCCGTAGAGGTGGCTCAGCCACACCGAGCACCACGGTTCGTTGAATGTCGCAACCGAATCCAGCCGGTCCCCAAGACGCGCCATCACCACCTTGGCGTAGCGCTGGAAGGCGTAGGCAGTCGATCGCGCGGCCCAGCCGCCGTCGCCCATCAGCGCCAGCGGCAGGTCCCAGTGATAGAGCGTCGCGAAGGCCTTGATGCCGCGCGCCTTCAATCCGTCGATCAGCTTGTCGTAGAAATCGAGCCCCTGCTCGTTGATCCGGCCGGTGCCCTCAGGAATGATCCGCGGCCACGCCAGCGAGAACCGGTAGGCGGAAACGCCCATGTCCGCGATCAGATCGAGATCCGCTTCCCAGCGATTGTAGTGATCGCAGGCGATATCGCCATTGTCGCGGTTGTGAACCCGCCCCGGCATGTTGGAAAACGCATCCCAAATGGACGGCTTCCTGCCATCCGCCTTGGTCGATCCCTCGATCTGGTAGGCGGCGGTCGCAACGCCAAACGTGAAGTCACCCGGGAAGCGGGCTGCGAGAATTTTGGGATCAGTCATGAGGATGCCGCCATATGGAGGTGCGACCGAGACAATGACCCCGGCCGTCATAGCAGCGACGTGTACCCAAATGCCCGCCCGTTGTACAGGTTTTGGAGCGCGAAAACCCGTTCAGCGCGACGAGCTCGTTCGCGATTATCGTCTTAAGTACGCTCTATACTATCTCTCATAGTGAAAACGGCACTGGATGATTTGAAGTTGCTGGGTGCTTCCTTTACCCGACACACAATACACCAGTCGATGCTCCCCAAGAATGCGCCTCGACCAAAACCCGGAGAGACTGCCCTTCAGCGGTTCCGGTTTTCCAAGCCCCTTGAAGGGCGATCTCTTCGTATCCCTGATCAGCTCGTTGATTTTCTCGACCATCGATTGATCGACGCTTTGCCAGTATTGGTACTCTTCCCAGGCGTTTCCCGTCCAGAGAAGGTTCATGTCAGAGAGTCGGGTCTTTTTCGATCAGCTCTTCTCCGCGAAGCTGCGCAATACTCTCGCGCAGCCGATCAGAATTCGCTGGAGTGGAAAGAAGGTGCAGAGTTTCCTGCATGCTCTCGTATTCGCCCTCAGCAATCAGAACCAACGCCTCTGACCCCTGACGCGTGACCAGCAAAGGAGCGCGAGAGGCGATCACGTTGTCGAAGTGGGTCGCAATGTTATGCCTAAACTCGGTCAAACGAACGTGGGCCACAATGCTCTCCTCTCAGAATGTACATATATCTGTACAGATTGAATGGAAATGTCAATATTGGGCTCCTGACACTGGAGGTAGATCCGGCCGCGGCGAGGGTTCCAACGCCTATCCGGGTGCCGCCACCTCTTCCCCAGGCCCCTCATCCGGCTGCGTCCTGCGGACCCTTCTCTCCGCAGTTGGGGAGAAGGTCCTTTGCCGCACGCGCCTTGCCCCGATCGAGCCACGTCCCCTCTCCCCGTCTACGGGGAGAGGGTTAGGGTGAGGGGCAGACGCCGCCCACCAAGTCTTTACACCTTCACCCAAGCACCATTGTTCCGAGACGACTCCACGCAGGCCTCGACAAAGGCGACGCCCTTCACGCCGTCGTCGACGGTTGGATAGATAACCGCCTCGTCCAGTTTCGCGCCCGTCCGGTGGGCGTGAATTGCCAGTGCCGCCTCCGTGTAGATCGTTGCAAAGGCTTCGAGATAACCTTCCGGATGACCCGATGGAATGCGGGAGACACGCGCAGCAGCGGCGCCGGAACCGGCGCCATTGCGGGTGATCAGCCGCTTTTCTTGCCCGAACGGCGTGAACCACAGGTAGTTCGGATCGGCCTGCACCCATTCGATGCCGCCCTTGGTGCCGTAGACGCGGATTTTCAGGCCGTTCTCGTGGCCCGGCGCCACCTGGCTGCACCAGAGCATGCCCTTGGCCGGCTTCTCGCCGTGTCTTGCCGCGAAGCGCAGCATGACATGGGCATTGTCGTCGAGCCGGCGGCCCTCAACGAAACTGTCTAGATCCGCGGCAAGGCTATCGAGCTTCAAGCCGGTGATGAAGCAGGCAAGGTTATAGGCATGCGTGCCGATATCGCCGGTCGAGCCGCCGGCACCCGATTGGGCCGGATCGGTACGCCACACCGCCTGCTTGGCGCCGGTCTGTTCGACCGCCTCGGTCAGCCAGTCCTGCGGATATTCCGCCTGGACGATACGGATATCGCCGAGCACGCCACTCTCGACCATCTCGCGGGCCTGGCGCACCATCGGATAGCCGGTGTAGTTGTGGGTGAGAATGAACAGCGCACCACTCTCGTCGGCCACCTGCTTCAGCGCCTTCGCGTCGGCGAGGTTGGAGGTCAGCGGCTTGTCGCAGATGACGTGAATGCCGCGCTTGAGAAACGCCTTGGCGGCATCGAAATGAACATGGTTCGGCGTAACGATCGACACCGCCTCGATGCCGTCTTCGCGCTCCGCCTCGCGGCTCGCCATCTCCTCGAAGGAACCGTAGGTCCGCTCCGTATCAAGCCCGAGTTCCCGCCCCGATGCCGCCGATTTTTCCGCCGTCGAGGAGAGAGCGCCCGCGACGAGTTCGAACCGGTCATCCAGCCGCGCCGCCATCCGGTGCACCGCGCCGATAAAGGCGCCGGATCCGCCGCCGACCATGCCGAGCCGGATACGGGGTGCGCGTGTCTGTTCGTCCTTGGCTTCGATGGTCATGTCCTGTGTCTCCTTGGAAATTCATTGCGGGGAAAGTCCCCCTCTGGCCTGCCGGCCATCTCCCCCACAAGGGGGGAGAGACCCCTCCGCACCGTCTCCGCTAATGACCGAAAGGTGCGGCAGGTTAAGCCCTCCCCCTTGTGGGGAGGGTGGGGAGGGGTTTCTATGAAAGCCCCAGCATCCGCCGGTTGGCCGCGTCGTCCGTTCCACCCGCCGCAAAGTCGTCGAACGCATGTTCCGTCACGCGGATGATGTGGTGTTTCACGAATTCCGCGCCCTCGCGGGCTCCGTCTTCCGGGTGCTTCAGCGCGCATTCCCATTCGACCACGGCCCAGCCGTCGAAATCGTTGGCTGCCATCTTGGAGAAGATCGCCCCGAAATCCACCTGGCCGTCACCCGGCGAACGGAACCGTCCGGCCCGGTTCACCCAGCTCTGGAAGCCGCCATAGACGCCTTGGCGCCCGGTCGGATTGAACTCCGCATCCTTGACATGGAACATCTTGATCCGGTCTTTGTAGATGTCGATGTTGTCGAGATAATCCAGGCATTGCAGCACGTAATGCGAGGGGTCGTAGAGCATGTTGGCGCGCGGATGGTTCTTTACCCGCTCTAGAAACATCTCGAACGTGACGCCGTCATGCAGGTCCTCGCCGGGGTGGATTTCGTAGCAGACGTCGACGCCGTTTTCGTCCGCATGGTCGAGGATCGGCGTCCAGCGGCGGGCAAGCTCGTCGAAGGCGGTCTCGACCAGACCGGCCGGGCGCTGCGGCCAGGGATAGATGTAGGGCCAGGCGAGCGCGCCGGAAAAGGTGGCATGCGCCGTGATGCCGATATGCTTCGAGGCTGTGATCGCCATCTTCACCTGCTCGACCGCCCATTCCTGACGTGCCTTCGGATTGCCGCGCACTTCCGGCGCCGCGAAGCCGTCGAAGGCGTCATCGTAGGCCGGATGCACGGCGACCAGCTGGCCCTGCAGATGGGTGGACAATTCGGTCACTTCGACACCGTTCTGGCGGGCGACACCGGCGAACTCGTCGCAGTAATCCTTCGACGAGGCAGCTTGTCTGAGGTCGATCAGCTGGCTCGCCCAGGTCGGCACCTGCACACCGAGATAACCCTTGTCGGCCGCCCATTTGGTGATGCCGTCCCAGCTGTCGAACGGCGCCTTGTCTCCGGCAAACTGACCGAGAAAAATGCCCGGACCCTTGATCGTCTTCATGGTGTTTCCTTTCCGATATGCCGCCCTCGATGTCGGGCGCGGTGCGTTCCGCAAACTCTCCGGCATTCCTGTGCTTGTCACAGGAATCCAGTGACCCGATTTCCGTCGGGTCAGAGAAACTTTCTTCAGCCCAGCGACTTGGGCTGGCTTAAATCCCTGGCACGAGCACAGGGATGACGCGAGGAAAGAGGGCGTCTTGCGACAAACGCCCTCTCTCGCCTTGTCGATCTCAGAACGGCGAGTCGGCGAAGTAGAAGTTCTGCGCATTCTCCTTCGTCACCAGCGTGGCGTCGAGGATATAGTTGCCGCTGACCGGGACCTGATCGTAGAAGTTGGCCGCCGTCAGCTGCATGGCGGTTGCCACCATCGCCGGCGGATAGAGCACGTCGACCGGCATCATCTTGTCGCCGTCCATGACGCGCTTGATCATGTCCTTGGAGCCGGCACCACCAACGACATACTGAATGTCGGTGCGCTTCGCCTGCTCGATCGCCTCCAGCACGCCGACGGCCATGTCGTCGTCCTGGCACCAGACCACATCGATCTTCTGATGCTTGGTCAGAAAATCCTGCATCACCTTGAAGGCGTCGTCGCGGCTCCAGTTGCCGTATTGGCGCTCCAGCACCTTCACCTTGGAACCGGCGATCCCCTTGTCGAACCCGTCTTGGCGCTGCTGGTCGATCGGGATCGGCAGGCCGCGGATCACGACGACCTGCGCTTCCGGCGTCTTCTCGGCGATGTACTTTCCAGCCACTTCGCCAAGCGCCGGGTTGTTGCCGGCCACGTAGAGATTACGGATCGTGTTGTCGTTGACCGATGGTGCACGGTCGACCAGCGCCACGAACTTGCCGTCGTCCTTCACCTGCTGGATCGCGGTGACCAGCTGATCCGGATCGCTCGGCAGGATGACGAGCGCATCGATGCCCTGCACCGCCAGATCCTGCACCGCGTTTGCCTGGCTCGCCGGATCCGCCGAGGTCTTCACGATGACATTGAGGCCCTTGTGCTCGGCCATCAGAAGTTTCGCGACGCGTTCGGCATGGAACACCACGCCCGCCGTCCAGCCATGGTCGGCTGCCGGAATGGACACGCCGATCGTGACCTTCTTCGCCTCCTGTGCAAGCCCGAGGCTTGGTGCGGCGGCAACCGACGCTGCAAGACCTGCAACGCCGAGACCGAATGTTCTTCTATGCATGTTCTCTCTCCCAGAGTTTAAGGGGTCATCCTCCCGAAACCGGACCCGCCCCAGAGGCCCGGCCAAACCATTGGTCTCAGCGACCCGAAACCCCTCCCCGCCCTGCCCACAAGGGGGCGGGCTTAATCCAGCAGCTATCGCCAACACTCGATCGAGGCAGGCGATTGCGGCAAGTCTTCTCCCCCCCTTGTTGGGGAGATGGCCGGCAGGCCGGAGGGGTCCCGTAACAACCTCTTACTTTCGCATCAGCGACCTCTGCACCAGCATGGCGATGATGATGATCGCGCCCTGGATCGCCCCGATCAGATATTCCGACACGAAGTTCGACAGGATCATGATGTTGCCGACGATTTCCAGAATGAAGGCGCCGCAGATCGTGCCCCAGATGCGACCGACCCCGCCGCGAAGTGCCGTCCCGCCAACGACGACCGCAGTGATCGCCTGCAACTCCCACAGGATCCCTGTCGTCGCGGACGTCGATCCCAGCCGCGGCACGTAGATCATGACAGCGACCGCCACGCAGAGGCCCTGCACCACATAGGCGATGGTGCGCACCTTGTTGACCGAAATGCCCGAATAGCGCGCCACTTCCTCGTTCGATCCGACGGCGATCACATGACGGCCATACCGGGTGCGGTAGAGTACGAAGGCCGCGAGTGCCGCCGTCACGAAGATCACGATGATCGGGATCGGCACGCCGAACACGTCGCCGAAATAGACCGGCCGGTAAAGCTGCTGCAACTGCCGGTCCTTGAGCGTGATCGCGCCGCCCTGGGAAAGCCAGGTCGTCAGGCCGCGATAGATGCCCATCGTGCCGAGCGTCGCGATAAACGGCTCGATCCGCCCGAGCGTGGTGATAAGCCCGTTCGCCAGCCCGCAGGCAGCCCCCAGAACCAGCGCCACCGCCATGCCGGCCATCAGCATCAGCATCGGATCTGCAATCACGCCGGAATTCATGAACAGGATCATCAGGCTCGCGACAAAGGCGACCATCGCTCCGACCGAGAGATCCAGTCCCCCGGCCGAAATCACATAGGTCGCCCCAAGCGCGATCACCGCGATAAAGGCGCTGCGGGTGATGACATTGGTGAGGTTGGCCAGCGACACGAAATTCGGGTTGGCGAAATAGCCGAGCACCAGAAGCAGCGCCAGCGCCACAAACGGCGCGATGGCCGCCATGTCCCAGTCGCGCGAAGTCTTCGGCGCCTTCGTCTCAGTTACGATTGCACTCATGCCGCCTCCCCCGCATCACGGCCGACATTGACCCCGGTTGCAAGCTGGACGATCTCGTTTTCCGTCATGTGGTCTCCCTGAACTTCGCCGACGATGCGGCCGCCGCGCATCACCAGAATGCGGTCGCAGATGCCGATCAGCTCCGGCATTTCGGAAGAGACGACGATGATCGAGCGCCCTTCCGCAGCCAGAGCGGCGATGAATTTGTAGATCTGTTCCTTGTTGCCGATATCGATGCCGCGCGTCGGCTCGTCGATGATGACAACCTGCGGATCGAGCAGCATCATCTTGGCAAGCAGCAGCTTCTGCTGGTTGCCGCCGGAAAGCTGTCCCGCGAGGATCGTCTTCGTGCCGGTGCGAATGTCGAAATCCTCGATCGCCTTGTCGAGCGCCTGCGCTTCCCGCTTGCGATCGATCTGCAGGCCGCGGATGAACTTGCCGAGCGAGGCGAGCGTCAGGTTTACGGTGAGGTCCTTGGTCAAGAGCAAGCCCTTGCCCTTGCGATCCTCGGAGAGATAGGCGACGCCCGCCTTGAGGCTCGAATGTACGTCGGTAAACTGAACCGGCCGGCCCCGCAGCGTCACCTTGCCCTTGGCCGGTCGAAGCCCGACAAGCCCTTCCATGAGCTCCGTGCGACCGGCGCCGATCAGTCCGGCAAAGCCGAGGATTTCGCCCTTGTGCAGGGTGAAACCGGCATTGCGGGCATAGCCCGGCACGTCGAAGCCTTTAACCTCGAGCACCGTTTCGGGCGCGATGGCCGCCTGCCGGTCCGGATAGAGCTTTGCCACGTCGCGACCCACCATCAGCCGCGCCATGTCGGCCGGTTCCAGCTCGCTTGTCGGGTGCGAAGCGACCAGCCGCCCGTCGCGCAGCACCGTCACGCGGTCGGCGATCTCCTTTACCTCCGGCAGCCGGTGCGAGATGTAGAGCACGCCGACGCCCTTGGCGCGGATATCGGTGATGACCTTCAACAGCGCTTCGGTTTCGTGCGGCGTCAGCGAAGCCGTCGGTTCGTCGAAGATGACGATGCGATGCGGCACCAGCAGGACCCGCGCGATCTGCACCAGCTGGCGCTGCGCGATCGAAAGCCGCGAGACGATGGTCTCGGGATCGATATCGGCGCCCAGATCGCGGATCGCCTCTGCGGCGCCCGTGTTCATCGCACGGTCGTCCAGCGCGATGCCCTTTCGAACCTCGCGTCCGAGATAGATGTTCTGCGCCACCGTCAGATCCGGTGCGAGAAGGATTTCCTGGTGCACCAGCACGATGCCATGCTTTTCCGCATCAACCGGCCCCGAAAAGCTGACGACCTGTCCGTCGATCGCGAGTTCGCCGTGGGTCGGCTGATGGTTGCCGGCAAGAATCTTCATCAAGGTGGATTTGCCGGCGCCGTTCTCGCCGATGATCGCGTGGACCTCTCCGGCGCGAACGGTGAGCGCGATATCCTTGAGGACTTCGACAATGCCGAACGTCTTTGAAAGGCCGCGCGCATCGAGCAGAGGCGCAGCCGTATGCCCAGGCGCATCAACCATGCACCGGCCTCAAAATCAGAAGCGTCGTGAAGCAGCCGCAACGCGGCACGCCCACAACACCTGCCTCCTCGCAAGTGGTGTGATGCACTGAAATTCCTCCCTGAATTTCAGGCTATCGAAGAATTTGAGGTACGTAAAGCAGTTTCAGCTCATGAGCTTCGTTCACATTCGCGACACCACCGGAAGTGGCGTTAGCGGCCGCGATAGACGAATTCAGGCGGCTCGGCGCGGCTGTCGATCTCTGCCTGCTCGACCAGGAGATGGCGCATCGGCGACAGGATGCAGACCGGGTCGGTGTTGGCGGCATCGCCGGCCAGCGCCATCGCCTGGCAACGGCAACCGCCAAAATCCACGCCCTTGCGATCGCAGGACCGGCAGAGATCCGGCATCCAGCTATCGCCTCTGTAGGCGTTGAACGCCTGGCTGTCATACCAGATGTCGGTCAGCGACATGTCGCGCACGGTCTCGAAGTTGAGCGACGGAATGCTTTCGGCCGCATGGCAGGGCAGAACCTTGCCCGATGGCGTAACATTCAGGCCCGTGCGTCCCCAGCCGCCCATGCAGGCCTTCGGAAAGGTCGAGTGGTGATCGGCCGGCACGTAATCGATGACGATGATGCCTTCCAGCCGTTTGCGCGCTTCCTCAACAAAGGCGTTGGCGTGCAGCACCTGTTCCTTGGTCGGCATCAGCGCTTTGCGGTTCTTCTCGGCCCAGCCGTGAAACTGCACGGTGGCGATCTCGATGCGGCGCGCACCGAGTTCGACGGCAAGATCCAGCATGGCGCCCAGCTCGTCCATGTTCTGCTTGTGGCAGACGGCGTTGACGGTGAGCGGAATGCCGGCCGCATGTGTCCACTCGGCCACCGCGATCTTGCGATCGTAACCGCCTTTGTAACCACCCACCTTGTCCGCCAGAACAGGCGTCGCGCCCTGGATCGAGAGCTGCAGATGGTCGAGCCCGGCTGCGGACAGCTCGGCGATGCGCTTCTCATTGAGGCCGATGCCGGACGTGATCAGGTTGGTATAGAGCCCGGCCTTGGCGGCCGCCGCCGTGAGCTCCACCAGATCGCGCCGCGACGCCGGTTCGCCACCCGAGAGATGCAGGTGCAGCACGCCAAGTGCTGCTGCCTCCTGAAACACCCGGATCCATTCCTGCGTGGAAAGCTCGGTACTGATGCCTTCGAGCTCCAGCGGATTTGAGCAATAGGGGCAGGCCAGCGGACAGCGATGCGTCAGCTCCGCAAGCATGGCGATCGGTGCCGGGATGCGGATACGACCCGTCACGCCGTCCCGGTCGGTCCATTCGCTCGTTCTGTCGGTGGTCTTGGCACTTGTCCGCGCAATGCTGACATGCTCGTTCACGATTTCAACTCCAGCATGCGCCGCTTGGAAAACTCGTCGACGAAGGCAATCACGTCGACCAGGATCTGCTCCTTGGGCGCTTCGAATTTTACGGAGAACTCCTGCGCGATCGCATCGAGATCACGCACACCGTCGAGCGCGTTGACGATCATCACGGCGATCTCGTCGAGCGCAAGCGCCCGTTCTGGCGCAAGCAGCACCGTCTGACCGCGCACCGGGTCTTCCCGAAGCCGCACACCGCGGGCAAGCTTCGCAATCGTCTGCGCCGTCACGGTGACTGCGGAAGGTTCGCTCATTCGGCAGCTCCCCGCACAGGCTCTCTCAGAGCCGGCTGGTCGAGAGCGCCGATCACGCCCTCCTTGCCGTCCCATCCACCCGGCGGCAGAAGTGCCGGCGATACGTAAGCGCTCTGCAACGCATCGAGCTGCGCCCAAAGCACATCCGTCTTGAAGGTCAGCGCAGCGGCAGCCGCATCCTGCTTTTCCAGCGTGTCGGCATGGTCGAGCACGTAGTTCAGCCCGAAGGCGACATCGACCGGCGCCTCGTCCAGACGCTTGCGGAAATAGGAGAGCGCGTCCTCATTGGCGAAGGCGTAGTGCTCGAGCAGTCCGGCAATGCGGTTCTTATGGATCGTCGGCGCGAAAAGCTCCGTCAGGGAAGCGGCAACCGCATCGAGCATCGGCATATCACGCACGAAACGCACATAGGCGTCGCAGGCAAACCGCGTACCCGGCAAAACGCCGCGGTTGGACGCAACGTAATCCGGATCGAGCCCGACAGCCTCGGCAAGCTTCAGCCAGCGCCGGATACCGCCGCCCTCTTCGCGGCCGCCGTCGTGATCCTCGATCCGTTTGCGCCAGGCGCGCCGGATCGAGATATCCTCGCAGCGCGACATGAAGGCGGCATCCTTCAGCGGAATACGGCTCTGATAGTAGAACCGGTTGATCACCCATGCGCGCACCTGCGTCATCGAACATCCGCCACCATGCAGCATGCCGTGAAACGGATGCTTGTCGTGATAGCGCGCAGCACCGATGGCGCGCAGCCGGGCTTCAAAATCGGTTCTGTTCAGGGCAGGATTCAGGGCGTCAGGCAAGTTCGATCTCCATGCCGTCATGGCCGACTTCGAAGCCGGCTTCGGTAACAGCGTCCCGCTCCGGGCCTTGGCGCCAGATCGGGTTCGTATTGTTGATATGGACATAGACCATGCGGCCTATGCCGAGCTTGGACAGCGCTTCCAGGCTACCGCCGCCCCCGGCGTCGTCGCCAGTAATCGGCATGTGCCCCATTCGCTGGCCGGTCTTGATGCCGGTGCCGACGCGGATCATCTCGTCGTCGGTAAACACGGTGCCATCGAAGAACACGAGGTCGGCGCCGCTTATGCGATCGCAAAGCCAGTCCGGCAGCGTCGCACAGCCCGGAATATAGTAGGCGCGCTTGCCGTTTGCCACGAACTCGACGCCGATTGTCTGCTCGCCTTCAAGACCAAGCTCAGGCTCGCCGTCCTCCAGAAACAGAGCGACCTTGCCGGGCACAGCGAAGATGCGTGCCTCAAGCCCGTCGAGGGGTGAAAAATCCTCGTCAAGACGGATCGTCTTGCGCGCCACGAAATCAGGATCGAGCACCCGAAACACGGGGTTGGCGTCGAGCACCGAGCCGATCGCTGATGTCGAAAACAGCGAAAATGCCTGCTTTTCGCGGATCGTCAGAAGACCGCCGATATGATCCACATCGGCATTGGTGATGACGACGCTCGCAATCGGGCTGTGGCGAAGTGCTTTCGGATGAAGCTGCGGCGTCTGCTGGATTTGCTGGCGAATATCCGGCGAGGCGTTGAAGACCGCCCAGTTTTCACCGTCAACACTGACGGCCAGCGACGACTGCGTCTGCGGCAGGATCCCCGAAGACGGATCGCGGGCGGCGGCGCAGTTGGAACAATTGCAGTTCCACTGCGGTAATCCGCCGCCGGCTGCAGAGCCGAGCACCAGAAACCGGAGACCGGTCATGGGTCCCGTGCTCGTCATGATTAAAACAGAACCGGCTCGCTGCCGTCTGCAGGTGCGTAACGGTTGATTTCCATGCCGCAGCTTACTTCGACAAACTTAGGTGCAGTCCACTTCATGTCATTCTCCTTCGTGTCGTTGGAGGCCTTTGCCGACCGCTTTCGCGACCGAGGCCCCGGCAGAACTCACGTTTGAAAGGGTCGCAGGATGATCCCGTTCGCCAAGCCTTAACATAAGCACGGGATCAAACGTTTCCAGCCCCGAAATGTTGCGCTGAAGGTCAGCATTTCGGGGCCGTTCACAGCTTTGTCACAGCACGATGGGGTAGCGTTGATCAGACGTAGCGGTTTATCACGTTTTCGAGATATTCCTGGCGTCCGGACTTCGGCTCGGGATTGATCCCTTCCTTCTCGACGCGGGCAGCGATTTCGTCGAGCTTGTACTCGCCGCGCAGCATCTTTTGCGCCTCCGGGCTGTCCCACTTTTCGTAGCGTGCATCGAGCGGCGTCTTCAGCGCACCGTCATCGATCATCTTCGCCGCTGCCTTCAGGCCACGGGCGCAGCAATCCATGCCGCCGATATGACCGATCAGCAGATCTGCCGGATCGAGCGACTGGCGGCGCAGCTTGGAATCGAAGTTAGTGCCGCCGTTCTTGAACCCGCCGCCGGCGAGAACATGATAATAGGCCAGCGCCATTTCCGGCACGTTGTTCGGGAACTGGTCCGTATCCCAGCCGGACTGGTAGTCGTTGCGGTTCATATCGATCGAGCCGAAAATGCCGAACGTGTTCGCCATGGCGATTTCATGCTCGAAGGAATGGCCGGCGAGAACCGCGTGGCCCTGTTCGATATTGACCTTCACTTCCTTGTCCAGACCGTGCTTCTGCAGGAAGGCATAGACGGTGGAAACGTCGTAGTCGTACTGGTGCTTGGTCGGCTCCTGCGGCTTCGGCTCGATCAGGATCGTGCCTTCAAAGCCGATCTTGTACTTGTATTCGACGACGAGGTTGAGGAAGCGGCCCATCTGGTCGAGTTCGCGGGTGAAGTCGGTGTTGAGGATCGTCTCGTAACCCTCGCGACCGCCCCACAGGACATAGTTCGCACCGCCGAGACGCTTGGTGGCGTCCAGGCAGGTTTTGACGGTCGCCGCCGAAAAGGCAAACACGTCGGGATCGGGATTGGTGGCAGC
Organism: Rhizobium sp. Leaf321; assembly: GCF_001423215.1. Classification (NCBI taxonomy): domain Bacteria; kingdom Pseudomonadati; phylum Pseudomonadota; class Alphaproteobacteria; order Hyphomicrobiales; family Rhizobiaceae; genus Rhizobium; species Rhizobium sp. Leaf321. The sequence goes on along the minus strand of NZ_LMOF01000008.1, from coordinate 501,948 downwards.
GCCCGACATGTAACGACGATGCGAAAACAGGTTCGCCGTGCCCCACAGGAGCTTGACGCCGGTGTCGGCCTGCTTCTTTTCGAAGTAGTCGACGATCTCGTTGAGGTTCTTCGTGTTTTCCGCAAAGTTTGCGCCTTCAGGACGTACATCCGCATCGTGGAAGCAGTAATAGGGCGAACCGAGCAGATCGAAGAATTCGAAGGCAACATCCGCCTTTAGCTTGGCCGCCTGCATGCTGTCGTCGAACCACGGACGCTCGAATGTCTGGCCGCCGAAGGGATCGCCGCCCGGCCATGTGAACGTGTGCCAGTAGGCAACGGCAAACCGCAGATGCTCTTCCATCCGCTTGCCGCCGACCATTTCATCCGGGTTGTAGTGCCGGAATGCCAGCGGATTGGTGCTGTCAGGACCTTCGTACTTGATCTTGGTGATATCGCCGAAAAAGCCTGTGCTCATGGTGGTTTCCTCCTTGGTAGAAACTTGGTTCTGGTAAGTCGGCCACAGTGAGGTACGTACCTCACTGTGGCCGGTAAAGCGTGGTTCGAGTTGCCCGACTTGGGGGAGGAGATGTCTCCTCCCCTTTGCCGGTTAGTTCATCAAGCCGCGAATTGCAGGATAGGCAGCCCGGTAGCGCTGGTATGCCGCCTCATAGGCGTCGTGAAGACCAGCTTCCGGTTCGATCACCGATTCCGTTTTGGGAGCGGAGCAGACCGCAACCGGATCGGCACCGGTTGCCGCGATCAGCCCGAGCCGGGCCGCGCCAAACGCCGCACCGAAATCGCCGTCGGCCGGAATATCCACGGGAACGCCAAGCGAGGTCGCAATCGACGACAGCCAGTAGCGCGAGCGCGAACCGCCGCCGATCGCGGTCACGCGGGAGATCGAGGTTCCCGCCGATTTCAGCGCTTCGAGATTGTCGCGGATCGCAAAGGTCACGCCTTCCAGCACCGCCTGGGTCAGCACCGCACGGCTGCTCTCATGTTCTAGCCCGAGAAAGGCACCGCGAATGACGGCATCGTTATGCGGCGTGCGCTCGCCGGAAAGGTAGGGCAAGAAGGTGACGCCGGTCGGGGCCTTGAGGCCTTCGCCAAGCTCGGCAACCAGATCGGCAGCAGGCTTGCCGGACACTTTCGAATGCCAGTTGAGCGCATCCGTGGCCGACAGGATGACGCCCATCTGGTGCCAGGTCGTCGGCAGCGCGTGGCAGAACGCATGTACGGCACTTTCCGGCTTCGGCAGATAGGAGGCGTTGGCGGCAAACAGCACGCCGGATGTTCCCAGCGAGACGAACGCATTTCCCTCGGCGACCGTGCCCATGCCGCAGGCAGACGCCGCATTGTCGCCGGCCCCACCGGCCACCACGACATCGCCGGCAATCCCCCATTTCGATTTCAGCTCGCCCCGCAGGCGACCGGCTTCCTCGGTGCCCTCGACCAACGACGGCATCTGATCCTCGGTAAGATCGGTCGCTGCCAAGAGTTCCGATGACCACTTGCGCGCGCCCGTATCGAGCCAGGACGTACCGGCCGAATCGGACATTTCGGAAATGTGCTCACCCGTCAGCCACAGCCGCAGGTAATCCTTGGGCAGCAGGACCTTGGCAACCTTCGCAAAAATCTCGGGCTCGTTGTTCTTCACCCAGGCAAGCTTCGGCGCAGTAAAGCCCGGAAACACGATATTGCCGGTGATGGCCCGGAAACGCGGATCCGCATCGAGCGCCGCTGCCTCCTTAAACGAGCGTGTGTCGTTCCACAGGATGCAGGGCCGCAGCACCTTGTCGTCGGCATCGAGCAAGGTCGCACCATGCATCTGGCCGGAAAGGCCGATACCCTTTACTGCGGCAAGCTCCTTGGGAAACTTCGCCTTCAGCCCGTCGATCGCCTCTTCGCAGGCGCGGATCCAGTGAGCCGGCTCCTGTTCCGACCAACCCGAATGCGGGCGCGATACGTCGAGCGACCCGTTGCCCGAGCCGATGATCGTCTGATCGCCGTCGATCAGCATCGCCTTGACGCCGGAAGTGCCCAGATCGAGACCGAGATACATGCTTGCCTTCTCCTGTTGCTGCCGCGTTTCGGCAGATCTTTGTTTCGCCACGCGTCGTGTCCGAGCCGCTTAACACGTTCCGGAGCGCGATTTGCCCGTCAGGGCAGGTTATCCTTCAAGAATATGTCGATACGAATGCGCTCCTGCGCGGCGATCACGGGAAGCCCGTCCGCCTTCGCCTTCAGCACCCTTATGGCGCTGCGCACTTCATGGCCCGCATCCTGGTTCAGCACCGCATCGACGACACCGTCGGCCAGCGCTGCCCGCGTCGATCGCGTCAGCTCATGCGCGATAATCACAGGTCTGCGTGCTTCCGGCAGGCTGCGCACAGCCTTGAGGATCCCGCGATTGCCGGCGCCGAGGCTGTAGAGCCCGATCACATCCGGATAGCGGCGAAACAGGCCCGTCACCAATTCCTCGGCAATAGCAGGATCGTCGCGCGCTTCGATCACCGGCAGGATGGCAAGCCGCGGAAAATCCTCCGATAGCACGGACAGAAACCCTTCCAGCCGCTCGCGGTGATCGCGCACCAGCATCGATCCGGCAACCATCGCCACCCGCCCGTCGCGACCGCTGAGAAACCTTCCGAGGAGATTGGCAGCGGTGCGCCCGGCCGCATGGTTGTCGATCCCGGCAAAATGGTGCCGCTGCGAGCCCGGCAGGTCCGACACCAGCGTCACGACGGCAATGCCCGCCTCCCGCAACCGTGCGACTGCTGCCTGCACGTCGCTGCTTTCGACCGCCACGAACGCGACACCGTCAGGCCTGTCGGCAAGCACGCCGTCCAGCATGGTCGACAAGGCCTGCCCGTCGAAAGGCGGCACGTCGACGACGCGGATACGGGTTCGTTCGGCGCCGGAGCGACCAACCGCCTGCTCCACCTCTTCGCGCAAGCCGATCATAAACGAGTTGTCGTTCTCAGGCAGCACGAAGGTGAAGGCGTAAGTCCGTCCCTTGGCAAGGTTCGCAGCCGCCACGTCCCGCACGTAGCCGAGGACGGCGATCGCCTCCTCGACCTTCTCCTGGGTGATGCGCCGCACGCCCGGCCGACCGTTCAGCACACGGTCGACGGTCGCCAGGCTGACGCCGGCGCTACGCGCGATATCGTGTACGGTTGGCTTCATGCGGTCCTCCGCCGATCTTCGTAACGGAGAATTTGAGGTACGTAAATCAAATTTATTCGAACAACGCGCTGGATGAATCGCAAAGGGGCCGCCGCGGTTTGCGACGACCCCTCTGCAGGCGGTGGTTCTTAGAAATCTTCAGCGCGAAGTCCGCGATCAGTGGCCGCTACCACCGCCACCGCCCTGGGGGGCTGGCTTTTCGATGGCGGCAACGCCGAGGATCATCATCGCAAACAGCACGGTCAGGATCAGGAAAACGTCCGAGAATGACATCACCACGGCCTGCTTGGTCACCAGTTGCACCATCTGCCGGATCGCGCCGGTCGCGCCATCTAGACCGTAGGTGTTCAGATTGGACGCCATCGAGTCGAGCTGGTCGGAAGCGATCCGGTTGCCCCAGTCGAGATGCTCGCGCAGCCGCTCGTAATGCACGTCCTGGCGGTTGGACAAAAGCGTGCTGATGATCGCAAGCCCCACCGCGCCACCAAGGTTGCGGGTCAGGTTGAACAGGCCGGACGCCCCCCGGATGCGGGCCGGAGACAAAGTGCCAAGCGCGATATTATTGATCGGCACCATGCACATCATCAGGCCAAAACCGCGCAGGATCTGCGGGATCAGAAGCTCGTAGAAGTCCCAATCGGCGGTGATGCCGGTCATGATATAGGTGCCGGAGGCAAAGCTGATGAAACCGATCACCATCATCGCTCTCAGGTCCATCTTGGTCGACAGCTTGCCTGCGATCGGCGCCGTGACGAACATGGCAAGACCCGAGACGAACATGGTCTCGCCGATCATCTGGCTGTCGTAACCGCGGATGCGGCTGAGATAGACCGGGTAGATATAGGTGAGCCCGTAGAGCCCGATACCCATCACGAAGGAGAAGATCGAGCCGAACGCGAAGTTCCGGTTCGTAAACGCCGTCAGGTCCACGACGGGAAATTCCGAGGTAAAGGCGCGATAGAAGAAGACCAGGCAGCCAAGCCCCGATGCGATGGCACCGATGACGATCATGTGGTCGTTGAACCAATCGTTGGAATTGCCCTCTTCCAGCACATACTCGAGACCGCCGAGGAACACGCCCATCGCTACAAGACCCCACCAGTCGAACTTCTTGAACAGCGACAGTTCCGGCTTGTCGAAGTCGATGAACCGCCAGGTCAGGATCGTCACAAAGATGCCGGGAATGATGTTGACCAGAAACAGCCAGTGCCACGAAAACGCGTTCGAGAGATAACCGCCGACCGTTGGTCCGATCGTGGGCGCAAGCGTCGCGATGAGCCCGATGATCGGCGAGACGAACGCCCGCTTCGATGGCGGGAAAATGGTGAAGGCTGCCGCAAACACAGACGGAATCATACCGCCGCCGATAAAGCCCTGGATCGCGCGGTAGACGATCATCTGGTCGATATTGGATGCGGTCGCCGCAAGCGCGCTCGCAGCCGTAAAGCCGGCAGCCGAGAACGCAAACAGATAGCGCGTCGAGACGATACGCGCCAAGGTGCCAGAAAGCGGGATCATGATGACTTCGGCGATCAGATACGACGTCTGTACCCAGCCGATCTCGTCCGAACCGGCCGAAAGACCCGCCTGAATTTCAGACAGCGACGCAGACACGATCTGGATGTCGAGGATCGACATGAACATGCCGACCACCATCGCGAAAAACGCAATCAGCCGGCCGGTCGGCATCTTCTCGTCCACCTTGGGAGCAGACGATGCCGGCGCAGCAGACGATATCGATCCTGCAGTTGTCGTTGCGCTCCCAGCCATGGGACCACCTCCGCCCCGATGGGGCTGTTAGGCCAAAGCCCAGTTACTTCTTGGGTGCGGTGCGGATGTCCACGTCGACGACAACGCTCAGACCCGCCCTGAGACGACCGCTGTCGAGCGCATCCTGCGGCAGGGCGATCCTGACCGGAACGCGCTGGATGATCTTGGTGAAGTTGCCCGTCGCGTTTTCCGGCGGCAGCAGCGAGAATACCGAGCCCGAAGCCGGCGCAAGCGATTCTACCGTCCCGATGATCGGCTCCTCGCTATAGGCATCCACATGCACTTCCACCTTGGAGCCGATCTCCAGATGCTGGATCTGCGTTTCCTTGAAATTGGCGTCGATATAGAGCTGACGCGTCGGCACCAGCGCCATCAGCCGCTGTCCCGGCGAAACGAGATCTCCTTCCTGCACCGAGCGATTGCCGACAATCCCGTCATAGGGCGCCTTCAGAACGGTAAAGGACAAGTCGCGGGCCGCTTTGTCGCGCTGCAGTTCGAGCGTCCGGACCTGGCCTTCTGCTTCCTTGCGCTGCGCTTCAAGAATGGTGATGTTGGCTTCTGCCGACTTGATCGACGCATCGCCGCCGACAAGGTTGGCCTTGGCCTGATCGAGCGCAATCGTGGCGCTGTCGAGATCGGCGGTCGTGCCGACCGACTTGGCCGCAAGCTCGGTCTGGCGCTTGAGCGTGATCTCGGCACCGCGGACCGCTGCCTGCAGTGCAACCTTGGAGGCCTGCGCCTGGGCAAGGGTTGCCTGCGCACCTTCGACCTGTGCATCGATGCGGGTCAGCGACAGCTTGCCGGTTTCGATGGCGGCATTGGCCTGATCAAGCGCGTTCTGGTAATCGCCATTGTCGAGCGTCGCCAGCACATCGCCGGCCTTGACCTGCTGGTTGGCGGCGACATTCACTTTCGAAACGAAAGCCGTGACCTTTGGGGAAATCGTGGCAATATCGCCTTCGATATAGGCATCGTCCGTCGACACCATGAAACGGCCCGTCGTCCACCACTGATATCCATACCAGCCGCCACCGGCGAGCAGCGCCAGCACGATGATCGGCAGGATAAGGCCACGCTTGCCCTTCTTTGCCGGCGCGTCGGCCTTGGCTTCGGGCGATGGCGTTGCAACAGGTGCCGCAGGTTTCTCGGCAGCCGGCGACGCGTCGTCGCGCGCCGTGTCATCGGCATTCACATCTTCGTTTTTTACGGTGCGCAGCGCGCCGGCATTCTTGGAGGCCGTCATTGTCGTAACCATCTTTGAAAAGCGAAAACCGATCGAACCGATCAGTTCGGAGCGTTGACATAAAGCCTTCGATCACACATATCAAGACCACATCGAACCAATCGGTTCGAAAAAAACCGGAATGCTGAATTATAATGCCGAAACCGTTAAAGAGATCCGCGCCGCGAGACACGTCCCCCCGCACTGCAGGGCGTTTTGCTGCGGGCGAGGATCCGGCCAAGCGCAGTCAGATCATGGAAGGCGCGACGCGGGTTTTCATGAAGGTTGGTTTCGAAGCCGCAAGCATGAACGACATCACGCGCGAGGCCGGCGTTTCGAAGGGAACGATCTACGTCTACTTCCAGAACAAGGAAGATCTGTTCGTCGCCATGGTGGAACAGGAGCGCGCCGCCTTCCTCGCCACTGTTCGGTCCGTTCTGTCGACCAACGGCAATGTGGAAAAGAGCCTCTACGATTTTGGCGTCTCGTTCCTCAGCCACATGACGGAAGAGAAAATCATCACCGCGATGCGGACCGTGCTTGGCGTCCGCGAGCGTATGCCGGACCTGTGTCGGCGCTTTTTCCGCGGACCCGAAAACCTGCGCACAGTGATGCGCGACTTTCTCGCCCTCCACGTCGAGGCCGGCAGGCTGAATATCGACGATATCGAACTTGCCGCAGGCCAGTATATCGACCTCGTTAGCGGCGGCTATTTCAAGGTTCGTCTGTTCGGGTCCATGGAAGACGCCCCGTCAGACGAGGAAATCCACCGGACCATCCAAGGTGCAGTCCGCGTTTTCATGGCGGCCTACGGTTGTCATAACAAACCCGTGATCGATAATGGGGCTGATTCCGCCTGATTCTGGTCGGTCCATATTCAACCTACTCTTGTTTTTAATGGGTCGATCCCCAAATGCGGCGGGAAATTGCGCCCTTTGATTGAAAACAGGAGAGATGGATGGACATTGCAGCGCTGGTAGCAGACCCGACGGCCTGGGTAGCGCTCGTTACACTTGTGGTCATGGAAGTGGTGCTTGGCATCGACAACCTGATCTTCATCTCCATCCTCACCAACAAGCTGCCACCTGAGCATCGGGAAAAGGCACGCAAGATCGGTATCGGCCTGGCGCTGGTCATGCGTCTTGGTCTGCTTGGCACCGTTGCCTGGATCGTTCAGCTTACCAATCCGGTCTTTGAAGCCTTCGGTCACCCCTTCTCCTGGAAGGACATGATCCTGATCGCCGGTGGTCTGTTCCTCGTTTACAAGGCGACCAAGGAAATCCACCATTCCGTGGATGTGGTCGACAACAAGGAAGACATGGTCGGCGCCGGCAAGGAAGTCGTGCAGATGAGCTTCAGCGCCGCCATCGTGCAGATCCTGATCCTCGACCTGGTTTTCTCGATCGACAGCATCATCACCGCAGTCGGCATGACGCCGCATCTGCCGATCATGATCGTGGCCGTCGTCGCCGCTGTCACCGTGATGCTTCTGGCAGCAACCCCGCTCGCCAACTTCATCGAGAGAAACCCGACCATCGTCATGCTGGCTCTCGCCTTCCTGCTGATGATCGGCGGCACCTTGATCGTCGAAGGTTTCGGCGTGCACGTTCCGAAGGGCTATATCTACGCCGCCATGGCCTTCTCGGCCGGCGTCGAGGCCCTCAACATGTTCGCGAAGGGCGCCCGCGCCAAGAAAAAGGCCTCCGGCACGCTGCATTGACGTTGCTACAAACATCGACACGCAAAGGGCGCCCGCGAGGCGCCCTTTTTTGTGTTCGGCCCAAGGGCCTAGACCCGGCGGATCACCGCTCGGACAGTTCCCGGTCCAGCGCTTCGAGCAGCCGGTTATCGTCTGCGGTCACGTCAGGCGCGAAGCGTGCCTTGATCCGGCCATCGCGTCCGATCAGAAACTTTTCGAAGTTCCAGACGATCTCGCCATCCTTGATCTCCATGCCGCGGCCGCGCAGGCGCGCCTTCATCGGACCGTCGCCGGTGGTGGGCACCGGATCTGCGGTCAGCGCCTTGTAGAGCGGATGCTTGGCATCGCCCTTGACGGAAATCTTTGAGAAGATCGGAAACTTCACGTCATAGGTCAGCTGGCAGAATTCGACGATTTCCGTATCCGAGCCGGGCTCCTGCCCCATGAAGTCGTTGGCCGGAAAGGCTGCGATGACAAAGCCCCTGTCCCGCTTTTGCTCATAGAGTTTTTCCAACCCTTCATACTGCGTGGTCAGGCCGCATTTGGACGCGACGTTGACCACCAGCATGACTTTTCCACGGTATTCGGCAAGCGTCGTGTTCCGGCCGTCGGCAAGCTTGACGGGGATGGCAAGGATATCGGTCATGACGGCTCCGGGGGCTTTGGCGCAGGGGAATTGGCGCAAACAACTGCAGTTGATATCGTCTACTTATGCGTCCACCACGGTTTGTCCAGCAGACACGCCCTGAGCGGCGATAGACGCGTTTTGCGAAACGTCATCAGACTTTGCAACATTTGTGGCACTGGGGCATTCTAGGGCACGATCTTATCACCACGCCGATCATCGCCTCTCGCTGCATCCCATTTCCAGCGCCCCCGGAGCCACATGACAACCCAGCAGATCCTTGCCTTTTCCGTCATCGCCGTGATGATGGCCGTCTTCATCTGGGATCGCTTCCGCTACGATGTGGTCGCCTGCTGTGCGCTCGTCGTGGCGGTGACGGTGGGGATCGTTCCGGTCGACCAGGCGTTTTCCGGGTTCTCGGATGATATCGTCATCATCGTCGGCAGCGCGCTGGTCGTTTCGGCAGGCGTTGCCCGCTCCGGCATCGTCGACATGGCGATCAAGAAATTCTTCCCCAACCTCAACACGCTGCACACCCAGCTGGCCTTGCTGATGATCGTCGTCGCCGTGCTGTCGGCCTTCATCAAGAATATCGGCGCGCTTGCGATCATGATGCCGGTGGCGTTCCAGTTCGCCCGCAAATCCGGCGCCTCGCCGTCGAAATACCTGATGCCGATGGCTTTCGCCGCTTTGCTCGGTGGCCTGATGACGCAGATCGGCACCTCGCCCAATATCGTCGTGTCGCGGATCCGCCAGGAACTGACCGGCGAATCCTTCACGATGTTCGACTTCACCCCGATGGGTGCGATCCTCGCCTTTGTCGGCATTACTTTTCTTCTGTTCTTCCACTGGCTGGTGCCCAGCCGCACAAAGCAGAACGATTCCCTCGAGGAAGCGGTCGAGATCACCAACTATACGTCCGAGGTGATGATTACTCCGCTGTCGACTGTTCTTGAAAAGACGGTCGCCGAGCTGTTGAAGATCGGTGACGGCGAGGTGATTGCCAATGCCGTCCTGCGCGGTCCATCGCGCATGGCACCCTTCCCGGACCTCATCCTGCGTGAAAACGATGTCGTGCTGCTCGAAGGCCCGTCAAAGGCGCTCGACCGGATGGTCTCCGGCGGCAGGCTGCAGCTCTCCGGCAAGCCGCTGATGGAAAACGGACAGGCCCAGGCAGATGTCATCTCCATAGAGGCGATCATCACCCAGGATTCCCCGCTCAAGGGGCTTTCCGCCAAGGAACTGGCACTGTCCTACACCCGTGGCGTCAATCTTCTGGCAATCAGCCGGCATGGCGAACGCCTCAAGCAGCGTCTTGGCACCATCACCCTGATGGCGGGCGACGTGATCGTGTTGCAGGGCAGCCGCAAGAACATGCCGACGGTGATGCAGGACTTCTCGCTTTTGCCGCTCGCTCAGCGCGAAGTGCTGCTCGGCACGCGGAGGCAGGCCTTCATTCCACTGATCATCCTGGCACTGGCGATGGGCACGACGGCCGTCGGGCTTGCCCCTGTGCCGGTCGCTTTCTTCGCGGCCGCTCTCGGCATGGTGGTTTTCCGCGCCATTCCGTTGACCGATTTCTACAAATCCGTTGATGGCCCGATCCTCGTCATGCTGGCGGCGCTCATCCCGGTTTCGGATTCTCTGCGAACCTCCGGCGGTAGCGAACTGATCGCCGGATGGCTCGGCCAGGCCGCAGCGACCTTGCCTGCCTGGGGCGCGATCGGTCTGATCCTCATCACCGCCATGGCTGTCACGCCGTTCCTCAACAACGCAGCAACCGTGCTGGTCATGGGGCCGATCGCCGCAAGCTTTGCCACCAATCTGGGCTTTCGCCCCGAACCCTTCCTGATGGCTGTGGCAATCGGCGCCGGCTGCGATTTCCTCACCCCCGTCGGCCACCAGTGCAACACATTGGTGTTCGGCCCGGGGGGCTACAAGTTCTCCGATTATCCGCGGCTTGGCCTGCCTTTGTCGTTCCTGATCATCGTCGTCAGCGTCCCCGCCCTCCTCTATATCTGGCCGGTAAATTAGTCCTCCCCGCGCTCAACGGACCCAGGCTAACCCCGTCCCTCAATGAGGGACGGGGTGGCGGCCGTTTTCGCCAAAAACCTTGACGCTCTCGCCTGAATATGGCCTAAGCCTGCGCCAATCCCTATTCAAAGGCACAGGCTTTGCGCAGCCATGCGCGCCGTGGAAAGAGCAGTATCCATGATCAATCCGACCCCTCGCGTCCGCATTGCCCCATCGCCCACCGGCGAGCCCCATGTCGGCACCGCTTACATCGCCCTCTTCAACTACCTTTTCGCGAAAAAGCACGGCGGCGAATTCATCCTGCGCATCGAAGATACCGACGCGACCCGCTCGACGCTCGAATACGAGCAGAAGGTGCTGGACGCGCTGAAATGGACCGGGCTTACCTGGGCGGAAGGTCCAGATATCGGCGGTCCCTACGGCCCCTACCGTCAGTCGGACCGCAAGGACATGTACTGGCCGCACGCCCAGGACCTGCTCGACAAGGGCCACGCCTTCCGCTGCTTCTGCACGCCGGAGCGTCTGGAGCAGATGCGCGAAGGCCAGCGCGCCGCCGGCAAGCCGCCGAAGTATGACGGTCTCTGCCTGAAATACTCGGCCGAGGAAGTCACCGAAAAGATGGCGGCCGGCGAACAGTCCGTCGTGCGCATGAAAATCCCGACCGAAGGCTCGTGCGATTTCACAGACGGCGTCTATGGCGATGTCTCGATCCCGTGGGATTCGGTCGACATGCAGGTCCTGATCAAGGGCGACGGCATGCCAACCTATCACATGGCCAACGTCATCGACGACCATCTGATGAAGATCACCCACGTCGCTCGCGGCGAAGAGTGGCTGGCGTCGGTGCCCAAGCACATTCTTCTCTATCGCTATTTCGGCTGGGAAGCGCCGGTCTTCATGCATCTCTCCCTCATGAGAAATGCCGACAAGTCTAAACTGTCGAAGCGCAAGAACCCGACCTCGATCAGCTATTACTCGGCGCTCGGCTACCTGCCGGAAGCCCTGATGAACTTCCTCGGTCTGTTCTTCGTGCAGATCGCAGAAGGCGAAGAGCTTCTAACCATGGATGAGATGATCAGCAGCTTCGATCCGGAAGCTCTGTCCAAGGCCGGCGCCATCTTCGATCTGCAGAAGCTGGACTGGGTGAACGGCCGTTGGCTGCGCGAAAAGCTGTCGCCGGATGAGTTCGTGTCGCGCACGCTGGAATGGGCGATGGAAAATCAGCGCCTGATCGAGGGCCTGAAGCACTCGCAGAGCCGCGTTTCCAAGCTCGGCGACCTGCCCAACCTCGCCGGTTTCCTGCTCGCCGCCGACGTCAACCTGACACCGGCCTCGTTCGCGGGTCTGAAGACCTCGCCGGAAGACACGCTCGCGATCATCACCATGGTCCAGGCCGACATCGAGAAGATGATCGAGTGGAACGTCGAGGCGATCGATGCCGAACTGCGCGCCGTTGCCGACAAGCTCGAAAAGAAGCTGCGCGTCGTCACCCCGCCGTTGTTCATCGCCATGTCCGGCTCGCAGCGCTCGCTGCCGCTGTTCGACAGCATGGCAATCCTCGGCCGCTCGGTCGTGCGCCAGCGCCTGAAGATCGCCGCCGCCGTGGTGTCATCCATGGTGGGTGCGCAGAAGTAACAACTGCGGAGGCGAGGTCTCACCTTCGCCTCGCTCATTCCTGTGCTTGTCACAGAAATCCAGCCACGGCGCGTCTGCGCCGTGAAAGAATGAAAAGAGTATTCCGCGCCCAAAGACTTGGCCGCACTGGATTCCTGTGACAAGCACAGGAATGAGGGATACGGAAGCGAAGCTCGCCGCGGCAGCGCCGTTACAGGAATAAAACCATGACCGAGAACACCAAGACCGAAACCGCCCTCTCCTCCGACGCGACAGAAGTGCGCGCCCAGAAACTGGCAAAGCTGCGCGAAACCGTCGGCGACGTCTATCCGGCCCATTTCCACCGCACGATGACCAATGCGGAACTGGCGGAAAAGTACAAGGATCTCGAGGCTGACGTCGAAACCACCGATGTCGTCACGGTTGCCGGCCGCGTCTTTTCCTCGCGCAATTCAGGCATGTTCATGGATATCCATGACGCCGGCGGCAAGATCCAGATCTTCTCCCACAAGGACGTGACGCCCGAGGAAGCCCGGGCGATGCTGTCGATGATCGATCTTGGCGACATCATCGGCGTCACCGGCATCGTGCGCCGCACCAAGCGCGGCGAGTTGTCCATCAGCGCCCGCGAAATCACCATGCTGACCAAGTCGCTTCTGCCGATGCCGGAAAAGTGGAACGGCATTGCCGATGTCGAGATCCGCTACCGCAAGCGCCACCTCGACATCCTCAGCAACGAGGAAAGCAAGCTCCGCTTCCAGCAGCGCTCGAAGATCGTCTCCGGCATCCGCCGGTTCATGGAAGACGACGGCTTCATGGAAGTCGAAACGCCGATGCTGCATTCCGTCTATGGCGGCGCCACGGCCGAACCCTTCAAGACCCACCACAACACGCTGAAGCTCGACATGTACCTGCGCATCGCGCCGGAACTGTTCTTGAAGCGCACGCTGGTGTCGGGCCTGACCGACAAGGTGTTCGAGATCAACCGCAACTTCCGCAACGAAGGCGTCTCCACCCGGCACAATCCTGAATTCACCATGATGGAATGCTACTGGGCCTATGCCGACTACGAGGACATCATGGACCTCGTCGAACGCCTGTTCGCCGACCTTGCCATGAAGATCCACGGCTCGACCGAGTTCGCCTATGGCGACAAGCAACTGTCGTTCAAGGGCCCGTTCAAGCGCGTGCCGATGCCAGACGCCGTCAAGGAAGTCACCGGCATCGACTTCCTCGCCATGAAGACCGACGAGGAAGCCCGCACTGCAGCCAAGGCCGCCGGCTTCGAAGTCGAGAAGGACTGGACCTGGGGCGAATGCCTCGCCTTCATCTTCGAGGAAAAGGTCGAGGCCACGCTGATCCAGCCGAGCCACGTCACCCATTTCCCGAAGGACATCTCGCCCTTTGCCAAGGAAGTCCCGGGCGAACCGCGCCTCGTTGAACGTTTCGAGACCTATTGCAACGCCTGGGAACTGGGCAATGCCTTCTCGGAACTGAACGACCCTGAAGAGCAGCGCAAGCGCATGGTCGAGCAGCTCGAGCAGGCCCATGCCCGCGGCGAAAAAGACAAGCAGCTGGACGACGAATTCCTTGACGCCATCGACCAGGGCATGCCCCCCGCCGGCGGCCTCGGCATCGGCGTCGACCGCCTGATCATGCTCCTGACCAACGCCCCCTCCATCCGCGACGTCATCCTCTTCCCAGCCCGCCGCGCCAAGGCGGATTGATCAGACAGACCTGCTCCTCTCCCCTGAAACAGGGAGAGTGTCAGACTGCCGACAAACGCTGAATAAGCTTGTTTGGCGAGAGCGACACCCCACTCTCCCTCATCCTTGCCCTTGCGGCGGTCATCCAGCGACACGACGTCCGTCGGGTCAAAGACTCTCTCAGCTCAAGGACTTGAGCTGACGGGATCCCCGCCAAAAGGGCGAGGATGAGGGGAGGTTGCCAACCGGATCGTTTCCAAAATGACATCAAGAGTTGTTTGACAAGACCTTTGTCAGCAACCTGACTCCTCTCCCTGAAACGGGGAGAGGATCAGTGGATCTTCTCGCAGGTTCCGACCATACGCACGCCTTGCCAACGGGGATCGATGGCAAGGGCCTCTCTGGACGATGGAGCAACCGATAGGTTGTTTTTTGACTAGGGCTTGCTGGCCGACCCAGCCTGTTGCGCCCGCAGCTTCTCAAGCCACGCGGCACCTGCCGCATCCGCGGCGTTGGAACCGCCTGCCGCCGCGCCCGGCTGATCCGACGCTTGCGCAACAGCCGGCGCGGCGGCCTTGTCGTCATGCGCGGCGTCGCTTGCTGAAGGCCCGCCGGAACGGATCTCGTCGCTGCCATCCTGCTTCGACCAGCGCTTGCCGCCCTCGGCAGAGGTGCGTGGCTCTGGCGCGGGCTCGGTCTTTGGCAGAGCGGGTTCCGCGGAAGCTTCGTCATGCGTGGCGTCCGGAGCATTGTCACTGGAACCGAAGAGCATCTCCTTCATGGAAGAGACAAAACTCTTCTCTTCGGTCGGTGCAGGTGTTTCTGCCGGCGCAGAGATAGGCTCGCCCTTTGCTGCATGCTCTTTCGAACCGTCGGCTGTGTCATCCGCCGCTGCGGATGGAGCTGGTGCATGACCATCCGGCTTCGCGTCGATTGGATGCTCGCCGCCTTGCGGTGCAGCGTGCCCCTCGCCGTCCGGCGCATGCGCGGCGGCGGCAGGCGCTGCTTCCTCTTTCGAACCGAAGAGCATGCCAGTAACCGAACTCAGGAGACCGCCGCTTTCCTTGGCGGCAGGTTCCCCGCCCTCGCCATGGCCCGAGGCCGCTGCCTCGCCATGTCCTTCGGCAGGCGCGCTGCCGTGCTCGGCTGCCGACGCCTCTCCGTCAGCTGCAGGTGCGTCATGCCCACCGGAGGCTTCGCCATGTCCGGCAGGTTCATGACCCTTGGCAGGCTTCTTGTCATGCCCCTTGGTGGCGCCGTGTCCCCCTGCGGCTGCAGCCTCGGCCGCGGCGATCGCCACGGGGTCGATACAATCGGTCTTGTCGGTGAGACTTGCTTCGAGATGCTCGATATCGGCGAGCGGCATGTCGATGCGCTGGCCGTAATACTCGCCCTTGGATGTCGCAGCACCCTCGACATAAAATGCGGAATAGGGTTCCCGCGCTGCGCCATCAGGTGCCTTGGAAACATCTGGAATGTAGACGACCTGCGCGCCAATCATGCGGCCGCGCATTTCGGCACGGTCCTTCGGACCTGCCTTGGAGACCATCGCCACCTGGACGATGTCGGCCTTTTCCTTCTCCTGGATGGATTTTGCCACGCGCAATGCGGTGCGGATGCGGGCCATGCCGTCACCAACGCCATCCGCCGAGGCAACCTCGTCGGCATTCACATAGCGGCGCACCCAGGTGCGTCCGTCGCGCTTGGTCGTGAACGTCTGCAACACCGAACAGGTCAGGCCGTTGAGATCGGCGTAGGACGGGCCGAAAAACTTTTCTTTGCCCACGAACACGGCCGCCGCGCCGCTGCCGGCGCAGAGCACGGAAACACCGCCGACGACCGCGAGCAGCTTCTTCGATAGCCGGATCTTCACGCGCCGAACTCCGGCATCATCACCCCATCACGCACAACAAGACATGGAATACTCAAGCCGCAGTCTGCGCTACTCTGATTGAAGAAGCTTTAAGCCTGGGCTTTTCCTTTGCCCAACGCCTGTCCCGGAATGAGGCTCCCGAAGCGCATCCACGCTCCGGCCGGCACATCGCCCATCATGCCTGACCTTCAGACGACAAAAGGCCCGCATGACGCGGGCCTCTCCACCGGTCGTCGCTCGCTGTTGCGTCAAGCGGCCCTGCGGCCGCCGCCGGCACGCGGTGAACCCGTTTCGCGCATTTCGCCGCGCCTGTTGAGCTTGAAATGTCCGACCAGTTCCGACAACAGAGCCGCGCCGCTTGCAAGCTGGCGGCTGATGCCGGTCGTGTGCTCCACCATCGCCGCGTTCTGCTGCGTCATCCGGTCGAGCTGCGAAACCGTCTGGTTGATGTCGGACAGGCCACCCGACTGTTCCTGCGCCGCAGTGGCCAGCGACTGGACATTCTGGTCGATCGAGGCGACAAACCGTTCGATCTCGTGCAGCGCGGCGCCCGTCGCGTCGACAAGGCGCACGCCCTCCGTGACCTGCCGGCCGGAATTCTCGATCAGTCCCTTGATCTCCTTGGCGGCTTTGGCGGAACGCTGCGCCAGTTCACGCACCTCCTGTGCCACAACCGCAAAGCCCTTGCCCGCCTCGCCCGCACGGGCCGCCTCGACGCCGGCATTGAGCGCCAGAAGATTGGTCTGGAACGCGATCTCGTCGATCACGCTGATGATCTTGGTAATCTCGGACGATGCGCCTTCGATCCGCTTCATCGCCGTGATGGTTTCCTGCACCACGCAGGAGGACGTGGTCGCAGATTGCAGCGCCCCCTTGACCAGCTTGCGGGTTTCCTCCGCATTGGTGTTGGAGGACCTTACCGTCTCCGTCACCTGCTCCAGCGCCGCCGTCGTTTCTCGAAGCGACGCTGCCTGCTCCTTGGTGCGGGCGGACAGCTGGTCGGCCGCCACCTGCATGTCCTGGCTGCTGTCGTTGAGGCTGGAAGTCTGCTGCAGGACCCCCATCAGCGTCTTCTGGAACGCCCCGATCGAGGCGTTGAAGTCCCGGCGCAGCGGCTCGAATTCCACGATGAAGGGCGTATCCAGCGTCTGCTGGATATTGCAATCGGCGAGACGTGCAAGTCCGGTGCCGAGATCGTTGACCACCCTTACCCGTTCGCTCACATCCGTTGCGAACTTGACGACCTTGAACACCCGTCCGCTGTCGTCGATGATCGGGTTGTAGGATGCCTGGATATAGATCTTCTCGCCGGTCTTGGTGATGCGGGTGAACTGATCGGCCGAAAATGTGCCGCGTCCGAGCTTCTTCCAGAACTCCTGATAGTCCGACGAGCGCGCATAGTCGGGTTCGCAGAAGATAGAATGGTGCTTGCCGACGATCTCATCGAGACGGTAGCCGACGGCGGCACAGAAATTGTCGTTGGCGTTGAGAATCTCGCCTGTCGGCGAAAATTCGATGATCGCCTGCGCCCGCGACAGTGCCTCAAGCTTGCCCCGGTCCTCGAGCGCCCGCTTGCGCGCTTCCGTGATGTCGGTCGCAAACTTCACGACCTTGTAAGGCTTGCCGCCTTTCAGAATCGGATTGTAGGTGGCTTCGATCCAGATCTCGCGGCCGCTTTTGCCAACGCGTTTGTATTTCCCCTGATCGAACGCGCCGGTGGAAAGCCCTGCCCAGAACGCCGCGTAGTCCGGGGAAGCTGCATCGGCCGGATCGACGAACATGCTGTGATGCCTGCCGACGATCTCGTCCAGGCGGTAGCCGAGCGCATTGCAGAAGTTTTCGTTGGCATCGAGTATAATGCCCTTCAGGTCGAATTCGATGATCGCCTGCGACCGGTTGAGGGCCTTGATCACGGCGGCGTTGGACAAGATACGGCCAAAAGAAATCCCAGCCATCGATGCGCTCCAGCTTCAAAGTGATTTGTAGGCTGAAAGATCTAGGAGTTCCGGCTAAACGTTCGGTTAACCCTGTGCCTCGGCCGTGCACATTAGGAAAACGAAAAAGACCCGCACGAGGCGGGCCTTGTCATTGGAAAACGTTGAGGAAATCAGGCCGCGGCGCGGACCAGTTCCTTCTTCACGAGCTCGCGGAGCGCGCCGAGATCCTTGTTGAACGCCCGGATGCCGTCCGAAAGCTTTTCGGTCGCCATCTGGTCTTCGTTGAGCATCCAGCGGAAGGTCTTTTCGTCCATCTTGATCGGCGCGGCCGGCTCGAACTTTTCAGGCGAAAGCTTGCGCTCGAGCGTGCCTTCAGCCTTGTCGAGCTCGTCGAGCAGGTTCGGCGAAATCGTCAGGCGGTCGCAACCGGCAAGAGCTTCGATCTCGCCGACATTGCGGAACGAGGCGCCCATGACGATCGTCGAGATGCCGTTCGCCTTGTAGTAATTGTAGATCGAACGCACCGAGACGACGCCCGGATCGGTCTCGGACGTGTAGTCTTCACCGGTCGACTTCTTGTACCAATCGAGAATGCGCCCAACGAAAGGTGAGATCAGGAACGCCTTGGCGTCCGCGCAGGCAACGGCCTGGGCATGGCTGAACAGAAGCGTCAGATTGCAGTCGATGCCTTCGGCCTGCAGGACTTCGGCAGCCTTGATGCCTTCCCAGGTGGAGGCAAGCTTGATCAGGATGCGTTCGCGCTCGATGCCGCGATCCTTGTAGGCTGCAATGATCTTGTGCGCCTTGGTAATCGAACCTTCGGTATCGAAGGAAAGGTCGGCATCCACTTCGGTCGAAACGCGGCCGGGGACAATTCCAGAAAGCGCCGCGCCCACGTCGATGGCGAGCTTGTCAGCTATGGCAACCGTGATCGCGTCGTCGCTGCCGCCCTGTTTGCGGCCCCAGGCAACCGTTTCCTGGAACGTGTCGGCAAATGCCGGCGAACCGATCGCCTTCAGAACGATCGACGGGTTGGTGGTGCAATCGACCGGCTTGAGGCGGGTCACCGCCTCGATGTCGCCCGTGTCGGCGACGACCGTTGTCATGGAACGAAGCTGCTCTAGTTTCGACGTCATCCGAATAAATCCTTGTTAAGCGAATACAAACGCTCGGGGCGTCGTATGGTTTCTGGATCGCTGTTGACCGGATAACAACCCTTCAGGGTAAAGAAGTCAAGACATTTGTCCTTCACAATTGACATATGTTTCACGTCAGCCCTATGGTCCTGAATGAAAAAGGACATCAGAATTTGGCCAAGCTGAGACGCGATACCCACACCGCATATTCGGAAGCGTCCTCCCTGCGGCTTCGCGCTGCCTGGCTCTACTACAACCAGGGCCTGACGCAGAAGGAGGTAGCCGAGCGGCTCGGCATCAGTCGCTCGACCGTCATCCGCCTTCTCGACGAGGCAATGAAACGCTCCGAAGTGCAGATCTGGATCTCGGAAGGCATCGACACCTGCGTCGAGCTGGCGACCAAGCTTGAACGCGCCTACGGACTGGATGAGGCGGTCGTGGTGCCCGCCCCGCGCGACAACAGCGCCGATGCACTGGCCGGCGCCGTCGGTCTGGCGCTCGGCCAGTTCCTGTCGGAAGCAATCCAGAACGACATGACGATCGGCGTCGGCTGGGGCCGCACGATGACGGCAGCGCTTTCGAGCTTCCGCCCGCCCCGTCGCGAACGCTGCAAGGTCGTCTCGCTGCTCGGCGGCATCGTCGCCGTCCACCAGACCAACCCGATCGACTTCACCTGGCGCTTTGCCGGTCAGCTGGGCGCCGAATGCTTCATGTTCCTTGCCCCGCTTCTGGTCGACAGCGTCGCCACCAAACGGGCGCTGATCGAGAAATGCGGCCTCGATGCCGTCTATGACCTCGCCGAGAGCCTCGATCTCGCCGTCGTCAGCTGCGGTGATATCGGCCCGCATTCGACCTCGCTGTCGGAAGGCTTCATTTCAGCCACCGAACTCGAGCGGCTGATCGCCGCCGGCTGTGTCTGCGACACGATGTTCAATTTCCTCGACGAGGAAGGCCGGTCCGTCGATCAGAAGCTCAACGAGCGGGTCATGTCCGTCGACCTCGATACGCTCGCCAAGGCAAAACACATCGTCCTCTCCTCCGGCGGCACACACCGCGCCATCGCCATCCGCGCCACCATCCGACGCATCGGCTGCAACACCCTCATCACCGACGAAACCGCCGCAGTGGAACTGCTGCGGCTGGCGGAGGTGGATTAGGACCGCCCGCTTTCATCGCCGAATGCTGACGGGAGGTGCCTTTCGAGATCGACAGCGTCATGAAGCACGCGACCGATCCCGATAAGCGACAATTCAAGATACCGATAGAGAATGAAGTGGCGGGCTGCACGACCAGTCCGCTTGCGTGCTTAGCCCTCGTCCGGCTACGCCTGAGATGGAAGCTGCGTATGCCTAACCCAAGCTCCGCCCTATCGATTGAACCCGGGTCCGGTCTTGCGACAAATCGCGAAAGGCAGTCACGAGAAGCTGTTCGTCACGGCGCCTTGCGCCGCGTCCGAAGTTCTCATCCGTATAGGCAATGATCTTGGTGATGTCGGCCTGGGCAGATAAGCCGCAGTGCATCGCCCACGATTTCGCTGGCGTTCTGATAGCGTCCCGTTTCCAGAAGCCGCGCGATCACCTGCTGGTGGTGCTCTGTCAGAACGACGTTGCATGTTGGCATGATGGCTCCTTGGAACTGGCCGAGATCCTAGCGCATTGGGCACGACCCGCCAACTGCCACAGGAGTTTCCCAGCCTCGGCCGCAACGACGTCAGAGGTCGATATCCGTTGTCAGCAATGCAATCCTGTCGCGCCAGGAATGGTGCTCGAGCCGCTCCCATGTCCTATCCATGGCATAGGCCGACGAGATGACCGGAATACCGATATGGCCGAAGTAGAGGGAAAGCTGGCGCTCGGCGATCTCTTCGGACATGCCGGCGATCTCGCTGCTGTAGAGCCCGGCGGCAAGGCCGGTGCGGTCGGAACCCGAGCGGCAATGGATCAGGATCGGCTTCGGTGCGTCCCGCATCATCGTGACAAGCCGGTCCGCCTCCGCTTCGCTCAACTGCCTGGAAGCCGACATCCGGAAATCCAGATGCGTCAGGCCAAGCCTTTTTGCGGCGGAGACCTCCTCAGCATACCATCCGGCCTTGTCGTCCTCACCGCGCAGGTTGACGATGGTGCGGATGCCGTAGGTCTTTGCATAGGTCTCGATATCGGCGGCACCCGGCTGGGCAGACCGGTAGAGCTCGCCGTCGATCACCGTATGGAAATTGCCGCTGAGCTGCAGATACTCGAGATAGGCCCCAAAACCCAGAGCGGCAGCGAAAATCGCCGAGGCTCCCATGCGAAACCAGCTTCTGACGCGTGACTGTTCCATGCTGCCGTCCGTTGAAGTGCAGGATGGCAATCATTTCGGCCTGTTTGCTGACACGCACCTGAAGGACGGCAGGTTGTCGGGCGGACTGTGCGGCTCAGGCGTTGCCTGTCTCCCAGCCCAGGATCGCCCGCTTGCGGGTCAGACCCCAGTGATACCCGGTCAAAGCCCCGTTCTTCGCCACAGCCCGGTGGCAGGGCACGACGAAGGAGATCGGGTTGGCGCCGATTGCGGCACCCACCGCCCGGCTTGCCGTCGGCTGGCCGATGTCGGAGGCGACGGCGGAATAGGTGACCGCCTTGCCGAACGGGATCTTCAACAGGCTTTGCCACACTTTCAGCTGAAAATCAGTGCCGATCAGAACGACATTGAGCGGCCGGTCGGCCGTCCATTGGCCCCGGTCGAAGATGCGGCCGATATAGGGCGCCGTCGCGTCTTTGTCCTCGACATAGGCGGCATTCGGCCAGCGCCGCACCATGTCCTCGAAGGCCGGCTTTTCGCCGCCGAGATCGGAAAACGCCAGTCCCGAAAGCCCACGCTCCGTCGCCATGACCAGCGCCATGCCGAATGGCGACGGGTGGAACCCGTAGCGGATCGTCAGACCCGCGCCCCTTCCCTTCCATTCGCCCGGCGACATCGCCTCGTGGGTCACGAACAGATCGTGCAGACGGCCGGGACCCGACAGCCCGAGTTCGTAGGAGGTTTCGAGAAGCGGCAGACCTTCCTGGCCGAGCAGCCGCTTGGCATGATCGAGCGTCACCGCCTGCAGGAATGCCTTGGGCGATAGGCCTGCCCAACGGGTGAACACCTTCTGCAACTGCGTCGGCGACTGGCCAAGTTCGGCCGCGATCGTTTCGAGCGAAGGCTGCGCGCGATAATCGAGCGTCAGCATCTCGATGACACGCCGCACGGTTTCATAGTCGGAGCCATCAGGCGTCACGTCGATGCCGGGTGCGGACATGTCGGGCCTGGAAAGCGAAGCAAGAGCGTTCATGGCAATCTCCCTGTGCCCTATAGATGCACGCTCGATCCCATCAGAGCCACCCGTTTCTTGTCGGGGTCACAATCGTCTCGTGACGGTCGCCAGCGCTCCGCGAAATGCCCTCGCAAAGCTCTCACGATCGTCCGGGTTGAGAAACGAACCGATTTCGGTCTGCCGTCCCTCACCCGAGACCTGCATCGCCGTAATCCCGAATTCCTCGTGCCTGCTGACATTGAATCGCGCCCAAAACGGGTTGTAGCGATGCTCCACCATCCGCCCCGTTGGTGAAAATTTCCGGATCGAAAGATTGGTCCTCGACACCGTGACTTCCTCGCGCTGCCGGCCGGAACGGTAGCTGAGTTTCAGCGCGCCATAGAGAAGCAGGAAATCAAAACCGAGAAACAGCCCGATCGGCCAAGCGCCGGTCGCCAGGAAGAAAAGGCCGTAGAACAGGCAGACGGCACCCGATATCGACAGCACGACGAAAAACCCGCGTCGGCCGAGCGACCGATAGGGCGTCAGTTCGGCCGCAAAGACCGGTTTCTCATCCATCGGCTGCGCGTTGATTTCCGTCATGGGGCGAGACTATACAGTGTCATGGCCCTTGCGAAAATCAAATCCACGAAAACCCCGGCGACAAAAAGCAGCATCTCCAAAGGCCGGAAGCCCAAGCGCTTCAAGCCGGCCTATACGCCTGACGAAATGGTGGAGATCTTCCGCCGCTTCTCGGTGCAGCGGCCGGAGCCGAAGGGCGAGCTCGAGCACGTCAATCCGTTCACGCTCGTGGTCGCCGTGGCGCTGTCGGCGCAGGCAACCGACGCAGGCGTCAACAAGGCGACCCGCGACCTGTTCAAGATTGCCGACACGCCGGAAAAGATGCTGGCGCTCGGCGAGGACGGCGTCATCGCCCATATCAGGACGATCGGCCTCTATCGCAACAAGGCCAAGAACGTCGTCGCGCTCTGTCGCATGCTGATCGACGAGTTCGGATCCGAGGTGCCAAGCACGCGCGAGGACCTGGTGCGCCTGCCGGGCGTCGGCCGCAAGACGGCCAATGTGGTGATGTCCATGGCCTTCGGCATCCCGACGCTTGCCGTCGATACCCACGTGTTTCGCATCGGCAACCGCTGCCTGATGGCGCCGGGCAGAACGCCGGATGAGGTCGAGGAGCAGTTCCTGAAGGTCATTCCCGACCAGTATCTGTTCCACGCCCATCACTGGCTGATCCTGCACGGTCGCTATACCTGCAAGGCGCGCAAGCCCGAATGCGAGCACTGCGTCATCGCCGACCTTTGTCGGTCGCCCGAAAAGACCTGTCCCATCCCAGCACCGCTGGTCGAGCTACCGCCTCAGGTGATCGGCGCCTGAAGCCGGAAGGACGGATCGCGCTTGGACACCTTCTTGTGCAGATGCACCATCAACCCGGCCGCAAAAAGCGGCGTCAGCAGGTTGACGAAGGGGATCGCCAGGAAGCCGGCGATCAAAAGGCCCGCCATGAACACGGTCGAGGAATGCTTCGAGCGGAAAGCCCGCGCCTCTGCCGGCGGCCGGAACCGCATCGCGGCGAACTCGAAGAACTCCCGCCCCAGCAGATACCCGTTCACCAGGAAGAACGCGATGAGGTTGACGCCGGGAATGAACAGCAAAAGCAGCGCTATGATATTGCCGATGATGACGATGCCGAGAAACTGGATCGAACCGAGGATCGCCTGGCCAAGCGGCATTTCCCGGCCCGGCATGTCATCGGGATAGTCGCGCTTTTCGATCACCGCCGCCACGTCGTCGAGAAACAGGCCCGCAATCAGCGCGGTGATCGGCGCGATCAGCAAGGCAAGCACGAGCGCCAGCCCGATCCCGGCCGCGATCGCCGCAAACAGCGTCAGCCATCCCGTCCAATCCGGCACATCCGGAAAGAAGGCGGCAAACCAGGGCCAGAGATAGAGCGCGAAAAGCTCGCGCAAGCCGAACCACAACCCGATCAGGATCAGGAATGTCAGCCCCAGCGTCTTCCAGAAGGCCGATCTCGTCTCGGGCGCAAACAGGTTGACCAGCGATAGGCGTGCGGCGTCGAGGATCATCGGCGTCTCCAGGTTAGGCCCGCAGCATGTAGGTCAACCATCGCCCTGGAACAAGCGCCGGTGGATATAGGAATCTGGCCGCGAGAATCGTATACTCACCGGCAGACACCCGCACCGGGCGTGGTAGTGACGGAGATCCGCATGACAAGCCTGCTGCTCCTTGGCGCGACCGGATTAGTCGGCGGCCACGTCCTCGAACTGGCGCTCAAGGACGACCGGGTCACCCGCGTCGTCGCGCCCACCCGCCGGCCGCTGCCTCCGACCGCCTTGCCGGCCCATCCGAAGCTCGAAAATCCCATCACCGATCTCAGCAGCGGTCTGCCCGAGGCGGACTGGTGGACCGTCGACGCGGTCATTTCGGCGCTCGGCACCACGCGGGCAAAGGCGGGATCGGACGAGGCCTTCCGTCTGGTGGATTATGCCACGCCGCTCGGTGCGGCCCGGCGCGCGCATGAACGAGGTGCAACCCGTTTCTCGCTCGTCTCGTCCACCGGCGCCAATTCGAAGTCCAGCCTGCTTTACCTGCGTACCAAGGGCGAGCTTGAAGCTGCCATCCGCGCCATCGGCTTTTCCACGCTCACCATCGTCAGGCCCGGCCTTCTGGGTGGCGATCGCAGCGAATTCCGGCTCGGCGAACGGCTTGCAAGCATGGCGCTGAAGATCGCCCATCCCATCCTGCCGCGACGGCTGCGCATCAGCCCGGCCCATGTGGTGGCAAAAGTTCTGCTGGATGCGGCAATCGGCGGTGAAAAGGGAGAGCGCATCGTCGAGGCGGATCAGCTTTCGGGATGAGTTGCAGCTTAGTCCAGCGACCGCAGCTCTTCGCGGTGACGGATCATCGCGAGGAACCGCCGGTAGTCGCGCTCATAAAGGTCTCGTCCCGTGCTGGGTAGCCGCTCGCTGCCACCGCTGTTCATCGCATGTCCGGCATCAAGCAACGAGCCATGCAGACCGCCCGCAACCGCGGCAGCCATGGCCGTTCCGAGCAGAACCGCATCGCGGTTGTGCGGGATGACCACCTTGCAGCCCGTGACATCCGCATAGAGTTCCACCAGCAGCGGGTTGTTCACATGCCCGCCGGTCACGTGCAGCGTCTCGAACCGGTACCCAAAGTCAGCCATCGCATCGAGAATATGACGGATGCCGAGCGCGATCGACACGCAGGTCCGCCAATAGCGGCGGCAAAGCCCGTCGAAGGACGTATCGAGCGTCAGCCCGCTGATGACGCCGGTCGCATGCGGGTCCGCAAGCGGCGACCGGTTGCCGTGAAAGTCGGGCAGAATGTGCAGATCCGGCGCAATCTCGTCATCGCCTGCTGCCGCACGCATCTCGCCGACTCGGGCAATGATTCTCTCATGCAGATCGGTGGTCGGCTCGCCGCCGGCTGCGTGCATCATGACGATATGATCGAGCAGAGCGCCCGCCGCCGACTGTCCGCCTTCGACCAGCCAATGGTCGGGCAGTACCGCCTCGTAATACGGGCCCCAAAGGCTGCGACCGGGTTTCGGCTCCCTGGTGAAGGCGACGATGCAGCTCGATGTACCTCCGATAAGCGCAACGCTCGTTTCCAGCGACGAGCCTGGCAGGCTTTTCGCCCCAACACCGCCAAGCACGCCATAGGCACCCGCGTAAGCGTCGATCATTCCCGGCGCGACCTGCACGCCGGTATCGAGGCCAAGTTCGGCCGCCGCCTTTTCGCTGAGCGGTCCGATCGAGCCGCCGACACCGATCGTATCGTCCGGCAGACCGCCCTTCTCAATAAGGTCGTCGAGCCCGGCAAGCGCCAGATAATCCGCGCTCCAGCCGGGCGTCTCATGCGCCAGGAAATTCCATTTGGCCGTCAGCGTGCAGCGCGAACGCGACGCGGAACCTGTGGCTTTCCAGGTCAGGAAATCGGCAAGATCGAAGAAAAAACCCGCGCGGCTCCAGCTTTCCGGAAGGTTCTGCTTCAGCCACATCAGCTTGGGCATTTCCATTTCCGGCGAGATCGATCCGCCAGCGAAATCGAGCACCGCATGGCCGCTTCTTGACAGCGTCTCCGCCTGACTTATCGCCCGGTGGTCGTGCCAGACGATCGTATCCTGATGCGCGTTGCCGCTGACCGAAACGCTCAGCGGTGCGCCGTCGCGGTCCCGCGCCACAAGCGAGCAAGTCGCGTCAAAGCCGATGGCCGCCACCTGGGATGCAGAAATCCCAGCCTCGGCCAACGCCGCTTTCACGGAGATGCAGGTTGCGGACCAGATGTCTTCGGAGGAATGTTCGGCGTGCTTATCCCGCGGGCGGAACATCAGGATCGGATGTTTGGATTTCGCAATCAGCGTTCCGTCGCGGCCGAACACGCCGGCACGGGCGCTTGCCGTGCCGATATCGACCGCAACGAGAAAATCACGCATCCCGATTTGTTTCCTGTCCCTTTAAGTCGCGCAGACTGTCCCCGTCGCGTCCCGCCAGCCTGAAAGCCGAGCTTCAGGTGTTCGCGGAAACCGAACCGTTGCGATCCTCGATATATTTTTGGACAAGGTGGAGCAAATCCGGCATCGCGTCAAACACGACGTCGGGCGATAGCGCCTCGATCCGGTCACGGTATCCGGAAGTGTGGGTGTGCGATCCGCCGGTAAAGGCGAATGACGCCATGCCCGCCCGCTGGGCCGCCTCGATGCCCGCGGGGCTGTCTTCAATGACGATGCAATCTTCCGGCCCGAACCCCATTTCGCTTGCTGCCAGCAGAAAGAGGTCCGGCGCGGGCTTGCCGTTCTTCACCATTGTGGCACTAAAGATATGGGGATCGAGCTTGTCGATCAGGCCGGTGATCGTCAGCGACAGCCGGATGCGGTCGGGATTGCTGGAGGATGCGACGCAGGCTTGAAGCCCGAGCGCCTCGAGCGTCTCGGCAATGCCGGGGATCGGCTTCAGCTCGGCCTTGAACAGGCTGTAGAGATCGGTGCGCATACCCTCGAGAAATTCCGGCCCGGTGTGGAAACCGTATTCCTCGTCCATGACCTGGCGCATGGTCGCCAGGCTGCGACCGAGGAAGCGCTCATAGGCTTCCTCCTCGGCCATTTCGATACCGTGGCGGTTGAGCGCAGCCACCAGAACCCGCACCGACAGCGGCTCGCTGTCGACAAGGACGCCGTCGCAATCGAAGATCACGAGATGGCGTGGTTTGATTGCACTAATTCCCGTCACGGTGTTCACCTCAATTCTTGACGAGCTGGTCGTCGAGATAGAGCTGCAGCGTCTTGGCCGTGCCCTGTGTCCATAGCGTCTTCAGCGCATGCGCAAACCGCTTGCGGAACAGTTCCGACGTCGAGACTTCGCCGAAGATCTCGTCGAACACCAGGAACGCATCCGGGTCGTCCTTGGCCTTGATCGCTGCAGCCTGCAGCTTCTCGGCACTCGTATCGTTGAACACGATCTGGCGACCGCTGTCCGATGTGCCCGCAAAATAGCGGCACCACAGCGCCGACACAAGCGACAGGCCGACGATGTCGAGGCCCTGGTCCAGCCGGTCGCGGGTCGATGGCAGGATGAACTTCGG
Source organism: Rhizobium sp. Leaf321 (assembly GCF_001423215.1). Lineage (NCBI taxonomy): Bacteria > Pseudomonadati > Pseudomonadota > Alphaproteobacteria > Hyphomicrobiales > Rhizobiaceae > Rhizobium > Rhizobium sp. Leaf321. The sequence goes on along the minus strand of NZ_LMOF01000008.1, from coordinate 474,251 downwards.
CTGGCGGTTGGAACCGTCCTGCGCCAGGCGCGGAATAGTGTCGCCGATCTTCGGGTTGAGGAAGCGGTGCTCGATCAGGTCGAAATAGTCGTCGAGGCTGGTATCTGGAACCGGCGGCACGATCGGGATGATCTCTTCCTTCTCGAGCTTGGCAAGGAAGGCCCGGATCAGCGGATGCTCCATTGCCTCGTGCACGAAATGGATGTCCAGCAACTCGCCGGGATAAGCGATCGTCGCATGGCCGCCGTTGAGGATGCGCAGCTTCATCAGCTCGTAGGGCGCGACGTCGGGCACGAACTGAACGCCGACTTCTTCAAGCGCCGGACGGCCGAGTGGGAAATGATCTTCCATTACCCACTGCTTGAACTCTTCGCAGAACACCGGCCAGTTATCGTCGATATTGTAGTCGTTCTTCAGGATATCGACTTCGCGCTGACCGGTGGCCGGCGTGATGCGGTCGACCATCGAATTCGGGAAGGCGACATTGTCGTGGATCCAGGTCGCAAAATCCGGGTCCGAAAGCTTGGCGAGACCGACGACGGTGTTTTCCGTCACGTGGCCGTTGCCGGGAATGTTGTCGCAAGACATGATCGTGAATGGCGCAAGGCCGCGCGAACGGCGAAGCTTGAGGCCGGCAAGGATCAGGCCGAACACCGTCTTCGGAGCATCCGGGTTGCTGCCGTCTTCGACCATGGCCGGATGGGCCGGGTTGAAGTGACCGGACGCGTCGATGAAATAGCCGCCCTCGGTGATCGTCATGGAAACGATGCGGATGGTCGGATCGGCCAGCTTCTCGATCAGCGCCTGCTTGTCGTCAGGCGCGATGATGTCGATCATCGGGGCGGTCACGCGGGCGCCGGTCTTGTTGTTGTCCTGCTCCACGACGGTGGTGAGGAAATCCTGCGCCTTCAGCTTGTCGCGCATGGCCGCATCGGACGGCATCACGCCGGCACCGATGATGGCCCAGTCGTGGCCCTTGCCGATGTTGAACAGGTCGTCCAGGTAGATCGCCTGGTGGGCGCGGTGAAAATTGCCGACGCCGAAATGCACGATGCCGGGGGAGAGCGTCTTCGGATCGTAGGCGGGCACGCCAGCGGTCGCTGCGGCATCCTTGAGAGTTGCCAACGAAAGCTTCACAGTCATTTTCTCATACTCCGATTGGCCTGCTGTTCAGGCCTTTGGGATCATTCAGGCCCGGATCGCAAGACCCTTGTCGTCGAAGCGATGCAGTTTGGTTTCATCCGGCGTCAGGTAGACCGTGTCGCCGTAGCTCGCGCCGAACTCGCCGCCGGCACGCGCCGTGATCGGGCCGATACCATCGACGTCGAGATGCAGGAACGTGTCGGCGCCCAGATGTTCGGCAACCGAAACCCGGCCTTTCCACAGACCGCTGTCCTTGGAAAGCCCGATATGTTCGGGACGAACGCCCACGGTCTTGCCGTTTTTCGCCTTGGCGTAGTCACCTTCGAGCAGGTTCATCTTCGGCGAACCGATAAAGCCTGCGACAAACAGATTGCGCGGCGACTTGTAGAGCTCGAGCGGCGAGCCGACCTGCTCGATATTGCCGCGGTTGAGCACCACGATCTTGTCGGCCATGGTCATGGCTTCGATCTGGTCGTGGGTAACGTAGACCATCGTGGTCTTCAGCTGGTTGTGCAGGTCGCTGATCTCCAGACGCATCGTGCCGCGCAGTGCCGCATCGAGGTTGGAGAGCGGCTCGTCGAACAGGAAGGCCGAAGGTTCGCGCACGATCGCACGGCCGATGGCCACGCGCTGGCGCTGGCCGCCCGACAGCTGACCGGGGCGACGCTCGAGATAATCGGTGAGGTTGAGGATGTGCGCCGCATCGGCGACCTTCTTGTCGATCGCCGACTGTTCCATCTTCGCCATCTTGAGCGGGAAAGCGATGTTCTTGCGCACGCTCATATGCGGATACAGCGCATAGGACTGGAACACCATCGCAAGGCCGCGTTCGGCCGGAGCGGCGTCCGTCACGTCGCGACCGTCGATCTTGATCTGGCCGCCGGTCACGTCTTCAAGCCCCGCAATGAGACGCAGAAGCGTGGACTTGCCGCAACCCGAAGGTCCGACGAACACGACGAACTCGCCGTCGTTGATTTCGAGATCGATCGACGGAATGACCTTGGCTTCGCCGAACGTCTTCGAGACTTTGGAAAGAGTAATGCTGCCCATAAGAGTGATCCTTACTTAACCGCGCCAAACGTGAGGCCGCGAACGAGTTGCTTCTGGCTGAACCAGCCGAGGATGAGGATCGGCGCGATGGCCATGGTCGAGGCCGCCGAAAGCTTTGCCCAGAACAGACCCTGCGGCGAGGAGAAGGAGGCGATGAAGGCCGTCAGCGGAGCCGCGTTTGTCGTGGTCAGCTGGATCGTCCAGAACGCTTCGTTCCAGGCAAGGATGATGTTGAGGAGCAGCGTCGAGGCGATGCCGGGAACCGCCATCGGCGTCAGCACGTAGACGATTTCCTTCCACAGGTTGGCGCCGTCCATCCGTGCCGCTTCCAGGATTTCGCCCGGAATTTCGCGGAAGTATGTGTAGAGCATCCACACCACGATCGGCAGGTTGATCAGCGTCAGCATGATGGTGAGGCCGATGCGGCTGTCGAGCAGGCCGAAGTTGCGGAACAGGATGAAGATTGGCAGCAGCACCGCCACGGCCGGCATCATCTTGGTCGACAGCATCCACATCAGGATGTCCTTGGTACGCTTGCCGGGCGCGAACGCCATCGCCCAGGCCCCGGGGATCGCGATGATCAGCGCGAGGATGGTGGAGCCGACCGACAGGATCACCGAGTTCATGAACGGCTTGAAATAGTCGCGCTGCGTCTGCACCGTGATGTAGTTCTCAAGCGTGCCCGATGGGATCAGGCTGAAGCCGGCGATCGCTTCCTGCTCCGTCTTCAGGCTGGTGATCAGCGCGTAGAGGATCGGGAAGAAGATCAGGAGTGCGACGACCCAGGCCAGGATTGTCCAGCCGATCTTCGCTCCGGTTGTTACTTTGCGAGCCATGATCGTTCCTCCTACTTGTCCAGGTTCTTGCCGACGGCGCGCATCAGGAAGAAGGCGACGATGTTGGCAAGCACGACGGCGATGATACCACCCGCTGCACCCCCGCCGACGTCATAGCCGAGACGTGCAGTGCGGTAGATTAGGAAGGTGAGGTTGGTGGACGCATAGCCCGGACCGCCATTGGTGGTGACCAGGATTTCAGCGTAAATGCCGAGCAGGAAGATCGTCTGGATCAGGATGACGACAGTGATCGCGCGCGAAAGATGCGGCAGCGTCAGGTAGATGAAGCGGTTGAAGAAGTTGGCGCCATCCATTTCGGCTGCTTCGCGCTGCTCGCTGTCGAGCGACTGAAGCGCCGTCAAAAGGATAAGCGTCGCAAACGGCAACCATTGCCAGGCGACGATGATGATCACCGCAAACAGCGGATACTGGGCAAACCAGTCGATCGGCTGAACCCCGAAGAACCGCGCGAGATCCGCCAGCACGCCGTAGCCCGGATGCATGATCATGTTCTTCCAGATCAGCGCGGCCACCGGCGGCATCACGAAGAACGGCGAGATCACCAGAATGCGGACAATGCCCTGGCCGAAGATCGGCTGGTCGAGCAGAAGCGCGATCGCGACACCGCCGATGACGGTAATGCCGAGCACGCCGAGCACCAGCAGCATCGTGTTCCAGATCGACTGGAAGAAGGCCGGGTCCGTGTAGAAATACTGGTAATTGAAGAAGCCTGCGAAGCTCACGTTCTGCGGCGTCAGCAGGTTGTAGTTCTGGAACGAGTAGTACAGCGTCATTGCGAGCGGTACGGCCATCCAAACCAAAAGAACGATGACGGAGGGCGCCATCATCAGGCGTGCCAACGTCTTGGTATTTTGCGTTGCCATCTTTGAGGCCCCTCCCCGGAGGTAAGCGCGCCGCACGCGGCCAGAGGAGGACGCGAAGGCATGATCTTGTTTTTATAGGGTAGCGTGCTGGAACAGCGAGATGCGGTTCAGCATCCAATCGTCATCCTGTGATCTGCTGCCCGGCACGGATGCCGGACAGCAGTGTCTTGACCAAGCTTACTTGATGTAACCGGCGCGGGTCATGTCGCGGGTTGCCGTTGCCTGAGCGGCGGCAAGCGCGTCATCGACCGTGGACTGGCCGGCGACAACAGCCGAGAACAACTGACCGACCGTGGTGCCGAGAGCCTGGAATTCAGGGATCGCGACGAACTGGCCACCGGTATAAGGCACCGGCTTGACGGTTGGCTTGGTGATGTCGGCAGCGTCCATGGCAGCAAGCGTCGGAGCTGCGAAGGCGGCGGCCTTCTGGTAGTCCGCGTTCTTGTAGAGCGAGGTGCGCGTGCCCGGAGGAACGTTGGCCCAGCCTTCCTTGGCAGCAACAAGCGTCGTGTATTCCTTGCTGGTTGCCCAGGAGATGAACTTCTGAGCCGATTCAGCCTTCTTGGACGATGCCGGAACGGCAAGGTTCCAGGACCAGAGCCAGTTGCCGTGGTTGGCGACGCCTTCCTTGCTTGGGAAGAGCGCATAACCGACCTTGTCGGCAACCTTGGAGTCCTTCGGGTTCGACACGAACGATGCAGCGACGGTCGCGTCGATCCACATGCCGCATTTGCCCTGCTGGAACAGCGTCAGGTTTTCGTTGAAGCCGTTGGAAGAAGCGCCCGACGGGCCGGAATTCTTCATCATGTCGGCGTAGAAGGTAAGTGCTGCCTTCCATTCCGGCTGATCGAACTGCGGCTTCCAGTTTTCGTCGAACCAGCGTCCGCCGAACGAGTTGGTCAGCGCCGAAACGAAGGCCATGTTCTCGCCCCAGCCGGCCTTGCCACGAAGGCACATGCCGCTGATGTCGGCCTTGCGGTCGGTCATCTTCTCGGCAGCGTCAGCGATGAATTCCCAGGTCGGGGTTTCCGGCATTTTCAGGCCGGCTTTTTCGAACAGGTCCTTGCGGTACATGATCATGGCGGATTCGCCGTAGAACGGTGCCGCATAGAGCTTGTTGTCGACCGAAAGACCACCGCGGATCGCCGGCAGCAGGTCGTCCATGTCGTACTTGTCGCCGAGACCTTCGAGCGGCAGAAGCCACTTCTGCTTGGCCCAGATCGGAACTTCGTAGTTGCCGATCGTGACGATGTCGTACTGGCCGCCACCGGCCGCGATATCCGTCGTCACGCGTTCGCGCAGGACGTTTTCTTCGAGCGTGACCCACTCGACCTGAATGTCCGGGTTCGCCTTGGTGAACTCGGACGTCAGGCCCTGCATGCGGACCATGTCGCCGTTGTTGACTGTCGCAATGGTGAGGGTTTCGGCAGATGCAGTCGTGGCCACAAAGGCCAGAGCTGAGCAGGCGCCCAGCAGAATAGTTTTCATGGTCATATCTTCCTCCCGAGAAGATGGAATGCGAGCATTCGCTTTGCTCATGGGCAATTACCCACATAAAGCTAGCGCAAGTCAATGGGAATTCATCGCTGCGATGCAACCGAAAGCGACAATTCACTGAAATTTCAGGCAGAATTCTATCTGCCGCGCTTAAGCAGTAAGCAGATACCGCGCTGCGGCCTCGTCGGTGATGATGCCGTTGAGCAGTCCGCCTTTCAGGGCTGCGCGCATGGCGACCCATTTCTTCTTGCCTTGGGCAATGCCAATGACACAGCATGTCTCGCGCGACGGGATCGGCACGGAGGCCACCCGGCCGTTGACGGCACTGTCGAGCAACTCACCCTGCTGATCGTAGATCCAGCCGCAAATTTCGCCCGCGGCACCGCGATCCACCAGCGACACCATTTCGTCGCGCTCCAGAAATCCGTCGACGCAGAGCGGCGCATCGACGCCGAGTTCGCCGATCCCGACAAAGGTGACGTCGGCTTGCGCCCCGAGCGCAAGCGTCGAGCGCACGAGCGCCTGGTCATGCAGCGTGTCGCGCTCCTCGATGGAGGCACAAAGGACCGGCAGCGGCATGGGAAAATGCCGCGCCTTGATGGCATCGGCCATCGAGAAGATGACGTTGTAATAGGCGGCCGACCCGTCCGGCCCGATATTGCCGGTCAGCGACACGATACGGTGCTGCGGGCATTCCATCGGCGGCAGCTGATCGACAGCGGCTTTCAGCGTCCGACCTGTCCCCACGGCGATGATGATCGGATCCGGCCGTTTCAGCCAGCGCTCGATCTCGCCCGCCCCCGCTTCGGCGATACCGACCGTGGATGAACTGCCGCCCGGATCGCTCGGCACGATTTCCGCATGCTTGAGATCGTATTTCTTGCGCAGCCCTTCAGCGAGTTCGAGACAAGCGGAGATCGGATGGTCGAGCCGGACCTTGATCAACCGCTCGGCAACCGCAAGCGACACGAGCCGCTGGGCCGACTGGCGGGAAATGCCCATGGCATTGGCGATCTCGTCCTGGGTCCTCCCCGCGACGTAATAGAGCCAGCCCGCGCGTGCAGCATCGTCGAGCCGGCCTTGGGTGTCACTCCGCTTAGCCATGGCAGTAAATCTCCTCTGGTCGATTTGCTGACATGTTTTTTGAGGGGCTGTCAAATGGCGATGGGGAAGGAGTGTCACTCCTCCGCTTTGACGGCGACATCGCGATTGACCGCTTTCGCCCGTACATCGCGAATTGATTGTCGTATTCCGTCAAGAACATCGACCATCATGGCTTTCGGAAGAAAAGCCCTGGCCTCGTCCGACCGGCCGCACGTCTGGCCCAGGCCATGTGAATACGTTGAGATCGTCTGTTTTCACCCAAGAAGGTTGCGCGTCTAGGCCAAGACGCCGTTTGGTTTCTGGTGGCAGCTCAACCGCATACTTCATATCTGTCGGCGGGCTGTGCGTGATCGGCGCGACATATAAGAGTAACCGACCTGCTTCAGATCTGACCGCGAGGACAACAGCGCAGGGCCGATCTTTTCCCTCCTCCTGCCCACGGAGAACCTCGTTACGCCACAGATAAGCGTATCGAATAACAAGACCTGGGCGGGGCTCTGAAGTCAGCAGAGCCCTCCTTTACTTGTATTCATGATCGAACCGAGCTGTTTCTTCCGGAACTTCAACCAAATCCAGGGCGGCAATGACCTCGTTTGGCAATTCCCATGGATAAACGGCTTGCCTGTCATCATAGACCTTGAGCCGTTTATATTCTTCAGCGGACATGATGACGACGCTGTCCTCGCCTTTTTTCTCTATCGACACGGGCTCACGCTGCGCCATATCGAGATAACGTTCGAAGTCGTCCTGCAACTGGGTGACTGTGATCGTGACCATGTACGATCCGTCCTATTGTTTGCTTTTCGTTTCGGCTTGTACTCGAATCCTGCTGGTGACATAGGCAATTGCCTGATCCGGCGAAAACCCCTCTCGATCGAACATTTCGAACATGGCTAAATCGTCAGCATCGAGGGGGTTACCCTCGATCATCTGCAGGTGCGCCGCTTCCAGTGTGCGCTGGCGGATATCATCCCTGTCGCTCATGCAGCCACCATACTGCAGATCGCGAAATCCGACAAATGATAGATGCGAGGCGGCGCCCCAGTTGGCGCCGCATTCGCGTTCGTTCCGGGCCGACCGCCGTCAGGCCACCTGCACCAGATGTCCTACGCCGACTTCGCGATATTCCCGTACCGGCGGCACGAAATCGACAGACCGGATCGGGCTCTTGATTTCCTCGGTGGAAAGGTTGCGCTTGATCCGGCGTCGCGAGGGATCGGGCACCGGCACCGCCGACATCAACTTCTTCGTATAGGGATGCTGCGGATTTTCAAACACCGCCGCCCGCGGGCCGATCTCGACGATTTCGCCCAGATACATCACCGCCACCCGGTGGCTTACCCGTTCCACCACGGCCATGTCGTGGGAGATAAACAGGAAGGCGAGATTGAGAGACTGCTGCAGGTCGAGCAGCAGGTTGCAGACCTGCGCCTTGATCGACACGTCCAGCGCCGACACCGCTTCGTCGGCAACGATCACCTTCGGATCGAGCATCAAAGCCCTGGCGATCGCGATGCGCTGCCGCTGGCCGCCGGAAAACTCGTGCGGGAAGCGCCGCATCATGTCGGCCGAAAGTCCGACCTTTTCCAGAAGGTTCGCCGCCTTTTCGCGCGCCTGCGCCTTGGTGCCGAGCTTGTGCTCGATAAACGGTTCGGCGACGGCCGACCCCACGCTCATGCGCGGGTTCAAGGAAGCGAACGGATCCTGGAACACCATCTGGATCGACCGACGCATGGTTCGAAGCGCATGCTGATCGAGGCTCATCACGTCATAGCCGTCCACCTGCACGGTGCCGCTGGTCGGCGTGATCAGCCGCGTCACGGACCGTCCGGTGGTCGACTTGCCGCAACCGGATTCACCCACCAGCGCAAGCGTTTCGCCGGCATAGAGATCGAACGAGACCTTTTCCACCGCATGCACCGCCCCGGACTTGCGTCCGAGAAGGCCGGAATGGATGTCGAACCGCGTCGTCAGATCCTTCACGTCGAGGATCGGCGTCTTGCCCTTGGCGACCGTGTCGAACACTTCGCCGAGAACCTGCTGTTCGCCCGTATTGACGTCGATCAGCGGAAACCGCATCGGCAGCTTGCTCTGCCCCATAGACCCGAGCCTCGGCACGGCGGACAGAAGCGCTCGCGTATAGGCATGCTGGCCGCGATGGAAGATATCGCCGGTCTGGCCGGTTTCCACCGCATCGCCTCGGAACATCACGATCGTCCGGTCGGCCACCTCCGCCACCACACCCATGTCATGGGTGATGAACAGGACCGACATGCCCTCCTCTTCCTGCAGCATCTTGATGAGGTCGAGGATCTGCCCCTGGATCGTCACGTCGAGCGCCGTCGTCGGCTCGTCGGCGATCAGAAGCTTCGGCTTGGCCGCAAGTGCCATGGCGATCATCACGCGCTGGCGCATGCCGCCGGAAAATTGGTGCGGGTATTCGTCGAAACGGCTCTTGGCGTTGGGGATGCGAACCTTCTCGAGAAGCCGTATCACCTCCGCCTTTGCCTCGGCCTTGGAGATGTTGGTGTGAACCGTCAGCGCCTCGGCGATCTGCTTTCCGATCGGAAAGATCGGATTGAGCGAGGTCATCGGCTCCTGGAAGATCATCGAGATGTCGTTGCCGCGCACCCGACGCATCTCCTCCTCCGGCAGGGCCAGAAGCTCCTTGCCCTGAAGAAAGACCTGCCCCTCGATGCGGCTCGAATTCTTCTGCAACAGCCGCATGATCGATAGCGACGTCACCGATTTTCCGGAGCCGCTTTCGCCCACGATCGCAACCGTCTCGCGCGGTGCCACATCAAACGAGATGTTGCGCACAACCGTCTTCCATTCGTCGTTCACCTTGAACGACGTCGTCAGGTTCTTCACAGACAGGACCGGAGTGACCGATCCGCCAGACTGTTCCATCGCAGGTCCGGAAAGCAGCATGCATGTTTCCTTGATTTGGGCGGCCCCGTCGCGACTGGTGGCGGCATCGCGAGGGGCCGGTCGGAAGAGTATACGATCAGGCGGCGAGCGCCGTTTCGGCAAGCGAAACCCAGTAGCTCACGCCGTAGGGAATGGCCTCGTCGTTGAAGTCGTAGGCCGCATTGTGAAGATTGGCGGTATCGCCATTGCCGAGGAAGATGAAGGCACCCGGCCGCTGCTCCAGCATGTAGGAGAAGTCTTCAGCGCCCATATGCGGTGCCGCATTGGCGTCGACCTTGCCCTGGCCCGCCACTTTCGAGGCGATCCCGACAGCAAAATCGGTCTCGTTGTCATGGTTGAAGGTGACCGGATAGCCGCGATTGTAGACGACCTCGGCCGTAGCACCATGTGCGATTGCGGTTGCCTCAGCCACTTCCTTCAGGCGCTTTTCGGCAAAGTCGCGGGTTTCCGGTAGAAGCGTGCGCACGGTACCGGCCAGCGTCACGAAGGCCGGGATGACGTTGCTCGCCTGGCCGCCATGGATGGAAGCGACGGTGACGACGAGGGATTTGAGCGGATCCGTCTCGCGCGAAACGACCGACTGTAGCGCGATCACCACATGCGACGCGGTCAGTACCGGGTCGATCGACAGATGCGGCTGGGCGGCATGGCTGCCACGGCCGGAAATGGTGATCTCGAACGTATCGGCCGCCGCCATGATGCCGCCCTTGCGGATCGAGAAACTGCCGACCGGGAGCGCCGGTGCATTGTGCATGCCGTAGACTTCCTTGATGGAAAACTTATCCATCATTCCGTCCTCGATCATCGCAAGTGCGCCCGCACCGCCCTCTTCGGCCGGCTGGAAAATCACAGCGACGGAACCCTTGAAATTGCGGGTCTCGGCGAGATACTGGGCCGCACCCAGAAGCATTGCGGTATGTCCGTCATGGCCGCAGGAATGCGCCTTGCCCGGTGTTTTCGAAGCCCACGGCACGCCCGATGTCTCAAGAATCGGCAGCGCATCCATGTCGGCACGGAAGCCGATAACCGGGCCATCGCCCTGGCTGCCCTTGATGATGCCGACGACGCCCGTCTTGCCGATGCCGCTCTCAACCACGTCGCAACCAAAGGCTTTCAGCTTCTCGGCAACGAAGGCGGATGTGTAGTGAACGTCGTAGAGAAGCTCCGGATTCTCGTGCAGATGGCGTCTCCATTCTGCAACCTGATCCTGCATTTCGGCGACGCGATTGATGACAGGCATTTGGACAATCCTTTAGATTTCTTAGCATTTCCGGTCTCGAAGGCTTGGATATTGCGACGGCTTCGTTTGAATTTGCAAGCGTCAATTTTCGCCCTTGAACACAAAATAGGCCTATGCTTAGATGGCTCAAATTTTGATCACCTCGGCATATTGCGGGTATCAAATGTCATATACGACATACTTTTCAGGAGGATGCGGGAATTCTAATCTGCGACGCGCCAAGGAAGACAGGGCGCCATGCAGCTCGACGGCATCGACACCGGCAAACGGGCGATCCGGGCACTAAAATCGAGACAAATCAACATCAAGGGGAATAGCAGCATGAAGAAGTTGAAGCGCCTACTGGTCGGCACGGTTGCCGTGCTCGCCCTGGGTGGCACCGCAGCCCACGCCGAGCGCGGCACTGACGGAGACCTGAAGGCCCTGTTCTGGCAGGCGGTTTCCACGCTGAATCCGTATCTTTCGGCTGGCACGAAGGAAGTCTATGCGTCCTCGATCGTGATTGAGCCCCTCGCCCGCTACGACGAGAAGGGCGAACTGGTTCCGTGGCTCGTGACCGAGATCCCGACGGTTGAAAACGGCGGCGTGGCAAAAGACCTTCTCAGCATGACCTGGAAGATCAAGCCGGGCGTCAAATGGTCCGACGGAACGGCGTTTACCGCTGAAGACGTGATCTTCACCTGGAAATACTGCACGGCGCCGGATGGCGGCTGCGCCCAGGCGGCTCAGTACGAAGGCGTCAAGAACGTCGAGGCGATCGACCCGAACACCGTCAAGATCACCTTTACCGAGCCGAAGCCCTACCCCTATTCGGCTTTTGTGGGCGCCCAGTCGCCGGTCATCCAGGCCAAGCAGTTCAAGGATTGCGTCGGCGCCAAGGCTCCCGGCTGCACGGCCGCCAACTTCGGTCCGATCGGCACCGGCGCCTTCATGGTCGCCGATTTCAAGCCGAACGACGTCATCACCTTCAAGGCCAACCCGAACTACCGTGATCCGGCAAAGCCTGCCTTCGCATCGATCACCCTGAAGGGTGGCGGCGATGCGGCATCGGCTGCCCGTGCCGTGCTTGAAACCGGCGAATACGATTACGCCTGGAATGCTCAGGTCGAGCCTGAAGTGCTGCAGACCATGCTCGCTGCCGGCAAGGGCCGTCTTGAAATCTCGTTCGGCACCCAGGTCGAGCGTATCAACCTCAACCACTTCAATGCCGATCCTTCGCTGGGCGCCAAGCGCTCCACCAAGGAAGCCGGCCCGCATCCGTCGCTCAAGGATCCGGCCGTTCGCCGTGCACTGTCGCTTGCCATCGACCGCGACATCATCGTCGAGGCCGGCTACGGCCAGTCCGGCAGGGCCACCTGCAACATCCTGCCCGCTCCGGAAGTCGTTGCTTCCACCAAGAACGACAGCTGGTGCCTGAAGCAGGATATCGAGGGCGCCAACAAGCTGCTCGAAGATGCCGGCTGGAAGAAGGGTTCCGATGGCATCCGCGCCAAGGATGGCGTGCGCCTTTCCTACCTTTACTCCACCTCGACCAACTCGGTTCGCCAGGCGACCCAGGAACTGGTCAAGGCGATGTGGGCGGAAATCGGCGTTGATGCGGAACTCCGCAACGCGTCTGCCTCCGTCTTCTTCGGTGGCGACCCGGCAAGCCCGGACACGTTCCAGAAGTTCTATGCCGACGTTGAAATGTACACCAACAACTTCGATGGCACCGATCCTGAAAAGTACATGGCGGAATGGCTGTGCGACAAGATCCCCGGCCCGGCAAACGGCTGGCAGGGGCAGAACATCCCGCGCTACTGCAACCCTGACTACGACAAGCTGGTCAGCGAACTGTCCAGAACCGCAGATCTCGACAAGCGCGCAGCAATCGCCAAGCAGCTCAACGACATGCTGACCGAGGAAGGCGCACATATCGCGCTCGTCCACCGCGGTGACCAGTCGTCCTTCGCGCTCACGCTCGACGGCATCAAGATGAACTCCTGGGACAGCCAGGTGTGGAACATCGCAGACTGGTCGCGCAAGAAGTAAGGAGACAGCCGGCAGCCCTCAGCGGTTGCCGGCGCTCTGTCTCACGCTTCGTATGGCATGATCTTCCCGGGGCTCATCGGCCCGGGAAAATCTGATGCGGCACATCAGGACTTCGCGCCCTATCACCGCATTCTGCGGCATGATCCGGCGTCGTCTGGAGAAATTCGTACATGTTCACATACACGTTGCGACGATTGTTCTTCGCAATACCGACCCTGCTGATCATCAGCTTCGTCATCTTCGCGCTGCTCGATCTGGCACCAAACGATCCGACTGGCGACCTGCCCCTGACGATCCCGCCGGAAGTCCGCGCACAGATCCGTGCCTCGCTCGGCATGGATCAGCCCTTCCTCCTGCGCTATCTCTACTGGCTGCAGCAATTCTTCATCAACGAGCCGCTGAATATTCTCGAACGTCTGACAGGCTGGCAGTTCGGCGATGGTCAGCGCATGCGTGTCCTCTCCTGGGCAACCCGCAGCCCTGTCGTTGATCTCATCGTCCAGCGCCTGCCACAGACGCTCTGGGTCGTTGGCCTCGCCTATCTGTTCGGCATTCTGATCGCTGTTCCGATCGGCGTCATCTCCGCCTACAAGCAGTATTCGATCTTCGACCAGGTCGGCACGTTCGTCTCGATGGTCGGCTATTCGGTGCCGACCTTCTTCACCGGCGTGCTTCTGATCGTCATCTTCTCGTCCTACCTCCAGTGGTTCCCGTCGGTCTACGACACCAATCTGCAGGTCACGAGCTTTGCCACCTTCGTTGCGCAGGCAAAGCAGATGGCAATGCCGGTGGCGGTTCTGGCGCTTTACAACGCGTCGCAGATCACCCGGTTCGTGCGCGCATCCATGCTCGACAACCTGCATCAGGATTATGTCCGCACCGCCCGCGCCAAGGGCGTCAAGGAAAACGTCGTGCTGCTCGTCCACGTTCTGCGCAACAGCCTGATCCCGGTCGTGACGGTGATCGCGCTCGGCGTACCCACCATCTTCTCCGGCGCCATCATCACCGAACAGATCTTCCGCGTGAACGGGTTGGGGCAGTTGCTGATCGTCGCCGTCCAGGGCGCCGATATCCCTCTCGTTCAGACGCTGACCTTCATCTTTGCGGTGCTGATCGTACTCTTCAACCTGATCGCCGACGTTCTCTACGGCATTCTTGACCCGAGGATCCGGTATGACTGACGCGACAATCACCAACCCCGCGCCCGCCAAGGCATCATCTCCCACGCGCTCCGCGATGGCCGACATGTGGCGGCAGTTCCGGGCGCACAAGGGCGGCGTTGCCGGCCTCATCGTCTTCACCTTCATCGTTCTGGCTGTCTATGTCGGCCCCTATATCCACAGGGTCGCGCCCAACCAGCTGAACATCCGCGAGAAGAACCAGTGGCCGTCGCTGGCGCATCCGTTCGGAACCGATAATCTCGGCAAGGACATGCTGGCCCAGGTTCTGGCCGGTGGCCGCATCTCGCTTGCGGTCGGCATCACCGCCATGCTGCTCGCCCTCTTCCTGGGCACGCTGGTGGGGGTCCTCTCGGGCTACTTCCGCAGGCTCGATGGGCCGTTGATGCGGTTGACGGACCTGTTCCTGGCCCTGCCGCTTCTGCCGCTTCTGCTCGTGATCCTGCTTCTGTTCCGCGATACGCTGCGCGCAGCCTTCGGACCGGAGACCGGCATCTTCATCCTGATCGTGGTCGTCATCGGCGTCACGAGCTGGATGCACACGGCACGTATCGTGCGTGGCGATGTGCTTGCGGTGAAAAGCCAGGAATTCATCCTGGCGGCGAAATCGAGCGGAATGCGGGAATACCGGATCGTGCTGCGGCATATCCTGCCCAACGTCCTGTCCTCGATCATGGTGTCTGCGACGCTCGGCATTGCCTCGGCCATTATCACGGAATCGTCGCTGTCCTTCCTCGGCCTCGGCTTCCCGTCGGATTTCCCGACCTGGGGACGATTGCTGTTTGACGGCGCCAACTTCCTGCAGCTGACGCCATCACGCGTGCTATGGCCAGGCCTTGCGATTTCTGCAACGGTTCTGAGCGTCAACTACATGGGCGATGCAATCCGCGATGCGCTCGATCCGAGAACCCTGAAGCGCTGATTTCAGCGCTCCAGATACGACCCGGAACGGCGGCGAAAGCCGCCGTTTTCCGTTGCGTCGTCCGCTCTCATTTTTTCTTCGATTTTTTGAAAATATGCCGGAACCTAATTCCCGGACGCCCGTTCTACTGATGTCTGAAGGCGACCCCCCGTCCCCCGCCCTACAAAGAGCCTTCGGACATACTCTTCAATCCCCCTCGAAGAGAAGAACTGGCTCGGCTCCCTAGTGGAACCGAGCCAGCTCCGTTTTGGGCAGCCGCTATCGCCGGCACGACTTATTCCCTTGTGACGTGAAAACATTGCGCCGAGCAACGAGCCCCGCATGGGGCTATCCCCGTGGCTCGACATTCGCGAACAGCCCGATGCTTCGATCATCGGGCCTTCGCGTCATGTGGGGAATTGGTAGGCCCGACCTTCAGTCGCTGGCGCCTTCGAGCGGAAAGCTCAGGCGGTACTGAATGCGATCGTTGGAGATCACATATCGTGCCTTGCCGTTGACGGACGCAGGTACCACCCGTTCGAGAACGGTGCTGCCGAAATGCGATCGCATCCCATCCTCGCTGACGTCGACGCTGTCGTTTTCTATCAACGCCTCGTCCCAGACGATCTCAAGAACGTCATGCCCATCCACGTGCACCCGGTTGGCCGCCACTTCGATCGGCAGGCGGCTGCGCATGACGGAGCCGTGACTGACGGCGTTGACCACCAGCTCGTGCAGTGCCAGCCCCACATGCAGCGATGCATTGGGCGTCAGCAGCACGTTGTCACCGCCCATGCGGACGAGATGCTTGTTATCAGGAAGATACTTTTCGGTCTGTTGCTGAACCAGATCGAACAGATAGGCGCCGCGCCAACTCGAATCGGTGATCAGGTCCTGACTCTGCGACAGCGAATAGAGCCGCCCCCGGAACTTGTGCAGGAAAAGATCGAGCGACCCCGAATAGCGCGCCGTCTGAAGCGCGATGCTCTGGATGATCGCAAGCAGGTTCTTGGAGCGGTGACTGACTTCGCGCAGCAAGGCCCGGAGCAACCGCTCACGATGCCGCTCTTCCGACCGGTCATTGATCGTGGTGACCAGATGCAGGTTCCCGCCTTCGACGCCGACGGCCTGGACGCGGAATTCGAAGACCTGGTCCGAACCCGCCGTGACCTCGATATGGCCTTTGCGGCCAAGCTCGGTCATTTCCGATTTCAGCGTGTGGAGTTTCGCAGCCACGTCGTCGCCGAACAGGCTTGCATCGCTTGGCGCATCCACGCCTTGAAGCGACCAGACCTGAGGCAGGTTGGCAACGAGAAGGTAATTCTGCTGGGTGTCCTGGATAATGATGCATGCGCCGAGATCAATCAGCGCTGGCATGAAAAACTCACGCAACTTGTCATCACTCTGACCAGCTTGCTGCCATGTCAGCGGATGCGTCACTTGGTAAACTCCGTTGCGACTTCCAGGCGAACGGAAGTCTGAATATAGACTTCCGCAACTCATTCAAGTTCAAAATCTTATAAAGTGTCGGTCTTGTCGAAACAACCCAACCCTTTGGTAATCCTTAGCTCTAACGAGACGTACCAACCAGGCCAAATCTCTTTTTCAATATCCGCAGGTAAGTATCCCACGGACGCTTTAAATCAAGGGAAGACATCGCTCGGCATCATAGCGGGAAAGCAAGCGGGGCGTTCCGATATCCCAGAACGCCTCTCTTTGGGGTTTGTTCCTGCCTAAAATCGATCGATGGCAGATAGATCAGGCAGCAGCCTTAACCGCGTCATTGAAGAACAAGGCCTGGCTGATCAGAGCCTTCACCATATCCGGATTGAAAGGCTTGGTGACGAGGAAAGCAGGCTCAGGCCGCTCGCCGGTCAGCAGACGCTCCGGGAATGCCGTGATGAAGATCACAGGGACATTGGAGGACTTCAGGATCTCGTTGACCGCGTCGATGCCGGAGCTTCCGTCCGCCAGCTGGATATCGGCGAGAACCATCTTCGGCTGCGATGTCTGGAACAGCGATACCGCTTCCTTGTGGGTACGGGCGATACCCGTGACGCGGTGACCAAGGTCCTGTACCATCTGCTCGATGTCGAGCGCGATCAGCGGCTCGTCTTCGATGATCATGATATCGGTCGCGACCTGGCGGGAGATTTCGCGCGAGGCTTCGTCGAGAAGCTTGTTCACTTCACCAACGCTGATATCGAGAACTTCAGCCGCTTCCTCAATCGTGAAGCCTTCGACCGAAATCAGAAGGAAGGCATGACGGGACTGCGACGGAAGGTTCGAAAGGTTAGCCGCTGCGCGCTGTTCCCAAGCAAACGGCGAGTCGATCGGCCGGATCTCGATTGAAGTGGAACCAAAAATTGCGACAAACAGTTTGTAAAGCGATACACGATCCTTAGACGACTCCGGAAAGATGGAGACGTCCGCGATCAGGGCCTCGAGGACCGCCGCGACATAGGCGTCTCCCGATGTCTGCGATCCGGTAACGGCCCGCGCATAGCGGCGCAGATATGGAAGATGAGACGCAACGCGTGAGGTCAGTGACATAAAAAAATACTCCCCGGGACCCAATGAGGGCAATTGACGGACTAATAACGTGGGTACTTAAAAAAAGTTCCGCAAGGGTGGAACTTTTTTTCGATCCGCGAATTGTGAGGTGACGATATCGAACAGGCCATTTGAGTGATGAGTGACGACAACACAAAAAAAGATGACATGACAACAAGCCAATCTCAAGAAGCAAGGCCTGGGTCAGTGTCTCCCAACGCCTCGATCTCTCGAAAACTGCGTGAATTTTATGACGCAGTCCAGGAGGAGGGTATCCCCGATCGCTTCCTCGATCTGCTCGAACGGCTCGACCATGCCGAGCGCAACGCCAAATCGGTGGATGCGAAATGAGCAAGGAAGAAGATAACGACGATCGCATTTTCAAGCGCGACCTTTTGGCATCGCTGCCGAACCTGCGCGCTTTTGCCGTCTCGCTGACCGGTCGTCACGACAAGGCCGATGACCTTGTCCAGGATACGATCATGAAGGCGTGGGCGAACCAGAAGAGCTTTACGGCCGGCACCAACATGCGGGCCTGGCTGTTCACGATCCTGCGCAACGAATTCTACAGCCAGATGCGCAAGCGTGGCCGCGAAGTGCAAGACAGCGACGGCCTGTTCTCCGAACGCTTTTCCGTGCACCCCGAACAGTATGGTCGCCTTGACCTGCAGGATTTTCGTGCAGCGCTCGACAAGCTTCCGGACGATCAGCGCGAAGCGATTGTTCTCGTCGGCGCCGCAGGCTTTGCCTATGAGGAAGCTGCAGAGATCTGCGGTTGCGCTGTCGGCACGATCAAGAGCCGCGTCTCGCGCGCCCGTACACGCCTACAGGAACTGCTTGGCGTATCCGGCGAGGTCGATTACGGCCCGGATGCCGGTGACGCAGCCATCACGTCCCGCGCCTTCGGCGGCTGAACGTTCAGCGAAGTACATGTAAACTCATAGACGCCGCCTTCACGGGCGGCGTTTTTGTGTGTTTCGCGTAGCGCCAGACAACTGCCCTCCCCCGTGTTTGCAGAATTCTGAATAGCACGCATCCCTTCGCTCCGGGCGAGCGTCGACCAGAGCCTCATGACAATCCGACAAGACACAAAAAAAGCTGCCGGAACTTGTCCGGCAGCTCAATGATCGAAAGACGAGTAACGGCTGGTGTTACTCTCCAGAATTTGTAAAGCGATGACGCGTCCTGCCACCGCTCAGGGCGAGGAAGCCGAGGCCCCCCGCGATCGATGCAAACATCAGGGGCTTCGACTTCAGAAGAAGCGGAACCGCTGTGAGTGCTGCCGTCAAAGCCAGCGTCTTGCCGCTATTGGCGGCCACTGCCTGCTTCTTGCGCTTGACTTCCGCTCTCGCGGTGAGCGTCACCGAAAGGTAGAAAATAACGGCCAGCAGCAGCGCGCCGCCTGCAACCACCAGAAGCGCTATGGGAAGGCCCCAGAACTGCGACAGATGAACGGCAAGTGCCGCAACGCCCAGCACATAGGCCGTCAGCACGAAAAGTGCAGCCAACCCATACAGCATGATGTTGCGCTTCAGCCGCTCCGTAAATGCCGCGATATCCATCGCGGCAAACGAAGCGATAAGGGGACCAAGGCCCATCATCTTTAGCGACGCGACAGAAGAGCGAAGACGAAGCCAACGCCGGCTGCGATCGCGATCGACTGGATCGGTGCCTTGCGGATCTTCGCTTCCAGGTCGCGCTCGAACGAGATCGCCTGCTCGCGGGCAGCTTCAACCATCTGCATGGACGCATCGGTCGCATCGGATGCGGCGCGACGGGCCTTGCCCTTCACTTCACTCGCCGTGCTGCTGCCGACGGCGCCGACGGTCTTGGCAAGCGACGAGATATCTTCGCGGAGCTGCTGCAGCTGCGCTTCGATGTCAGACGTCGTAGCAGCACCGGCGGCGGTGCGAGCGCGGGCAATTTCGGCATTCGTGGAAGTAGCTGCGGCCATGGAGATCTCCTGTTTCTACGGATCTTGGCGCCGCGCGGAAGGCGCGGGCTTTGCGGAAAGGTTCAAACGACATGCAAACTGTGAGGCTTGGCGAAGATCGGGATATCAGGCCCGGTCATGTTCGAAAGGTTGCCTCTCGCACATCATACTCCACCAGACGCAAAGTGCACGCATTCGTCTGCCAAAATGAAACGCGGCGAAACCGTGAAGGTTCCATCGCCGATTTTTGCGCTCGGACCGTCACTCGATGCGCAGATCAGGGCGTAAGTCTCGGGTCTGGCCAGTTGGTCACGCCGCCGGTCCACTGCTCAAACGCATGCGACAGCTTCAGAACGAGCAAGTCTGCGAACCGGGGCCCGACGATCTGCAGCCCGATTGGCATTCCGCTGCGGGAGAAACCGCAGTTGATCGAGGCGGCCGGCTGCTCCGACATGTTCCACGGCACCGTGTAGCCGATATGCTCGAACGGTTTCAAGGGATCGTTGGTCGGCGATGCCCAGTCGGCCGGATAGGAGACGATTGGGTTGGTCGGCGACAAAACCGCATCGACGCCGGAGAAGAGTCTCGCACAGGCCTTGCGCATCTCGATCGTCTGGTTGAAACCGCGCACCGCCTCGACGCCGGAAACCGAAGCCCCGCCCTTTGCCCATTCGAAGATGTAGGGCAGGATCTGCGCCTTGCGCTCGTCCGGCATCGTCTCGATATCGCCCCAGAACCGCGCCCGCCAGAAACTGTCGAGCCCGTCCAGCATCGTCCGCGTCATGACGGGCGAAACCTCCACGATCTCGGCCCCCGCCGCCTCGAACCGCTTTGCCGCAGCCGTCACCGCCGCGCGGACCTCGTCGTCGAGAGAGATCCCGATGCCCGCATCCAGCATAAGCCCGATCTTCATCCCCCTGACGTCGATGTCGAGATCCACCCAGTCGAAGGCGTTGGGCGGCAGCGATGACGCGTCGCGCCAGTCGGGGCGCGACAGGGTCGCCATGGCGATCGCACTGTCTTCCACCGTCCGCGTCATCGGGCCGGCACAGCGCCCGACAAAGAACGGATCGACCGGAATGCGGCCCTGGCTGGGCTTGAAGCCGAAAAGCCCCGTCCAGCCGGCCGGCAGCCGGATCGAACCGCCGATATCGGTGCCGATATGCAGGGGTCCGAAGCTCGAAGCCGCAGCAGACGCCGCGCCGGCACTGGATCCGCCCGGGTTCTGCGTCAGGTTCCAGGGATTGCGGCTCAAAGGGTGAAAGCTGGAAAGCCCTGACGACAGCATGCCGTAATCGGGACATGTGGTCTTTGCGAAGATCACCGCGCCGTCCTCGCGCAGCCGTGCAGCGGCCGGCGCATCGCTGGCCGCCGCCGTCAGCTCCGTCGCGGCGGTCCCGAGCGGCACCGGATGCCCTTTCGTGGCGATCAGTTCCTTGATCGTCACCGGAATGCCGTCGAGCATCCCCAGCGTCTCGCCCTTCGCCCAGCGCTCGGTGGAGGCTTTCGCCTGTTGCCGTGCGCTTTCCGGATCGTAGAGGTAGAGCGCCTGAACTTGGTGTTCGAACGCCGCAACCCGTGCCTCGACCACCTCCCAGTATTCGAGCGGCGAAAGCTTCTTCTGCGCATAAAGAGAAAGAATGTCCCGGATCGTCAGTTTCAAAAGGGCGTTCATGAAAAGTCTTTCACTCAGGTCGTCGTTTAAAAATCAGGGTGTCGAGCGCGGATCGAGAAGGTCGCGCAGACCATCACCGAGCATGTTGAGGCCCAGCACCGCGATCGCGATCGCCAGACCCGGCATCAAGGCGAGCCAAGGCGCCTGTCCAAGGAACGTCTGCGAATCCGCAAGCATCCGCCCCCAGGTCGGGTTCGGCGGCGGCATGCCGAGCCCGAGATAGGAAAGCCCCGCCTCGGTCAGGATCGCGAGACCGAGCTGGATCGTCACCTGCACGATGATCTGGTTCGAAATATTGGGCAGGATGTGGACGAAGGTGATTGTCAGCTTCGAACGCCCCATGCCGATAGCCGCCGCCACATAGTCGCGCGTCCAGATCTGCCGGGCCGCGGCCAGCGTGAGGCGTGCGAAGACGGGCACCATGAACGTGGCAATAGCGATGACCGCCGTGAACCGGCCGGATCCGATAAAGGCGCCGAGCATCATCGCCGACAGGATCGGCGGAACCGCGAAGATGATGTCGCAGCCGCGCATCACGATCTGTTCGACCCAGCCGCGCCGCATCGCCACCACGGTGCCGACCGCCGTGCCGATCGTGGCGCCGATCGCCACCGCAAGCAGCGCCGTAGACAGCGAATTCCAGGCGCCGACCATCAGCGCGGAAGCGACATCGCGTCCGAACTGGTCGGTCCCGAGCAGGCCGAATTCGAATGGCGGCTTCAGCTTGTGGACGATGTTCATCTTCGACGGCGGATAAGGCGTCCAGACCAGCGAAAGCAACGCCACCAGAAACAGGAACAGCGTCACGACAAGCCCGGCAAGAAGAACGGGACGGCGCAGAAGTTGCCTCATCTCACCCCCACCCTCAGCCGCGGATCGATCACCAGGTAAAGAAGGTCGACGAGGAAATTGACGACGATGACAAGGGCTGAGAAAAACAGGACGACGTCCTGCATGACCACGATGTCACGCTGCGCCAGCGACTGGTAGGCAAGCCTTCCCAGACCCGGCAGGTTGAAGACGTTTTCGACCAGCACTGCACCGGCGATCAGAAAGGTGAACTGCATGCCGATCATCGTCACCACAGGCACAAGCGCATTCGGCACCGCATGGCGCCAGAGTGCCGCCCCCTCGCCCAGCCCCTTGGCGCGGGCGGTGCGCACATAATCCTCGTTCATCACGTCCAGCACCGCGGCCCGCGCAACGCGTGTCAACACGCCCGCCTGCGGCAGCGCCAGCGCGATCGCTGGCAGCAGCAACGCCTGCAACCCGGCCAGCAGCCCCGCGTCCCAGCCCGGGAATCCACCTGCCGGGATCCAGCCGAGCAGCGTCGAAAACAGGATGATCGACAGCAGCCCCACCCAGAAGGCCGGCACCGCGATACTGACGTAAGAGACTGCGCCGACAACGGCGTCGAACATGCCGTTATGCTTTTTCGCGGCCTGCACGCCGAGTGGCACGGCAATTCCGACCGACATCAGAACCGCCATCAGCGCCAACGGCAGCGTCACCGTCAGCCGCTCCGCGATCAGCCCCGCGACCGGCACGCCATAGGTATAGGACTGCCCGAAATCGCCCTGAAAAACACCCCATAACCAGGCGAGATAACGCACCGGCAGGGGCTGATCGAGCCCCATCTGGGTTCTGAGCGCCGCCAGCGTTTCCGGGCTTGCTGACGTCCCCAGCACAATCGCCGCGGGATCACCCGGCAAGAGATCCATGACGACGAAGATCAGCAGCGACACGACGAGAAGCGTGACGATGAGCGACAGGATGCGGCGGATAAGGATGGAGATCATGGGCCGCACCCTCCAACATCCACCATGCCTACGCCAGTCGCCCCTCCCCACCCTCCCCACAAGGGGGAGGGCTTAACCCAGCCGAACCGCCGGGCCACGATCGAGGCAATCGGGTGCCGCATACCTTCTCCCCCCTTGTGGGGGAGATGGCCGGCAGGCCAGAGGGGGATTTCAGTCATCCGCGATTAAGCCCCATCTTTCCCAAGGCCACCTCATCGCAAAGCTTAACGCCTCTCGCGTTGTCGGAAACGTCACCGGCGCAGATCACGGCGAGACGCATCGTCATTCTTCCCAGAACACCTCGGTCAGCACGTTCGATGGGATCGGCTCGTTCTCCCACAGCCCCTTCAGCTTCGCGTCCCATATGCCGAGCTTCGGCATCACGAACAGGAACAAGGCCGGGACGTCCTCTGCCAGGATCGTCTGCGCCTCGCCGTAGAGCTTGTCCTGTTCCGCAGGATCGGCGGTCGCCTCGACCTTGGCGAGGATCTCGTTGAAGGCGGGGTTCTTGTAGTGGAAGTAATAGGGGTCGCGGGCGTAGATATCGATGTCCATCGGCTCCGCATGGGCAACGATGGTCATGTCGTAGTCGCCGGCTTTCAGCACGTCCGATACCCATTTTGCGGGAAACTCGGTCGTTTCGATATTCATCGTGACGCCGATTTCGGCAAACATCGCCTGCAGGATCTGCGACGAGCGCTGCGCATAAGCCATCTGCGGCGCCTTCATGGTGAAGGAGAAGCCGTTCGGATATCCGGCCTCGCTCAAAAGCGCCTTCGCCTTTTCGGCGTCGTAGGGGTAGACGCCGGTTAAGTCCTTGAAGCCGCGGTCGTTCGGCGTGTAGTGGCTGCCGATCGGCGTGCCGTAACCCGACCATGCACCTTCGACAACGGTCGCACGATCCACCGCCATCATCAGCGCTTGGCGAACCTTCTTGTCGTCGAATGGCTTGCGCGAATTGTTCATGCCAGCCACGACCTTGAGCTCGGTATTGCCGATCACGGTCGTGAGCTTCGTGTCGCCCTCGAAGGAGGAGACCAGTTCCGGCGCGCCGAACTCCGGAAACGCGTCGACATCGCCGGCCTTCAGGGCCGCTGCCTGCGCCTGCGGATCGGCGATGAACCGGAAGACCGCTGTCTCGAGCTTCACCGAAACGGACTTGTTCCAGTAGTCAGTGTTCTTCGCCAGATCGACCTTCGAGCCCTTCTGCCAGGACACGAACTTGAACGGACCGGTGCCGACCGGCGTGGTCTTGTTGTCGGCAGCGGATTTCGGCTCGACCATGACAGATGCCGGCCAGCCGAGCCAGTAGAGCAGGCTGCCCGCCGGCTGCTTCAGCTTCAGCACCAGCGTTGCGGCATCGGGCGTCTCCACTGTCTCGATCGAGGCGAAATAGCGCTTCTGCGGATTGACGCTGTCGGCGCCGCGAGCCCGGTCGATCGCAAATTTCGCAACGGACGAGTCGAAGGCGACGCCGTTGTGGAAGGTCACGCCCTGGCGCAGCTTGAACGTATAGGTCTTCCCATCCGAGGAAATCTCCCAGCTTTCCGCAAGCTGCGGCTGCACCTTGCCGGCGCTGTCGACCGTCGTCAGGCCCTCAAAGATATTCTGCCAGCTCACCTGCCCGATCGCGACAGGGGCGGCAATCGTCGGATCGAGACCAATGGGTTCGATCGTCATGCCGATCGTGACCGACGTCTTTGCCGCGGCAAACGCCCCGCTTCCCATCGAGGCGGCAAGGCCAAGCGCAACAGACGCCGCAATCACGCTCCGGCGCGAAAACACACCCCAACCAGCAACCGTCTTCATGGCATTGTTCCCCTGCTTATTGATCTCTTAACCGCGATCTTACGGGCATTTCGCAGGTGCACAATAGCATTCTGCCGCCCGCCACAAGGATTAGCCGCGGCTGAAGCCTTCGCTCGCCACCAGCAGCTGTCGGGTGTAATCCGCCGAGAACTCGCGGTTTTCAAGCGCCTGCGCCGGCACGGTTTCCACCACCTTGCCGCTCTTCATCACCGCAAGACGGCCGCACATATGGCTGATCACACCGAGATCATGGCTGACCATCACGAACGTCAATCCGCGGTCGCGCTTTGCCTGCTCCAGCAAATTGAGGATTTCCGCCTGGATCGACGCATCGAGCGCCGAAGTCGGCTCGTCCAGCAGCAGGATCTTCGGTTCGAGGATGAGTGCCCGGGCAATCGCGATGCGCTGCCGCTGGCCGCCGGAAAGCTGGTGCGAATACCGGAAGCGGAAACCCGCTCCCAGCCCGACCTCATCCAGCGCGCGGGCAATCCGCACATCGACGTCGCTAAAACCGTGGATCGCCAGCGGCTCCAGCAGCAGCCGGTCCACCGTCTGGCGCGGATGCAGCGATCCGTAGGGATCCTGGAACACCATCTGGACAGTGCGGTAGAATTCCTTGGTCCTCGCCTGCCCCGAATAGGTCTGTCCCGCGACCGTCAGCGAGCCACTGTCGAACCCTGCCAGCCCGGAAACGGCGCGCAACAGCGTCGATTTCCCCGAGCCCGATTCACCGACGATCCCGAAACTTTCGCCCTCTTCCACATCCATGCTGACATGATCGAGTGCGGCAAAGTCGTCATAGGTGACGAGCATGTCTCGGATGGAGATGATGGCACTCATAGCGACCACTCCGGCTTGCGGTCGAGCACCGGCAGCGGATGCCGGTTTGAGCCTATCGTCGGCAGGCAATTGAGAAGCCCCAGCGTATAGGGATGGCTCGCCTTGGAAAGATCGGCAGACGCCAGTTCCTCCACCACCCGTCCGGCATACATCACCAGCACCCGGTCGCAGAAGGAGGAGACCAGACGCAGATCGTGAGACACGAAGATCAGCCCCATGCCGCGCTCGGACACCAGCTTGTCGAGAATGTCGAGAACGTCGAGTTGCACGGTCACGTCGAGCGCCGAGGTGGGTTCGTCCGCGATCAGAAGCTCCGGCCCGCAGATCAGCATCATCGCGATCATTACCCGCTGCCCCATGCCGCCGGAAACCTCGTGCGGATAGAGATCGTAGACGCGGCCCGGATCGCGGATCTGCACCGATTCCAGCATCGCAATCACGCGGTCCTTGGCCTGCGATCCCGAGACCTTTTCATGGGTCTTCAGCGTTTCAACGATCTGCCGACCGATGGTCATGACCGGATTAAGCGAATATTTCGGGTCCTGCAGGATCATCGCGATCTGCTTGCCGCGAATATGCCGCCGCTCGGATTTCGGCATCGACAGAAGATCGCGCCCTCTGAATTCCAGCTTGTTCGCGGTGATCTTCGCATGCCCCGCCGTCAGCCCCATGATGGCGCGCCCGGTCTGCGACTTGCCGGAACCGGATTCCCCGACGATGCCGAGACGTTCCTTGCCGAGCGTGAACGAGACGCCGCGCACAGCGGTTACCTCGCCGGTGCGGGTCGGAAACGTCACGCGCAGGTCGTCGACCGCAAGCAGCGGCGCTTCGGTGGTAGCAGTCATGTTGACGGAAGGATTGCCCATCATCATTGGCCTTTCTCCGTCATTGTCCGGCCTCCTTCGGATCCAGCGCATCGCGCAATCCGTCGCCGAGAAGGTTGAAGCCGAGGCTGACGATCAGGATGGCGATACCGGGCATGGCGGCCACCCACCACTGGTCGAGAATGAAACGGCGACCGGATGCAATCATCGCACCCCATTCCGGCAGCGGCGGCTGTGCACCGAGACCCAGAAAGCCGAGACCGGCGGCGGTCAGGATGATGCCTGCCATATCGAGCGTGACGCGCACGATCAGCGACGACATGCAGAGCGGCATGACGTGGCGAAGCACAATGCGAAACGGCGAGGCACCCATCAGCTTCACCGCCGAAATGAATTCCGAATTGCGGAACGTCATCGTTTCGGCGCGGGCGATACGCGCATAGGGCGGCCAGGACGTAACCGCGATGGCAAGCACCGCGTTCTCAATGCCGGGCCCGAGTGCTGCGACCAGCGCCAGAGCCAGCACGAGCTTCGGAAAGGCGAGAAAGATGTCGGTGATCCGCATCAGGACCGCATCCACCCAGCCGCCGGCGTAACCGGAGACGGTGCCGACGATCAGCCCGACCGGCGCGGCGATGACCGCAACCAGCACCACGACGAACAGCGTCAGTCGCGATCCGTAGAGCAGCCGCGAAAGGATATCGCGGCCCTGGTCGTCGGTGCCGAGCAGGAAGCCGGCCGAACCCGGCGGCAGCAGACGGGAATTGCGCAGGTCGCCCTGCACCGGGTTATGCGGCGCAAGAACGTTGGCGAAGATGGCGATGAAAATCAGGCCTAGAATGATGAACAGGCCAAGCAGTGCCAGCCGGTTTTCGGAAAACTGCCGCCAGACCACATAGGCGCGGCCGACGCGGGCCTGATGGCGGGAGGTCGGCCGGTCGGACAGAAGCCACGCCCGGCTATAGGGTTTCAACGGTTCAACGACACTCATCGGCGCGTCCTCGGGTCGAGCGTCCGATAGAGAAGATCGGAAAACAGGTTGATGGCGACGAACACCATGCCGATCACAAGTGTGCCCCCGAGCACCGCGTTCATGTCGGCATTTTGCAGCGAGTTGGTGATGTAGAGGCCAAGCCCCGGCCAGGAGAAGATGGTTTCGGTCAGAACCGAGCCTTCCAGCAGTCCCGCATAGGAGAGCGCGATGACGGTGATCAACGGCACGGCCGCGTTACGCAGCGCGTGGAACCAGATGATCCGCGTTTCCGAAAGGCCCTTGGCCCGCGCCGCGACCACATATTCCTGCGAAAGCTCAGTCAGCATGAACGAGCGCGTCATGCGGCTGATATAGGCGAGCGAGAAATAGCCGAGCAGGCATCCGGGAAGGATGATGTGACGGAACAGGTCCCAGACCACCTCCCACTCCCGCTGCCAGATGGCATCGACCAGAAAGAAGCCGGTCACGGACGTGAACGTGTATTCGTAGGCGATGTCGATGCGGCCGGGATAGGCGACCCAGCGGAGCTTCGCATAGAACACCACGAGCGACAGCAGTCCCAGCCAGAAGATTGGCACCGAATAGCCGATCAGGCCGATGATACGCACGATCTGGTCGGCGATCGAGCCCCGCTTGACGGCCGCCAGTACGCCGAGCGGCACGCCGATGACGGCGCCGATCAGCGTGCCGATCGTGGCAAGCTCGATCGTTGCCGGAAACACCCGGGCAATATCGGTCATGACAGGGTTCGTCGTCAGCACCGAGGTGCCGAAATCACCGGTCAGCGCCTGTTTTATGTAGATCCAGAACTGATGATAGAGCGGCAGGTTGAGGCCCAGTTCCTCGCGCACCCGCTCCACCACATGAGCCGGTGCGCGGTCACCGACGATCGCCAGTGCCGGATCGATCGGCACCACGCGGCCGATGAAGAAGGTGACGGCCAGAAGGCCGAGAAAAGTGGTCGCCGCGGTGATCAGAAACCGCAGCGTACCTTTGACAATGGAGGGAGCACGGCGCCGGTTGCGCCGTGTCACAGTCGTTACATCGGGAAGCGTCAAGGAAATCGTCCCCTATCGGCTATTCCTTCGAGACCGGAGCAACGAAGTTGGTGTCGAAGCTCGGGCCGAGCTTGTAACCCTTCACCTTGGACGAATAGCCGGCCACTTCCGTCTGCTGGAAGACGATCACGAACGGGCTGGTGGCCAGAACCTTTCTCTGCAGGTCCTCGTAGGTGGCCGCGCGCTTGGCGGCATCCTTTTCGAGAAGCGCGCCCTTGCTGGCGTCAGACAGTTCCTTCGGCACGTCCCAGGCATTGCGCCAGGCGAGCGTCTTCGTGGTGCCCGTATCGGCATTGTCAGGATTGACGGTAAACGTCTCGGCATTCGAGTTCGGGTCGAAATAGTCCGAACCCCACTGGCCGATATAGATGTCGTGGGTGCGGGCGCGGTACTTGGTCAGGGTCTGCTTGCCATCGCCCGGAATGATTTCCAGCTTGATATTGGCCTGCGCCAGCGTCTGCTGCACGCTTTCGGCAATGCCGGTCACCGGCTGCGTGTTGCGCACGTCCATGGTCACGGTAAAGCCGTCGGCAAGACCCGCCTTGGCCAGCAGTTCCTTCGCCTTCGCCACATCCAGCTTGTAGGGGTTGTCGGAGAGCGCGCCGAGCTGGCCCTTCGGCAGGAAGGTCTGGTGGATTTCGCCGATACCCTTGATCAGCGTCGCGCCGATCGCATCATAGTCGACCAGATACTTCATCGCCTCGACCACTTCCGGCTTGGCGAGGTTCTTGTTCTTCTGGTTGAGGCTGAAATAGTAGACGGTGCCCTTCGGCGCAGACGTGAGCGAGATGCCCTCCTTCTTCGACACGGCGTCCATGTCGTTCGGCTCGAGATTGCGGGCGACGTCGATATCGCCGTTCTCAAGCGCCAGGCGCTGACCCGAGCTTTCCTTCATGTGGCGGTAGATGACCCGTTTCAGCTTCGGCTTCTCGCCGTAATAATTGGGGTTGGCTTCCATCACGACCGCCTCGTTGGCGCGCCATGCGACCACCTTGAACGGGCCGGACCCCGCATAGCCGGTCTTCATCCATTCATTGCCGAAATCGGTGTCGAACTTGTATTCGGCAGTCGGGGTCACGGATTTCGCATGCTCCATCACCACCTTCTTGTCGACCACGGCGGTCACTGTTGCGGTCAGCACGTTCAGCACGAAGCTCGGCGCATAGGCCTTGTCGACCACGAAGGTAAACGTGTCGGCGCCGGATGCCTTCGCCTTTTCAGTGACGTTGTCAGCGCTCAACCCGAACTGGGTCAGAAGGAACGCCGGAGACTTGTCGAGCTTCACGGCGCGCTCGAACGAGAAGGCCACGTCTTCTGCGGTGATCGGGTTGCCGGACGCAAATTTCAGGTTGGGCTTCAGCTTGAACGTATAGGTCATGCCATCGTCGGACACCGTCCAGCTGTCGGCGAGATCGCCGATCACCTTCGACGTGTCGGACGGATCGAGCGTCACGAGCTTGCTGTAGCTGTTGGCGGTCACTTCAGCCGCCGAAAGCTCGAAGGCTTCGCCCGGATCGATGCTGATAATGTCGTCGATCGCAAAGCCTTCGACCAGCGTATCGGCCGGCGTCGCGGCCATCGCCTCTCCGGAAAGACCATAGGGTGCGGCAAACGAAAGCAGCGACAGCGCTGCGGTCGCCGACAGCATTCGAAGAGTGTGGGAGCGAAGATGAAGCATGTGATTTCCCCTGTTCCGTACGTTGCGGAAGCCTGTTTCTAACCCGTTCGAAGCCCGTCTTCCGAGCCTATTCCTGCCAGGCCTTGCCCAGAACCCTCAACCAGTTTTCACGGCAAAGCTTTGCGAGATCCTCGTCAGCGTATCCCTCAGTTTTGAGGGCCGCAACCAGATTTTGATTGCCTGCAGCATCGCTGATCTGCTGCGGTATCGTGGCGCCGTCGAAGTCCGATCCGAGCGCCACGCAGTCGATCCCCATCCGCTCGACCATGTAGTTGATGTGGCGCACCATGTCGGAAAGCGGGGTCGCCGCATCGTCGCGCCCGTCGGGCCGCAGCATGGTCACCGCATAGTTCAGCCCGGCCAGACCGCCGCTCTCCCTGATCGCGTCCATCTGCCTGTCCGTCAGGTTGCGGGCAACCGGCGTCAGCGCATGCGCGTTGGAATGGCTGGCGATCAGCGGCTGGTCGGTGGTCTTTGCCACATCCCAGAACCCCTTTTCGGTGATATGCGAAAGGTCGATCGCGATCCCGAGCCGGTTGCATTCCTTGACCAGCCGGAAGCCGGCATCGGTGAGCCCCGGCCCCGTATCGGTCGTCATAGGAAAGGCGAACGGCACGCCATGGCCAAAGATGTTGTGGCGGCTCCAGACGGGACCGAGCGACCGCAGGCCCGCCGCATGGAACACGTCGAGATTGACGAGATCCGCATCGATCGCCTCACAGCCCTCCATATGCATCACGGCGGCAAACACACCGTCCTCGACCGCCTTGCGGATTTCGCTGACGGACCGGCACAACCGCCAAGCCCCGGCCCGGTCGAGCCGCAGTGCGATGGACGCCATTTCCAGTGCGATATCGAGCGACGGCGCATAGTCGAGCGGCGCTGCCAGCGGCGTCGCATAATGTCCGTCCGCATCCGGATCCGACAGAACCAGATCGCCCGAGGGAATGTAGATGGCGCAGAGCCCACCTGCGAGACCGCCCTTTTTCGCGCGCGGCGCATCAATATGCCCCCCCGCCGTCCCCCCGGCAAACTCCGCCACCGGATCCCCACCAGCCTTCATGTTCCGCCAGAGCCGCAAAAGCACATCGTTATGGCCGTCGAACACCAATTGCATGATTTCATTCCCGATATCGTGATTGTCAGAAGCGGTGGGTGATCGCGATCCTATCCCGCCGGCCGTGTTTCGCAAGGTGGAAATGCGCTCTGATGCACCTGTCGAAATCATAGCCAATCAAGAGCTCCCCGCATTGCGGACGCGATGGCAATGGATTCCTGTGACAAGCTCCCTCATCACTTTGCTCGTCACAGGAACCCGGCCGCGCGAAGTCCTTCGCGTGAGAGAACACTTTTGGACTGACGTCACACCCCCCACAACCCCTCGCCCGCGTTAACCAGCAGCGGCGTCCCGAACACCCCCACCGCCCTCTCCCGCCACTCGGCGCCATACCCATCCAGCCTGTCATGCCAGCGCACCGATTGCAGCATCGCCGCGCCGATTGCGACCGGCTCGATGCCCTGCGACTTCAGCAGCGAGAGACCTGCGACAATCGAGGTACCGGAGGAGATAACGTCGTCCACCAGCACCACGCGCTTGCCCGTGATGAGAGGCAGCATGCGCGGATCGACATAGAGGCGTTTCACCTGGTCGGGTGTGGTGATCGACGACAGCGGCACAGACATCGTCTCGTTGTACCAAAATTTCCTGGAGGTCCCGAGAGGAACGTAGCGCGGCAATCCCAGCGCGCGGGCGACGGCTGAGGCGAGCGTCAGGCCAAGCGTCGGCAGGCCGACGATCACCTCGGGGCGGTAGGGTTCGAGTTTCTTTGCGAGATCCGCCGCCAGCGCATCCTGCACCTCGAAGCTCGCCTGGTTGATGATCAGCGAGGCGAGTGCGTGTTTGCCGTCGGAAAGCGGGCGGAT
The DNA here is from genome assembly GCF_001423215.1 of Rhizobium sp. Leaf321. Lineage (NCBI taxonomy): Bacteria > Pseudomonadati > Pseudomonadota > Alphaproteobacteria > Hyphomicrobiales > Rhizobiaceae > Rhizobium > Rhizobium sp. Leaf321. The sequence goes on along the minus strand of NZ_LMOF01000008.1, from coordinate 442,370 downwards.
CGGCAGGCGCAGCTGCCGCCCGTCATCGAGGCTGACGGGAAAGAACCCAGAAAACGGCGCCTCGCATGAAAACGTGCCCGCCGGATGCATCTCCTGCCAGAAGTCGTGCGGCTGCATGAACGCCCCTTATCCGAGAATTTCGAGAACGGGGCTTTCCAGCACCTTGCCTGTTGCGACATCTGCGATGCCCCTGTCGGTCTGGTGCGGACCGGGATTGCAGGCAAGTGTCGCCCCAAAGCAGGCCTTGAACACAAGATAGGGCGGCGTCCAGTCGACGATACCGTCCATCGCGGCGCGGATGGCCCGAAAGCCGTCTGCTACCTCTTCCATCGGCGCTTCCGAGACGAGGCCCGAAAGCGGCAGCGGCAGCAGCACCTCCACCTTGCCGTTGATCGCCACCGCCATGCCGCCACCGGCGGAAATCACCGCATTGGCGGCAACGGCCATATCGACTGGATCGGCGCCGAACACGGTCAGGTTATGGCTGTCATGCGCAAGAGTGGTGGCAAAGGCGCCGCGCCATGTGCCCCAGCCGGTGAGGAAACCGACCCGGGTGCGGCAGTCCGCCCGGCCGTGGCGGTGGGTCACGGCAATCAGCGTCGCACCCTCAGGCGGCACCACGAAACCATCGACGACATCGGCATCCGCTGTCCCCCAGCGGGTGAACCGTGGCCGGTCGATCGTGGCAAGGCGCACCTTCGTGCCCTCCGACCGAACCCGGAAATCGTCTGCCTGCAAAGGCTTGAGCTTGACCGAAGCCGTCAGCGGGGCCGGATCGGTCGGTTTGATCTCGACCGAAATCGCTCCGCGGCAGCCAACTTCCGTACCGCTGGCCAGCACATGCCGGGGGCGAAATTCCGTGAGATCCTCGAAGATGGCGATATCGGCACGACGCCCGGCGGCAATCAGGCCGAGATCGGCGCGTCCGATGCGCTGGGCCGCGTTCAGCGTTGCGGCCTGAAGCGCCCATTCCGGCTTCATGCCGTAGCGCACCAGCCTGCGCACCACATCGTCCAGCCCGCCGCCATCGACGAGATCGTCGGGAAACACGTCGTCGGTGCAGAGCGTCAGCGTCTGCGGCAGACGGCCGAGTTCGCCAAGCGCTGCGACGAACTCCGGCAGAAGATGGTCATGGCTGCCGCGCAGCTCCACCGTCAGTCCGGCGCGCAGCTTGGCGATCAGGTCCGCGCCGGAGACAAGCTCGTGGTCGGAGGTGATGCCCGACGCCATGAAGGCATTGAGATCCGCATCGGCAAGCCCGCGGGCATGGCCGCAGACCAGCTTTTCCGCAGCCAGCGCCACTTGGACGATCTCGCTCATGCGCGGGTCGCGATCAATTACGCCGCGCATGTTCATCACTTCGGCAAGACCGGCGATCTTCGGCCAGTAAAGCATTTCCTCGATCGCGCCGGCATCGAAACTGGCGCCCGCCATTTCGAGGCCCGGTGCAGACGGTACGCAGGACGGCGCAAGAACCAGGCACCGCAGCGGCAGGCACTTCACCGCCTCGACCGCCCAGCGCACGCCATCGACACCGTTGACGTTGCCGAATTCGTGCGGATCCCACACGACGGTGGTGACGCCGCGCGGCAGCACGGTTTGCGCGTAGGTGGCCGGCGTCACCATCGAGCTTTCGATATGCATATGCGTATCGATCAGCCCCGGCGACACAAAGGCACCGCCGGCATCGATCACCCGGTCGGCATCGCTGCGGCTAGCAGGCGCGTGGACGCTGGCGATCAGCGGCCCGACAATGCCGATATCGGCCGCGCGGAGTTCGCCCGTCACCATGTCGACGAGGGTGCCGCCGGTGATCAGGATATCGAAAGGCGCATCGCCGCGGGCAGCGATCACGGCCCGGTCGCGCAAGCCCGCATCGGTAAACCCGTAGATGTCAGTCACGATGGTCTTCATCTCGCCGCTCATCACCACGTTGCCTCCGCCTTGAGGGTTTCAAGGATCGTATCGCGCGCCTTTTCGACGTCTATCTCGGCCGCATAGGATCCGTTGAAACCGCTAACCTTGGCCGCCCGGGTCTCCACCACGGTCCGCCCACGCGTCACGGTACCGGCGGTTTCCATGTCGATGCGCGCCTCGCGCCAGGTGACGTGATCCGGATAGGCGAAGGCGAAAGCGGCAACCGCATCGTAAAGCGCCATCGCCGGCCGGCCGCGGCTGGTGGCGATCTCGACGAAGCCGGCCAGAAGATCGGCCACCAGCGTCGCATTGCGTCCGCCGGCAGCGCGGATCGGCGCCACGTCATCCGGAAAGCACAGAACCTTGCGGCAGATATCGAGATCGACCATCCTGAGCGGGATCTGATGCGCAAGCACGATGGCCACTGCTTCCGGATCGGCATAGGCGTTGAATTCGGCAGATGCGGTGTGATTGCCGGCCGTCAGGCTTCCGCCCATCCAGGTGAGATCGGTGATCTTGGCGGCAAGATCCGGCCGTGCCAGCGCAACGGCTGCGATATTGGTGAGCGGCCCAAGGGCCAGGATCCGGCGCGCGTCGCCGTCGCTCGTTTCCAGCCACCGGCACAGCGCCTCGAAAGCATCGTCGTGAAATGTGTCGGGCATGTCCGGCAGGTGCAGACCGGCGCTCGGCATGCCTTCATCGCCCAGCACGTCCTGCGCCGTCTCAAGCCTGCCCATCACCGGAAAGGCCCGGCCTGCGTGAACCGGGAACGGCCACACGAACGCCGCACAGGCACCGGCCGCATTGCCGCGCACCCGCTCGATCGGCGCATTGCCGAACACAAGCGAAACCCCGTCCACGCCGAGACCGGCATGCGCCGCGACCATGATCGCGGCGATGTCGTCGAACCCCATATCGGTATCGATCCAGATGCCCATGGCTATATCTCCTCAGGCAATGCGCGAAAGTTGCGCGGCCTTGTGTACCGGCAGGTCGAAGGACAGGTCCGAGCCGGACACATGCACCGGTTCGGAAGCATCCACCTCAGCCTTGATCGGACCGAGCGCGCTGTCCAGCAAATATTCGCGGGAATGGCCGGCAAACGATGTGCCGCGCACAGTTCCGCGGAACGGGCCGGTTCCAAGCGTCACCATGCGCGGACGCCAGGCGAGACCCGCAGCCTGAGGCGCCTCGGTTCCGGGTGCGGTCGAAAGCGGCACGCTGCCATTGGCGGTCTTCAGGGCGCCGTCTTCAAGCGCAAAGATGTTCTCGAAGCCGACGAAATCCGCCACGAACGAGGAGGTCGGCCGGTTGTAGATATCTTCAGGCGTGCCGATCTGCTCGATCGCGCCGTTCTTCATGACGACGATACGGTCGGCAAGCGACAGGGCTTCCGCCTGGTCGTGGGTAACGAAGATCATCGTCACGCCGGTCTCGCGCTGCACGCGCTGCAGTTCGGTGCGCATTTCCAGCCGCAGCCGGGCATCGAGGTTGGACAGCGGCTCGTCGAGCAGCAGAACCTTCGGCTCCATCACCATCGAGCGGGCAAGCGCCACGCGCTGCTGCTGGCCGCCGGAAAGCTCGGCCGGCTTGCGGTCGGCAAATTTTGCCAGACCGACGGAGGTGATGCCGGACTGCACCTTGGCATCCAGTTCGGCGCCTTTCATGCCCTTCAGCCGCAACCCGAAGGCAACGTTTTCGTAGACGGAGAGATGCGGGAACAGTGCATAGGACTGGAACACCAGCCCCACGGCACGCTTGTTCGGCGCCGTGCGCGTCATGTCCTCGCCGTCGAGGATGACCTTGCCGGATTTCACAGGCAACAGCCCGGCGATTGCCCGCATGGTCGTCGTCTTGCCGCAGCCGGAGGGGCCGAGCAGCGCGATGAGTTCGCCGCGCCGGACCGACAGGTCGAGATCGGCAACGGCCACGCTGTCGCCATAGGCAAGCGTCAGCTTTTCAAGCGAGAGATAGGATTGATCAGACATAGCGGGAAAATCCGAGAAAGCGTTCAGCAGCAAAAACGATGCCGATGGACAGGAAGGCGAGCAGCGACGAGAGCGCCGCAACCGACGGATCGAAGACGATTTCCATATAGGCCATCATGTCGATCGGCAGCGTGCGCACGCCGGGACCGGACAGGAACAGCGATACGGGCACCTGGTTGAACGAGGTGACGAAGCCGAGGATGAAAGCCGAAAGAATGCCGCCCTTGATGTTGGGCATGACCACCCGGAAGAAGGCACCGAGCCGGGAGGAACCAAGCAGCACTGCCGCCTCCTCGATATCCGAGCGCAGGTTGTCGAGGCTCGCCGAAACGACGCGCACCGCATAGGGCAGGATCAGCGCGGTATGGGCGAGAAACAGCGCCAGCGTGATGCCGACGCCGAACGGCACGACCACATAACGCAGCAGCGAAAGGCCGACGATGATGCCGGGCACGATGATCGGTGCGGAAACGACGGTGCGGATGATTTCTGCTCCCGGCAGACGGTAGCGCGACAGCGCGTAGGATGCGGGAATGCCGAGCACCAGCGCTGCCGCCGTGCCGCCGATCGCCAGAAACATCGACATCGCGAACGAAGCACGGAAGCTTTCCACCGTGAAGACCTTGAGGATCCACTGCAGCGAAAAGCCCTGCGGCGGAAAGGCCAGCGTCTCGCCAGCCGAAAACGACGCCGCGACGATGATCAGAAATGGCCCGATCAGAAAGGTCGCCAGCAGAAACAGCGTGGCGGGGACGAACAGGCTGCGAGCGGTCATCGGGCGGCCTTTCTCTGCGTGTTGCGCGCCGTTGCCACCCGCTTCAGAAGAAGGTTGGCGGCAAAGCTCATGACGATCAGGATGCAGGCGATGACGCTTGCGGCGACGAAATTGTTGCTGACGGCAACCTGCTGGTACATCAGCGTTTCCAGCATCAGCACCTTGGAGCCGCCAAGGATGGCCGGCGTGATATAGGCGGTGAGGCAACCGGTGAAGACCAGCGTACCGCCGATGACCAACCCCTCCTTGGTGAGCGGCAGGATGACCTTCCAGAACACCTGGAACCAGTTGGCGCCGAGCACCCGTGCTGCTGGAACCGCATCCTTCGGCATATTCTCGAGCGCCGAGATCAGCGAGATGATCATCAGGGGCAGGAACAGCTGCAACAGGCCGATAAAGATCGCCGTTTCGGAAAACAGGATGCGCAGCGGCGCCTCGCTCAGCCCCAGCGCCTGGAAGGCCTGGTTGACGATGCCGGTCCGGCCGAGAATGACGATCCAGGCATAGGTGCGTGCCACCGGCGAGATCATCAGCGGCAAAACGACCAGCCCGGTCATGCGCCCCTTGGCGGTGGGCGACAGGCTGACGATGGAAAATGCCGCCGCATAGCCGATCACCGCCGAAACCACCGTCACCAGCGCGCCGAGCTTCAGCGTGCGCAGAAACACCGCCTGATTGAGCGGCGAGGAAAAGAACTCGCCATAGGCGGCAAGCGTCCAGCCGCCATCAAGGCTCCTGAACCCGTCGGACAGCAGGATCAGCACGGGCACCAGAAACACCGCCGCCGCGAAAATCGCGGCAGGCAATGCCAGTGCAAACGCTTCGGCCCTGTTTTGAAACATGCGTGGTCTCCGGTGGTATCGTCGGACTGTGTCTCGTCATCATTCCCGCGCGCTTCGCAGGTCGCGCCCTTTCAGCCCGGAACCCGGGCCGAAAGGTTTGCGGCGCCGCAAGGCGCGCGGTTTGCTGAAGCTTACTGCCCCACCTTGTCGTTCCAGGTCTTGATCCAGCCGGCGCGGTTATCGAGAGCGATGGCCGAGGGGATGAACTTGAGGCTTTCGGCGGTTGCCTTGCCGAAGGTGAGATTGCCGGCGATCTCGTCCGACACCTTCACTTCGCTATTGGCAGGGCTATCCACCAGCTTTTCGGCAAGCTTGGTCTGGATCTCGGTCGACAGCCAGAAATCCATGAACTGCAGCGCCAGGTCGCGGTTCTTGGAACCCTTGGTGACGACCATGACATTCATGCCGCCCGCCTGGCCTTCCTTAGGCGTGGCCCATGCCATCGGCAGGCCCAGCTTGGTAAACGGCGCCCAGGCGAAACGGCCGGCGGGCGCTGCCCAGATCTCTTCCTGCTTCATCAGCTGCACCAGCTGCGAGGACTTCTCGTAGAAAGTGACGATCTCGTCCTTGTTTTCGCCGATCGTCGCGATCGGGGCTGCAAGGTCAGGCGTATCCTTCCCCAGCGCCTGGCCGAGCATATAGAGCGTTGGTGCCGCGCCATTGGTGGTGATGTTCGGGAACGCGATATGGCCGACATATTCCGGCTTGAACAGATCCGCCCAGCTTTCGATCTTCATCTTGTCAGACCGGTAGACGATCGAGTTGGCGTAGAACGTGTAGCCGACGCTCTTGCCGTCCTGGTTCGGATCCTTGGCGATGTCGTACAGCGCGTTGAAGCTCTTGAGCTTGGCTGTGTCGATCGTGTCGGTCAGATCCTTGCGGGACGCGGACAGCGCATCGGCCATCGAGACGACGGCCATGTCGATGACCGGATTGGCCTTGTTGGCCTCCATCTTGGCCACCCGCTCGACGCTGTTGCCGGTCTCGACCACCAGCTTGCAGCCGCAGATCGCCTGGAAGGGATCATAGACGATCTGCTTGTACTCGTCCTGCGCCAGCGCATAGACGGAAATGGTCAGCGTCTTTTCCTGTGCCTGGGCAAGGCCCGTCGTGGCAAGCAAAAGCGTGGCGGATAAGGTAATCAGGGTCTTCATGGGTCATTCCCTTCCAAGGCTGGGGATGCGGGTGAAAATTGGGGGCTGGAAACGGATGCGGTGGTCTGGCGGGCAACGAGTGTCATCGGCACGCGATCGGTCTTTGCAACGGCTGTGACGCCGACCGTTATGGTCGCGGCATCAGGCTCGGCCGCATCATCGCCGATCACGCCGACCAGCGCGCCGACGGCAATCTCGGCAATCGCCGCCATATCCTGGCGCACGGTGGTAAGGCCCGGCGAAACCACCGACGACCAGACGAGATCGTCGAAGCCGGTGACGCTTGCCTGCTGCGGAATGCGGATGCCGGATTGCTGCAATTCGGTCAGCGCACGCAGCGCATGCAGATCGCTCGTGGCGGCAAAGGCGGTAAAGCCGAGCTCGACCTTCTGCTTCAAACCGAGCGAACAACCGGCTCCCGCCAGTGCCTCAAGCTTTTCGATCCAGATCGTCTCGAAGCGGGCACCCTTCGGCAGGCGCGATTTCATGCCGCCGATGCGATCGTTCTGAACGTTCGAGAGCGGATTGGCGCCGATCAGCACGAAATTCCGGTGCCCGAGCCCGACCAGATGATCGGCGACCACCTGGCCACCCTGCCAATGATCGGAAGAAACCGTGTTGCCTGGAGTCGACGGGCTGTCGATGACGGCGACCGGGCAACCGAGGTCGGCAATGCGGGTACCGAGCCGCGGCACGATGACGATCCCGTCGACCTGGCGCTCGACCAGCCGCTGGATCGCAAGCGTCTGCATCGAACTGTCGCCACGGCTGTCGGCGATCAAAACGCCGTAACCGGCATCGGCTGCAGCATTCTCGATCGCCTGGGCAATCTGCGGGAAAAGCGGATTGGCAATATCGGGAAGCACCAGCCCGATGACGCGGCTGCGCCCCGTGCGAAGCGCCCGCGCCGTCACGCTCGGCACATACCCAAGCTCCTCGGCCTTCGCCCGTATCTTCGCCCCAAGCTCCGGCGAAACCCGCCCCTTGCCCGACAACGCATTCGACACGGTGGCCGCCGACACGCCAAGGGCGCTCGCTATCGCAGTCATGTTCGAACCGGGGCGGATGGGAGCCATCGAGGCGCTCTGATTAATCGTTTAATCAGAAAAGCAGAAAACGGATGAGGAGTCGAGTCCTGCCGGATGGTTGCAAACTCACGCCCTGGGCGGCCAGAGCGAAAATCCGGCACCACAGCATGGGCTTGGGGCACACCCAGCGTGAAGCAGAGGGCTTGGTCTACTAAGGGGTCAATCCGCGGCCGAAGACATGGCTGGGGTGTCGCCTGCGGTCATGGCGTGCATCGTTGACCGCCGTCCTGTTCGCTCGAGCCTTGAAACCCGTTGGCGATATCGGCAAGCGTTACCCCGGCAAACCTCTTGCGCAGCAGCTCCTCTGCTTCGTTGAAGACGTCCGTCAAAGTCCCGTTGACCGCCTGTTCGATCGGACATCCCGGCATGTCGTAAGCGGGTCCAACCGCAAAGATCGACGGTTCTCCGACCGCCCGGTAGATATCGAGAAGCGTCAGTTCCTCGAGAGGACGCGCCAGCGTCCAGCCGCCACCATGCCCTTTTACGGAGCTGACATACCCTTCGTCGCGCAATCCCGCCATGGTGCGCCGGATGACGACAGGGTTGGCGTCGAGCATCTGTGCGATCATCTCGGATGTCATCGCCCCGTCATGTCGCCCCATATGGATCAACACATGCAGCATGCGCGATAGCCGACTATCCTGCCTCATGTTCTACTCCCTCGCGTTCTTTCCCCACCGACACTAGCACAATCGTCATTCACGATACAATCGAAGTGCCATGAGGCTTGACCCGTCTTTTCATGACACTTATGTTGTTGCGAGATAGAGGAGAAAGTCATGAGCGACACGATCTACGACGTCATCATCATCGGAGGCAGCTACGCCGGGCTGTCGGCAGCGCTTCAACTCGGCCGCGCGCGTCGAAAGGTTCTGATGATCGACGAAGGCCTCAGGCGCAATCGGTTCGCATCCCACTCGCATGGCTTCCTCACCCAGGACCATGTCGATCCCGCTGAAATTGCAGCCGAGGCCCGGTCACAGGTCATGGAGTACCCAACGGTGGATTGGGTCTCGGGTCGTGCAGAGACTGTTCAGCGCAACGGTGAGAAAGGCTCGGGAGCGGCTCATGTCACCGTTTTGGTGAAAGACACCCGTTACCGTTCGCGCCGGCTGATCCTGGCGCTGGGCGTACGCGACATTCTTCCTGACATCGAGGGGTTGAAGGAGCGTTGGGGCAAAAGCGTGTTCCATTGCCCCTACTGCCACGGCTACGAACTCAACCAGGGCAAGATCGGCGTCATCGCCGGCTCGGCGCTCTCGATGCACCATGCGCTGATGCTTCCCGATTGGGGACCGACAACCCTGCTTCTCAACCAGGCATTCGAGCCGGATAGAGATCAGCTTCAATCCCTCGCAGCGCGCGGCGTCGTCATCGAGCGCTCCCCCGTGAAGGCCCTCACCGATCACGCCGATGTGCAGCTTGCCGATGGAAGGACCCTGTCTTTCTCCGGCCTGTTCGCGCTTGCTCCCTTCGAGGTCTCCACCTCGATCGCGCAGCAGCTCGGCCTCGACATGGAGCAAGGCCCCCTTGGCGCTACCATCAAGACTGATGCGATGAAGGAAACCAGCCTGCCCGGCGTCTTCGCCTGCGGCGACGCCGCGCGGCCGATGGCCTCTGTTGCACTCGCGGTCGGCGATGGAAGCCTGGCGGGCGTGGCTGCTCACCGGTCGTTGCTGTTAGCGACCATCAACGATGAATAGGTTCAAGGAGCGACGGATGGCTTATGGTGAAGGGGCGGGACGCACCGTTCCGTCACCCCTCGCCGCCCACTCACCATCCCACCACCTCCTGCCCATACCGCGCCACCTCCTCCATCAGCCACTCGCGAAACGCCACCACCGGCCTGAAATCGCGTTTGCTGATGGGTGCCACCGCGTAATAGGCGCTGGGGCTTGTGACTTCATGCGGGAAGGCTTCGACGAGCTGGCCGCTCGCCAGTTCGGAATCGATCAGGAACAGCGGCATCAGCGCCACGCCCAGCCCCGCAATCGCCGCCTGCGCAACGCTTGAGAACTGTTCAAAACGCATTGCCTGGGAGGGTGCCGTGTCGATGCCAAGGCTTGCGAACCAGTGGCTCCAGGCGCCGGGGCGCGATGCCATGTGCAGAAGCGGCAGCCGCAGCAGGTCCTCGCCCGCGCGGATCGGGTGGCTGGCCAGAAACTCCGGCGAGCAGACCGGCGCCACCATTTCGCTCATCAGATAGGTGCATTCGGCCCCCGGCCAGTCGGGCGTGCCCACATGGATCGCCATGTCGATGCCTTCGCGGTCAAAATCGAACACGCCGATGCGGGTCGCGAAATTCAGCGTCACCTGCGGATGCCGGGCCACGAATTGCGGAATGCGCGGCATCAGCCAGCGGGTGCCGAATGTCGGCAAGATCGCAAGGTTCAGCTGGTCGCCATGCCGTTTGCTCATGGCGGCAAGCGAGGCCGAGCGGATCTGAGAGAGCGCCACGCTGATCGATTTGGCATAGTCCGCCCCGGTCTCGGTCAGCACCACGCCGCGGCTGGTGCGCTCGAACAGCGGCATGCCCAGCTGCTCCTCAAGCCCGGAAACCTGCCGGCTGATGGCGCCTTGCGTCAAAGACAGCTCTTCGGCGGCCGCCGAAAAGCTGCCGAGCCTGGCAACGGAATCGAAGGCGGCAAGCGCCGAGGTGGACGGCAGAAGCTTTCGCGACAGGGTGAGCATGCCCTATGACTATAGATCATGACGGTTTGAGTAAACGGGTCTTGCCCTCGAGCGCCCCACGGCGATAATCGCCATCAACAGAATTGCTGAAATCCGGAGGCCTCAGAAGCATGGCGTTTAACTGGAACGATCCCTTTCTCATCGAAGACCAACTGAGCGACGAAGAGCGGATGATCCGCGATGCGGCCGCAAGCTTTGCCAAGGCCGAACTCGCGCCCCGCATCAACGATGCCTATCTCGACGAGACCACCGACAAGGACCTGTTCAAGCTGATGGGCCAGACCGGCCTTCTCGGCGTGACGCTGCCCGAGGAATATGGCGCCGCCAACGCTTCTTATGTCGCCTACGGCCTCGTCGCCCGCGAGATCGAACGCATCGACTCTGGCTATCGCTCGATGATGAGCGTCCAGTCGTCGCTGGTGATCTATCCGATCTTCACCTACGGCTCCGATGAGCAGAAACAGAAGTATCTGCCCGGCCTCGTCTCCGGTGACCTGATCGGCTGTTTCGGCCTGACCGAACCGGACGCCGGCTCCGACCCCGGCGGCATGAAGACCCGCGCCGAAAAGATCGAAGGCGGTTATCGCCTGCGCGGCGCAAAAACCTGGATCTCCAACGCCCCGATCGCCGACGTCTTCGTCGTCTGGGCGAAATCGGAAGCCCATAACAACGAGATCCGCGGCTTTGTGCTCGAAAAGGGCATGAAGGGACTTTCGGCCCCGAAGATCGGCGGCAAGCTTTCGCTGCGCGCCTCGATCACAGGCGAAATCGTCATGGACGGCGTGGAAGTGACCGAAGATGCCATCCTGCCCAACGTGTCTGGCCTGAAAGGCCCGTTCGGCTGCCTCAACCGCGCCCGCTACGGCATTTCCTGGGGCGTGATGGGCGCTGCCGAAGACTGCTGGTTCCGCGCCCGCCAGTATGGCCTGGATCGCAAGCAGTTCGGCAAGCCGCTCGCCGGCACCCAGCTCTACCAGAAGAAGCTAGCCGACATGCAGACCGAAATCACGCTCGGCCTGCAGGCATCGCTTCGCGTCGGCCAGCTGATGGACCAGCACAAGATGGCCCCGGAAATGATCTCCATCGTCAAGCGCAACAATTGCGGCAAGGCACTCGACATCGCCCGTCAAGCCCGCGACATGCACGGCGGCAACGGCATCCAGATCGAATACCACGTCATGCGCCACGCCCAGAACCTCGAAACGGTCAACACGTATGAAGGCACGCATGACGTCCACGCGCTGATCCTCGGCCGTGCGCAGACGGGGATACAGGCGTTTTTCTGAGACGGGATTTGGTGTGAAACAAGCCCGGCGCGCTGTTGAGTGCCGGGCTTGTTGTTGCGCGAGATGCGGATGGGGGTGGTTGGTTTGGGGCGGAAGCGGTCATGGCTGCGACCTAGAGGAACGACAGAGTTGGGGCCGACAGCTGCCAATCAGCTTTGAGTTTAAATGCCGCAGGAGCGGAGAACAGCCAAGCTAATCTCGTCAGTATGCTGTAGCGACGCTGCCTGGAGCATCCTTGGCCGGTTTACCAGTTGATCGCTTGCTTCATCATGCTTTGAAGCCCTAAATTTCTGAGTTTAAGAGCGATGCTGGAAGACTGATCGATTGCGCCCTTTCGATGCAGGGCATCGTTGTACACCACCCCTAGCAGAAGGCATGCTTCCGGGACGAGGATACCAATAGACTCGGCAAACTCTAGTTTGTTTGCAGTGCCATTACACTCGAGCAGATAATTCTCTCGATCTGGCTGAGTTTGGATTTTAGAGTAAGCGCACTGCTCGATCTTAACTCGGACATAGGCACATACTGCAAAAGGATCGTAGCCTCCCCCGCCAGCAACACACTTGTCCCATTCTTCTTTCAAAAACTCGTAGAATCCATGACTTTTACCGTGTTTCTTCGGCAGTCCGTATGTGGCGTTGAATATCTCTGAGATGTCATGGTCGGCGGGGTGGTAATGAAGGAAGTGTCGTGAAAGGTCTGCTGCCCAACATATATCGTCTCGGTGCGCAATTACCTTCCGCATAGTTTCACTAATTTTCTGCGTTGCGTCCCCAAGGTATACGGTCTGCTGGCGCTTAAGCGCGTAGCCTTTAAAATACAGTGGGTCTAAGTGGGTTAGGAGGCAAATGTAAATCTGTCTCCCGTCTTCCCGATACGCATCGATTAACTTGCTCATAAAATATTGAGCAACAACTATGTTTGCATCATCGAGATAATCGAAGACTTCATCGATCAAAAGGATGCAGGGTTTCGTGCTAGTTGTCTCCCGCGTTCGTAGCAAATTGCAACCGAAGTACAGAAGATCGCGCTGCCCATTTGAGAGCGATGAGGCGTCGGGGAAATTGACTAAGACGCGACCTTTGGTTTCTTTTATTTCAGCAGTTACCCACGCTCCATTGATGTCTCCGATGAAATCTTTCAAAGATTTCAGGCGTCGGGAATAAACGGCGTATTGCAACCATTTCTTCAGGTTCGGCCTGTCGGATCGGCCCAAGTCCATCAGTATGAAGCATATGATGGTGCTATCAAGCCAAGTGATCCCTTGCCCATGCCTCATCACCACATCGAAGACGGCCTTGAGATGCGGAAGTTCGTCAATTTTCCGAGCGTATTCGGCTTCGACCTTGTCGCTAATTGATGCCTTTGTTCCGGTTAAACCCTTTACCGTCTCGATCATTTCATCGAACAAGTCAGACGTTTTTTTTTGCGCAAGCTTGTCGATAGAGGCGAGCACGCCAAACAGTTCACTTCTGAGAAGCTCGTCGTCGCACCGGGTAGATAGGTTAGGGACAACTTTAGAATTGTCCCCGAATAACGGCTTGTAACTATCTATGTTGAAATTTATTTTCTGTTTATCAAATGTTGGTCCGAGGTCTAGTGCGGGAATTTCTAAGTACGGCTTCGCAACTGTGAAGCCATGAATTTTTGGCAATTTTGCTTTTGGTTCAATGTTTGACTTAATTACATGAATATCGAATGCGCCTGATATTTCATTGATGTTTGAATTTGCATGCAGCGTATTGCCATCGTGATCAATGGAAAGACGTGATACCGCCGAATCCTTCTTTTTGTGCTTGTCTTTTTCGTCAACATTGAGCTTGCTCCCTCTAGCGCAGTTGAAAGCCGTAGATATGCTGCTCTTGCCAAAGCCGTTCGGGGCAACAAGGATGTTAGTGCAATTTGGGCGAAGATTAACCGCCAAACTCACCTTTTCAAAACCACGAATATTTTCGATGTGAATTTTCGAGATCGTCATATCTCACCCTACGAATCGTCTGCCATTGCAATTATTCTAGTTTAAGGCGAACTTCCGCGCTTCAGCAAGCGAAAGGAGTATTGCCAGCTTTCCTAGAGCAGGCCGTCGCAAGCCTTCTCATTTGCGGCAACTCAGCGTCCTCAAAACTCGTATGTCGTAGTCGGACAGTTATTGGAGTGGAGGGTAGACCATTAGGAGACTTCGTTGATGTCACGTCCCCTCCCCCCTCACCCCCCACGCCGCTTTTCGTCATTGGCCATCTCCCACCCTTCGGTGTATCACAAGTCCCTGCCGCCGCTTGGGGCGTGGCGATGCATGAAGGCGCGCGCGAAGAATGCACGGAACGGAAAAATCGGAAACCGATCACCCGCACAGCGAACCCGAAGCGGCGTTCGATGTCGGCGATCGGCTCCGGCTGGTGCGCCAGGCGCACGGGCTGTCGCAGCGGGCCCTGGCGGTGAAGGCCGGTGTCACCCATTCGCTGGTCTCGCTGATTGAAAAGAACAAGGTCAGCCCCTCGGTCGCCTCGCTGAAGAAGATCCTGGAAGCGATCAACTATCCGATGACCGATTTCTTCGCCCTGACGCTGCCGCCCGTCGACCAGATCTTTTACCGTGCCGACGAACTGACGCCCTTGTCGACAGGCGCGCTGACGCTGTTGCAGGTGGGCGATGCCAAATCCCACAGCGTGCAGGTGTTTCACGAATTCTACGAGCCCGGCGCCGATACCGGCGAAACCATGCTCAGCCACGAGGCGGAGGAAGGCGGCGTCGTTGTTGCCGGCGAACTGGAAGTCACCGTCGGCACCCAGACCCGTATCCTGAAGCGCGGCGATGCCTATCTGTTCGACAGCCGCCTGCCGCATCGCTACCGAAATGTCGGACCTGAGCGCTGCGAGGTGGTCAGCGCCGTCACGCCTCCCTATCTATAGAGCACGCGGGGGCACGGCAGCTGAAAACGCTGCCCGGTTTAATCGATATAAGTATGACTTATTCGATGCCCGCCGTTGATTGTCTCCCGTCTTTGTCTTAACTCAGGCACCGGAACATTTGACACCTCTGCCGGCGGCCGGACGAACCTCCTCGGCCCCTGCCCTTGCGCGAATTTCACGAACGAAAGTGGACCCTATGCAGACCTATCCCGACGTAAAGCTCTTCATCAACGGCGAATGGCGCGATGCGATCGCCGGCGAGACGATCGAAGTCACCGATCCCGCGACCGACGAAGTGATCGGCAAGATTGCCCATGCCCGTAAGGCGGATCTCGATCTGGCGCTTGAAGCGGCCGACAAGGGTTTCAAGATCTGGCGCGACACCTCGCCCTTCGACCGTTCCAAGATGATGCGCAAGGCAGCCGACCTGCTGCGTGAGCGCGCCGATAGCATTGCCTTCATGATGACCCGCGAACAGGGCAAGCCGCTTGCCCAGTCGAAGATGGAAATCATGGGCGCCGCCGATACGATCGACTGGTTTGCCGAAGAAGCCCGCCGCACCTATGGCCAGATCATTCCGGCCCGTTTCTCCGGCGTCAACCAGATGACGATCAAGCTGCCGGTTGGCCCGGTTGCGGCGTTCACACCGTGGAACTTCCCGATCAACCAGATCGTCCGCAAGCTGTCCGCAGCGGTTGCCACCGGTTGCTCCATCATCGTCAAGGCACCTGAGGAAACTCCGGCATCGCCGGCCGAACTGATCCGCGCCTTTGCAGATGCCGGCGTGCCTGCAGGCGTCATCGGCCTCGTCTACGGCATTCCCTCGGAAGTTTCGGAATACCTCATTCCGCATCCGGTCATCCGCAAGATCTCGTTCACCGGCTCGACGCCGATCGGCAAGCATCTCGCAGCGCTCGCCGGCAAGCACATGAAGCGCGCCACGATGGAACTCGGCGGCCACGCACCGGTCCTGATCTTCAATGACGCCGATCTCGACAAGGCGATCGAAGTGACGGCCATGTCGAAATTCCGCAACGCCGGCCAGGTCTGCGTCGCGCCGACCCGCTTCCTCATCCAGGACGGCGTCGCCGACAAGTTCCTCGAAGGCTTCGTCAAGGCTGCCGAAGCCCTCAAGGTCGGCAACGGCATGGACGCCGGCACCACAATGGGCCCGCTTGCCAACGAACGCCGCATCCCGGCCATGGAAGCACTGATCCAGGACGCCGTCTCGTCCGGCGCCGAACTGAAGACCGGCGGCAAGCGCATCGGCAACAAGGGCAACTTCTTCGAACCGACGGTTCTCGCCAACGTGCCGACGTCCGCCAAGATCATGAACGACGAGCCTTTCGGCCCGATCGCCATCGTCAACCGCTTCTCGACCTATGAAGAGGCCATCACCGAGGCAAACCGCCTGCCCTTCGGCCTCGCATCCTACGCCTTCACCGGCTCGGTCAAGACCGCCCACGCGCTCGGCCGTGAAGTGGAAGCCGGCATGCTGACCATCAACCACAACGGCCTCGCCCTCCCCGAAGTCCCCTTCGGCGGCGTCAAGGATTCCGGCTACGGCACCGAAGGCGGCTCCGAAGCGGTCGCGGCCTATCTGGAAACGAAGTATGTCAGCCAGATGAACTGATCGGCTGATTGATGAAATGCGGAACGGCCGGAGTGGAAGCTCCGGCCGTTTTTTTGTTTTGGGGCGATAGTATCGGTTCAGGCAGGCGTATTGGGCTGAGGTTTTTTAAGCCCGGGCGTCGTCGCTGGAAGTCTCGTCCTGATACTGCTGCATAGTCTCCATGGCTTTCTCGAGCATACCGCGCGTAACCTCGTCATGGCGCGATATCGCCCCCTCGATGCCGGCGCCAACCTTTTCCGTGAAATCAACGCGTTCGCCATCATCGGAAGCCTGCAACGCGCCGGCAGTACCCCCACCCACCGGAATTTTCATCGTCATCGCCATAAAGGGCAGGCCTTCATCAAGCGACATGTTGCCGCTGCGGATCTGCTCATTGCTCCACTCCTGCATTTCCTGGCGGGTCATGCTGGTAAAGTCGGTCTGCTCGGCACCCTCTGCCTCCGACTGGGACGTACCCGCTGTGGCAGTGTTCAGCGCGGCCGAAAACGATGCCGAGGTGTCGTCGGAAGCCGCAGATATCTGCGTGCTCTGGCTCGCGTAGAGGCGACTTGTTGATTGTTCGATTTTCATTGTAGCAATACCTTAAGTATAGAAATGGTACTGCACTATCGAATGCAGAGCTTGCGCCAAGCATTTCGGCCTCTTGGCCTTGGAAATAGACATAAATCGACAATATTTTCGAATATTTCATAATAATGATATGAAAATTAGAAGAGTTGCTCTGAACTTAGCTCAACGTGTTCATATTGCTTCCGTTCCTTCTGGCGGAAAACACAAAATGGCAGGTGTCGGGATTTTCGGGCGCTGTTTTAGAGCGAAGTGCTTTCATCGAACGCACTTCGCTCTAGTCTTATGACGCTAAAGCATTTGATCCGCCTCAGGCTGCCGTCACCTGAAGCCAAATGCTCTGATCACAGCGTTGAGACGTTATGCGCCGTTATCGTATATCCAAATGGATCAACGAATGCGAAGTAGCGCCCGAACGGCCCGTCTTTGGGCGGGAATACTATCGGCACATCCCTCTCGGAAAGATGCGCGTGCAATTCGTCAGCGTCATCACAACCAAACCAGATTGCAACGCCCGTTCCGAGCTTTACCTTCTCATCAAAGTCCTCGATCGGCGTGCGAACGGCGAATGGAATAGGGTGCGTTTCGAAAACAACCGCGCCGGGAGGTGCTTTTGCCGAGGGCGTAAGCCCGACGACATCCCGATAGAAGGTGAGTGCGGCGTCCAGATCCTTCGTCTGGATGCCGATGAAATCCGGTCCAATTAATCGAGCCATAGGCTGCCTATCCTTTTCAATGAGACCCGGTATTATCAGGGTACTGACATCTGATAGTATAAGGGCCCTGATATGTCCACTCTCATGGATCCACCGGTCGATGACACATACCGCTCGCTCGGATACGCGCTGAAGCGAGCGCAGCAAGCGCTGCGGGGCCATCTCGACAACAAGCTGAGAGATATCGGACTGACGACCCCACAATATTCGGTACTGGCGGGATTGGAGTTCAGCGCGGGCTTATCAAGTGCGGACTTGGCCCGGCGCGCCTTCGTGACACCGCAGACGATGCAGTCCATCATAGCCACACTCGAACGGGACGGCCTGATCAAGCGCATCGCTCATCCGGTACGCGGCCGGGTTCTCACAACCGAGCTTACACCGGAGGGCCGGACCGCATTGTGTGCGGCCCATAAAATCGCCGCCGACGCCGAGACCATTGCCCGAAATGCCGTAGCACCAGACAACCCGGAGATCATATACGCGGCCCTGCTCCGTATAGCAGAGGCAATGCGTTAAACTCCTTGGTCGAACCTAACGCCCGACCAAAGGCCCAGCCGCTCACCACCCCAACTGCACCACCTAGCCCATCAACTCACCATACCCCGGCGGCCCCACCGGCGAGGTCGCCCGCAAATTCCTGATATCGCGGGCGGGTGGCGATCCGAACATTCTTGCGTATTCACGGGTGAACTGGGACAGGCTTTCATAGCCGACGGCGAGTGCGACGGCTGCCACATCTCCCGGCCTTGCAAACAGCATCCCGCGCGCCTCGTAGAGCCTGATCCGCTTTTGATACTGGATCGGCGACAGGCCTGTGCTCGTCTTGAAGCGCCGCTGGAAGGCGGACGGGCTCATGTTTGAAGCGGAGGCAAGCTCGTCCACGTGGAAGGTGGTGGCATAGTCCTTGCGCAGCCGGACCAGCGCGTTCCTGATCTGCGAGAACCGATCGTCGATGCTGGCGACTTGCCGCAGCACGGCGCCTTGCGGGCCGCGCAGCAATCGGAACAGGATTTCCCGTTCCAGCAAGGGTGCCATCACCGCAATCTCATCCGGCTGCTCCATCAGGCGCAGCATCCTCAGCCAGGCGTCGATCAGTCTGTCGCTTGCGTGACTGACGCAAAAACTGGGCGTGTCGGACGACACAGCCGGGCCGGGATCGTCCAGCAGCAAATCGGCGATCATCGCGCGATCGAAGGTGAGCCTGACCGCGAGATAGGGGCCCTTCGCACTCGCATGAACGATCTCGCCGATGACAGGCAGCGCCACCGACGCTATGAACGTTTGCCCGGCTGTGTAATTCATCACCTGGCTCCCGATCAGCAGGCGCTTCTCGCCTTGCAGGATCAGGCTAACCAGCGGCTGATAGATTTCGGGAAACAGCTCGGTCGGTTCGGTTACCTTGAGGATGTCGACGCGGGGAATGCCCGTGGTCGTGAGCACGCCTGCAGCGCGTTTTTCCACAAACTCCTTCAACATCCTGATGGCAGCGCTCATGAGCAGAGATGTGGCACGGCTTTCCCTCCAGAGCAACGCATAAGCAGGAATGTGCAAATTTCAGATCGGATCGGACACGCGCCGGGATCGCCTTCTGTCTACGGATACTCACCCGCGCAGCCTTGTTGCGATGCTGCGCGGGACACCATTTTATGAAGGAACATTCCAGATGGAAATCAAAGACGCGGTTGTGATTGTCACCGGCGCTTCCTCGGGTATCGGCGAAGCAACGGCGCGCGCTGCGGCCTTGTCCGGCGCGCGGGTCGTTTTGCTGGCCCGCAGGAAAGATCGCATCGAAGCGCTGGCACGGGAGATTGGCAATGAGGCGCTCGCGGTGGTTTGTGATGTCACGCACCCGGAGCAGGTTAAACAAGCCGTCCAGGCCGCCGCTCAGAAATACGGTCGCATCGATGTTCTGGTCAACAACGCCGGACAGGGCCTGCATGCCACGATCGAAGAGATCGGCATTGAGGATTTCAAAGATGTGCTAGATCTCAACTGCGTAGCGCCGTTGGTCATGATGCAGGCGGTCATTCCCCATATGCGCAGCCAAGGTGCCGGCAGCATCGTCAATGTCAGCTCAGGCGCAACGCTTGCCACCTATCCGGGCTCGGCTGCCTATACCAGCTCCAAGGCAGCGCTGAACATGCTTTCAAGTGTCGCTCGCCTGGAGCTTGCCGATGCCGGCATTGCCGTCTCGATCATGCATCCGTTCATCACCGCGACCGAGTTTTACGGCGCTGTCAGGTCTGGGCTGGAATCGGCAAAGACACAGGAGATCCAAACCGCATCCTTCGCACACCCGCCCGAACGTGTGGCAGACATGATCCTTGAACTTGTGCGGAGTGGCAATGCGCAGGCCGACCTCGTCCCGAAGGACTATGGCGGCAGCTTCGAGGGCTAGGGGATGTAACCTGCCCGCCCGATCTGCCAATAAACAAACGGGGGACGAAACCTCGCCCCCCGCTATCAACTACTTGCGCTTGTCGAACCCGCCCTTGGGGGCCGGCTTCTTGAACGGCTTGTCGCCACCAGCCTTGTTGAACGGCTTGTCGCCAGGCTTCTTGGCGAAATTGGACTTCGGCTTTTCGCCCCAGACTTCGTCGTCGACGCGGCGGTCGACATTGGCGCCGGCGGGCTTGGCTTTCCAGTCCTTGCGCGGCGCGTCACCGTAAGGCTTGGCACCGGCCGGCTTGTCCTTGTTGAAAGGCTTGTCGCCGTAGGGCTTGTCTTTGTTGAACGGCTTGTCGCTGCGCGGGCCGTCCTTGCTGAACGGCTTGTTGTCCTTGTAGGGCTTGTCGAGACGCGGGCCTTCGCGCTTGACGAAGCCTTCGTCATCGCCGCGCGAGAACTTGCTGAAATCCGGAACGCCTTCGAGACGCGTCACGCGCACGCCGCGTTCCATCATCCCGTCCTTGCCGAGCTTGGCCATGAACTTGTCGGCATGGGCGGCGGCAATTTCCACGAAAGTCTCGTCGGCCTGCATCTTGATCGCGCCGATCTCGTGCTTGGTGAGATCACCGGCGCGGCAGATGGTGGGGATCAGCCAGCGCGGTTCGGCGCGCTGCTTGCGACCGACCGACAGCGAGAACCACACGGCAGCGCCGAAATCGCCACGCGGCGTCAGCGGCCGCGGTGCGGAATCGTTGCCGCCTTCGCGGGGCTTGCGGGTCTCGAGCGACACTTCGGTAATGTCTTCCGGCGCCGAATTCTTGCCGCGATAGAGGCTGACGAAGGCGGACGCCAGCTTCGTCGCGTCAAAACGCGCCACCAGCTTGTCGATCAGGCCCTGTTCTTCCTCGTCCTTGGCGATCTCTTCAAAGATCGGATCGGCAAACAGACGTTCCTCGTCGCGCGCGGTCACCTCTTCGGCCGATGGCGGGCGGGCCCAGGTGGGCTCGACCTGCGCGCCGGCGAGAAGACGCTCGGCCTTGCGGCGCTGGCTGACCGGAACGATCAGGGCGCTGACGCCCTTGCGCCCCGCACGGCCGGTGCGGCCCGAACGGTGCAGCAGCGTTTCCGAATTGGTCGGCAGATCCGCATGGATGACGAGTTCGAGGCCTGGCAGGTCGATACCGCGGGCAGCGACGTCGGTTGCGATGCAGACGCGGGCGCGGCCATCACGCATGGCCTGCAGCGCATGGGTGCGCTCGGTCTGCGTCAGCTCGCCCGAAAGGGCCACAACGGAGAAATTGCGATTGGCAAGACGGGCATGCAGATGGTTGACGGCAGCACGCGTCGAGCAGAACACGATTGCGTTCGGCGCCTCGTAAAAGCGCAGCGCATTGACGATCGCATGCTCGCGGTCCGCCGGGGTCACGACCAGCGCGCGATATTCGATATCCACATGCTGCTTCTGTTCGGACGCGGTGGCGATGCGCACGGCATTGCGCTGGTAGCTCTTGGCAAGCTTGGCAATGGCCGACGGAACGGTTGCCGAAAACATCAGCGTGCGGCGTTCGGCAGGGGCTGCCTCAAGAATGTATTCGAGATCTTCGCGGAAACCGAGATCGAGCATCTCGTCGGCTTCGTCGAGCACGGCCACGCGGATTTCCGTCATGTCGAGCGCGTTGCGGCGGATATGGTCGCAGATACGGCCGGGCGTACCGACAACGATATGGGCGCCACGTTCCAGCGAACGACGCTCGGCGCGAATATCCATGCCGCCGACGCAGGAGGTGATCACGGCGTCCGCTTCGGCGTAGAGCCAGTCAAGTTCGCGCTTCACCTGCATGGCAAGCTCGCGGGTCGGCGCAATGACCAGTGCGAGAGGTGCCGCAGCCCGGCCGAATTTCTCGCCATCGTCGAGCAACGTGCGCGCCATGGCCATGCCGAAGGCAACCGTCTTGCCGGAGCCGGTCTGGGCGGAAACGAGCGCATCGGCGGTTTCAAGCGCGGGATCAAGCATGGCCAGCTGGACGGGGGTTAGCGTCTCATAGCCGCGCTTTTGCAAAGCCTTCGCGATCGCCGGGGCGGCGCCGTTGATATCGGTCATCAAATCTGTCTTTCGGATATGTCGGGCTCAAAGGCCCCATGGCTGCAACGATCGCAGCCGAACGTTTGCGCCGTCCCTATAGGCTTCGGCGCGAAAAGTCAAAGGATGGGTGGCCGCGGGGTTACGGTTGGTCGCGAGTAGATCTGTCCCTCACCCCGACCGATGCCCGGGCGCGGAGCTGAGTTTGGCCCGAATGAGAGAGGAATGCCCTATCGTTTTATGCCCCGTCACGACCACTCCTGCGCCGCGCAGGAGCTCTGCTGCTGGCCGAAGGAAGAGTAATCGTCGTACGCTATCATTCCACATTCTCCTCGCAGCTCTTGGCACGACGCAGAAATTCTCTGTCAGTCCTTTTTTGTTGGCAGTTCATGCGCTCTCGCAATAATCTCTCGACGAAATATGCGGCAAAGAAGTCCGCCGGTTGTCATAGGAGCCACTATTGCAGAGCCTTAAGAATGGACAGTGGATCAATCAGCCCGCAAATTCAGAAGCTTCGGATCTCGCACTCTCTGTCACGACTGACGCCAGCACGGATTTCTGGCGAGAGACACATTATGGCTTTGTCCGCGACAACGGCCACTTCTACGCATTCCAGACCGACGGCGACTTCACCGCCCAGGTTCGGGTCCATGCCCATTTTGAGCATCTTTACGACCAGGCTGGCCTCATGGTCAGGCTTGACGAAAGACGGTGGGTCAAGACCGGGATCGAGTTCTCGGACGGCTATGGCTTGCTCGGCAGTGTGCTGACGAATGACGCCTCCGACTGGGCCACGGGACGATACGACGGCGACCCATCAGATTTTTGGATAAGAGTGACCGTCGACAGCGGCGTTCTCAGAATACAGGCGTCAGCCGATGGCAAGACTTGGCCACTCGTCCGCCTTTGTCCATTCCCAAAAGCGGATCATTACTTCGTTGGCCCGATGTGCTGTACTCCCGAAAGAGCCGGCCTGGAGGTAAGTTTCAGTGAGTGGCAGATCGGGCAGGCCTTGGGCAAAAACCTCCACGACCTGTCATAGCCGCCAGAGCGCTTAAATTTCCGTGCCGAGAGCAACATACTTATCGAGATGCCTGAGCCATTTGCGCTCGATGGCCGCCTCGATGTCGATTTCGTTTGCGCGAAGATACAAAACGAACTGCCCGAACAAGTCGGCCGCTTCGTTTTCCAGGGCTTCGCGCGTACCGCCTGAACCATCGGCATTTGGCTTCGCCCGACCGGCCATCAGGAGATGCTCAGCGGTCAGTTCGCCAAGTTCCTCGGTAAGCTTAAGAAGATACCAGTCGGCGCTCCGTTCAATGGCATGCACCCTGGCATAGAGGTCGCCGACTTGACCAATCCGGTCACTCAGCTCCTTGAAGGTCGCACTCATTCTGTCCTCGGCAATCGTAGAAAGACGCAGTTTGGCGACGCTAACACCGATTTGCGACAGGAGCGCTGCGATGACGGCAAATGGCGGATTAGAGAAGTCGCCAATCTCAACGTTTGAAAACTGACGCTTCACGTTCACTGACGACGGTCATGCGTCCGGCAGATGATGATGCCTCGTGATCATCCGCAATGACCGCGTCTTGCGATGGCAGACGTCTGACCTCCCTCATTCCTGCGCTCCTCACAGGAACCTAGCAGCGTCGCGTCTGCGGCGCGAAAGGGTCTTTTCACGCGAAGGACTTCGCGTGACTGGATTCCTGTGACGAGCACAGGAATGAGGGGTGTGGGTGGGGTAACGCTCCCCCCTAAACCGCAAACACCTTCCCCCGCCGCAGCGTCACAAACCCGCCCTCACCGGCTGAAACGTGGCGTTCCGGCTCCACGTCGAATTCCAGCTGTTCGCCGGTTTCCGTCACCGCCAGCACGCGGCGGCTGTCGGGGCGGTCGAGGACGCGGGAGATCGTTGCGGCGATGCCGGGTGCCTGCGCCGACCAATCGAGATCGGCGGGGCGGGCGTAGAGCTCGGCCTTGCCATCTGGTAATCCCGATGCATCGACCGATAAGCTGCCGGCATGGGCGCGGCCGTCGCGGACCTGGGCTGAGAGCACGTTGGCATCGCCCAGGAACTTCATCACGAAGGCCGATTGTGGATCGCGGCAGACTTGCTGCGGCGTGCCTTGCTGAACGATCTGCCCGTCCTTCAGGATCACCACCCGGTCGGCGAGATCGAGCGCCTCTTCCTGATCGTGGGTGACGAAGATCGTGGTGATGCCGAGTTCGGAATGGATCTCGCGCAGCCAGCGGCGCAGGTCGTGCCGGACATTCGCATCGAGCGCACCGAACGGTTCGTCGAGCAGCAGCACCTTCGGATCGACCGAGAGCGCCCGTGCGAGCGCCACGCGCTGCCGCTGACCGCCGGAGATCTGGGCCGGAAAACGGTCGCCGAGACCGTCGAGCCGCACCAGCCGCAGCAGGTCCGTGACGCGGGCATCGATCGCCGCCTTGTCGCGCTTCACCTTGGAAACCTTCATGCCGAAGGCGATGTTCTGCGCCACCGTCATATGCGGGAACAGCGCGTAATGCTGGAACACGAAGCCGACGCCGCGGTCGCGCACCGGAATGTCGGTCGCATCCTGATCGCCGAAATAGATGGCGCCGCCATCGGCATATTCGAGCCCCGCCACCATGCGCAGGATGGTCGTCTTGCCAGAGCCGGAGGGGCCGAGCAGCGCCACCAGTTCGCCGCTTTCGATATCGAGCGACACGCCCTTTACGGCACGGAAGGTGTCGAAGGTTTTGACGACGTTTTCGAGACGGATCTTCATGCTGTTTTCTCTGCCGGACTGGCGGTTTTGCGGACGCGGCCCGCACCCTGGCGCTCGAGCGCGACCTTGGCGATGATGGTAAGGACGGCGATCAACGCCAGGATGGAAGCCGACGCGAAGGCGCCCGCCGCCTGATAGTCGTGATAGAGCAGCTCGATATGCAAAGGCAGCGTATTGGTCTGGCCGCGGATATTGCCCGACACGACGGAGACGGCGCCGAACTCGCCCATCACGCGTGCATTGCAGAGGATGACGCCGTAGAGCAGCGCCCATTTGACGTTCGGCAGCGTCACCGAGAAGAAGGTGCGGAAACCGGATGCACCAAGCGAGGTCGAGGCCTCCTCGAGGTCACGGCCCTGCGCCTGCATCAGCGGGATCAGTTCGCGGGCAACAAAGGGTGCCGTCACGAACATCGAGGCGATGATGATGCCCGGCACCGCAAACAGGATCTTGATCCCGTAGGCATCGAGAACCGGCCCGAACAGGCCCTGCAGGCCATAGACGAACAGATAGGCGACGCCGGCAACGATCGGCGAGACCGAAAACGGGATCTCGATCACCACCAGCAGAAACCGACGCCCCCAGAAATCGAACTTGGTGATCGCCCAGGCGGCCGCGATGCCGAAGGCGGTGTTGACGGGAACCGCGATCAGCGCCGCCACCACGGTGAGCATGATCGCGTGGCGGGTATCCGGATGGAGGATCGTATCGCGATAGATCGCCCAGCCCTTCGAGAATGCCTCGACACCGATGATGATCAGCGGCGCGACGATGACGAAGCCGACGAGCACCACCACGATGCCGATCAGCGTGCGGCGGAACACCGTGTTGTCGCCGACCCGCGGCGGCTTGCGATGGGATGAAACAGCACTCATGGTCTTATCCCTTCACCGTGTAACGCAGCGCCCGCGACTGCAGCCAGTTGGTAACGGCCAGCATCGTAAACGCCGCAAGCAGCAGCACGGAGGCGATGGCGGCGGCGGCCTGGTAATCGTATTCTTCGAGCCGGATGAAGATCAGCAGTGCTGTGATTTCCGTCGACATCGGCTGGTTGCCGGCGATGAAGATGATCGCCCCGAATTCGCCAAGGCTGCGGGCAAACGACAGGGAAAGGCCGGCCAGCAGTGCCGGCGTCAGAAGCGGCAGGATGACCTTTGTAAAAATCGTCCAGTCGGAACCGCCGAGCGATTGCGCCGCTTCTTCGAGCGCCGGATCAAGATCCTCCAGCACCGGCTGCACCGTGCGCACGATAAACGGCAGCGAAGTGAAACACATGGCGATCATGATGCCGAGCGGCGTATAGGCAACCTTGATGCCGTAGCCTTCCAGCACCGAACCGAACCAGCCGTTGTTGGCAAACAGCGCCGTCAGCGCAATGCCGGCAACCGCCGTCGGCAGCGCGAACGGCAGGTCGACCATGGCATCGATGATGCGGCGGCCGGGAAACCGGTAGCGGGTAATGACCCAGGCAAGTGACAGCCCGAAAAACAGGTTGAACACGGTGGCACCAAGCGCCGACAGCACGGTCACCCGGTAACTGGCAAGCGCCCGCGACGAGGAGACGATCCGCCAATAGTCTTCAGGCCCCAGGCTCGCGGCCTTGATGACAAGCGCCGCCAGCGGCAGCACGACGATCAGGCCGACATAAAACAGGGTCACGCCCAGCGATAGCGGCAAGCCAGGCAGGACATTGCGTCGTCTCAAATGATCAGTTCCTCGTTTTCAACTGCAACAAAGTCTTCAACAGCAAGAACCGGCGGACGAATATCCACCGGTCTGGTTTCGCAGTTCTTTAGCGTCCCCCATTCTTGTGGCGGTCACACAGGACCCGACGCGTGCCGGGAAGGGTTTTTTCAGCCTAACGACTTAGGCTGGCTGGATTCCTGTGACAAGCACAGGAATGAGGGTGAGTGGGTAGCAATCCTTGAGAAACAACTCACCTCAGCCAAGCAACAAAACCCAATCAGCGGCTGCCGTAAAGCTTGTCGAGCGTGCCGCCGGAGGCGAAGTGTTCGGATTGGATCTTGGACCAGCCACCGAACACGTCGTCGACCTTGACGAGGCGGATTTCGGGGAACTGGCTTTTGAACTCGGCCGAGACCTTTTCGTTATGGACGCGGTGGCCGAATTCGGCGGCGATCTTCTGGCCTTCCTCGGTGTAGAGGAATTCCAGATAGGTCTTTGCCAGCGCTTCCGTCCCATGCTTCTTGGCGACCTTGTCGACGACCGCGACCGGGAATTCCGCAAGCAGCGAGACCGACGGAATGACGTTTTCGACCTTGTCCTTGCCGAACTGCTTCTCGATGCCGCGGGTTTCGGCCTCGAAGGTAATCAGCACGTCGCCCTGGCCGCGTTCGACGAAGGTAGTCGTCGCGGCGCGGCCACCGGTATCAAACACCGGAACGTTGTCGAAGATCTTCGTGATATAGGCCTCGATCTTCTCTTGGTCGTCCTTGAACTCTTCCTTCGCCCAGGCCGTTGCCGCGAGATAGGTGTAGCGTGCGTTGCCGGATGTTTTCGGGTTCGGGAAGATCGCGTGGACATCGTCGCGGGCGAGATCGCCCCAGTCCTTGATGTTTTTCGGATTGCCGGCGCGCACGAGGAAGGCTGGGAAGGAATAGAAGGGCGAGGCGTTGTTCGGGAACGCCTTGTTCCAGTCCGCGGCAACAAAACCCTGCTTTGCCAGGAAATCGACGTCGGTCGACTGGTTGAAGGTGACGACGTCAGCCTCGAGCCCCTCGACGATCGAGCGTGCCTGCTTGGACGTACCCGCATGCGACTGATCGATCGTGACGCCCGGATGCGCCTTCACGAAGGCCTCGTTCTCGGCCACGAACAGCTCGCGGGCGACGTCATAGGAAGCGTTGAGCAGTTTCTGCTCCTGCGCAAACGCCGGCTGCACGAAGAGGGCGGCAAGTGCCGTGCCGAGGATAAGAAGGCGGTTCATCAGTGTCTCCGGAATGGGAAGTTGAGGCGACACTACCGGGAGTATCGGTAGACCGCGAGGAACCGCCCTCTCCTGCAGGTGATACACGGAGAAATTTCATCCATTTATCGCAGCATTCGGCGATGGTTTTGCCGGAAGGCGCCAAAGCGCAGTGGATCGCCCCGATCCGGGGGCAAAGAGGATACGGCTGTTTTGGGCCGTGAGGACGAAACGGGCAGCATGTTTTTGTTAAGCCCCTGAAAGACAAGCGAAGAAAAATTCGTCGTAGCCTTTTTCATCCTCACGCCTGAAAGCCACGCGATAATGGCGTCGTCATCGGATGGGAAACCGTTTTCGCGAACCGGTCCCCGACGGTTCAGCGCTTCTGAGGACGAAGCTCGGTTTCCGGTGATGGTCGAACGACATGCGGTCTCTCGGGAACTGACATCTCCCGAAAATATCGCAGGAAACTCGATCGGGGCAGGCAGATCATCATCTCCCTCATACCCACGATACCGCTGCCTGCCCCACTCCCGTTTCAACCATGCCGGTTTCGCCGGTGTGGGCGGTTTTGCTGCTACAACCGATGATCGGCAAACAGGACCGGGTGATCGGCTGCAAGATAAGGAGCAAGATCGGCTTCCGTCACCTCGGCAAGGCTTGCCGGTTGCCAGCGCGGATTGCGGTCCTTGTCGATCACGGCGGCCCGTACGCCCTCGTAGAAATCATGGTGTTTCAGCAGTTCGCAAGCGGCGGTAAATTCCCGCTCCAGGCATTCGACGAGGCTTGAACTGTCACGGCCGAGCCGCAACAGTTTCAGCGTCAGCTTGAGGCTGGTCGGCGAGCGTTTCGACAGAGTCTCGAGGGTTCGGGCGGCGAATTCTCCCGTCTCGCGGCTGAGCGCCGCAAGGATCTCCTCGACCGTATCATGCGCAAAGGTTCGGTCGATTACGTCACGGTTCTGCGCAAGCCTGCCACCTTCGGCGGACACGGTGAAACCATCGATCACGGCTTGGATTGCCTCAGCCTCTGAGCCTCCGGGAAGCTGTCCAATTGCGGCGACGAGATCATCCAACTTCTCTGATGGCACGAACGAATCCGCCAACCCGGCATGGATCGCATCGGCACCGTCAACCACGTCACCGGTCAGCCCCATCCAGGTTCCCGCCTCGCCGGGCGCCCGGGGCAAAAGCCACGTCGCGCCCACATCTGGCACATAGCCGATCCCGGTTTCAGGCATGGCGAGTTTCGTGCGCTCGGTAACGATGCGGTGGCTCCCATGCGCCGAAATGCCGACACCGCCGCCCATCACAATCCCGTCCATCAGCGCCACATAGGGTTTCTCATAGCGCGAGATGCGGTAATTGAACGGCATCTCCTCCCGCCAGAACCGCGTCACCTCAGGGTCGGACGCCCGCCCTGCCTGATGAATGGCCCGGATATCGCCACCAGCACACAGGCCACGCTCGCCCTCGCCCCTGATGATGACGCAGGAGATCTCAGGGTCAGCGGCGCAGCGGTCGAGTATCTCATCGAGCGCCCGCACCATGGACAGATTGAGGCTGTTCAGCGCCTTCGGCCGGTTGAGCGAGACCACCGCAGCAGACCCGCGGCGACTGAACAGCACCTCGGCTTCAGTTGCAGGTTGCACTGGATTGGCCATTGTGTCCTCCATCCTCTACCCCACCCACCCTCATTCCTGTGCTTGTCACAGGAATCCAGCCGACACGCATCTGCGTGGCGAAAGAGGGTTTGCAGCCCCAAGGACTTGGGGCAGCTGGATCCCTGTGACAAGCACAGGGATGAGGGAGATTATGGCGCTTTCCCACCGGGAAAGCCCCTCACTCCGCCGCCATCGGCATATCATGCTTGTCCTCGAACAGCTCGCCCTGGTTGGCGGGCGTCTCGGACTTGTCGTCTTTCTTCGCCTTCGGCTCGCGGCCGAAGAAGAGGGAGTAGCCGGCAGGCAGCACGATGATGGTGAGGACGGTAGCGACGAGGATGCCGCCCATCATGGCATAGGCGAGCGGTCCCCAGAACAGGCCGCGCGAGATCGGGATCAGTGCCAGCACCGCCGTGAGCGCGGTCAGCATGATCGGCCGGAAACGCCTGACGGCGGCACCTACGATCGCTTCCTGGCGATGCATGCCCGCCGCGATATCCTGGTCGATCTGGTCGATCAGGATGATCGAGTTGCGAATGATGATGCCGAGCAGCGCGATGACGCCGAGGATGGCGACGAAGCCGAACGGTGCACCGGTGATCAGAAGCGCCATTGCAGCGCCGATGATGCCGAGCGGACCGGTCGACAGAACCAGCATCGCCTTGCCGAAATGCTTGAGCTGCATCATCAGGAGCAGCATGATGACAAGCAGCATGATCGGGGCCTTTGCCGCGATCGAGGCCTGGCTTTCGGCCGCATCTTCGGCGCCGCCCTGGATGTCCACGGAATAGCCGGCCGGCAGGGCCGCCCGCAGGTCGGCCATCGAGTTATAGAGGTTTACCGAGGCCTGCGTCGGCTCGACGCCGTCAGGCAGGGTCGCCTTGACGGTAATCGTCGGCAGACGGTCGCGACGCCACTCGATACCCTGTTCGAGGACAGGCTCGACACGCGCCACCTGCGAAGCCGGCACGAAGGTGCCGAGATCGGTCGGAATATAGACCGACTGGACGGCGGCCAGCAGGTTGCGGGTGGCATCCGGCTCGCGCACCACGATCGAAACGGTCTCCTCGCCATCGCGGAAATCGCTGATCGGAGCGCCCGACGTTGCCGCCTGCAGCATCTGCCGAACCCGCTGCGACGAGACGCCGAGCGCACGCGCGCGGTCCTGATCGATGACGAGCTTCATGCCCGCGACCGGCTCCATCCAGTCGTCGTGAATGGCGCCGAAGTCTGGCTGCTGTTCGTACCGTGCCTTGACCTGGTCGGCGATGCGGCGGACTTCCGCCTTGTCGGGACCGACGACGCGCATCTGCACGGCCCAGCCGGTGGGAGGGCCGAGGAAGAGACGGTCGACCTTGCCGCGCACCGTCGGGAATTCTTCGGCAAGGATCTTTCGCAGCTTGACGATCATCCGCTCGCGTTCTTCGAGACCGTTCGACATGATCAGGAGCTGGGCGTAGTTCGGGTTGCGCAACTGCTGGTCGAGCGGCAGGAAGAACCGGGGCGCACCCTCGCCGATATAGGTGGCGACAAAGCTCTTGTCGGGGTCGTCGAGGATCCGGTCTTCGAGCGCCTTGGCCTGACGTTCCACTTCCTTGATCGCGGTGCCCTCCGGCAGCCACATGTCGACCAGAATTTCTGGTCGCGACGACTGCGGGAAGAAGCTCTGCGGAATGAACTGAAACGACCAGAGGCTGGCTGCAAACGCGCCGAGCGTGGCGATGAGCACGATCGCCTTGTGGCGCACGGACCAGCCAACTGCATGGCGCACGCTACGATACATACGGGTGTCATAGGCATCGTGATGATCGCCGCTGCCCGCATGACTGCGCTGCTTGAGGATCATGTAGCCGAGCCATGGGGTGAAATAGACGGCCACGAACCAGGATACGACGAGCGCGATGCCGACGACGTAGAACAGCGACCGTACGTATTCGCCGGCGGTCGAATCCGCGAAGCCGACGGGGATAAAGCCGGCGGTGGTGATCAGCGTCCCGGTCAGCATCGGGAAGGCGGTGGAGGAATAGGCAAAGCTTGCCGCATCGAGCCGCTCGAACCCCTCCTCCAGCTTTCTTTCCATCAACTCGACGACGATCATCGCATCGTCGACGAGCAGTCCAAGCGCGATGATCAGCGCGCCGAGCGAGATACGCTGCAGCTCGATGCCGAGATAGAACATGATGGCAAGCGTTGCCGAGAGAACCAGCGGAATGGCGATCGCAATCACGATGCCCGAGCGCCAGCCGATCGAGATCAGCGACACGACCAGCACGATGACCAGCGCTTCGAGAAGCGCCTGCGTGAACTCGCCGACGGCTTCGGTGACGACCTCAGGCTGGTTGGAGATCTGCTCTACCTGGACGCCGACCGGCAGCGTCTCCTCGAAGCGCTTGTAGGTTTCCTCCACCGCATGACCGACGTCGGTCACCTTGTAACCGTTCGCCATCACCACGCCGAGCTGCACGCTGTCATGGCCGTTGAAGCGGAACTTGCGCTGATACGGGTCCTCGAGACCTTCCTTCACCGTGGCGATATCGCCAAGACGGAAGACCTGGTCGCCGGCGCGCAGCCGCAGCGCCTTGATATCATCTGGCGTGGTCACGCCACCCTCGACCGAGATCCGCACGGAGCGATCGGCGGTTTCCACCGAGCCGGACGCATCGACATCGTTCTGGCCGGCCAGCGCGGTGCTGATGTCATTGACGGTGAGGCCGCGCTCGGCAAGCGCCTGCGACGACACGTCGATGAAGATCTTCTGCGGCTGGTCGCCGAGGATCGTTGCCTTTTCGACGCCCGGCGTGGCCAGCAGCATGTCGCGGGCCTGGATGGCGTATTGCTTCAGCTCCGGATAGCTGTAGCCCTCGCCGGTAATGGCGTTGAGAGTGATATAGGTATCGCCGAACTCGTCGTTGAAATAGGGCCCGTAGATACCGGACGGGAGATCCTGGCGAATGTCGCCGATCTTCTTGCGCACCTGGTAGAAGGCATCTGCAACGTCCTGCGCATTCGTGTCGCCCTTCACCTGGATCGTGGTGATCGAGATGCCGGCGCGGGTGTAGGATTTGACCCAGTCGAGATGCGGGGTTTCCTGCAGCTTGCGCTCGATCTTGTTGACCACCTGGTTCTGCATGTCCTCGATCGAGGCACCCGGCCACTGGGCCTGCACGACCATGACGCGGAAGGTAAAGTCCGGATCTTCCTTCTGGCCCATGTTCATGATGCCAAGCGCACCCATGACGATGATGAGACCGAACAGAAAACGCGCGATGCTGGGATGGCCGATGGCCCATCGGGACAGGTTGAAACTGCCCTTTTCCTTCTGCTTTTCCAGCGGATTGGCCTGATGATCGGAACTCATGATCTTGATCCTCTAACCGGAAATATCAGGGCTGGACGGAAGCGGTGGACTGGCTCGACACCGAGCCGAAGCGTGTCGCGACCGTTTCCGGCAGCTTCACCTTCATATCGTCCTTCATGAACTGGGTGCCGGCCGAGACGATGAGATCGCCTTCGGCAAGGCCTTCCGAGATGCGCACGCCGTCATCGGAAAAATCCGCCACCTTGACCGGACGCGACGCGACAATTCCCTTGCCGCGATCGACCACCCAGACGATCGGCTGGTCACCCTTCTTGGAAAGCGCTGCAAGCGGAATGGCAAAGGCCTTGACCGCGTTTCCGGCGACAGCCTCGATCGATGCGGTCATGCCGAGCAGGATCTTCGGGTCGGCCGGAAGGCTCACCCGCACCGCGAACGTGCGTGACTGGGCATCGGCGCTCTGCGCGACTTCACGCACCTTGCCGTCGATCACGAGATCGGCAGACGACCAGATCCGCGCCTTGACCCCGTCGCCCGGCTTGAAATGCGAGACATCCATTTCCGGAACCGCGATCTGGACTTCCTTCTCGCCATCGACGGCGACCGTGACGACGGAGGTGCCGGTGCTCACCACCTGGCCGCGATCGGCGCTGACGGCCGTGACGATACCGTCGCGGTCGGATTTGAGTTCGGAATAGGCAACCTGATTGCGGGCCTTTTCGAGCGCAGACTGCGCTGAATCCCGTTGTGCCAGGGCCTGCTCGCTGCTGAGCTGCGCCTGTTCCAGCTGCGATTTCGACGTGACGTCCTTGGCCGCCAGCGTTTCCGCGCGGCGAAGCGCCAGACCGGAGATCTCGACCTGCTTGGTGGCCGATGCGAGATCGGCTTCGGCGCTGCCGAGATCAAGCTTGTAATCGGTGGAATCGATCCGAGCGAGCACTTCGCCCGGCGTGACGCGGTCGCCTACATCCACAAGCCGCTCGGTGATCTTGCCCGCGACCCTGAAGCCGAGATTCATTTCGGTGCGGGCACGCACGGAACCGGAATAGACGAGCTTGCGGCCCTCATCTGGCGCACCGATCTGCGTCACCTTGACCGGCCGCACGATCTCCGGCGCCTCGGCCTTTTTCTCTTCGGAACATGCCGCGAGCGAAAGAAGCGCCGCAGCGACTGCAACGCCTTTCAAGGCGGAAGGAAAATGACGGGCTGCGACGAAAGACTTTCCTCGGAAAGACATGATCCCACTCCATAAGGCGGGTTACGGTGAGCGCGACAAGCGCAGGTTCTTATTTCAGCGCCCTGAGGGCGAAATCGACGACATCGGCCGGCGTGGCGCGCCGGGTTTCAAACAGACATTCGGCAATGATCTGCGGGTGACACAGCGTAACCGTGCAATCACAGAGGCATTCTGCGGCAAGCTCAGCGTCCTGTGCGCGGAACTCTCCCATTGCAATCCCCTCCTCGACGAGACCTGCGACGATCGCTCGAAGCTGCATGATATGGTCTTCGATCACCGACCACTGTTCCTCGATCGCCACGACAACCATCTCGTGGACCTTGTTTTCGTGCAGCAGCGTCTCGACCGTGATGCGGTGCTGCTGCAGAAAATGGTCACGCAGTCGCTCGGTGGCACTGACAGCGCGCTTTGCATTCTCCCAGGCAACGGCTCGGCTCGCCTCGAGCATGCGGTTGGCAAGCGCCTTGTGGATCTCGGATTTCGACCCGAAGAACCGGTAGATATTGGCCGGCGACATGCCGAGATCCTTGGCGATGTCGGCCACTGTCGTCTTGGCGTAACCGTAATGCTTGAACAGTCGCTCGGCGGCTTCGAGGATGCGGACCACGTTTTCCTGGCGTGTATCCTCGGGAGTGCTGACGGGAACGTCCATAACGGAATGGCTTTCAATTAACGACTGACGAATTTCATTTTTCGTCACTATTCATCTTTAACCTCATTGTGTCAAGGCACTCGTATTTTTCTGCAATGCAAGGCATGGTGGACCCACTGGCGCCTCGAGACGTAAGCTCGGGATACATCGCATATTGAGTTTGGGCGGTGGGAAAGTTGAAGACCGTGCAGGAAGGCCATCAGGTATCCCCGTTTAACGAGGAGCGGTATCGGCTTCTGATTGATTCCATCACGGATTACGCGATCTACATGCTGGATCCGAAAGGCCACATCGCCAGCTGGAATCCGGGCGCCCGGCGCTTCAAGGGGTTCGAGGAATCCGAAATCCTCGGCCAGCATTTCTCCAGATTCTATACGGAGGAAGATCGGCTCGACCATCTGCCGGAACGCGCACTGAGGATTGCCGCGGCGGAAGGCCGGTTCGAGAACGAAGGCTGGAGGGTTCGCAAGGACGGCAGCCGTTTCTGGGCGCATGTCATCATCGATCCTATCCGCGACGGCGATGGCCAGCTCCTCGGCTTTGCCAAGGTCACCCGCGATCTCACCGAGCGCAGGAATGCCGAAGCAGACCTGAAACGCAGCGAGCGGCAGTTCGAGGTCCTGGTGCAAGGGGTCAGCGACTACGCGCTCTACATGCTCGATGGCAAGGGCAATGTCAGCAACTGGAACCACGGTGCCGAACGCATCAAGGGCTACAGCGCCGAGGAGATCGTCGGCGAGCATTTTTCGACCTTCTACACGGTGGACGACCGCGCCGCCGGCGAACCGACAAAAAATCTTGCAACGGCTCTGCGGGACGGCCGCTTCGAGGGCGAGGGTTGGCGCCACCGCAAGGACGGCACCCGTTTCTGGGCGCATGTGATCATTGACGCGATCCGCGACGAGACCGGAGAGCTGAAAGGGTTCGCCAAGATCACCCGCGACATCACGGAAAAGATCGAGGCGCAGAAGGCGCTGACCGTCGCCCGTGAGGATCTGTTTCAGGCGCAGAAACTGGAAGCGATCGGCCAACTGACTGGCGGCATCGCCCATGACTTCAACAACCTGCTGATGGCGGTGCTGGGAAGCCTTGAAATCCTCAAGAAGAGATTGCCGGACGACCCGTCGCTAATGCCGCTTCTGCAAAACGCCATTCAGGGCGCCGAGCGCGGTGCAGCGCTGACACAGCGCATGCTGGCCTTTTCGAGGCGGCAGGAACTCCACATGGCCCCGATCGGCGTTGCCGGTCTGATCGATGGCATGATGAATTTCTTCGAGCGTTCGCTGAGATCTGACCTCACAATCAGAACCGACATTCCCGACAGCCTGCCCCCGGTTCTAAGCGACGCTGTGCAGCTCGAGAGCGCGCTTCTGAACCTCGTCGTCAATGCCCGTGACGCGATGACAACAGGCGGAACCGTGACGATCACCGCCATTGATGTGCACTTCGCGCAAGGCGACGACAGGCTCCAGCCGGGTCACTACGTCAAGATCAGCGTTTCCGATACGGGCGAAGGCATGGATCCGGAAACGCTTGCCCGCGCTACCACACCGTTCTTCACCACCAAGGGCGTCGGCAAGGGAACGGGTCTCGGCCTGCCCATGGTGCAGGGCCTGACCGAGCAGTCGGGCGGCCGGCTTTCGATCGACAGCGAAGAGGGCAAGGGAACCACGGTTTCCCTGTTTCTGCCCGTTGCCCGTCTTGAAGACTGCCCGGAGGAAAAGAAGCCCGCGTCGGATCTCCCTGCGGCGCGACCGAAGGAGAGGCTGACGGTGCTGGCCGTCGACGACGACGCGCTGGTGCTGATGAACACATCCCTGATGCTGGAGGATCTCGGCCACACGGTGATCGAAGCCCATAACGGCCGCGAAGCGCTGGCTGCGCTAGCCCGCACGGATACGATCGATCTCGTCGTCACGGACCATTCCATGCCGGGAATGACCGGAAGCGAACTCGCGTCGGAGATCAACCGCCAGTGGCCGGGCCTGCCGGTGGTGCTGGCCACCGGCTATGCCGAACTGCCGCCCGGCGAGGACGACCGCCTGCAACTGCCGCGATTGCCGAAGCCGTTCTCCCAGAACCAGCTGGCGGACGTGATCGCCACCATGCTCGGAAGCGCGAGCTGAACCAACGGCTGTGCGCCGCGTTGTATCTCCTGATGATCCGCAGGTGCCGCGCGAGGGTCGTTTCGCCCTCATCTCCTGCTGGACGCGACGACATCAGGGAGAACGTCACATGGTATTCAAACATCCGCAGTTTAACGAAACCGCGCCGGAGATCGAAGTCGAGTTCCCGGCTTACGCCCAGCTGGAAGGCAAGGTCGCCGACGCGCTTGCCTCGGCCGGCGGCATTGATGCAAGCGAAGTGACCGTCACCGTCACCGGAACCTCCATTGCCCTCGCAGGCCGGGTCGCCGACGCCCGCGAGATCGCCCGCGCCGAGGAAGTGGTCCGCAGCGTTGAAGGCGTGACCGAGGTGCGCAACAGCATCACCGCCGAAGCCGGCAGCCATCTCACCTGAGGGTTCGAAAGCCTTCAATGCAAAAAGCCCGGAAGCAGACGCTTCCGGGCTTTTTTGTTGGCTGAGAGCAGGCCGCCTGAGCGACTGCCGCTTAACGCGGCAGCGCGTAGGCGATGACGTAGTCGCCGGGTGTGGTGCCGACCGAGCCGTGGCCGCCTGCGACCATGACGACGAACTGGCGTCCGTCCTCGACCGCGTAGGTCATCGGCGTCGCCTGACCGCCGGCCGGAAGCCGGGCTTCCCACAGCGTCTTGCCGTTCTTCAGGTCATAGGCACGCAGGTAGTTGTCGACGGCGGCACCGAGGAAGGCAACGCCACCCTTGGTGATCATCGGGCCACCGATGCCGGGAACGCCGACCTTGAACGGCAGCGGCAGCGGGGTCATGTCGTGGACAGTACCGTTGCGATGCTTGTAGGCGGTCTTGCCGGTGCGAAGATCGACGCCGGCGACATAACCCCATGGCGGTGCCTGGCAAGGAATGTTCAACGGACCGAGGAACGGACCCATCAACACGCCGTAAGGAGCGCCATCATTGCGGTTGAGACCCTGTTCCGAACCCTTTTCGTCCTGACCCTTCGCCGGGATATCCGCACGCGGAACCAGCTTGGAGGTAAAGGCGAGATAGGTCGGCATGCCGAACATCACCTGGCGTTCGGGATCGACTGCGACGGAGCCCCAGTTGAACGTGCCGAAATTGCCGGGATAGATGATCGAACCGTTGAGCGACGGCGGGGTATAGCGACCCTCGTAGTTATACTGGTGGTACCAGATGCGGCACACCATCTGGTCGAGCATCGAAACGCCCCACATGTCGCTTTCCTTCAGCGGCTCCGGCTTGAAGGAGACGGCCGAGGTCGGCTGGGTTGGCGCAGTGAAATCCTCCGGGATGGCACCCTTTGGAGCAGGCTCCTCGGTGATCGGGAAGACCGGCTCGCCCGTGCGACGGTCAAGAACGTAGATGTCGCCCTGCTTGGTGGGGCCAACCAGCGCCGGCACCACGGAATTGTCCGGGCGCGACAGGTCGATCAACACCGGCTGGGCCGGCACGTCCATGTCCCAGAGATCGTGATGCACCGTCTGGCGAACCCAGCGGTCGGCACCGGTATTGATGTCGAGAGCAACGATCGAGGACGAGTATTTCTCGACGCTTTCCGAACGGTTCATGCCGAGCTGGTCGGGCACCTGGTTGCCGAGCGGGATGTAGACGAGACCGAGTTCCTCATCGACCGAGAACACCGACCAGCTGTTGGGCGAGTTGGTCGTGTAGGTCTGGCCCTCGGGAAGCGGCTGGGTCTGGCTCGGATTGCCCGAATCCCAGTTCCAGATCAGATCGCCGGTGTTGACGTCGAAGGCGCGGATGACGCCGGACTGTTCCTGCGTCGAGTAGTTGTCGTTGACGGCGCCGCCGATGATGATCTTGTTGCCGACGATCGCAGGCGGCGATGTGGAATAGTAGTAGCCGGCCGGATTGTGCTGCATGCCGGTTTCCAGACGCAGCGTGCCGTTCTGCGCAAAGGCCGGGCAGACCTGACCGTTGGCCGCATCAAGCGCGATCAAACGGGCATCGGATGTCGGAAGATAGACGCGCTCGGCGCATGCGGAACCGGCAGCGGCCGCCTGGTCCTTGTAATAACTGACGCCGCGGCAGGTCTGGTGCTGGCGGTCCGGGTTCATGCCGGAATTCGGGTCGTAGCGCCACTTCTCCTTGCCGGTCGTCGCATCGAGCGCGATGGCGAGATTGTGCGGCGTGCAGAGATAAAGCGAGCTGCCGACCTTGAGCGGCGTGACCTGATAGGTGGTCTCGCCCACGTCGTCCGGTCGCTTCACGTCACCGGTCTGGTAGCGCCAGACTTCCGTGAGGTTGGCAACGTTGTCCACATTGACCTGGTCGAGCGGCGAATAGCGCTGGCCATAGGGGGTGCGGCCATACTGGTGCCATTCGCCATCCGGCACATCACCGCCGAGCTTCGGGGCGGCTGCGACCGACTGGTCCGGCAGCTCGCCGCTCTGGTCGTAGGGATCGAAGAACATCGAGGCGACGGCGACGACCACGGCAATGACCGAGGCGATGGCCAGCGGTACGGCACTGGCGCTGTATTGCATGCCGGATGGGCTGAGAAAGCCGAGCGGCTTGCGGATCCACGGTGTCAGCAGCCAGAAGCCGAGGACGATGATGAGACCGCCGCGCGGGCCGAGCTGCCACCAGTCGAAACCGACTTCCCAAAGCGCCCAGACGAGCGAAACGATGACAATACCGGCATAGACATGCAGTGCCGCGCGTTTCTTAAGGAAAAGCAGAATGGCGGTCAGCACGAAGGCAAGGCCGCAGATGAGATAATAAACGCTACCCCCCAGCATGACGAGCTGTCCGCCGCCGATGGCGAGAGCGAGCCCGAGCAGGGTGAAGATGATGGCGGTGATCTTGAGAGCCATGGTGGTTTCCGTTCCGAACTGAAGACGGGCATTATAGGTGGCAAGCCGGACATTCAGCCGGTGTCGCGTGGTAATCTAGCGCTCTCCGGAGATGTTCAAGATACGATACGGAATGCCAGCCGTGCAGAAGTGCGAGAACAAACGGGCGCTCTGCTCGTTCGGAAAGAGAACGCCGCAGCGATCGACGGCGACCCACTCAAACAGGGATTGCAAGCACAGCCATGGCATATGAACTTTACTACTGGGACGGCCTGCAGGGTCGCGGCGAATTCGTCAGACTGGCGCTGGAAGACGCCGGTGCGGACTATCTCGACGTGGCGAGAACCACGGACGGGTCCGAAAAGATGATGAATTACCTGAAGGGCAGCCAAGCCTATCCCGACCTGCCATTCGCTCCGCCGTTTCTGAAAGATGGCGAGATCGTCGTCTCGCATGTCGCCAACATCCTGCACTATCTCGGCCCGAAGCTCGGGCTTGCTCCCGATGACGAACGGTTGCGTGTGTTTGCGCAGGGTCTGCAGCTGACGATCACCGACTTCGTGGCAGAGGTTCACGACACCCACCATCCGATCAGCACCGGGGACTATTACGAGGATCAGAAGCCGGAGGCCAAGGCGCGCACAAAGGCGTTTCTTGCGCAGCGGGTGCCAAAGTTTCTCGGTTATTTCAACGGCGTGATCGGATCAAACCCGACCGGCGAAGGCTGGGCTGTCGGCGGCGCGATCACCTATGTGGACCTGTCGCTCTTCCAGATCGCCGAAGGGTTGACCTACGCTTTCCCGCGGGCGATGGCATCGCTGGACAGCCGGTATCCGAATGTGGCGAGACTTCGCGACGCCGTCGGGAAAAGGCCGAGGGTCGCTGCCTATCTCAAATCGGAGCGCCGCATCGCTTTCAACGAGAGCGGTATCTTTCGCCACTATCCCGAACTCGACGAGGATCCGGCATAGGCGCTTTGGCGCCTTGACGTTTCTGGCTAGATAAATGCGAAGACAGGAGCGACCGTGGCTATCATGATCGCGGTCGCGATCAGTACGAACTTCATGTCCTTGCGCTCCTGAGCATTGATGGCTGCCTCTTCGGGCAGCCGCGTTTGAATGACGATCGGGGTTATCTTGCTTCCTCCCCCAGTTCCTGAAGGATCTGGTGCCGTGCGCGATTGAGACGGCTCTTGACCGTTCCAACAGCGCAGCCGCAGATTTCGGCCGTTGCCTCGTAGCTCTCACCGAGAATGGCAACCAGCGTCAGTACCTCGCGGTAATGGGGAGGCAGCTTTACGAGAGCGTCGCGAACTTCCTTCGCCCTGATTGCCATTTCCTGCGAAGCAGCTATCGGCGTATCGCCCGACACGTTTTCTTCGAGCCCTGGAGCCTCGCGGCCTAAAATCTTGGATCGGGTATAGAACGTGTTGCGCATGATGGTGAAGAGCCAGGACTTCAGCCGCGTGCCGCGCTCGAACTTGTCGAGGTTGGCCAGCGCCTTCATCAGTGTTTCCTGCACGAGATCGTCGGCATCCGTCGTATTGCGGCAGAACGTACGCGCGAAGGCACGAAGCGCCGGTATAAGCTTCACGATATCTGCCCGCGCAGGATCGCCATTCAACTGTGATTCAGACACCGTTGCCTACCTCTCCCAAGTCTCGACGGCCGGATTGACTTCTGCAAACGCGTGCCCCTTCATTTTGGTTCCGCCCTCTCAACCCCACCCGGAGATTGCCGGCAGATCACCTTGAAAATATGGGGCTCTTGCCGGCCTGCCGGAACAAACTGAAGCAGCAAGCCGTTTTTTCAGCATCATCGGCAACGCCAAGGAGGGAATGTCATGAGCTTTACCGACAAAACCAACGACAACGACCAGAACAGCGCCCAGAGCGACGAGTGGAAGGCCAAGAAGGCTGAGCAGTCGGCGCGCGAAAAGGGCAGCGACGCTGACCTCGAACAGCAGCTCGACGAGGGCCTGGAAGATACGTTTCCGGCAAGCGATCCGGTCGCCGCAACAATAACGTCCATTCCGGCCGGTACCCCGGAGCCGCCAAAGAACTGATACCGACCCGGACCATTGGAACAAAGTGGGCGGCCTCCGAATAGGAGGTCGCCCTTTTTCATTCTTCGCTGTGACTTTTTCGGGATATCCGAAATTAATCTTATTGGTATAAGAGGTTTCTAAAGGGCTCGGGAATGCGGGCGAAAGCGTCCGGCAGAGGGTGTTTTCGGTGGCGGTGACGTCAGAGGTCGGAATGAAGAAGCAGAGCAAGCCGGTGGAAGAAAAAGACGCGAGTTTCGGACGCAGCGTCAACCGCAAGGTTTCCGTTCTGTTGGCGGAGATCGAGAAGGAAGACGTGCCCGATCGCCTGCTCGGTCTTGCCCTGCAGCTTCAGAAGGAATTGTCCGAAAAGCTCGACGGTAAAGGCAGCTGACCGCCTGACCTCGAGATGAGCGCCCGCCGGCGCATGCGCGAACATCTGATCTGCGGACCAACCGCAAGCTGTCGCCCCATCTCGACCTTTTTCACAAATATGTGAGGAACTTTCAGCTTCTGCTTTGGTTCATTGGGTGCGAATTCGACTCTCAAGGAGATCCACCATGGCTAAAGACAAAACCCTCGAAGACCTGTTCTACGAAACGCTGAAGGACATCTACTACGCCGAGCGCCAGATCGTGAAAGCGCTGCCGAAAATGGCCCGCGGTGCCCAGGATCCGAAGCTGAAGGCCGCTTTCGAGACCCATAAGGAAGAGACCGAAGGCCAGATCGAACGCCTGAAGCAGGTTTTCGAACTGATCGGCAAGCGCGCTCAGGGCAAGACCTGCGACGCGATCGAAGGCATCCTGTCCGAAGGCGAGGAAATCCTCGAAGAATTCAAGGGCACATCGGCTCTCGACGCCGGCCTTCTGGCCGCTGCACAGGCAGTCGAACACTATGAGATCAGCCGTTACGGCACGCTGCGCACATGGGCGACCGAACTCGGCCTGAAGGACGTAGCAAAGCTTCTCGACGAGACGCTTGCCGAAGAAAGCAAGACCGACGAAGCGCTGTCTGCACTGGCACAGTCCACCGTCAACGCCGCTGCCAAGAAGGCAGCCTGATCGCGCAGCGACAGACGCCCGGTCACCAGATCGGGCGTTTCTTCGCGAACGTGACGCCAGAAAAACGAAAAGGTCCGGCACATGCCGGACTTTTTTGGATTGAGTTGCGACCAGCGACATCGGCGCCCGGACTATGGCCAAAACAAAAACGCTCCGCAGTCCCACAGGATTGCGAAGACGTATGAATGACTTGGCAGCCAAAAAAAACGGTGTCAATCAGCTATGGTAAGCGGCTTTCGGAATGCCGGATTTCGGCAGCATTTCGATCGGAGCCATCTTTCCATCCACACCAAGCCTGCGGAAAACTCCGGCATGGAATCGTCCACGCCGCAGCAGCTGGACCTTCGCCGCCTCCACGGCAAGTTCCACTGTATGGAAGTACGAAGTTGAATGTACCCCGTCAATTACATAGACCCAGCCCGTTGCGTCTGGAACAATATCGCAGTAGTTTTGCATTGCAGCGTCTCCTCCCGGCGGTCTCGAACGCGTAACTCCTCGAATAGTTCCGTCCGGTCGGTTGTTTGTGCCAACACGATTTGAATCAATCGAATTTCTGTCGTGAAATCCATGGAACTTATTCCCAACAAGGTCGTTTCGGCTTTTGGGTGAATGGAGACAAAGATGGCTGATTCCGAACAAGACTGGATCAAGCACCGCGCGTATGCGCTCTGGGAGGAAGAGGGGTATCCTTCAGGCAAAGATACGGAGCACTGGGAGCGCGCCAAACTGGAGTTTGCGACGCTGAAGCCGACTGCGTCGGCACCGGCCGCCCACGAACAGCCTGCAGCATCCGCGCCGAAACTGCCCACCGCAAATGCCAAGGATTCCACCGCCAAAGCAGCTAAGCCTGCCAAGTCAGCGGCGGCGGGGTCCGAAAAATCGAAAAAAGCGCTCGCCTCCGAGGCCTCAAGCGAAAAGAAGTCCGTGCCGGTTTCTCCGGCCCCGGTTCCCGCGGGCAAACAGCCTGCCAAGAAGCGGTCCCGATAGGCCGGGCTGGCCTTTGACGCCAGCCGGGTCACGCAGACAAGAGCGGACATGACGGGCCGCGGCAGTCTCTGCCGCGGGGTAATCATTACATCTGAAAGACGGCAATGGCTTTTGCGTATTCGTGTATTTCTCTGACTGGTTTCCCCATTTCGGCGGTCGCTGACACAGGTCTCCCCTCCGGCACTGATGTGAAATGGCATGGACAAGGGTGGGAGTTGGCATGATGGACGCGTACGGCCCCTTGGATGGCCCCATCGAAATAGCATCAGTTGATGACCCGGTTGCCAGTCAGAGTACTGACCGTTCGCACTCGTCGGACGCCGTTCCCGGGCGTAGCACGCAGCGGAGCCTTGGGGGACGCAGTGGGGAAAATTTCGCGATGAAAGTATTGTCGGTCACCTCGGAAATCTTCCCGCTGGTCAAGACCGGCGGATTGGCCGATGTGACAGGATCGCTGCCGAAGGCGCTTGCTGCCCTCGGGATCGATACCATAACGCTCATTCCGGGTTATCCGAAAGTGATGGCCCAGGTAAGCTCCGGCGTGACGCCGCTTGCTCTGTTCGACGACCTGCTCGGTACCCGCGCGTCGCTGCTGCATGTGAAAATCGAAGGCCTGAACCTGTTCGTGCTCGACGCGCCGGAACTCTATGACCGGCTTGGCGGACCTTATGTCGACGAGCATGGCAACGACCACCACGACAACTGGCGGCGCTTCGCAGCTCTGTCGAAGGCTGCGGCGGAAATCGCCGGTGGGCTTCTCCCGGGTTTCGTACCCGATGTCGTTCATACCCATGACTGGCAGTCGGCGATGACGTCGGTCTACATGCGCGAAATGGGCTGCGCCATTCCGAGCGTGATCACCATCCACAATATCGCGTTCCAGGGGCAGTATTCCGCAGACATCCTTCCCGCGATCGGCCTTCCCAGCTCGCTGTTTTCAATCAACGGGATCGAATATTTCGGTGGCATCAGCTACCTGAAGGGTGGATTGCTGACAGCCGACGCGATCACCACGGTCAGCCCCACCTATGCCAGGGAGATCCTCACGCCGCGTTTCGGCATGGGCCTTGACGGTGTCCTGAACGAGCGCGTGACCGTGTTGCGCGGCATCGTCAACGGCACAGACCTCGACATCTGGGACCCGGCAACGG
The DNA here is from genome assembly GCF_001423215.1 of Rhizobium sp. Leaf321. Taxonomy (NCBI): domain Bacteria; kingdom Pseudomonadati; phylum Pseudomonadota; class Alphaproteobacteria; order Hyphomicrobiales; family Rhizobiaceae; genus Rhizobium; species Rhizobium sp. Leaf321. The sequence goes on along the minus strand of NZ_LMOF01000008.1, from coordinate 397,587 downwards.
ATCCGCATATTCCGCGCAATTACGATGTCTCCTCGCTGAAGCGCAAGCGCGACAACAAGACCGTATTGATGGAAAAGTTCGGGCTCGACCCTGAAGGCAACGGACCGATCTTTTCCGCCGTCAGCCGCCTCACCTGGCAGAAGGGTTTCGACATGTTCGCCGATACGGCGGACGAGGTCATCCACAATGGCGGTCGTATCATCGTGTTCGGCCAGGGCGACAAGGATATCGAACAGGCGCTGCTGGATACGGCTGCGCACTATCCCGGCAAGATGGCCGTCCACATCGGCTACGACGAACCGACCGCGCATCTCATCCATGCCGGTTCGGACGCGATCGTGCAGCCATCGCGGTTCGAGCCGTGCGGCCTGACGCAACTCTACGCGCTTCGCTACGGCACCGTGCCCGTCGTCTCGCGCACCGGCGGGCTGTCGGAAACCATCATCGATGCGAATGATGCGGCGATGTCGGCACGGGTTGCGACCGGCTTCCAGTTCCACCCTGTGACGACCGACGGACTGCGTCTCGCGCTGCGCCGGGCCATGCACGCCTACCAGGAACCGAAAATGTGGGCCCGGCTGCAGAACCAGGCGATGAAGGCGAAATTCTCATGGGAGCGCAGCGCCCAGCAATACGCCACCGTCTACACCAACCTGGTGCGCAAGGCCGGCAACTCCTCCGCGGATCGACGAGCGAGCTACTGATCCGGCAGGTGCCGTGATCGGCACCTGCGTCGTTTGATTCCTTGACGAACACGGCGCACACAGCGTTCGGCTAACGAGAACCGCAGGTCTCAGACCGACCGCGTCAAACCACCGTCCACCTTCAGGTTCTGCCCGGTGATGTACCCGGCACCTTCGGATGCCAGGAATGCCACGGTTGCGGCGATTTCCTCGCTTGTGCCGTAGCGCTTCATCGGCACGCTGTCGCGCCGGTCATCGGTTGCCGGCAGGCTGTCGATCCATCCGGGCAAAACGTTGTTGATGCGCACATTGTCGGCCGCATAGGTATCTGCAAAGATTTTCGTAAAAGCGGCGAGCCCGGCGCGAAACACCGCCGATGTCGGGAACATCGCGGACGGCTCGAAGGCCCAGGCGGTCGAGATATTGACGATCGAGCCCGACTTCTGGGCCTGCATGATCGGCGCCACCAGCCGCACCGGACGGATGACATTGAGCAGATAGACATCGAGGCCGGTATGCCACTGGTCGTCGGTGATTTCGACGATCTGCGCACGTGGTCCATGGCCGGCGCTGTTGACCAGCACGTCGATCCGTCCCCATGCCTCCATAGTCGCATCAACGAGCCGCTTCAGATCGTCGTTGGACTGGTTGGAGCCGGTGATGCCGAGCCCCCCGAGTTCCTGCGCCAAGGCCTCGCCCTTACCTGAAGAGGATAGGATCGCTACCTTGAACCCATCAGCCGCGAGCTTCTTCGCAGACGCCGCTCCCATACCGCTTCCGCCCGCTGTGACGATCGCTACCTTTTCTGCCGACATACTGTGCTTCCCTCCCTGCATCGTGGTGTGAACAGAGACATAGCATGAGGAAAAGCTGTCATCGAATGAGTTCGGCTGAAGGCTGGTGAGTTCTGCCCTTGGGGCATACCACCCAAACGAAAAACCCCGCCGGAGACCGGCGGGGCTTGGAGATCAGAGTATTCAGGCTGCCATCACGGACGGCGGAACAGTGCCAGGCTGCGGCCTTCGAGTTCGAAGTCCCGTTCCTTGGTGATCACGAGACCCTTCTTGGAATAATCCGATGTGGTCATCTCCAGCACCCAGCCACCTTCGCCGAACTGCGGGATCTGGAACGGCACGTTGCCTTCGAACGGGTTGAACAGCAGCAGCACGTCGTGCCAGATGCCTTCTTCTTCCTTCAGGTCGCCACGGCCAATGTAGAGACCGATCGTCGAGCCTTCGTCCCACTGTTCGGAGGTCTGGAAACCACCGCCGGCGTTGAACCACTTGATGTCCATGCCATCGCGCCAGTTCTCGCGGCGCAGCAACGGCTGCTCGTGCCGGAGCTTGATGATCTGGCGGGTAAACTCGCGCAGCTGCTCATTGCTTTCCGGCAGGTTTTCCCAGGCAACCCAGGAGATCTCGCTGTCCTGGCAGTAGCCGTTGTTGTTGCCGAGCTGGCTGCGACCGAACTCGTCACCGGCCAGCAGCATCGGCGTGCCGTGCGAGAACATGAGCGTGGCGAGGAAGTTGCGCTTCTGGCGCTCACGCACCGCGTTGATGCCCTCGTCTTCCGTCGGGCCTTCCTCACCGTAATTGTAGCTACGGTTGTCGTTATGGCCGTCGTTATTGTCCTCGCCGTTCTCGTCGTTGTGCTTCTCGTTGTAAGAAACCATGTCGTTCAAGGTGAAGCCGTCATGGGCGGTGATGAAGTTGACGGATGCCCAGGGACGACGACCGCGCTGATCGTAGAGATCGCCGGAACCGAGAAGGCGCGCCGCAAAGTCCGTCGAGACGTTGTCGCCCTTCCAGTATTCGCGCACCGTATCACGGTACTTGTCGTTCCATTCTGCCCAGCCGGGCGGAAAGCCGCCGACCTGGTAGCCGCCCGGACCGATATCCCAAGGCTCGCCGATCAGCTTGACCTTGGACAGGACCGGATCCTGCGTGATGGCATCGAAGAAGCCACCGCGCTCGTTGAAGCCTTCCGGCTCGCGACCGAGAATGGTGCCAAGATCGAAGCGGAAGCCGTCGATATGCATCGCTTCGGCCCAGTAGCGCAGGGAGTCGGTGACCATCTGCAGTACGCGCGGATGCGAAGTGTTGACGGTGTTACCGGTGCCGGTGTCGTTGATGTAGTAACGATGCTGGTCGGGCATCGTGCGGTAGTAGGAAAAGTTGTCGATGCCCTTGAACGACAGGGTCGGTCCAAGCTCGTTGCCTTCGGCCGTGTGGTTGTACACCACGTCGAGAATGACCTCGACGCCGGCATCGTGGAAGTTCCGCACCATCTCGCGGAAACCCTGGATGCCCTTCGGTCCGAAGTAGCGCGAGGCCGGCGAGAAGAAGTTGAGGGTGTTGTAGCCCCAGAAATTCTTCAGGCCACGATCGAGCAGGTGCTGGTCATCCGGGAAGGAGTGGACCGGCAGCAGCTCCACCGAGGTGATGCCGAGGTTCTTGATGTAATCGACCGTCGCCTTGTGGCCCATGCCTTCGTACGTGCCGCGCAAGTCGATCGGAACGCCGGGATTGAGCTGGGTAAAGCCCTTCACGTGCGTTTCATAGAGGACTGTCTGTGGCCAGCTGATCTTCGGACGGTTGTTGTCGTGCCAGTCGAAATTCGGGTCGATGACGACGCCCTTCGGTGTATAGGGACCGCTGTCGCGTTCGTCGAAGGTCAGGTCCTTGTCTTCGGCAAGGAGGTCATAGGCAAAATGTGCCTCGTTCCACTCAACGTCGCCGAACAGTTCGCGTGCATAGGGGTCGATCAGCAGCTTGTTGGGGTTGAAGCGATGGCCGTTTTCCGGGTCATAGGGGCCATGGACGCGGTAGCCGTAGAGGGCGCCGGGCTTCAGGCCGGGGATATAGCCGTGCCAGATCTCGTGGGTGTATTCCGGCAGCTCGAGGCGGGCGATTTCCACCTTGCCGCTCGGGTCGTACAGGCAGAGTTCAACGCGCTCGGCATGCGCCGAGAAAATCGCGAAGTTGACGCCATCGCCGTCGTAATTTGCACCCAGCTGCAGCCAGGAACCCGGGTGAACGACAAAGTGGCTCGATTTCGTATCCATATTTCCCCGCTGGTCATACCAATTGAAACTTTCGCCTATAGAAGGTGCGAGGCTGCAATTCGTTCCAGAGGCCCTGCAATTTAGGAGGTTTCGCAAGTTGCCCGCGAAATTTTGAGGGCGGCACGCGTTTCCGGATGGGCCGCCTCCCCTATCTCTCTGTTGGTACCCATAACAGCAGGGAGAAGACCATGACGACCATGTCCCCGGAAGAGCTCGAAGGCCGGCTGAACGCGCATCGCGAACTGATGATCGATCTGATCGCTGCAATGATTGGCGGCGAGCTGACGACCACCCGTTTCGTGCAGCGGCTGCGTGACGACGCTACATTCAAGGACAACGAGGAAGATCCCGGTTTCTCCCCCGATGGTGCCTTCGCGATCGAAAACGCCATGGCCCGCGAAGTGCGCTCGGTGCTGGAAGCGGCACGTGCAAGGGCAGAAGCCGACAAGAGTTAATCAAATTTTATGAATAAGGCCGTTTCGCCGCATTTGTGGCCATTTCGTGGAACCATGATTCCGTATCGCAGTTGATAGGCTTTAGGAGTGTGGCGGGAGGCAATCATGGTCAAGGAATGGATCGAGGCTGCAGGTTTTGTGATGGTCATTGCGGCCTGTTACATGATGGTCGTTCCGATCTAGCGATCGACCGGTCATCCGATTGACTGACACCAGCGACACATGACTGTGGCTGGCCTCTTCGCTGACGCCAACCTTTTATCGGCGAGACTTCCTGTGAGCTTGGCGCGTTCGAGTCGTTCAGTAACGTAATATTACATCGTGTAAGATCTGGAACGAAATGACACCGGTCGGGTTGGACATCCAGTGACCGGGCGAAAAACCTTGTGTTCACGACGGGAGATCCATCATGCATCACGTTCTGACAATGCTGAAGAACCGGTTCCTTTCGCATCGCAGCTTCGGCCATCCAAAGCATCTTGCGGCCAAAAGCCCGCAAGAGCTTAGGGTCCTTGTGCCCGATGCCGTCGTACTGCCGCTTCCCAGAACAGCGCGAGAGGAGATCAGTGTCCCCGCGTCTATCAATGGCAGGGATCTCTCGACTGGCCGCCTTTAACCGGGCCGGCCCACGACAACAGTCCATGACAATAAAAAGGAGTGAAACATGGCTGACATGAAGTCCGCTTCCATCCTGATTCTTGCAACCGACGGCTATGAGCGCTCGGAGCTCCGGTTTCCGCTCGATGAACTGCGCAAACGTGGTGCTGACGTGAAGATCGCTTCGATCAAGTCTGGAGAGATCAGAAGCTGGGACGAGACCGACTGGGGTGACTCTGTCGCGGTCGACCTTGAAGCGAAGGACGTCAAGGCAAGCGATTTCGATGCGCTGGTTCTGCCCGGCGGACAGATCAATCCCGATGTGCTGCGCAAGGATGAAACGGCGATCAGCGTCGTGCGAGATTTTGTGGCGAGCGGCAAGCCTGTTGCTGCCATCTGCCATGGTCCATGGCTGCTGATCGAGGCGGATGCCCTGCGTGGCCGCAAGGCGACATCCTACCCGTCGATCCGGACCGACGTTCGCAATGCAGGCGCGTCCTGGCAGGACGAAGCCGTGGTCTGCGATAACGGCATCATCACATCGCGGTCACCCGACGACCTGCAGCAGTTCGTCGACAAGATCGTCGAGGAAGTCAACGAGGGCCGTCACAACAGACAGGCCGCTTGATTGCAGAATGACTGGTAACGAAAGCCCGCTCCGCCATGGTCGGTGCGGGCTTTCTCTTGTCTGCGTGCCATGAGATCATACGCTGGCTGATGGAGCGAGAACCGGTCCGGTCAGGTCTGTTCCTGCTTCAGGAATGCCAGAAGCCGGCGCTCGTTCATGCGCAGACCACGGCGGCCGTCCGTCGGCAGGGTCTTCGCGTTCATGATCTTTTCGAGCGGCGAGACATCCTCGGCAAGGCCCAGGATCTGCGGATGGATATAGCTGGTGCGGCAGACGGCAGGCGTGTTGTGCAGCGCTTCGGAAGCCGCGTTGCACAGTGCCTTGATCTTGGGGCGGTGTCCGTCCTCAGCCATTGTATTCCAGGCTGACATGAAGGCTGCGAGGCTTCCGCCCCAGGTGCGGAACGTCTTTGCCGTGACCGGAAAGCCGGCGGCCTTGGCGAGATAGGCGTTAAGCCGGCCAGAATCGATCGGTCGCGGCGTACCGTGTTCATCGGGAAACGAAAACAGCTGGCGTCCCGGAAGGTCGGCGACGTCTTCCAGGATACGTTGCAGACGCGGATGTTTCAGCGTGTGCTGCACCCGCTTGCCACCCTTGGCGGTGAATTTCAAAAGGATGCCGTCGCCGGACAAAACCATGTGCCGCTTCAGAAGCGTCGTTGCGCCATAGGTGCGGTTTTCCTTGGCATAGGCGCGGTTGCCGACCCTCAGATGTGTCATGTCCATCAGCGCCACAAGTGCGGCGATCACCGCCTCGGACTTGTCGAGACCATGCGACAGATCGCGGGCAGCTCTGGACCTGATGCGCGGCAAGGCCTCGCCAAACTGGGCAAGCTGGTCGAATTTGCGCTCGCTGCGGAAATTCTGCCAGTCCGTGTGATAACGATACTGCTTGCGGCCGCGGCTGTCATAGCCGGTTGCCTGCAGATGGCCGCTGGCATCGAGACAGATCCAGACGTTTTCGTAGGCTGGCGGCAGTCCGAGTGCGGAGATGCGGGTATGGTGGTCATCCTCAACCAGCAAGCCACCATCCGGCAACCGATAACTGAACCCCTTGCCGCGTCGTTCCCGCCGAATGCCGGGTTCGGTATCGTTGACATAGGTGAGGCCGATCGTCTTGAGAGACTCGACGTCAATTTCAATGGTGCTGACTAACGTATCCATAACCGCTAAACTGAGATGGATATCGCTTCGTTCCCACGCATTGAAACACCCAGAGAACTTAAAGAGGGACGTCGCGCAAGCCTTCCGAAGCGTCCGGGCGCTCCAGGTTGGCACGCGGTACCGTCATCCGCCAGACCAGGCCGCCGGGCCGGAAATCAATATCGACAGTGCCGCTGAATGCTGCGGTGGCGTGGCGCTTGATGATGGTCGTGCCGAACCCGGTGCGGGTGGGCGGCTTTACCGTCGGGCCGCCGCTTTCTTCCCAGACCAGAAGTAGGTTCACACCACGGCTCTCGCCGTCTCCATCCGAGACGGTCTCCTCGGCGATATCGCTCCATGAGATCCGTACCGTACCATGGGGTACAGACAATGCGCCGTATTTGACGGAATTGGTGGCGAGTTCATGCAGCACCAAGCCGAGATTCTGAACTGCACCCGCCTTCAGCACAAAATCCTCGCCCTGGATCTGGACGCGGTCCGCCGCTTCCGCAAACGTGCTCATGTGGATCTCGACGACCCGATGCATCGGAACACCGCCCCATTGCTCTTCGGCGAGAGCCTCGATCGATTTCCCCAGCCCCTGGAGGCGGGTGCTGATTGCCCTCTGGAACTCGTCCATCGGCGTATCCTTGCGTGCCAGCTGGCGCATCATAGCCTGGACAAGCGTGAGGATGTTCTTTGTCCGGTGAACCAGCTCGTGCAGGATGAGATGGATACGGTCTTCTGCCTGGCTTCGGTCGAACGAAGCGTTCGAAAGCGCGACGGCGATCTGGTTCGCCTCGGTGATCTTGGTCTCCACCGGCGAGACGATTTCGCCCTTGCCGATCCGTTCGGCCATGTCGGCGATCTGCCTAATCGGGATCCGCAGCTGCCAGGCGACGAGGTAGGCGACGACCATGGCTATGGCGAGAAAGACGATGCCGCCCGCAACGAGCTGCCGCCAGGTGGAGATAATGTTTTCCTGCGCGGACGCGATCGGCCCCCAGACGACGGTCTTCCAGGCCCAGCCGGTAATCTGCGCATAGCCGTACATCTGTTTGCCCGCACCATCGACATCTTCGATCGTGCCGCGAAAACCGGTCATCAGCCGCAGAGTTTCGCTGGGAAACCTGGCGCCCTCCGCCATCTTTGCGGCACCGACCGAGGTGACGACCTGACCGCTGCCATCGAGGACCGCGGCAGACCAGCCATCCGGCAGGCCATCGACGGACAGTAGCTTTTGCAGATCCTCGGCATTCTGCGTGATGATCATCGCAGCGCCCGAGGCGTTTGTCTTCTCAGACAGCGGCATCGCGACGTTGAAGACCCACTTTCCGCTGGTCGTGCCGCGAAACATGCTGGAGGCTTCCGTCAAGCCGCTGCGCAGCATGGATTCGAGCGCTGGCATGTTAGCGGTCTTGCCGAGCGGCGTGTCGAACGGGACGCGGGTATTCAGCCGAAGCTGTCCGTCCCGGTCTGCGACGATCACGAAAAGCTTGGTGGAACGCAGGCTCGACCGGGTCCGCTCGTGGAAGGCGCGAAGGTCACCGGACTCCAGCTCGGGAGAACTGACCAGCAGGCGCAGCGTCGTTGCCATGTCCTGCAGCTCGCGGTCGACCGCACGAGCGATCATCTGGGCGTCTTCTGCCGTATTCGACGAGAGCATGTCCCGTTCGTGCTCTTCCAGCTGCAGCATGAGAAAGGCGCCGAAGACAAGCAGCGGCAAAGCCACGCCCACGACGAGCGCGATCAGATAAGCCCCGATCGGTGCCGTCGGGAAGAGCCGCGCAAACCTAGCCATCCCGCACGACCGTTGCGCGGGAAGGTTGGCAGGCAGCAGAGCCGCCGCGCTGGTGATCCATTCGTAGCCCCGTCCCTTGGCTTTGAAAGCAACGCCATGAGTTTTAGCGGCTTTTGGAACACTGGCCAAGGACTTGGTGATGCGGCCGTCACCTTTCCGTCGAATATTCGAATATTCAGTGCCGCGAGATCGCCGCAAGCAGCGACGTTGCCGGCATGACCAGCGGCCCAATTCCATCGGCAACGACGGTTTCCGGCACCCGGTGGATCACAAACCCGGAAATGCCAGGTGCTTCGACCTCAGACGCGCTCAGATTGGCACGCAGTTGCACGAGACGATCCGACAGCTGCCAGTCGATTGCGATTGTCTCCGGCGCCGAGGCAAGAACGCGACCGACGCTGTGAGGCATGCCGGAAAGCCCTGGAACCACGTGCTCGCGCCGCTTTCCGATCAGATCCCGGATCTTCCCGTAGGCGGCAGAGCCCTCCGCCGTGTCGCGACGCTCCCAGCGCAGTTTCGATTTCTCGAACGCTTCCGGCGCATTCGGATTGTCCAACTGCCAAGGTTCTGTGACGCCTTCCGGCAGGCCGCCGAATTTTTCCGCCTCGATCAACCGGTTGGCCCAGGTGGTCATGGCGATGTCGCCCTCGTATTCGGCAAAGAACGCGAACGGCTGCACTTCCCCATATTCCTCGCCCATGAACATCATCGGCACCTGCGGCGACAGAAGCAGCATTGAAGTCATGACGTCGAGAAGCCCCGGCTCCGACAGGGAGATCAATCGTTCGCCATGGGCGCGATTGCCCACATGATCATGGTTCTGCAGGAAGTGGATATACGAGGTAAGCGGCGAAGATCCGCCCGCGTCCGCGTCTGACCTCGCGTCTTGCTCGTCATCGTCCTGCGACGGCATGCCGCCATGCGCGAGGCAAGCGGCGAGCTTGGCGACCGGCTGCGCGGCAAAAGGTCCGGCATGGCCCACGGCCTCGCCTGTCGCGATCACATGTGCGGCGTGGTAGGCGTCGTTGTTCCATCCGGCCACAAACGCATCCGGCGTACCGCCACGTTCCGGGTTGCGCAGGATGGCGCGATGGTCCTCCATCACGAGATGGCGCCGCCGACCCGTCGTTTCGGAATGAACGCGCTCTGCAAGTTCGACGAGAATGTGCTTCTCTGACGTTTCATCCAGGATTTCGTCCACCGCATCGATGCGAAGGCCATCGAGATTGAACTCTTCCAGCCAGTAGAGCGCGTTTTCGATGAAGAAAGCACGCACGGCTGGTTGGGCAAAGTTGATCGACGGACCCCACGGCGTGATAAACTGCGGATCGAAGAAAGACGGGATGTTCGAGACGATCAGGTTTCCAGCCGGGCCGAAGTGGTTGTAGACGACATCCAGCATGACCGACAGGCCGACCCGGTGGGCGGCATCAACGAAAGCCTTCATGTCATCAGGCGAACCGTAGGCGTGGTGCGGGGCATACGGGAGCGCGCTGTCATAGCCCCAGCCGCGATCGCCCGGAAATTCGCTGACCGGCATCAGCTGAATGACAGTGAAGCCGAGATCGGCAAGGTCGGCGAGACGCGACGCTGCGGCGCGAAACGTGCCCTCGGACGTGAAGGTGCCGATATGCATCTCGTAAATCACAGCCTCTTCCCAGGCATGCCCCTTCCAGGCCGGCATGTTCCAGCGGTAGAAGGCCGGATCGACGATCATCGAGTGGCCATCGACGCCACCGTCCTGCGCTCGCGATGCGGGATCCGCGAAGGCCTTACCGTCGGGCATGACGAACTGGTAGGGCGTGCCGGGCTCGACGCCCTCGACGGTCAGCGTGAACCAGCCCTGCCCGGCCGGCAGCATTTCGCGGTTGCGGCCGGCGATGCGGAGGCGCAGGCGCTCGATGTCCGGCGCCCAGAGGCGGAACAGAACGCTGTTTTCGCCGACATGTTCGGCACCCCAGGATTTGGGGAAGGATCGGCGCACGGGCGCGCCGGACGAGACGTGGCCGGAAGCGGTCCGGCGCGAATCGTAGGGCGTGAAATCGCGGGTCAGCGACATGGCATCTCTCCCTTGTTTCAGTCACAAGGGAAACACGGGGCGGACAGGAATAGTTCCCTATTGCCCCGTAACGACCGGATTCGGGATAGGAAAATTGTCTTTTGTCAAGTCAATTTTCTGGCCCGATCATGGACTTAGCCGATGCGGTTGCCGCTTTCCGGATCAAACACGACGGCCTTGTCGAGATTGAAGGCGAAGCGGAATGTCTGGCCAAGCGTGACCGGTACTTCGGCGCGAGCGCGTCCCGTGAAACTCACCCCGTCCATCCGACCGGTCACGAACGTGTCGGAGCCCGTCGGCTCGACCATAGTTACCTGCGCATCAACGAATGCAATCGCATGCGCCGTCGGATCGGCAAGGCCGGAATCGGTGATCGCTTCGGGGCGCAGGCCGAGAATGACATCCTTGCCCGCGGGCAAAGCAGACGTCACTGTTGGCGGCACGGCAACCGTCGTCGAACCGCCGAACAGGGCGACGCCGTCGGAGACGACCTTGCCCTTCAGCATGTTCATTGCCGGCGAGCCCATGAAATCGGCGACAAACAGGTTGGCCGGCAGATTGTAGATTTCGGCCGGCGTTCCGACCTGCTGTACGATGCCTTCCTTGAGGACGACGATCTTGGTCGCAAGCGTCATCGCCTCGATCTGGTCGTGGGTAACATAGACGATCGTCGCATTGGTGTTCTGGTGCAGCGCCTTGATCTCGGCCCGCACCTCGACGCGCAGCTTTGCATCGAGGTTGGAGAGCGGTTCATCGAACAGGAACACGCGCGGCTTGCGCACCAGCGCCCGGCCCATGGCGACGCGCTGACGCTGGCCGCCGGAAAGCTGGCTCGGACGACGCTTCAGGAGATGCTCGATCTGCAGGGTCTTTGCCACGCTTGCGACGGCCGTTTCCCGCTCCGCCTTGTCGATGCCGCGCATCTCCAGCGCAAACGCGATGTTTTCCTCCACCGTCATGTTCGGGTAGAGCGCGTAGGACTGGAACACCATGGCGATATCGCGCTTGGACGGATGCAGGTCTGTCACCACCTCGCCATCGATGACGATGTCACCCGATGTCGGCGGCAGCAGGCCGGCAATCGCGTTGAGCAGCGTGGACTTGCCGCAGCCGGACGGGCCGACCAGCACGAGAAAGCCGCCCTTTTCCAGATCGATGTCGATGCCCTTGAGGATCTCGACATTGCCGATCTTCTTGCGGATATTCTTGATCTCGAGAAAGCTCATGTTGGATCAACCCTTGACTGCGCCGGCCATCAGGCCACGCACGAAATAACGTCCGGCGACGACATAGACGAACAGCGTCGGCAATGCCGCGAACACAGCGGCGGCCATGTCGACATTGTATTCCTTGACGCCGGTGGAAGACGAAACGAGGTTGTTGAGCGCCACCGTCATCGGCGAGGCCTCGCCCGACGAGAAGGAGACGCCGAACAGGAAGTCGTTCCAGATATTGGTGAACTGGTAGATGACCGTGACGACGATGATCGGGCCGGAGCTTGGCAGCAGGATGCGCCAGAAGATCTTGAAGAAGCCGGCGCCATCCATCATCGCAGCCTTGACCAGCTCGTCCGGAAACGCCTCGTAATAGTTGCGGAAGAACAAGGTGGTGAAGCCGAGGCCGTAGACCACATGGACGAACACGAGGCCGGCGGTGGAATTCGACATACCCATCGCACCCAGCAGACGCGCCATCGGGATCAGCACCGCCTGGAACGGGATGAAGCAGGCAAACAACATCATGCCGAACACCAGCTTGTGGCCGGGAAAGCGCCACTTGGTGAGAACATAGCCGTTGAGCGCGCCGAGCAGCGTTGAGATGGCGACAGCCGGAACCACCATTTTCAGCGAGTTCCAGAAATAGCCCTTGATGCCGACGCAGGAGACGCCGATGCAGGCCTCGCCCCAGGCCTTGACCCAGGCGGCGATGGACGGATCGGACGGCAGCGCCAGCATGTCGCCGCCGCGGATCTCATCCAGCGACTTCAGCGACGTGGTAAGCATCACATAGAGCGGTAGCAGATAGACGGCGGCAAGGATGATCAGTGCGCCATAGATGAAATAGCGGACGGTGCGGACCGACCCGGCGCTGACATTTTCAGGGATCGCGCTCAATGGTTCTTCTCCCGAAGCTCGGAATAGAGATAGGGGACGATGATCGCGGTAATGCCCATCAGCATCATCACGGCGCTGGCCGAGCCCACATTCATCTGGTTGCGGGTAAACGTGTAGGAATACATGAAGGTGGACGGAAGTTCGGTGGCATTGCCCGGCCCGCCGCCCGTGAGCGCGATGACAAGGTCATAGGACTTGATCGCCATATGAGCGAGCACGATGAAGGCCGACAGGAAGACCGGGCGCAGCATCGGAATGATGATGCGGCGATAGATCGAGACCGTTGAGGCGCCGTCGATCTGGGCCGCCTTGACGATCTCGCCGTCGATGCCGCGCAGGCCGGCCAGAAACATCGCCATGATAAAGCCCGAGGCCTGCCAGACGCCGGCAATGACGACGGTGTAGATCGCCATTTTCGGGTTGACCAGCCAGTCGAACTTGAAGCTTTCCCAGCCGAGATTGTGCATCGTGTTCTCAAGCCCGAGGCCCGGATTGAGGAACCACTTCCAGGCCGTACCTGTCACGACGAAGGACAGCGCCATCGGATAGAGAAAGATCGGCCGCAGAACGCCCTCGGCGCGGATGCGCTGATCCATCAGGATCGCGATGAAAAGCCCGATCGCCGTGCAGAGCACGATGTAGAGAACGCCGAAAATGGCGAGGTTCTGCATCGCCACATACCAGTTGGGCTGCGACCAGAGCCGGTAATAGGCATCGAACCCGCCCCACTTGTAGATCGGCATCATCTTCGACGTGGTGAACGACAGATAGACGGTCCACAGGATGAAGCCGTAGACGAACACCAGAATGATGGCGAAGGACGGCGCCAGAACAAGCTTCGGCAAGCCGTTGCGCAAACCATCGGCCATGGACCGCCGCGGCCTGGTCGGCGTCACCATCGGAGCCGGTTCGATTGTCGTCATGGGGGATCTCCGGATGCGAATAGAGACGTTTGAAGGTGCGCCAACAAAAACACCCCCTCTGGCCTGCCGGCCATCTCCCCCACAAGGGGGGAGAAAACCTGTGGGCACCCACCGACCAAATCGGGCCCAGACAGTGCGGCTGGGTTAAGCCCCTCCCCCTTGTGGGGAGGGGTTTGGGGCGGGGTCTTTTTGCTTTTTGACTACTTCGCGGCAGCAACCGCTTCCGGCAGGCGCTTCAGCGCGGCATCCGTGGTCAGCTGGCCATTCAGATGCTGGGTGATGACGTCGAGCATGGCTTCCTTGACGGCCGCCGGCTGGGCGTAACCATGGGCGAGCGAGCCCATCAGCGTGCCCTTGGACGAGGCTTCCGCCAGATCCTTCATGCCCTTCTTGGCGCAATCGTCGAACTTTTCGTCCGAGACGTCGGTCCGTGCAGGCACGGAACCCTTGACCGTGTTGAAGGCGATCTGGAACGCGGGATCTTCGACGGCGGATGCCATCTTCATCTGTGCGTCCTTCTGCTCTTCACCCACGTCGAACATCATGAACTGGTCAGCGTTGAACAGGACGGAGCCCTGTGTGCCGGGGAAGCGCATGCAGACGAAATCGGTGCCGGGGGTCTTCTTGGCGCGCAGCCATTCGCCCTTCGACCAGTCGCCCATTTCCTGAGCGCCGGCCTTGCCTTCGATGACGAGCGCGGTGGAGAGGTTCCATTCGCGGCCGGAGAAGTTGGGATCGAAATAGGTGCGAAGCTTCGACATATCGTCGAACACCTTCTTCATCGTATCACCCGACAGCGCCGTCGGATCGGCGTCGAGCACGGCCTTCTTGTAGAAATCAGGACCGCCGACGGAGAGAACCACGGCTTCCCAGAGGGTGCCGTCCTGCCACGGAACGCCGCCATGGGCGAGCGCGGTGATGCCCTGCGCCTTGAAGGCGTCGAGCATGGTGAACAGCTCGTCCATATTCGTCGGCTGCTTGCCGCCGGCCTTGTCAAAGGCAGCCTTGTTCAGCCACAGCCAGTTGGTGGAGTGAATGTTGACGGGGGCAGCAACCCAGTGGCCATCATACTTGGAAAACGCCTGCAGCGCTTCCGGAATGACCTTGTCCCAGCCTTCCTTGGCGGCGAGATCGTCAAGATTGGCGGCGACGCCCATCTCGGACCAGTCGCGCAGGTCGAAACCGAGCAGCTGGACGGCGGTCGGCGGATCGCCGGCGGTCACACGGGCGCGCAGCGCCGTCATCGCGGCAGAACCGGCACCACCGGCAACCGGCATGTCTTTCCAGCCGATACCCTGCTTGGCCAGGTTTTCCTTGAGCACGTTGAGCGCCGCGGCTTCGCCGCCGGACGTCCACCAGTGCAGAACTTCAACCTGTTCGGCTGCCTTTGCGGCGCCAGCGGTCAGCGCAATCATAGCCGCACCGGCGGCCAGTTTGCCGATCAAACGAATAGTCATTGAAATATCTCCCTCAAAGCCGGGCTCCTCTCCGGACATCGATTTATAACGATATAACCGATGTAAGTGTCAACCCCGTAGGGGACAGAATTTCTGTGATGCTAAAGATCCGGCATCACCCTGTTATAGAACGATAAAAGCGATCTTTCCCGTTTGCGACGGTGAAGAGTTGATTTGCCCTTGCCGAATTTGCGGCGTTTTGCAACGATACAAACAGGCCGCCTGGAGGGGCGCTGGAGGAGACAGGAATGCCGCTTGACGACCGGGATGACCGGGGTGAGGACATCGACCCGGATACGCTGCAGCAGGGACGCCCGGCGCGGCCGCACGCGAACCGCTTGCCCCGCGATACAGCCCAGAAGAAACCGACGCTGAAGACCGTCGCCGAACTGACCGAGCTTGCGGTCACGACCGTGTCGAGGGCGCTCTCCGACGATCCCCAGATTGCGCTCGAAACCCGCATCCGCGTGCGCCAGGCGGCCGAAGATGTCGGCTATCTGCCGGATCGCGCGGCGCAGCGGTTGCGCACCGGACGCACCAACGTGATCAGCCTCGTCCTTGATCCGCACGAGGAAATCCTCGGCTACGGCACATCGATGATCCGCGGCATGAGTGCGGCACTGCGCGGCACCAGGTACCACTTGGTGATCACGCCGCATTTTTCAGACACGCCGCAGATCGATCCGGTCAAGCATATCGTCCGCAACCGGATGGCCGACGGCATCCTGTTCAGCCGCACCGAAGCCGCCGACGAGCGCGTGAAATTCCTGATGGAACAGGGTTTTCCCTTCGTGTGCCACGGCCGCACCGAGCTTGCGACGCCGCATCCTTACGTGGATTACGACAATTACGCCTTTAGCTATCGTGCCGCGAAAAGCCTGATCGCTGCTGGCTGTCGGCGGCTGTTCATCATCCTGCCGCCCGCCCAGTTCACCTTCGCCCATCACATGCGCCACGGCTTCATGACGGCGGTGCGCGAGGAAGGCGTTGCCTTCGAGATTTCCGACCGTGTCTCGCTCGACAGCAAGTCCGATGCGATCCGCGATCACGTGGCGGAACGACTGGCGGCCGACGACGCGCCCGACGGCTTCATCTGCGGCGGCGAGGTCTCCGCCATGGCCGTGATGTCGGCAGCCTACGACACCGGCCGCATCATCGGCCAAGATGTGCGCCTGGTCGCCAAACAGACGTCCGGCCTGTTCGACCAGGTCCGCCCGCGTATCGAAACGATCTACGAGGACCTCGCGGAGGCGGGTCGTCTTATGGCCGCGCTGCTTCTGAAGCAGATGGGTGGAGAGGTGCCGGTCGAGGAACTGCAGGCGCTGCAGACGGTGTAATGAAGGGGACTTCGGCAGCCCCAACCTCCCCTCATTTTTGTGCTCGCCACAGGAACCCAGCCGACGCGTCCGCAACCCCCGCCCCCCTCATTCCTGTGCTTGTCACAGGAATCCAGTGGCGCCGCGTCTGCGGCGCTGAAGGGTCTTTTCACGCGAATGACTTCGCGTGGCTGGATCCCTGTGACAGGCACAGGGATGAGGAGGAGAGGAAACGCTTCCCCTCCTCCCCCAAGATCTACCGGCAACTCATACTCGTCCGCGACGGCCTGTAAGAGCCGCCACCCCTCAATCCTCTTCGACAAACACCTCTTCGCGCTTCTTGCGGACGCTTGGCAGGAAGACGACGATGAGCACGATGGCGGCAAGCGCGAGCAGGCCGGCGCTGATGGGGCGGGTGATGAAGGTGGTGGCGTCGCCGCGCGAGAGGATCATTGCGCGACGCAGGTTTTCTTCCAGGAGCGGGCCAAGAACGAAACCGAGCAGAAGCGGTGCCGGCTCGCAGCGCAGCTTCAAAAGCACGTACCCGAGCAGACCGAAGAAGGCGACGGCATAGAGATCGAAGACGTTGGAATTGACGCTGTAGACCCCGATGGCGCAGAACGCCATGATGATCGGGAAGAGCACGTAATAGGGGATCGTCAGAAGCTTTACCCACAACCCGATCAGCGGCAGGTTGAGGATCACAAGCATCAGGTTGCCGATCCACATGGACGCGATGATGCCCCAGAACAGCGCCGGCTGTTCGACGGCAACGTTCGGACCTGGAACGATGCCCTGGATGATCATCGCGCCGACCATCAGCGCCATGACCGGGTTGGCCGGAATGCCGAGCGTCAGGAGCGGGATGAACGAGGTCTGTGCACCCGCATTGTTGGCCGATTCCGGCCCGGCAACGCCGGCGACCGCGCCGTGGCCGAATTCTTCCGGATGTTTCGATACCTTCTTCTCGACCGTATAGGACGCAAATGCCGCAAGGATCGCGCCGCCGCCCGGCAGGATGCCGAGGATGGAGCCGATCGCCGTGCCGCGCAGAACGGGGCCGACCATCGCCTTGAAGTCCTCGCGCGACGGCATCAGGTTGGACACCTTCGCCATCAGCACGGTGCGGGTCTTTTCGCTTTCGAGATTGCGCAGGATTTCAGCGATACCGAAGACGCCGACTGCGACCGCGACGAAGTTCAGACCGTCGGCATATTCCCGGATTCCGAGCGTGAAGCGCGGCGTGCCGGTGTAGATATCGGTGCCGACGAGGCCAAGCAGCAGGCCAAGGCAGACCATGGCGAGCGCCTTGATGATCGACCCGTGAGCAAGCGCGATCGACGAAACGAGACCGACGACCATCAGCGAGAAATATTCCGCGGCACCGAACTGCAGCGCGATCGAGGTCAGCGGCGGCGCGAAGATCGCCACAAGAAAGGTGGAAACCGTGCCGGCGAAGAACGATCCGATGGCAGCGATGGCAAGCGCCGGTCCCGCCTTGCCCTTGCGCGCCATCTGGTAACCGTCGATGGCGGTGACCGCCGACGAAGATTCGCCGGGCATATTGATGAGGATGGCCGTGGTGGAGCCGCCATACTGCGCGCCGTAATAGATACCCGCGAGCATGATCAGCGACGACACGGGTTCGAGCTGGAAGGTGATCGGCAACAGCATGGCGATCGTCGCCGTTGCGCCGATGCCGGGCAGGACGCCGATCAGCGTGCCAAGCAGCACCCCGATGAGGCAGAAGAACAGGTTCTCGATCGACGTGGCGGTGGAGAAACCGAGGGCGAGATTGTTGAATAATTCCATGAACCGAGCCCCTTACATGCCCAGCCACGGCCCGAACCGCCGGAACGGCAGACCAAGACCATAGCTGAAGACGAGAACCGAAAAGACCGTGAGCAGAGCCGCCAGGATGACGGCCATCAACGGCTTCATCTTGTGCGAGGCGAATGCCGCGATCAGCGCCGTAAAGAAGATCGCCGGCACGAAGCCTAAACCGCGCACGGTGAGACCAAAGAAGATCGGTGCCGGCAGGATGAAGGCCATCCCGCGCCAGGCAAGCGCACCCACCGGTTCGCCGTGAACGCGAATGGCCTGGAAGACGATCACGCCGCCCAAGAGCACGAGAACGCAGGCGAGGATGAACGGAAAATAGCCCGGCCCCATGCGAAGCGCCGTGCCGAGTTCCAGTTCGATCGATTGATAGGCAAAGAACAGGCCGGTCAGCATGAGCGCCAGCCCGCAGACCAGATTGGTCCTGTCGATATTGAGTGAATTCATGATGGCTCCGAAATATTGGAAGAGCTCTGCGGATCTGCGCCGCGGGTCGGCATGGTCGCTAGCAGGAGTGTCGCTTGCCGGTGGGGTCCTTGCAGACGTTCGCGCCGATCAGCGGTCGATCTGAGCGATCAGCTTGCCGGCAATTTCTCCCCCGCGGGGGAGAAGGACGAAAGGTTGCGGGCTCCAAGGCCGATCGAGCAGAACCCCTCACCCTGCCCAGAGAGGGGCCAGGGTGAGGGGCAGTGCCGTGACGAGAGATCAGTCGGCGTACTGGCCGGCTGCCTCGATGACCGGCTTCCAGCGGGCGATTTCGCTTTCCAGCTTGGTCTTCAGCGCCTCAGGCGTGGCGTCGGCTTCCGGCGAAGGCTTGGTGCCGAGTTCGCCGAAACGGGCAACGACGTTCGGGTCTTTGAGTGCCACCTTGAGTGCCGCCGACAGCTTGTCGTTGGCTTCCTTCGGCGTGCCCTTCGGCGTGTAGATGCCGTGCCAGATGCCCACTTCCATCTGCGGATAACCGGCTTCCTTGACGGTCGGCAGGTCCTTCAGGATGTCGAGGCGGTCAGCGGAGGTGACGGCGTAGGCCTTTACCGTGCCGCCCTGGATCTGCTTTGTCGTATTGGTGGTCTGGTCGCACATGATATCGACCTGTCCGCCGAGGAGATCGGTCATGGCCGGGCCGGTGCCCTTGTAGGGAACGGTCACGAGCGGCGTTTCGATCGAGCTCATGAACAGCATACCGCAGAGATGCGACGCAGCGCCGATGCCGGCATTGGCGACCGTCACCTTGTCCTTGTTGGCCTTGGCGTATTCGATCAGGCCCTTGAAATCGGTGGCTTCCATGTCCTTGCGGGCGAGAAGCGTCATCGGCACTTCCGTGACGAGACCGACATATTCGAACGCGTTCAGCGTGTCATAGGCGAGCTTGCGATAGAGCGTGGCGCTGGTCGCCATGCCGATATGGTGCAGGAGGACGGTATAACCGTCTGCTTCCGCATTGGCGACGCGGCCGGCACCGAGCGAACCGCCGGCACCGCCGACATTCTCGACGACGATCTGCTGGCCGAGATCGCGCGACATGGATTCAGCCACAAGACGCGCAACCGTATCGGTCGGGCCACCGGCCGCAAACGGTACGATCATCGTGATCTGGCGTTCCGGATAGCTCTGCGCATTGGCAGAAGCCGAAAACAGCGACATTGCGGCCAGAGCCGTTGCGCCGATCATGGCGTTGACGATTTTCATGAATTGTCCTCCCGAGCGTGAAAATCAGCATGCAAACTGGTGTGCTGGCGACAGTCCTCCCCCGCCAGCCTTGGTGCCATTTGCAGTGGTGATTTCACTGGCCGCAATCAGGCGGGACGCAGCGTTGCTAAGTTTATCGCTGGCGTGCAATGCAGCATGGGTGGATTAGGGAACAATCACATCAAAGCCTGGGTGGAAATCCACCCAGTGCGGGGTTTCAAGACTTAGTTCGTCACCCATTCAATCGTCCTGAAGCATCTGGTCGGCCGAGATCAGCCGCTTGTCGAGCCCGTGTTTCTGCATCTTTTCGTAGAGCGTCTTGCGCGAAATGCCGAGCGATTCGTAGACGGGGCGCAGCGCACCGCCATGGGCAGCGATTTCGCCGGCGATCAGGTTGCGCTCGAAGGCGGCGACCTTGTCTGCCAGCCGACCGGCCGGATCGCGAAGCCTGCCGTTGGAATCCGTCGACGGAAGATCGAGACCCAGCACCAGCCGATCGGCGGCGTTGCGCAACTCGCGGACATTCCCCGGCCAG
Source organism: Rhizobium sp. Leaf321 (assembly GCF_001423215.1). Lineage (NCBI taxonomy): Bacteria > Pseudomonadati > Pseudomonadota > Alphaproteobacteria > Hyphomicrobiales > Rhizobiaceae > Rhizobium > Rhizobium sp. Leaf321. Next base: position 377,285 of record NZ_LMOF01000008.1, on the reverse strand, counting down.
GCCTGGTCGCCGATCGTGGCAATCACATCGACGGGAACGTCGAGATCGTCACGGCCATAGCGGGCGGAGGCTTCGCGGACCAGCTGCAGAAACAGAAGCGCGATATCGGCCCGCCGCTCCCGCAGCGACGGCACATGGATGGTTGCGACGTTGAGACGGTAGAGGAGATCGGCACGGAACCGGCCGGCTGCGACCTCCGCCTCCAGATCCACCTTGCTGGTGGCGATAAAGCGGACGTCGAGCGCCACGGTTTCGTTGGAGCCGAGCCGGGTGATGACCCGCTCCTGCAGGACGCGCAGGAATTTTGCCTGCAGGTCGAAGGGCATAGAACCGATCTCGTCGAGCAGGATCGTGCCGCCGCGGCCGTGCTCGAACTTGCCGTAGCGCGGCCTGATCGCGCCGGGAAAGGCGCCCGCCTCGTGGCCGAACAACTCGCTTTCGATCAGCGTTTCCGGAAGTGCCGCGCAGTTGATGGCGATAAACGGCCGGTTGGCGCGCGGGCTGACATCGTGCAGCGCCCGCGCCACCACTTCCTTGCCGGCGCCGGTCTCGCCGATGATCAGCGTATCGGCATCGGTGGCGCCGATCGCGCGGATCCGGTAGCGCAGGTCGACCATCACCTGGGTGCGGCCGGGCATGCGGGTTTCCAGATCGTCGCGCTTGCCGGCCACCGCCTTCAGTCGGCGGTTCTCCATGACCAGCGCGCGGCGATCGAGCGCTCTGCGGATGACACCAGCCAGATGCTGCGGCGTGAACGGCTTTTCCAGAAAATCATAGGCGCCCTCGCGCATCGCCTTGACCGCAAGCTGCACATCGCCGTGGCCGGTGACGAGAATGATCGGGATTTCCGCATCGAGTTCGCGCACCCGCTGCAGAAGCGTCATGCCGTCTGTTCCGGGCATGCGGATATCGCTGACGATAACGCCCTCGAAGCCGAAACCGGCAAGCTCGAGAACATGATCGGCATTGGAAAAGGTCTGCACTGAGAGCCCGAACAGCTCCAGCGCCTGGGCGGTGGATCGGCGCAGCTCCTCTTCGTCGTCAACCAGCAAAACCCTTTGCGCCGCATCCCTTGCTTCGCTCACTCGGCAGCCTCCATCAGGTTTTCATCGGCAATGTCGAGCTCGATGGTGAACACGGCCCCCCCATCGGGATCATCGGTGACGGAAAGGCTACCACCGAAATCCTTGACGATGTTGTAGGAGATCGACAACCCGAGGCCGAGACCCTTGCCGATGCCCTTGGTGGTAAAGAAGGGATCGAAGATGCGCTCGCGAATCGACGCCGGCACACCCGGCCCGCCATCGCGCACCTGCACCGTGATGGTATCGTGGGTTCTTGATGCCGAAACGGCGATGCGCCGGTCGGCTAGTCCCTCGACGGCATCTGCGGCATTGCCGATGACGTTGACCAGCACCTGCTGCAGACGGATCGAACCGGCCCTTACCTTCGGAAGGTTAGCTGGGATGTCGACGACGAGATCCGCATCGGCCGCCTTCAGCCGCGCCGCGACGATTTCCAGCGTGTCGTCCATCACCTCCTGCAGCGAAACGGCACCGAGCTTTTCGTTCGGCTTGCGGGCGAAGTTGCGCAGATGCTTGCTGATCGAGGCCATGCGATCGATCAGTGCCGATATGCGTCTAACGTTGTCGCGCGCCTCTTCCGTGCGGTCGAGATCCATCAGCACGCCGGCTGTCTCTGCATAGGTTTTGGCCGCGGCGAGCGGCTGGTTGAGCTCGTGCGACAGCGCCGCCGACATCTGGCCGAGACCGGCAAGCTTGCCGGCTTGGATGAGATCGGCCTGGGTCTGGCGCAGCCGCTGTTCGGTCGCCCGGCGCTCGGCCACCTCCTCCTCGATCTGGGCGTTGACGCGGGCAAGATCGGCGGTGCGCTCGGCAACCCGGTGTTCGAGCGCATTCTGCGCTTCCGCTTGGAGATGCATGCGCTCGGCAAGCCGCGCCCGGCGCTGCAGGATGACCGCAAGCCCGAGGACGGCGAGACACAAAGATAGAAGCAGGGCAGCGACGGTCGTCTTTGCCTGGGCATGCACGGACCCGGTATCCATCAGCACGCTGACGGTCCAGCCGGCGTCGGGCATCGGTTGCGACACGACGAGATATTCCCGGTCGCCACCGTTGTCGGCAATCGTCATCACCTCGTGACCGGCGAATTCGCCGCGCCGCACCGGCAGCTCGCGCAGTTTCGCATCCGCATAGCGCCGCGAGGTCTGGGTGCGGGCGATGCGCCCCGGCGACAGCGGCAGGGTCGTGGCATAGAGCCATTCCGGCCGGCTGGTCATGAAGATGATGCCCTCGGGGTCGGCAACGAAGATGCGGTCTTCGGTGCCTTGGGCGGTCCCCTTCCCCCAGCTGTCCTCGACCAGATCGATATCGACCTTGAAGACGATGACGCCGCGGATCACCCCGGCGATCTCGATCGGCGACGAGAAGTAGTAGCCGCGTTTGAGCGACGTCGTGCCGAGCGCATAAAAGCGCGACTGGCGGCCCTTCGCGGCTTCCTGGAAGTAGGGACGGTAGGAAAAATTCTCGCCGACGAAACTGACGTCGCTGTCATGGTTGCTGGCAGCGATCGTCTGCCCGTCCATCGTCATCAGATAGATGTCGGAGGATTTGAGGAGCGCGTTGGTGTCTTTCAAATAGGCGTTGGTGGCGGCCTGCAGGGTTGTGTTAGACGGATCAAGCACGAAAGCCTCGACATTCTGCTGGTCGGCAATCAGCGCCGGCAGCGCCTCGTAGCGCTTCAGGTGCCCGTCGAGACCGGAAACGGCAAGCCTCAGCGTGGTGTTGGCCTGCGCCTTCGCCTCCTCCATGTAGCCGCTCGCGATCATGCCGGCGCCCTGGACATAGATGCCCAGACCGATCATGACCGCCACGCCCGCCGCTGCAAGGATTGCGTATCTCACCAGATGCCGGGCTCCTCCTCCCAACTCGTCCTCGGTCGTCACCTTAAAATCCGGCACTGGCGAATTCCACTAAAACTTGCGAAGACTTGTTTTCACCGGCATCCGTCGGCGGCGGCAAAGGGAATCATCATGAGTTACATGCTTGCACTCGTCATCGGCGCGGTGGCCGGACTTCGCGCCATGACGGCACCGGCGATCGTCAGCTGGGCGGCCGGTCTCGGCTGGCTCGATCTCTCCGGCACCTGGCTCGCCTTCATGGGCTCCAAATGGGCCGTGCTGATCCTGACGCTGATCGCCATCGTCGAATTCATCACCGACCAGTTGCCCTCGACGCCGAGCCGCAAGGTGCCGCAGCAATTCGGTGCGCGCATCTTGACCGGCGCGCTCTCGGGTGCTGCGATTGGAATGCCCTACGGCTACTGGCTGGCCGGCCTCGTCTCCGGCATTATCGGCGCCGTGATCGGAACGCTGGGTGGCGCCGCAGTGCGGGCAAAGCTTGCCGCCCATTTCGGCAAGGATGCACCGGCAGCCTTTATCGAGGACGGCGTGGCCGTCGTCGCAGCCCTGATTGTCATCCTGCTTTTGCCGGGAACGCCGGCCGCCTAACGGAGATCTGAGCATCATGCAGACATTCGACGCGATCATCATCGGCGCCGGCCAGGCCGGGCCATCGCTTGCCGGACGCTTCAACGACGCGGGCAAGACCGTCGCCATCGTCGAGCGCAAGCATGTGGGCGGCACCTGCGTCAACACCGGCTGCAAGCCGACCAAGACGCTGGTGGCAAGCGCCTACACCGCGCATCTTGCCCGCCGCAGCGCTGATTACGGCATCGGCATCGGTGGCGAGGTGACGGTCGACATGCCGGCTGTGATGCGGCGGGCGTTGAAAGTGACGATGGACAGCCGCGGCAGCAACGAAAGCTGGCTGGAGAAGATGCCCCACTGCACGCTGATCCGCGGCCATGCGCGCTTTGAGAGCGCCGAGACGATCCGCGTCGGCGACGAATTGCTGACGGCGGCGCAGATTTTCCTGAATGTCGGCGCCCGCGCCACCATTCCGGATTTCGAGGGCGTCGACGACATCCCCTATATGACCAACAGCGACATCGTCGGGCTGGACAGGGTGCCGGAGCATCTGGTGATCATCGGCGGCAGTTATATCGGGCTTGAATATGCGCAGATGTATCGCCGCTTCGGCGCGAAGGTAACCGTCGTGGAGCGCGGCGAGCGTATCGTCAGCCGCGAGGATGCGGAGATCTCGCAATCCATCCATGAGATGCTGGAAGCCGAAGGGATCGTCATCAGAACGGGTGCCGACTGCATCCGCTTCAGGAAGACGGACGACGGCATTGCAGTCGGCCTCAGTTGCGACGAAGGCGAGCCTGAAGTCATCGGCTCCGACGTGCTGCTGGCGGTCGGACGCCGTCCCAACACCGACGATCTCGGGCTCGACAAGGCAGGCGTAACGCTCGATGAGCGCGGCTACATTGAGGTGGGCGACGATCTGTCGACCAGCGTCGCGGGCATCTGGGCGATGGGCGACTGCAACGGCCGCGGCGCCTTCACCCACACCGCCTACAACGACTTCGAGATCGTTGCGGCCAATCTGCTCGATGGCGAGAGCCGCAAGGTCTCCGACCGCCTGCTTGGTTATGCGCTCTATACCGACCCGCCGCTCGGCCGTGTCGGCATGACCGAGCACCAGGCGGTGAAGGCAGGCCACAAGGTTCTCGTCGGCACGCGGCCGATGAGCCAGGTGGGACGTGCCGTGGAAAAGGGCGAGACGATCGGCCTGATGAAGATCGTGGCCGATGCGGAGACGAAAAAGATCCTGGGCGCCGCCCTTCTCGGCACCGGCGGCGACGAGGCGATCCACGGCGTGCTGGACATGATGAATGCCGGCGCGACTTATGATGCCCTGCGCTGGGCCGTGCCCATCCACCCCACCGTTTCGGAACTGTGGCCGACCGTGGTCCAGTCGATGAAGCCGGCAGGCTGACGAAACCATCAGGAATGGCGGGGCGTTCACGCGCTGCGGCGCGCTCGCTGACAATCCCGTCATTACAGGAATTTAACCTTCTCCCTCCCTTTGCAACGGGGGGGAGTTTGCTTAGACTTCACCCATCGTCGGCACAATCGAAGGCCGCCGGCGACGGGAAGACATCAGAGCGATCTCCCCCAACATCCATTCCACGACGGGAGGCCACAGATGAATACACCTGCATTCAATGCGGCGATGGAACCGCGGGAACTGGATTTCCTGCAGCACGTCTTCGATGCCGCCTGCGCCGAACGCGGCTTGTCTGGCGAAAGCACGGCGGCAAAGAACCTCGCGGCCGAGATCATCGATCTCTACCAGCACGGCGCCTGCGACGAAGGCGCCCTCCAGCATCGGCTGGACCTGTCAGGTCTTCTGAAAAGTCAGGACTGAAGCAGAGGCATCTACTACCGCTTCGCCTGGAGATCCCGCTCGTCGCGCATCAGGAATATCCGCGTGATGCTGTCGATATTGTCGTTCAGCCATTCCGCCATGTCTTCTTCCTCGGACAGGATGTGTTCGAAGACGGCGACGGCTTCCGGTTCGTCCAGTTCGTCGGCAGCGGCTATCAGCACCTTGTAGGTCGCGATTTCCGTGTGCTCGAATGCGAAGGCAGTCGTCATCGTCTTGATGACCTCGTCGCTGACCAGCAATCCGCCGACACCTTGGGCCGTTGCGGCAAGCTTGGCGGTCATGTCCTTGAAGGTCGGCGTCGTCACGGCGAACTTTTCCAGCATCTCGGTCAGCGCCGCGACGTGGCCGCGGGTTTCCTCGAGATGCTCCAGAACGCGGTCCTTGAGATCCGGGTAGCTTTCGATCCGGCGTGCCTGAGCTGTCAGAAGCGTGACTGCCTGTTCCTCCATCGCATGGGCATTGCGTAGCCAAGTAATGAAATTGTCCCGCGCATGCGTCATGTTCACGTCCTCCTCGTTACGTCTTCCCCCGGGTCGATTTGGTACGCAACGACTGTAAACCCGTCAACGTCCGCGATGTTCCAGCGTCCCTGGAACATCTAGCAGCTTAGCGCGTTAATGGGCCACGCAATTGACGGGGGTCAAAAGGTGGACGTGTCTAATTTTTCTTCAAAAACTTCGCCGAGCCAGACAGGCTCTTCCGCACTTTCGTCCTGGCGCCGGTCGGAGCCATCCGGCCGTGCGATCATTCGACCCGGCCGCAACGTCTGGCGCAGCGCCGAGGCCGAGCGCGTCGGCTTCCTGATCGATGGCGAGGAATACTACCAGCGCCTGGACGACGTGTTGAAACAGGCCGAACGGTCCGTGATGATCCTCGGCTGGGACTTCAACCCTGGTATCAAGCTGCGTCCGCGCGATCCTGATTGCCCGACGCTTGGTGCCACGCTGCGCCGCATGGTCGAGGAAAAGCCGGAACTGGAAATCCGTATCCTCGTCTGGGGCATGGGCCCGGTCTATTCCGGCAAGAGCCTGAAGATGTTCGGCAAGATGGACTGGAACGACCATCCGCGCATCGAACTGCGCTTCGATTTCGAACATCCGCTGCGCGCCAGCCATCACCAGAAAATCGTCGTGGTCGACGACAGGACCGCCTTTGTCGGCGGCATCGATCTGACCGCGCGCCGCTGGGACGACCGTGGGCATGCTTGCATCAACCCGGCCCGCACCTCCCCCGACGGCACGACCTATGGTCCCGTTCACGACATGCAGACGATCGTCACTGGCGATATCGCCCGGCTGATCGGCGACGTGACGCGCCGGCGCTGGAAAAAGGTGACGAAGATCGAGCTCGAACCGGTCACGGTTGCGGGCGAAGCCGCTTGGCCGCAGGATCTCGAACCCAATCTCACCAATTGCCGCAGCGGACTTGCGCTGACCGAGCCGTGGAAATGGAAGGGTCGCCGCGGTCATCGCGAGGCGATCAAGCTTACCCATGATGCGCTGAAGGCAGCCGAGCGGCACCTCTATATCGAGACGCAGTATCTCGCCTCCTTCGGCGTGGCGCGCACACTTGCCCGCAAGCTCAAGGCAGCGCAGGGCCCGGAAATCGTCATCATCGTGACGCGCGAATCCCACGGCTTCCTCGAAAAGCTGATGATGGGCAACAACCGCACCCGCCTGATCCGCCGCCTGAAGCGCGCCGATCGCTACGGCCGGCTGCGGATCTACTACGCCACGACCCCGGATGCCGACGGCAACGATCGCGAGATCATCGTCCATTCCAAGCTGATCGTCGTCGACGACCGCTTCGTGCGGGTTGGCTCGTCCAACCTCAACAACCGATCGGAAGGGCTCGATACGGAATGCGATATCGCGCTCGAGACTGTCGAGGCCGCGTCGCAGAAGGCAATCCTTGATCTGCGCGACGATCTTCTGGCCGAGCATCTCTGTGCCAACAAGGAAGATGTCTCGCGCATCATTCAGCAAACCGGATCGATGCTGGCGGCGATCGACATCCTGAACGTCAACCCACGTTGCCTGCGGCCTTTCGAGGTGGATACGCTGAAGGGCGAGATCACCTCGCTGATCGGCACCGGCATTGTCGATCCGAAACAGCCGTTCTGGCCGATCCCGGAGATCAAGTCCGGGATCAGGAAGCTGTTTTCACGCCTTTCCTTCCGCCGCGCGGCCTGAATAGGCACTTCCCTGACGCCGGTAATAGGCCTCGCTTGCGATCAGCACCGGTACGCCGATCGCGAGCGGCACGAAGAAGTAGAGGACGCGGAAGGCGATCAGTGCGCCGATCGCCGATGTGCCCGGCAACAGGTTCAGCATGACCGCTTCCAGCACGCCGAGACCGCCAGGCACGTGGCTAACCAGCGCGCCGAGATTGGCGGTCACGTAGGCGCTGGCGACCTGCAGGAATCCGACATCGGTAAACGCAAGCAGCAGCTGGCGGATTGCGGAGGCGACACAGAGGAAATTCAGTGTGCCGACGATGATCTGGCCGATCGCGAGCGACAGATCCGGCGGCGTGAAACGCCAGGAGCGGACGGGCAACGGCCGGCGCACGAAAGCGCAAAGCAGTAGATAGGCAGCCGGCACGGCCAGACAGGCGACGCCGATGGCGGCCCTCTCTCCCCTGCCAAGGCCGAAGAAGTCGTCCGATCCATTGACATCGAGCAGCATGGCAATGCCGCCCAGTGTGGCAAGCCCCAACCCAACAGTCGCGCCGCAAAATACGATGACCTTGGCGATGTCCTGAGGCTGAAGGCCCCAGCGGGAGTAGAACCGGTAACGGACCGCGCCGCTGCTGAGCGCTGCCATGCCGACATTGTGGCCGATCGACAGGCTTGCGAAGGACGCGAGTGCCGTCTTATGGTAGGCAAGCGGCTTGCCCGCATAGCGCACGCCAAGCGCATCGAACATGCCAAGGCAGGCATAGGAGAGAATGACGAAGCCGAACGCGGCCACCAACCGAATGCCGGCGATGGACAGCACGGACTCCTCGATTTCGTCCCATGTGTAGCGTTGCAGGCTGCGGTAGACGAGGAGTGCGGCAAGGCAGACCGCGGCAACCACAAGACATTTGATGAGGGGCCGCCAGATCTTCATTCCATCTCCATTCATGCTGTGCAGGGTGGAACGAAATGACTGTCCAAGGTGTTCCCGCGCTATGATCGATGCGCTTCCCAAACCGCCCTCCGACACCTCGCCTCAAACTTCCTCCCGGCGCCGCCTGAAAATTCTGAGCTACAACGTGCATAGCTGCATCGGCACCGATCGACGGCTTGATCCCGCGCGGATCGCCGACGTCATCTCGGAGTTGAAGCCTGATATTATCGGCCTGCAGGAACTGGATGTCGGCCGCTCGCGCACCGGTGGCGTCGATCAGGTCGATATCATCGCCCGCGAGGTGGAGATGGACTACCATTTTCACGCGGCGCTGCATGTGGCCGAGGAACGCTACGGCGACGCCATTCTGACATCCCTGCCGCTGAAAGTGATCAAGGCCGACATGCTTTCCTCGATCGGCGAGCAGCGCGGCGCAGTCTGGGTGGAAATCGACGTCGGTGGCAAACCGCTGCAGGTCTTCAACACCCATCTCGGACTCCGCGGTAAAGACCGGATGGCGCAGATGACGGAGCTGACGGGCCCGGACTGGCTCGGCGGCCTCGAGAAGGAAAACCCGGCGCGCATTCTGATCGGCGACTTCAACTCGACACCGATCACGAGGACCTACCGGCATGCGGCCAAGCGCCTGACCGATGTGCAGACGGCGCTTGTCAAACCGTGGCGGGCAACGTTTCCGTCCCGCTTTCCGCTGCTTCGGCTCGACCACATCTTTGTTTCCGACAGCATCAAGGTGATCGATGCGGAAGTGGTCTCGACACCGCTGACGCGGCGGGCATCCGACCACTTGCCGTTGTTGGCGACGATTGAAATCTAGTTGAGCAACCGCTCCGACCGTTTGGCTTCCTTGAGCAGCCGGACGACGTCCTGATCGGTGGTTTCCGGGAAATCCTCGTAGTGGTCACCGACATCGCCGAATGATGGCGGGATCGACAGGCAGACCACGTCTTCAACCTTGTCCCTGATTGCATCGAGCGTGTCCTGCGAGGCGACCGGTACGGCAAGGGTAATGATCGCGACACCCAGCTGCCTGAGCGCGTGGATGCTGACCTCCATCGACCCGGCATCGGAAAGCCCCTCATCGATCAGTATGACGTGACGCCCGGCAAGATCCTGCTCGTCGGCGTGATCCTCGCCGAAATACATCCGGTGATGGCGGTCGACCTCGGCGATCTGATGCTGCCGCTCCTCGTTAAGATAGCCAGGAGGCAGGGGAAAGCGCCGCACGTTTCCCTCGTCGATATGGACAATTGGTTCTTTAGCGTCGACAACGGTGCCGATGCTTAATTCCGGGTGGCCGGGGGCAGCGATCCTGCGCAGGATCAAGAGATCGAGATGCAGTCCAAGCCGCTGCGCCACTTCGAACGCCACCGGCACGCCGCCGCGCGGCACGGCGACCACCACGGGATCGCCGGCGACAGAGGACAAGGATTGTGAGATTTGCAGTGCCTCGGCCAGCTGCCGGCCGGCATCACTGCGATCGGCAAACTCGGGCGTTGCCGTTTCCGCCTTGCGGGCCTGCACCCGTTTCCAGAAATGACCCAATCCCAGCATCGCATCCTCCTCCCAGGCTTCGATCCGTTCTTGCGGTGTAACCGACAGGATATCGGATCGTTCCGGGCAAGAAAAGGATTTCACACTTTCTGCGGGAACAAACCGCTAGGGGTTCGTGTTCACGGACTTGTAGGTCGCATCCATCAGCGCGACCGGCAAAGTCACAATCTCCCCAACTGGCGCTTCCTTCGGGAAGCGCCTTTTTCACGTCTGCCGTTCTGCTCCGTTACCTTCGGGAAAGCGCCACAACGTAACGCGCCGGGACCTTACCGGGATTGAAGAAGACGCAGTCGGCGGGCGGCCCCAGCATGAGACAATCGCCCTCCTTCAAAGAATGCAGCACCGTGCCTTCGATGAAATCGAGCGCGCCCGCGAGAAGCCAGATCTGCTGATGCTGGAAGGCGAAGGCGGAGGCCGGATAGGGAACGCGCACGGCAGGCGGCAGCAGAACCTCGATCAGTTCGAGCGGCGCATTGGGCGGCGACAGTGCCCGGCGGGTATAGCCGGTCTCGGGATCGGTCCAGACCGGCTGACCGGACTGGACGCGCAGCCGCTCCTCCCCGCCTTCCGCCAGTGCCAGAAGCACCGACAGCGGCAGGCCGAAGGCGCCGGACAGCCGGCCAAGCACGGCGGCCGATGGGCTCGCCTCGCCACGCTCGATCTTGCTGATCATCGCCTTCGACACGCCAGAGCGTTCGGCGAGGTCCGCAAGCGACCATTTGCGTGTCTCGCGTTCCGTTTTGAGACGCGATGCAATAGCATCTCCAACATCTGCTTCCATGGCTTTATCCGCTTGCCTCCGAACGATCGTCTTCTATAGTGGACGATAGGAACTTATAAGAGACGCACCAGATCTGCAACGCGGGGGAATGCTCTTTGCGCGAAATCCGATTCAACGCCTTCGACATGAACTGTATCAGCCACATCCAGCACGGATTGTGGACGCATCCGCGCGACCAGTCCAACCGTTACACCGAGCTTGCCTATTGGACGGATTACGCCAAACGGCTGGAGGCCGGCCTGTTCGACGGGATTTTCCTGGCCGACGTGGTGGGCGTCTACGACGTCTACGGCGAAAGCCCGGATGCGGCCTTGAGGGGCGCCGTGCAGGTGCCGGTCAACGATCCGATGCTGCTGGTGCCGGCGATGGCCGCCGTGACCAAGCACCTATCTTTCGGAGTCACCGCGAACCTCACCTACGAGCAACCCTTCCTGTTTGCCCGCCGCATGTCGACGCTCGATCACCTGACCGGTGGTCGCATCGGCTGGAATATCGTGACGGGCTATCTCGACAGCGCGGCCAAGGCGATCGGCCTCGATGCGCAGATGGCGCATGACGATCGCTACGATCTCGCCGACGAATACATGGACGTGATCTACAAGCTGCTGGAAGGCAGTTGGGACGACGATGCCGTCGTGTTCGATCGCGCCGCCGGAGTCTATGCCGATCCGGCCAAGGTTCGAAAGATCAGCCACGAAGGCCGGCAGTACCGGCTGGACGCGATGCATCTTTCCGCCCCCTCCCCGCAGAGAACGCCGGTTCTCTATCAGGCCGGCTCTTCCACCCGCGGCCGCGCCTTTGCCGCCACCCATGCCGAATGCGTCTTCGTCAACGGCCAGAAGATGGAAGGCGTGCGGGACCTCGTCGACGATATTCGCGCCCGCGCGATTGCCGGAGGCCGAACCGCCGATGATCTCAAAGTCTTTGTTGGCGCAACGATCATCACCGGCCGCACGGAAAAGGAAGCGCAGGAGAAGTTCGAGGATTATCGCAGCCATGCCAGTTCCGAGGCGGCCCTTGTGCATGCCAGCGCATCGCTCGGCATCGATTTTGCGCGCTACGATCTCGACGAACCGATCCAGACCGGCAAAAGCGATGCCATCGTCTCCAATGTCGAGGCGATGACCCGCAGCGCCGGACCGCAATGGACGAAGCGAAAGCTGCTGGACCAGATGATTCTCGGCAGCCGCCAGATGCCGATGGTGGGCTCTGCCGAGCAGATCGCCGACCGTCTCCAGGAGTGGATGGAGAAAGCCGATGTCGACGGCTTCAACCTGTCGCGCACCGTGGTGCCGGAATGTTTCGACGACGTGATCGAGCTGGTGATCCCCATTCTGCAGGAACGCGGCGTCTACAAAACCGGCTATCGCGAGGGCACGCTGCGCGAAAAACTGTTCGGTGCACCGAGATTGCCGGCCCGGCATGTGGGCGGTCGTTACCGGACGGGAAACAAGGATTGAGTGCCGATCACCCATGCCGCGCCATTTGCTCCGGCGCGGCGTATTTGCTAGAGGCGGCCCATCCTAATCCTCGAACATGAGGCCTATTCATGCGCTATGCCACGATCACCGACCGTCTCGCCCATCTCGGTTCAGGCCGCTGGGCGCTGCATCTGACTGCAAGGCGCATGAAGGCCGAGGGCGAGGACGTGGTCGAGCTGACGATCGGCGAGCCTGACGTCGTGCCCGACAAGGCGCTGCTGGATGAAGCCGCGCGCGCCATGTATGCCGGCCGCACCCGCTATTCCAACGGAAGAGGCGAGCCGGATACGCTGAAGGCGCTTGTTGCGAAATATTCGAAACGCCGCAGCAGCGTGACGGAAAAGAACTTCCTCTGCTTTCCAGGCACCCAGAGCGCGCTTTACTGCGTCATGACCGGTCTGGTTGGCGCTGGCGATGGCGTGCTGGTCGGCGATCCGCTCTACGCGACCTATGAAGGCGTGATTGCCTCCACCGGCGCCCATATGATCCCCGTGCCGCTGCGGCCGGAGAAGAAATTCCACATGCAGCTGGACGATCTGGAACGGGCCGTGACGCCGGAAGCACGCGTGCTGCTTCTGAACACGCCGCACAACCCGACCGGTGCCGTTCTGTCAGCCTCCGAAATCGCAAGGATCGGCGAGATCTGCCGCAAGCACGATCTCTGGATCATCTGCGACGAGGTTTATGAGCAGCTGATCTTCGACGGCACCAGCTTTGCCTCACCCTTTGACATGGCGGAACTGGCGGAGCGCACGATCGTGGTCTCGTCCATCTCCAAGTCGCACGCGGCACCCGGATTCAGATCCGGCTGGGCAGCCGGCCCGGAGGAATTTTGCGAACGTCTGCTGCCGGTGTCCGAAATCATGCTGTTCGGCGTGCAGCCCTTTATTGCCGACATGACCGCAATGGCGCTGTCTGAAAACTTCCCGACAGCCGACGTGATGCGCGCCAATTATCACAGGCGCGCCGCGATCGTCGAAACTGTGCTGAAGGGCAACAATCTGGTCAAGCCGATGATGCCGGAAGGTGGGATGTTCATCCTGCTCGACGTGACGGCAACAGGCCTCGGTGGCGAGGAATTTGCCTGGGAACTGCTGCGCGAGGAAAAGGTGGCAGTCATGCCCGGCACGTCCTTCGGCGATCAGGCGGCAGGCTTTCTGCGCATATCGCTGACGGTGCCTGATGATGTGCTGGAGGGAGCGATCCGCCGCATCGGCGAACTCGCCGGCCGGATCGCGGCGCGCGAAGAAGCGCCGCCGCATATCCAGTAGTCTCTCACCCGCGGCGACCGCGCGTGGAAGTCTCAGCCGCCGATGTCGCCGGCGTCGGCCTCATGATCGCTCGGGACGCCGGAGCCTTCGGCTCCAGCCGCCTTGCGGGCGCGATTGAGTTCGACGGTTGCCTCATCCGTCTTGCGCACTGACCCATCCTCGCCGGTACCAAAGCTCTTCTCGACCTTGTGGTCAGCCTGTACATCCTCAGCCGCATCGGCGGCCGGGTGGATGCTATCCCTTGACTGTTCGGAAACCTTGGGCTGGCTGCTGCCGAACCGGGTCGCTTCCTTGGAAGCCGTATCGGCTGCGAGGTCGACGTCTTTGTGGTCTGACATAGCAAGTCTCCCTTGTTCCCAAGGAGAACACGGGCCGGCCACCATCGTTCCATCCGAACTGGGAGGCCCAATCCCTGATCTAGGCTCCCTCGCCCTTCTTCGCTTTGAGCGCGTCCAGCGCATCGGCATTGTCTCGACCCCAACCGTAGAGCAGATCGATCAGCTCGACGAAACGCTTGCCGAGCGGCGTCAGCGTATAGTCGACTGCCGGGGGCACCGTGCCATAGACGCGCCTGATGACAAGACCCGAGGCTTCCATGTCGCGCAGGGTCTGGGTCAGCATCTTCTTGGAAATGCCGGGCAGGCTGCGCAGCAGAACGCCGGTCCGCGCACAGCCTTCCAGCCGCGTATCGAGCACATGCAGGATCATGCTCGTCCATTTCGAGGAGAAAAGGTCGAGGACGCGGCGCGGTGCGCAGTCTTCGCGCCATTCGTTGTCAGGTGAGCCTGGCTGCATGATCTGTTCCCCATCTGGTTACGTCAGGGTGCCTATGTCCCATTCGGGTGCCTTCTGGCACAGTCTGCCGCAAGACACTAGATCAGGCTCAGAACGACAGGAGCAATTATGACAAAAAAAGCATTGATCGTGGGCGCAAGCGGCATTGTCGGCAGCGCAACAGCAAAGGTTCTGGGCGACGACGGCTGGCAGGTTCTCGGCCTGTCGCGCACACCGCAGCAGCAGACGAACGTGACACCGGTGGCCGCGGATCTTCTCGATCCGGCCTCGCTTTCGAAAGCGCTGGCGGGTCTTGATCCCTCGCATGTGTTCATCTCGAGCTGGCTGCGGCAGTCGACCGAAGCCGAAAACATCCGCGTCAACTCGTCGATGGTGCGCAATGTCCTCGACGCGCTGTCTCCGGCAGGCTCCGTCAAGCATGTGGCGCTGGTGACGGGCCTCAAGCATTATCTCGGCCCGTTCGAGAACTACGGCAAGGGCGCCCTGCCGCAGACGCCGTTCCGCGAGGAACAGGGCCGGCTCGAGGTCGATAATTTCTACTACGCCCAGGAAGACGAAGTGTTTGCGGCAGCCGCCCGCGACGGCTTCACCTGGAGCGTCCATCGCCCGCACACGATCGTCGGCAAGGCTGTCGGCAATGCCATGAACATGGGCACGACGCTTGCCGTCTACGCTGCGATCTGCAAGCACACCGGCCGCCCCTTCCGCTTCCCGGGCGTCGAGATGCAGTGGGAGGGGCTGACCGACATGACCAGCGCCAACCTTCTCGCCCGCCATCTCCTGTGGGCTTCCACGACACCGGGTGCAGCCAACGGCGAATTCAACGTCGTCAACGGTGATGTCTTCCGCTGGAAGTGGATGTGGAGCCGCATCGCCGCCTGGTTCGAGCTGGAACCCGCCACCTTCGATGGCACCGTACAGCCGCTCGAAAAGCAGATGGCCGAGGATGCTGCGATCTGGCGCGAGATTGCAGAACGCCACAATCTGGCCGAACCGGACATGAACCGCCTCGTGTCGCCCTGGCATACGGATGCCGATCTCGGACGCCCGATCGAAGTCGTCACCGACATGTCGAAAAGCCGCCGTCTCGGCTTCCTCGAGTACCAGCCAACCGACGATGCCTTCTTCGATCTGTTCGAAGATCTGCGCGCAAACCGTCTGATCCCGTAAAGAAAGCTGAGTGCCGATACGTTGGATCGGCACTGAGAATAACGGTGCCCGGGGATTTCTTCCCGGGCGCTTTACGGCTTCATGGTTCCCAGTTGAACTTCCTGATTCAATGCTCTTTCAACCAAGCCATTAGCTCTTCCTGAAAAGCCTTATCTCCGATTCTGAGCATATCAATATAAAGGCCGGGAGCGAGTTCGTCGTAATACTGCTCCGGGTTGCGCGTCGTGATGATGAAGTACATCTCCCATGTTGCCAAAAGAATTGTTTCCATGGTTTCTCCCTCGCGGCCTGCATTGGATACGGCAAACTCGGCCAAAGCCCTCACGAACCAAGGATGATGCTCTTTCGCCTCCAATAGCCATCGATCGATCCGCGCGGCATCGCCAGGGCTCTCTATTCCTTCCCCGATTTGTGACATCATCAGATTGAACATTTTGGAAGAAGGAGGCCATCGCCGCTTTGGCTCCTGAACAAAATTTAAATGGCAGGCCCTACAACGAAATCGCTGTGTGCCCCGCACTATCCCGTTCTTCACAGCATCTCTGCTATGGCACTCGGGACAGTTATAGTCCTCGTGTTCATTGGTAGTATCCACCTTATTTCCGCTCCCGTGAAGGGCGCCTGCGCCAGCTTCTCAACTCCCGTAGAAGCGAGCTGATTGCTGCGATCAGACCGGTGGTGGCGACAATAGCTGCAGTTAGCGAGAACAAATCCAATTGCCACTCCTGATGGCTGTTCGATATGCACCTTAGGATATGACTTGCCGCCTCATCTGCAACGATGAATTTTACGCAAAATTAAGAGATAGATGGAGCGCGAGAAAAGTCTGGACGCTTCAGAATTCGGACAAAACCGGCTCGGTAGCATACCGATACCCATCTGCCACTGCATCCTGCGACGGAGGGCAATGCCCTACTTATCCCGTCCGTTTATCGTCTTCTGCCGCCGGCTCCCAGCCGAACACGCTGCGTCCGCCCCAGTCGTGCGAGCGCGAAAACTCGCCGGCGACGATTTCCTTGAGGTCGGGGCCGGTCACGTATTTTTCGAGCTGGCGGGCCTGGTCGTCGAGGCGGCGCAGTGCCTGCATTTCCTCGTCGCGGCCAAGCCTTGCCTTGCCGACGGCCGATTTCATCACCCTGATCGTCTCGTCATAGACCCGGATCGGCACCGGGAACGGATGCCGGTCCTTGCCGCCGTGGGCGAGCGAAAACCGCGCCGGATCGGAAAACCGGCAGGGCGCGCCGTGCACGACTTCGGCGACCATGGCGAGCGCCGACACCGTGCGGGCTCCGACGCCAGGCGTCAGAAGCAGATCCTCGAAATCCTTCGGGCCACGATCGGCAGCGGCGGCAAGCGTGCCATGCAGGCGCTTCATGTTGACGTCTTCTTCGCGGACGTCGTGATGATCAGGCATGATCAGATGCGGCAGCATCGGCTGCGACAGATCCTTCTTGCGCTGCCGGCCCGGATCGATCGCGATCACTTCGCGGACAATGCGGTCGGGACCGAGCGATGCGAGCAGATCGAGCTGGCCGTGGCGCGAGGCCTCTGCCCGGTGATCGGCGAGGTTGACGATGTCGCCCTGGCCGCGGCCCTCGATCGCCGCATGCGGCGAATCCACGAAGCTTTTCAGGCCCTGCGACTGCCAGTGATAGCGTCGCGCCTGCTTCCGGTCACCGTTCATGCCCTGCTGGACGACGACCCATTTGCCATCGTCGGTGACGATGAAACCGTGCAGATAGAGATCGAAACCATCCTGAACGGCGGCGCTGTCCACCTTGGCGACGAGCCGGCTGGTCTTGGCAAGCGCGAAACCATCGATGCCGACGCGGTTGCCGATGGCGATCAACTCGTCCGGCGTCTGCCGCGAATTGCGACCGCGACCGCCGCAGACATGAATACCAAGTTCGCCCGACATGGGCGTCAGTCCGCGTTTGAGCGCGCCGATGACGCTGGTGGTGATGCCGGACGAATGCCAGTCCATGCCCATCACCGCCCCGAAGGATTGAAACCAGAACGGATGCGCCAACCGGCTGAGCAGCTCGTCACGGCCGTAGTGAAGGACGATGGCTTCGGTGATGACGGCGCCGAGCTTGGTCATGCGGTCGCCCAGCCACCGGGGAACCCGGCCGCCATGAAGCGGAAGATCGGCGCTGCCTGCTCTCTGAACCATGGTTCCTTATAGAGCCGACAGCCGCTTTACGACAGCGAAAAGTTCCGCAAACGTTCTTCCAGAAGACCGATGGTTTCGACATCAGCGTTGGCGAAGGCAAACCGCAGATAGCCATCCTGCGCTTGCCCGAAATAGACGCCGGGGATGCAGCTGATGCCGGCGCGTTTGGCGAGCTGTTCGGCCACTTCCGCCGAGCCCTTCCCCGGGTAGGGATGCCGCACGAAGGCGAAATAGGCGCCGATCGCATCGAGCTTCCAACCGGAGACGCCGCGCATGACGGCTTTCAGCGCTTCGGCACGACGGCCGATTTCCTGACGATTTTCCTCGCGCCAGGCGGCGAGCAGCGGCAGCGCTTCGGCAACGGCTGCCTGGGCGGCACGCGGGGCGCAGATCTGCAGATTGTCCATGATCTTGGCGATCTGACCGATCGCCGCCTCGCCGGCGGTGATGGCGCCGAGCCGGTGACCGGGAATGCAGAAGGATTTGGAAAAGCTGTAGAGGCTGATCAGCGTTTCTTCCCAGCCGGACTGCGAAAACAGGCCATGGGCACGGCTTCCGGCTTGCGGCAGGAAATCGCGATAGGTCTCGTCGAGGATCAGCCAGATGCCTTTTTCCTGACATAGCCTAAAGATCGCCTCGAGCAGGGACGCCGGATAGATGGCGCCGGTCGGATTGTTGGGCGACACCAGCGCCAGCGCTTTCACCCCATCCGTCATCGCCGCTTCGAGCGACACCAGATCCGGCAGGAACCCGTTTTCGGCAGAACAAGGCACGAAGGCGGTGCCGATGCCCATCATCGCAAGCGTCGTTTCATGGTTGAAATAGAACGGCTCGGTCATCAGGATGGTGCTGCCGGGACCGGCGACCGTCATCGCCGCGCAGACGAAAGCCTGGTTGCAGCCGGAGGTGATGTGGATGTTTTCTTCGCCAAGTGCTGCGCCATAGACCTCCGAGACGTGGCTTGCATAGCCGGTGCGCAGAACCGTCTCGCCCTCGATCGGGCCGTAGCCGGTATAGGCCTTGGACGACGCCGCCTCGCCGAGGAGCCGCAGCATGTCCGGATGGGCGGGGTAGCCGGGCACCGCCTGCGACAGGTCGATCAGCGGCCCCAGAGCCTTGTCATAGGCACGCCCCCAGGCCGCGACGGCTGGAACCGGTGGCAGGGACAGTTGTTCGATCAAGGGGTTGAAGCGGGCATTCAGGCGCGGATGGGAGGCGGGCATGGGGTCTCGACGAAATCTTGGGAAGGTGCATCAGGAATTGATTGCCCTTGTTGTTTATCAGATTATCCTCGGAGGCAAGGAGAACCACTTATGGACGACAATCTTCCGCAGGATTCCAAGCTCACCAGCACCAAGCGCAAATGGGCCGATGAGGGAAAATTCCTGACCGGCCGGCATGCGCGGCCAGATACCGACCGCCTGCCGCCCGGCCAGCATCTGGTCAAGAACTGGCCGGTGCTCGATCTCGGCCAGCAGCCCAGCATTTCGCCGGCGCAGTGGAAGCTCGACATCTACGGTCTCGTCAACAAGCCGACGACCTTCAACTGGGACAGTTTCCAGGCGCTGCCGCAGACCGAGATGCGCTCCGATATCCATTGCGTGACGACCTGGTCGCGCTACGACAACGACTGGAAGGGCGTGTCCACCCGCGATCTGCTCGATGCCGTGGAGCCGACCGACAAGGCGACCGCGGTGATGCTGACCGCCTATGACGGCTACACGACCAACGTCCTCCTCTCCGATTTCGCAGTCCCCGACGCGCTCATTGTGACCCACTGGGAGGGCAAGCCGCTGACGGAAGAGCATGGTGGACCGGTGCGCCTCGTCGTGCCGCATCTCTATTTCTGGAAAAGCGCGAAATGGCTGAAGCGAATCGACTTCCTCGGCATCGACAATGCCGGCTTCTGGGAAAAGAACGGCTACCACATGCGCGGTGATCCATGGGCCGAGGAACGGTATTCGGAGGATTGAGCGGCGTCGGCCTATCCCGTTGCTTTGCCTGAAAGAATATGCAACGGAAAGTTGATCACCCTTCCGTTGCTCCAGGAATTTTCATGCGTCCGATAGCCCTATTCTTACTGAGCTTTCTCGTCGTCGGCTGCAGTCCTGGCGAAAGGATTGGAGAGGTCCTGATCAGGACAGATTCAGCGGGAAAAATGGCCACAGTTTCCATGAGAAAATCGACCGGAAATCCCAAGGCAGATGCCCGCGTCATGCTGTATGCGCGCACTACGTTTCCGTCCAGAGTGCCGGATGCAAAGCCTAACTCAAGCTATACCCACTCGGTCCTTGGTGATCCGAAAAGAAGTTCTGGCGACGTAAGGGTGTGGGGACCTCTTGGGTTGCGGTAACGCCGCAAGCGACGTTCAAGCCAGCCGATACCGCAAAGTGTGAGAAAGGCTGCCGCCAGAGGCGACAGCCCATATGATCACATCAGTTTTTCCAGCGTGATCGGCAGGTCGCGGATGCGTTTGCCGGTCGCGTGGAAGACGGCGTTGGCGATTGCCGGGGCGACGCCGACGATGCCGACTTCGCCTACCCCTTTGCCGCCGAGCGTGGACGCGTCGAGATCCGGCACGCCGACCGAGATCACCTCGATATCCGGAATGTCGGCATTGGTCGGCACCAGATAGTCGGCCATGTTGCTGTTGATGGTGCGGCCGTTGCGCGGATCGACGACACCTTCCTCAAGCAGTGCCTGGCCGATGCCCATGATGATGCCGCCCTTCCACTGGCTTTCCACCAGCTTCGGATTGTAGAGACGGCCGCAATCGAAGGCAGAGACCATGCGCGACACCCGGATCGTCCCGAAATCCTCATCGATGCGGACTTCGACGAAATGGGCAGCCCAGCTGTGCATGGAGAGGTCGCCCGAGGTCGGCCCCTGCACTTTCGACATGGTCGTCCAGGCCTGTTTCTGATCATCAGGAGTCTGCGCGTTTTCGGCAAGCGTGTTGCGGCGGATCTCTAGCTCATTGCGGCCGACAGCCTGCATCAACTCCTGCAGCGACAGCGAAGGTCCACCGCCACGCGAGGCCTCGATCCGCCCGCCAACCAGCGACAGCGTGTTGGCGCCGGTATCGCGGAACGGCGAGCCGGTCTCGTTGAGCGCAAGGCCAATCAGTTCGTCGCGGGCTGCGATCGCCGCCTTGTGCACGGCACCGGTGATGGATCCCGCCAGCATCGATCCGCCGGCGATCGACGAACCCGGCATGCGGCTGTCACCCAGGAGCACGTCGACTTCTGAGACCGGCACGCCGAGCGCTTCGGCTGCCGTCTGGGCAAGGATCGTATAGGTGCCCTGCCCCATATCGATCGAGCCGCTGACCACCTCGACGCGGCCGTTCGCGAGGACGCGGATCATCGCTTCCGACGGTGCCCGGATAACCGGGAACGTGCCGCAACCGATGCCCCAGCCGATCAGCGTCTTGCCGTCGCGCATCGAGCGGGGCTGATGGCTGCGCTTCTCCCAGCCGAAGGCGGCAGCCCCTTGCGTCAAGGCTTCGCGCAGCATCCGCGTCGACCAAGGCTTGCCGGACTGATAGTCGTGATCGGCATAGTTCTTCAGCCGCAGTTCCAGCGGATCCATATCCAGCTTGTAGGCAAGCTCTTCCATGGCGCTTTCGATGCCGTAGGCGCTGGGGTTCTTGCCCGGTCCCCGAAGCGCGCCCGGTGTGACGGTGTTGACCGGCACGACGCGCGACTGGGAGGAGAAGTTCTCCACCTTGTAGAGGATGGGCGTCGCCGCTCCCGTCTGTTCCGGGTAATCCATATAGACTGACGTCTCTGTCCTGCCGCGATGGACGATCGCCTGCAGCACGCCGTCTTCGGAAGCGCCGAGCGCGATCGTCTGGCGGGTTGCCGCACGACCGCCGTAGCTGGTGAAGTTCTGCGGCCGTGTGACGGCAAGCTGGACCGGTCGCCCGAGCTTTCTCGCCGCCGCAACCGCCACCGCGCCATAGGCGAGCGGCTGGCCCTTGGAGCCGAAACCGCCGCCGATATAGGGCGAGATGATCCGCACCTTTTCGTAGTCCATGCCGAACCATTCGGCATACATGCGGGCCATGCCGTGCGACCACTGGCTCGGTTCCCAGATCGTCAGCTCGTCGCCGTCCCACTTGGCCGTCAGCCCGTGCGGCTCCATGGCGCAGTGGTATTCGCGCGGCGTGCTGTATTCGCCCTCGATCCGGACCGGCGATGCCGCAAGGGCTGCTTCCGCATCTCCCCAGCCGATGGTGAGATTGTCCATCAGCTTGCCTTCGCCAGCCGCCGGATCGTCGATGCTCATGACCGGCGACGTTTCCTCATAGGTAACGACAACAAGCTTTGCGGCTTCCGTCGCCTGTTCGCGGCTTTCGGCGATCACCGCTGCAATCGACTGGCCGTTGAACTGCACCTCGCGCGGCAGCGGATGATAGGCCTTGTCTTCCGGCCGGTTGCCTTGCCAGTCGGCGGAAACGCGCAGTCCGAGATCGTCTTCGGGTGTCAGCACCATCAGGACGCCGGGCGAGGCGATCGCTCTGCTCGCATCGACGCTGACGACGCGGCCCGCGGCGATCGTGCTCTGCACGAGAGCCGCGTGGGCAAGGTTATCGATCGGGTATTCCAGCGCATAGGTGGCAGCACCTGTGAGCTTGAGGCTGCCTTCGAACCGGGTCAGACGTCCGCCAACCATGCCGTCAGAGGCATCGCCGTGTTTGCGGGGGGGCATAATAGTCATGCGAGACCTCCAGATTTGTCCGTCGAGACCGTCTCGATCGCCCGGGCAACGACCCGTGGCACAAGATCGATCTTGTATTGATTGTCGCCTTGGGCAACGGCGCCCTCCATGGCAAGCAGGCTCGCCGTCTTGATGGTAGCAGCGTCGAGCACTTTGCCGATCAGCGCCTGTTCGACGGCGCGCGCCCGCCATGGCTTGGTGGCAACGCCGCCAAGTGCCACGCGAATATCCCTGACCGTGCGGCCATCGTCTTCCAGTTCCAGACCGACGGCAGCGCTTGCGGCGGCGAACTCGTAGGACTGGCGGTCTCGGACCTTCAGGTAGGTGGAGTTCTTCGCTGCAGCGCTTTTGGGGATCGACAGGCCGATGATCATCTCGCCGGGCTGAAGCACGGTTTCCCGATCCGGGGTATCGCCGGGCAGGAGGAAGAACTCGTCGAACGGGACCGTGCGGGACCCGAGATCGACGACCGTGTCGAATGCGACCAGCGCCACAGCCAGATCGCCCGGATTGGAGGCGAGACAGTGCTCGCTGGTGCCGAGAACCGCATGGTTGCGGGTGATGCCGCCAAGCGCCGAACAGCCGGAGCCGGGATTGCGCTTGTTGCAGGCCGGAAACGTGCCGGGATCGCGGAAATACGGACAGCGCGTGCGCTGCATCACGTTACCGCCGATCGTCGCCATGTTGCGCAGCTGCGCCGACGCCGCCAGCAGGAGCGATTCCGAGACAGCCGGCATTTCCGCCTGGATGCCGGAATGATCGGCCACATCCGACATGCGCGAAAGCGCGCCGATGGTGACGGACTGGGGTGTGACCTCGATGCCGGAGAGACCTTTGAGATGGGAGATATCGACGACCGTTTCCGGTTCGGCGACGCCGCATTTGGCAAGATCGATCAGGGTCGTGCCGCCGGCCAGAATGGAAGCCCCTGCCTGCAGCACCGCCTGGCGGGCTTCATCGAGGGTGGCTGCACGAAGATAGGAAAAATCACGCATCGGCCATCTCCTTCGTTGCAGGAACGACGGCCTGCGCCGCCTGGCGCACCGCGGCCACGATGCTGTTGTAGGCGCCGCAGCGACAGAGATTGCCGGACATATATTCGCGGATTTCCGCATCCGATCCCGCATGGCCCTCACGGATGCAGGCGACTGCCGACATGATCTGGCCCGGCGTGCAATAGCCGCACTGAAAAGCGTCCTGCTCCAGGAATGCAGCCTGAACCGCATGCAGGGTTCCGTCGGCAGCGGACAGTCCTTCGATCGTTTCTACCTGGCGGCCTTCGACCTGGGCCGCCAGGGTGAGACAGGATAACACCCGTCGGCCATCCACATGGCAGGTGCAGGCGCCGCACTGGCCCTGGTCGCAACCCTTTTTGGTGCCGGTGAGAACAAGATGGTCGCGCAGCGCATCGAGCAGCGTCACGCGCGGCTCGACATCGAGGTCGTAACCCTTGCCGTTGATATCGAGGTTGAGGTGAATGGTTCGTGTCATGACAGGCTCCTGCAATCTTCACGAAGAGAATTTCAAAGAATTAGGCTGGACCGGCCGTCTGGCGAGGGCACTGGTCATTGCTATCGTCTAAACGCGCGCCGCCGATCGCGGTCGATAAGGCGGAGTGACATCTTTCGACATGACATCCGGCCGCCTTCTGATCTAAAAAGACATATGCGCCGCCTCAAACGGAGGCAACTCCGTTTAAACTAGCCGCTCGCTGAGATCAGTCAAGGCTGGATTTCGAAAACATCCGTTTCAGGATGCTGGAAACCAGAATTGCGACCTCAGAGAGCCTAACCACTGGAACAGGATTTCGGGCTTTGGCCACGCCGAAAAATGCACAGACCCCGGCTCCGAAACTTCGCGCGGACGCTCGCCGCAACCGCGACAAGCTGGTTGAAGTGGCAGCCCAGGCATTTGCGGAAAAGGGCGTCGAGACCTCGCTGGAAGAGATTGCCCGCCAGGCCGGCGTCGGCATCGGCACGCTCTATCGGCATTTCCCGACCCGTGAACATCTGGTCGAACTCGTCTATCGCCGCGAGCTGACGGCACTGGCGGCAGCAGCGGACGAACTTGCAGCCATCCACCCGGCCGACAAGGCACTGGAGCTCTGGATGCTGCGCTTCGTGGGCTATATGGCGACCAAGCGCGGCATGGCCAACAGCCTGAAAATCATCGCCAGTTCCAACACGACACTGTTTGCGGAGGGGTTCGGTACCATCCGGCAGGCACTCGACAGGCTCCTAACAAACGGCCGCGAGGCAAATCTCATCCGCAGCGATATAGGCCAGGCGGATCTGATGCACGCTATGTCGAGCATCTATTCCATTCCGGATTCGCCCGAATGGCGCGCCAGCGGCAATCGGCTGATTATGCTTTTGATGGACGGTCTTCGGGTGCGCAACTGACGGCGTGAAGCGCGAACAAAACAATTGTTGACTCGATGAACAGTTGTTTATAAACCGTGATCCTTCACGGGAAGCCACGATGGACGATCTGACCAGCCAGGAAGCCGCCGTTCTCGGCATTATCAGGGACAATCCTTTTGCGGGACAGCAGGAGATTGCCGAGATGCTGGGGCTCGCCCGCTCCACGGTGGCAGCCCATATCGTGCAGCTGATGCAGAAGGGCCATGTTCTCGGCCGCGGCTATGTCATGCCGCAGCCGTCACGCGCGATCTGTCTCGGCGGCGCCGTTCTCGACCGGAAATACCACGCGAAGCAGGAAATCGTTCAGGGCACGTCCAACCCCGTCGACAGCACCCGCTCGATGGGTGGCGTCGCCCGCAACGTGGCTGAAAACCTCGCCCGTCTCGGTACGCAAACCGGCTTCATCTCGATCGTCGGCGACGACGAGGGCGGCCGCACGCTGATGACCTATATGCGCGAGCGCGGCATCGACGTCAGCCAGATGATCATCAGCACCGAGCGACCGACCGCGGAATATGCAGCCATCCTTGATCCGCGCGGCGATCTTTCGCTCGGCATTGCCGACATGGGCATATTCGACCTGCTGCGGCCTGAACATCTCGACCGCGTCTGGCCCCATCTGGCTTCCGCAAGCTTCGTGTTCTCCGACTGCAACCCACCAGCCGAAACACTGGCGGCGCTGATCACGAGGAGACGCGACGCACGCTTCCGGCTGGCGATCGACGCCGTCTCCACCGTCAAAGCCATGCGCCTGCCGAAGGACCTCTCCGGTATCGACCTGCTGTTCATGAATATCGACGAGGCGAACGCCATTCTCGGCCTGTCGGCCCGCGAGACGATCGACGATGCGCTGAAGGCGGCACGTGGCCTGCAGGCGGCCGGCGCCCGCGAGGCAGTGGTGACGATGGGTGCGGCCGGCATTGCCGTTGCCGGCATCGATGCGTCAGCCAGTTTCGAAGCAGTCGAAGCAAAAGCGATCGACATGACCGGCGCCGGCGACGCGATGATTGCCGGAACCCTGCACCGGGTGATCGCCGGCGACGATATCCACACCGCTGCCCGCATCGGCGCACTGGTTGCAACGCTCACGACCGAAAGCGCTGCGAGCGTCCATCCCGAACTCTCCGAGGCCTTTTTGCAGGTCCATATGCACCGTTTGTCCTGAAGTACGCGAGTGCTTCCAGTGTTTAATCCCAACGCAGGTCCAGACGCAAAACCGCTTCATGGCTTTGCCGGAACTGCTTCCAGAAAGGAAATCCAATGTCTCTGCTGAAGCCGAAACTCAGCCAGGAAGTTGCAGACGCTCTCGCAAACGGCGGTGCCATCGTGGCGCTCGAATCGACCATCATCACCCATGGCATGCCCTATCCGGCCAATCTGGAAACGGCGCTGTCTGTCGAGGCTGTCGTGCGTGAAAACGGTGCCGTGCCGGCAACTATCGCCGTCATCGACGGTGAACTCCGCGTCGGCCTGGAACACGATGAGCTGGAAAAGCTCGCCCAGGCCAAGGGCGTGGTCAAGGCTTCCGGCCGCGATCTCGCGGTTGCCATGGTGCGCGGCCAGACGGCGGGCACGACGGTGTCCGCCACCATGCTTCTGGCAGACCTCGCCGGCATCGAGATCTTCGCAACCGGCGGCGTCGGCGGTGTGCATCGCGGCGCCGAACAGACATTCGACATTTCCGCCGACCTGACCGAGCTTGGTCGCACCAAGACGGCCGTCGTCTGCGCCGGCGTGAAATCGATCCTCGATATCGCAAAGACGCTCGAATATCTGGAAACCCAGCGCGTGCCGGTCATTGCCTACGGCACCGAGGACTTCCCGGCCTTCTTCACCCGCCAGAGCGGCTACAAGGCCGATCACCGGCTGGATACGGCAGAAGAGATTGCAAGCGCCATGCATTTCCACCACCAGCTCGGCACCGGCACTGGCCTCCTGATCGCCAACCCGATCCCGGAAGAAGCCGCCCTGACCCCTGACTTCATCGACGGCACGATTGCCGATGCGGTGCGCGAAGCAGATGAGCGCGGCATCGGCCGCAAGGAACTGACCCCGTTCCTGCTCGCCCGCATCAACGAGCTGTCGAAGGGCGAAAGCCTGAAAGCCAATATCGAGCTGGTCCGAAACAACGCCCGCCTCGCCGCCAAGATGGCGGTGGCCTACGCTGCGCTGAAGAAGGGCTGACATCACGAGTGGCGGGGTGCCCGAGCATCCCGCCCTCTAACGCCCCGTAGCGGAGCTCGCCGCTATCGGCGAGCCTGTCCCGGCCCGCAAGCCTCCGACATCACCAGGCGCCCGAAAGCGCATTCCTCAGCAACGGCACGCTCTTTCCCGGCTCGCTTGCGATGGACAGTGACTTCGGCATCTGCTTGGGCGATTTCCGGAACCAGTTTGCGGCAACCGAGGCGAGATCCCCGATCATGGCGTGCTTGTGCCAATCCGCAAACCGCCTTGCGCTCGCCTCCGGCTCCGACTGATAGAAGAAATCGCCGGACTGTCCGAGATCGTTGATGCTCGAAGCCATGGACGACAGAGGCCGCTGGAACATCTTCGAAGGCACCCGAAGCTCGGATGCGCTTTGCGAAAACGCCGGCGCCATGAAATCGATCGCCCAGCCGTCGGCCTCCACCCAGCAATGAAAATTCTCGCCAGCACCCGTGACATACCCGTCTTCGCGCTGATCTGCGAAGAGAATGCGGGTTCCGCCGAGATTATAGGCAGCTAGCCCACTCTTCGGCGTGGCAGTGACCCCATAATGCTGGCGCAGGATGAACGCGCCAAACGTGCTGAAATACATGCCTGCAACGGCGGTATTGGCATTCTCGTTGACGAGCAGGCTGTTGATGACCCGGTAAATGCGGTGATAGTCGCTCTGCTTGATCAACATGATCCGTAACCTGCCCGTTCCTGATATGGCACCCTGCCTAGGCGGCCAGCGCGGCAATGTAAACTGCAGCGTTGCAGTGGGGGTTGAACCGGTTGGAAAGGGGCAGGAGCTTTGAACCAGATTGGGGTCAATTTTCTGATTGACCCTTTTTTGGGTAAATCGTAGATTTGACCCATGATAGGGTCAAACAAAAATCCTCTTGCGATCATCATGGGTGATATCGTTCAAAGCGAGATCAGCCCATCTATCGAACGCCTCCATGAACAATTTAACGCAGCGATCGACCGTCAGAACACCGAATCTGCTCGAATCCTGGCCTCGCCGCTTACGATCACCTTGGGAGACGAGTTCCAGGGTTTCGCGACCTCGCTTGCTGGTGCGATGCGGATTGCCCGCAAGATTCGATACGATTTGATGCGCGATTCCATCGACTGCCGGTTTGCAATCGGAGTTGCCGCGTTGAAAACGCCGCTCAACCCAGAGCGCGCCTGGAACATGATGGGGACGGGTCTCGCCGCCACGAGGGCGAAGCTCAACGAGAAAGCGGCCACCACCTATTACCGGTTCCACATTCCAGGCTATCAGGTGCTCGAGACCCTGCTGGAGGCAGGCGGCGCAACGCTGACCGCCATCGAACGTCGATGGACGCCGACCCAGCGTCACGACATCCAGGCCTTTCTGGCGGGAAAGACGGCAAGCGAGATCGCGAAACTACGCAATGTTTCCGTGCACAGCATCTACAAGGTCAGAAACTCTGGAGACTTTGATCTTTACCTGCTTCAATGGAATGCCATTCAAGAGGCCCTTGCCGAACTGGACGGTTCATTGTCGCTCGAAAGGCAGCACGCATGATCCACGCACTCGTCTATACGGCTGTCGCACTGGGCTTGCTGACTTACGGAGGCAACTGGCTATGTCGCAAGCTTTTCGATCTGACCGGCCTGAAGGACATGGTCTCGGAAAGTCCTCCCTCGACCATCAGCGCCGGACGAGTGATCGGCATTCTGGAGAGGCTGATACTCGCGGCCGGGATCGTTGTTCACAGTTGGGAGATCCTCGCCGCCGTGATAGCACTGAAAACGGTCGCCAGGTTCCAGAAGCTGGATCAGCGTGAATTCGCCGAATATTTTCTGGTCGGATCCCTGTTCAGCGTCCTATGGGCACTTATTATAACCAGCGCATGGGCAGCCTACGACCACAGCCTCGGCATAGATCTTCGACAGACCATTGCCAACATGCTGGTGATCGACTGAGCGGTTTGGCGAAATCCACCATCCCTGCCCTACCATTCACCCCTTCATCTCACCCAGCTTCGCCAGCAGCGCAGCACCGGTGCGGATGCCGGCGTGGAAGAGGTCGAGCTTGAGGTTTTCGTTGGGGGCGTGGTTTGCCTGGTCGGCATTGGCATAGGGCACGACGAAAGCGGGCTTGCCGAGGATTTTGGTGAAGACGTAGTCCGGGAGGCTGCCGCCGAGGCTTGGGTAGAGTAGTGGCTCGACGCCGCGGGCAGCAACGATCGCTTCGCGGATCACGGATGCGAACGGGCTGTCCATCGGCGTTTTCGATGGCAGCATGGAGTTTTGCGGCACGAACTCCACGTCGGGTGCGTGCTTTTCAACATGCGCCCGGACTTTTTCGAACACGTAGTCCGGCGTCAGGCTCTCGACGAGGCGGATATCGCATTTGGCATAGGCTTCGCTCGGCAGCACCGTCTTTTGCCCCGGCCCGCCATAGCCGCCATGCAACCCGTTGATGGTGAGCGTCGGCTGGAACATCAGCCGCTCGTAATAGGGACGATCCACCGGCTCTTCGATCGCCGTCATGCCAAGCTCGGCCTTGATCTTGTCGACATCCAGCGGCAGCGCGGCCATGGCCTGCAGTTCCAGATCGGTCGGCGGCACCACCGGATCGTAGATACCATCTATGGTAATCTCGCCGCGGTCGTTCTTCATGGTTGCGAGCAGATGCACGAGCTTCCAGATCGCGTTCGGCATGACGCCGCCGAAATTGCCGGAATGGGCGTCGCGGTTGGCAGTCTTTGCACGTAGCTCGAAGGAAGCGACGCCGCGCACGCCAAACGTGACGACCGGGCGGCCGCTGTCATGCAGCGAGCCATCCGAGGTCACGACGAGATCGGCATTGAGCTTGTCGGCATGTTCGGCGACGAATTCCGCCATATGGGGACTGCCGATCTCCTCCTCGCCTTCGAGCAGGAAGATCACATTGCAGGGCAGTTCGCCAACCACCTTGAGATAGGATTCAATCGCCAGCAACTGGGCGAAATGCTGGCCCTTGTTGTCGCCGATGCCGCGCGCGTAGATGCGGCCGTCGCGGATCTCGGGCTCGAAGGGCGGGCTTTTCCAGAGGTCGAGCGGTTCTGGCGGCTGCACGTCGTAATGGCCGTAGAGAAGCACGGTGGGCTTGCCGGGCTGGTTCTCCATGCGGCCGATCACCATCGGGTGGTTGCGGGTGGTGATCGCCTGGGCCTGCATGCCGAGACCATTGAGGATGCCGACGAGGATATCGGCGGCCTCCGTGATACCCTCGTTGGAGGCGCTGATCGACTTGTGCTTCACATACTCCATAACCCGTTCGACGAAACTGTCGCTGTTGGCGTCGATATGGGCGAGAACACGGGCGAGATCGGTGTTTTCAGGTGTCATGCTCAAAAACTCATGCCGGTTCGAACAGGGTCTGGATCTGCATTTCCGGCACCAGCACGAGGCCCTTGTCGGTAATGCGGATATCCGGAATGACCGACAACGGAATGAGATTGAAGCCCATATAGGCGATCGTGCATTCGGCCTTTTCCCATTCGAGCTTCAACGCCTTCACCTCGTCGGCGACCTCGTGGACGCGCTTGTCGGACAAGAGCCCCGCGATCGGCAGCGGCACCATGGCGGTCACCTTGCCATCCATCACCACGCAGACGCCGCCCTGGACCGCCTCGATGGCATCGAGCGCCACCTGCATGTCGCGTTCATTGGTGCCGGCAACGATGATATTGTGGCTGTCATGCCCGACCGAGGAGGCGACGGCCCCCTTCTTCAGGCCGAAGCCGTTGAGCAGACCGTGCGCGACATTGCCCGGCGATTTGCCGTGACGTTCCACGACCGTGACAAAGCAAAGCCCGTGGCGATCGAACTGGGTCTGCCAGTCGTTGGCGGGTTCGAGCGTGACGGTGACGTGGCCGAGCGTGATGCCCGGCAGCTCCGTCTTGATCGTGTGGGCAATGACGGTCTCGGTCGGCAGGTCAGGCGTCAGCTTGAGGTTCTTCGGCAGCTTGACCGTGTGATAGGCGGCCTCCGGATAGCGATAGGGTTTGGACAGTGCCTCATCGAGAACAGGCGTGATCTTCTTCTGGTCCACGACCAGTTCGCCGCCGTACCAGGTACTGACCGGCTCCAGGTTGTCGGAGAGGAGCACCAGATCCGCCCTGCGTCCGCCGCCGAGACCGCCGATCTCGTTTTCCATGCCGAAGCGGGTGGCGCCATGCAGCGAACCCATCGCCCAGGCCTGTTCCGGCGTCATGCCATATTTGACCGCCTCGCGGGTCACCCAGTCCATTCCGAAGGCGAGCAGATCCTCGGCGTCGCGGTCGTCGGTGCAAACGGCGACGCGCTTGTGCGAGGCGCCAAGCTCGGTGATGGTCTTGATCGCCTGTGGCAGCGAATGCCAGGGCGTGGTCGGCGGGCCGCCGCGCAGGAACAGCCAGACGCCCGCCTCCAGCAGATCGTCGGCAATATCGCGGTCGATCGCCTCATGGGTGTCGGTGACGCCGGAGGCGGCATAGGCCGCGACGAATTCACGGCCGTAGACATGGCCCGATACGGGACGGCCGCGTGACAGAGCGGCAGCGAGGATCGCATGGCTGCGTTCGTCGCCCATCGCGACAGGTACGAAATCCATCTTTTCGCCGAGCGCCACCGCTTCCGGCCATTTGTCGAACAGCGCTGCAATCTTGTCCGGCGTCAGGTCGCCGCCGGCGGTTTCCAGCTCCGGCGAGGTGGCGGGAACCGTGCTCGGCACCGTCAGGAAGATCGACAGCGGCGCCATGCGCGCGTCTTCCAGCATCGCCTCGACACCGGCGACATCCATGACATTGCCGATCTCGTGGCTGTCGCAGAAGATCGTGGTGGTGCCATTGAGAAGGGCAGCCTCCGCATAGGCGCAGGCCGTCACCATCGAGGATTCGATATGGATATGCGGATCGACGAGGCCAGGCGCGAGAATGCCGCCCTTTGCGTCGTAAATCTTGGCCGATGTTCCCTTGTAGGAACCGGTGGGCTTTACCGCGGCGATACGGCCGCCGGAGAGCCAGATTTCCCGCCCGGGCAGGATGCGCTCCGAATAGGTCGACAGCATCCGTGCATCCCGGATGACCAGATCAGGCTCGCGCCGTGCCGACGCGACGTCGGCGAGCAATCGCGTCATGGATGCCAGCGGGTGAACGGAGAAACGGTTGAGAGTGCTCATGAAATTCGGCCTCGCGGATCATCGGACTGGGGACATGGTAGGGAATTTTGTTCCCGCACGGAAGCACGCATTGGCGCTAAAGGCACACGGCAACCACTGAAACGTGAAAGGCCGCCGGTTCCTCAGGGAGCGGCGGCCTTCGATCAGTCTTTCGGAACGTGCCGCAACTTAGCGCGGCACGCCGGGAATGGCATCCTTGTAATAGGACGAGTAGCTCGAATGCAGGCGCTCTGGCGCGCCCGGATCGGCATATTTGCGCAGCTCGCCCATCTCGGTCTTGTTGAGGATGACGCCGATCGTCTTTGCGGCGATCTGCGGTTCCGACTGAAGAACGCTCTGCACGGCCTTGACCGGCGTGACGCCCCATTCGGTGACGAAGATGAAGCCGTCGACATAGGGCTCGAAGGCCTTCGCATCGATGACAGGGATCAGCGGTGCAAGGTCGACGATGATGACGTCGAACGTGTCCTTGATGCTTTCGAGGAACTGGCTCATGCCGGTCGAGGCGAGAAGCTCCGATGTATGGGCCAGCTGACGGCTGCGGGTGGTCATCGGCAGGATCGTCAGGCGCGAGCGGCGGTCGACGCGGGCGGCAGCCGTCCATGGAACCTTCTGCAGCACGACGTCGATCAGGCCGACATCCGGCTCGCTCGCCAGCATCTTGGACAGACCCGGATTGCGCAGATCGCCATCGATGACCAGCGTGCGAACGCCGTTGGACGAGATCAGGCCGGCAAGGTTTGCCGCAACCATCGACTTGCCTTCGCCGGGAAGGCAGGAGACGACGCCGATGACAGAGCATTTGCGACCCTGCAGCACGATATCGGCGGCAAGCTTGGCATTGCGCAGCGTTTCGGCAAACTGCGAGCGCGGTGCTTCGACGGCGACACGCATCTTGCGGCGAAGCGCGATCGGATCACCCTCCGGCAGGATCTGGCCGTCGATGGCGTCGGCTGGCTTGTCGGAGCCGTTGTCGTCGGTCTGGGCGCTGCCAATCTTCGGGAGGTAACCGAGGAAGCGGACGCCGAGCTTGTCCTGCACGTCGGCGCCGGTGCGGAAGAAGCGCTCGCGGAATTCCAGAAGCGCTGCAAGTGCGCCGCCGAGCAGCAGTCCAAGCACGACGGATAGCGCCATGGTGAGCGTCTTGCGCGGGCTGGACGGCGAGATCGGCACGCCGGCTTCCGAGATGACGCGGGCCTTGGCGATCGGCAGCGATTGCAGCTGCGACGCCTGTTCGAACCGCTGCAGATAGGACTGGTAGAGCGTCTTCAGAGCATCGGCGCGCTGCTGCAGTTCCTGCAGCTGTACCATGGAGACATTGGCATCCTGGTTGCGGCCGGCGACGCTTTCGATGCTGGCGCGCAGCGACTGCTCGCGCGAGCTTGCGACATCCAGCTCGTTGCGGAACGAACCGGTCAGCTGCTGCAACTCGCGCAGGATCTGTTGCGCCAGGTCCTGCTTTTCGGAGCGGAGTGCGATTGCCTGAGGATGCTCGGCGCCATACTGCTCGACCACGCTTCTTTCGCGGTCGTTGACCGTCGTATAGCGCTGGCGAAGGTTCTGCAGCACCGTGTTGTCGGTATCTCTGTTGGCCACGACGGCGTTTTCGACCGCGGCTTCCGAGCCCTTGTCGATGATCACCTTGTACTGATTGTAGCGGGCCTGGGCGCTGGCGACTTCGGCCTGTGCCGAGATCAGCTGGGTATTGAGATCAGACAGCTGCTGGGCGGACATCAGCTCGCCGCGTGGCGATACGAGGCCGTTGTCGCGCTTATACTGCTCGACCGTCAGCGATGCCTGCTGTGCCCGGATATTGAGGTCGTTCAAACGCTCCTGGAGCCATACGGAAGCGCGCTCGGTCGCGTCGAAATTGGCGTTAAGCTCTTCCGTGAGGAAGGAACTGGCATAGGTCTTGGCAAGCTGGGCGGAAAGAACCGGGTCTGGCGAGCGGACGGAGAGCGAGATGACCGAGCTGCGTCCGACGCGCTCGACGGTGATCGACTGCTGAAGGATGGCGGCAGCCTTTTCACGGCGCCCGGCGCGCACCTGGTCTTCGCTCGGCAACGGGCCGCCTGATGAAACCAGCGAGACAACGCTTTTCACCATGTCCTTGGCAAGATCGACCGGCGATTTGGGCGGATCGACGATCAGGTCGTTTTCCGCAAACTTGCCCTTGTCGACGACGCTGAGCGCCAGCGCCTTGGATTTCAGGATCTCGACCGAACTGGACATGCGGTTGTCGATCTGCTGCGCGGTCTGGCCTTCGGTTTCCTCTTCCGCATAGCGGGACAGGTTGTCGTCCACCAATATCTGCGTCGCGGCCGTGTATTTCGGCTGCGCCGTAAACAGATAGGCTGCCGCAAGCGCGACCATGGCGACCACGCAGATGATGATCACGCCAAGCCGACGCATAGCTGCCGACCACAGCTTGTCGAGGTCGATGAACGTGTCAGTTTCTTTTTGCTCGTTCGGGAAGATGTTCATCGGCCTATAATTAACCTGGTCCATGGCTTTGTCCGCTTTCCGGAATTGTCGAGAGGAACGGCAGAAATGGACTGCCGTTCCTCGGGCTTTGGTCTGACTGCGACGTTGGAGCGGCCCTTAAGCCGCCTTAACCTTCGATTCGTGGTTGGCGAGAAGCTCCTTGACGGAGTGATAGATCTCCTCGCCCATATCGCTCCGCAACATCGCGAAGGCCACATTGGCTTCGATGAAACCGCGCTTGGAACCGCAGTCGAAGGTCCGTCCGGTATAGGGCTGTGCGTGGAACGGCTGCTTCTGCAGCAGTTTCTGCATGCTGTCGGTCAGCTGGATCTCGTTGCCGGCTCCGCGTTCCTGGCTTTCCAGCAGTTCGAAGATCTGCGGCTGCAGGATATAGCGACCATTAAGGTAATAGTTCGACGGTGCATCGGCCGGTGCCGGCTTTTCGACCATGCCGGTCACTTCGAAGCCGTGCTGCTTGCTTTCGCCGATCGCGACGACGCCGTAGCTCGACGTCTCCTCGGGCGCGCACTGCTCGACACCAAAGACGTTGCCGCCGACTTCCTCGTAGAGATCAACGAGGCCTGCCATGCAGCCGCGGGCGCCATAGGACACCATATCCGGCAAAAGCAGCGCGAAGGGCTCGTTGCCCACCAGTTCGCGGGCGCACCAGACGGCGTGGCCGAGACCGAGCGGAACCTGCTGGCGGGTGTAGCTGACGGTGCCGGCGAGCGGCAGCATCTTTTCGAGCTGGGTCACCTGAACCGTCTTGCCGGCGCGGGTGAGGCTGGCGATCAGTTCGGGATTGCTGTCGAAATAGTCTTCGATCGCAGTCTTGTTGCGGCTGGTCACGAAGATGATGTGCTCGATACCGGCCTGCATGGCCTCATCGACCGCATATTGCACGACGGGCCTGTCGACGATCGTCAGCATTTCCTTTGGCATCGCCTTGGTAGCCGGCAGGAACCGTGTTCCATTGCCTGCAACCGGAATGACCGCCTTGCGAACAGGTCTCATTTCCATAGTGTCGTTGTCCTTTCCGGGACGCCCCCGCCCCGTCGATCGGATTGTCAAGAAACGCCGGCAGCTCTTGCGAACCGGCGCATACGGACGGCAATCGGCATGCGCAGGTGCTTGAGCGCCCGCGGGTTGTCGATTGCCGTTTTCAGAATCCCGCCGAATGATCGTTTCTTGATCTCGTCGACGAGTGTGAGGAAGGAAGCCGCTTCGCGAATGCTCTGCGTGCGGCGGCGCTGGGCGCTCGTTGCCCGCGGCTCGAGAGAGAAGCGCTTGAGGAACTTCTCGTCGCCGGCAAGCATCGCCGTGAGATGTTCGGGTTTGAGGACCCGCGAGATCGAACCGTGGCGCAGATGGTAGACGTAACCGGCCTCGGGCTCGATGGCGCAGATGCCGCCGCTCGCGATCGCAGAGGCAAGCAGGATGTAATCCTCGCCGATCCGCAGGTTTTCGTCAAACCGCAGACCGTGCTCGTTGAGGAAATCGCGGCGGAAGATCGGCTTCATATAGCCGAAATTGAAAGTGCTGCCGAAGATGATGTTGGACTGGATGAAATCGGCGAGATCCAGCACCTTGCGCGTCTCGAGATCGGCGCGCGAAAACATCGCCGTGGGCTGACCGCCCTCGAGCGGGACGACATCGATATTGTCGACCACGATCCGAGCATCCATCGTCTCGGCGCGTGCGATCATCCGCTTCAGGCGCTGCGGATGGATCGTGTCGTCGGCATCGAGCACGGCGATCCAGCGGCCGGTTGCGGCGTCGAAACCGGCATTGCGCGCGGCCGCCGGTCCGCCATTGGCGGGCTGGACGATGAGCTTCACGCGATCGTCGCGATCGCGGCAGCGAAGCGCAAGCTCGCGCGTGCCGTCGCTGGAGCAGTCGTCGACGACGATTACTTCCAGGGACACGTCGACCTGGGAGAGCGCGCTATCGATCGCGCTTTCCAGCGTCTCCTCAGCATTGTAGGCGGCGATGACGAAGCTGACATCGGGTGCGGTGACAACGGAAGTCATGTGGCCTCCACCATGCCGTACTGGCGGATCTCGCGCATGCCGAGCGTCCCCATGACCGAACCGGCGTGAAGCGCTGCCCGCAGAGCATAGCGCGTGCGGGTAACTGGAATTGCGACAGTTGCGATGGTGACGACGGCGCAATAGCCAAATTTTAGCGCAGCGCTTGCGGCTTTCTTCACCCGTGACAGGCCCGCACTCTTTGCAGCAACGATGCGGCCATGGGTCTGGCCGGAGCGGAAGCGGCGTTTGGCAAGCCAGGAGAAGCTGGCGCGCTTGTGCGGCACAGGCTCTTCCAGCAGGGCGTCACGGGCAAACTCGATTTGTCCGCCGGCATCGGTCAGCTGGGTGAAATAATGCGTATCCTCGCCACCGCTCTGGCCGAGCGACAGCGCGAACTTGCGCGCCGCAAGCTTCGGCGAGCGCATGTCGAGAAGCACGTTGCAGGTATAGCCGGTGACGATACGGCCATCGACCCAGACGGGATTGGTGGAGTGGAAATCACCGCTGCGCATCCAGGCCGGCACATCGTCGGGATAGATGGCGCGGACAGGGCCGAGGACAGCATCGGCCGACGTCGCTTCGGCGCGGTCGACAAGCGCTGCAAGCCAGCCAGGACCGGCTGTCTCGTCGTCGTCGATAAACGCCAGATAATCGGCCTGGCAGGCAGCAAGGCAGGCATTGCGGGCAATCGAGATGTTCGATTTCGGGCAGTGAACATACTGGATCTCGAAGGGTGAGACGGCTTTCAGCCGCTCCACCAAGGCTTGCGCACTCGGCTCCGCGTCATTGTCGGCGACGATCAGCCGGACCTGCGTGTGTTCAGGCACGTCGAGCGCGAACAGCGACCGCAACGTGACCTCCAGTTCCGGGCGCCGATAGGTGCAGATGCCGATATCGATGCGGAGCTTGCCGCTGCCAGCCACGATCATGCACGCCTCCTCGATTTGATGCCGATCAGTTCCATCCAGAAGCCTGCCGACCAGGCGAAGTGCATGATCATCGCGGACACCGCAGCAAGCGGGCCGAGCGGGTTATTTTGGCCCACAGCCATCCAGACGCCGTAGCCGAGGCAGGCGACCGCCCAGACAACCAGCGGAATTGCCGCCCACCAGTAGAGGACGGCAAGCACGGCGCCGATCACGACCGGTGCGACCGCCAGCGGAATGGCCTGGCGGATCTTGGGGATCGACCGATGCTTCAGAAGGTTCTTTGCCCGGCCCCGGCCATAGCCGAGATACTGCCGGAACAGCGCCGAGGCGGTGGAGCGCGGATAATAGGTCATGTAAGTCTTGCCGGTCATCCAGATGCGAAAGCCGGATTGGCGAAGGCGGAAATCCAGTTCCGCATCCTCGTTATGGCTGAAGCTCTCGTCGTAGCCGCCGACAGCCTGAAACGCGAAGATGCGCATCAGGGCGTGGTGGCCGTGATCGACCCACTCGCCGCCGCCGCCGGCCCGGTGCTTGGAGCCGCCATTGCCGAGCTTGGAGTTTTGCGCCGCAGCCGTTGCCCGCTGGAACAGGCCAAAGCCGACCGTTTCCATGCCGACCACGATGGAATCCGCCTCAAGCGACACCGCTTCCTGCAGAAGCGTCCGGCAATAATCGTCGGGATAATCGCCATGCGCGTCGATGCGGATCAGATATTCGAACTCCGCGCCGAAGCGCTGGACGGCGAGATTGATCGCCGCACTCTGGATGCGCTTGGCATTGTGCATCAGCGCCACGTTCGGCAGTTCCTGAGCGACGCGAAGGACGATCTCCTGCGTGCCGTCCTTGCTACCGCCATCGGCAACGACGATCATGTCGCTGGCCGAGCTACGCTGCTGGTCGAGCTTGCGCAAAAGCGGCTCGATGGTCTCTGCCTCATCAAGGCACGGAACGACGATCAGTGTCCGGATCAAGGACAGGTCGCCATAGGAAACATCGGCATTCGAAGGCACACGCATGACCTATCTCACCTCACGACTGCACGGTTGAAATGGCCGGTACCGACGGTACGGCCAGCGAAATATTGCGATTGAGGCCCGCAAGCCTGTCGACCAGCGCGCGGCAATCGTCTGCATCAGTAACCCACTGGCTGCGATCGACGGCCGCAAGCCGGGCGAACCGATCGAGGTAGAGTGCGTCGGTCATGCCCGAGAACAGGGTTTCCAGATCGGTAGGCGTCGCGTTGTCGAGAAGGATGCCGATATCGCGCTTAGCCACAAAGCGGCCGGTCTCGGTGCGCGCAAGCGCGATCGGAACCGCGCCATGCAGCCCGCCTTCATAGAGACGGTTCGGCAAAAGCCACTCGGAGTTCAGCCCTTCCTCGAAGAAATCGATCGCCCAGGTGAACTGCACCTCGTTGTAGATCTCCGCCAGATCCTCCGGATTGCGGTAGGGACCCTCGAAACGCACGAACGGCGCGTTCTTCACCTGCGCGTCGAAATCGGCAAACTCGCTATAGGCCGGCCGTCCGCGGATGATGACCTCGACCCCGCCGTTCATCTTTTCGGCGAAGGCCGTCAGGATATCGAGCGACTTGCGGCAGCGGATCGCACCGAACCAGCCGATCTTCCAGGGCTCACCCTGCTTGGGCAGACGCGGTTGCGGCTTTGCGACGGACGCTTCGCCCAGCTGCAGAACCTTGTTCTCGAGCAGAAGGACCGGAAGATCGAGCCCGGATTTCGGCTTGAAGAAGTTTTCGACAAAGGCCGGCGAGCTGGTGATCAGCAGCCGGGCCGACTTTGCGAAATGCCGCTGCACGGCACGCAGCACCCGCCCCTTCACACCCTCGTCAAGCAGCAGGCGGTGAATATCGAGACATTCGTAGACGACAGGAACGTCGCCGCCGAACAGCGACGCTGCCCCCTCGGCGAGAACCAGCATTTCCAGATTGCGGGCGATGATGACATCCGGCATCGGAACGCCGACAAGCCTCTTTTGCAACTGCATCCGGGCAGCAATCACGGCCTTGATGCGCTGGCTGAACTGTCCGTCCTGCGTTGAACCGAGATCGATGGAGCGCACGCCTTCCTCCTGACCCAGCAGGTTTCCCGCGCGCCTGAAGCCTGCGACCGTGACGCTGGCGCCGCCGGTCTTCAACGTCAGCACCCGCCGGCGAATAGCCGGGTCGGCAAGATCATGGGCCAGATAGAGGACCTGCAGTGTCACGTCGTTCAACTCCCTGTCGAAAGATCAGTCGAGCGTGCAGAGCACGGATTGCGGGAAAGCACAGTCTTCGCCGAGCGCCGTATAGGCGATGCGATCGACTTCCATCGTGGTGGGACCGGAATAGGCGAACGGGCCCATCCAGGATTTCAGCGTATCGCTGCCCCACAGGCTCAGAAAGATCTTCTGGGCGTTCTGCGGGATCTTCGACGGGTCGGTGACTTCCTGCACCAGCTTGCCGTTGAGGAAGTAGCGCAACCGCTCCGGCTCCCAGATGAAGGCGTAGTCGTTGAAGCCCTTGTCGGCGCCACCGGCGACGGGAACGATCTTCTCGTTCTTGCCCTTGCCGTTGATATACTGGTTGAGCTGAACCTGATCGACGTTCTTGCCGAGCACCTCGAAGTCGATCTCGTCCCAAGGCTTTTTGTCGGTCGGGCCGATGTAGGTGAAGAAGGCTGAGTTGAGGCCAGGACCGGTCGCCGACTTGTAGCGCGCCTCATAGGTACCGTAACCGAACCGCGCGCGGGTCTGGACCTCGCCGCAGACGTTTTTGCGGTCCTTGTTCTGGCGCTCCTCGAAGGTGAGCTTCAGATTGCCGCCATCGGTCGTCACCTGGCGCTGCGACCAGGTGCAGTTCTGATGGGCGCCGTTGTTCCAGCCGTTCGACACGAACCAGAACGACCGGTCGAGCCGATCAAAATTCTCGACGAAGGACGTGCCCTTGGCATCCGGCTGCGGCTTGCCGCCCGGATGGGGTTTGGTATCAGGACGGTGCTTTGCGGCCGGATCCTGCGCTTGGGTCGCCGGAGCTTCGGGGGCTGGCGGCGCCTGGGCATAAGCTGGAGCGCTGGCGAGCACTGCCAACGTGGCAAATGCCGTTGCAGCGGCCCGGAAAGCGGGTCGAATCTGTCTGGCTGGTGCCGTCATGTTTCACCTCTTCTGTGGGTCAGGGCGGGCTCGCGGCCATGCGCGGAATGCCCGGACGAATTGGAGTTCTGTGTCTGCGCAAGCTTTGCCTTGCGGCCGCGACTGCCCGTCAGCGTCTGGTAAAGGCCGGGCATAAAGCGCGACACCAGCGCATTCGAAATCACCAGGATCACGAGGGCCGAGGAAATCGCGCCGACATAGAACAGCGGGTAAAGCTGATCGCCCGCAATGCGGTTCCAGACCATCCACATCACCACGAGCAGCGGGTAATGGGCGCAGAAGATCCAGAAGCTGAGGCTGCCGGTGGCGGCCAGCCGCTTCCCCAGCGTCGAGCGGATAGCAAGTGCCGACATCAGCCAGAATCCGCCCGCACCGATGATCGACAGCGCGTTGCGCAGAAGCTCAAGCGACCAGGAATAGTCCGGTCCCGTCTGATAAAGCGCGATCGACAACAGGACGGCGGCGGCGACAACCAGCGCCGTTCCGGGAACGGCGAAACGGTCGAGCGCCGAGAGATCGATCCGGTTCAAAGCGAGGAAGATGCCGAAGGTAAAGGAGAACAGGATCGACTTCTTCAAAACGATGAAGAGCGTGAGATCCGGCAGGATCGCCACCACGAACAGGATGACCAGCGTCGGCAACGCAGCCTTGCGCACGAAGAAGGCAAGGATTGGCGACAGCGCGATGCAGACGAAAAGATCACGCAGGAAATAGAGCGGGATGTCGACGGGAAAATTCTCGCTCGCAAACGCATAGTTCGCCAGTTCACGGGAGGATGCATTCCACAGGTCCGGGAAATACCCGATGCCCATGCCGGCGCGCTGCACCAGAAGGACGACGGCGAACAGGCCGAGGTTCCACAGCAGGAACGGCACAAGCACGGTCCGCGCCTTGGATTGCATCACCTTGCCGTAGTCGAAAGCATCCCAGCCACGGCGAAACAGCAGATAGCCGGAAATCGCGCTGAGGCACGGCACGCCGATACGAAACAGGCTGTCGCCGAAAAACACGCGGAGCCAATCGAAGAAACCGTTCTGGCCGAGGAACGGGCTGGTCTGCGGATCGAACGGGACGTGGACGAACACGATACCCGAGATCAGAAGGATGCGCATCAAATTGATACGGGAGGAAATGGTTTGATCAACAGTCAAACGAACTACCCTTTTTGGGCGGCGCCTCCCGTCACCACCGTTTCAATCAGAGCAGACTTTGAGCCCGCATTTTCGAGTGCCAAGGATCAGGTGCAGTTTGGCACAAAATGTGGCGGCGCAGCGAAAAGCCGGGATCCGCCCGGCCCGCAGCGGCATCCCCTTACCCGTTCCATTCGCGAGTTCTACTTTCGCGAGTGCTGAAACGCTATGGATTCCGGGGGGATCACTGATTTCTTATGCTGCACTGCACAACAGAGAAAAAAATCAATTCGTCGTGAAAATAACTTCGACCTCAGACGACACTCAATCAAATCAGTTCGCGTCCTCGCCCGATTGCGGCGCGACTAAGGCGAAAATGCGTCTCAACGATGAGGCAAGGGCATCCTTCGTTATGCAGGAGGTGCGTCCGCAACCGACCCACCACGACGCCGCTTGACCATGCCGATTATTTTTTTGACGAGCGCCCTTTCCGTCACGAGGAACATGGCGCCGTAGAGCACGCCGCCCACGACAGCGCCAACGAGGAGCTGGAGATAGGGACTGGTGAGCTGTGCTTCGAAGATGGAAAGGGTCAACCGGACCCCGACGCCCATGACGAGCGAGGTGAGCATCGACCGGCTGCTGGTCATCAGACCCCAAAAGAACGGAATGCCGTCGACCCGGAACACGGCCCAGGAATAACCGACCAGCGTGATGGCGTTGACGACGCAGAGCGCCACCATTGCATCGACAAGGTTGCCATAGGTGGCACCGAGGATGATGGCGAGTGTCGTTGCAACGGCCCGCAGCACCGCCGACCAGAACAGCACCCGGCTTTGGCCGGTGCCCTTGAGATAGGGTATGAACGTGCTGCAGGGCGTCACGATCGCCTTCGACAGCGCGAGCAGGCCAAGCACCGGCCAGGCATAGGCCCATTGCGGCCCGAACAGCACCAGCATCGCCGGTTCCGCCACCGCCCACAGCCCGAACATGGCCGGCGCCAGCACCACCGTCATTACCTGAGTGGACAGCATCAGGGCGTCGGTGCGGCGCTTGCGGTCGTCGCCCATCAGGCTGAAGGCGGGGAACAGCACGCCCATTACCGCCGACAGCACGACCTGGTTCGGAATGCTGGCAAACCGGTTGGCGGCCGAATAGGCGCCCGCATCGGCAAGCGTCAACATCCGCGCGATCACCACCATCGGCGCCTGGAAAGTCACGAAATTGGCGATCTCCGACCCCATCAGCCCCGAAGAATAGCGCACCAGCGGCCCCATCCGATCCGGCTTGATGACGAAACGCGGCACATAGCGCGTGATCGAGTAGAGGCCGACAAGCCGGATCACCGCCGAGGAAAACAGCTGCACGACCAGCGCCCAGATGCCGAACCCCATGAAGGCAAGCGCCAAGGCGACCAGCGCCGCCGTGGTTTCCGACACCGTGCTGAGGATCGCGTCCTTGCTGAAATTCATCTCGCGGGCGAGCAGCGAATAGGCGACATCGGCCGTCAGCTGCAGCGGAATGAGAAAGGCCATGATACGCAGGAGATCGGCGCTCTGGGCCGCACCCATCCAGCTGCCGATGCCGTTTGCACCGAGGAAAAGGATCACCGACATGATCAAAGACATCGCGAGATTGGCCCAGAAAACGGTGTGCACCGTATCCATGCCACTGTCCCGATCGACGATCAGTGCCGACGTCAAACCGGCACCACCGATCATCGCCAAAAACTGTACGACGGTGAGTGCGACAGCCACCGTTCCGAAATCTTCCGGGGTCAACAGTCTTGCCAATATCGGTACAGTGACAAATTTCAGCCCGAATGTGGCGGTCTTTGACAGCACACTCCAACCGACATTTGTCGTGATCGTCTTCACGCCTTGGGTTGGGGCCATCTTCGAATTCCTATTGTTGGATACTGATTGAGAGCCAGCGTGAAGCCGCAATCCAAGCCGTCGAGGCGGCTAGCGGTTTGCAATTCTTGAAAAAAGCAGGGGCAGAAACATGGCGACATTCACCGTAATTATTCCATTTTATCAACGGGAACCGGGTATCCTTACCCGGGCCCTGCAATCTGTTTTCAGCCAGAGCTTCGTGGATTTTGATATCATCGTCGTGGACGACGAGTCACCCCATAACGCAAAAATCGAACTTCAGGACGCCGATCCGACCTGGCTCGAGCGCATCCGAATCATCGAACAAAAGAATGGCGGGCCGGGGGCGGCGCGCAATACCGGGCTGGACGCGGTGCCCGCCGAAACGCGTTTTGTGGCGCTTCTCGACAGCGACGACGTGTGGCTTCCGGATCATCTCACCAACGCATTCGAGAGCATGAGCCGCTTCGGCGCCGAGTGCTACTGGGCCTCGATGCAGGCGAGCGAAGAGTTCTATTACCACTTCGGCATGGCGCAGTTGGAGAAGACCGAAGGCGGCACACGGCTATCGGAAAAGCCGCTCATCATCGAGCTTCAGGACCTGGCAAGCGTCATGCTGCGCAACTGGAGTTTCCTGCATCTCACCTGCATGGTGATGTCCCGCCCGGTCTTCGAGGCGGTCCGCTTCGAGCCCGAACTGAGACTGGCCGCCGAAGACGTGCTGTTCTTCTGCGACTGCATCCTGAAATCGAAACGGACGATCCTGTGCGACGAGCCGGGCGCTGCCCGCGGCATGGGCATCAACATCTTCCATTCGATCGACAACCAGTCGCCGGAATTCCTGCGCCAGCAGTTCAACACCTGGGTGGCGCTCGATACGCTGGAACAGCGTTTCAGCAACAGGCCGGGCGACGTCGCGTCGATTGCAGGGTATAAGAACACCGCAAGACGGCAGGCATTGTGGAGCCAGGC
Organism: Rhizobium sp. Leaf321; assembly: GCF_001423215.1. Classification (NCBI taxonomy): domain Bacteria; kingdom Pseudomonadati; phylum Pseudomonadota; class Alphaproteobacteria; order Hyphomicrobiales; family Rhizobiaceae; genus Rhizobium; species Rhizobium sp. Leaf321. The sequence continues at coordinate 332,480 of NZ_LMOF01000008.1, read as the reverse complement.
CGGGCGGATGAAGCGGCGCCAGAGCCCGGAATTCGGCCTGCTGGCCAAGTGGGTGATGCGCGATCCGGCACTCATCCGCGCGGCCTTCGAACTGGGCGCGGGGAAACTCGGCATGGGTGCGCGCGAGCGCTCGGCGACGTAAATTTCGCATTCTTTACAAAGACTTCACTCCCATCAGGAGGCTTGCATGCAACCTTATTACTGGGCATCCCACCACGGCAATTTCGGCGACGACCTCAATCTGTGGCTCTGGGATTATCTTCTTCCGGGCTTTCGCGACGTCCACGCCGATACGATGCTGGTCGGCGTCGGTACCGTTCTCAACCCCGTCCTGCTTCCGCCCGGGCAGAAGAAACTGGTGATCGGCAGCGGCTATGGCTATGGCGAGGCACCCGATATCAATGATCCCGAATGGGACGTGCGCTGCGTGCGCGGACCATTGACGGCGGCGAAGCTCGGTCTTCCCCTCGACAGAGGGATCACTGACCCCGCGGCCCTCATCCCCGATATGCCGGAATTCCAGAACCTGCCGAAGATCCACAAGAAGACCTTCGTTCCCCATTGGGAATCGGCGGAATTCGGCATGTGGCAATCGGTCTGCGAGCCCGCCGGACTGACTTGGCTCGACCCGCGCGGCGAAGCGAAATCGGTCATCCGGGCGATTGCCCAGTCCGAGATGATCGTTGCCGAATCCATGCATGGCGCGATCCTGGCCGATGCATTCCGGGTGCCGTGGATTGCCGTCAGCACCTCCCGATCCATCAACAATTTCAAATGGAACGACTGGGCACAGTCCGTCGGTGCGACCTATAACCCGCACTTCGTGCCGGTTTCGACGCGCGCCGAGGCGGTGGCCAAGAAAACCAAGTTCTGGGGAATGAGCTTCGATGGCGGCGGCCAGCAGCAGCCGGCCCATCACGAGCCTGCGGACACGGATGCGTCGGTAATGACGCGGACTTCTGCGCCGACAGCTCCTGCTCAGTCAGGCCTTCGCGGCATGGCGAAGCAGGTCCTTGCGGCACCGTCGATCCTGGCGCTCTGGCAGGCCAGCCGGACCGAGCCACAGCTCAGCCCGGATGCGATGCTCCAAGACAAGAAGCAGCGTTTTCGCGCTGTTCTGGACGAGATCCGCCGCGACTACTTCTGAACGGCGGCAGGGTCCGCTGCTGCCGGAACCCCGGCAAGCAGATAGCGCATAGCATGCGGCGTGGCGACCGGAACCGGTCCGCCACGTCTTGCCTCCATCTTGTCCAGCAGGATCGCCTGCGCGACATAGGGCAGGAACTGCGGCCGGCCGAACATGTAGCTAGCGGCCGCGACAATCCCCGAATTCGACTTGGTATCGAGGAAGGCGCGATGCTCGTAGCGTTCCCGGATGTGGTCGCGGTGACGGGTAATTACCGCCCTTGCCTGCGTCGGCAGAAGCGGATCCGACAGGATCGTCTCATCCGCTTCGTATAGCGTTTTAAGATCATGGGTCCGGTGGCGGCTGCTGAGCGAATCGGCCCTGACGACGGCGCCGTAGCCGCAATGCTCGATCACCTTGTAGCGCGCACCCTTGGCCAGAGCCCGCAGATAGAGATCGTAATCCTCGCCAAGCCTCAGGCCCTCGTCGTACCGAAGACGATGGGCATCGAGGAACGAGCGACGAATAATCGGCTTCAGAAACCCTGTCTCGCCGCGCGGCTTTCCGCGCTCAGAAATATTGCCCTCGACGAATTCGATGAGCGAGATCGTCCGCGCCCTCGACTCGAACTTTTCGGGCGGCACTGCGGCGGCAGGATCGGAGATGAAGGCGATGTTGTCGGCCAGCATGTCCCAGTCGCCGAGCGCCACCATTGGCTCGAACCGTCCGGGAAAGAAGAAATCGTCCGCATCGAGAATGGCGATCAGCGGCGCACTGGAAGCGGCGATCGCCCGGTTTCTCGCAGCAGACGGGCCCTGGTTCTTCTCCAGCGAGATGATCTGCAGCCGCCCGCTGCCATCATCCACACTGCGGGCAGCGCCGGCCGTGTCGTCGCTCGAGCCGTCATCGACCACGACGACTTCGCTGACAAGCGCTTCCTGCAACGCGGACCGGACGGCGGTGGCGATCGTGTCTGCTGCGTTCTTGGCTGCGATGACGACGCAAATCGTCTGAACATCGGGGTGGGCCGTTGCGCTCTCCATGAGACTGTCTCCATCGTTCGTCGTGCGAGGACCTGAACGCAGGAAGATGGCCTCCATATGGAAGCACTGCAACAAAAACCGAAATGGGACTGAGAGCGCCGGCTAGATATCCCGGGCAGGCAGGTGTGACGTCACGTCGGACGGAAGGTTGGACACCTCTCTCGAGCGCGCAGCGACGGCGGTATCTGTCCGACCCCTGCTGCCCGCGAGCTTCTCGCGGTGAACGAGGTAAACGATGCCAACGAAATAACCCACCTGGATAATAACCGCGCAGAGGAGCGTGTGTATAAATGCTGTGTAGACGGACCCGCTGATGAAAAAGGACGCGAGCGCGAAAACGACCAGGACGCAAAGGATACTTATAAATACGCGCGGCGCATACATGATCGCCCTCCCGAGCAGCTTATAGTTCTTGGCTTCTAGACGCAGGCTCCTCCCTGCACCGTCACGATAGGACCGGCAGTAGTCGGATGCAAGCAATACAGCATCTGCTATGCCGAGTATTAATGAAACTTTCGTAAGGTTTGCCGGTTCCCTGCCCCGCCTTGGCAGTTCCTTGCGATTAGCGTGAATGGTTTCTTACCTTGGTACCACAGCGCCCAATCGCATTTCCGCCACAATTTGGACGTGAAGCTCGCCGTCTGGAACATTCCGCTCCTGGATGTCGCAGTGTCGGGGTCACCGGCGTTCAACTTTTGTTACAAAGGTGACGAGGCCCGACGAAGCCATATTGCGCTGCATCATTGTATTGCGGTGCGAAATGCGTAGGCCTTTGGTCTTATACGCAAGCTACTTCCTGGCCCTGCTCAAAGAAGCAATCACAGGTTTAGCTCTGGACTGGCCCTGCGCAGAAGCCCCCCAATACGCTAATGGCACGGGTATTATTCTAACTCCGGGTATAGTTGCCAGAAAAGAACAGTAGACCTGGGGTCGCTATTCAATCGATTGTAAAAAAATCGGAGTGCTGATCGGATTTCGGCGCGCGTCGACCCGCATCGGGACAGCGCTCCCGGAAAAAATTGGCTGGCATCAAATTCCGAACACAGACTTATTATCAAATTGTCGACGAAAAGACCCGCCGAAAGGCATCACCGACTATCGCAAAACCTAAATGGAGTTACCCTCTATGAAGTCAGCGACACGTTCGGCTAGTTCGCCGTTTGTAGACTCCGACCAGGCCTTCGGTACCCTCCCGATCGGTGGCCTCGCTAAACGCAGCTTCGATATGACCGCAGCTGCATGCGCGCTGATCCTGTTCAGCCCGCTATTTCTGATGATCATGGCCCTGGTGAAACTCACCGATAAGGGCCCGGCCTTTTATGGCCATAGCCGTATTGGCCATAACGGACGCATTTTCAAATGCCTCAAGTTCCGGACCATGGCGACCGACGGCGACGAATTGCTGCGCAACTATCTGCGTAACAATCCGCATGCCGCGGAAGAATGGCGTCTGACGCGCAAGCTGAAAGACGACCCACGCGTGACGTCTGTAGGCAAAGTCCTGCGCAAGCTCTCTCTCGACGAGCTGCCGCAGTTGCTCAACATCGTGCGTGGCGAAATGAGCGTGGTTGGACCGCGTCCGGTCGTGGACGAGGAACTGAAAGTCTATGACGCGTTTGCCGTCTATTACCTTCGCACCCGTCCTGGCCTCACAGGCCTGTGGCAGATCAGCGGTCGCAACGATGTGTCCTACGAGACGCGCATCGCTTTCGACACGCAATACGTCCAGAACTGGTCGCTGGTTCGCGACATCGCCATCATTGCAAAGACCATCCCTGCGGTCTGCTTTGCCCGCGGCAGCTATTGATCTGCGTTTCTTTTGATAGCCTGAGAAATCCTGGTCGGTCACCGGCCGCAAGAAAAACCAAGAACAAGTCACCAGACGAACTCAACAGTCGAAACAAGCGCGAGCCGACCTCCCACGGATTTGCGTTTGAATGCGATTGAAGGACCCGTAGATGTTGAAGAACGATCATTCGAAAAGCGGTTCGCCGGCGCTCCTTTTTGCAGCCGGCGCCCTGCTGCTGAGTTCAGTCGCGCCAGTCCTGGCGCAGGACAAAGCCCCGAAGACCACACAACAGACCTCCACTGAGGCCGAAACCGCAACACCTGGCAAGGCCGCGGCACCCAAGACCCCTGCAGCGGTTGCCGCAAGCGGTCCTGCCAGCGGCGGCTATAAGCTCGGCGTCATGGACAAGCTGCGCATCCGCGTGGCCGAATGGCAGCCGGCCGATGGCACGGTGCGCGACTGGGACGTGGTCGGCGGCGAATACACGGTCGGCCCGTCCGGCGCGCTGTCGCTTCCGTTTATCGGCGATCTCGACGCAGCCGGAAAGACGACCGCCGAAGTTGCCGGTCTGATCGGCCAGCAGCTGCGCGACAAGTTTGCGCTTCGAAACCTGCCCTCGGCTTCGGTTGAAATCAGCCAGTACCGGCCGGTCTATCTCGCCGGCGACGTCACGACACCGGGAGAGTTTCCCTATTCCCCGAACCTGACGGTGCTGAAGGCGGTAAGCCTTGCCGGCGGCTTGCGCCGTTCCGACGCGGGTCAGCGCTTTGCCAAGGACTTCATCAATGCGCAGGGCGACGTTGCCGTCTACGACAACCAGCGCGGCCGCCTGATTGCCCGCCGGGCACGGCTTGTGGCCGAGGTTTCCGGATCGCGCGATCTGCCGATCCCGGCGGAGCTGAAAGACGTGCCCAATGCCGCGCAGCTGATTGCCAGCGAGACATCGCTGATGAAATCGCGCCGCGACCGCTATGAGCTGCAGCTGCAGGCCCTCAACGAGCTGCGCAGCCTTCTCGAAAGCGAAGTGAAGTCGCTCGCGCAAAAGACAGAGACGCAACAGCGCCAGCTCGATCTCGTGTCGGAAAACCGGGACAAGATGTCCCGGCTCACAGAACAGGGTCTGGCTACCAGCAGCCGCCTTCTGACCATCGAGGAGCGCACGGCCAGCATCCAGTCGACCCTGCTCGACATCGACACGTCGACCTTGAAGGCAAAGCAGGATATCAGCCAGGCGAACCAGGACGAGATCAACCTGCGCAACGACTGGGAAGCAGACCGGGCAAAGGAGCTTCAGGATACCGAAGCGGAACTCGAAAAGCTCGGCCTGCAGCTGACCACCAGCCGCCAACTGATCTCGGAGGCAGTTGCACAGTCCGCCGAGGCGCTGCGCTTCGACCCGAGCAAGACAGCCGCGACGATCAAATACACCGTCGTGCGCGACGAAGGCGACGGCCCCAAGGAAGTGGCCGTCGACGAGAATGCCCGTCTGATGCCGGGCGACGTGGTGAAGGTGACCTCCGAACTGCTGATGCAATAGGGGTAACCGGATGAAGATTGCCAAGTCGTCCCTGATCGACCCGGAGAAGAACGAGATCTACGGGATTGCCGCTGTCGCGCTGTCCTTTTTCGTCTTCGCCTATTCGAGCAGGTTCGGGCAGATCTCGATCCTTGCCTATTACGGCGTATGGTTCCTTCCGGTCGTGACCGACTACCGACGGGTCCTGGGCCGCTATTCCCGTTTCCTCTGGATCTTCTCCTTCGGCATCTTCTGCTTCATCTCCGCTTTCTGGTCGCCAGCCTTTGGCGTGTCGCTGCGCACGGCCATCCAGTATCTGACGCATATCGTCTGCGCATTGATTGCCATGCGGATGCTCAGCACCAAGACGCTGCTGCGCGGCGGCCTGATCGGAACCGGGATCGTGCTCGTCTATTCGATCCTGTTCGGCACCTATCTGATGGACGCGATGGACAATACGTTCAGCTTCGTCGGCGCATTTTCCTCCAAGAACCAGCTGGGTTTCTTCGCGTCCCTCGGCGTGATCTTCTCCTATGCGGCGGTGATGCTGTTTCGCATGCGCGGCATCTGGATGATCGGTGCCGGCGGCGGCGCGCTCCTGTCGGCCTACTGCTTGCTCGCCTCGCAGTCTGCGACCTCTGTCATAACCACGGCCGGTGTCGTTGCGCTCTGCATCGGCCTGCAGGGGTTCATGTTCTTTTCGCCGAAGCACCGACGCGGCTTCTTTGCGATTGCGCTCGTGTTCGGGCTTGCCGGCATTGTCGGTGCGCTGCAGTTTGGCGCGATGGATGCGATCCTCGGCGTGTTCGGCAAGGACTCGACCCTGACGGGCCGCACCTATCTGTGGCAGCAGGGCATTGCCGCCGCTGCACAGTCTCCCATCATCGGCATGGGCTACCAGGGATACTGGGTTCCAGGCGCCTCCGAGGCCGAACGCCTCTGGCAGGAATTCTTCATCACCGGCCGCAGCGGTTTCCATTTCCACAACACCTATATCGAAAGCATGGTGGAGACTGGCATCATCGGCACGGGCCTGCTTGTCTTCATCCTGATCGCCTGCCTCACCGGCCATCTGAAACGGCTGCTGACCATCTCGCGCACGCCGGAATCGCTGCTGTTTGTCGGCCTGTCGACCCTGCTTGCGATTCGGTCCTTCGTGGAGATCGACATCCTCAACCCATACCAGGTCGGGTCTTTCCTGTTCTACTTCATGGCCGGTCGTCTGACGCTGGCGGTCAGGCCGGTCAAGGCAAAGGCGGACCGCCCTCAATACGGTTTCATGCCGAATTCACCCACGGGGCCCGAGCGCGGGCAAAATGGCGAACCGGGCATTCCGGCAGGCTGACACGCCCAAACGGGCGTCGAAGGACGTGAAGACAATGCCTACTCTCTATTCAATCCAGTATCTGAGAGCCTTTGCGGCGCTGGCCGTGGTGCTGTTTCATGCTGGCGAGAAAAGCGGCCTGCACTTCACCATCGGTGCGGCGGGTGTCGACGTGTTCTTCGTCGTCAGCGGCTTTATCATGATGGCGATCAGCGACGCCCGCTCGGCAAGTCCCGGCAAGTTCTTCAAAAACCGGCTGCTGCGCATCGTGCCGATCTACTGGGCGGCGACGCTTCTGATGATCGCCGGCGCCCTCGCCGGTGCGTTTCCAAACCTCGTGCTGAGCCTGCCGCATGTGCTGGGCTCGCTGCTGTTCCTGCCCGTTGCCTCGCCCAGCACCGGCGCACTCTGGCCTGTCCTCGTGCAAGGCTGGACGCTGAACTACGAGATCTTCTTCTACGCCGTGTTTGCGCTGACCCTGTTTGCGCGCCCATCGGCCCGGCTTCCGTTGCTGGCGCTGGTGTTCGGAACGCTTGTCGCAATCGGCCTCGTCATGCCGCCCGAAAATCCGTCGGTTGGCTTCTACACGGCCCCGGTCATTCTGGAATTCGTGGCCGGTGCAGCACTTGCAAAACTCTGGCAGCGCGGCGCCGTCCCACCGGCCCCGATCGGGCTGGCGCTGATCTGCCTGTCGATCGCCGGGTTCGCGGCGATCCAGATTTTCAAGCTTGAATTCGATGCGTGGTCCTGTGGACCGCTTGCGATCATGCTGGTGACCGGCGCGCTCAGCCTTGAAAAGAGCCGCTCGGTCCCAAAGATCCCTGCCCTCGCCTATCTCGGCGATGCGTCATACTCAATCTACATCTGGCATACGTTTGCGGTCTCGGTCGCCGTCAAGATCCTGTCGTCTGCATCCCTGCCGCCTGTCGCGGCAACCACGATCGCCGTGGTCGCCGGCACGCTGGTCGGCGTCCTCGCCTATGAAGCGCTGGAGCGGCCGATGCAGGCACTGGTGAGGGGAAAGCGGACGAACCTGTGGCGCCTTCCGGCGAAGCAGACAGAAAGACAGCCGGTCCCTTGACCGGCCATCCGTTCTTAGTGGTGTGCCGCTAACTCAGGCGTATTGCGGCGGATCGTCGTTTTCATCCGGGTTCGGCACCGGATCTTCATCCGGCAACCTGTCGGGCTCCGGCTCACCGATCGGAGGGACCGGCGGAGCGGGTGTAGGCGGGATTGGGCCGGGTACGGGTTCAAATGGATCCTGGGCCATGGGCACTCCTCTCTCTTTGACTAAAGGGAACATCGCAGCCTCAAGCTGCCATGCGTTCCTCGACCGAACGCCAGTTCACGAGCTTGTCGAGGACGGCGCGGATATGCTCCGGCTTTCGGTTCTCGTAATCGACGTAATAGGCATGTTCCCAGATATCGATGCCGAGATAGGCGGGACGTCCGACAGCAATCGGGTTCTTGCCGTCCTCATAGCCGATCAGTGCCAGCTTGCCGGCGTCATCACGAGTGAGCCACACCCAGCCTGTGCCGAAGACCGTATCCGAGATATCGACGGCGCGCTTGATGAAGCCATCATAGTCGCCGAACGTCTCGTTGATTGTCGTTGCAACCTCGCCCTGCGGTCGGTTCGGGCCACCGGGAACGAACTGATCCCAGTAGGCCACATGGTTCCAGGCCTGGGCGGCATTGTTGAAGATCTTCTTGTCCGCATCGGCATCGGACTTGGCTGATTCCACAACGATCGCCTCAAGATCCATGTCGGCATATTTGGTGCCGGTCGACAGCGTGTTCAGCTTGTCGAAATAGGCCTTGTGATGCTTGCCGTAATGCAGGCCCACGGTCTTTGCGGAAATGACGGGTGCCAGATCGCCCTCGCCGAATGGCAGCTTCGGCTGCGCAAACGGCGCGGCGGCCCGCGCAATATTGGGAATTGGAAACACAGCAGCGGCCGCTGTGAAAGCGGTTGCGGTGAGAACGGTTCGACGGTTGAGTTCCATGAATTGAGCTCCTTCCCTGTTGTCTCTGGAAGGAACAACCCCTTAAGCGCTCATCGGTTTCCCGATTTCGCCGATTCCGCCTGACAATTGCGTGTTGTGAACCGCCGCCGTCATGCGTCCGGCACGTTGTCCTTGAGCTCTTTGATCCAGATCCGGCCATTGCCATCCGACGGTGCCCGCCAGTCGCCGCGCGGCGAGAGCGATCCGCCCGACGTCACCTTCGGCCCGTTCGGAGACGCAGAGCGCTTGAACTGGCTGATGGTGAAGAAGCGGAACAGGAACGTCTCCATCCAGCGCTTGATGACGGGAAGGTCGAACTGCCGCTTCTTCTCCTCCGGGAAATGCGAGGGCCAGGCGCCAGCGCCCGCATCCTTCCATGCCTGCAGCGCCATATAGGCGATCTTCGACGGCTTCAGGCCGAACCGGGTGAGATAGTAGAGCGTGAAATCATGCAGATCGTAGGGGCCGATCTTGTCTTCGGTGCTTTGCATGGCCCCGTCGGCGCCTGCCGGCACCAGTTCCGGCGAGATCAGCGTATTGAGGATGCGCTGCAGCGTTGCATTGGTTTCATCATCGAAGCTCTCGGCCTCGATGACCCAACGGATGAGGTGCTGAATCAGCGTCTTCGGCACCGAAGCGTTGACGTTGTAATGGCTCATCTGGTCGCCGACGCCGTAGGTCGACCAGCCAAGCGCGATCTCCGACAGGTCGCCGGTGCCGAGCACAAGCGCGTTGCGCTGGTTGGCAGCGCGGAACAGGAAATCGGTTCGCAGACCCGCCTGCACATTTTCAAACGTCACGTCATAGACCGGCTCGCCACCGCTGAACGGATGTTTGAGATCGTGCAGAAGCTGGGTGGCAAGCGGCTTGATGTCGACCTCTTCGGCCGTAATGCCCATGCCGCGCATCAGCGCCCAGGCATTCGACTTCGTGTCGTCGCCGGTGGCAAAGCCCGGCATGGTAAAGCCGAGAATATCGGTGCGCGGCCAGCCGAGCTGATCATAGGCCTTGGCTGCGACCAGCAGCGCATGGGTCGAATCGAGGCCGCCTGATATGCCGATGCAGAGGCGCTTGATGCCGGTCGATTTCAACCGCTTCATCAGGCCCTGGACCTGGATGTTGAAGGTTTCGTAGCAATCCTGGTCGAGCCGCTTCGGATCTGATGGCACGAACGGATAGCGCTGGATGGCCCGCTCCAGATCAAGCGTTTCTTGCGGCCGCTCGAAGTCGAACAGGACGCGCCGGAACGTCTTGCCTGCCGTCAGATGCAGCGTTGCGGCATCGTTGAACGTGCCGGTGCGCATTCTCTCGAGACGCAGCCGCTCGACATCGATATCGGCGACGCACATCTGCGGGCCGGCCGGAAACCGCTCGGTCTCGCCCAACAGATCGCCCAGTTCGTAGATGCAGGCCTGGCCGTCCCAGGCGAGATCGGTGGTGGATTCGCCGGGGCCGGCCGCCGAATAGAGATAGGCCGCAAAGTTGCGCGCCGACTGGGTGGCGCAAAGCAGCTTGCGCATCTCCGCCTTGCCGACGGTGATGTTGCTGGCCGACAGGTTGGTGAGGATCAGAGCACCGGCCATGGCGCCGAAATCGCTCGGCGGCGCTGGCAGCCAGACGTCTTCGCAGATCTCCACGTGGAAGATGAAATCGCGGATATTTTCAGCGGCAAACTGCAGATCGATGCCGAAGGGCACCGCTTGTCCGGCAACCGAAATCATCATGTCGCGCACGCTGCGGCCGGATGCGAACCAGCGCTTCTCGTAGAATTCGCGGTAATTCGGGATATGGGTCTTCGGCACCACACCGAGAATGCGGCCTGCATGGATGACGACGGCGCAGTTGAACAGACGTCCTTCGTGACGCAGCGGTGCGCCGACAAGAAGCACGGGAAGCAGCGCCTTGCTTTCCTCGACGACCGTTGCAAGCGCGCTTTCGACCGCATCGAGTAGAACGTCCTGGCCGAGCAGATCGTCGATCGAATAGCCGGAAATGCCAAGTTCCGGAAACACCATCAGCGCAACGCTGCGCGCGTGACCTTCACGGGCCAGATCCAGCGTCGCACGCGCGTTGAAGTCCGGGTCGCCGAGTTCGCAGACGGGCGTGCAGGCGGCGCCGCGAATGAAGCCGTGGCTATAGGGCGAATGGAAATTCATCTGGCACTCCGAAGGCATGGTCATTGGCCGCGATCGTGACGTCTCGCATTTGCGACTGCCCGAGACGCCTACCTAAATCATTGGCCTGTATAGCACCTCTGTAAACACGCGCCAGCATAGCGACATCAGAATCGGGTGACGTTGGAAATGGCAACGGCGATTGGCAAAATCGAATTTCCGTGACAGCTTGTCCGAACGTGTGACCGCACACGGTTTTTCCCGCATGCAATTTTTTTTAAGAAAGCCAAATTCAAACGTCATATTTTGGAGCGTTGTCATGTCCGTACTGGATGATCTTCTTCGCCAGAAAGCTGAGATCGAGGCACGCATTCTCGATGCCCGGGCGCAGGAAATCGATCGCCTCAAGCTGGAATTTGCCTTCCTCGCGCTCAAGCTGCGGGAGCTGAACGGTCTGCCGAAGCCGCTTGTGGACCTGTTCACCGACAAGGGAGGAACGTTCAACTCATTCCGGGCGCTGAACGTCAAGAAGCCATAGCCGCCAGCGTCAGAGGACCCTGCGATGGACCTGGCGCAGCTTGCGAAAGACTTAGCTCTCACCGAGCGGACACGACTGAAGATACTGCGTTCGGGCTTCACCGTCAGCGGACACAAGCTCTGGACGGACGAGGAAGACCTGATCTGCCGGATCTTTCATCCCGATTACTTTGCCATAAGCCAGGTTCTGCATGCCCGGTCGAAAAAGGCCATACAGACACGCTGCCAGAGACTGGGTCTTGCACCACGCCGGCAGGCCTGGGGATGGTCGGCCCGGCAGAAATTGCGCAGGCTCTATCCCGCCGCAGACCGGAAAGAGATCTGCGACGCGTTTCCGGGCGTCAGCTGGGACCGGATCCAGGCGGCGGCCCGCTATTACGGTTTTCGCCGCAGCCGGAAGCCCTACAAGCTGACAGGCATTCCGGCGCTGGATCAGCTGCGAAGCCGCTGCTACGCGATCCGGTGGATCATGCGCGATATGGATGAAGAGGCCGGCACCGGCCAGTATTTCCAGACCCGCGGATACAAGAGCCGCTACCCGGATTTCAAAGCCATCGACAAGGGTGTCCGGGCGCTCGGCGGCCATCTGGAAGTCCGCTGGGACGACGCAAAAGGCGGGCATGTCCCGCCGGACATACCCGCCTTTCAAACCAGCCTTGGGAGGCTAACTCGATAGAGACGTTCAGGCTGCGGCCTGGGCGCTCGCATTGAGCGGGATCTCGACGTCGATCTCCAGGATAGTGCAGTGCTCGTCGCGATCCATCTTTACCGTTACGCGGTCGGCGTCCAGCTGGACGTGTTTGGCGATGACGGCCAGAATTTCCTCGCGCAGCACGGCGACCAGATCGGTGCCGACAACCATGCGTTCATGAGCAAGCAGTACCTGGAGACGCTCGCGGGCCGCGGGCGCCGATTTCGGCCTGTTGAAAAGGCGGAACATGTTCATGCGGCCTTCCTTCCGAAGATCTTGCCGAAGAGACCGCGCTTTTCGCCCGGGATGGTCATGGGCAGGACCTCGCCGGCGAGACGCCGCGCGGCATCGAAATAAGCCTGGGCCGGAGCGCTCTTGGCGTCGGCCAGCGTCACCGGCGCACCGATGTTGGAGGCACGCAGCACATCCATGCTTTCCGGAATGATGCCGATCAGCGGGATCGACAGGATTTCCAGAACGTCGTCCACCTTCAGCATGTCGCCACGCTCGGCACGGTTGACGTCGTAGCGGGTCAGCAAAAGATACTTTTCCATCCGCTCGCCGTTTTCGGCCTTGAGCGTCTTGGAATCGAGAAGACCGATGATGCGGTCGCTGTCGCGCACCGAGGAGACTTCCGGATTGGTGACCACGACGGCCATATCCGCATGGCGCATGGCAAGTGTCGCACCGCGCTCGATGCCGGCAGGGCTGTCGCAGATGATCCAGTCGAAGTAGCGCTTCAGATCGGCCATCACGCGCTCGACGCCTTCGGATGTCAGGGCATCCTTGTCGCGTGTCTGCGAGGCGGGCAGCAGGAACAGGTTGTCGAGGCGCTTGTCGCGGATCAGAGCCTGCGGAAGCTTCGCATCGCCCTGGATGACGTTGACGAGGTCGTAGACGACCCGGCGCTCGGCACCCATGACGAGGTCGAGGTTACGCAACCCGACATCGAAATCGACGACGACGACCTTGTCGCCGCGGCTGGCGAGCGCTGCGCCGAGAGCCGCGGTCGAGGTTGTCTTACCGACCCCTCCCTTGCCCGAAGTCACAACTATGACTTTCCCCATACCAATCTCTCCTGTGTCCTGCCGGCCCGTTATCATTTGCTTTTTTTCATTTCTTAACTGAGCGTTTCTGCCATGATGATGTCGCCGTCGAGCCAGAGCTGGACAGGCTGCCCGCGAAGGCTTGCGTCCATGTCCTCGGCCATCTTGTAGATGCCGTCGATCGCGACCAGTTCGGCCTCGAGCTTGCGGCAAAATATCCGTGCCGTTGCATTCCCCAATGATCCAGCCATGACCCGGCCGCGTATTGCGCCGTAGACATGCACCGAACCGCCGGCGATCACTTCGGCACCGGAGGCAACCGAACCGATAACGGTCACGTCACCTTCCGCGAAGATGACCGACTGACCGGAGCGAACCGGCTCGTTGATCACCAGCGACTGGATGACCGGCCGGACCTCGGCAACCTTGATCGGCTCGTTGCGGAGCTGACTGTCGGTATCCGTTTCCGGCTGCTTGGCACCTTGCTTGGTAGCAACGCCAACTTGTCCGGAGCTTTCTTGAGCCGACTTATCCTCGGACTTTTCCGGGACTTCGAAATCGGATGCAGCCTTGCCGCCCCGCATCGCCGGCGGCATTCCGGGGCCAAGCATCGACGGGCGAGCGCCTTCGATCCCCATGATCCGGACATTGCGTTCGGCCAGCTGTTCGAGCAGGTTCTTCAGCTCGATCTTGTCGATCGAAACCTCGGAAATATCGAGCACGACCGGCCGGTCGAGAAAGAAGCCGGCCGAGCGGGCTGCCAGATCGTCAAGGCGCGAGAGCCAGTTGTCGAGCGGCAGATCGGGGGACAAGACGACCGCCAAAAACGAGCGGCCCTTGATACGGATTGAGCGAGCGTCTGTTAGCACTTTGGTCATCTACGTAAACAAATCGTTGACGTTAGATGTAGCGCCGGGGTGGTTAACAAAAGGTTAACGCACCCCTTCAAAGCTTTAACGAAGACCCTTTCTAGGGCAATTTCAGGCCGGCCGTTTCGGCAGCCTCGATCGCCTCGTCATAGCCGGCATCCGCATAGCGGATAATGCCGAGCGAGGTGTCGTTGGTGATCGAATGTTCAAGCCGTTCGGCGGCTTTTTCCGTCCCATCGGCAATGATCGTGACACCGGCAGATGTCATGTAACCCGCATAGCCGCCGCCGCCCGAATGGATAACGACAAGGTCCGCCATCGACGCGCACATCGTCATCGCGTTGATCAGCGGCCAGTCAGCGATCGCATCCGATCCGTCCTTCATGTTTTCGGTCATGATATTGGGATGCGCCATGGCGCCGGCGTCGAGATGGTCGCGCGAAAACGCGATCGGCCCGGCAAGTTCGCCGCTTGCGACCAGCGCGTTCACGGCCAACGCAAGCTTCGTGCGCTCGCCATGACCAAGCCAGGCGATCCGCGCCGGCAGGCCCTCGAAAGGCACGTTCTCGCGCGCCAGCCGGATCCAGTTGGTGACGATGAAATTATCCGGGAAAAGCTCGAGCACGAGATCGTCGATGCGGGCGATATCGCTCTCTTTGCCCGACAACGCCATCCAGCGGAACGGTCCGATCGCCTTGCAGAACAGTGGCCGCAGATAGGCTTCGGTAAAGATCGGAATGTCGAACGCGTTGGCAACGCCGCCCTCGCGCGCTTGGGTGCGGATCAGGTTGCCGTTGTCGAACACTTCCGCACCCCGTTCCTGCAGGGTCAGCATGGCGCGGACATGATCGGCGATCGAGGCGCGGCTCGCCGCCATCAGCTGGCCCTGGCCCTCCTTGCGAAGACGCCGCACTTCGTCAAGGCTCATCCCCTTCGGGACATAGCCATAGACCAGATCGTGCGCCGAGGTCTGGTCGGAGACGATATCGGGCACGATGCCGCGCTTGACGATCTGCGGGTAGATGTCGGCGGCATTGCCGACGAGACCGATCGAGACAGCGCGTTTGTCACGAACTGCCGCATCGATCATCGCAAGCGCCGTATCGAGATCCGGCGCGACCTCATCGAGAAACCCGATCTCGCGGCGCTTGGCGACCCGTTCCGGATCAATATCAACCACCAGGATCGCAGCGCCCGCCATGCGACCGGCGAGCGGCTGCGCGCCGCCCATGCCGCCGAGACCTGCCGTCAGGATGAAGCGACCGGCAAGCGAGCCGCCGAAACGCTTCTCGGCGATCCGCATGAAGATTTCATAGGTGCCCTGAATGACACCCTGGCTGCCGATATACTGCCACGCCCCGGCCGTCAGCCCGCCCCAGCAGATCAGCCCCTTTTCCTGCAGCGCATAGAAATACTCGGCCTTCGCCCACTGCCCCACGATGTTGCAATTGGCCATGATGACGAGCGGCGCCTTGTCATGGGTCTTGAGCAACCCGACCGGCTTGCCGGACTGGATGATCAGCGTCTGATCCTCGTCCATCGTCTTCAATGTGCGCACGATCGCCTCATGCGCCGCCCAATTGCGCGCCGCCTTGCCGAGCGCCGCATAGACGATCAGATTGTCCGGATCCTCGCCCACTGCCAGCACGTTTTCCAGAAGCCGCAGCAGAGCCTCCTGCCGCCAGCCCTTGGCGCGCAGTTCGGGCCCACCGGGGATCGGGAAGTTCGGATGGCGCGGGTTGGGCTTTGGCATGTGGATCGTGTCCTCTTTGATGTCGGGGACTTAGCCCCTCACCTGTTCTCTCGTCGCGTTGCTGCCCCTCACCCTAACCCTCTCCCCGCTCACGGGGAGAGGGGACGTGCCCCGATTCGGGCAGGGAGCGAGCGGCTTGCGTCCTTCTCCCCGCGCGCGGGGAGAAGGTGCCGGCAGGCGGATGAGGGGCAAGCCAAAACCCCCTCTGGCCTGCCGGCCATCTCCCCCACAAGGGGGGAGAAAATCTGCGGCACTGTCGCGTCCCAAAAAGGCTGTGACAGTGCGGCAGGTTAAGCCCCTCCCCCTTGTGGGGAGGGGTTTGGGGCGGGGTCTGCTCCGCCCTATCCCAGCGCATAATCCGCAATGCTGATCCCCAGCGCCGTCTCGCAGATCGGGTAGACCGAGGGATCCTTGACGCTCGACGACAGCGGGATGAGCGTCTTTGGCACATGCAGCAGAAACACCGGCATCCCGACTTCGAGCTGACCGACGCTCAACGGTTCGCCCTGCGGCGACAGTGTCGCGATGATGTCCGGGAAGGTGGCGAGCCGGTTGCCGCCGGCATCGTCCACCGCCATGTATTCGTTCATGACATGCAGCGTGATCGCCCGGTCGCCTGACCCAAGCGTGATCGTGCCGACATCGAAGGCTTCCTTGGTATAGACCACCGATTTGGCCGTTACCTCGGCCTCTGCCAGGATCGTGCCGCCGGTCGTCCTGACGATCGCGTCGATGACGGCGGATCCACCCTTGGCATCGGCCTCGATGATTTCTTCGCCGAGCGTCAACGCCAGGCTGATGCCGCCGAGCGCTGCATTTTTGCGCACATAGGAGGCGCGCAGCGGATTGCGGCATGAGGCGATGAAGCCGCCGGACATGTCCGAGGCGGTGCGCAGGATCGGCGAGACCTTGGCGGTGGCGCCGCGCACGACGAGTTCGATATAGCGGTTTTCCGCGCGGTTGCCGCCGACTGCGGTCTGGATCATCTGCTGCGGCGAATTGGCCATGCCGATCGAGCCCATGTCGCCGGTCGGATGGGCGCGCACGTCGCCGACCGCATCGAGCACCTTCGTGCCGAGGATGGCTGATGGCAGCCAGCCGTTGAGCGTCGAGGATTTGCCATTCTGGCCGATCATCAGCGCTGAGACCTTTTCGCCGAGCGCATCCTGCAGCAGCTGCACCGCCTTGACGTAGTCGATGCCCTGCATTTCCCAGGCCGTGGTCGAGGCTGGGGCACCGATCGCGGCAGCCGTCGCCACCCAGTCGTCGTCGGACAATTCGTCGATGGACACGAGTTCGGGCCGGCCGACCGAGACGGCCGCATAGCCGAGCATGCGGCCGTGATCCGACCAGCCACCGCCGCCGGCCGCATAGACCGAGCCGCCGCGAACCGCCGCCTCGACATCCTTCTCCGTCAGTATGCGACCCATGCCCTTGCCCCTATTGTTTGTCGAGTGCCAAGACCGCCTCGTAGAGAACGGCAGCGCCCAGCGCGATATCGTCGTTGTCGGACCACTCTTCCGCGGCGTGACTGCGGCCATCCTTGCTGGCGATGAAGATCATCGCAGCCGGCGCCACCTTTGAGAGAAAGGCCGCATCGTGACCGGCGCCCGACACCATCGGTCGGCTGGTCGCGCCGATCCGCTGCGCACTTTCGGCAAGCACGCCGGTCACCATGTCCGACATCGGCGTCGGCGCCGCATGCGAGACCCGGCGCGGGTCGGCGATGGTTACGCTACGCTCCGAGGCTGTCTGTGCACAAAGCGCGGTGACGGAAGCGACGAATTCGTCCATCACCGTGTCATCCACAGCACGCGCATCGATCAGCATGCGGACATGCGAGGGGATGACGTTGGCGGCGTTCGGCTCCATCGAGAACTCGCCGACCGTGCCGGCGAAATAGCTTTTACCCGAGGCGAGCTTGCGGGCGATTTCCTCGATGCCGAGCACGATGATGGATGCGGCCCCCAGCGCATCATAGCGGGCATTCATCGGCGTGGTGCCGGCGTGGTCGGCGCGGCCTTCCACCAGGATCTCGAACCGCGAGATGCCGGTGATCGCGCCGACGATGCCGATATCGACGTTTTCACGCTCCAGCACCGTGCCCTGTTCGATATGCAGCTCGAAGAAGGCTTTGATATCGGTGCGCGTGAACACGGCATCCGGATCTCCGCCGACCTGGCGGATGCCGTCCGCGAGCGTTACGCCATCGGTGCTGCGCTCCAGCCATTCCGGCGGGCGAACGCCGGTCATGCCGCGGCTGCCGATGCAGGAGACGCCGAAGATCGAAACTTCCTCGGCGAGAAAATCGACGATTTCCAGATCGTGTTCGAGCGCGATGCCGGCATCCTTGAGCGAGCGCGCCACTTCGAGACCCACGAGGACGCCGGCGATGCCATCGAACCGGCCGCCGTTCGGCACCGTATCCGTATGCGAGCCGAGCATGATCGTGCCCTTGCCCTCCACCGTTCCCCTGCGCCGCCCGGTCATGTTGCCGGCGGCATCGATGTGGGTTTCGAGCCCGGCCTCGCGAAAGATCTTCTCGACGTAAGCGCGGCCCTTCAAGAACATCGGCGTGAAGGCCCGGCGCGTCCAGGGCCTGTCCGGTTCGGTGATAGCAGCCAGCGCCTCGATATCGGCTGCGATCCGGTCGGCGTTGACGGCGAGATTGGAGGTCATGCGATCAAAAATCCTGAAGTGAAAGGTTGGCCGGGGGCCGCACGAACCGGCCGGTGCCGGGCTGCGCCAGCACCTTCGATCCGTCATAGGCGAGTGTGCCGCGAAGATAGGTTCCGGCCACCTTGTAGGGCAAGGTCATTCCGTCATAGGGCGACCATCCGACGACGTTGTTGCCGGTCTTCGACGCGTCGAACACATGCTCTTCCGCCGTCAGCACCGCGATATCGGCGTGCTTGCCGACTTCCAGCGCGCCCTTGACGTGATCGATGCGGAAATGCCGGGCGGGATTGAGCACCATCAGCCTCGCGGCCCAGGTGAGTGACACACCGCGTTCGAGTGCGCCCTTGATAAACAGCGGCACCATGGCTTCGAGACCCGGCAGGCCGGAGGCATTGGCAAGCATGTCCGGATTGGTCTTGCGGTCGAGCGACCAGCTGACGTGATCGGTGGAGAGAAGCGTGACATTGCCGGCCGCCAGATGTCGCCAGAGCTTTTCCACCTCCGCCCGCGGCCGGATCGGCGGATTGCATTTCGACTTGCCGCCGAGCCGTCTCGCATCGGTTTCCTGGTCGAGCGTCAGGTAATGAATCAGGCATTCGACCGTGGCGCGATGCCCTTGCGCGCGGTAGCCGGCGGCGATCTCGTAACCGCGACCGAGCGAGCAGTGCACCACATGGGCCGGACAGCCGGTGGCCGCACCGATCTCGTAGATCTCGGTCATCGCCAGAAGCTCGGTCAGCGGCGGACGCGACATCTCGTGGGCACGGTAATCGGTGATGCCGGATGCCTTCACCTCAGCCATCGCCCAGCGCACATATTCATCATTCTCGTTGTGGACGCCGGCCGTCAGGCCGGTTGGCGCGATCGCGGCAAAGCACTCGGCCATCAGCGGCGCGAAGATGCGCGGAAAACGCTTCGGGTCTGTCCCGAAGGTGGAGAACTTGAAGGCCGCGACACCGGCTTCAACCTGTTCGCGGATGCGCACCGCGCCCTCCTGCGGATCGACGGTGCCATAGAGCGAGAAATCGACCCGCGCTTGGCTTTCCGCATGAGCGGCCTTGCTTCGCACGGCATCCGCCGAGCAGACCAGATTGCCCTCGTCATAGGGCATGTCGACGATGGTGGTGACGCCGCCGGCAGCAGCCGAGCGGGTCGACCAGATGAAATCCTCCTGGTTCTTCTGCGAAAGCGAATGCACCTGCGCATCGACGGCACCCGGAAGGATCAGCGACGCGCCGAGATCGTGGCTTTCGCGCGCGGACGGCATCTGGCCCTGACCGACTGACGCAACCAGCCCGTCGCGGACCGCCACATAACCTTCGGGAACGATGCGGTCGGCAAGGACCAGCGTGCCTTTCAGAACAAGATCGAAATCCGACATCGGCCTGTCTCCTTGAAGCCTTGAAGCCTTGAGCCCTTTAGCCTTGGGGCGCGCGTTCGATCGGAACCGCTTGGGGGCAGACTAGGAGAATTTGATCGGCAGAGGGATATCCCATATCGTGAACGCACGATATCATTGCTGTCATCCTCTTATATGCTCACCCGGAAGCCGTCATGGACCTTGCCTCGCTGCTGATCGCCCATCATGTGCTCGCCTTGGGCGGCATCCGCGAAACGGCGAAGGTGCTGGACCGACCGGTCTCCAGCGTCTCTGCCGCGCTGGCAAGGCTGCAGTTTCATATCGCCACACCGCTGACGACGACATCCGGCAACCGCATCCAGCCAACGCTTGAGGGCGTCAGGATCGGTCGCGATCTGCAGCGAGCTGCCATGCTGGTCGGCGAGCTCTCGGGTCTCGGCGACAAGGACGGCTCGCCCGAAGACGGAGCCCGGCTTTCCGTACCGCTTCTGGCGCTGCAGCGTTTCCTCGTGGTCGGCCGCAGCGGCAGCATAAGGCGGGCGGCGCAGGAGATCGGCATCGGCCAGCCGCAGCTGACGCGGCAGATCCGCAGTCTGGAGCGCGATCTCGGCCTTCCCCTTCTCGACCGGGCGGCCGCCGGCGCCGTTCCCAATGCGAGCGGGCAACGGGTGATCGCTCTCGGAGAAGAGCTCGAAGCGATCTGGCTGAAAATTTCTGACCATGCCGGCGACCGTTTCCGGCGTGCCGCATCGACGACCCGCGTCGGCTCGGTGACGCCGCTCGGACGCGAAAGCCTGATTGCCCGGATCCTCGCAAAACTTGCCGCCGACTGGCCGAAGCACATGCCGCGACGGCCGCTCTATATCTCAAGCACCAATGCCGAGGAGCTTCTGTCCGGTATCACCGACCGGACGTATGACCTCGTGCTGGTCGACACGCTCGACATGCCGCCCGGCGTCGAACACCTGATAATCTCGCGCAGCGGACTTGCCATGGTGGGAGCAGCCGATGTGATCCCTGACCATCGCGGCGATCTGCGGCAACTGCTGCTGCGTCACCCAATCGCGCTGCCGAGCCTCAAAAGCGGGTTGCGGCAGAAATTCGGGGCGCTGACCGAGGACATTTTGACCCCGGACGAACGGGCGGCACTGACCTTCGTCGAAATCGATTCCATTCCCGTCATCGCCAACCTCGTCAGCGATCACGGCTATATCGCGCTTCTGCCGCTCTGGGCCATTCCGCAGCCGGACGAGCGGATGGCGGCGATCGCGCTTCCCGAGGCCTACGACATGCATCTGTCGCTTGCGTGGAAAAAGGGAGCGGCCGCCGAGACGATCGCTCGCACGGCCGAACAGATCCTGAGCTCGATGACTTTTCCGGTTACAGGACGAAATCGACCAGCAGCTTGATGTTGAGGGCGCCGATGACGATGGCGATCAGCCAGGCAAAGGCACGCAGCCAGAGAGGTGCGACGAACACGCCCATCTTGCGCTTGTCGGACGTGAACATCACCAGCGGGAAGACCGCGAACGAGAGCTGCAGGCTAAGCACGACCTGCGTCAGGATCAGAAGCTCCGCCGTGCCGCCATCGCCATAGAGTATGGTGACCGCGGCTGCCGGAATGATGGCGATGCCGCGGGTGATCAACCGGCGCACCCAGGCTGCCAGCCGGATATGCAGGAACCCTTCCATCACGATCTGGCCGGCAAGCGTCGCCGTCACCGTCGAGTTCAGGCCGCAGCACAGGAGCGCGATGCCGAACAGCGTCGGCGCGATGGCATAGCCGAGAACCGGTGAGAGAAGATTATGCGCATCGCCGAGTTCCGCCACCGCCGTATGGCCGTTGGCATGAAAAGCGGCGGCCGCCAGAATGAGGATCGATGCGTTGATCAGAAGCGCGAACATCAAGGCGACGGTGCTGTCGATCGTCGCGAACTTGATCGCCTCCCGCTTCTCCTCGACGCTGTCCCCGTAATTACGGGTCTGGACGATGCCGGAATGCAGATAAAGGTTATGCGGCATGACGGTGGCGCCGAGAATACCCAGCGCCAGATAGAGCATGTTGGGATTGGTGACGATCTCGGTGGTCGGCGCAAAGCCACGAATGACCTCGCCCCAGTTCGGGTCCGCCATGGCGATCTGGATGGCGAAACAAGCGGTAATGACGCCCAGCAAACCGATGACGAAGGCTTCCAGGAACCGGAATCCGAGCTTCTGCAGGTAGAGAATGAGGAAGACATCGAGCGCGGTGATGAGAACACCGATTTCCAGCGGAATGCCGAAGATCAGGTTGAGACCGATCGCGGTGCCGATCACCTCTGCAATATCGGTGGCGATGATGGCGATTTCGGCAAACAGCCAGAGCATGTAGGCGACGGGACGCGGGAATGCGTCGCGACAGGCCTGGGCGAGATCGCGGCCGGAAGCGACCGCCAGCCGGGCGCAGAGCGATTGCAGCACGATCGCCATGATGTTCGACAAGAGTGCGACCGACAGGAGCAGGTAACCGAACTGCGAACCGCCGGCGAGCGACGTCGCCCAATTGCCCGGATCCATGTAGCCGACGGCGACGAGATAACCCGGACCGAAGAACGCGAACGCCCGCCGGAGCTTCGATCCCTGTCCGCGCACCGGGATCGAGCGATGAACATCCATCAGCGAGGCATCACCGCCGCTTTTAAGCCAGCCGCTGGAATTCATTCGGGATCGGATATCCATCGTCGATCGTGCTCTCGTTGTTGCAATTGCAATTCATTCGCACATAAAGATCGTAGTTGCAAATTATTCGCAATAAGAAATCCGAAAAGCGGGAAACTGTTCCGCGCAGCTTCACATTTTGCGAAACAGCAGTATTTCAGCCATGCTGGGGAGATCTGGTTGCTTCGCGAAACGTGGAGCAGAACCAGTTGATCGGAGAACGACATGGCGCACGATAACGGCATCCGCGAGAACGAGGTTCAGGTCACGCCGCCGGAGGCGAACGATGCGGGGCTGATCTTCATCGGACGCATTTCGACCCCCTGGACCGCACGCAGCGAAACGCCGCGTCAGGGCAGCCATACCGGACCGATCTGCCGGATCGAGATATTCGAGCCCTGGGTTGCGGCCCTGAAGGGCGTCGAGACATTCGAGAGGCTGGAAATCCTCTACTGGCTGCATCAGGCGCGCCGCGATCTGGTTCTGCAGAGCCCGCCAGCAGCGGCAAGGTGCACGGCACCTTCTCGCTGCGCTCCCCTGTCAGACCGAACCCGATCGGCACGTCCATCGTGGTTCTCGAAGGCGTCGAGGGCAATGTGCTTTTGGTGCGCGGCATGGATTGCCTCGACGGCACGCCGCTTCTTGACCTCAAGCCCGACCGGAGCCTGTTCAAGCCGATCGTGTCGCCGCAGCCAGGCGAAGCCGAGCCTGACAGTAATGCACCGACGGCGCATTACTGTCAGAAAGCTTGATGCTCAGCCCTTCAGTGCCGGGCTGAAACGGATCAGGCTGAGGATTTCGAACAGCATCTGGGCGCCCGCATGCGCCGTGTTGGTGGTCGTATCGTATTGCGGCGCCACTTCGACGACGTCGCCGCCGACGAAATTCAGACCCTTTAGCCCGTGCAGGATATCGAGCGCCTGACGGCTGGTGAGCCCGCCGATTTCAGGCGTGCCGGTGCCGGGCGCATAGGCCGGATCGAGGCTGTCGATATCGAAGGACAGATAGGTCGGGCCATCGCCGACAATCTCGCGCGCCTTGGCGATGACGGCGTCGATGCCCATCTTGCCGATCTCTTCGGCATGAATGACGGTCATCCCGCTTTCGAAGGAGAACTCCCAGAGATACTCCGCCGCGCCGCGAATGCCGATCTGGATGACCCGTGTCGGATCAAGCACGCCGTCGAGAACCGCGTTGCGGAACGGGCCGCCATGGTGGAACTTGGTGAGATCGTAGGCGCCGCCCGTATCGCAATGGGCGTCGATATGGATCATCCCGACCGGTCGGTCGCGGCCGACCGCCTTGAGGATCGGATGCGTGATCGAATGGTCGCCGCCGACCGACAAGGGGATCACGCCCGCATCGACGACCTTGTTGAAATGCGCCTCGATATCGTCATGGCTCATCTCCAGCCGGTAACGGCTGCGGAACGGCACGTCGCCGATATCGGCCACCTTCACCTCGAAGGTCGGCGCTGTCTTCAGAACGTGGTTATAGGGACCGACGCGCTCGATCGTGCGTAGCGCCCGCGGCCCGAAGCGGGAGCCCGGACGGTTGGTGACGCCGAGATCCATCGGCACGCCGATCAGCGCTACCTGAAGATCGCCGAAATCCGGATTGTCCGCATCGATGTGGACGAGCGGCGCATCGAGAAGCGTCGGAACGCCCGCATAGGGGGCCGAGCGCGTGCCGCTTGCGGAAAAGATCCGGTCGGCGACGGCGCGAAATTCCGGATCATGGATGCTGCCGCCGTGGCCTTCGCCGTATTTTGCTCGAAGCTCTTCCAGCTTTTTCGTGTCGAACGTCATGTCGGTTTCTCCAGGTCTTTCTTAAAGCTCTGCGCGGGCCGCTTCCAGCGCGTCGAAATGGTCCGATATCTCGGCGCCCGTGGCAATCCAGACATCGGTTCTGCTTTGCACATGGATCAGGAAATCGCGCAGCAGATGCCAGCGCATCGGCCGTCCCGAAACCTGCGGATGGAGGACCAGCGTCGTGACGCCGCCCCAAGCATGTGTCGCCTCGAATTCGTCAATCCACAGCTGCAGCACCGCGTCGCGTCCGAAGATCGGCCGTGAACTGGTGCGGCTCGTCATGCCGAAATTCCAGTCGTCGAAGGCGAAGTTGACCGGGATCTCGATCAGACCGCGCTCGCCGCCATGATCCGCATGCCTGTAAGGCAGGATATCGTCGCGGAAGGAGCTGGAATAGCGCATGCCGGATTTCGAGAGATAGGCGAGCAGTTCCGGGAAATTCTCACCCGATGGTGCGCGGTAGCCGATCGGCCGCACGCCGAGCACCTGCTGCAACGCCTCATAGCCGCGATCGATTTCCTCGAAAGCCTCATCCAGCTTGTCGCGGTCGGGCAGCTTATGGAGATAGCCGTGATGGCCGATCTCGTGGCCAGCTTTCAGGATCGCTTCGCACTGGGCGGGATGCGCCAATGCCGTCCAGCCGGGAATGAAGAAGGTCGCCGGCAGCGACAATTCATCCATCAGCGACACGATTTTCGAAATGCCGACGCGGGCGTCGTAGCCGCCATGCGACGTCGTAACCATGCGATCGACATTGGAAGGATTGTTGCCGATCCAGGCGGTTTCCGCGTCCACGTCGAAGCCGATGAAGAGAGCGCTTTTCGCGCCGTTCGGCCAAACCATGGCGGGTGTGACAGGCGCCGGATTGAGCGGACGGGGAGAAAGGTCGAAGGGCATTATAAAACCTCCGGTCGGGAAGAATGCAAAGCCGGGCCACCGCTGAACAGATAGCCCGGCTTCCGATGCAAAACGGACTGGTCCGCCGACCGTCCGGCCTGAAGGAGATCAGGCCGGAGGCACCCGTTTTGCAAAACGTGAAAGCTTACTTCTGGGCTTCGCTGTTGACGTAGATGCCGTCGAGGGCAGCCGATTCCAGGTTCCACTTGGCAAGGATCGTCTTGTATTCGCCGCTGGCCATCAGGGCCTTCATCGCGCCGATATAGGCGTCACGCAGTTCGGTGTCCTTCTTGGAGAAACCGATGCCCTGGTAGATGGCAGTGAACGGCGCGCCGATCGAAACATACGCACCCTTCTCGAGCGTCATCAGGTAGGGAACGGTTTCCGAACCCTGGACGGCGGCATCGACGCGGCCCTGCTTCAGCTGGGTGCGGGCATCGGCCGAACCTTCAGTGCCGACGACCTTGACGGCCGGCAGGCCCTTGGCTTCGCAGTTGGCAGCGCTCCACTTTGCCGTTTCGTCCGGGAAGGACGTGCGGCGGCTCATGCCGACATTCTTGCCGCAGAGATCGGTTTCGGACTTCAGTTCATCCTTGCGGGCTGCCGTCGTGTAGAACTGGGCGCCGGACTTCATGTAGTCGACGAAATCGAGAGCGTCGCGACGCTTCGGCAGATCGCTCATGCCCGAATGGATGATGTCGACGCGGCCGGTGGCAACCGACGGCACCATCTGTTCAAAGCCGATATCCGACCATTCGACCGTCACGCCGAGCTGCTTGGCAAGCGCCAGACCAAGATCGATATCAAGGCCCATCAGCGTGTTGGTGGCCGGGTCCTTGTATTCCATCGGCGGATAGTTCGGCGTGTTGGCAACGACGATCTTGCCGGCGGTCTTGATACGCTCCGGCAGGGCCTGAGCTGAAACCGAGCTTGCGGCAGCAACGGCTGCGAGGGCGACGATTGCGAATGTCTTGGTCATGATATCCCCTGTTCTCTTGTTTTTGGTCGACTGGTTGAACGTGAAGGCGGTCAGTTATGGACCGCCCGGATGAATTCCGCGGTGCGCGCGCTTTTCGGCGCCGACAACACTTCCGAAGCGGGGCCGGTTTCAACGACCTTGCCCGCTTCCATGAACGTGACGGTGTTGGCAACGTTGCGTGCAAACCCCATTTCATGGGTGACGACGATCATGGTCATGCCGGACGCCGCCAGATCCTTCATCACGTCGAGCACTTCAGACACGAGCTCCGGATCGAGCGCCGACGTCGGCTCGTCGAACAGGATGAGATCAGGCTGCATGCCCATGGCACGGGCGATCGCGACGCGCTGCTGCTGGCCGCCGGAAAGTTCGGAAGGGTAATGGTTCGCCTTGTCGGACAGGCCGACGCGGGCGAGAAGCGCAAGCGCATCCTCGCGCGCCTTGGCGACCGGCTGGCCGAGAACCTGGACCGGTCCTTCCATGACGTTTTCGACAGCCGTCTGATGCGGGAACAGGTTGAAGCGCTGGAAAACCATGCCGATGCGGCGACGCTGGCGGGATATTTCCTTGTCGGCAAGTTCATGCAGGTTGTCGCCTTCGCGGCGATAGCCCATCAGCTCGTCATTGACCCAGATCGCACCTTCGTCCATCCGCTCGAGAAGGTTGATGCAGCGCAGGAACGTGCTCTTGCCGGAACCGGAGGGTCCAACAATGCAGGCGACCTCGCCGCGCCGGACTTCGAGGCTCACCTTGTCGAGCGCCTTGAACGCATCGAAGCTCTTGGTGACGTCGATTGCCTTGACCAGAATATCTTTCGTCATGTCCAACCTCACATCGATGCTCTGATAGACTTCGATCCGCGTCCGTAATAGCGCTCGATGCGCTGCTGGATGACGGACAGAACGGACACCACGACGAGATACCAGAAGCTTGCCACCAGCAGCAGTTCGAGAACGCGGGTGTTGGCGTAGTAGATGACCTGCGCATTGTGCAGGATTTCGGAAAACTGGATGACGCTGGCAAGCGAGGTGAGCTTGACCATGCCGATCACCTCGTTGCCGACGGGCGGTACCATGACGCGCATGGCCTGCGGCAGAACGATGCGGCGCAGCATCTTCATCTGCGTCATGCCGATCGTGCGGGCCGCTTCATACTGGCCACTATCAACCGACAGAAGGCCGCTTCGCACCACTTCCGACGTATAGGCGCCCTGCTGAATACCGAGACCGAGCATGGCGGCCACAAACGGCGTCATGATATCGACAGTGCGGAATTCGAACAGGCCGGGAATGCCGAGCGTCGGAAAGATCAGCGCCAGATTGAACCACAGCATCAGCTGCAGCAGTGCCGGCGCGCCGCGGAAGATCCACAGATAGCCGATCGCGATCCACGACAGAACCGGGTTGCCGGAGATGCGCATGATGGCGATGACGACGCCGAGCACGATGCCGATCGCCATGGCAGCAACCGTCATGACCAGCGTGTTGACGAGGCCCTGCAGGATAACAGGCGCAAACAGGAAGTCGCGCACATAGGACCATTCGATCTGGCCGACGCTGAAGGCGCGGATAAGCGCTGCCATCAGCAGAATGACGATGCCGGCGGCCACATTGCGGCCGATATGCCGCTTCGGCACCAGCTTCAGATGGGCGACTTCGTATTTCGTGCTGTCGTCTGCAGCAACGGTCGTGGATGCGCTCATCGGGTGCCAGCCTCCGAAGCGTTTGCGGCAACAGCCGTCTTTGCGCCGATCTCTTCCAGCGCGAACTGACGGCGGGCGTCGATCGCTACCTCGAACCGGCCGATCTGGTCGCGCACCGCATCGGGTGCCGTGCAGCCGTAACCGGTGCGGCTGGCAAGCGCATGTTCGAGCGTGATCGCCTCGAGCAGGCCGGGGCCGAGACGCGGATCGATCTTCGGCAGATCTTCGACGGTGAGCCCTTCAAGATCATGACCGCGCTCTTCGCAGTAGCGCACCACAGCGCCGGTAATTTCGTGGGCTTCGGCAAAGGTGACGTTCTGGCTGACCAGCCAGTCGGCCACTTCCGTTGCGAGCGTAAAGCCGCGCGGCGCTTCTGCCCTCAGCTTCTCGACGTCGAACTCAAGTGTTGCGACCATGCCGGCAAAGGCTGGCAGGATGAGCTGCAGCGTATCGATCGTCTCGAACAGGACCTTCTTGTCCTCGGCAAGATCGCGGTTATAGGCGAGCGGCATTGCCTTCATCGTGGCAAGGAAGCCGGTGACATTGCCGATCAGCGTGCCGGACATGCCGCGCGTCAGCTCTGCGATATCGGGGTTCTTCTTCTGCGGCATGATCGACGAGCCGGTGGAATAGCTGTCATGCAGGCGCACCCAGGAGAACTGCTTGGAGCTCCAGATGCAGATTTCCTCAGCCAGACGCGACAGGTTGACGCCGATCAGCGAAGCGATGAACAGGAATTCGGCGACGATATCGCGCGAGGCGACCGAGTCGATCGAGTTCTCGGCAGCTGCCGAATACCCGAGCTCAAGTGCCGAGAGATCCGGCCGATTGACGATGCCGGAACCGGCAAGTGCTGCCGCACCAAGCGGCGACCGGTCGAAACGGCGGTCGAAATCGCCAAAGCGCTCCAGATCGCGCAGCAGCGACTGCGCATGCGCCATCAGGTGATGACCGAGCACAACGGGCTGCGCCGGCTGCAGATGGGTGAAACCGGGCATGACGGTGTCGACATGCTTTGCCGCCTGCTCGCGGATCGCGTCCTCGACGTCGATCAGGCCGGCGGAGAGCTCACGTGCCATGCGACGGAGATAGAGACGGGTGTTGTTGGCGGTCTGGTCGTTGCGCGACCGGCCGGCGCGCAGCTTGCCGCCGAGAGCGCCGAGACGGGCCATCAGCAGCCGCTCGAGAAACGTATGCACATCCTCATCGCCGGCTACAGGCGTTTCGCGGCCTGCCGCGACATCGGCCTCGATCGTGTCGAGCGTCGAGCGGATGGCCGAAAACTCGGCCGCATCCAGCACGCCGGCGCGCTTCAGCTCGGACGCATGCGCCCGGGAGCCGGCGATGTCTTCGCGATAGAGACGGAAATAGGAGGCAGGTGCCCGTGAAAGATTGGCCAGAGCTTCGGAAGGACCGGACTTGAAACGTCCACCCCAGAGCTGCGCGGATGCCGACATGAGCAAACCCTTCTGTTCAGATAATGGGCAGGGATCCCATGTGCACCACGAATGGGCAAGCGAACTTATTTCCTTGGCCCTATGACAAAAACGACTAGCGCAAAACGACGCGCTGGCGATAATGGATCGAACGCATCCCGATAAAACAGCGAGACCCTGATGGAGCAACGTCGCAGGCGCCTGCCGTCCACCGCATCGCTTCAGGTTCTGCTGGCGGTGGCCGAACGCGGATCGACGAGTGCTGCCGCGGAAACGACGGCGCTCTCCCAGAGTGCTGTGAGCAAGCAGCTGCTGGCGCTGGAGGAATTGATCGGCAGCCCCGCCTTCCTGCGCACGCCGCGCGGCATGGTGGCAACCGAGGCCGGCCGCATCTATATCGACCACGCGCGCACGGCCCTGAAGGCCATGGAGGATGCGGCCCTGCTGGTCGCACGGCTGAAGCCCGGCCCGGGCGTGCTGCGCCTGCAGGTCCTGCCGATTTTCGGCGATCGCTGGCTGTTGCCGAAGTTTCATCTGTTTGCGGAACAGCATCCTGACATCGAGGTGCAGTTCACGACCTTCATCTCGCCATCGCAGTCTGAAGTCCCGGACGGCATTTTCGAGTTTGCGGCGACGCCACAACACCGAGACAACAGCACCTATCTCTTCGGTCAAGACGTGCTTCTGGTGAGCGCACCGAACTATTTCGCCAAGGCCGGAACGCCTTGTGACATCGACGACCTTGCCGAACACGTGATGCTCGAACATCCCCAGACGCCGTTTCACTGGCAACATTTTGTAGCTCATCACAACCGCGACGGGGCTACTGTTCGCCACATTACCCGCTTCGGCTATTACACGATGGTGATCCGCGCCGCACTTGCCGGCCAGGGCTTGGCACTGATCCCGCGCGGCCTGATCCTCGACGAGATAGCTACCGGCAGGCTCATCAATCCGGCCGGCCTCGGTTACCGGAGCGATTTCGGCTACTGGTTCAGCACGCCCCATATCCATTCCAGCCCGTCCATGCTGACATTCAAGACATGGCTGACCGCGCAGCTGGGACCTGAACTGGATCGCCCGTAACCGCGACTGTCCACAGCCAGATCTGGCACACCTGCCCCATGCCCGCACGCTTCTGTCGCAAAAAAGGACGGCACGAACAGTCGCGTCCAGAAATGGGAACAGCTTGTTCAGCCCTCCAGCGGTTCGCGCTGTGCGGTGCAGCATCGACGCGGTAGCCTGAAACAGGGAGC
The DNA here is from genome assembly GCF_001423215.1 of Rhizobium sp. Leaf321. Taxonomy (NCBI): domain Bacteria; kingdom Pseudomonadati; phylum Pseudomonadota; class Alphaproteobacteria; order Hyphomicrobiales; family Rhizobiaceae; genus Rhizobium; species Rhizobium sp. Leaf321. Next base: position 301,849 of record NZ_LMOF01000008.1, on the reverse strand, counting down.
TCTAACGAAACGGAGGAGAAGACCAAAGGTCAACGTTTTTCAAACAGGAGACACTTTGATGACCAAAACCGTTTTGAACGCCCTTGGCGAAACCTTGTATTACAGCGGCACATCCAAAGCCTGGATTTCGGCGACGGGTGCCGGCACCGCACTATCAGGCACAGCGGCCAATGACTCCATGTACGGCGACAGCGCCGTCAACGTGACCATGAGCGGCGGCGCCGGCGACGACGTCTATTACCTCTATTCCAGCATCAACCGGGCCGCTGAAGCGGCAGGCCAGGGCATCGACACGGTCGATACCTGGATGAGCTACACGCTGCCGGACAATATCGAAAACCTGCGCGTCACCGGTGACAATCGCTTCGCCTTCGGAAACGAACTTGACAACATCATCTCGGGCTCGTCCTCGCGCCAGACCTTCGATGGCGGCGCAGGAAACGACGTGCTGACCGGCGGCGGCGGGGCCGACACATTTATCGTCGCCAAGGGCAATGGCAGCGACCTGATCACCGATTTCAGTGCCGACGACAAGATCCGCCTCGATGGCTACAGCTTCACCTCATTCGAACAGGTGGGCAACAGCCTGACCCAGGAAGGCGCCAATCTGCGGCTTGACCTCGGGGACGGCGACAGCCTCGTATTCGCCGGCACGACAGCCGATGACCTGTCTGCCGACCAGTTTGCGCTCAGCCTCGACCGCTCGGTCCTGACGAAGACATTCGGCGACGAGTTCACCGCGCTTTCCCTGAATAACGGCACGAGCGGCACGTGGGACGCAAACTTCCACTGGGCGCCGGACCAGGGCAGTTCCCTGCCGACGAATGGCGAAAGCCAATGGTACGTGAACCCGCTTTATGCGCCGACCGCCGGCTACAGCCCGTTCTCGGTCTCAAACGGAGCGCTGACGATCACCGCCAAGAATACGCCGGATGCGATCTCGGACGCGGTCAACGGCTACGACTACGTGTCCGGAATGTTGAACACCTATTCGACATTCTCGCAGACCTACGGCTATTTCGAAATGCGCGCCGACATGCCGACCGACCAGGCGACATGGCCAGCCTTCTGGCTGCTGCCTGAGGATGGCTCATGGCCGCCGGAAATCGACGTGGTGGAAATGCGCGGCCAGGACCCGAACACGGTGCATGTTTCCGCGCATTCCAATGAGACCGGCAAGCAGACCACCCAGACCTCGGCGATCAGCGTTCCCAGCACCGAAGGCTTCCACACCTACGGCATGCTGTGGACCGAAGAGGAAATCGTCTGGTATTTCGACGACGTGGCAATCGCCAGCGCCGAGACACCGTCAGACATGCATGACCCGATGTACCTTCTGGTCAATCTGGCCGTCGGCGGCGCGGCCGGCAAGCCGGGCGATCTGTCCGGCGGAGCCAAGATGGTCATCGACTATATCCATGCCTACGAGATCAACGACGATGCAGCGCCTACGTCGTCGATCTCGAGCGCTTCGGACGACGGCCTAGTATAGGCCGTCTGCTGCTGCCGCATGATGGCGGCCGCACCAAGCACCACGTCGGCCACTTGCAGCAACTGCTTGGCGAGCGGCGTCGAATTGCGCCAGATCATGCCGATGCTGCGGGCCGGTGGCGGCGACTGGAAACGCGAAATGGAGACCCGCGCAGAGCGGGTCTCGACCGGCACCGCCATTTCCGGAATGAGGGTGACGCCGATGCCGGCTCCGACCATCTGCACCAGCGTCGACAGCGAGCTTCCCTCCATGATTTCCCGCGACAGGATCTCGCGCGGGCGGTTCGACCCGATGCCGCAGAAAGACAGCGCCTGATCGCGAAAACAATGCCCCTCTTCGAGAAGAAGAAGCCGCATTTCCTTGAGCGCATCCGGCTCCGGCACCGGTTTGTCGCCATCCTCACGGCTGCGCACCAGCACGAATTCCTCGTCGAACAGTTTGAGCTCCGTCAGTGACGGCTCGGAGACCGGCAGCGCGACGATCGCCACATCGAGCCCGCCCTGCATCACTTCCTGCACCAGTCTGGTCGTCTGCGTTTCGCGGATCTCGACCCGGATCCCGTCGAATGCCCGGTTGAGCTCGTTGATAACAGATGGAAGCAGATAGGGTGCAACGGTCGGGATGACGCCGATGCGAAGCCGCGACAGAAACCGGTCCCGCGACGCGCGCGACAGATCCGCGAGTTCGTCGGCGGCCCGCACGATGTCGCGCGCCCGGAGCGCAAAAAGCTCTCCGAACGCGGTCAGCCGGACGTCGCGCGTGCCCCGGTCGAACAGGGCGCGACCGACTTGATCCTCGAGTTCCTTGATCTGCATCGACAGCGCAGGCTGAGAGATGGCGCAGGCTTCAGCCGCCTTGCGGAAACTCGCGTCGCGCGCCAAAGCCTCGAAATAGCGGAGCTGTTTGAGAGTAAAATTGGTCATAAGGTGAAATTATCGCAACCATCAGGAAATCCAACTTAAATTTATCGAAATGTTCCTGTAGGACTTGAGACACCGGGTTGCGACACACAATCCTCCCCTTTTCATGCAATGCACACAGACAATCTAAGGAGAATGTCATGGACACGAAAACTGACACTGCGGGCAAGTGTCCCGTTGCACATGGCCAGAACCCCCAGGGCAATACGCCGCGCGGTCGCTCGAACCGCGACTGGTGGCCAAGCCAGCTAAACGTTCAGATTCTGCATACCCACACGGCACTGGCCAACCCGCTGGGCAAGTCGTTTGATTATGCCGAAGAATTCAAGACGCTCGATCTCGACGCCGTGAAGCAGGACCTTCATGCGCTGATGACCGATAGCAAGGACTGGTGGCCGGCCGATTTCGGTCATTACGGCGGTCTTTTCATCCGCATGGCCTGGCACAGCGCCGGCACCTACCGCATCACCGACGGCCGCGGCGGCGCCGGCATGGGCCAGCAGCGTTTCGCACCGCTCAACAGCTGGCCTGACAACGTCAACCTCGACAAGGCTCGCCGCCTTCTGTGGCCGATCAAGCAGAAATACGGAAACAAGATCTCCTGGGCCGACCTGATGATCCTGACCGGCAACGTCGCGCTGGAATCGATGAGCTTCAAGACCTTCGGTTTTGCCGGCGGCCGTGCCGACGTGTGGGAGCCGGAAGAACTTTATTGGGGTCCCGAAGGCAGCTGGCTGGGCGACGAGCGCTATAGCGGCGAGCGCGAGCTGGCCGAACCCCTCGGCGCCGTGCAGATGGGTCTCATCTACGTCAACCCGGAAGGCCCGAACGGCAATCCGGACCCGCTGGCCTCGGCCCGCGACATCAGAAGCACCTTTGCCCGCATGGCGATGAACGACGAGGAAACCGTGGCGCTGGTCGCCGGCGGCCACACGTTCGGCAAGACCCATGGCGCCGGCGATCCGTCGCTGGTCGGAACCGACCCGGAAGGCGGCGAGCTGGAATCGCAGGGCCTCGGCTGGGCGAGCAAGCACGGCACCGGCATGGGCGCCGACACGATCGGCAGCGGCCTTGAAGTGACCTGGTCGCAGACACCGACCCAGTGGAGCAACTACTTCTTCGAAAACCTGTTTGGCTTTGAATGGGAACTGACGAAGAGCCCGGGCGGTGCCCATCAGTGGCAGGCAAAGAACGCCGACGCTTCCGTGCCCGACGCCCACATTCCCGGCCGCAAGCATGTGCCGACGATGCTGACGTCCGACCTGGCGCTGCGTTTCGACCCGATCTACGAGCCGATCTCGCGCCGCTTCCTCGAAAACCCGGCTGAATTTGCCGACGCGTTTGCCCGCGCGTGGTTCAAGCTGACGCACCGCGACATGGGACCGAAGGTTCGCTACCTCGGCCCGGAAGTGCCCGCCGAAGACCTGATCTGGCAGGACGTGATTCCGCCGGTCGATCATCCGCTGATCGATGATGCTGACATCGCCAACCTCAAGGAAAAGGTTCTGGCAACAGGTCTTTCGGTGCAGGAACTGGTGTCCACCGCCTGGGCCTCGGCGTCCAGCTTCCGCGGTTCCGACAAGCGCGGCGGTGCCAACGGTGCCCGCATCCGTCTGAGCCCGCAGAAGGACTGGGACGTCAACCAGCCGGAACAGCTTTCCAAGGTTCTCCGTCAGCTGGAAGACATCCAGACCGCCTTCAACACGGCCCATGCCGGTGCAAAGAAGGTCTCGCTTGCCGACCTGATCGTGCTGGCGGGTGCTGCTGGCGTTGAAAAGGCGGCGAAGGCTGCTGGTCACGATGTCGTCGTGCCCTTCTCGCCAGGCCGGATGGATGCCTCCGAGGCGCAGACCGACGCCCTGTCGTTTGCAGCGCTCGAGCCCCGCATCGACGGTTTCCGCAACTACGTGAACGAAAAGCGCACGCAGTTCATGCAGGCGGAAGAAGCACTGGTCGACCGTGCCCAGCTTCTGACCCTGACGGCACCGGAAATGACCGTTCTGGTCGGCGGCCTTCGTGTTCTGAACGTCGGCACACCTGAGCACGGCGTGTTCACGAATGCCAAGGAGACGCTGACGAACGACTTCTTCGTCAACCTCCTCGATATGGGCACCGTCTGGGCACCTGTTGCCGGCGAGCGTGGCGTCTATGAAGGTCGCGACCGCAGCACCAGCGCACAAAAGTGGACGGCCACCCGCGCCGACCTCATCTTCGGCTCGCATTCGCAGCTGCGCGCGATTGCCGAGATCTATGCCCAGGCCGATGCCAAGATGAAGTTCGTCAAGGATTTCGTTGCCGCATGGGTGAAGGTGATGAACGCAGACCGTTTCGACCTGCGCGCCTAAAAACAAACCGGCCGGACGCAACACCCGTTGCGCCCGGCCGATCTCTTTCAGGCGTCAGCGCTGGCTGAAGAAAGCCGAGAGAGCATCGATATCGTCGTCCTGAAGATATTTTGCAGCATTCACCATCAGATGGCTCGATGCCGTGCCGCCACGAGCGCCGCCTCGAAACAGATCGAGCTGCTGCTTCAGATAGGCGGCATTCTGACCCGACAATTTCGGATAGGCAGGGTTCGCACCGTCCTTGTCATGACAGCTGAGACAGACGGGGATCTTGTCCGCTGACCGTCCCTTTTCGGCAAGCTCGCGGCCTCTTTCCACAAGCGCCTGGTCCTTCGGCGGCATATCGCGTTTCGGACTTTGCTGACCGGCATAGTAGCGCGCCAGTTCCGGCAGGCTTTCCTCCGGGAGCGTCCCGACTGCGACACCCATGATGCCGCTTGGCCGCCGGTTGTCGTGATAGGCCTTGAGGCTTTCCAGCAGATAGGTCTCCGTCTGTCCCGCGAGACGCGGGATTATGCTGCCATCGTTGAGCTTTGCTTCCGCATGACAGCTTTCGCAGGTGATCGGCAGCGGCGATACTTCGCCCGCGGTTCCCATACCGTGCAGACCTGACGCGGCGATATAGGCCTTGCCGTCCATCTCGGGCAGTTTGCGCAAGAACGCCACCATCGCCCAGACTTCGTCGTCGCGTGTCTGCACCGGCCAGGCCGGCATGCCGGTAAAGCGAACACCATGCTTGACGATCTCGAACAGCTGTGCGTCGGTCCAGGTCGGCACGACTTCCTTGAGATCCGGTGGCGGTGGCAGCATCGACAGCACGGCATCGGAACGGCCCTGCGCCGGCGATCCGTGACAAGTGGCACAGCCGCTTTCGAAGTGACCTGCAGCGGCCGGCACGAAAGCCGGATTGTCGAGCGGTGGCGGATCGACCGACATTGAGGCGGTGCTGACCGAATTGCGCATCACCCAATGCAGGAACCAGTCGGTGGCCGCCCAGTGTCCGGTCGAGGCGCGCACGCTGATCAGGCCCGACCAGGCCACGCCAAGCCCGAGGATTGGAGCAAGCACTGCAAGAATGATCAGATACTTCCAGCGGATCGTCATCGTCCGTTCCCCCCAAGCTCCGGCGCCGGATCGTGCCTCAGCATGCCGGCAAGCAGCGCCACGCCGCCTGCAAGATAGACGATAGCACCAACCAGCAGCATCACCACACCGCCTGTCTGCTGATCGGCGAGTGCCGTCAGCGGAATGCCGAAACAGCTCACCTCCCCCTCCCCATAAAGCGGCCTCGGCGACAGCGACAGGAGCGCGCCGAGCAGCGTCATATGCATGGATGTAAACAGCAGGCCGAACGTGCCGGCAAGACGCCGCGCTTCGCGCCCGGATGTGGCACCGCCCAAACAGGAGAGCCACAATGTCAGCCCTGCCGTTAGAAACACCAGTTGCTCAAGCGCTGCGAACGGGACCGACCCTTCCGATAGCTCGCGCATGGCCGGAATATGCCAGCCCCAGACGGCAAACAGTTCCAGCACCGAGGCGAGCATCGGTGTGAGCCAGAGATGACCGGCCGTGAAATCGAAGCGCGTTCCGGACATGCCAAACGCGATCAGCGGCGACGCGATGGCAACGACACCCATATGCGCGACCATGTGCACCGAGAACGAGCCACGATCGGAAAACGGCAGGATGCCGAACCACAGCAGACCGAGGACCAGCGCTCCCGAGATCAGCGCAAGGCGTTTCATGGCTGGCACTCCGCAATGAAGATCAGCGGAATGGCCGCATAGACGACCGACACGAAGCTCAGGCCCGACAGAAGCAGCGTTGCAAACCCTTGGAACAGCGTGCGCGACGAGCGCGTCGGTTCGTCATGCGGCGCGTCCCTGGCACCGAACCCCCACTGGCGCCAGGCGAGATAGGCCGAAAGCACGATCATCGCGAGCGCGGCGAGTGTCACGACGACAAGCACGATCCGGACCGTATCGAAGCTGAACGACGCCGGCAGACGCTTGGCGCAGAAAACCGCGACCGTCGCATAGCAGATGATGAAATGCAGCGCCCAAACCACTGGCGCCGTAAACAGGGTCCAGAGAGTTTCGACCTCGCGGGGGATAACGCTCTTCATGATGCCACCAGCGGAAAGAGACCGAGCACGCCGAACGTGACGACGGCGGTAAACGCCATGAAATGCCAGTAGAGCGTGACGTTGCGGATATCCTGATCGTATTCGCCTGTCATATTGCCGGTGAGGCTGCGGGCAAGGCAGTAGAGCTGCATCACGACGCCGACCACGCCGTGGATGACGGTCCAGAGGGCAATCACCCAGACGGTGGCCGGATAGACGTTGGAAGTCGGGTCCATGCCGGTAAGATATGGACCGGCGAGACCGGCAAGCGAGGCGGCGATGGTAACGGCTGCGGCTGCAACGAGGGCAAAGCGGCAACCCGTTGGGCCCTTCTCGTTCAGCTGCCGGGCCAGCATCGTCAGGCCCCAGGCCGCTAGATAAAGCAGTAGTGCCACCATCGGCCAGAACACGCCGGGCCCGGCACTGACGCCGGTATAATCGTCATGCACCGTCCAGTAGAAGAAATAGCCGAAGATCAGGCTGGCAAAGGCGGTACCGTCACCGACCATAGTGATGAACATCGCCCACCATCCGACGGACGCGGGGCCTGAAACATAGACCGGCAGGCTGAGGCCCAGCCCGACATCGGTTTCAGCCGTCTCCGGAATCTGTGCCGTGCCCGTCCACAGCCAATAGATGATTGCGATAAAGGTGATGATGGCGCAGATGATGGTGGGGATCCACCAGTGGAAGGTGAGCGCGATAAACACGCCACCCAGCGACAGGGCGGCTATGATGGTGACATAGGACACACCGCCGACGCGCAGGCACTGCAGCGGCTTGGCATCGAGCACCGACGTGACCAGCGTCTCACGCCTGCCGGATTTCGCATCCGGCAGATAGAACCGGCCAGCCTCGATATCGGCCTGCAGGTTGGGCTGGTCCCAGAGCGGATAGCGGCTGGTGATGATGGGCACGGAGCGCATGCCCCAGCTCTCATCCGGATCGTTGGTCCATTCCAGCGTGCCGGAATTCCACGGGTTGAGATTGCGCTCTGCCGGCTTGGGTTTCGGGCGGAAGATGTCGATCACGAAGGTGGCGACACCGGCTGCAAAGATGAAGGCGCCGATGGTCGAGACGAGGTTGAAAATATCCCAGCCGAATTCTTCCGGGTAGGTGAAGACGCGTCGCGGCATGCCCCGCAGCCCGGAAAAATGCATCGGGAAGAACGCGGTGTTGAAGCCTGTAAACATCAGCCAGAACGACACCTTGCCCCAGGCATCCGACAGCTTTTTGCCGGTGACGAACGGGAAGTAATAGTAGATGCCGGCGACGATCGGGAAGAACATGCCGCCGATCAGCACGTAATGCAGGTGCGCCACGATGAAATAGGTGTCATGCGCCTGCCAGTCGAACGGAACGAGCGCCACCATGACGCCGGTCAGCCCGCCGATCACGAAGATGATCAGACCGCCCGCCCCAAACAGCATCGGCACGGAAAAGATCACCCGTCCCGCAAGCATGGTGGCGATGAATACGAAGATCTGCACCCCGGTCGGGATCGCCACCGCTTCCGATGCCGCCGAGAAGAAGGCGAGCGAAATCTGCGGCAGACCGGTCGCGAACATGTGGTGGACCCACAACCCGAAACTCAGGAAACCCGTGCCGACAGCGGCCAGCACGATCCAGGAATAGCCGACGATCGGACGCTGCGAAAACGTCGGCACGATCATCGCCATCAAGGCGATGGCCGGCAGGAAGACGATATAGACTTCCGGATGGCCGAAGATCCAAAACAGATGCTGCCAGAGCAAGGGATCGCCGCCGCGCGATGGATCGAAGAACGGCCAGTTGAACATCCGTTCCATCTCGAACAGGATGTCGCCGGCAATCAGCGGCGGGAAGGCAAACAGGATCATCCCCGCGACGATCAGGAGATACCAGGCAAACATCGGCATCATGTTGATACGCATGCCGGGTGCGCGGCATTTCATGATGCCGACGATGATCTCGACGGCGGCCGCAATCGATGCCACCTCGATGAAGGAGAGGCCAAGCAGCCAGATGTCGGCGCCGATGCCGGCATATTCCTTGTCTGTCGCAAGCGGCGGATACATGAACCAGCCGGCATTGGGTGCCGCGTTGAAGAAGATCGAGCCGCAGACGAAGATGCCGCCGAGAAGGAAGCTCCAGTAGCCGAAGGCCGATAGACGCGGGAACGGCAGTTCGCGTGCACCAAGCATGGACGGTAGGAGAAAGATCGCGATCGCCTCGAAGATCGGCACCGCGAACAGGAACATCATGACCGTGCCATGCAGGGTGAAGACCTGGTTGAACAGCTCGGCCGACATGAAGTCATTGTTGGGAACGACAAGCTGCAGCCGGATGAGCAGCCCTAGAACGCCGGCAAACAGCATGAAGACGAATGCGGTGACGCCGTACCAGAGCCCGATCTCGCTGTTGTTGACCGAGGTCCAGTAGCGCCAGCCCTTTGGCGTTTCCCAGGTGTCGCGCAGCCTCTTTTCCTGGGCGGCGCGCTCCTCGGGCGAGAAATTTCCGAGTTCAACGCTCATCGAAGCCCCTTCAGATACTGTGCAATGCGATCGGTTTCGGCTTCAGGCACCATGTTGTAATGCGGCATCCGCACGCCGGGCTTGATGACGGCGGGATCGCGCAGGAAGCGGGCGATATCGGCGGTGGAATTGCCAAGCGTGCCGGCACCGACCGAACCGCGCTCGCCGAATGCAGTCAGATCCGGGCCGATGACGCCGCGCGCCTCGGTGCCTGAAATCGCATGGCAGGCGGAACAGCCGTGTTTCAGAAACAGCGCCAGTCCCTCGGCATCGCCGCCACCGGAAGCGCTGCGGCGGGAGGCGAGCCAGGCGTCATAGGCCGGCTTTTCCATCACCTCCACGGTAAAGCCCATCAGCGCATGCGAGGTGCCGCAGAATTCGGCGCAGACACCGCGATAGGAGCCGGGCTTGTCACCCTCCAGCGTCAGCACGTTGCGACGACCAGGGATCATGTCCATCTTGCCGCCGAGCACCGGGATCCAGAACGAATGGATGACATCGGGTGAGGTCAGCTGAAACGCCACCCGCTCGCCGACCGGCATGCGGATCTCGTTGGCGGTCTCGAAGGCGATGGAACCGTCCGGATCGAGATAACGGACCCGCCACCAGTACTGCTCGCCCGTGACATCGATCTGTTGCAGCCCCTCACCGCCTCCCGAGAAAAACGGACGGACATTGGGCATCAGCCACATGGCGTAGGATAACAGCGCGCCAAGAACGATGCAGGGCATCACGGCGCCGCCCCAGAGGATCAGCCTGCCCGCCCCTTGTTCGGAATGGGCGTTCTTCTTGCGCGCCGCATAAAACAGAAGCACCACGACGCCGACCCAGATCACCGCGCCGCCGATCAGCATCGCGAAGAACAGTGTCGCGACACCCGCGGCTTCCCGTCCCGCGGGATCAAGCACCGACTGCACGCCGGAGCAGGAAACCATCAGCGGACAGAGGAGAATTAGGGAAAGGACTGCTTTCGCCGCAGGCAGAAGGGCGCGGACGATGACATCGTCGAAATAGGTTTGAGATCGGGTTGGCCGGCTGTCGCCGGTCACGCGGTCATCGTTCATTCTGCTCTTCACCCCCGGCTCGAACAGGCGCAATGCATGACTTCTAAATTTGTTCCCACCCCAAACGAAATTTTTTTACCCGGTGAAAACGATGAGCGTTAAGGGCCGCGTCTCATCGAACTTCATGACAACCGCTCGCGAAAAGGAACTATCGCCCTCTGGCTCCGTTACGTCACGTTCGTTGACGATCTCGCCGTCAAGCAAGGGAGCAGGTTGATATGAGTGCACCACGTGCCAACTGGAAAGGTCATATCAAGTTCGGCGAGGTGAGTTGCCCCGTCGCGCTCTATACGGCGGTTTCATCGTCGGACCGGATCAGCTTCAACATCCTCAATCGCAAGACCGGAAATCGCGTGCGCCGCGAGTTTGTGGACAGCGAGACAGGTGACCCCGTCGAGCACGACGACCAGGTGAAGGGCTACGAGACCGGCAGCGGCAAATACGTGGTGCTGGAGCCAGACGAGATCGCCGCCGCTATCCCCGAGAGCGACAAGACGCTCGATATCGACGCGTTCATCTCCTGCGCGGAGATCGACGACATCTATTTCGACAAGCCCTACTATCTCGCGCCCCAGAAGCTCGGCGAGGAAGCCTTTGCGCTTCTGCGCGACGGCATGAAGGAGGCGGGCGTCGCAGCGATCGCCAGCACCGTGCTTTTCCGGCGGTTGCGGACAGTGCTGATCCGTCCCCACGGCGACGGGCTGATCGGCACCACGCTCAATTTCGATTACGAGGTCCGCTCGACGGACAAGGCCTTCGAAGACGTGACAGAGGTCAAGATCGACAAGGAGATGCTCGAACTCGCCTCCCATATCATCGGCACCAAGAAGGGTAGCTACGACCCGACCAAGTTCGACGACCGGTATGAAGAAGCGCTGGCCGAACTGGTGAAGGCGAAGCTCGAGGGCAAGAAGATCCCGAAGCGGAAGGCCCCGACAGCCTCCAAACCATCCGATCTTCTGCAGGCCCTGCGTGAAAGCGCCGGCATGGGCGGCAAGTCCGGATCAACGGACAAGCCGAAGGCAAAGACCAAGGCGAGCGCCAAGCCGAAATCCGCCAACACCAACAAGACGCCGCGCAAGACTGCCAAGTCAGCACCATCATCCTCGACAAGCACGCGCCGCAAGGCCGGTTAAGGGAAACGACAGCCATGGCGATACGTCCCTACTGGAAAGGCTATCTGAAGCTTTCGCTCGTCACCTGCTCCGTCGAGATGACACCGGCGACCTCGGAAAGCGAGAAGGTGCGCTTTCACACGCTCAACCGCGAAACCGGCAACCGGGTGCAGAGCCACTACGTGGATTCGGTGACCGGCAAGCCCGTGCGTGACGACGATGAAGTCAAAGGCTATCAGCGCGGCGAAGACGACTACGTGATGCTGGAAGACGAGGAGCTCGACAATGTCGCGCTCGAAAGCACCAAGACGATCGATATCTCGACCTTCACGCCGCGTTCCGAAATCGACTGGATCTGGCTCGATACGCCCTACTATCTGACGCCCAACGAAAAGGTCAGCGAAGAGGCATTCTCGGTGATCCGCGCCGCGATGGACAGCCAGGAGATGGTCGGCATCTCGCGACTGGTGCTCGGCCGGCGCGAGCGGGCCGTGATGATCGAGCCCCGCGGCAAGGGCATCGTTCTCTGGACGCTGCGCTACGGCGACGAGGTGCGAGAAGCCAAGGACTATTTCGACGGACTGGACAAGGCGGAGCCCGAGAAAGAGACACTTCCGCTGATCCGCAAGCTGATCGAACAGCAGACCCGCCCCTGGGACGCAAAATTCGTGACAGATCCGGTGCAGGACAATCTGCTCGACATCATCAAGTCGAAAAAGAAGCAGCGCCGGCCGACAGCAAAGAAAGCCGAACAGGAAGACTCGGAGAAGCCCAGCAACGTCATCGACATCATGGATGCGCTGAAACGCTCGCTGGCGGCCGACAAGCGGAAAAGCAAGTAGGCTAAAGGCTTCTGGGGAACGGTGGCCTCAGGCTGCTGACAACCACTGAAGAAGCTACTGCTCAGGATGCAGGCGATACCTCGGTCGCGCAGGCCTTGAAAGTCCCCCAGCCGCGCGTTGCTTGACGAGAGCGACGCCCCACTTCCCTCATCCTCACCCTTGTGGCGGGGATCCAGCTACACGACGCCTGTCGGGTCGAAGGCTCTTGTCAGCTCAAGGACTTGAGCTGACTGGATCCACGCCACAAGGGCGAGGATGAGGGGCGTTTGGGACTAGGCTCACTTTTCCAATTGACTGTAGAGTTGTTCAATAACAGCATTGTCAGCTGCGTGAGTAGGCCGAACGCCGGCCTACTGTCCTCACCCCTCAGCCCCGGGCCTCAACCTTCTTCAATCGCTTGATCGCCTCGGCAAGCGGCCGTTCGGCATCGCAATAGTCTTTCCACGCTTCGCTTTTCGCAATCAGCGCCGGCACCGTATGAATGGTGAAGCGCTGCGGGTCGAGGTCGGCTTTGACCTGGCTCCAGGTGAGCGGCATGGACACCGTCGCACCCTCGCGCGCACGCGGCGAAAGCGGCGCGACGGCCGTCGCCATGCGGTCGTTTCGCAGATAGTCGATGAAGATGCGGCCTTCACGCAGCTTCTTCGACATCTTGGTGAGATAGAGATCGGGATCGTCCTGCGCCATCAGGTTGGAAACCCGGTGCGCGAAATCCTTGGCCTCATCCCACGTCAACTCCTTGCGGCCGCCCGTCTTCAGCGGCACGACCACATGCAGGCCCTTGCCGCCCGTCGTCTTGCAAAAGCTCATCAGCCCCAGTTCGTCGAGACGGTCCCGGATTTCACGAGCGGCCTCGACCACCCTCGGGAAGGCGACATCGGGAGCGGGATCTAGGTCGAACACAAGCCGCCCGGGAACTTCGGGCTTGGTCGGCTGGCAGTTCCATGGGTGCAGTTCCAGCGATCCGACCTGCGCGAGAGCTGCCAGTCCCTCGATGCGATCGACCTGCAGATAGGCCTTCTTGTCGCCATGGACCTTGACCAGTTCCAGAAGGTTCGATGTGCCCTGCATGGCATGCCGCTGGAAGAACTGCTCGCCGCCGATCCCGTCGGGCGCGCGGATGACCGAGCAGGGCCGACCCTTGATGTGCTCTATCATCCAGCCCGCGACCGATTCGTAGTAATGGCCGAGATCCTCCTTGGTAACAGGCGTGTCACCGTTCTGGGCATCGCTTGGCCAGAGCGGCTTGTCGGGATTGGAGAGCATCACGCCCATCACTTCCGCCTTGCCGCCCCTGCCGCGCGGCACCTTCGTGGGTTTCGCGCCGCTGGCGGTCTTTTCCGCCTTTGGCTGCGGCGTCTCCTGATCCGGTGAAGCCGGCTTTTCCGCCTCAACTTCATCAGCCGGCTTGTCTTCGCGCAGGCCCTTGAATGCCGCCTGGCGCACCTGACCATCATTGGTCCAGCCCGCGAACTGGATCTCGGCAACCAGCTCCGGTTTCACCCAATGCATGTCCTTGGTCTTCTTCGGCGCTCCGATACCGGTAAACGGACTTTTCTCGGCTGAAAGCGGTTCGAGCTTGGACATCAGATCCGCAGCCCTGCCCGCACCAAAACCGGTTCCGACGCGTCCGACATAGACGAAATGGTTGTCGCGATAGACCCCGGCGAGAAGCGAGCGGAACTTGCCTTCGGTTGTCGCATAGCCGCCGATCACCACTTCGTGGCCGGCCCGGCACTTGGCCTTGACCCAGGTGTCGCTTCGCCCCGACCGGTACGGCGCGTCCGCCTGTTTCGAGACGATGCCTTCCAGCGAAAGCCGGCAGGCGGAACGCAGAACCGCATCGCCACCGGTTTCGAAATGGTCGACATAGCGGATCCGTGTGCCGGCTTCCGCCTCGGCAATCACCTGCGACAGCCGCGATTTGCGCTCGTCCAGCGGCATGTCGCGCATGTCCTGCCCCTCGTGGAAGAGGAGATCGAAGGCAAAATAGACGAGGTCGTCTGTCTTGTCCTCGGAAAGTGCGGCCTGCAGCGCTGCAAAATCCGGCGCGCCGTCGTGATCGAGCGCGCAGATCTCTCCGTCGATGACCGTATCCGGCAGCACTGCTGCATCCTTGGCGATCTGCGAAAAACGATCCGTCCAGTCGAGCCCCTTGCGGGTTCTCAGGATCGTCTTGCCATCCTGCACGCGCATCTGAACCCGATATCCATCGAACTTGATCTCATGCAGCCAGCCTTCTGCCGATGGTGGACGGTCGCGGATCTGGCAGAGCTGCGGTGCGATGAAATCCGGCATTTTTTCCGAGGCCGGTTTCGCCTTATCTGCGCTCTTGCCCTTATCTGCGCCCTTGCCCTTGGTCTTGCCGCGCCGTTCGTCAGCCGCCAGTCCTTCGCTGCTGTCCCACACCGCATCCGCATCGACCGCGCTGCTGGTCAGCATGAACGGCTTCGGCTTGCGCCCCTTGCCCGCAGCAATCGTCGCCATGTCGCGACCGGAAGCGACCGAGGTTTCGGTCTCCTTCAGGACCGCATCGCCATCCTTGTCGACCGAGTGATCGTCGTGATGCTTGATCAGCAGCCAGTTGGTGCGCTTGCCGCCATCGCGATCTTTTTTCATCCGCACCAGCACGAAGCCGCCCTGCAGCCTCTCGCCATCCAGGATGAACTTGAAATCGCCCTTGGCGAGCGCCTTTTCGAGTGGAAGCGCGCCATCGACTTCCCAGTATCCCCGATCCCACAGCATGACCGTGCCGCCGCCATACTCGCCTTTCGGAATGGTCCCTTCGAAATCGCCGTAATCGAGAGGATGATCCTCGACCTCGACCGCAAGGCGCTTGTCCTGAGGATCGAGCGACGGGCCGCGGGTCACCGCCCAGGACTTGAAAACGCCGTCCATTTCCAGCCGCAGATCGTAATGCAGTCGCGTCGCATCGTGTTTCTGTATGACGAAGCGGCCACGCTTGGACGGCCGCACTTCAGCGGCGCCGCTCGGCTCCTTGGTTTTATTGAAATCACGCTTGCTGCGGTAGGTTGAAAGAGTATCGGACATGGAACGCTCCCGGCACGGCTAGGGAGTCCGAATGTCCCACCGGCGCAATGGTTCCACAACGCACGGTGGATGGATCGAAGGCCCTCGTCTTGCTGGCTAACTCTCTTTTAGGTACAAACGCTCTCAGCGTTAGACAGCAAGGGACACGACGCCATGAGCATCCAGCAGAAGCCGGTCTTCACAGCTGATGAAGTGGCGCGGGCAGAGAGCTACAAGGCGCGCGATTATCCTGACAATGTCGATCCCAAGGTGGAAGACCTCGTCCGCCAGATGATCTCGGGCTTTGCCGACAAGTGGACGGTCGTCATCCTGGATACGCTGTGGGACGAAGGGGTTTTAAGGTTTTCCGACCTCGCCCGCCGCGTCACCGGCATCAGCCAGAAAATGCTGACCCAGACGCTTCGGCGCATGGAACGCGACGGTCTGGTCATTCGCAAGACCTATGCCTGCGTGCCGCCCAAGGTGGAATACAGCCTCTCGCCGCTCGGCCTGACGCTGGGGGCAGCCTTCTGCAATGTGTGGATCTGGGCGGTCGAAAACCACGATGCGGTGGCAAAGGCCCGGACAGCATTCGACGACGAAGACTGAAAACGGCGGCGATACCGCCGCCTCCAGAAATTGCAGCCGTCAGCTCGGGTTGATCATCGAAAAGACCTGGTCGAAATTGCCTGTGGCTTCGGCCGTGCGCTGCCGCATCACACGCTGAACCATCACTTCCGACGGCGTCGGATCGGCGCAGAGCAGACCGACGGATTCGGACACGAAATTGGCAAGCGGCATGGCCGTCGCGAATTTCGACTGGCCGGGCGTCAGCTCCGTTGCCACCTGCGGCGGGGCAAGCTCCACCACGGCAATCTTGGTGCTGCGCAACTCGTGCCGCAGGCTCATCGTCCAGGAATGAATGGCCGCCTTGGTGGCGCTATAGGTCATGGAATCGGTGCGCGGCACGAAGGCGAGGCCGGAGGAGACGGTGACGATCGCCGCTTCCGGCTTCTGGCGCAGATGCGGAAGCAGGGCCGAGGTGAGCCAGATCGGCGCGAGAAGATTGGTGGTGATGGTGCGCTCGGCCACATCGACGTCGTAGACATCAGCGAGCACGTTCTCGCGTTCCATGATGCCGGCATTGTGGATGACGACGTTGAGATCCGGATGGTCCTTCACGACCGAAGCGGCAAACTCGTTCAGACCGTCCTTGTCCGTCACATCGAGCTGGTATCCGGAAAGCGCCGGATTGTCCTTCAGCGTTTCATTCAGGCTTGCCTCGTTGCGCCCGGTAACGATCACCTTCGCGCCGCGTTCGGAAAGGGCGACGGCGAGACCGCGGCCGATGCCGGAATTGCCGCCCGTGATCAGGATTGTTGCTTTCGTGAAATCCATTTGCATTCTCCAATGCTGCTGATGCGCTTCAATATCACCAATAGTAACTTTTAGTAAGAAGGCACCTTTTAGTAAGAAATAGGAAATCGGATGCGCCCATCACGGCAATGTGCCGCACACGGCCTGCCTGACAAGGGGCGCACGGTTTACAGGGTGGCCGGTTCTGATTTACAGCTGCGCCCGAAATCTCGTCGGGAATACAAGGATAAGCCGATGGCGCTGACAGCTTCCACCACCCATGCCCGCAAGGGTCTCGGCCATGCGGTCATCGTCACGCTCGGCATGGCGGCAACCGTCGGCACGGCCCTTGGCTTCCAGTATCTCGGCGGCTATATTCCCTGCGCGATGTGCCTGCTGCAGCGCGAACCCTATTACTACGCAATTCCGGTCGGCATTCTTGCGATGGGTGCCCTGGCATTCGGCATGCCCGCCTGGATCGGCCGCACGCTTCTGATCCTTGTCGGCCTGATGATGCTGGTTGGCGCCGGGATGGGCGTTTATCACGCGGGCGTCGAATGGGCTTTCTGGGAAGGTCCCGCAAGCTGCGGCGGCGGCGCGGGCGTCACCACCAATGCCGGCAGCCTTCTCTCCGACCTCAACACGGTGCATGGTCCGTCCTGCACGGAAGCAGCACTCCGCGTGCTCGGTCTGTCCTTTGCAGGCTGGAACGTGATCGCCAGCGTCATCCTCGCGGCCATCGCCTTCATCGGTGCCAAGAAGGCCGCGTGAGACGTAACTCTTACGGCTGCAGCTCGGAATCCCAGTAGAGATAATCCATCCAGCTTTCGTGCAGATAGTTGGGCGGAAACAGCCGGCCGTTGTTGTGCAGGTCCTGCACGGTCGGCGCGTAAGGCTTCTGGTGCGGGAACATGCCGGCCTGCTTGGGAAGCTTGCTGCCCTTGCGCAAATTGCAGGGTGAACATGCCGCGACAACATTCTGCCAGGTCGTTTCGCCGCCATGAGCGCGCGGAATGACGTGATCGAAGGTCAGATCGTCATGATCGCCGCAATACTGGCACTCGAACTTGTCGCGCAGGAACACGTTGAAGCGGGTAAAGGCGGGATTGCGGGTCGGCTGGATATAGGTCTTCAGGCTGACGACGCTTGGCAGTTTCATCGAGAAGCTGGGCGAACACACCGAATGCTCATATTCGGCAATGATGTTCACACGGTCGAGGAAAACCGCCTTGATCGCGTCCTGCCAGGACCACAACGACAAGGGATAATAGCTCAGTGGCCGATAGTCAGCGTTCAACACGAGCGCCGGTAAGGCCTGCGGGGAGACTGCAATCGTCAAATGACGCTCCTAACGGATTCGGCATCTATCTCCTCTATATTAGGACCGTTGTTACAGGATTGTGAAGCCCTTTAAATACAGGCGGCTCCGTCACTCAAACTTCACAAAATCGGAGAGACGTCGCGCTTCGTCCGGACACCGTAATAGGACCAGAAAAGCCTCGTCGCGACCGAGCGCCAGGGACGCCAGATGAGCGCGATGGCGGCGAGCTGCTTTTCTGTCGGGCGCGCTTCCATGCCAAGCCCATCGGCAACCGCTGCCTGCAGCGCCACGTCACCTACCGGAAAGAAATCCGGGTGGCCCGCGGAAAACATCATGTAGCACTCTGCCGTCCAGGGACCGATGCCGGGAAGTGCGATCAGCTGTCGTGTCGCCTCTGATGCCTCCAGTCCCGCGATGGCATCGAGATCGAAGCCCTTCTGCGCAATCGCCGTCGCAAGATGCATCAGCGTCGCAGCCTTGGCCCGCGATAGACCGAAGCTCGCCACGACCTCGGGATCGAGCGCTGCAAAAGCCTCTGCTTCGGTGGCACCGACAGCCCCCATACGCTTCCAGATCGCGTCGGCGCTTGCCCGCGATACGACCTGCGAGACGATGATGGAGGCAAGGCCGGCAAAACCCGGCTCGATCAGCCGCAGTGGCAGCTCGCCGGACAGCTCGATGATGGGGGCAAGGCGCGGATCGGCGATCACCAGTTCGGTAAGCCCCTCGTCGATATCCGATCGGTCGCGGATGATCCGCACGGTTTTCTCCATGGTTGCGCATCACAAATCATGGCAGAAGGAGGCATGCCAGCCGCCCAAATCGCCACTGATCCTGATAGACCAATCCTGCGTTTCGCGCCAAGCCCGAACGGACTGCTGCATCTCGGGCACGCGCTGTCGGCCATCCTCAACCACGACATGGCCCGGGACATGAATGGCCGCTTCCTGCTGCGGATCGAGGATATCGATCTTGCTCGCTCGACGCCTAACTACGAGGACGCCATCTACCGCGACCTTCACTGGCTTGGCCTTTCCTGGGAAGAACCGCCGCGCCGCCAGTCCGAGCATTTCGAGACCTACCGTGAAGCACTTGCTGAATTGATGGAGATGGGGCTCGTCTATCCGGCCTTCATGACGCGCGGCGAGGTGAAGGCAAGGGTCGCAGATTTCGAGGCCGATGGCGCGACATGGCCGCGCGACCCGGATGGGTCAGCGCTCTATCCTAATCATGACCGGTACCTGAGCGAGACCAAACGAAAGACGCTGATCGAAAGCGGCATCCGCCACAGCTGGCGGCTCGACATGGACAAGGCGCTGGCGAGAGTTTCGGACGCTTTGACATGGCGGGAGATAAGCGACGGCGCCGAAAAGCTCGTTCCGGCCGATCCGGCAGCCTGGGGCGATGTCGTCCTGTCGCGCTCCGATGCTCCGTCGAGCTACCATCTCTCCGTCACCGTCGACGACACGGCGCAGGGCATTACCCATGTGGTGCGCGGCATGGATCTCTATCACGCAACCTCGGTTCACAGGCTTCTGCAGGAACTGCTCGGCCTGCCGCAGCCGATCTACCACCATCATCGGCTGATCCTCGGCACAGACGGGCGAAAACTGTCGAAAAGCGAGGGATCAACCGGGCTTGCGGCCCTGCGCGACGCGGGTCTCAGCCCGCTCGACATTCGCGGCCTCCTCGGCCTTAAGGGCTAGAGCCGAAGCATCGCCCCGGCGGCGACGCTCTTTCCGGACGCGGGAGAAGACCGAATAGATCCGGTACTTCATCAACGCCGCATTGAACTCGGCGCCGAGCATGAAGATCACGCCCACCATATAAAGGAAGATCAGCACGATCATGATCGACGCCAGACCCGCATAGGTCGCTGCGTAATTGGCGAAGGTGGAAAGATAGGCCGCGAAACCGAACCCAAAGCATGTCCACAGAAGCACCGTCAGCGCCACACCCGGCATGATGTCGATCAGCCGGCGATCTCCGGCCGGAAGGTATTTGTGCGACCCGAGCAGGCCGATCATCAGGAGAAACGCTGTGCCGACGAGACCCCAGTTGGCAGCCGCGTTGAGATCGCTGATCAGCCAAGGGAAACGGGTCTGGGCAAACCGCGATGCGACCGGGACCGCCAGCAGAAGAATGCTGATGACCGCAAAGATCACCACCGCCAGGATGACATAGCCGAGACTAGCAAGACGCGTCACATACCAGGGCCGCGTCTCGGTGACCCGGTAGGCGCGGTTGAGCGAGATGCGCAGCGCCTCGACGCCGTTCGACGCAAAGTATGCAGCCGCCAGCACCGATACGGTCAGCAACCCGCCGCGCGGTATTTCCAGCACCCGCTGCAGTTCAGACGCGATCGGATCGGCGACATCGGCCGGCCACGTATCGAACAGGAGATGTACTGTCGTTTGCGAAAACCCGCCTGCACCGAGAAAGCCGGCAAGTGCCGTGCCGAAGATCAGGAATGGGAACAGCGCCAGTAGCCCCGACAGCGCAACGTGGCTCGCCATGGCCCACCCATCATCCTCCGAGAAATGCCAATAGGCATCCCAAAGCACCTTGAACGCCAGTCTCGGCCACCTGACCGGGGAGTTTTCTTCCAAAGACGACATCTCCCTAGGAGCTTAAGTGCAGGATCAGTTGAGGCTTGTGGCGAAATATGGAAGGTAGGCGGCAACTTGTACAGAGAGACCTCAACGGTATGCAATCGGCATGACAGACGGAAGAACGATTATCGTGACAGGCTGTTCCTCAGGGATCGGCGCTCACTGTGCCCGCGCGCTGAAATCCGAGGGATGGCGGGTGTTCGCGACGGTGCGCAAAGAGGCCGATCTGGCGGTGCTGGAAGAGGACGGCATCGAAGCCCTGCTGATGGACTACACCAAGCCTGAGACGATCGAGGCTCTGGTCGACACCGTTCTCGCCCGCACCGGCGGCCGCATTGATGCGCTTTTCAACAACGGCGCCTATGGCCAGCCAGGTGCTGTCGAAGACCTTTCGACCGACGTGCTCAGGATCCAGTTCGAGACCAATCTGTTCGGCTGGCATGACCTGACGACCCGCATCATCCCCGTCATGCGGCGACAGGGTCATGGACGCATCGTCAACTGCTCCTCCATTCTCGGCATCGTTCCCTACCGCTACCGCGGCGCCTACACCGCCTCGAAATTCGCGCTGGAAGGTCTGACCGTGACGATGCGGATGGAGCTTCACGGAAGCGGTATCCATGTGAGCCTGATCGAGCCCGGACCGATCGACACGCAGTTCACGGCCAACGCGCTTGCCAAGGTCAAAGAGAATATCGACCTGGTCAATTCGCCGCATGCCGAACAATACAAGCGGCAATTGCAGCGGCTGGACGGGAGCGGGCCGGTCAACCGCCACAAGCTGGGTCCGGACGCCGTTCACACGGTACTGAAGCATGCCTTGACCGCCGACAACCCGAAGCCACATTATCTGGTGACGAAGCCGGCCAAGCAGGGCGCGTTTCTGAAACGCATCCTGCCGGCAGCGCTCTTCTACAAATTTATGCAACGGATCGACTGATCGCCCGCAAGCGGAAAGCAAAATCTCGATGGCCACCTTTACCACCGTTCTGACCGTGATCGTCATCGGCCTGGTCGTGCTCGTTTTGATCAAGGGCCTGTTCAACATGGTGAAGGGCACCGATGCCAACCGGTCGAACAAGCTGATGCAACTGCGTCTGCTGCTCCAGGCCGTGGCCGTCATCCTCATCATGTTCACGCTCTGGCTGACCGGCGGCGGCCGGCCGAGCTAGAGCAAATGCCGAACTAAGGAAATTACAGTCTTCATGGTCAAGCTCAACAAGATCTACACGCGCACCGGCGATGACGGGACGACAGCACTGGTATCCGGTCCGCGACGCGACAAGCACGATATCAGGGTCGAGGCCTATGGCACGGTCGACGAGGTCAACTCGACGATCGGCATGGCGCGGCTTCATACGAACGGGATGGCGGAAGTCGACCAAATGCTGTTTCGCATCCAGAACGACCTGTTCGATCTCGGTGCCGATCTAGCAACTCCAGACACCGGCGAAAAGCCCGAATACGAGCCTCTGCGGATCATCGAAGCGCAGGCGACACGTCTCGAAACCGAGATCGACGCGCTGAACACCTATCTCGAACCGCTGAAATCCTTCGTGCTGCCCGGTGGTTCGCCGGCATCCGCCTATCTGCATCTCGCCCGCACCGTGTCGCGGCGTGCCGAACGGCTGATGGTCGAGCTTTCGCGGCATGAGGCGATCGGCCCGGCTGCGCTGAAATATATCAACCGCCTGTCGGATTTCCTGTTTGTCGCCGCCCGCGTCGCCAACGAGAATGGCAGGACCGACATTCTGTGGGTGCCCGGCAAGAACCGCTAGGCGAAAGCGCGACCAAGGCGCGACGGACGGGAGGAGAGGAAGCGACGCATGTTCATTCCGCTGCATGATGCCGTCGCGCTGAAATACATCCGCGTGCAGTGGGTGACGATCTCGCTGATTGCCGCGAACGTGCTCATGTGGCTGTTCACGACCCTTGCTCCGTCGGAAACGACGGAGATCGCCTCGCTGGGTCTCGGCTTCATTCCGGCGATCATCTTCGACTATGCGGTGCTCGACCCCTCTGCCGTGCTGGTCCCGGAAGACGCGACCTTCGTCACCTACGCCTTCCTGCACCTGGATTTCTGGCACCTTACATCGAACATGCTGTTTCTCTGGGTGTTCGGCGACAATGTCGAGGATGCGTTGGGGCATGTGCGCTTTCTGATATTTTACCTGCTTTGTGCCGCAGCCGGCGCGCTGGTGCACGGCCTCGTCGGCCCGATGTCCGAGGGGCCGCTGATTGGCGCATCGGGTGCGATCTCCGGTGTGGTTGCCGCCTATTTCCTGCTGCATCCGCGCGTTCGGGTATGGGTGCTTGTGCTGTTTCGAATTCCGCTGCCGCTACCCGCTTTCGTTCCGCTGACGCTGTGGATCGTTCAGCAATTCGTGATGCTTTGGCTCGAAGCCGATAGTGCGGTGTCCTGGGGCGCGCATGTCGGCGGAATTCTGGCGGGCGCCGCACTCGTCATCGTGATGCGGCGCCGGGGCGTTCCCCTGTTCGACCGCGAGATCGTCACGCCGAAGGCCGTGCTGCACAAGCAAAGCGTATTGCAAGAGACGCGACCGGCCGAATAGGCCTATGAGAAAACCGCAACCCAGATGGGATAATCCACGTTGTCATCAGGGCAAAAATGGGTATCCATGTCGCCCACTGACAAATGGATAAGCCGCAGATGTCGCAATCTGCGGCTGGAGAAAAGTCAAGGAAGGACCCCATGAAGATCCTGGTGCCTGTAAAGCGCGTCGTCGACTACAACGTGAAGATCCGCGTCAAGCCGGATGGATCCGGTGTCGAGCTTGCCAACGTCAAGATGTCGATGAACCCGTTCGACGAAATTTCCGTCGAGGAAGCCCTGCGCCTGAAAGAGGCTGGCAAGGCAGAGGAAGTGATCGTCGTGTCGATCGGTCCGGCAAAGGCTGAAGAAACGCTGCGCACGGCGCTTGCAATGGGCGCCGATCGGGCGATCCTGATCGAGACCGACGAAACGGTTGAACCGCTTGCCGTTGCCAAGCTCCTGAAGGGCGTCGTCGACGCCGAACAGCCGGGCCTCATCATCGTCGGCAAGCAGGCGATCGACGACGATTCCAACCAGACCGGCCAGATGCTGGCAGCACTGCTTGGCACCGGCCAGGCAACCTTTGCCTCGAAGATCGAGCTTTCCGCCGACAAGGCCGTGGTCACCCGCGAAGTCGACGGCGGCCTGCAGACCGTCGAGGTCAAGCTTCCAGCCGTCGTCACCACCGACCTGCGCCTCAACGAGCCGCGCTATGCGTCCTTGCCGAACATCATGAAGGCGAAGAAGAAGCCGCTCGACAAGAAGACCGCAGCCGATTTCGGCGTCGATATCGCCCCTCGCCTCAAGGTTCTGAAGACCGAGGAGCCGGGCGGCCGTAAGGCTGGTATCAAGGTTAAGTCCGTCGAGGAACTGGTCGGCGCCTTGAAGACCGCCGGCGTGATCTGATTTTAGGGAGATAAACTCATGGCCATTCTTCTTCTGGCAGAACACGACAATGCCAGCCTCAACGACCAGACCGCCAAGGCGCTGACGGCAGCTTCGCAGATCGGTGGCGAGGTCCACCTTCTGGTCGCCGGTTCGGGCGCGCAAGCCGCAGCCGACGCGGCGGCGAAACTCTCCGGCGTCTCGAAGGTGCTGCTTGCCGACGATGCAAGCCTTGCCAACAGCCTTGCCGAACCACTTGCAGCACTGATCGTGTCGCTGGCCGGCTCCTACGATGTCATCATGTCCTCGGCAACAGCGTCCGCCAAGAACGTCATGCCGCGCGTTGCCGCGCTGCTCGATGTGGCGCAGGTTTCGGAAATCATCGAGGTGATTTCGCCGGATACATTCCGTCGCCCGATCTATGCCGGCAACGCCATCCAGACTGTCCAGTCGACCGATGCCAAGAAGGTGATCACCGTGCGCACGGCATCCTTCGCGGCAGCCGGCGAAGGCGGTTCCGCTTCCGTGGAAACCGTGGCAGCCGCAGCAAACCCTGACGTCTCGTCCTTCGTCTCCGATGCTCTTGCCTCCTCGGACCGTCCTGAACTCGCATCCGCCAAGATCATCATCTCCGGTGGCCGCGCACTCGGGTCCTCGGAAAAATTCCAGGAAGTCATCCTGCCCGTCGCCGACAAGTTGGGTGCAGCCGTTGGCGCTTCGCGCGCAGCGGTCGACGCAGGCTATGCGCCGAACGACTGGCAGGTCGGCCAGACCGGCAAGGTGGTTGCACCGCAGCTCTACATCGCGGTCGGGATTTCCGGTGCCATCCAGCATCTGGCCGGCATGAAGGATTCTAAGGTTATCGTTGCGATCAACAAGGACGAGGAGGCACCGATCTTCCAGGTGGCCGACTTCGGTCTCGTGGGCGATCTCTTCGAGATCCTGCCGCAGCTCGAAAAGGCCCTGTAAGGCCGACCGGCTTTTTCGCACCGCAGTTCGGCGACGCGAAAATGCTGGCAAAAAACACGCTAGCAGACTAGAAAAATGCCGGGATGTCTCAAGCAACCCGGCATTTTGCTGTGAGACGCCAGATGATGATGAAAAATGCGAGACGCGGGCGAAAACCGCACCCAGGGAGCGAGTGAGATCATGAAGAATATCGGCGTCATCGGCGCAGGCCAGATGGGCTGCGGAATTGCACATGTTTCGGCGCTCGCCGGCTATCACGTGCATATCTATGATCTCTCCAAGGACCGCATCGAAGGCGCACTTGCGACCATCAACGGCAACCTCGCCCGCCAGGTTTCCGGCAACAAGCTTTCCGACGAGGATCGCAACTCAGCCCTGTCCCGCATCACCGGCTCCGCCGATGTCAACGACCTCGCACCGATGGACATGGTCATCGAAGCCGCGACCGAAGACGAAAGCGTCAAGCGCAAGATCTATGCGCAGGTCTGTCCGGTTCTCAAACCCGAGGCGCTTCTCGCCACCAACACCTCGTCGCTGTCCATTACCAGGCTTGCCGCCGCGACCGACCGGCCCGAGCGCTTCATGGGTATCCATTTCATGAACCCGGTGCCGCTGATGAAGCTGGTGGAACTGGTGCGCGGCATCGCCACCGACGAGCCGACCTTCCGGGCCGCCAAGGACTACGTGGTAGCCCTCGAAAAGACCGCGACCGTTGCCGAAGACTTCCCCGCCTTCATCGTCAACCGCATCCTGCTGCCGATGATCAACGAGGCGATCTATACGCTGTACGAAGGCGTCGGCTCGGTCGAGGCCATCGATACCGCCATGAGGCTTGGCGCCAACCATCCGATGGGACCGCTGCAGCTTGCCGATTTCATCGGCCTCGACACTTGCCTGTCGATCATGCAGGTGCTGCATGACGGCCTCGCCGACAGCAAATACCGCCCCTGCCCGCTTCTCGTGAAATACGTAGAAGCCGGCTGGCTCGGCCGCAAATCCGGCCGCGGCTTCTACGACTATCGCGGCGAAGTCCCGGTCCCGACGCGGTAGGGATCAGCCTTGTGGCGGCCCGCTCCGCACCCGCTTGACTGGATGCTAGAAGGGGTCGACTGAGGTGAAGGGCAAGCCCTTCATCCGCAGCCCTCAAGCGCCCTTAGCGGCCGTCACCAGCGCCTTTGCATCGTCGCTATCCCATGCGGCGGGGCCGTTCATGGCGC
Organism: Rhizobium sp. Leaf321; assembly: GCF_001423215.1. NCBI lineage: Bacteria > Pseudomonadati > Pseudomonadota > Alphaproteobacteria > Hyphomicrobiales > Rhizobiaceae > Rhizobium > Rhizobium sp. Leaf321. The sequence goes on along the minus strand of NZ_LMOF01000008.1, from coordinate 275,489 downwards.
CGATCAGGCAGCCCTTCTTGTCGAGGATCAGCGTTGCCGGCAGGCCGAAGGCGAGGCCTTCCTTTTTCAGGGCGTTGAACGTGCCCATCGAACTGTCGCGGTAAAAGCCGAGCTTGTCGATCTTGTATTCTTCAAGAAAAGTCTTCGGCTTCTCGTCGCTGCCGGTATCGATGTTGATGGCGACGACTTCGAAGTCACCGCCGCCCATCGCCGCCTGCAAACCGTTCAGCGCCGGCATCTCTTCGCGGCAGGGCACGCACCAGGTGGCCCAGAGGTTAAGCAGCACCGTTTTACCGGCGAGATCGGCGGTCGTCATGTCCTGCCCCGCCGGACCCTTGAAGGACAGGGAGAGCGGGCGCGGCGGCTGTGCCTCGACCATGGCGGCAACCTGGCCCTTCGAAAAGGCACCAACGGACTTTGCCAGTTCGGCCGAGCCCTCGCATTGCCCGGCGGAGGCGGACATCGCGGCGCCCCCAGCCCCATCCAAACCATTGCCAGACCCCATGTTCGTCACGTATACGGCGACGGTGCCGGCGACGATCCCGAGGACGGCGGCAATCAGGATCAATCGGACAGACGGAAGGCCAAGCGGTCTTTTGGACGTCATCAACTACTCCAGGACTGAATTCATGGCCGACACGAAGGACGCGACATCTTCCAACCAGATGTGGGGCGGGCGCTTCGCTTCCGGGCCGGATGCGATCATGGAGGAGATAAATGCCTCGATCGGTTTCGACAAGAAGCTGTTCGCCCAGGATATCCGCGGTTCGATCGCCCATGCGACGATGCTGGCGGAACAAGGCATTATTTCGCACGAAGATAAAGACAAGATCGTTTCCGGCCTGAACACGATCATGTCAGAGATCGAAAGCGGACAGTTCCAGTTCTCGCGCAAGCTTGAGGACATTCACATGAACATCGAGGCGCGGCTGGCAGACCTGATCGGTCCCGCCGCCGGTCGCCTCCACACCGCCCGCTCCCGCAATGACCAGGTCGCGCTCGATTTCCGCCTCTGGGTCAAGGAAGAGCTCGTGAAGACCGAGAAGATGCTGACGGGTCTGATCGCCGCGTTTCTCGACCGCGCGGAAGAGCATGCAGATACGGTGATGCCCGGCTTTACCCATTTGCAGACGGCACAGCCCGTCACCTTCGGCCATCACTGCATGGCCTATGTGGAAATGTTCGGCCGTGACCGCGCCCGCGTTCGCCACGCGATCGACCATCTGGACGAAAGCCCGATCGGTGCTGCGGCGCTTGCCGGCACGCCCTACCCGATCGACCGCCACATGACGGCAAAGGCCCTCGGCTTCCGCGAACCGACCCGCAACTCGATCGACACCGTTTCCGACCGCGATTTCGCGCTGGAATTCCTGTCGGTTGCTGCCATCTGCGCCGTGCATCTGTCGCGTCTTGCCGAAGAAATCGTCATCTGGTCGACGCCGCAATTCGGCTTCGTGCGCCTGTCCGACGCGTTTTCGACCGGCTCCTCGATCATGCCGCAGAAGAAGAACCCGGATGCCGCCGAACTGGTGCGCGCCAAGACCGGCCGCATCAACGGTTCGCTGGTCGCGCTGCTGACAGTCATGAAGGGTCTGCCGCTCGCCTATTCCAAGGACATGCAGGAAGACAAGGAGCAGGTGTTCGACTGCGCCGAGAACCTGGAACTGGCGATTGCCGCCATGACCGGCATGATGCGCGACATGACCATCCGCGCCGACAAGATGCGCGCCGCAGCAGGCGCCGGCTTCTCGACCGCGACCGACCTTGCCGACTGGCTGGTTCGCGAAGTCGGCCTGCCCTTCCGCGAAGCGCACCATGCGACCGGCCATGCCGTGGCGCTGGCGGAGAAAAAAGGCTGCGACCTCTCCGAACTCACGCTTGAAGAACTGCAGGCAATCAACCCTGCCATTACCGACAAGGTCTTCGACGTTCTCTCGGTGGATGCATCGGTCGCAAGTCGCGTCAGCTTCGGCGGCACGGCTCCCTCCGAGGTGCGCAAGCAGATCGCTTGGTGGCGCGAGAGAAACTGACGCCTGCGCGACGAATGAAGCGGCAAGGATACTGCACAAGCGCGCGGAACTTCGCTATGAAGTCTGCGTGACCGTGCCGGAGAAGGAAGAGAATGTCGAAATCCCTGGTGAAAATCGCCCATGTCAGCCTGATCCTGGGCGTCGTCAGCCTCGTTGTCGCCGGCTGCGGCCGCAAGGGCGACCTCGACCGCCCCAGCACGCCCGTCGAACAGCAGAACATCCGCAAGAGCAGCAAGCCGGGTGACGCCAACAAGGAACCGGTTGCCGAGCGGCCGTTCGTCCTCGACCCACTTCTGTAGTTTTCAGACCCCTTCAGTTTTCCGAGTTTTGACGTGAATCATTTCCATTACATCGACGGCGTGCTTCACGCCGAAAACGTCGCCATCCCGGAAATCGCAAAGGCCGTCGGCACGCCGTTCTACGTCTATTCGACCGCCACGCTGGAGCGCCATTACAAGGTGTTCGCGCAGGCGTTTTCCGATGTGGACACGATGGTGTGCTACGCCATGAAGGCGAACTCCAACCAGGCCGTGCTGAAAACCCTGGCAAAGCTCGGCGCCGGCGTCGATGTCGTCTCCGGCGGCGAATTGCGGCGTGCGCTGGCGGCCGGCATTCCCGCCTCCCGCATCATGTTTTCGGGCGTCGGCAAGACCGTGGCCGAAATGGATCTGGCGCTCGAGGCCGGCATCTATTGCTTCAACGTCGAATCCGAGCCGGAACTGGAAGTGCTGAACCTGCGCGCCCTTAAAGTCGGCAAACGCGCGCATGTGTCCTTCCGCATCAATCCGGATGTGGATGCCGGCACCCATGCCAAGATTTCGACGGGCAAGAAGGAAAACAAGTTCGGCATCGCCTATGACCGGGCCCGCGCCGTCTATGCCCATGCGGCAACGCTTGCCGGCATCGAAGTCACCGGCATCGACATGCATATCGGCAGCCAGATCACCGAGCTCCAGCCGTTCGAGGATGCCTACCGGCTCCTGCGCGAACTCGTCGATGTCCTGCGCGGCGATGGCCACACGATCAGCCACGTCGATGTCGGCGGCGGTCTCGGCATTCCCTACAAGGACGACAACACCCCGCCGCCGCTGCCCGACGCCTATGCGGAAACGATCAAGCGGCAGCTGCGCACGCTCGACTGCAAGATCGTCACCGAGCCCGGCCGCCTGATCGTCGGCAATGCCGGCATCCTGGTGACCGAGGTCATCTATGTGAAGGATGGCGGCGAAAAGACCTTCGTGATCGTCGATGGCGCGATGAACGATCTGATCCGCCCGACACTCTACGAAGCCTATCATTCGATCCGCCCCGTCGTGGTACCGCCGGCCGATGCGCCGCGGATCAAGGGCGACGTTGTCGGTCCCGTCTGCGAGACCGGAGACTATCTGGCGCTCGACCGCGAGATGGCCGAACCGAAGCCCGGCGACCTGATCGCCGTCGGTTCTGCCGGTGCCTATGGCGCCGTGCAGGCCGGAACCTACAATTCCCGCCTGCTGGTGCCGGAAGTGCTGGTGAAGGGATCTGAGTTCCATGTGATCCGCCCGCGCGGCTCCTACGAGGACCTGATCGGACTGGATTCCGTGCCCGCCTGGCTCGGCTAGACCCGCGCAGAAACGTTCACTTTTGCGGCAAACCGCCTGGAAATATCGGGGCCGGCATGTCGCCGCCCTCGTCTTCGCCACAAACATTGTTATGTTGATAGCTTGATTTGGGCCGCCACGATCGGAGACGGACCGCATGAGCTTGATCCGCAAAGGTGCATTCGAAACACATCCGGCGCTCGCAAGACGCGTTGCGCTGAAACGGTCGTTTGCCCGTTTCGTGCTGTTTTCCGAACGCCTTCTGCCGAAGCTTCTGGCCCCGCTCGCGGTCGTTGCCCTGTTCTTCTCCGTCTCCTGGTTCGGCCTTTTCCGCGTCACGCCTGATCTGCTGCGCTGGATACTGCTCGGCTTTTTCACCTTCGCGTTCCTGACCTCTCTCCTTCCCTTGGCGAGGCTTCGCTGGCCCGATGCTGCCGATGCGGACCGGTTGCTGGAAGATCGCAACGGCCTGCCGCACCAGCCCGTCGCCGTGCAGGAAGACCAGCCGGCGTTCGAGACGCCGTTTGCCCGCGCGCTCTGGAAAGAACACCAGATCCGCATGGCCGAGCGGATCGCGGCGCTCGATACGGGCATGCCGCGCCCGGATATTGCCAGCCATGACCGGTTCGCGCTCCGCGCCGTACCGGCGCTCATGTTTGCCGTGGCGCTCGGCTATTCCTTCTCGAACGGCGGCGGTTCGCCCGCAGACGCCTTCCGTCCGGCACCACTGGCTGCAAGTACCAACCCAGACCTTCGCATCGACGCCTGGCTGACACCACCATCCTACACCGGCCGCGCCCCGATATTCCTGACCGGCCGCGACACGGCGCCCGCAGCCGCGGGCGATACGGCCGGCAACACGGCATCTGTGCCGCAGAATTCGGGCCTGACCGTGCGCGTAACCGGTGGCGAGGGCGAGGAAGCGGTCGTCTTCACGCCGAAATCCGGCGGAGAGCCGCTGACGCTGATCACCGAGGAAGCGCGCAAGGCGGCTGAAGACGCAAGCAAGCAGGCACAAGGTAACGCACCAGGCACGCCATTGCCCGAGGGCCAGCAGGCAAAGCCGCAGCCACCCGTCAGTCAGCCGCACACCGCACAGACGGTGCCGCCGCGCAGCTATGCGTTCAATGTGGACGAAAGCGGCGAACTCACCGTCAATGGCCAGACATGGACCTTCGACGTCATTCCCGACCGCCCCCCGGAGATCGCCTTCGACGGCCAGCCGAAGCGGTCCGTCAATGGCGCGCTGGAAATCGGTTTCCGCGGCAAGGACGATTACGGCATTCGGGAAGCCCATGCGCTGATCGAGCCTGTCGGCCCTGTCGACCCGGCGGCCACGCCTCTTTACCCGGCGCCGGAATACCGCCTCGACCTGCCGCGCCAGAACCGCGGCCAGGAGGTGAAGGCCCTGACCAGCCGCAGCCTGATCGAGCATCCACTGGCCGGAAAGCGCGTCAGGATTACGTTGATTGCCAAGGACGGCGCGGGCCAGACCGGCCGCAGCCCCGCCCATGAAATGGTAATGCCGGGCCGCGGCTTCTCGGAACCGCTGGCGGCCGCCGTTGCCGAACAGCGCCAGGTTTTCGCGCTCGACACCCGCCAGGTGCCGCGCGCGATCGAGCTCAACGACGCGCTGGCGATCCGTCCCGACGAGACCATTCCGAACCTTGGCCACTTCCTGGCAATCCGCTCGGCCCGTGAGCGCATGAAGATTGCCCGCAACGAGGAACAGCTGAAGGACGCAGCAGACTACCTGTGGGAAATCGCGCTCGGCATCGAGGACGGCGATCTTTCGGCCGCCGAACGCCGCCTGCGCGATGCGCAGCGCAATCTCTCCGACGCGCTCGAAAAAGGCGCCGGCGACGAGGAAATCGCGGCCCTCATGAAGGAACTGCGTGAGGCCATGCAGCAGTTCATGAAAGAGCTTGCGCAGCGCATGCAGAACGCACCGCAGGGCCAGCAGAACATGCAGGCGCAGAATGTCATTCGCCAACGCGACCTGCAGAACATGATGGACCAGATCGAAAACCTCGCTCGATCCGGCAATCGTGACGCGGCCAAGGAAATGCTGTCGCAGATGCAGCGGATGATGAACAACCTGCAGGCAGGACGCCCGCAGCGCGGTCAGCAGGGCCAGCAGCAGCAGCAAAACAGCCAGATGCGCCAGCAGATCGACAAGCTCGGCCAGATCATGCAGGAACAGCAGCGGCTGATGGACCAGACATTCAAGCTGGACCAGGCATTGCGTGATCGCATGCAGCGCGGCGACCCCGATCCGCAGAGCGGCGAACAGGGCGAGCAGCAGCAGGGCCAGAATGGCCAACCGGGTCAGCAAGGCCAGCAGGCACAGCGCGGGCAGCAGGGCCAGCAAGGTCAGGGCCAGAACGGCCAGGGCGGCGAACAGAATACCGACCAGATGACAGCCGAGCAGCTGCGTGAGGCGCTGAAGAACCTGCGTGCCCAGCAGGAAGGCCTCGGAAAACAGCTCGGCGAGCTACAGCAGGCGCTGAAGGGCATGGGCATGGATCCAGGCCAAGGCTTCGGGGAAGCCCAGAGTGAAATGGGCAGCGCCGGCAAGGCGCTCGGTGACGGCCAGGGCGAACAGGCCGTCGAAGGCCAGGGCAACGCACTTAACGCGCTTCGCCAAGGCGCCCAGAGCATGATGCAGCAGATGATGCAGGCGATGCAGCAGGGCCAGGGCCAAGGCGAAGGCCAGCAGGACGGCCAGGGACAGGGCATGGCCAACCAAGGCGGCCAGAACGGTCGCGATCCCCTAGGGCGCCCGCGTGCGACGTCAGGTCCGGACTTTGGCGATCAGGTGAAGGTGCCCGACGAAATCGACGTGCAGCGCGCCCGCGAGATCCTCGATGCGATCCGCGAGAAGCTGGGCAACGCCCTATCAGGCGATGCCGAGCGGCAGTATCTCGAGCGGCTGCTCGAGATCCGCTAAATCCACCTGCGAGAGATCAGGCCGCGCAGGAAGTCTGCACGGCAAGCGCCATGGCGACTGCCTTGCGGATCTCCGGCAATGCGAAAGGCTTCTGCACCACATCGACGATCTTCGACGACAGGTCATCGGCGCGTTCGCGCTGTTCGGCATAGCCGGTCATCAGCAGGATCTTCATGTCGGGATACTGGGCGGCGGCTTCGTGCGCCAGCGCAATGCCATCCATGACAGGCATGCGTATGTCGGAAAGCAGAAGATCGAACGCGCCCTGCTCGAGCTTTTCGAGGCCTTCGGCGCCATCGCCGGCCTCATGCGTCTCATGGCCATCCATCCGGAGAGCGCGCGCAACAAACATGCGCAACGTGTGTTCATCCTCGGTAATAAGGATCTTGGCCATAGCGATCATCGCTCCCATTTTGTGTATCAATCCGGGAGCAATTCACCAGAGTTTGGTTGTCGAGGAGTAAACAGGCGAGGCTCAAACCGCGCCATGGTTAACACCTTGCGACCGGATGGCGGCAGATTTCTGCCCCCATCCGAACCAAAATCAACTCACGCGTCGCCAGTCACGACGCCGACGAAAGGCAGTTCGCGGAACGCGTAGGCGACGTCCATGCCGTAGCCGACGACGAAGTAGTCGGGGCATTCGAAGCCGACGTAATCCGCCTCAAGCTCTTCCTTGCGCTTCACCTTCTTGTCGAGAAGAACGGCCAGCGAAACATGGCGGGCGCCGCGCTCATAGAGCAGTTCCTTGGCGAATTTCAGCGTGCGGCCGGATTCCAGGATGTCGTCGATCAGAAGAACATCGCGGTCCTTCACGTCGCTGTCGATATCCTTGACGATGCGAACGCCCTGCGAGACCGTGCCGGTGCCGTAGCTCGAAAGTGTGATGAACTCCACTTCCGGTGCAAGGCCCGTCTCATGCAGCGCGCGCAGAAGATCCGCTGCGAAAATGAACGAGCCCTTGAGGACGGCGATGACGAGCAGATCCTTCGTGGGACCGGTCGCGATCTGCGCTGCGATTTGGTGATTGCGCTCGGCGATCTGTTCGGCAGTGAAAAGCGGCTCGATGTTTTTGCCGCGGACGACGGGCATACGGATACTCCTGATAGATCGGAAGCGCCGCGATAGCACAATCAGAGGCGGGACGCATCCCGTTCCGCAAAGGTCAGGCGCAAATCCGGGAGTTTTCCGCCGGGATGCGGCACCCGCGCAGAAAACCCGCGGCTGTGGCCGGCAGCAATGGCGGAAGCCGGCGGGGCAATCAATGTCGAGGCGACCAGCGTGTCGCCGGCCATGAATTCGGCCCGGATCGCGGGCATGGTCTTTGCGTCACTGGTCCGGTTCTCGACGATTCCGTTGATCAGTAGAACCCGCATGCCATCCGCATCGCGTGGCGTCATGGTGATGTGAGTGATATCGAGCGATGGCTCGGCTTGGGCTTCTCCGCTGTCGTTGAACAGGAACGAGAAGCCGCCGGCACTCGCAAACACCAGCACGAAAGCGGCAGCCACAAGAGCGCAGAACAGATCGGCGGAAAGCGTATTCAGCACGCGCTCGACCTTACCGACGAAGCCATTCGGCACCGAGGCCGGAGCACCGGACCTCACCCTCTCTGCAGGCTTGCCGGTCGCCCGGTTCTTGGTCCTGTTGTCTGAATTGTCGTTGTGCGAACGCGGTCTGGACCGCTGCCACCCGCCATCAGTCACGGGCACGAACTGCGCATCGACCACGGGTCCACGCGCCTTCACCCGGCCCTTGGGGCCTGTTGTGATTTCGGGCGGCAGGATGTCCATGCGGACAATCGTCTTGCCGGCGCGGCTGCTGAACGTGTTCATCGGACCTCTTCGGCGCCGCTTGTCCCCCGATATCGAAAGAGGCGGCCATTGAAACGAATCCCCCCTAGTCGTAAATTCGATTGGTTAACCGTTTGCAAACAGCGCCCGAAATAAGCCCTTTTTGACCGGCGCTTTACCTTTCGTTTACCTTCATCGTTAAGAGATGGTCAGGTGCGAATCTGAAGGGTTCAGGGATTTGGTCTTCCGTTGATTCATTTCGAAAATGTTGGGTTGCGATACGGCATGGGCCCGGAGATTCTCCGGGACATGACGTTCAACATCCCGAAACGGTCATTTCAGTTCCTGACCGGCCCATCGGGTGCCGGCAAGACGACGCTTCTGCGCCTGCTTTTCACCTCGCTCTACCCCACCCGCGGCATCATCCGCATGTTCGGCCGTGAGCTGTCGCAGATCCCTCGCAGCGAGCTGCCGATGCTGCGCCGGCGGATCGGCATCGTCTATCAGGACTTTCGCCTGCTCGACCATCTGACCACCTATGAGAACGTCGCCCTGCCGCTTCGGGTGCGCGGCAAGGACGAGGCGTCCTATCGCAATGACGTGATCGAGCTCCTCAAATGGGTCGGCCTCGGCGAGCGCATCAATGTGCTGCCGGCCGTCCTGTCCGGCGGCGAAAAGCAGCGTGCGGCGATTGCCCGTGCCCTGATGGACCGTCCGGAAATCCTGCTAGCCGACGAACCCACCGGCAACGTCGACCCGCCCATGGCCCGCCGGCTGCTCAGCCTGTTCCTCGAGCTCAACCGGCTCGGCACCGCCGTCGTCATCGCGACGCACGATCTGGCGCTGATGGATCAGGTCGATGCACGGCGGATGATCCTCACCGAAGGGCGGCTTGATATCTATGAATGAGCCGCGCCCTCCCAAGAAGACCAAACCGGCTAAGACGGAGAAAGCCCCGGCGCCGGCAAACGCTTGGCAGGAGAAAGGCGCCGAGACAGCGAACGACCAGGGTCCGCGCCGCGCCTCGATGCGCGTGCGCCCGACAGCCCCGATCCTGCCTCCCTCCAATATCCAGGGCAATGCGCTGATGGTGGTGATCGCCATCATGGCCTTCCTCGCATGCCTGACGCTCGGCGGGGTCAGCATGGTTCGCGCCACCGCGGCCGGCTGGCAGAGTGAGATCGCCCGCGAAATCACCATCCAGATCAAGCCGGACGATGGCCTCGACATGGATGCGGCGCTGAAGAAGGCGCGCGATGTCGCACTGACCTTTGTCGGCACCCGCGACGGCACGATCATGGATGACAGCGCCACCGCGCGGCTGCTGGAACCTTGGCTCGGCACCGGCCTCGACCTTGCCGACCTGCCCGTGCCGCGGCTGGTGATCATCACGATCGACGAGCAGAACCCGCCCGATTTCGCAGCCATGCGCGACCTCCTGAAGACCGAAGTGCCGCAAGCCTTTCTCGATGACCACCGTACCTGGGTGGACCGGCTGGTCTCGATGGCGCGCACCACGGTGCTGATCGGCATGGGTGTGCTGATCCTCGTCTTTACCGCGATGATCCTGACCGTCGTGTTTGCCACCCGCGGCGCCCTGTCCGGCAACCGGCATATCATCGAAGTCCTGCATTTCGTCGGCGCCGAAAGCGGTTTCGTCGCCCGCGAATTCCAGAAGCATTTCCTGAAGATCAGCATCAAGGGATCGGCAGCCGGCGGCGCGCTCGCGGCACTGCTGTTTGCGGCCGCCAATCTGTGGCAGTCGAATTCGCGCGCGACGCCCCAGAGCGAGCAGGCGACAGCCTTGTTCGGATCCTTCACGATCGGATTCGGCGGCTATCTCGGGATCTTTGCGACGATCCTGGTGATCGCCCTTCTGACGACGCTGACCGCCCGCCTGACGGTGATGAAAACCATCGACGAGATCGACCTGATCCGCTCCGATCCGGCACGGGCGGATGGCGCGCCGAAATCATAACCCGCACGTGTTTTTTGAAGTGAACCCGTTGTGGGACTAGGCGACAACGAAATCTAGGTCTATCAACGAAATCATGACACTCGGCCAGACCCCTCCCGATGTGACGGACGACCGGACTTCGGACCGGAGACGAAGGGCTTTGCTCTCGCGCCGGAGCACGTTTAGACGAATAGCAAGACGGATCGTCATGGTGGCGTTTATCTGCGTTGCGATCGTCGTCGGCGGCTTCCTCTGGTTCGCGGACGCGGTCACATCGTTGCGAGCGCCCGATGGCGTCAAGGCCGATGCAATCGTTGTTCTGACAGGTGGATATCTGCGCATAGAACAGGCGCTCGGTCTGCTGCGCGACGGGGCCGGCAGGCGGCTTCTGATTTCCGGCGCGCATCCATCCACCACGCCGACGCAGATCCGCAAGGTCACGCAGGCCTCGCCCGATCTCTTCAAGTGCTGCGTCGATATCGGCTATGATGCGATCGATACGATCGGCAATGCCAACGAGATCTCGCGCTGGATCCACGACAACGACTACAAATCCGTGCTCGTCGTGACCAACAACTACCACATGCTACGCAGTCTGCACGAACTGCGCCGCGCAGATCCCGCGACGGAATTCATTCCCTATCCGGTCATCAATGCAGATCTCGCTCGCCGCGCCTGGTTCGCCGAGCCGGATACGCTGCGCACGATGCTGTCGGAATACGTCAAGGTGGTGCTGGCAACCATTCGCGACTGGGTGGGCATGCAGAAGGGCAGCGGGCTTCGAACAGACGGCGATCCGACCGGGTCGGTGCCGAAAAAATCTCCCTGATCTGAGCAGGCCGTCGATCTCGCGCTTTTGTCCGCTCGAGTTCTCGTGTAGGCAACGGGCAGTCTGCAAGAAAGCCCGTTCCATGCTTCTCATCCGCTCCGTCGTGTTCAATACCGCCTTCTACGCCAACATGATCCTGCGGATGATCGTGTTTGCTCCCTATTATTTCCTCGCATCGCGCAAGGCCGCATTCAGCGTTCCCAAGGGCTGGGCTTCGTCCAGCAACTGGCTGATGGGCAAGATCGTCGGTGCCACTTTCGAAATCGAGGGCCTCGAGAACATTCCGGAAGGCGGCTGCATCTTTACGCCCAAGCACCAGTCTGTGTGGGACACCTTTGCGCTGATGCCCCACTATCCCGACCCGGTCTATATCCTGAAGCGCGAGCTTCTGTGGATCCCGTTGTTCGGATGGTACCTGGCCAGGCAGCGGATGATCCCGGTCAATCGCGGCGCCCGCGGCAAGGTCATGGTCGAGGTGATGAAGCGCACCAAGGAAGAGATGGCGAGCGGCCGCCAGCTGATCATCTACCCTGAGGGAACCCGTCGCTCGCCTGGCGCCGAGCCGGACTATCGTTACGGCATCGCCCGCATCTATCGCGATGCGAAGGTTCCGGTCGTCCCGGTCGTTGCCCATTGGGGCCTGTTCTGGGGACGCCGCAAGCTGGTAAAATATCCGGGCCATTTCAAAGTCCGCATCCTTCCGGCCATCCCGCCTGGAATGGAGCCGGATGCCTTCTACAAGCACCTGATCGAAACGCTGGAAACCGCAAGCGACCAGTTGCTGGTCGAAACCGTGGCGGCGAACCCGCATCTGCCGCTGCCGCCGACGGCGTCGAAACGTCTGGCGGAACTGAAAGCGCAACAAACGCCGGTTTGAGCGGGGAACTTCAGGCCGCAAGCGCTGCGGCAACCCCTTCCAGCCACAGGTCGCGAATACCGATCTGGGCGAGATGCTCGACGGTGTTGAACACATAGGCATCGTTTGGGCCGGACTGGCCGGCCGCCTGACGCACGATGCCAGCTGCTTTCTCGACATCCATCGCACCGGCATATTGCCGGTGCGAACGATCGACCACATAGGTGACGGCCTTCACCTGCCGCCCGTCCATCAGCGTGATCGGCACGATCTTTTCGAGATAGACATTGGTGACAAGTTCGCGACGACGCAGATACTCGATCGCATCGTCCCATGCGTCACCTGCCACCCGGAAGGCCGCACCCCTGCACGATCCGCCACGATCGAGCCCCATGACCAGACCCGGACGATCCGGCGTTCCACGGTGCACTGTCGACCAGATGCACAGCGACCGGCGAAAGCCGTAAACGCGGGCCTGCGCCTTCTCTTCGAACGGAAAGCCCGGGTTCCACATCAGCGATCCGTAGCCAAACACCCAAAATTCGTCCATATCGCACGCCATGCCGTCATCGAGATTTGCGAAAAGACCTTTGGGAGAACAACATGGCAGCGTCAAGCCGAAGCGGCGTCAGCAGAAAACTATGGATCCTGGCGAGTGCCGTCATTCTGGCGATAGCCCTTTATACGGCAGGCTGGTTCTATGCCGCATCGGTTCTGAAACAGAACACGCTGGCACTGCTGGGTAGCCAGCAGAAGCGCGGCATCGTCGCCGAATGCACCGATGCCGAATATCGCGGCTATCCTTTCCGTATAGGCCTGTTCTGCTCCAAGGTGACGGTGGATGACCGTGAAAACGGCATTTCGGGCACGTTCGGCGCTTTGCGCTCGGCAGCCCAGGTCTATGCGCCTGGTCACATCGTCTGGGAACTCGACGCACCCTCTGAAGTCCGCACCAGCCATGGCTTCTCCGTATCCACCACCTGGAAATCGCTGCAATCCAGTATCGCTGCCAAGCTGAAAGGCGTCGAGCGGGCGTCGATGGTCATCGAGGGCTCGCGCGCAAGCGTCGTTTCCGCGACGAACACCCAGCCCTTCGACATCACCACCGACCGGACGGAAATCCATCTGCGCCAGAACGGCGACGATCTCGATGCCGCGATCTCGCTCGACGGCACCTCGACGACAGCCGAGGGCATGGCAGAGCTTCTGCCCAAGCTCAACGCTCTCGTGGACGTGACGCTTGCCGGTCGCGCCGGCATGATTGACGGCAGCGATCCGAACGGTACAGCACTCTACAATACCAAGGGCGAGCTTCGTTCCCTGAAGGCCGATCTCGGCGAGGGACGGGTTGCCACTATCTCCGGCCCCTTCTCCTTCGATGACGAAGGGCGCATGTCAGGCAAGCTCAAACTGCGCGTGGAAAAGATCGACGCGTGGCAGCAGAGCCTCGGCGAAGTGTTTCCGGATCTCGCATCGACCATCAAGACCGCGGCAAACATGCTGGCAGCGCTTGGAGGTGGTGAAAATGCCTCACTCGACATCACCATCCGGCGCGGCAAAGTTCTGGCGGGCGGGCTGATCCAGATCGGCGAAATTCCGCGGATCTAGTGCAGACAGACCTGCTTATTTCTTCACATCCAGTGCGTGCCGGCCAAAGTCCGGCGCGTCCACATCCTGGCCGGCCTGAACGATGGAGCGGCGGATGGTGCGGGTGCGGCTGAACAGTTCGAACAGCTTGTCGCCCTCGCCCCAGCGGATTGCCCGCTGCAGGTAGGCAAGATCTTCCGAAAACCGGGCCAGCATTTCCAGGATCGCATCCTTGTTGTGCAGGCAGACGTCCCGCCACATGGTGGGATCGGAGGCCGCAAGACGCGTGAAATCGCGGAAACCGGAGGCGGAATACTTGATGACTTCCGATTCGGTGACCGTTTCCAGATCATCCGCCGTGCCGACGATATTATAGGCGATGATATGCGGCAGATGCGAAACGATCGCGAGCACCTTGTCGTGGTGTTCGGGATCCATCTCGTCAATGCGCGAACCGAGCGCCACCCAGAAGGCCTTCAACTGCTCGAGCGCCGCCTGATCTGTGTCCGGCAGCGGCGTGAAGATGCACCAGCGATCGCGAAACAGACCCGGAAAGCCCGCATCCGGACCGGACTTCTCGGTGCCGGCCAGCGGGTGACCGGGAATGAAATGCACGCCTTCAGGCATATGCGGCGCCATCTGCGCAATGACGGAGGCTTTGGTCGAGCCGACATCGGTGACGATGGCACCCGGCTTCAGGCTGCCCGCGATCTGCTTGGCGACCGTTTCCGACGCACCAACAGGCACAGAGACAATGACGAGGTCGGCATCCTTCACCGCATCGGCTGCAGACGCGGTGTATTCGGTGCCAAGCTCCAGCTCTTCCGCCCGCTTCAGCGTCTCGCTACTGCGTGTCGAGATGACGACGTGATTGGCGAGCCCGAGCTCCTTCACGTCGCGCGCAATAGATGAGCCGATCAGGCCGATGCCGATCAGAGCGATCCGATCGAACTGCGGATGGGTCATGATGTCGGTCCCGTTGCTGTCAGCGTGCCAGAAATTCGCCGAGCGTTTCGATGACGCCGCGATTGGCTTCTTCCGAGCCGATCGTCATGCGCAGCGCGTTCGGCAGGCCATAGCCCTTGACGACCCGCAGGATATAGCCGCGGCTGGTGAGGAAGGCATCGGCATCCGGCGCACGCTTGCCGTCCACATCGGGGAAATGGATCAGCACGAAATTGGTGACCGACGGCGTCACCTTGAGGCCGAGCGTTTCGAATGCGTGGGTCAGCTTGTCGAGCCAGAGCGTGTTGTGCTCGACGGCCTTTTCGACGAAAGCCCGATCGCGGATGGCCGCAGCACCTGCGGCAATCGCCGGCGCATTCAGGTTGAACGGTCCGCGGACGCGGTTGAGCGCATCGAGAATGGCGGCCGGGCCGTACATCCAGCCGATCCGCAGCGCCGCAAGACCATAGGCCTTCGAGAAGGTCCGGCACATCACGACGTTCTTGCTGTTCGAAACGAGCTCAAGACCGGCCTCGTAATCGTTCTTCTTCACGTATTCCGCATAGGCCGCGTCGAGAACGAGGATGACGTTTTTCGGCAGGCCGGCATGCAGGCGGCGGATGTCGGAAACCGGGACATAGGTGCCGGTCGGATTGCCCGGATTGGCGATGAACACCATCTTCGTGTTTTCCGTCACAGCCGCGAGGATCGCGTCGACATCGACGGTGCAATCCTTCTCCGGCACTTCGATCGCCTTGGCGCCGGCACCGGTGATCTGGATCTTGTAGACCAGGAACCCGTGCTGGGTGATGATCGCCTCGTCGCCGGCACCGAGATAGACATGGCACAGCAGGCCGAGCAGTTCATCCGAACCATTGCCGCAGATGATGTTGGCAGCGTTCAACCCGTGCACCGAGCCGATCGCTTCGCGCAGCGCCAAGGCCTGGCCATCCGGATAGAGTTCGAGGTGACCGGCTGCCTCGCGAAAGGCTTCGATCGCAGCGGGGCTCGCACCAAGCGGCGTTTCGTTGGACGAGAGCTTGAACACGCGCGCAACGCCGGGAGCATGATCCTTGCCGGGCACATAGGCGGCGATATCCAGAATGCCTGGACGCGGAACGGGCTCACTCGCAACGATGCTCATCGATTGGACCTTCTCGGTAATGTCTGTGGGCAGGGTATGCTCAGGCATTAAAGCTCAAAAGGCCCAATGTCGAGCCGGTTTTAAGAGCCTTTGGGCGTGTCGGGTTGCGTCCGCGTCGTCGGCACGCCGCGCGGTGCCATGACCGGCACGAACACGCGCCTCGACGCGCGGGCTGCAACCGGCAGCCCCTGATACAGCCGCTTTTGCGCTTCCAGCACGATGACGCCGGAAAACACCGGCCAGAAGCGACGACCGATACGATCGAACACCTGCCGCATCTTCATGATCGTTCGCGCCTTCGACGGCGGGAAAAACAGTGCCTCGGCGCTGGCGCCTGGCGTGAAGTTCGTCTCACGCATCAGCGTGGTCAACTGTCCCCGCGAATAGGGGCGGCCGGAGCCGAAAGGCGTATGCTCCATCCGTGCCCAGACGCCGCGACGGTTTGGAACGACGATCACCAGCCGCCCGCCGGGCGCCAGCACCCGCCAGATCTCCTTCAGAGTCTCGCGCGGGTTTTCGGCAAATTCCAGCGAATGCACAAGCAGCACGCGATCGACCGAACTGTCCGGCAGCGGCAATTCCTCGTCGAACACCAAAGCCGTGCTCGAAAGCTCGCCCGGCGGCCAGTTCACCGCCCCCTGCCCGGCCGGCATGAAAGCGAAGGTGCGCTCGGTATCGGCCCGGAAGTGATCGAGATAGGGCACCGCGTATCCAAGCCCGACCAGACGCTCCTCCGGCAGGCGCGCCCAGAGCGACGACAACGCCACGACGATCGACTGCTCGGCGAACCGGCCAAGGGCAGAATGATAGAACTCACGCAGATCGACGATATCGACGGACAAGATTAATTGCTCGCTGAAGGTGATTGGACTTCAAGGCACCAGTCTCTACATTGTCTGCCAAGTGGAATTGAGCAAGAGGTGAGGCAGAATGAAGCCGTTGGAACTCGAAGTTTTTCCCTGCCGGAGCGATAATTTCGGCGTTCTCGTGCACGATCCCGAAAGCGGACTGACCGCTTCGATCGATGCGCCGGAAGAAAAACCGATCATCGAGGCCGCCGCCCGCCGCGGCTGGACGATCACCCACATCTTCACCACCCATCACCACACCGATCACGTGGAAGCCAATCTGGCGTTGAAGGAGAAGTTGGGACTGGAGATCATCGGCCCCGTCAACGAGGCGGTGGCGATCCCCGGCCTCGACCGGACAGTCGCAGATGGCGACGAGTTCCATTTCGGCGACCATCTCGTTCGCGTCATCGAGACGCCAGGCCACACGGCCGGCCATATCTGCTTCCATTTTCCGGACGACAAGATCCTGTTTGCCGCCGACACGCTGTTTGCGCTCGGCTGCGGCCGCCTGTTCGAACGCTCCGCCAGCGACATGTGGTCTTCACTGCAGAAGCTCGCGGTTCTGCCCGATGAGACGGCGATCTATTTCGGCCATGAATACACGCTCTCCAACGCCCGCTTCGCGCTGACGATCGATCCGGACAACGAGCGGCTGAAGACCCGCGCCGCCGAGATCGAAGAACTGCGCGCCGACGGAAAGTTCACCATTCCGACGATGATGGGCCTGGAAAAGGAAACCAACCCGTTCCTGCGCCCCGCCGATCCCGCGATCCGCCGCAACCTGATCATGGAAGGCAAAACCAACGAGGAAGTGTTTGCCGAAATCCGCAAGCGCAAGGACAATTTCTAAAGCGATGTCGCCACAAGAGATCATCACCACGCTCGGCATGCAGCGCCACCCGGAAGGCGGCTGGTATGCGGAGACGTTTCGCGATGGCGACGGCACCGGGCGCGGCGCCTCGACAGCGATCTACTATCTGCTGCAGGCCGGCGAGAAATCGCACTGGCATCGGGTGCGCGATGCAGCGGAAGTCTGGCACTATTATGCCGGCGATCCGCTGCTTCTGAAGATCTCGGATGGAACGACCGTCGAGGAAATCCGGCTCGGTGTGGATCTGGCCAACGGCGAGCGGCCACAGGCCGTGGTGCCGGCCGATGCCTGGCAGGCAGCAGAACCACTCGGCGCCTACACGCTGGTGGGCTGCACGGTCGCGCCGGGATTCGAGTTTGCGAGCTTCGAGATGGCAGCGCCTGGCTGGGAGCCGGGTTGAGGGCGTGCACAAACCCGAGCACAAACCGGTGTGGAGCGCCTAGTCTTCCTTGCGCTTGCCATACTTCCGTTCGTGCTGTCGCACTGTGAAATAGGCATAGGCCCATCCCAAAGCCGCGATTGAGAGCGGAAGAACGATGAACGCATATATCTGCAAACCTGTCATAGCAGCTTCCTCAATATACGCTTGCCTCCCCAATGTAGAATAGCGGCGGCAAAAAGCCAACCGGGTCCCACAACCGAAAGTATAAAAGCGTTTCCAGTCGAGACTGACGGCGCATAGATCGCCGCGGCGATCGGAGCAAACACGCCAACCGTGAGACAGGACGTCGACGCCCGGTCGAAGGAATTGGCGACGTACTTGGTTCGTTCGTTATGGATGATCGACATCGTCGGCAGATCACTCGCTGTTGCGATGGCAATCTAGCGGATAAGTTGCAGGCAACACACCCAAAGCCTGACGCTCAGGCTGCTAATCCGCTTCGACAGCTTTCGATTTCGGCCGCAGCATATCACGTGCAGCAAGCACCGCTCCACCGGTGATCAGCACGCAGGCCGCGAGAATGCGCCAGTCCGGTTCGGCAAAGCCGGAAAGCACCAGGATCAGGGTCGAAAGCAGCGGCGCGGCATAGCTTGCGGCGCCGATCACCTGGATATCACCGTTCTTGACGCCGTAATCCCAGGCGTAGAAGGCGGCGCCAACCGGCAGCAGGCCAAGGCCGACGACCGCCGCCCACTGGCTGGCGTCCGCCGGCCAAATCGTGGTCTCCAGCGCCAGATGACACACAAGCGACAATAGCGATGTGGCGAGGCAGAACCCGGTCACCACGTCGGTCGAGACACGGTCGAAGCTGCGGGTAAGCAGCGAGTACCCCGCCCAGGTGAAGGCGCAGATTAAGGCTGTGCCATAACCCAGCGTATAGGCACCGTCGAACGACAGGCCGTTGCGCGAGACGATGGCGATCGTGCCGCAAAGCCCGGCAACCGCACCGGCGACATGGTACCAGCGCAGCCGCTCGCCCGGCAGAAGCGCCGAGCCAACGACGATGAGCAGCGGCCAGAGATAGGCGATCAGACCAGCCTCGACGGCCGGCGCATTGCGCAGCGCCGTAAAGTACAGGAAGTGGTAGCCGAACAGTCCGCCGATCCCGATGATCCACACCTTGGCGGGCTGTTTGAGCAACGGGATGCGCTCAGGCCTGAAGGCGAACAGGATCAGCCCCGGCAGACTGCCGATCGCAAACGTCATCGCGTTCATCTGGAAGGGCGGAACCTTGCCGGATGCCGCCGTCATCAGCGCCAAAAGCGACCACATCAGAATGGCCGTAAAACCGATCAGCGTCCCCCGGATCTTCACTATGCCTCCTTCGGCATAAGCCGATCTGCTAATCGCCGATCTTCACGGCCGTCACGTAGAGCGGCCCCATCCTGGTCGGGATACGGGCGTAGACCGGAGCATATACATTCGCGCCATCAACCTTGGCAAACCAGATTTCCATCGGCGTCTTGCGCAGATACTCGATATCGCTGCGACCGCGCCGGAAGCCGGATTTGGGCGTGTAGCGGATCGAGCAGACGACGGCCTCTCCCTTGAACCCTTCGGCTGTAAACGGCTTGGTGCCCATCGGTGACAGCACAAGATCCATCCGCGATTCACCGTCATAGATCGGCAACCGGTTCGGGCAGATCTTGGCGTCCGCCGGAAAGATCAGCCCGCTCAAGGGATCGAGCACGGCGCGAAGGTCTTTGTCCGTCACCGGCACCCAGTCTTCCCGGTTGCGGCGAGGCGGCGGGGTGATCTTCGTATCCGTCACGTTGCCGTTGCTGTAGGAGATATCGTAGACGCGCTTTCGCTTTCCGACATTATAGGCAAGATTGTAGCGGTCGGCCTGCAGCTTTTGGCCCTGGATGCGACCCGTCACGCTGGTTTCCGCAGAAACCTTGCTGATGATATCGGCGATACCGGCAGATTTGAACGTGCCGTTGATCTTGTACTGCCCACCGTCAAATTCGCTCGAAAAGCTCGCCGTCGCGATCGGCAATATGCCAAGCGTGATACTGTAATGGCTGACCTGGCGCGTTTCCGCCGCCATCAATGGCGTAGCTGCACCGAAAGTCAGAAGAGAAGACAGGGCGACGGCGAAATATCTGCGAGAAAACATGAATGGCCCTGACGGATAGGATGAAGCGATTTGCCTGCCGAGTGTGACTGACCATAATGGCAAGAAAACAGCGATGCGCCAGCTGGAAAAAGCGCCCGGAGACGACAGGAGAGTCCGAAACGCAAGGTTTTGGCTTGACGCGCCGGACCCCACTGACTATAGAACCGCAACTTTCCACTCAGGACCAGTTGGATCGGCATGTCGGGCATTGTCCGAAAATTGCTTCCAATTGCAGAATAGAACAAAGGTGTATCCCATGTCTCGTGTATGCGAACTGACCGGCAAGGGCGTAATGACCGGCAATAACGTCAGCCATGCCAACAACAAGACCCGTCGTCGGTTCCTGCCGAACCTGTGCCAGGTCACTCTGATCTCCGATTCGCTCGGCCAGCGCTTCCGTCTGCGGGTTTCCGCTCACGCGCTTCGCTCCGTTGAGCATCGCGGCGGTCTCGACGCTTTCCTTCTGAAGTCCAGCGAGACTGAGCTGTCCATGCGCGCTCGTCTTCTGCGTCGCCAGATTGCCAAGAAGACTGCAGAAGCAGCGACTGCTGCTGCTTAATCAGCACCTTCGACATCACCGGCTTTGAAGAGGGCTTGACCGGATAACCGGACAAGCCCTTTCTCATGGTCATATCCGCAACTGGTGGCATACCCCAGGATAAAAAAATGCAAGCGAAACGCTATACCCTTATCTATGCCCTGCTGATGGCAGCGGTCGTCGTCGCCTCGAACTTCCTCGTACAGTTCCCTGTCACAGGAAGCCTTTTCGGAGTAGCCCTTGGCGATCTCCTGACCTGGGGCGCTTTCACCTATCCCTTCGCCTTCCTCGTCACTGACCTGACCAACCGCCAGTTCGGGACGACAATCGCACGCCGTGTGGTTCTGGTCGGCTTTATCTTCGGCGTAACGTTGTCGCTCTGGGCATCCGCTCCGCGCATCGCCATCGCCTCGGGCACCGCCTATCTGGTCGGCCAGCTTCTGGACATCTCGGTGTTCAACCGCCTGCGTCGCCAGTCCTGGTGGCAGGCGCCGCTGGCAGGCTCCCTGCTCGGATCGGCGCTTGATACACTGCTGTTCTTCTCGCTGGCCTTTGCCCCGATCTTCGCCTTCCTCGGCGCCAATGACGACTTCGCCGTCGGCTGGTCTCCGATTCTGGGCGCACTCTCGACCGAAGCCCCGCGCTGGGTTTCCTGGGCGCTCGGCGACCTCGTGGTCAAGATCCTCGTCGGAATCGTGCTGTTGCTGCCCTATGGCGCGCTGATGACCGTGTTGCGGCCGATGCCGCAGGTCACTGCAAAGACCGTGTGACATAATCAAGGGGAGCCTGAAGCTTCCCTTTCTTATTCCGCGAGCCGAAATTCCAGCATCAGGTTGCGCTGCAGGAAGTTGCCGTTGTCGTCGGAGACGAGGATGAGATGCGGGCGGCCGTCGGGCGCCTCGATCACGTCGAGACCTTCCATATTGTCGATCGCGTAGGTCATATCCGCTTCCAGCAGGACCTCGCCGTCGATTAGGGCACCAGGACGAATCTCTGCGGCGTCGAAGCGGCGGATGCGCATGCCGAGGCCGCCGAGAAAGCTGAAGCGGCGCTCCAGCAACAGAAAGTCGCCATCAGGAAGAAATGCGCCATCGGTCGCGTCATAGGGGTCGTGACGGACGATCTTGAAAACGCCCTTCAGCGGTCCCTCGAGAATGGCCGCAAACATGTTGCCGTTCTGATCGAGGCTGTGTTCCGTGACCGTCACGAGCGAGCCCTTGAGCGGGCTGTCTTCAGGCGAGAGTGCCAGCGTTTCCATGCCGGCATTCATCCGCAATTCCCTACGGGGAAAGACGAAGTCTATGGTGCGCGTCGGGCCTGAAGCCTCGAAACCGGGATCCGGATAGGTTTCGATGCGGTGCAGCTGCTCGAAGCTTACCATTGCCTCGCCCTTACGCAGGGCAAGACCCTCCGCATCCGAATGGAACTTCGACCCCGGCCGCCCGCCCCTGTAGAGCAGTGGCGACACCTGCAGGCGGCTGAGACCCGAGAGACGGCCCTCCGCATCCCGTTCGATCTGCCCGGTCAGCCAGTGACCGGTATCGAGCACCGAAACAAAACTCTTACCGTCCGGACGGAATCGGATCGCGGATAGCGATTGCAGCATGCTGTCATTTGAGGAGAACTGCAGCCCGCCCAAAAATTCGAGCTTGCCGAAACGGGTGGCGTCAGAGCCCGTCTTGAAACGGGAAATGGTATGGACACTCGCCTCTACATCAGGACCTGCGGCACCGGCCGGCAGAGCGGCCAGTGCAGTCGACATCAGAGCCGCAGCTACGGCGACGCGCAAGGACTTCACCGAAGCCCTCAGCCTGCCCGTCGCATACGGCCACCGCGGGCGCCACGGGCGCCCTGTGCCGACGACTTATCGGCAAAGAGTTCGGCCAACTGCTCGGTCATCGCACCTGCCAACTCGTCTGCGTCGACGATGGTCACGGCATTGCGATAGTAGCGCGTCACATCATGGCCAATGCCGATCGCCAGAAGCTCGACAGGCGACTTGGTCTCGACCTGTTCGATGACGGCGCGCAGATGCCGTTCCAGATAATTGCCCGGATTGACCGAAAGCGTCGAATCGTCGACCGGCGCGCCATCGGAGATCATCATCAGGATCTTGCGCTGTTCCGGCCGCGCGATGAGGCGGTTATGCGCCCACATCAGCGCTTCGCCGTCGATGTTTTCCTTGAGCAGGCCTTCGCGCATCATCAGGCCGAGATTTCGGCGCGAACGGCGCCACGGAGCATCGGCGGACTTGTAGACGATGTGGCGCAGATCGTTGAGACGGCCGGGCGTCGCAGGCTTGCCGTTTGCAAGCCAGTTCTCGCGGCTCTGGCCGCCCTTCCAGGCCTTGGTGGTAAAGCCGAGGATCTCGACCTTGACGCCGCAGCGTTCCAGCGTGCGCGCGAGAATGTCGGCGCAGGTTGCCGCAACCGTGATCGGACGGCCGCGCATCGAACCGGAATTGTCGATAACAAGCGTCACGACCGTATCGCGGAACTGCGTATCGCGTTCTTTCTTGAAGGAAAGCGGCTGCATCGGGTCGATGATCAGGCGCACCAAGCGGGCCGGATCGAGATAGCCCTCCTCCAGGTCGAAATCCCAGGAACGGTTCTGCTGCGCCATCAGGCGGCGCTGCAGCCGGTTGGCCAGACGACCGACGGCGCCCTGCAGATGCGCAAGCTGCTTGTCGAGGAAGGCACGCAGCCGCTCGAGTTCTGCTTCGTCGCACAATTCTTCGGCGGTGATCTCCTCGTCGAATTCCTGCGTGAAGATGTGATAATCCACCTTCTCGTTAAAATCGTCGAACGGGCTGTTCGGGCGGCGGGTTTCGCCCGGCGTCTCGGAGTGATCGTCGCTTTCGTCGGACATCTCCTCGTCCGACATTTCGGCGCCGTCCATCTCGCCTTCGTCCATGTCGTCGTCGGCAACGTCGCTCTGTTCGGCGGGCGCGGCGTCCGATCCGGCTTCTTCCTCGACTTCCTCGTTCTCGGTCTCGCCGCTGCTCGGCTGTTCCTCGTCGTTCTGGTTGTCGATTTCCTCAGGCTCGCTGTCGTCGCTGGCGAGATCCTCGGCCATCTGCATGGATGACAGCATGCGGCGCACGACCTTGGAAAAGGCCTGCTGGTCCTCGATGACATTTCTCAGATTGTCGAGATCGCCCGACGCCTTGTCCTCGATGAACGGACGCCAGAGGTCGAGCACCTTGCCGGCGCTTTCGGGCGGCTTCACGCCGGTCAGTTTCTCGCGCACCAGCATGGCGATCGCCTCGCCGATCGGTGCGTCTTCCTGACGCTCAATGCCAGTAAAATTCGCCTTGGCGTATTTTTCCTGATGCATCGAGTTGAGGTTGGAGGCAACGCCGGTCATCCGCAGCGCGCCGATCGATTCGATCCGGGCCTGTTCGACCGCATCAAACACGGTGCGCGCATCAGACCCCTGCGGCGCCAGATTGGCATGCATGGCCGTGTCGTGGCAGGCAATCCGCAGCGCCATGGAATCGCCGAGGCCACGGGTGACGGCCAGTTCATGGGCCGTCGGGCGCCTGGAGATCTCAGGCAGACGAATGCGATCTCCGGCAAGGCCGGGCCGCTCGTTGGCGAACGACACCTCGACCTCGCCATTGCCGGCAATCGACCGGACGCAACCGGTGATCGCCCGGCGCAATGGCTCGGTATCGACCATGCCGCTGGACTTGGGCTTCGAATTGTCTCCACGACCTGACATGGCCTGCATTTCCTTCGCTTGGCGCGTTAGGTCACGCCCCTGCCGACGTTCATTAAGCGCCGAGAACCATGTTGGCGGCACTTTCCTTGAGCTCGACGCCGAAGGCGCGCTGATACTGTTCGGCCACCAGCGTGCGCTCAAGCTCGTCGCACTTGTTGAGGAAGGTGATGCGGAAGGCAAAGGCGACATCACCGAAGATCTCGGCATTCTCGGCCCAGGTGATGACCGTACGCGGGCTCATCACGGTGGACAGGTCGCCGTTGATGAAGGCGGAGCGGGTCAGATCGGCGACGCGCACCATCTTCGACACGGTTTCGCGACCTTCAGCCGTCTTGCCGAACGACTTCACCTTGGCGGCAACGATATCGACTTCCTTCTGGTGCGGCAGGTAGTTCAACGTTGTCACGATCGACCAGCGGTCCATCTGTGCCTGGTTGATCTGCTGGGTGCCGTGATAAAGGCCGGTCGTATCGCCCAGACCAACCGTGTTGGCGGTCGAGAAGATGCGGAATGCCGGGTGCGGACGAATGACGCGGCTCTGGTCGAGAAGCGTCAGGCGGCCCGACGATTCCAGCACGCGCTGAATAACGAACATCACGTCCGGGCGCCCGGCATCGTATTCGTCGAACACAAGTGCTACATTGTGCTGGTAGGCCCAGGGCAGGATGCCGTCCTTGAATTCTGTAACCTGCTTGCCGTCCTTCAGGACGATCGCGTCCTTGCCGACGAGATCGATACGGCTGACGTGGCTGTCGAGGTTGACGCGCACGCAAGGCCAGTTGAGGCGGGCCGCAACCTGCTCGATATGGGTCGATTTGCCGGTCCCGTGGAAACCGGACACCATGACGCGGCGGTTATGGGCAAAGCCTGCGAGGATAGCGAGCGTCGTGTCGCGGTCGAACAGGTAGTCCGGATCGAGGTCCGGAACGTAAGGGTCGCCGTGGCTGTAGGCCGGAACCCTCAAATCGGAATCAATGCCGAAAACTTCCCGGACGGAGACTGTGGTGTCGGGAAGGTTGGAAATGTCTAAGTCTATCTTGCTCATCATAACTCCAGGGCACGGGCAAATACCCGGCCTTCATCCTCGCTGCCATATAATTTTACGGCTTAGCAGAAACCCGCCTGCTTCAACAACTGGTATGCTTGAATGACGGCGCGAAAACGGTCTTCAGAACCGCGGTCTCCGCCATTGGCATCCGGGTGGTGCTTCTTGACCAGTTCCTTGTAGCGCCGCTTGATATCGGTCGAATTCGAGTTTGCCGCCAGTTCCAGCGTATCGAAAGCCTTGGCTTCCAGCGTTTTCAGCTTTCGTCCCTGCGTTTCGAACCGTCCACCGGTGCCCGCCCGGGCCTGAGAAACGAAACCGAACGGATCCTTGAAACGCTGCTGCGCGTAAGCGGTTCCGCTGGCACCGCCTGCACTGGAGCGCGCGCTCGAATGCAATGGGCCGTCTTTCGCCGCCTTATTGACGCCAACCGTCCATGTGGGGCGATGACCGGTGATCGCTTCCTTCTGGTAGCGCGCAATCTCGCCATCCGACAGGCCGGAGAAATAATTGTAACCCTTGTTGTATTCCTTCACATGCTCGAAGCAGAACAGGAAGAACTGTCCCTCGGCATTTCGACCCACGGGCGCGCGGTGGGCGCCGGGCTTGTCGCACCCGTCCCACTGGCAGGTCGGAGCCTGCGCAGCCGTTTCCTGCTGCCTGTTCCGGCGCGTCCGGATACGGTCGAAATATTTGGAATCGAGTTTCATAAGGCTCCTATTATGGGGCCGCCTTCAGGACGGGACAAGAATTGACAAACCGGTTTGTTGCTGGTTTCTGAGATGCCCTTCTGCGTCGCCCTGTCTGCCATCAAAGGAAACCGAACATGACCGTAAGAGCCCGCATCGAAGCCACGCTTCGCGACAACCTTTCCCCCGATCGGCTCGAGGTGATCGACGAAAGCCAGCATCACGCCGGACATCAGCCGGATATTACAGGAACCGGCGAGACCCATATGCGGGTGCGGATCGTGTCTCCGGCATTTGCGGGAAAGAGCCGGCTCGACCGGCACCGGGCGGTGAATGCGCTGCTGAAGCCCGAACTTGACGCAGGCCTGCACGCGCTGGCCGTGGAAGCTGCAGCACCGGGCGAAGCGACGCGCTGGTAGCGGAGACCTATTCGCCGGGCAGCGCTGTCTCGACTGCCGGGCGGATTCTGAGCCGCGTGATGCGGTTCTTCTCGCGCTTCAGGACGATGAAGCGCTTGCCGTGGAAGGTGAAGGCCTGACGCTCTTCGGGAATCAGCTTTGATTCGTGGATGACGAGGCCGGCGATCGTCGTCGCCTCTTGATCGGGAAGGCTCCAGCCGAGCGCCCGGTTGAGATCTCGGATCGGCACCGAGCCATCGACCAGGATCGAGCCGTCCGCTTCCTGGCGCACGCCACGGACCTCGATATCGTGCTCGTCTGCGATATCGCCGACGATTTCCTCGAGAATATCCTCCAGCGTGACGATGCCCTGCACCTCGCCATATTCGTCGACCACGACCGCGAAATGCACCTTGCGCTTCAGGAACGCGGCAAGCTGGTCCTTGAGGCTGGTACTATCAGGCACAAACCACGGCCGCTGGGCGATCTTCACAACATCGACAGGGGCCCCGTCGGCCTCCACGTCGGCAAGTGTGCGCAACAGGTCCTTGGCATGCAGCACGCCGATAATGTTTTCGGTCGAATTGCGCCACACCGGCATGCGGGTATAGGGGCTTTCCAACACGGTGCGCACCAGAACCTCGGGCGGATCGTCGGCGTTCAAGGCGCGCATGACGGTGCGATGCCGCATAACGTCGGAGACTTCGAGCTCCTGAAGCTCGAACAGTCCGCTCAGCCGGTTGCGGTCCCGCTGCACGGGATCGCGCTCCCGGTGCCGGGCCTCGAGTGCCGAATGCAGATCGTCGCGGTCCGCAAAGACCAGCGTTTCCGGTGACAGCGACAGGCCGGACATGCGAAGCAGGCGGCGGATGACCGCGTTCAGCAGGCGCGATGGCAGGCTGCGTTTCGCGCTCATCGGCTCCGCTTTTCGTCAAGAAAGCTCAGCACTTCGGAAGACGGTACATCGTCGGCAACAAAGGACTGGCCGATCCCGTGGGTGAGGATGAAGGTGAGCTTGCCGCTCTTGACCTTCTTGTCCTGCGCAATCGCATCGAGAAGCTTTTGCGTCGGCGGCAAGTCACCTGGAATGTCGCTGATCCTGGTCGGCAGGCCGACGGCTTTCAGATGCGCCTCGACGCGGCTGGCATCATCAGGGCTCGCAAGGTTCATGCGGGCCGAAAACTGGTAGGCCAGCACCATGCCGATCGCGACGCCCTCGCCATGAACGAGGCGCTTTCCGTCATAGTCGACGGCGGCTTCCAGCGCGTGGCCGAACGTGTGACCGAGATTGAGGAGCGCGCGACGGCCGGTCTCGCGCTCGTCTTCGACCACCACATCGGATTTCGACTGGCAGCTTCTGGCAATCGCCTCGATCCGCTCGGGCTCGCCTGAGAACACGGCCTTCCAGTTCTTTTCCAGCCATTCGAAGAAATCCGGCTGGTCGATCAGCCCGTATTTGGCGACTTCGGCATAGCCTGCGCGAAACTCCCGCTCCGACAGCGTGTCGAGTGCTGCGGTATCGGCGAGAACCAGATCCGGCTGGTGGAAGACGCCGAGCAGGTTCTTGCCGTGACGGGTGTTGATGCCCGTCTTGCCGCCGACGGACGAATCCACCTGCGCCAGAAGCGAGGTGGGGATCTGCACGAAGCGCACGCCGCGCCGCACGATGCCTGCCGCAAAACCTGCGAGATCGCCTATCACGCCGCCGCCAAGCGCGATCACGGCATCGTTACGTTCGATCCGGGCCGACAGAACCATGTCGCAGACGGTTGACAGGTGTTCGAGGCTCTTGGTCTTTTCGCCGGCCGGCAGCGTCAGCGATACGGCTTCGATGCCGTCGGTCTGGAGGCTGTCCATCAGCGCTTCGAGATAGAGCGGTGCCACGTTTTCGTCCGTTACGATCGCCGCGCGCCGGCCTTTCAGCCGCGACGTGATCTCGCCGCCGGCGCGCTCGATGAGACCGGGGCCGATCAGAATATCGTAGGCGCGCCCTTGGAGCGGCACATGCACCAGGCGTTCGGAAGCACGGGAGGTTTCGTTCATGGCATGTCACCTGTCTTTGCAAGGCCGGCCTTGGGAAGCCCGGCCAGCGCTTTTAGCACCTCGTTGACCATCACGTCCTTGCGGACATTATGCGACAGCACGGTGAGATCGGCTTCGGCATAGATCGGGTAGCGCTGGATCATCAGGTTCTCCAGCGTCTGCTTCGGGTTTTCGGTTTTCAGAAGCGGGCGGTGATCGCGCCGGTTGACGCGCTCCCACAGAACATCCAGATCCGCTTTCAACCAGAGCGAAACGCCGCCGGCCTTGATCTGCGCGCGGGTCGCCTCGTTGATGAAGGCACCGCCGCCGGTCGAGACCACCCGCGGTCCCTGCTTCAGCAACCGCTCGATGACCCGCGTTTCCAGCGCCCGGAACTCCGTTTCGCCGTATGCGGCAAAAAGCTCCGAGATCGTCATGCGGGAAACTTTTTCGATTTCCGCGTCGGTATCGACGAAGGGCACGTTGAGCGCCTGGGCGACCAGCTTTCCGATCACCGACTTGCCCGCTCCCATCAGACCGACAAGGGTCAGGTTGCGGCCATCGAGTGCCGCGCTCGCCCGCTGCTTGAGCGACTGTTCCGCAATGGATGCAACTTCGTTCATCGTCTCGTCCGTTTGCGAAACGGTATCGACAAATGCGGGATGGGCGTCAAGCCGCGCGGCGCCTGAAACACCGCCCTCACCGTTTCTTCTTGTCGATCTATAAACATTTACGGATATAGTGCAGCGCAACGAAGCGGAGTTCTCGATGCCTACCCTGTTCCGGTTTCTATTCGTGCTCGCGGTGATCGCTGGCATCATCTACGGAAGCATGGTGGCACTGGTCTTTCTGGTGGAGCCGCGCGAACGCGATGTCACGGTGCGCGTGCCCTCCGAGCGGCTGAACCCGCCCGCCCAGAAGCCCTGACCGCCCGAATAAGGGCTAGGACGTACCGATGGCAGACCTGTCTCGCGCTCACATCGAAGCCTTTCTGGAAATGATGAGCGCCGAACGCGGTGCGGCGATGAACACGCTTTCGTCCTATGAGCGCGATCTGGAGGACATGCATTCCTTCCTCGCGACCCACAAATCGACGCCGTCGTCTGCGCAAAGCGCCGATCTGTCGGCCTATCTTAGCCATCTCGGCAAGCAGGGCTTTGCCGCGTCCTCGCAGGCACGGCGGCTATCTGCCATGCGACAGTTCTACAAGTTCCTCTATGCCGAAGGCCTGCGCACCGACGATCCCACATCCATTCTGGACGCCCCGAAGAAGGGTCGGCCGCTGCCAAAGATCATGACCGAGGCAGACGTGACCCGTCTTTTAAGTCTTGCCATGAAGGAAGCGGCACAACCGGGACCCGACCAGATTTCCCGCGCGCGCATGCTGGCCCTGCTGGAGCTTCTTTATGCAACGGGAATGCGGGTGAGCGAACTCGTCTCACTGCCGGCAAAGGTGCTGGACCAGGAAGGCCGGTTCCTGATGGTGCGCGGCAAGGGCAACAAAGAACGGCTGGTGCCGCTCTCCCGCTCGGCCATCGCCGCGATGAAGGTTTATGGCGAAATGCGGAGCAGCCGCGAAAAAGATGCGGACAGCATCTGGCTCTTCCCTTCCAGCAGCAAGGAAGGTTATCTTCCCCGCCAGGTTTTTGCCCGCGACCTTAAGGGACTGGCGGCGCGGGCGGGCTTAAAAACCGCTGCGATCTCGCCGCATGTGATGCGCCACGCGTTTGCAAGCCATCTTTTGGCGAATGGCGCCGACCTTCGCGTGGTGCAGGAACTGCTTGGACATTCAGACATTTCCACCACTCAAATATACACGCATGTCCTGGAAGAACGGCTTCGCCAGACGGTGCAAACACATCACCCTCTTGCAAAACAGGCCAAAAACCGGGATTAGAAGCCCCGATCGAAAATTGGAACGCTACGTTCCTCAAGAGAAAAACAACCGGAAACCGGATCTCATGCAAACGTATCTCGACTTCGAAAAGCCAATCTCTGACCTCGAGGGCAAGATCCACGAGCTCAAGAAGCTCACGGACGAGAATGAAGGCATCGACACGACCGACGAGATCACCCGCCTCGAAGGCCGGGTGAAGGAAGCGGTCAAGGACATCTATTCCAAGCTCGGCGCCTGGGAGAAGACGCAGGTTGCCCGCCATCCGCAGCGCCCGCATTTCGTCGATTATGCCGAAAAGCTGTTTACCGATTTCACGCCGCTTGCCGGCGACCGCAATTTCGGTGAGGACGCGGCGATCCAGGCAGGCCTTGCCCGCTTCAACGGCATGCCTGTCGCCCTGATGGGCCAGGAAAAGGGTCACGACACCAAGAGCCGCCTGAAGCATAATTTCGGCAGTCCGCGTCCCGAAGGCTATCGCAAGGCGATCCGCATCATGGAAATGGCAGATCGCTTCGGCCTGCCGATCATTTCCCTGATTGATACGGCAGGCGCCTATCCGGGCGTCGGCGCGGAAGAGCGCGGCCAGGCGGAAGCCATCGCCCGCTCGACGGAAATGTGCCTTGGCGTGAAAGTCCCGTTGATCTCCATCGTCATCGGCGAAGGCGGCTCCGGCGGTGCGATTGCCATCGCCACCGGCAACCGGGTCTATATGCTCGAGCACTCGATCTATTCGGTCATCTCGCCGGAAGGCGCCGCCTCCATCCTGTGGCGCGATTCGACCCGCGCCCGTGAAGCTGCGACTAACATGAAGATCACCTCCGACGACCTGAAGGGTCTCGGCATCATCGACGAGATCATTCCGGAGCCGATCGGCGGCGCGCATCGCGACCCGGAAACCGTTATTGCTGCCACCGGCAAGGTGATTGCTTCGGCTCTGGAAGAACTTGGGAAGCTCTCCGGCATCGAGTTGCGCAACCAGCGCCGGCAGAAATTCCTCGATATCGGCCGCAACCTGTAGGATTAGGCGTAAAACCGATCGTCTGCCCCTGAAATTGCCAAAATCGCCGGTATAGGACTTTGGCAATTGCCGGTGTGCGGTGAAAACCGCGGCGGTTTCGCTAGACAGCCGCGTGCAAGCGTTTAAGAAGATGTAAAGCTTACCGTCTTATTGATCGTGTCTCGTACGGTTTTGTTCGCCATTCCTGATATGTGGTTTGTCTCGATGCGCCTGAAACACATCGCCTTCGCCCTTCTTGTCGCAACGGCCCTTACCGGCTGTAACGATACGCTGGACTCTGCAAAGATCGATCTCTCGACCGTCAAGAACAAGAAGGAGCAGCCTCTTCCTTCCAGCATCGTTGCCGAGATGCAAAAGAGGAACATGCCGCGCCAGTCGCCGATCATGATCCGCATCCTCAAGGAAGAGGGTAAGCTCGAGATCTGGAAGGCGAAGGCCGACAACCGCTTCGACGTCATCAAGAGCTATGACATCTGCGCCTGGTCCGGAAAGCTCGGACCGAAGGTGAAGGAAGGCGACCGTCAGGCGCCGGAAGGCTTCTACAGCCTGACCCCTGCGCACCTGAACCCCAATTCTCAGTATTACCTCGCCATCAACACCGGCTTCCCGAACCGCTACGACGCCGCCAACGGCCGCAGCGGCACCAATCTGATGATCCACGGCGCCTGCTCGTCGTCGGGTTGCTACTCCATGACCGACGAACAGGTTCTGGAAATCTACGCCTTTGCACGCGACGCCTTTAAGGGCGGCCAGACCTCGATCCAGCTGCAGGCGCTTCCCTTCCGCATGAGCGCGGAAAACATGGTGCGCCACCGCGACAACCAGAACTATGACTTCTGGAAGATGATCAAGACCGGCTACGACAATTTCGAAGTGACGAAGCGCCCGCCGGAAGTGAACGTCTGCGAAAAGAAATACGTCTTCAACCAGCAGGCGGACAGCAACGGCAAGTTCGCACCGGCCGCCGCCTGCCCGACCATGTCGACGCCGCCGACGCTGGTATCCGCACTGTCGTCCTATTCCAAGACCTACGAACTCGCCTATCAGAAGGCGATGGACAAGTATGACGGCAAGGTCTGGTACGAACCGACGGAAGCCGAGCGCAAGGCCGTCGTTGCCGGCAAGCGCAAGGGCCGTGAACTCGCCTATGCGCCGACAGGCACCTCGCTGGAAGCCGGCAAGCTGCTGAGCCAGTCGGAATTCAAGCAGATGATGGAAAAGCGCATGGCCTCGGGCGGCGAGAAGCCGGCGACCACCGTGCTTGCCTCCGCTGGCCCGACGTCTGCCCGTACAGCCTCGATCAACGAGCGTATGATGGTAAAGCAGGACCGCCTGCCTGCAACGACGACCGGCTCGATTGCCAATACGCAGTTGCGTGGCGCCCAGACCGCCAGCGTTCCATCGGCGCCGGCACCACAGGCTGCAACGCCGACCGTTCAGACAGCGCAGGGCACGACCGTTGCCGTTCCTGTGCCGGAACAGAACCCGCTTGCCTATACGGCAACGCAGCCGGTGACCGAGACCGCCAAGAAGCCCGCCTGGAAGTTCTGGTCCAAGGACTGACGCCAGTGCCTGGTGAAGCCCTCGGAGAGACCTATGATCTTCGCGGGCTGAAATGCCCCCTGCCCGTGCTAAAGACCCGCAAGCGTCTGAAGTCGATGGAGACGGGCGCGTCTCTCACCCTGGAAACCACCGATCCCCTTGCCGGCATCGATATCCCGCATTTCTGCAGCCAGGACGGCCACGCCCTGCTCTCGTCCGAGCGGACGGAGACGGGGCACAGGTTCGTGATCCGCAAGGGTTGATCCCGGCGACAGCATCAGATCGAAAATTGGAACTGGCGATGCAGCCTTAGAACTGCATGCCCGGCACGGCCAGCGGATTGTCTTCGAGCGCCGCACGATCCGGACGATCGATCTGCGGCTTGCCCGTGAAGGCCGCGAAAAGATCCTGCACAAACGCCTCCGGCAGATCCTGGGTGATCAGCACCATGCGCGTCAGACGATCGGAGCCTTCAGGCCATTTCGCCAACCGTTCCGGCGGATGGAAAATGCTCTGCACGCCGTGCAGCACCAGCGGACGCTCGAGATTATCAGACATCGCCACGATCGCCTTCATGCGAAGAAGCTTTTCGCCATGCGCCGAACGCAGCAGATCCACGAACATGCTGAGCGCCATCGGCTCGATCGGCTTGTCGTGGACGATCGAGAAGGAGCGGATGTTGGCGCCGTGGCGGTTTACGTCATGATGGTGGTGGTGGTGGCCGTGATCATGGTGGTCGTGCCCATGAGCCTCGTGCGCGTGATCATGCGCCACCTCTTCCCGCAGCCAGCGGCCAACATCGGCAATCTTCGTCTGCGGATCATACAGCCCGTTGATCAGGATCGCCGCGGCACCGGCACTTTCGTCATCGCCATCCACAATTGGCGCCCGCGGATTGAGCGCGCGCAGCCTGGCCCGCAGCGCCTCGATCTCCTTCGGGCTCGACATGGAAAGCTTGGAGAGAACCAGCCGGTCGGCGACCGCAGCCTGCTTGACCGCTTCCGGATGACGATCGAGCGTCGAGATACCGTTGACCGCATCGACAACGGTAACGACGCCGTCGAGCTCGAAATTCTGCGCGATAACAGGATTGCCCATGACCGACTGCATGACCGGCGCCGGATCGGCAAGCCCTGTCGTTTCGATGACCACCCGGTGGATCGGCTTCAGCCGCCCGGTCTGCACGCCGTCCATCAGCGTGGCGAGCGTATCGATCAGCTCTCCGCGCACGGTGCAGCAAAGGCAGCCGTTGGACAGTTCGAGCAGCGCATCGCCCGAGCTTTCGACCAGGAAATTGTCGATGCTCACATCGCCGAATTCGTTGATGATGACGGCCGTGTTGCTGGCGGCCGGATCCTTCAGGATCCGGTTGAGAAGCGTGGACTTGCCCGCCCCCAGAAAGCCGGTGAGGATGGAAACCGGAATGCGACCGCTAAAGGACATGTTTTAGTACCTTAAAGTTCAGCCAGCTTTTTAGAGATTGGCTGGGCGCGGCTGCGGGATCGGTACGGACTTAGTCCCCGTATTGGCATCCGGCACGTCTTCACCGCCGAGGATGAGGCTTGTCACCGCATATTGCGGCGGCCGCGTCATCTCGTGAATATAGGGCGAGTGCAGAACGGTTCGCCCGGCATCGTCGCGATTTTCACTGCGGACTTTGGCAGCCTTCGGGTTGCAGATCTCGGCGCTGACATCATTCACCTCGGCCGTGTTTCCATACGGCGGCAGCGAGGCGAGCGGCACGCCTTCGTTTGCCTGGGAGGTGAGCCCCTGCTGCAGAAGGTTCGCAGTATCATCCGCCCGGCCGGCGAGACTGTCGGAACCGAGCACGACCGAAATCACCGTGCGGCCGTTGCGGGTGGCCGAGCCAATCTGGTTGAAGCCGGCGGCACAGATGAAGCCGGTCTTCATGCCGTCGGCCCCATCAAAGCGGCCGATCAGTGTGTTGAAGTTCGGATACTGCTTCTTGCCGGTATCGATGCCTTCCAGCGAGAAATAGCTCTGGTACTGCGGAAATTCCCGCTTCAGCGCCAGCGTCAGCACGGCGAGATCGCGCGCCGTGGTAAACTGGCCCTTGCCCGGCAAGCCATGCGGATTGATGAAATGGCTCGATGCCATGCCGAGCCCCTGCGCTTCGGAATTCATCATTTCCACGAACTGGTCGAGCGAGCCACCCACCGTTTCGGCGACGGCAACGGCGATATCGTTGGCAGACTTGACGAGAAGGATCTTCATCGCATTGTCGAGCGTCAGCCGCGTGCCGGGCTTGAAATACATCTTGCTGGCCGGCTGGTCCGTCGCCTTCTTGCTCATCACCACCTGGGTTTCGAGCGAAAGGCGGCCGCTTTTGATCGCCTTGAAGGTGACATAGGCCGTCATCAGCTTGGTCAGCGAAGCCGGATACCATTTCAGGAACGCATCCTGATGGGCGATGACCCGCCCGCTCTTCACATCGACGATCAGCCGCGGATTGGCCGCAGCGCTGCCGGCGGAAACGAGGAGGCCTAGTGCCGCAATGGCGGAGACCACCCGAACGGCGGTCGCGGATTTCAGATGCAAGAATGACAAGAGCGTTCCTCGTCGCTGGAGCCGGGAATGGAGGCCCGAAACGTTTGGCGCATATGTGGCCACTGTGGCCAAGCAATGGCAAAGATGATTGATTACGTCAATCAGGCGAGGCACACTCCCTTCGGGAGGATGGGTCACAACCTTATGAGCAGCAGCACAGGAAATCCGAATGCCCATCTTGAACCGAGCCGCCGAACTTCAAGGCGAAGTCAGCGAATGGCGCCGACACCTCCACCAGAACCCCGAAATCCTCTATGACGTCGTTGAGACCGCAGCCTTCGTAGCCGCTAAGCTGAAGGAATTCGGCGTCGACGAGGTCGCGACCGGCATCGGCCGCACCGGCGTTGTCGGCATCATCAGGGGCAAGGGCGCCGCGGGCTCAGGCGCAGGGAGCAGTGGACGCACGATCGGTCTGCGCGCCGACATGGACGCGCTGCCGCTGACCGAACTCACGGGAAAGACCTGGGCCTCGAAAACCCCTGGCAAGATGCATGCCTGCGGCCATGACGGGCACACGTCCATGCTGCTGGGTGCTGCAAAATACCTTGCCGAAACCCGCAATTTCGAAGGCTCCGTGGCGCTGATCTTCCAGCCCGCCGAAGAAGGCGGCGCCGGCGCGCTGGCGATGATCGAAGACGGCATGATGGAGCGCTTCGGCATCGACGAAGTCTACGGCATGCACAATATGCCGGGCATTCCGGTCGGCCAGTTTGCCATCCGCAAGGGCGGCATCATGGCCGCACCCGACCGCTTCACCATCACCATCAAGGGTCGCGGCGGCCACGCGGCCCAGCCTCACAAGACCATCGACCCGATCTTCATCGGCTCGCAGCTGGTGGGCAGCCTGCAGGCAATCGCCGCCCGCAATGCGGACCCCGTCCAGTCGGTGGTGATATCAGTGACCCGCTTCGATGCCGGAACGACACACAATATCATCCCCGACAACGCGATCATCATGGGCACCGTGCGCACGCTGAACGAGGACACCCGCGATCTCGCCGAAAACCGCATCCGCCAGATCGTCGAAGGCTTGGCAAGCGCCCACGGCGCCGGCTGGTCGATCGACTATGAGCGCAAATGCCCTGTCACCTCCAACCACGACAGCGAGACCGACCACGCAATCGGCGTCGCCTCATCGATCGTCGGCGCCGCCAATGTGGATGCCAACGTCGAACCGACCATGGCCGGCGAAGACTTCGCCTTCATGCTCAAACGCCGCCCCGGCGCCTTCATCTTCATCGGCAACGGCGATACGGCAGCCCTTCACAACCCCAACTACGACTTCGACGACGAAGCCCTCGCCTACGGCATCTCCTACTGGGTCAAGCTCACGGAGCAGCGCCTGTCACCATAACCCGCAGAAAAACACTTGGCTAAACGCATCACCTTTTGTATGGGTTTTGCCGAGTGGTCCCATAGCTCAGCAGGATAGAGCGCAAGATTCCTAATCTTGAGGCCATTGGTTCGAATCCAATTGGGATCACCACATTTGCAGGACTTTTGGGGCGTCCGCGTTCCCGGCGTTCCCACAAACTGATCATTCGCTGGCTGATTACGTCCGAGTTCGCTCAGCCGTTACCCGCGACGTGATGCGTTGCTGCACAGTAAGAACAGCTCAGCACCACAACCATCCGCTACCGTCGAAATACGCAAACTCAGAACCGCGGCGAGAACTCGTAGTTGCAAAGGATTTGCTTCGACCCAAGCCATCGTAACTGCTTTGCTGCGGCCATGCTCAACGTCTCGATTTTGGCCAGGCTTGAATTTTCGCATGGCTCTTTCAACACACAATAGAGCGCCTGCAAAATTCATCAAACAGCGGATCAACTAAATCCCGACCTCGACGAAATTTATACTGTTTAGCTCGAATTTATTTAACGTTGCCTCGAGACAAGATTGAAGATCGGTGTCCAAGGCCATTCTGATTGCGCTGATCATCTCTGCCTCGAAAGCATCGATGCTGTCGTAAGCGATCAGGTTGGACGACGAAGCCGCCTTACACAGCACTTCGACAACGCGTCTTTCGTTCGTGAGGCCCCTCAATGCTCCAGCGCAGGCGACCACGGCATCATGGTAAGCTGCGTCCCGGGAACCCGGCCACGCTTCGATCAAATACTTCGCCGCCTCCTTCGTGCTTTTGATACGCACAAAGGTCTTGGTTTCCCCCCGCAACTCGATGGTGACGGCGTTGTCCCATTCAGCCATGGCTATGCTCGCCCAATCCGCAAGTAGAGCTAATTTAGCGGGCAATACTTGAGCGGGGCTGGTGACTGTCGTGTGGAAAAGAGGACCTGGCGATGTAGTAGATCAGCGCCAATGTACGAGATCGACTTGAAGTCGATACCTATAGAAAGCGGGTAATTGGCCAACGTGTAGCGCCAGCAGGTCAAACTCTTATACCAGTGTACGATGTCTACACATTGCGCCACGCCTTTCATTTCCCGAAGGCCGCTCCCGTGGCTGAGAACGCGCGCTTTCGGAAGGATGTCGCGTTTTTCCCTACGAAAATTCCGTGTTCCCGGGATTACGTTCTCGGAGATTTCGCCGTCCATTCGGGATCACCACTTCCGCGCCCTCCTCGTCTATACTTGCGGCGTGGCCTGCTTGCTGCCGCGGTTTGTGCGAAATGGGCGGGTCGCCCCCTTGAGCACAAAACCGAGAATGCCGGCGAGCAGCCAGCCGGCGAAGAAGCCGCCGCCGGCCCAGATGAGGCCTGCGGCGTCGATCGGCACCGCCGGCACGTAGTCGCGCCAGGTATTGGTGAAGGTCATGGGGTCGGCGTTGCGCATCACCACGAATGGCTTGATCGGCAGCGGGGCCTTGATCAGTTCATCCTGCTGCGTCAGCAAAGTCTCGTAACGCTGAAAGATGCCGCGCATCGTGTCGCCCTGGTCGCGCAGAAAGGTTTCCGGCGAGCTCGAATAGACGTTGAGCGCTTCTTGCCGGCCAAGACCGTGGTGGTTGGCCTGGATGTCGAACTGGGTGATCATCACCTTCAGCTCATCGAGCGCGCCGCCGATGCGCTGGCGGTATTGCTGGGCAAACTCGGGCGCCTGAGAGAAAATGAGGCCGCCCAATATCGCTGCAGCCATCGTCAGCATTCGTCCGAACATCAGCATCGCATCACCCCGTTCGTGGACCCCTTTCACAACGGGAGATACCTGGAAAGGTTGCGGGCAGGAATGCTGGTGGCATTTTGAGGCGCCTCAAAGTTGCGCTTTTCCCGCTGCGCCGACCTCGTCGATCTGAAAACCCACGGCGAACGGTTCAGGTCTTGCGGACATGCTCCATACGGAAGCCGAGGCCCATCAGTCGTCCCGAGAGATGGGCGAGAAGCGGAAAGCGGGCGATGCCGCGGATAAAGGCGGGCGGGCCTTTGCGTTTTTGCGCGTCGCCCTCATCGCTGCGGCGGCTCGAGCGCATCATCAGCTGCAGTTTCTGCGTGGCGCGCGTCGGAAAGCTGCGGCGCTTTTCCACGGCCGCGAGATCCGCATCCGAGAGCCTGTTTTCCCGCAGCGGCTTTGCCAGAATGTTTGCCGCCGCCACCGCATCCTGGATGGCAAGGTTGACGCCAACGCCGCCGATCGGCGACATCGCATGGGCCGCATCGCCGATGCAGATCAGGCCGCTGCGCCACCATTGTGTCAGCCGGTCGATCCGCACGGTCAAAAGGCTGACGTCGTCGAAGGAGGAGATCTCCGCCATCCGCGCGGCCGGAAGCGGCGAAACATCCACCACTCGCTGACGAAAAGCCTCGATGCCTTTTTCGCGGATGTCTGCATAGGTCGTGCGACGGACCACATAGCCGCATTGCCAGTAGTCACCCCGGTCGATCAGCACCAGACCCTGGCTTGGACCGGCATGCCCCATCACCTCGTTCGGATCATCCTTCTGCTTGGAAAGCTTCATCCACAGGACTTCGCTCGGCTCTCCAAAGCTTTCGACAGTGAGGCCGGCCTTTTCCCGGGTGATGGAATTGCGGCCATCGGCCCCGACGACGAGTTGCGAGCGGATGGTCAGCGGACCATCCGGCGTTTCGACGCAGAGGCCGGCAATTGCGTCCTTCTCCTCGATGAGCCCGGTTACCTTGGCATCCATGATCAGCTTGAAATTGGGATAGCTTTGCGCCTGCCTTGCCATGAAATTCAAAAAATCCCATTGCGGCATGAAGGCGATGAAACGGTTCTTGACCGGGAGACGGGAGAAATCCGCCATGGTGATCGTCTCGCCGCCCATCTGCGCGGAAAGCTTTGGCGCCCTTGTATGCGGCAGTGCCAGAAAGTCATTGATCAGGCCGAGCTCTGTGATCACTTCCAGCGTCGAGGGATGGATGGTATCGCCACGGAAATCGCGCAGGAAATCCGCGTGCTTTTCGAGCACGACCACATCGACGCCGGCCCGCGCCAGAAGAAAGCCCAGCATCAGGCCCGCCGGCCCTGCCCCGGCGATGACACACTGGGTTTCGATCTTCTGGGTTTCGATCGTCTGGGTCTCGATCGTCTGGGTCTCGATCGTCTGCATATCCGTCATGACCTATCGGGCTCTTCGAAAGTTCGGAGTTGAGCGCTTACACTTGTGAGCCGCTGCTTTCTCTTTTA
Organism: Rhizobium sp. Leaf321; assembly: GCF_001423215.1. Taxonomy (NCBI): domain Bacteria; kingdom Pseudomonadati; phylum Pseudomonadota; class Alphaproteobacteria; order Hyphomicrobiales; family Rhizobiaceae; genus Rhizobium; species Rhizobium sp. Leaf321. The sequence continues at coordinate 235,497 of NZ_LMOF01000008.1, read as the reverse complement.
GACCAGCGGTCACCGTAAAGACAGGACATACCATGGCCGAAACCGGCAAGCGTCGCATCAGCATTCTTGGTTCCACCGGCTCGATCGGCGTCAACACGCACGATGTCGTGAGCCAGCTTGGCGGGCGCGACGCATTCGATGTCGTGGCAATTACCGGCAACGCCAATGTCACATTGCTGGCCGAGCAGGCGATAGCCTGCGGTGCAGCGCTGGCCGTAACCGCCGATGATGCCCATTACGACGCGCTGAAATCGGCACTGTCAGGCACCGGGATCGAGGTCGCGGCAGGACGCGCGGCGCTGATCGAAGCGGGTGCACGACCATCCGACCTGGTCATGGCGGCAATCGTCGGGACTGCCGGCCTTGCGCCGACGCTTGCTGCTGCGGAGCGCGGAGCAGACATCGCCCTTGCCAACAAGGAGTGCCTGGTTTCCGCCGGCGAACTCTTCGTTCGGGCGGTGGCCGAGGGCGGCGGTCGACTGATCCCGGTCGACAGTGAGCACAGCGCGATCTTCCAGTCGCTGGAAGACGACCAGCACCATGCGGTGGAACGCATCGTTCTGACCGCGTCCGGCGGACCGTTCCGGACATGGAGCCGCGAGGAGATGGCCGGCGTCACGGCAGAGGTTGCCCGCGCCCATCCCAACTGGTCCATGGGACTGAAGATCTCGATCGGCAGCGCCTCGATGTTCAACAAGGCGCTTGAAATCATCGAGGCGAAGCACCTGTTCAATATCAGGCCGGACCAGATCGAGGTGATCGTGCATCCGCAATCCATCATTCATTCCATGGTGGGTTACCAGGATGGATCCGTCATTGCGCAGCTCGGCAGTCCGGATATGCGCACCGCCATCGGCTATGCGCTGACCTATCCCGAGCGGCCGAAGCTGAATGTGGACCGGCTCGATTTCGCCAAGCTGGCAAGGCTCGATTTCGAGGCGCCGGACGAGGTTCGGTTTCCGGCACTCAGGCTTGCCCGCACTGCGCTGGAGCGCGGCGGCGCGCAGGGCGCGATCATGAATGCCGCGGAAGAGATGGCGTTTCATGCCTTCTGCGCCGGCAGGATCGGCTTTCTCACCATGGCGGATGTCGTCGAAGACGTGATGGACGCGATGATGGGTCACGCGGCAACAACGATGGACGCCGTGTTTGCAGCAGACGCTGAAGCACGCCGCGTTGCCGACGAAATCATCGACAAACGGGAAATGGCCGCCTAAGCGCCGAAAGCCATCGGCTACGGCGGGACGGCCGCGTGATCAGACAAGTTCATTGCGTGATGTGAAGACGGGGCGACTTGGAGCGCCCGGCATCCCCGTGACACGCACGGGGATGAGGCAAACGTCGTGTCAGGCGACCTGGCGTGCCAATGCGCAGCGCGACCACAGCTGATGCAGCGAGCTGACCAGATGTTCCAGATCCGCATCCGTATGCAGCGGCGTCGGTGTGATGCGCAGGCGCTCGGTCTTTTTCGCAACCGTCGGATAGTTAATCGGCTGGACATAGACGTCGCAGGTGTCGAGCAGGATGTCGGAGATCCACTTGCACTTGGCCGCATCGCCGACCATGACAGGCACGATATGGCTTGGGTTGTGCATATGCGGGATGCCCTGCTGGTCAAGCATCATCCGCAGCTTCTTGACGCGGTCCTGGTGACGCACGCGCTCGAACGGGCTTGCCTTGAGGTGGCGGATCGAAGCGATCGCGCCGGCCGCAAGTGTCGGTGGCAAAGCCGTGGTGAAGATGAAACCGGATGCGAACGAACGAATGAAGTCGCACAGCGCCGTTGATGCCGCGATATAGCCGCCCATGACGCCGAAAGCCTTGCCAAGCGTACCTTCGATGATCGTCAGACGATCCATGAGGCCTTCGCGTTCGGCAATGCCGCCGCCGCGCGGGCCGTACATCCCGACCGCATGAACTTCGTCGAGATAGGTCATCGCACCGTATTTGTCGGCGAGATCGCAGATCTCCTTGATCGGCGAGATATCGCCGTCCATCGAGTAGACGCTCTCGAACGCGATCATCTTGGGCGCCTTCGGATCGGCTGCCGCAAGCTTTGCTTCCAGATCGTTCAGATCGTTATGCTTCCAGATCACCCGGTCGCATTTGGCATAGCGGATGCCCTCGATCATCGAGGCATGGTTCAACGCGTCGGAAAAAATGATCAGACCGGGGATCTTCTGGCCGAGCGTACCCAGCGTCGCCCAGTTGGAGATATATCCGGACGTGAACACGAGCGAGGATTCCTTGCCGTGAAGGTCCGCGAGCTCCTGCTCCAGAAGAACATGGTAGTGGGTGGTGCCAGAAATATTCCGGGTGCCTCCCGCACCCGCGCCACAGTGATCAATGGCCTCGTGCATGGCCTCGATCACGGCCGGGTTCTGGCCCATGCCGAGATAATCGTTGGAACACCAGACGGTAACCTCCCTCGGTCCCTCGGGCGTATGACGCGTCGCGCGCGGAAAACTTCCGCGATGCCGCTCGAGATCGGCGAACACGCGGTAGCGGCCTTCCGAATGAAGTCCGTCCAGTTCGCTTTTGAAAAATGCCTCGAAATCCATGTCACACTCCAGAACCTACCCCGGTTTTGGGTCCGGTTTCGCCATGCGTCAAGCCCGAATAGGTCAATTTGCCCCGACCTGCGGCGAAAAGTCCGATTTTTTGGAACAATTCCAATGAAGCGAAACTACCATTGAAATCTGCCAAAATCGTTACGAGTCAGGCGACCCCGAAAAGACGAACGACTTTCCGAACAATCGGCTCGAGCTGGCGTGATGCGACTTCCCCCACCATCTCATCATTCCCCAAGTCGGCCAGCCGATCAATACCCATTTCATACCGGCGAAACCTGACTGAAAGCGGATTTTTGCCACAGCCATCGAAGAATGAGATCAGAATGTGTCTTGTTTATATGGACTATTTGAAGAGCCGGCCTATTGTTCATCGGATGCACAAAAGCCCGGCGTGCGCACCTGCAAGGGTTTCGCCGGACACAATCAACCGGCAGGAACTACTCAGGAGGAATTCATGAAAAAGGCTTTGATGCTTCTCGTGCTCGGCGCATCTCTCGCGAGCTGCACCGCGACTGAAAAGGGTGCCGGTATCGGCGCTGCATCCGGCGCCATCATTGGCGGCGCAGTCACCGGTAACGTCCGCGGCGCAGCCGTTGGCGCAGCCATCGGCGGCGTTTCCGGTGCGGTCATCGGCAACGTGTCGGAACAGCCGGGCCAGTGCTATTATCGCGATCGCTACGGCCGTCGCTACATCGACGATTGCCCGCGCCGTTACTAATCGGAGCGGCGCTCGACGAGCACCGCAAGACTGTGGCCCTGGAGCATGCTCCAGGGCTTTTTCATTTATGAAGACATACTTATCGACGAGACGGGGGTACCCCGTTAAACAATTTGCGGCTACACAAGACCAGGAGCTGGTCATGATGGCCGGGGCGGTGATAAGTCGGCAATAAGTTAGCGTATGCAGAACGTAAGCAGCGGGCGGAAGAAGATGAATTACCGGAGGACCGGTTCCGTCGCAGCGATTGCGGCCGCCCTTCTTTGTTCGCCTGCGCTCATCGAGAGCGCCTACGCTTTCAAGCTTTTCGGCATTACACTGTTTGGCGACGACGAGGACAAGGTCGAGGTGATCGACCCGGTCCGCTACGACGCGACTCTGGAAGCCGGTGATGCGGACAAGAAACTCAAGGATCGCCTGGAAACCGCGGCATCGCTGATCGCCGACAAGGACGAGCCTGTATCCGGTGATCTCGGCATCGTCATCAAGGCCCGCGAAGACCGGGACCGCCTGGTTGCTGTTCTCTACGAAGAAGCCCGGTATGGCGGGGTCGTCCGTATCTCTGTTGCCGGAACGGATATCGACGCGCTGCCACCCAACCCCACCTTCGACCACTCATCACCCGTTCCCGTGACGGTTCAGATCGAACCCGGACCGGTTTTCAAACTTGGCTCGGTGCGGTTCGACAAGGATGCGACCGGTCGTAACCCCGCGGACTACGATCTGGAGCCTGGCGGCGAAGCCGGCTCGCGCGTGATTCTGAAAGCCGGCGAAAAGCTGCTGGTCGACGTCAAGGCAGAAGGTCGACCGCTTGCCAAGCTGACCGAACGGCAGGTGACCGCCGACCATCGCACCAACACGGTCGATGTCGTGCTTGGCGCCATCTCGGGCCCGATCGCACCGTTCGGCATGGTCACGGTCAAAGGCTCGCGCACAGTCGACCCAGCCTTCATCAAACACTATTCCCGCCTCGACAAGGGCGGCCGCTATTCACCGGTGCAGCTGAAAAAGGCCAATGACCGGCTGCGCGAGCTCGGCGTGTTTTCTAGCGTCACGATTCAGGAATCCGATGCCCTTGCGCCGGATGGATCGCTGCCGCTGATGATCGAGGTTTCGGACGGCAAGCAGCGGTATTTCGGCTTTGGTGCCGAATACTCTTCGCTCGATGGAGCGGGTCTCTCGGGTTACTGGGGGCATCGCAATCTGTTTGGCCAGGCCGAATCGCTGCGCGTGGAAGGCAAGGTCTCCGGCATCGGCGCAACGACCGACGTCACCACATTCGACTATTCCGCCGGTATCGTCTTTACCAAGCCGGGCTTTCCCGTGCCTGAGGCAACGTTCGAATCGCGCCTGGAAGCCAAAAGCGAAAATCCAGACGATATCTACGACGCGCAGTCGATCGCCTATTCGGCCGGCTTTTCCTACGAACTCAACGACACCGACAAGCTCACCGCCGGCGGTGAAGTCGCGTATATTCTCGCCGACGATGCCTTCGGAAAGAATGAGTACCTGACGTTCAGCGTGCCTGTCGGCTTCGAACGCGACGCGCGTGACAACAAACTGGACCCAACCGAAGGTTACCGCGCAACGCTTTCCGCCAAGCCTAGTTATGAGTTCTTCAATCAAAGCATTTTCTCGTCTTTCGAGGGCTCGATTTCCGGGTATCTCGGATTGGGTGCAGAGGATCGGGTCGTGTTTGCAGGCAAGCTGAGTGCGGGGACGCTGGTCGGCGCCGACGAGCTGCAGGACATCCCAGCCACCAGGCGCTTTTATGCCGGCGGCGGCGGATCGGTGCGCGGCTATTCCTATCGCGAAATTTCGCCTTATAACGGCGATGACGAAGCGCTGGGCGGACGATCCTACACTGTGGCCTCTTTTGAAATGCGCGTAAAAGTGTCAGATAGCATCGGCATCGTACCGTTTCTCGACGTCGGTACGGTTTCGACCGAAATCGTGCCTGATTTTTCTGATATAAGAGCTGGAGCGGGGATCGGGTTGCGTTACGCCACTCCTTTCGGGCCGATCAGGCTGGACGTCGCGCTTCCGTTGCGACGCTATGACGACGGTAGCCAGTATGGAATTTATGCCGGCATTGGCCAGGCATTCTGAAAGGTAAAGTTGCCAGCATGACGCTTTTCGTTCGCCTGCTGAGATGGGTCTTCAAGGCCGCGATTGCCGCGGTCGGGGTCCTTTTCGTCATGGCGCTCGGCGTCGTCCTGTTCGTTGCATTGACGCCGTTCGGCGGAAACATTGCGGCAGAGCGGATCTCGGCGCTGGTGTCCACCCCGGACCGCAAGGTCAGTTTCTCTCGACCGGAAGGTCTGCTGTCGGGTGATCTGCGCATCGACAGCCTGACGCTGTCGGACAAGGACGGTGCCTATGCCGAAATCGGCGGCATCGAAGTCGACTGGTCGCCATCGGCGCTGGTCTCCGGCGTGTTCCGCGCAGACCGGGTTTCCGCAACGACCGTGAACTTCATTCGTCCGCCGCAGCCGGATGCGACCATAACGACGCAGAGCACGACAAAGTCGTCCGGCTCGCCGCTGCCGGTCGGCATTCGGGTCGCGCAGATAGATCTGCCGGATATCAACCTGTCGCAGGCCCTCTCCGGACGCGATTTTGCGCTGTCGGTGAAGGGCTCGATCGATGCGACCGGCCCCAACATCTCGCTCAAGCTAGAAGCAACCCGCAAGGACGAGATGGATGCGAAGGCATCCGCAGATATCGTCTACGCACCGTCGGAAAACCGCCTGCAGCTGAAGGCCTCGGTCTCCGAACCGCAGGGCGGACTGCTCGCCCGCCTGTTGCGCCTTCCCGGCGCTCCTGCCGTCGCATTGGGGCTGGATGGCGAAGGACCTCTCTCGAACTGGGCCGGCCGTCTCGTCGGCAATGTCGATGGCGCACCTGTCATCTCCGTGGACGGCAAACATGTCCTGGTCGACAACGGCGCCCACCGCGTGGAAATCATCGGTGGCGGCCAGCTTGCAACGCTGATGCCGCCAGCCTTCCGGTCGCTGGTCGAAGGTACAACGGACATCAATGTCGCCGCCATCTACGCGCCTTCGGGTCGCGTCGACATCCAGCGCGGCGACCTCACCTCCGGCGCCGTGAAGATTACCGCCAAGGGCGCATGGGACCCGAACGGCGACAACAGCCTGACGGCCGGCGTTTCCGGCACCAAGGGCCCGGTCTCGATCGCGTGGCCGATCAACGGCCAGGAGAGCCGCTTCTCCATTGATACGATCAATTTCACCCTAACCGGCGCCGCAGCCTCTGCTCGTTTCAATGCGACGGCAGCGCTGAATTCCGCAGAGCTTCCGCAAGGCCGGTTCGGCCAGGTGCGGCTACAGGCTGAAAGCGAGGATCTCGACCTCATCCAACGGGCCGGCAGCATCCGCAGCCGCCTCACGATTGGTCAGATGAGCTTCGTCAATCCCGACCTCAACCGTGTGATCCGCGGGCCGCTGACGCTCGACGCACCACTTCGGCTGGCACCACCGGCCATCGGCCTGGATGCAGCGACGCTCGAAAGCGCCGGCATCAGCGGTACGGTCAGCGGCGCATTCGATACGTCGAAGCAGACAGTCACCGGCAATTTCCGCATTTCGACCAATGCCTCGGTCCTGCCGCCGTCGCTGGCACCGAAGTTCGAAGGCGCAATTGCCGCCGAAGGCTATGTCGACGCCTCCTCGGCAAACCGCATCAGCCTGGAAAACGTCACGCTGAAATCGAACGCACTCGAAGCCCGCGGCAACGTGCTCTATGAAAACGGCACGCTGGTCAGCCACCTTGCCGGACGCCTTCCGGACATCAAGCGCTGGCTGCCGGATGCCGAAGGCGCCGCAGGCTTTGACATCACCACCAGCGGCCCCACCACGGCACTGGCCGTCAAGGCCGTCGTCAACTCCGCCGAGGCAAGGCTCGTCGGCCGCAAGCTCGAAGATCTGAGCTTCACGATCAATGGCACCGCCAATCCACAGGCGCCGCAGGGCACGATCGTCGCCAAGGGCACTCTGGACAGCCAGCCGATCCGCATCAATGCCGATGTGCAGTCGGCGAACAGCCAGACGTCTGCCCCCAATATCGTCGCCGAAATCGGCCCGAACCGCCTGAACGGCGCACTGACCTTCTCGCCGGAATTCCTTCCCACCGGGGAAGTCACATTCAACTTCCCCGATGTGGCACTTCTTGCCGCACTCGCAGCCCAGCAGGCGCAAGGCGACCTTCGCGGTTCGGCGACCTTTGCCAATGTCGACGGCAAGGCGAGCGCTGTCGTGAAGGCCGAAGGTTCCTTGCTGAAGCGCGGTGCTATCGAGATCGCCCAACCCAAGGTCGACCTGACGATACCGGACCTGAAGGCGATTGCGGCTGCCGGTTCGATCAGTGCGGCGCGCATCGGCAGCGGCACCAACGTCATCGATAACATGCAGTTGGGTATCACCCACGGTGGTACGACGACGGACTTCAAGCTGTCCGCGACCTACGACAATGCGCCACTCGAGGGTGCCGGCGCGATCCAGACCGCGGACGGGCTTGCTGTCGAGATCAACAGCTTCAATGCGACTCCGCGCAAGATCCCCGTACGCCTCGCTGCCCCAACCCGGATCGTTGTCGAGAACGGCAACGCGCGGTTTACCGACTTTACCATTGCCACAGGCAACGGCCGTCTGTCTCTGAACGGGACCGCCGGCACGGCGCTTGATCTTTCCGCCAAGATCACGTCCCTGCCGGCCAGCCTGATCAACACGTTCGTACCCTCGATCAATGCAGCCGGCGTCATTTCCGGCACGATCAATGCAACGGGCACGACCTCTGCCCCGGCGATCAAATATGATTTGGAATGGAGTGATGCACAGCTTCGCCAGATGCGCGACGCTGGCATCGCACCCTTTCGACTCCAGGCTGCCGGAAGCTTCGCCGACCGTACAGTCACACTAGACCGCACCCGTCTCACGGGATCCGATGGTCTCGAATTGACCGCCGACGGACGCGTGATCCTCAACGCCGACGGCGCGCCGGCGCTCGACATCAATGCAAGGGCCAGATCTGTTCCGGCCAGTCTCGCAAATGCCTTCGTACCGGGCCTCGGCGCAAAAGGCGCGATCTCCGGGACCGTGGTGGCAACCGGAAGTCCCCAGGCGCCGGCCGTTCGTTACGATCTGCGTTGGGCGAACGCCTCCGTCAGCCAGTCGACATCCGCAGGCGTTGCTTCGGTGGATGTGACTGCCAAGGGTACCTATGAGGGTACGCGCGTAACCGTCGACCTCGGTCTTACCGGCGGCGGCGGTATTTCGCTCACCGGTGGCGGCGCTGTCTCGCTCGAAGGCGACAAGGCGCTGAACCTCAAATTCGATGGGCGCTTTCCGTTTTCCATACTCGCGGGCCAACTTGCCGCCCAGGGCTTCGTGCTGACAGGCACCGGCAATGTCGATCTCGGCATTCGCGGAACGGCCAAGGCACCGCTTCTCTCGGGCAGCGTCACCTCCTCAGGGGCGAAGTTCGTCGATGCCAGGCGCAATCTCGCCATCAACAATCTCGCTCTCAACGTTCGGCTCGACGGCACCCGCGCCACGATCGAGCGGCTGGGCGGAACGCTTGCAAGCGGCGGCACCGTCGCCGTGACAGGCTCTGTAGAGACGACCGAGGGCTTTCCGGCCGATCTGCGCATCGTCCTCAACAAGGCGAGCTATGCGGACGGAAACCTGTTTGCGGTCACCGCTGACGGAGATCTCACGATCAACGGCCCGCTGCTGTCGGGCCCGGCGCTGAAGGGCAAGGTGTCGCTGACCAAGGCTGCAATCACCGTGCCGGCCCGGCTTCCGTCATCACTGTCATCGATCGATATCCGCCACCGCAACGCCCCACGCGACGTTGTGCGCCAGATGGAGGAAATCCGGCCGAAAAGCGCAAAGGGTGCCAGCGAGCCGATTGCACTCGACCTGCAGATCCTGGCACCGAACGGTATCTTCGTGCGAGGCCGCGGTATCGACGCCGAGCTCGGCGGCGACCTGACGATCAGGGGCGACGCAGTCACCCCTGTCATTTCCGGTGGCTTCGACATGCGTAGAGGCCGTATTGTCATCCTGTCAAAGCGGCTGGACTTTACCGAAGGCAAGATCACCTTCGGCGGCGGTCTGGTACCGATCCTCGACATGGAAGCAAACACGAGCTCCGGCCAGACGACGATCACGGTGAACATTACCGGCGTTGCCAACGATCCGACGATTTCCTTCTCCTCCGCCCCTGCCCTGCCGCAGGACGAGGTTCTGGCACGACTGATCTTCAACCAGTCGATGTCGCGTCTGTCGCCGCTGCAGATTGCACAGCTGGCCGATGCCGTGACCCAGCTTGCCGGCGGGGGCTCGACGTCGCTGCTCGAAAAGCTGCGCAGCAACCTCGGCGTCGATGACCTCGACATCAGCACAGACGATACGGGCCAGACGACGGTATCGGTGGGGCGCTACATCAACAAGCGCACCTACTTCCAGGTCGAGCAGGGCGGCCAGAACGGCGCTCAGGCCACCATCAATCTGGATGTCGGGCGTGGCGTCAAGCTGAAGGCCGGCGCCGGCAGCGAAGGCGGCACCGCAGGCGTATTCTACGAAAAAGAATACTGACCAGGTGACGTAGAGCCACCCACAGCCCACCAGACGGGAAACATCCGACTGCCCCGAACGTGGCCGGCAACCGGGCGCAGCAAGAGCTGCCCTGCCTGCGGAGACATGCCAGAACATTAGCGAACTGGTGAGCAAGTTTAGAATTGCGAAATACTCTTCGCATACAGTTAGCGAATTGAAACTTGCCATACGGTTTGCAGCACCGTTGCGGAAAGGTCAGCAGCGCCAGCTGAAAGCCTTGAACCGGACCTGCCGCTGTCGCCGTAAAGGCCTGCACGAACCGGGAAGAACTTTGATGTCCGCGACGATCAACTCGAAGACTTACAGTGGCGATACGCTTGAGATCATCGCCTTCCGCCTTCACGATCAGGAGTTCTGCGTGAAGACCACCACCATCCGCGAAATCCGCGGTTGGGCCCCGTCGACACCGCTCCCGCATGCACCGGCCGACGTCATCGGCGTCATGAACCTGCGCGGATCCGTCATCCCGATCATCGATCTGGCCTTCAAGCTGGGCATGAAGAGCACTGTCGCCAACGAGCGGAGCGCGATCGTCGTCGCCGAGGTGCATAACATGGTCATCGGCATGCTGGTCGATCGCGTGTCCGACATCCTGACCATTCCCGCAAACACGGTTCAGCCGGTTCCGGAAGTCTCCGCTTCGTTCGACAAGTCATTCTCGGAAGGCATCATCGCCAACGAAAACGGCATGATCTGCTTCCTCAACCTGTCAAAGATGTTCAAGGGCACCGAAGTAGAAGAACTCGCTGCCTAAACCATCCCCGCGATTTGAACAAAGGCCGCATGACTTAGTCATGCGGCCTTTGTCGTTTGCTTCGTAATACTTGCTCACAATCAGGTTTCATCCATCACTTTTTAATATTTATGCTTTCTAATATTATCCCGGGGCGACGACCATCCCGCTGTTGGGAAAAGGCGTCAAAAGTACGCAGCCAAGTGTCCGACGCGGCGCGGCAAGGGGATAATCATGCTGGGATTGGGTAAAGCCGGGGATGTGGCGCGGATCTTCGACGCCATATCGCGTTCGCAGGCCGTTATTGAATTTGATCTGACCGGCACCATCCTGGATGCCAACGAGAATTTCTGCCAGGCGCTGGGGTACACGCTCGCAGAAATAAAAGGCAAGCATCACCGCATGTTCTGCGAGCCCGCTTTCGTTGCGTCCGACGAATACCGCTCTTTCTGGAAAGACCTCGCTGCCGGCAAGTTCGAGGCGCGGGAGTACAAGCGTATCACCAAATCAGGCGGGGAAATCTGGATCCAGGCCTCCTACAACCCGGTCATGCGCAACGGCAAACCATACAAGGTCATCAAGTTCGCGACCGATATCACGGCCACGAAGCTGAAGGCAGCCGATGACGCGAGCAAGCTTTCGGCGATCAGCCGGTCGCAGGCCGTCATCGAATTCACACCACAGGGCGAAATCCTCGACGCCAACGAAAACCTCTGCAACGCTGTCGGCTACGATCTGGCCGAGATCAAGGGACGCCACCACCGGATGTTCTGCGAGCCCGGCTATGCGGCGTCACCTGCCTATGCGGAATTCTGGAAGAAGCTGTCGGAAGGCGAGTTCATCGCTGACGAGTTTGTCCGCTACGGAAGGGGTGGCCGCGAGATCTGGATCCAGGCCGCCTATAACCCGATCCGCGATCTCAACGGCAAGGTCACGAAGGTCGTCAAGTTTGCAACCGACGTGACGCCGCGCATGAACGCAATCGGCATGCTGAGCAAAGGCCTGCGCAATCTCGCGGACGGCAAGCTTGACCAGTCGCTCGATACGCCCTTCGTGCCGAGCATGGAAACCACCCGAAGCGACTTCAACGAGGTCGCCGCCAAGCTGACCGATGCCATGCGTACCGTGGCGCAGAATGCAGCCGGTATTGCCGCGGCTTCAACCGAAGTCCGTGACGCATCTGGAGAGCTCGCAAAGCGCACCGAGCAGGCGGCAGCCGCGCTTGAGCAGGCCGCAGCAGCCCTTGAGGAAGTGACGCGCACCGTCACCGATTCCAGCAGCCGCGCCGACGAGGCCGGCAAGCAGGTCAGGGCCACCAAGGAAAATGCCGAACAATCCGGCCTTGTCGTCCGCAGTGCCATTTCGGCGATGGACGAGATCGCCGCCTCGTCGAACGAGATCAACAACATTATCGGTGTGATCGACGACATCGCCTTCCAGACCAACCTCCTAGCCCTGAACGCCGGTGTCGAGGCGGCGCGCGCGGGTGAAGCGGGCAAGGGATTTGCCGTGGTTGCTCAGGAAGTGCGCGAACTCGCTCAGCGTTCGGCCAAGGCCGCCAAGGAAATCAAGACTCTGATCAACACCTCGGCACATCAGGTCTCCAGCGGTGTCGAACTGGTCGGGCGTACCGGCCGATCACTGCAGGAAATCCTCGTGCAGGTGGCAAGCATCCATGAAAATGTCGGCGCGATCGTCGAGGCATCCCGCGAACAGGCAACCAGCCTGCGAGAGATCAGCAGCGCGGTCAATCACATGGACCAGGCGACCCAGAAGAACGCCGCGATGGTGGAGGAAACCACCGCTGCCAGCTATTCACTGGCCAACGAGGCCGATAGCCTGAAGGCTCTGCTCAGCCAATTCGATATCGGCTCCGTCACCTCACAGGTCCGCAGGCCGGAGTCGAACTATACGCCGGCAGCAGCCAACGTGGCGCCGCTGCGCATGGTCCAAGGCAATCTGAAAACCGCCGGTGGCTGGGAAGATTTCTGAGACACCCTCAAGAGCAGCCGGGGCGGCGTTCAGGCAACCTCGGCTTACTCGAAACGGATCCGGTGCGGATGCGTGAAGATCTCGAAATCCTCGCCGCGTGAGAGTGCGACAAGGGTCATGCCTGCGGCGTCCGCCGTGCGGATGGCCAGTGCGGTCGGCGCCGATATGGCGATCAAGACTGGGGCACCGAGAATGGCGGCCTTCTGCACCATTTCTACCGAGATGCGGCTGGTAACGACGACGACGCCTTCGGCGCCCGTGCGGCCTGCGCGCATCACGGCGCCCGCAAGCTTGTCGAGCGCATTGTGCCGACCGACATCCTCGCGCACCGCAACCAGTCCCTCGCCGAGGACGTAGAAACCGGCTCCGTGAACCGCGCGAGTCTGGGCATGCAACGGCTGGGCGGAATTGAGCGCGTTGCTGGCACGCGCAATGTCGGCGGCTGACAGAAGCATGTCGACACCGGAGACATCAGGCACCGGACGCATCGCCTGCTCGATCGATTCGATGCCGCAAAGGCCGCAGCCGACGGGTCCTGCCATATGGCGTCGTCTGGCGCGCAGAGCATCTTCCTTGTCTTCGGCAAGCGTGACCTGAACATCGAGACCGTCGCCCTCCTGGAGCACCTCGATCCCTTCAATCTCGGCGATGGAAGCAATGATGCCTTCCGTCAGCGTGAAACCGGCCGCGAAGTCCTCGAGATCGGCAGGCGTGCCCATCATCACCGCCTGGGTTGAGCCACCGTAGGAAAAGGCGATCGGCACCTCCTCGGGTACGAACCGGCTCGTTTCCTTGACGAGCCCATCGCGATAGGACGTTTCAGCCAGCGAAACGGTCGGCGCGATGCCGCCCTTGTGTTCATCATTCAACGTGGACATCAGGACTTTCCGAGCAGGCGCGCCTCGTGGAGCAGCGCTGAAACCAGTGGCGTATTGGGTTCGCGATGCGGAGCGACAAGACCAACCGTATGGCTGACATGCGGCTCCACGATCGGAATGGTGCGGATATTCTGCGAGAAACCGAAGGACTCGGCCACGTTCTGCGGCATGATGCTGGCCCAGCGACCGGTACCGACATGCGCCAGCAGCGTGACCATTGAATTGGATTCAAGCATCGGCCTCGCCGTCACGCCGGCTTCCGCGAGGTGCTGGCTTATAATCCGGCGGTTCTGCATATCCGGCGTCAAAAGGCAGAGCTGCAACCCGGCCATTTCGGTCCAGGTCACCTGTTTACGGTCGGAAAGAGGCGTGCCGTCGGCCGTGACGAGATTGTAGCTTTCTGAATAGAGCGGAATGCTGACGACACGACCGAGCGGCTCGTTGTCGAGATAGGTAATGCCCGCATCGATCTCGAAATTGTCGAGCTGCGTCAGGATCTGCAGCGATGTGCGAGACACGACCGAGAACGTCACATCCGGATACCGGGTCTGGAAAGGCCCCGTCAGGCTGGGCACCATGGCAAGCGCCGTCGGGATGACGGCAAGACGGATGTGGCCCGCAAGCCCCTTGCGCGCGGCGCGCATTTCCTCGCGCATCGTGCGGGCGTCGCCTACAATGCGTTTTGCCCATTCCAGCACGCGCTGTCCCTCGGGCGTCAGGCCCTGATAGCGCGAACCGCGCACCACGAGCTGGACGCCGAGACTGTCTTCGAGGTGCCGGATCGCCGCCGACAGAGAAGGTTGGGCAATGCCGCATTCCTCGGCCGCGCGACCGAAATGGCCTTCCCGTGCCAGCGCAATGAAGAATTCCAGCTTGTCGATCAAAGCCCGCTCCCACACGATATGGCTCTGAATTGCCGGAACTTCCGGCGCCACATCCCATCAAATCACTCTGCCGGCAACTTATAGCGGCAAAAGAAATCGAATGCGCAGGAGATTTCGGCGTCGTCAATCACCTCTTCGTTGGTCGACGCTGGTAGACCGCAGGCTCTGCGAACTCAGGGCGCGCACCACCCGGGATCAGGCAATCCGGGTTGACGCGAGACGATCCTCTTCCAGCACGATGCCGAGACCCGGCGCATCGCCCAGTTCCAGCCAGCCGTGACTGTGCTTCAGAGGCGAAGCCATCGGATAATCCCGCCGCGCCTCGCTCCATTCCGGATTGTCATATGGGTATTCGAGGAAAGGCGCATCCCCCACGCCGGCAGTCAGATGCGCGTTGGCAAGCACGCCGATGCCGTTGGTCCAACTGTGCGGCGTAAACGTCACCCCCGCCTCCCGCGCCTGATAGACGAGGCGCCGGCAACCGGTAATGCCGCCCACCAGCGCAACATCCGGCTGGATCACGTCAAACGCACGCTCCTCGATGATATCGCGGAATTCCGAGAGCTCGCGGGTCATCTCGCCGCCCGCGATCCTCACCGACGTCGCCTCCTTCAACGCTCGCATGCCCTTGCGGTCGGACCGGAACAGCGGTTCTTCCATCCAGTAGATGTCGAGCCTTTCCAGTTCCTTCGCAACCGCAAGTGCATCCTTGAACGTCCATGGCAGTGTCGTATCCCAGGGCATGCGCCAGCCCTGATTGCAGTCGACCATCAGTTCCAGGCGATCGCCGACGCGGGCACGGATCGCTCCCAGCGCCTTGATGTCATCCCGCCAGCTCGACCGTCCGCCGGCAGAGGACGAGAAGCGCACCTTCATGGCCGGAAACCCCTCCTCGACGTAACGCTCCGCCTGATCCGCCATCGCCTGTGGATCGCGCAGCACGCCCGAGGATGCGTAGAGGTGCACCTTGTCCGACCGCCCTCCGAGCATCCGCCAGACGGGCTCTCCATTGATCTTGCCCGACAGATCCCACAGAGCCAGATCCAGCGGCCAGCAGCGGCCATAGTGAAAGTTGATATGTGAGAGCACCTCGTAGTGCCGCTCCAGATGACGTGGGTCCTGGCCGATGAACAGGTCCTCGTGACCCTCGAAACCCTTCATCAGGTCGCCCGACCCGATCCCCTCCCGGCCCTCGTCGTCCTTGACGCGCACGATGGTGGCGTCGAAATGCCGCCGCGGCCTGCCATCCCAGCTCGCCTTGAACGGCGGATCGAGCGGCAGGCGATGATGGGTGATCTCGATCGATGCGATACGGCTCATGTTCTTTCCTCCGCTGATGTTGCCGGACTGACGAAGACCCCTCCCCACCCTCCCCACGAGGGGGAGGGCTTTAACCCGCCGCAACGCCGGAGATCAATTCCAGACGAGCGACCGCCACGAGTCTTCTCCCCCCTTGTGGGGGAGATGGCCGGCAGGCCAGAGAGGGCCTTCCTACCCAAACTGCTGCCAGATGGTTTTGTAGTCGCAGTACTTGTCGATCGCATGCACCGACCGGTCGCGTCCGAAACCGGATTGCTTGAAGCCGCCGAAGGGTGTCGAGAAATTTGCCATGTCATAGGTGTTGATCCACACCGTGCCCGCATGGATCGCTTCCGAAACGCGGTGGGCGCGGTCCATGTCTTTGGTAAACACCGCGCCAGCCAGACCATAGATCGTATCATTGGCAAGCCGCAGCGCCTCCTCCTCCGTATCGAAGGGGATGACGGCAAGCACCGGGCCGAATATTTCCTGCCGCGCCAGGCTCATGTCGTTGGTCATGTCGATAAAGACGCCGGGCGAAATGTAGAAGCCCCCCGTTTCGGAAAGCACCCGCTCGGCTCCGAAGACACGTTTGGCACCCTCCGTCTCGCCGGCAGCGATCATGCCGAGTACTTTTTCCATATGCGCTTCGTCGATCAGGGCGCCGATCTGGGAGGAAGGCTCGAACGGATGCGCGAGCGCTATGTCGCTTGCGGTCACCGCCTCAATCTTGGCGATCAGCTTCTCCTGAACCGAGCGCTGCACCAGAAGGCGGGTCGAGGCATGGCAGGTCTCGCCGGCATTGTAGAAGCATCCCCAGGCGGCGGCAGATGCTGCGGCATCAAGGTCTGCATCCTCGAACACGACGATGGGCGACTTGCCACCGAGCTCAAGCGCCACGCGCTTGACGTTGGATTGGGCTGCATACCCCATGATCAGCTTGCCGACTTCGGTCGAACCGGTGAACGCGATCATGTCCACATCCATATGCAGCGCCAGCGGCTTACCCGCCTCTTCGCCGTAGCCGGTGACGACATTGAACACGCCGGGGGGAAGACCGGCCTCCACCGCCAGTGCCGCAAGCCGGAGCGCCGAGAGAGACGACTGTTCGGCCGGTTTGAGGACGACGCTATTGCCGGCCGCGATCGCCGGGCCGAGTTTCCAGGCATCGATGATCATCGGGTAGTTCCAGGGCGTGATGACCCCGATCACGCCGAGCGGCTCTTTTCGCACCAGGGCCCGGGCGTTCGGGCCGGTCGGTGCTATCTCGTCATACTGCTTGTCGATCATTTCGCCGTAATACTGGATGCCATCGGCGCAGAGGCGGACATCGACATTGAGCGAAGCCAGAACCGGCTTGCCGACATCGAGCGTTTCGAGCACCGCAAGCTCTTCCGCATGGGCGCGGATGAGTTCGGCCCATCGGAGCATGACCTTCTTTTTCTCGAGCGGCTCCTGTTTTCGCCAGACGCCGCTTTCGAAGGCGGCGCGGGCCGAACCGACCGCCGTATCGATATCGGCGCCGACGCCGCGCGCGAGCGGCGTCCCCGGCTTGCCGTCCATCGGGCGCGGACGGGTAAACGTCTCGCCTGATAGTGCCGGGCGATAGTCGCCCCCGATGAAGAGGCGGCCTTCAAGCTTGAGCGTGGAAAGCGCGCTTTCCCAGTAGTCGCGGGTATAGGTCGTGGTCATCGGAGTGTCCCTGTTCCTAAAGCGTCTTCGGCAGCGTCATGATCGTGTTCGCGAAGGCATGGATATCGGCGTCGGAAATTTCGCGGACCGTCGAGCGCCGCATCGGCTGGTTTTCCGCCGCCCGCATTTCGGCGGCGAGGTCTGACGCTGAAAAGGCGACGAATGCCTTCGGCAGCGCTCGCTCCACCCCGCAGCGATCCATGAGATCGGTAACGAACCCGGGCAGCGCCTGCGCATCGGCAAGACCCAGCACATGGGCCGCCTCGTTCAGGTCCGGTGTATCGGCATCGCACAGCCACGAGAGCGTCGCCTCGAAGCCGAGCGCCGTTGCAAGCCCGTGATGAACCGGCGCAAGCCCGGCCAGCGCATGACTGATATTGTGGGCGATAGCCGTGCCGCAGTTGTCGATCGCGATACCGGCATAGCAGGAGCCCAGCAGCACCTTGCCGCGCGCATCGAGATTGCCTGGAGCCTTGACGGCCGTTTCCAGCGAACCTGCCACCAGCCGCATGGCCTCATGGGCATAGAGTCTCGCGCCCGCATGGGTATTGCGGTTGGTCGCCGCCTCGAAAGCGTGAATAAAGGCGTCCATGCCGCACCACGCCGTCAGGTGCGGCGGAAGCGAGATGGTGAGTTCCGGGTCGAGGATGACGAGATCCGCCTTGGTCTCCGCTCCCCAGATCCATAGCTTCTTGCCTTCCGGCCCGGCGAAGATGTTGGTCGCAGACGTCTCCGAGCCGGTGCCCGCCGTCGTCGGCACCATGATCTTCTTCAGGGGGGCGCGCGGAAGCGGATTGGCGGCCAGCGCATAATGCATCGGGTCCTCGCCGGACGCGGCGCAGCAGGCAGCGATCTTTGCGATATCCAGCGCCGATCCACCGCCGATACCGATGACGAGATCGGAACCGCGGGCGAGTTCACTTGCAGCGCGAAGATGCGCGAGTTTGGGCTCGCCCGAGAAATCACAATACAGTCGCGGCTCGATCCCGGCGGTGACCAACTCATCCGCAAGTACTGCGGCAAGCCCGCTCAAGGCCAGGAACCCGTCCATGACAACGGTCGCGATCGCCACGTTCTCGAAGCTTTTGGCAGCGGATGCGAGATCGCCAAACAGGCCGGAGCCGAAGCGGATATCTGGTACTGATGACGTCTGGAACTGCATGACGGAAACACCCTGACAGGATCGCTTGCCGTGAGTGTGCATCACAATTTCACATCTTCAAATCCATCGGTTTTTCGGGCTTACTGATGACTTGAGATCATGGAGGGCGAAATGCTGGACAGAATTCCGCTGGAAGCCTTCCGCGTCTTCGATGCCGCCTGCCGGTTCATGAATTTCTCCCGCGCGGGCCGTGAGCTCCACATCACCCAGGCCGCCGTCAGCCGTCGTATCCAGGGGCTGGAAGAACAGCTCGGCGCAAAACTCTTCACGCGGCGCGGCCGCAATCTCAGCCTGACATCGGAGGGAGACCGGCTTGCCCAAAGGGTGCGCGCAACGCTGGAATATCTGGAGGAAAGTCTGGAGCCGTTCCGGGGCGGCGGAAGGGAAACCATCTCGATCGCCGCCAGCAGTTCGGTGTCGCACCTGTGGCTCGGCAAGCGCCTGAAGGATTTCGACAATGAAAGCCCATCGGTCTCCGTCCGTTTGCTAACAACCGACGTGCCGTCGGAACTGGCATCGGAAGCCAACGACCTCGTCATCCTCTATGCCGCCGGCGAACACCCACGGTGGAACCTCACTTTGTTGATCCGAGAAAGCCTCGTGCCCGTCGCCTCCCCCGCCTACGTGGAAAGACGGGGGCTCGATGCAGCCTCGCTGACGGCAGACGCTTTGACCCAGTTGGACCTGATCGATTACGAGCGCTTCAACGCCCACTGGATCTCGCTCAGGCAATGGTTCGCGCGGTTGCCGAAGCCACCGAAGGCTGCGATCAAGCCGCGGCTATCGTTCTCGACCTATTCGCTGGCCATCGATGCCGCCCTGCGCGGCGAGGGCGTGACGCTTGGCAGCAGGGGATTGATTGCCGAAGAGCTTGCGTCCGGAACACTGGTGGAGCTCGGAACCGCCCAGCTCGATACGGGCTATGGCTACTATCTCGGCATGCCGCGCTACCGCTCGCTCACCCCGGGCGCCGCACGTCTCCACCAGCACCTGCTCGGAAACCCATAGGCACCGAAAGCGCTAAAACGCGAAAGGCGGCCCGATGGACCGCCCTTCGTAAATTATATCGACCTCTGAAACATCAGGCCGGAACGACGATGCCGTTCAGGTGCGTCAGTTCGGACAGGAACTGTTCGAGCTTGGTCTTGTGCTCGTCGCTGTTGGCGTTGTCGATGGCAGCCTGGGTTGCCTCGATGCGCTTCTGCAGCGTGTCCTGGTTCAGTTCGGTCACCGGCACAGCGGATTCCGCGAGCAGCGTGCAGCTGTCCTGAACGATATCGGCAAAACCACCGAAAACGACGTATTTGGTGACCTGACCCGAGGCAAGCTTCACGGACACGACGCCCGGCTTGATCGTCGTCATCGTCGGCGCATGGTTGGCAAGCACCGTCATTTCGCCAAGCGTAGCCGGAATCACCACTTCGGAGACATTCTCCGACACGAGCAGGCGCTCGGGCGATACCAGTTCAAATTTGAAAGCGTCGGCCATTAAGGTCCACTTCCCTCGAGTGTTTCAAGCAGGAATGGCGCGCCGGATCATGTCCCGCGCGCCGTCTTATAGGATCAAGCAGCTTCGGAAAGCTTCTTGGCCTTTTCAATCGCTTCTTCGATCGAGCCGACCATGTAGAAGGCAGCTTCCGGCAGGTGATCGTATTCGCCGGCGACGAGGCCCTTGAAGCCCTTGATCGTGTCTTCGAGAGCAACCAGCTTGCCCGGCGCACCGGTGAAGACTTCGGCGACGAAGAACGGCTGCGACAGGAAGCGCTCGATCTTGCGGGCGCGCTGAACGGTCATCTTGTCCTCTTCCGACAGTTCGTCCATGCCGAGGATGGCGATGATGTCCTGCAGAGCCTTGTAGCGCTGAAGCGTCGTCTGAACCTTACGAGCGATCTCGTAGTGCTCTTCGCCGACAACCAGCGGGTCGAGCATGCGCGAGGTCGAGTCGAGCGGATCCACAGCCGGGTAGATACCCTTTTCAGCGATCGAGCGCGACAGAACCGTCGTTGCGTCCAAGTGGGCGAACGAGGTTGCAGGAGCCGGGTCGGTCAAGTCGTCGGCGGGAACGTAGATGGCCTGAACCGAGGTGATCGAACCCTTGGTCGTGGTGGTGATGCGTTCCTGCATCTGACCCATGTCGGTCGCAAGCGTCGGCTGATAACCAACGGCCGAAGGAATACGGCCGAGAAGAGCCGACACTTCGGAACCTGCCTGGGTAAAGCGGAAGATGTTGTCGACGAAGAACAGAACGTCCTGGCCCTTGTCGCGGAAGTCTTCAGCGATGGTCAGACCCGTCAGAGCGACGCGAGCGCGCGCACCCGGAGGTTCGTTCATCTGGCCGTAAACGAGAGCTGCCTTCGAGCCTTCGCCGCCGCCGTGCTTGTTCACGCCGGATTCGATCATTTCGTGGTAAAGGTCGTTTCCTTCGCGGGTACGTTCACCCACGCCGGCAAATACCGAGTAACCACCGTGCGCCTTGGCGACGTTGTTGATCAGTTCCATGATGAGAACGGTCTTGCCAACGCCGGCGCCACCGAACAGGCCAACCTTACCGCCCTTGGAATAGGGAGCCAGCAGATCGACGACCTTGATGCCGGTTACCAGGATCTGGCCTTCAGTCGACTGTTCGACGTAGGACGGTGCTTCCTGGTGGATCGAGCGCTTGCCCGACGTGATCAGCGGACCAGCTTCGTCGACCGGCTCGCCGATGACGTTCATGATGCGGCCGAGCGTCTCAGGACCAACCGGAACGGTGATCGGAGCGCCGGTATCGGTAACGCGCTGACCGCGAACAAGACCTTCGGTCGAGTCCATGGCAATGGTGCGAACCTGGTTTTCACCAAGATGCTGCGCGACTTCAAGAACGAGGCGGTTGCCGTTGTTCTCTGTTTCAAGCGCGTTGAGGATCGCCGGCAGTTCGCCGTCGAACGCCACGTCGACGACAGCGCCGATAACCTGGGTCACTTTGCCGAGGGACGTGCCCGTTGCGGTAGCCATGATTATTACCCTCTTTCTTTACCTCAGAGCGCTTCCGCGCCCGAAATGATTTCGATGAGTTCCTTGGTGATCTGTGCCTGGCGCTGACGGTTGTAGGAGAGCGTCAGCTTGTTGATCATGTCACCGGCATTGCGCGTCGCGTTGTCCATTGCAGACATCTGCGCGCCATAGAAGGAAGCGTTGTTTTCAAGAAGTGCACGGAAGATCTGCACTGCGATGTTCTTCGGCAGCAGGTCTTCCAGGATTTCCTGTTCGCTCGGCTCGTATTCGTAGAGTGCGGCAGAACCGGCATCCGGCTGTGCTGCATCCCTGACGTCGAACTTTGCGGGGATGATCTGCTGGGCAGTTGCCACCTGTGCGATAACCGACTGGAAGCGCGCAAAGAAAAGCGTCGCAACGTCGAATTCGCCGGCGTTGAACAGCTCGAGCACCTTGTGGGCCACTTCGTCGGCCTGGACGAAACCAAGCTGCTTGACTTCGCGGAAGGTCACGTAGTGGACGATGTTGTCCTTGAACGTACGGCGAAGCACGTCGTTGCCCTTGCGGCCGACGGTCAGGATCTTGACCGTCTTGCCCTGTGCAATCAGCTTCAGCGCATGCTCGCGTGCCAGACGGACGATCGAGGAGTTGAATCCCCCCGCCAGACCACGCTCGCCGGTCGCAACGATCAGGAGATGAACCTGATCCTTGCCAGTCCCGGACAGAAGAAGCGGTGCTTCGGCATTGCCGGCATTGGCAGCCGTGAGGCTGGCCAACACCTTGGTCATACGCTCCGCATAAGGACGGGCAGCCTCGGCCGCCTCCTGTGCACGGCGCAGTTTCGCAGCGGCGACCATTTTCATCGCCCTGGTGATCTTCTGCGTCGCCTTGACGGAGGCGATCCGGTTTTTCAGATCCTTAAGTGAAGGCATCCGTTATCGGTCCTCGATCTAGATCCGTTTTAGGCGAAAGACTTGGCGAAGCTGTCGAGAGCTGCCTTGAGCTTTGCCTTCGTGTCGTCGGAAACCTGCTTCTCGCTGCGGATCGTTTCGAGAACCGCCTTGCCTTCGGAACGAAGGTAGGAAAGCAGACCCTGCTCGAACTTGCCGACATCGGAAACCGCGATCTTGTCGAGGTAGCCGTTGACGCCCGCAAAGATCACCGCAACCTGCTCTTCGGTCTTCAGCGGCGAGAACTGCGGCTGCTTCAGAAGTTCGGTCAGGCGTGCACCGCGGTTGAGCAGGCGCTGGGTCGAGGCGTCGAGGTCGGAACCGAACTGCGCGAACGCAGCCATTTCACGATACTGGGCAAGCTCGCCCTTGATCGAGCCGGCAACCTGCTTCATCGCCTTGATCTGCGCGGCCGAGCCAACGCGGGACACCGACAGACCGACGTTCACGGCCGGACGGATACCCTGGTAGAACAGGTCGGTTTCAAGGAAGATCTGACCGTCGGTGATCGAGATCACGTTGGTCGGAATAAACGCCGAAACGTCGTTACCCTGGGTTTCGATGACAGGCAGAGCCGTCAGCGAACCGGCGCCACGCTCGTCGGAGAGCTTGGCAGCGCGCTCGAGAAGACGCGAGTGCAGATAGAAGACGTCGCCGGGGTAAGCTTCGCGGCCCGGAGGACGACGCAGCAACAGGGACATCTGACGATATGCAACGGCCTGCTTGGAAAGGTCGTCATAAGCGATCAGCGCGTGCTGACCGTTGTCGCGGAAGTACTCGCCCATCGCGCAACCGGCGAACGGAGCAAGATACTGCATCGGTGCAGCGTCGGATGCAGTCGCAGCGACGATGATCGAGTAAGGCAGTGCGCCGCGTTCTTCAAGAACCTTGACGAACTGGGCAACTGTCGAGCGCTTCTGGCCGATGGCCACGTACACGCAGAACAGCTTGTCGTTTTCCGGGCCGTTCTCGTGAATGGCCTTCTGGTTCAGGAACGCGTCGAGAATGATCGCGGTCTTGCCGGTCTGACGGTCGCCGATGACGAGCTCGCGCTGGCCTCGGCCAACCGGGATCAGAGCATCGATGGCCTTGAGGCCGGTCGACATCGGTTCGTGAACCGACTTGCGCGGAATGATACCAGGAGCCTTCACGTCGACGCGCGAACGGCGGGTCGCGTTGATAGGGCCCTTGCCGTCGATCGGGTTGCCGAGCGCGTCAACGACGCGGCCGAGCAGTTCCGGACCGACAGGGACGTCAACGATGGCGCCGGTCCGCTTGACGGTGTCGCCTTCCTTGATGTTACGGTCGGAGCCGAAGATAACCACGCCGACATTGTCGGATTCGAGGTTCAGCGCCATACCGCGGACACCGCCCGGGAACTCGACCATTTCACCAGCCTGGACATTGTCGAGGCCGTAAACGCGAGCGATACCGTCACCGACGGACAGAACCTGGCCGACTTCAGAGACTTCGGCTTCCTGGCCGAAGTTCTTGATCTGGTCCTTGAGAATTGCGGAAATTTCCGCTGCACGGATATCCATCAGCCGACCTCTTTCAATGCAAGCTTAAGGGTGGAAAGTTTGGTGCGAAGGGACGTATCGATCTGACGCGACCCGACCTTGACGATCAGGCCACCGAGGATCGACGGATCGATCGTAACGGCGATTGTCACATCCTTGCCGGTGACGCCCTTCAGCGCCGACTTAAGTTCAGTTTCCTGCGCTGGGGTGAGCGCGTGGGCAGACGTTACCTCTGCGGTAACCTCGCCACGATGCTCGGCAGCGATTTGACGGAAGCTACGGATCATGCCCGGCAGAGCAAACAGACGGCGGTTGCCGGCAACGACCTTGATGAAGTTGAGAACGGCACCGGTGATGCCAGCCTTTTCGGCAACGGCTGTCACCGCGTTCTGCTGATCATGGGCGGAAAACACCGGGCTTGCAACCAGACGCCGAAGGTCTTCGCTCTCATCCAGCAACGCCTGAAACCGATCGAGATCGGCGCTGACTTTATCGATGGAACCGGTTTCGAGCGCGAGCTCAAAAAGCGAAGAAGCGTAACGCTCTGCGACACCGGAAATAAGCGGGGACGTGTCAGCCACGGGCACAGTTTCCCTGAATTGCCATCCAAGCGCTGCGCCCTTTTTTAGAGGATCAGCAAGACCTTGAAAATATTTGATTTTTAATCAGAACCAGCGGGGCCTCCACCCCACCCTTTCCGACTTTCGCGGTCCGTCTAGCATAGGATGTAGGGACTCGCAACACGGGAGAGGCGGGAAAACGCCCCTGGGACTAGAGCTTGAGTCGTTTTTATGTCGGACTCCGCTGGAATTGACCGCGTCTGAGATGAACGCTCTTGATTGGATAGCTCAGAGATAGCCGAAGACATAGGCGAGCGGGCCGGCTGAAAGGACAACTTGTAGTAGGAAAATCAGCGTGTTTTTCACAGTTGCGCCACGATCGAAAGCAAACGAGACCAGCCTTCCGAATGCCCCCAGACCAAGCACGATGCCGAGCACCATATAGAACCAGTCCTGGGCAAAGATGATCGGCACGACGCCGAGGCCGACATACTGAGCGCCGGCGGCCCGCACCGATCCGTAACCCTCCGGCCGGACATCGCCGACACGGAACGCCGAAAGCCGCAGGCAGGGGCTGGGAAACAGGAGGATGAGGAGCCCGATGAGAGCCGTCGCGGCAGCGCAGACAAACGCCAGCTGCTCGCCGGTCTCGGTGGGGAAATACAGTTCCATGGAATCCTCGAATCGTTCTTGTGCGGCGATTTTATCGAAAGCGGTAAACAACTCGCAAAGATAGGATCAGAGAAAACTCTGAGGATCGATATCGAGCTGGATCTGCACCGTACCACGGACCTTCGGGCCGGCAGACATCATCGCCTTCAGGAAAGCCTGCATGTCGGAATTGCGCCGTCCGTGCACCAAAAGCCGGAATCGATGGCGGCCGCGTACCAGCGCGAGCGGCGCTTCAGCTGGACCAAGCACGGAAATCCCGGTCACCCTTGGTGCGGCCGCGCGCAATCCCCGTGCATGGGTTTCCGCATCGGCGCGCGTATCGGCCGAGACGATCAGCGACGCAAGCCGCCCGAACGGCGGCAGGATCGCCTTTTCGCGCTCTGCGATCTCACGCTCGTAGAACGCGCCCGCATCGCCTGAGACGATTGCCTGCATGACGGGATGCTGCGGCTGGAACGTCTGGATCAGGCCATGGCTCTTCAACCCTGTTCGCCCGGCGCGGCCCGTTACCTGGCTGAGCAACTGGAACGTCCTCTCGGCGGCCCGCGGGTCGCCGTTCGACAGGCCGAGATCTGCATCGACGATGCCGACCAGCGTCATCAGCGGAAAGTTGTGGCCCTTCGCCACCAGCTGCGTGCCGATCACTATATCCACATCGCCCTTGGCGATCGCATCGAGCTCCATCCGCAGCCGTTTGACGCCGCCGAGCAGGTCCGACGACATGACGATGGTGCGCGCTTCCGGAAAATGCTTCTCCACCTCTTCCGCGATCCGCTCCACGCCGGGCCCGCAGGCGACGAGGTGGTCGAACGTCCCGCATTCCGGGCAGGCTTCCGGCGTATGTTCGTGATAGCCGCACTGATGGCACTGGATCTGGTTTCTGAAGCGATGCTCGACCAGCCAGCTCGAACATTGCGGGCACTGGAAGCGGTGGCCGCAGACACGGCAGAGCGTCAGCGGCGCATAGCCGCGACGGTTCAGAAACAGCAGCGACTGCTCGCCGCGCTCCAGCGCCTTCTTCATGCCGCGCAGGAGAATGGGCGAGAGGAACCCACCGCGTTCCGGCGGATGGCGGCGCATGTCGACGAGATGCAGGTCCGGCAGTGCTGCATCACCAAAGCGGGTCGGCAGGTGGACCGTCGTGTAGCGCCCGGAGAGCCCGTTGACCTGGCTTTCCACTGAAGGCGTCGCCGACACCAGCACGATCGGAAAATCGCCGATCCGGGCCCGCACCACCGCCATGTCGCGGGCATTGTAGAAGACGCGGTCCTCCTGCTTGTAGGCAGGGTCGTGTTCTTCGTCGATGACGATCAGCCCCAGATCCTCGAACGGCAGGAACAGAGCCGAACGGGCCCCGGCAACCACCCTCACCTCCCCCGTCACGACGCCGCGCCAGACTTTCTCACGGATACGGGGGGATAGATCCGAATGCCATTCGGCAGGCTTTGCCCCGAACCGCTGCTCGAACCGATCGAGAAAGCTCGACGTGAGTGCGATTTCCGGCAACAGGATCAGAACCTGCTTGTCTTGTCGGAGCGCCTGGGCAATCGCCTCGAAATAGACTTCCGTCTTGCCGGACCCGGTGACGCCATCGATCAGCGAGGCGGCAAACCCGCCGGCGCTAACCGAAGCGACGATCTCTTCGGCCGCTCCCTTTTGAGGTCCCTCGATGCGGGGCGCAGTATAATCCGGGTCAGGCCGTGCCACGACAGGCGGCGGCGGTAGGAAAATCGTGTCGAACACACCCTGCTTGATCAATCCGTCGACGACGCTCAGCGACACGCCGGCGGCGTGCGCAAGGCCGCTCCGGGTCCAGGGCGCTTCCTGCTCTTTCGCAAGGTCGAGCACCCGGGTTCTGGCCGGCGTCAATCGGGACGGCTCGCCGCCGATAAAGCGCAGACCCTCCACCATCGGTTCCGGATCGAGCGCTGCCGGAGCCCGGATCGCCATGCGGGCCACGAAACCCGGCGGTGATAGCGTGTAGGCCGAGACCCAGTCGACGAAATCGCGCATCTCCTTGGAGAGCGGCGGGCAATCGAAGGCAAGCGTGATCGGCCGCAGCTTCTTCGGGTCGAGCGTGCTGTCGTCCGCGCCATCCCACACGACGCCGATCATCTGGCGTGGACCGACCGGTACCTGCACGACGGAACCAGGCACCACGACCAGTCCCTCGGGCACGGCATAGCTGTACGGACCCGGCACCGGCAGCGGCACCAGGACCGGCACGACGGCCGCGACGGGCTTATCGAGGAGCGGACCGAACAGGTCGGACGAATCTGTGTCCATGGCGGGACCATGCCCAAAACCGGAACGAAAGGGAACCGCTGTTTGAGCAGCCGCCCCATCGACGGCAAACATCGCGGCGTGAAATTCAGGTTGCATTTTAAACAATTGTTTACTATAGGTAGAGCTGAAAACCGGAGTGGGGGCTGCGGATGTTCATCAGGTCAATGACGACACTTTTGGTGCCTGCTTTTCTGCTGGCCGGCTGCAATATCCATCCTCTGCCGGAGGATATCTCGAAGGATGATACGACCTATCAAATCGTCAGGAAGGTTCGATGTGAAGCGCGCGACGCGATCCGCAATATTGCGATCTCGCAGCTTCTGGATGGGTCCGACGACGATAAACATCTTGCGAAGCGGCTGACTGACAAGAAACTTACATTTCTTGAAGCGTACCGAAAGGACTTCAGCCAAGAAACGAAGCAATACTTCGACCGGTACGAAAATGCTGCCATAGCCTACGATTTTCAGCTGAACATCACCGAGACCAATAACAACGAATTGTCCGTGAAGTTTCTAAAGCCGTTCTCGAATGGCTCGCGTTCCATTGGCCTCGGGGGTGGTGTAGAACTCAGTCGTCGGAACGACAGAAGTTTTAGAATAGCGGATAAATTCGCCGATCTTGCGGTGAGTGAAGCGACCGATCGCTATTGCAGCATCCAGAGTGCGAAAGTCGATATCGTATATCCTTTGACCGGACGGATTGGTCTGTCCGAGGCCCTGGATACGTTCATCAAACTGAATGAATTTGGGAACCTATCGTCAAACGACGACAAGACCAGCCGAAAATTTGCGGACTTGATCGAATTCACGACAAAACTTATGGGCTCGTTTTCACCAAAATTCTCGATAGAGGAGCCGAAAGCTGGCTTCCACCTGAGCGAGGCCTCCTTGACCAACGCCAATTCCCGCACGGATACGCACACCGTGACATTTTCGTTGTCGCTTCCGCCATCAGAGAAAGAGATAGTGCAGGCAAAAAGATCAAGCGCCCAGACCAAACCCACGACAAAGCCGACTGCGGTGACGGCTAAGGACCTTGCTATAGAAGAACTGGATCGGCAGCAGGGACTGCGCCTGAACCGGTCGCTCGAGAAATTTCTCAACAAGTATTGAGGTTTAAGGCGTTCGAAGTCGTCTGTGTCGCGATCGGCACAAACCGTGCGTCGCCGTCGGCTGCGAGACCGAAAACCGTATGCCGCTCCAGCGCCTTGGTGACCTCGACGACGTCACCCTCCAGTTGATCCGGTTGGATCATCTGTCCGATGGTGAAATCGAACTGGTTGCCCTTCTTGTTCAGGAGCTCATGAAACACCGTCATGTCGCGGAGTTCGGTCGACCATTTGGCAAGCCAGTAGAACAGCCCGGAATTGCGCGCAGTCATATGGATCGGCAGGATCGGCAGATTGTATTTGCGGGCAAGCCCGACGGCCGAGGTCTTCCACGGGCGTTCGTTCAGCCGGCCATTTTCCCAATAGGCGATGCGGCCGGATGGAAACAGGATCATCACCTTGCCCTCCTCGACCGCCTTGTTGGTGAGAACCAGCGTCTCGCGGGTCTTGAGCTTGCTCTTGTGATCGTCGCGCCATTCGACGGGAATGATCATTTCGGCAAAACGCGGATTGACCCGCACCGCATCGCGGTTGGCAAACACCATCAGGTCCGGACGGCGCGACTTCAACAGGTCGAACACGGCGACGCCGTCGGCAATGCCGGTCGGATGGTTGCTGACGAGGATGAAACCGCCCTTTTCGGGGATCCGCTCCTCGTTTTTGACCGAAAGCTTCAGCTTCAGATGCGCGCTCAGATATTCGAAACACTGGTAGCCGGACTTCGGCGCAATGTCGTCGGCGAACTCGATCGCCCGGCCGTAGCGCAGCAGCGTGTAGAGAAACGGACGCATGAACGGCCAGAACGGACTGCCGACGATCCGCTTGCCCCGCTCGGCGATGAGCGTATCGACGATGTGGCCCGGACGCCCTTGAGATACGCGTGCGATGGCTTCGGCGAACTGGCCGAAGCTCGTCATGGAATCACGGCGGTCCATGCAAACTCCTTAAAGCGGGCCTGCACTTGAGCAGTGCCCGCGTGATATTACGGTGGCAGGGTTACCGCGCCTTTAGGGATTCCGTAACGATGCTGGGTGCAATCTGGGGCGGCATGCCACGGAAATCAACGTCGCCCTCATGAACGAACTGCTCATTATCGCCGCCCCCGATCTTCTCGAGAGGCGCCGCGAATGGCTGGAAAGCCTGAGTGGCGAGCGCCGGCTGTCGCCCAACACGCTTGACGCCTATGAGCGCGACACCCGGCAATTCCTGACTTTTCTGACCACGCACCTCGCCGGACCGCCGACGATTTCGGATATCCATACGCTGCGTCCGGCAGACTTGAGAAGTTTTCTGGCAGCACGGCGGCGCGAAGGCTCCGGTGCGCGTTCTCTCGGCCGTCATCTCGCGGGGCTGCGCTCGTTCCTGCGGTACCTGGAGCGCAAGGGACTGGTGAATGCGGCAGCCGCCGGCGCTATCCGTGCCCCGCGTCAACCGAAATCGCTGCCGAAGCCGCTGACCGACGCCCAAGCCCTCAACATCGTTACCTCAGAGGCGCAACTGCACGAGGAGCCGTGGATCGCGGCACGCGACGCGGCCATCCTGACGCTGCTCTATGGCTGCGGACTTCGCATTTCGGAAGCGCTTGGCCTGACGCCCGCCGATATCGATGCAGGCGCCACCTCGCTTCGCATTCTTGGCAAAGGCGGCAAGACGCGGATCGTGCCGCTGCTTCCCGTCATTCTCGAAGCTGTCGAAACCTATAGGAAACTCTGCCCCTACCATCTGTCCGCCGATGCCCCGATGTTCCGTGGTGCGCGCGGCAAGACTCTGCAGCCGGCGATCATCCAGCGCGAGATGCAGAAGCTCAGAAGCGCGTTCAACCTGCCCGACAGCGCCACCCCGCATGCGCTGCGCCATTCCTTCGCGACCCATCTTCTGGCCGGAGGCGGCGATCTGCGCACGATCCAGGAACTGCTGGGACATGCCAGCCTTTCCACCACGCAGGTCTATACGGGCGTCGATACGTCGAGACTGCTCGAAGTCTACGACCGCGCCCATCCAAGGGCATGAACCCATCCTTAACCACATCGGTTAAGCCGCTGTTCGAGCAGTCCCGCTAGGGTGAGCCCTACAATTGGGACTGATGACATGATCCGCAGCATTTTCGCCGGCACAATCCTTCAACGCGCCCAGACGGCTGCGCTTTGGTTGCTTGCCGCCCTGCACGTTCTGCTGCTGGCCTCGGTCTGCCTCGTGATCACCTCGCTTGCCGCACGCGCGGAGACGCCGGCCTGCACCGGGCGGGACCTGATCGCGGAGATGAAGGCCAACGATCCGGCCGCCTATCGGCAGGTTGTCGCAGAGGGCGAAAAAATCCCCAACGGCCGCGGCATCTTCTGGAAAATCGAGAAAGCCGGCCTCCCCCCGTCCTACCTTCTCGGCACCATGCATGTGACCGATCCACGCGTTCTGAAAATGCCTGAGGGCGCCCATGCCGCGGGCAAGGAAGCAAAGACCATCGTCGTCGAATCGGACGAAGTGCTCGACGAGCAGAAGGCGATGGCGGGCATGCTGTCCAAGCCGGAGCTGACGATGTTTACCGATGGCAGCTCGATCGAGAGCCTGCTGACGAAGGATGACCTCGCACTTCTCAGCGATGTCCTGAAACAGCGCGGCGTGCCGCTGGCCGCCGTTTCGAGAATGAAGCCCTGGCTACTGATGGGCCTGGTCTCGATGCCCGCCTGCGAGATGGCCCGCAAGACCCAGAACGCCGCTTTCCTCGACAAGCAGCTGGCGCTGGATGCGGCGAAAGCCGGCAAGTCGGTGAAGGGGCTTGAGACCTTTGCCGAGCAGCTTTCGACCTTGGCTGCCATTCCGGTCGATATCCACATGAAGTCGCTGATCGAAGCGATCAAGCTCGGTCCCAAGCTGGACGACGTGTTCGAGACGATGACCGGGCTCTATCTCTCCGGCGACATGGGCATGACCATCCCCTTCCTGAAGACCGTCGTGCCCGAGGGCGAGGATGATGAAAGCGGTTATGCCGAATTCGAGGAACTGGTCGTGCGCAAGCGCAACCTGCTGATGGCCGAACGCGCGGCACCCATCCTCTCAGAAGGCGGCGCCTTCATCGCCGTCGGCGCACTGCACCTGCCGGGCGATGACGGCCTGGTCGAGCTCTTGCGCAAACAGGGTTTCACAGTCACCGCTGTGAACTGAGCCCTCTGGCGAGGGACGTACGCCCGTCAACCGGACACAAAAAAACCGGCCCTGTTACGGGGCCGGTTTTCCGATGCGATATTGTTGCCGATCACATATGGATCGGCTTGGCAAAGGTCGCGAGTGCGGCTTCCTTCACGGCTTCCGACAGGGTCGGGTGAGCGTGGCAGGTGCGGCCGAGATCTTCGGACGAACCGCTGAATTCCATCAGCACGGCAATCTCGTGGATCATGTCGCCGGCGCCGAAGCTGACGATATGGCCGCCGAGAACACGATCGGTTTCCTTGTCGGCGAGGATCTTGACGAAGCCGTCGGTGGCGAGCATCGCGCGGGCGCGACCGTTCGCCGTGAACGGGAACTTGCCAACCTTGTAGGCGATGCCTGCAGCCTTCAGCTCTTCTTCCGTGCGGCCGACCGATGCCACTTCCGGCTGGGTGTAAACGACAGACGGAATGACGTCGTAGTTCACGTGTCCGTGCTGGCCGGACAGGATTTCTGCGAGAGCGACGCCCTCGTCTTCGGCCTTGTGCGCCAGCATCGGGCCCTTCACCACGTCGCCGATCGCGTAAATGCCGGCAACATTGGTCTTGTAGCCGCCGTCGATTTCGACGCGACCGCGATTGTCGAGCGCAACGCCTGCTTCTTCGAGGCCAAGGCCTGCTGTGTATGGCTTGCGGCCGGTGGAGATCAGCACGACATCGGCTTCGAGGCTGACGGCTTCGCCACCCTTGACCGGCTCATAGGTGACCTTGGCGCCGGTTTCTGTCTTCTCGACGCCGGTAACCTTGGCTTCCGTGCGGATGTCCATGCCCTGCTTGGCCATCATGCGCTGGAACTGCTTGGACACGTCCGCGTCCATCGAGCCGAGCAGCTTGTCGAGATATTCGATGACGGTGACCTTGGCGCCGAGACGCGACCAGACCGAACCGAGTTCCATGCCGATGACACCGCCGCCGACGACGATCATGTTGGCCGGAACCTTGTCGAGCGTCAGACCGCCCGTCGAGGAGACGATGACCTTCTCGTCGATGTCGACATTGACGCCGGGAATGCCGGCGATGTCGGAGCCGGTGGCGATGACGATGTTCTTCGTCTCGATTTCCTGGACCTTGCCGTCTTCGCCGGTGACCGAGACCTTGCCGGCCGAAACAATCTTGCCGGTGCCGATGAAACCGTCGATCTTGTTCTTCTTGAACAGGAAGGCGACGCCGTCGGTGTTCGACTTTACCGTCGCATCCTTATGGGCCATCATCTTCGAAAGGTTCAACGTCGGTGCCGGAACCTCGACGCCGAGTTCTTCGACGCCATGCGCCACATGCGCAAACATTTCCGAAGCATGCAGCAGCGCCTTGGACGGAATGCAGCCGATGTTGAGGCAGGTACCGCCATAGGTGGACCGCTTTTCGACGACAGCGACCTTGAGGCCGAGCTGGGCCGCCTTGATTGCGCAGACATAGCCGCCCGGGCCGGATCCGATTACGACAACATCATAAGCCATCAGACTATCCTTTTGATTGAGCAGGAGGCGGTCACACGAACAGTGCGATCATCATCAGCGCAAGGCCGACGAGGCTGACCAGCCATACAAGCGAGCGGACATAGGGAATGCCCTTGAGATAAAGTGGAATGTAGACGATACGCGCCACCAGCCAGACCGCGGCCCCGAACAGGCCAAAGCCCGACGAATCCCCGGTAAGGATCATCGCCAGCAGCAGGCCGATAAAGGCGGGATAGGTTTCCTGGTAGTTTCGCGAGGCGCGGGCCGCACGACCGGCCATCACGCTCTGGGGTTCGTTATCGCCGTCCCGCGGACCGGCATTCCATGCCGTGCCGCGATCCTTGGTGGCGAAATTCCCCTGCAGCAGAATATGCACGAGAAGCAGGACGACACTCAGGCACAGAAGTACCAAGAGATAGGTCGCATTGGCTGAAGCGGCGTCCATTTTGCTCTCCGCAAATTACAGATCGAGAACCAGACGTTCCGGATCTTCGAGGCTTTCCTTGACGCGAACGAGGAAGGTGACCGCTTCCTTGCCGTCGACGATACGGTGATCGTAGGACAGCGCCAGATACATCATCGGACGGATCACGACCTGGCCGCCGATCGCAACCGGACGCTCCTGGATCTTGTGCATGCCGAGGATACCCGACTGCGGCGCATTGAGGATCGGCGACGACATCAGCGAACCGTAGACGCCACCATTGGTGATGGTGAACGTGCCGCCCTGCATGTCGGCCATCGACAGCGTACCGTCGCGGGCAGCCTTCGCGAGACGACCGAGTTCCTTTTCGACGCCGGCGATCGAGCGCTGGTCGGCATCGCGGATGACAGGAACGACGAGGCCCTTGTCGGTACCGACGGCCATACCGACGTGGCAGTAGTTCTTGTAGATGAGGTCCGTACCGTCGATCTCGGCGTTGACGGCCGGCAGTTCCTTCAGCGCATGCGTGACGGCCTTCGTGAAGAAGCCCATGAAGCCCAGCTTCACGCCGTGCTTCTTCTCGAACACGTCCTTGTAGCGGTTGCGAAGGTCCATCACTGCCTTCATGTCCACCTCGTTATAGGTGGTGAGCATGGCGGCGGTGTTCTGCGCATCCTTGAGGCGCTTGGCGATCGTCTGGCGCAGACGCGTCATCTTCACGCGCTCTTCGCGCGATGCATCGTCAGCCGACGAAACCGGGCGCGGAGCTGCCGGAACCGAAGCCGGAGCGCCAGGAGCAGCCGGGCCCTTGGAAATGGCAGCGATCACATCGCCCTTCAGGACCTGACCGCGCTTGCCCGAACCGTCGACATCCGAGGTGGAGATGTTGTTGTCGGCAGCAACCTTGGCGGCAGCCGGTGCTGGCGGCATGGACGAGCCACCAGCAGGCGCTGCGGCGGCAGGTGCCGGAGCAGCAGCTGCGGGTTCGGCAGCCTTTCCCGGAGCGGCTTCCGCCGGCTGTGCAGCCGGTGCGGCAGTGCCGGCAGCAGCGCCGCCGGCCGAGATCTGGCCGAGCAGCGCGTCGAGGCCGACGGTCTCGCCGTTCTGGGCGACGATCTCTGTCAGAACGCCGGATGCTGGAGCTGGAACTTCGACGGTAACCTTGTCGGTTTCCAGTTCGACCAGCGGCTCATCGGCCTTGACCGTGTCGCCGACCTTCTTGAACCAGGTGCCGACGGTTGCCTCGCTGACGGACTCGCCGAGGGTAGGGACGCGGATTTCGGTGGCCATGATCTATTTTCCGTGTTTGTCAGATATCGTTTCGGAGCAATTGGTGGAGACGGCTGAAAAATCAGCCGCCGAGAGCGTCTTCGAGGAAGGCTTCCAGCTGTGCCAGATGCTTGGACATCAGGCCGGTTGCAGGCGATGCTGCCGCCGGACGGCCGGTATACCGGACGCGCTGATACTTGGCATCGATATGCGCCAGAACCCATTCGAGATACGGATCGATGAACGACCACGAACCCATGTTCTTCGGCTCTTCCTGGCACCAGACCATTTCCGCATTGCGGAAGCGGCTGAGCTCGTTGATGAGCGCCTTGGCCGGGAACGGATAGAGCTGTTCGATGCGCAGCAGGTAGATGTCGTCGATGCCGCGCTTTTCGCGCTCTTCCAGCAGATCGTAATAGACCTTGCCCGAGCACATCACGACGCGACGGATCTTCGCGTCCTTCTGCAGCTTGATCGGACCGTCCTTGATCATCTCCGCGTCGTCCCACAGCAGACGGTGGAACGAGCTTTCGCCCGCCATTTCCGCCAGCGTCGAGGTCGCGCGCTTGTGGCGCAGCAGCGACTTCGGCGTCATCAGGATCAGCGGCTTGCGGAAGTCGCGCTTCACCTGACGGCGCAGGATGTGGAAGTAGTTTGATGGCGTCGTGACGTTTGCGACCTGCATGTTGTCTTCGGCGCACATCTGGAGCCAGCGTTCCAGGCGGGCGGAGGAGTGCTCCGGACCCTGCCCTTCGTAGCCGTGCGGCAAAAGGCAGACGAGACCCGACATGCGAAGCCATTTGCGTTCACCCGACGAGATGAACTGGTCGAACACGACCTGCGCGCCGTTGGCGAAGTCGCCGAACTGGGCTTCCCAGAGCGTCAGCGCGTTTGGACGCGCCAGCGAGTAGCCGTATTCGAAACCGAGAACAGCCTCTTCCGACAGCATCGAGTTGATGACTTCGTACTTGCCCTGGCCAGCCTGGAGGTTGGACAACGGGATGTAGCGCTCTTCGGTTTCCTGATCGTAGAGAACCGAGTGACGCTGCGAGAACGTGCCGCGTTCGCAATCCTGACCCGAAAGACGGATCTTGGTGCCTTCGACGGTGAGCGAGCCGAACGCCAGCGCTTCCGCCATGGCCCAGTCGATCCCCTCACCGGTCTCGATCATCTGCGCACGGTTATCCATGAAACGCTTGATCGTGCGGTGGGCGTTAAAACCTTCCGGAATGGTCGAAAGCTTGCGACCGATCTCTCTCAGATCCTTGATCGGCATCGCGGTCTTGCCGCGGCGCTGCTCGTCCGCATTGTCGGCGGAGCGAAGACCCGACCACTGGCCGTCAAGCCAGTCGGCCTTGTTGGGCTTGTAGCTCTGGCCGGCCTCGAACTCTGTTTCGAGATTGGCGCGCCAGTCGGCCTTCATCTTCTCGAATTCGCCTTCGGTGATGACACCTTCGCCGATCAGACGTTCGGCATAGATCTCCGCCACGGCCTTGTGGGCGCGGATGACCTTGTACATTTTCGGCTGAGTGAACGCAGGCTCGTCGCCTTCGTTATGGCCGAACCGGCGGTAGCAGAACATATCAACCACGACCGGCTTGTGGAACTTCATCCGGTATTCGATGGCGATCTTGGCGGCGTAGACGACCGCTTCCGGATCGTCGCCGTTGACGTGGAAGATCGGCGCCTCGATCATCTTGGCAACGTCCGACGGATAAGGCGACGAACGCGAGAAGCCAGGATTGGTGGTAAAGCCGATCTGGTTGTTGATGATGACATGCATCGTGCCGGCCACGCGGTGGCCGCGGAGACCCGACAGGCCGAGAATTTCAGCCGTCACGCCCTGGCCGGCAAAGGCCGCATCGCCGTGCAGCAGCAGCGGCAGAACCTTGGCGCGCTCGGACAGCGGAATGATGTTGTCCTTGTCCCAGACCTTGGTCAGCATGTCCTGCTTGGCGCGGGCCTTGCCCATGACGACAGGGTTGACGATTTCCAGGTGAGACGGGTTGGCGGTCAGCGACAGGTGAACCTTGTTGCCGTCAAATTCACGGTCCGATGAGGCACCCAGATGGTACTTCACGTCGCCCGAACCCTCGACTTCGTCGGGCTTGAACGAACCGCCCTTGAACTCGTGGAACACGGCGCGATGCGGCTTGCCGAGGACGTTGGTCAAGACGTTCAGACGACCGCGGTGGGCCATGCCGAGGATGACTTCCTCGAGGCCTTCCTGACCGCCGCGCTTGATGATCTGCTCCAGCGCCGGGATGAGCGATTCACCGCCATCCAGGCCGAAACGCTTGGTGCCCTTGAAGCGCACGTCGAGGAACTGCTCGTAGCCTTCGGCTTCGACCAGCTTCGAAAGGATTGCCTTCTTGCCTTCAGGCGTGAACGTGACGCCCTTGGCGGGACCTTCGATACGCTCCTGGATCCAGCCCTTTTCCTCGGGGTTGGACATGTGCATGAATTCGACGCCGATGGTCGAGCAATAGGTGCGCTCGAGGATCTCGATCATTTCGCGAACGGACGCGTATTCAAGGCCGAGAACGTTGTCGATGAAGATCTTGCGATCGTAATCGCTCTCTTCGAAGCCGTAGGACTTCGGCGACAGCTCGTTGTAATCGTCGACCGGGCTCGCGATCCCGAGCGGATCGAGCTTGGCATGAAGGTGGCCGCGCATGCGGTAGGCGCGGATCATCATGATGGCGCGAACGCTGTCGCGGGTCGCCTGCAGAACGTCGGTCTGCTGCACCGGCTGGCCGGTCACTGCAGCGGATGCTTCCGCCTTCGCCTTGACCTTAGTCTCGATCGCCTTTTCGACGATCGGCCAGTTGCCGTCGAGTGCCGAGATCAGATCGCCATTGGCGGGGATCGGCCAGTTCGAACGTTTCCAGGAGGCGCCCTGCGCGGCCTTCCTGACATCTTCGGGGCTGTCTGCCAGCGCCTTGAAGAAGGCCTGCCATTCCTCGGAAAGCGACGTTGGATCACTTTCGTAGCGCCCATAGAGCTGCTCGATATAGGCAGCGTTCGCACCATCGAGGAAAGACGTGATGAGGAACTGTTCGTTGGCTTCTTGCCGTGCCATTGCTTCCCGCGGGCGCCGCGCCCGCCTCCTGACCTGATCGGCACCGGATGAATTGACCGGAAACCGCATTCTCTGACGTATGGCTCGATACCGCTGCGAGCGGCGCCGCTCTTTAGTAGACCTACCTCGGGTAGACCTACCCTTGAGCGACTTACCCGCAGGTCGCATGCAGCAACCCGCGGGTCATTTGATGTCTGGTCCATCGCCGTCTATCTATCGGCGATGGGTGACCTTTATGTGGCGTTAGCCCTTGAGGACTTCAACCAGCGTCGTGCCGAGACGTGCTGGCGAAGGCGAAACCTTGATGCCCGCTGCTTCCATGGCAGCGATCTTGGATTCCGCATCGCCCTTGCCGCCGGAAACGACAGCGCCGGCATGGCCCATGGTGCGGCCCTTCGGAGCGGTCCGGCCGGCGATGAAGCCTGCCATCGGCTTCTTGCGGCCCTTCTTGGCTTCGTCGATCAGGAACTGTGCCGCTTCTTCTTCAGCCGAGCCGCCGATTTCGCCGATCATGATGATCGACTGCGTGGCTTCGTCTGCGAGGAACATTTCCAAGATGTCGATGAACTCGGTGCCCTTGACCGGATCGCCGCCGATGCCGACAGCCGTCGTCTGGCCGAGGCCTTCGTTGGACGTCTGGAACACGGCTTCATAGGTCAGCGTGCCGGAGCGCGACACGATACCGACCGAACCCTTGCGGAAGATCGAGCCCGGCATGATGCCGATCTTGCATTCTTCCGGCGTCAGAACGCCCGGGCAGTTCGGGCCGAGCAGGCGCGAGCTGGAACGGTCGAGGCGAGCCTTGACGCGAACCATGTCCATGACCGGAATGCCTTCGGTGATGCAGGTGATGAAGGGGATCTCGGCTTCGATCGCCTCGATGATCGCATCAGCTGCACCGGCTGGCGGAACGTAGATCACGGACGCATCGGCGCCGGTCTTTTCCTTGGCTTCGGCAACGGTCGCATAGATCGGCAGGCTTTCGCCCTTCGAACCGGTCCAGGTTTCGCCACCCTTCTTCGGATGGATACCGCCGACCATCTGCGTGCCGTAGTAGGCAAGCGCCTGTTCGGTGTGGAACGTGCCGGTCTTGCCGGTCAGGCCCTGAACCAGGACCTTGGTATTCTTGTTAACGAGAATAGACATTATCAGGTCCCCAAATTAGGCTTTGATCGCCGCGACGATCTTCTTGGCAGCATCGTCGAGATCGTCAGCAGCCGTGATCGCAAGACCCGATTCGTTGAGGATCTTCTTGCCCAGCTCGACATTGGTGCCTTCGAGGCGCACGACGAGCGGAACCTTGAGGCCGACTTCCTGAACCGCTGCGACAACGCCTTCGGCGATGACGTCGCACTTCATGATGCCGCCGAAGATGTTGACGAGGATGCCCTCGACCTTCGGGTCAGCCGTGATGATCTTGAAGGCTGCAGCGACCTTCTCCTTGCCGGCGCCACCGCCGACGTCGCAGAAGTTTGCAGGCTCTTTGCCGTACAGCTTGATGATGTCCATCGTCGCCATCGCGAGACCGGCACCGTTGACCATGCAGCCGATGTTGCCGTCGAGCGCCACGTAAGCGAGGTCCCACTTGGAGGCTTCGATTTCCTTGGCGTCTTCTTCCGACTCGTCGCGCAGCGCCTTGACGTCGTCATGGCGGAAGATCGCGTTGCCGTCGAAGGACATCTTGGCATCGAGAACGCGCAGGTGATCGTCCTTCATGACGATCAGCGGGTTGATCTCGAGGAGCGCCATGTCCTTCTCGTTGAAGGCCTTGTAGAGCAGCGGGAACAGCGACTTTGCGTCTTCTGCGGCAGCACCCGAAAGTTCGAGCGCCGAAGAGATCGCAGCGATGTCTGCTTCCGTCACGCCGGCTTCCGGATCGATCGCGATCGTGTGGATCTTCTCGGGCGTGTCGTGAGCGACAGCTTCGATGTCCATACCGCCTTCGGTCGAAACGACGAAGGCAACGCGACCGACCGAACGGTCGACGAGCAGCGAGCAATAGAGTTCGCGGGCAATGTCGGCACCGTCTTCGATGTAGAGGCGGTTGACCTGCTTGCCGGCGTCGCCGGTCTGCGCGGTCACCAGCGTGTTGCCGAACATTTCCTTGGCATGGCTCTTGGCTTCATCGATCGAGAAAGCCAGGCGAACGCCGCCCTTGGCTTCCGGTCCGAGTTCCTTGAACTTGCCCTTGCCGCGGCCACCAGCATGGATCTGGCTCTTCACCACATAAAGCGGACCCGGCAGCTGCTTTGCAGCAGCTTCGGCTTCTTCTGCGGAGAAGATTGCAACACCTTCCGCAACCGGTGCGCCATAACCCTTCAGGAGGGCCTTGGCCTGATATTCATGAATGTTCATCGACGTATCCTTAAATCCGTGCGCCCGAAGGCGATTACTTCAGCGCAGGCGCGATATTGATGCAGGCTTCGCAGAGAGCCGAAACAGCGCCGACCGACTTCGCGAAGGCAGCTTCTTCGTCCTTGTTGAATTCGACTTCGATGATCCGCTCGATACCACCGGCACCGATGATCGTGGGAACGCCGACATACATGTCCTTCACGCCGTACTGGCCGGACAGGTAAGCAGCGGCAGGCAGAACGCGCTTCTTGTCCTTGAGGAAGGATTCAGCCATCTCGATCGCCGAAGCAGCCGGAGCGTAGTAGGCAGAACCGGTCTTCAGCAGGCCGACGATTTCAGCGCCACCGTCACGGGTGCGCTGGATGATTTCTTCGAGACGCTCGGCAGAGACCCAGCCCATCTTGACGAGATCGGTCAGCGGAACGCCGCCAACGGTCGAGTAACGGGCGAGCGGCACCATCGTGTCGCCGTGGCCGCCGAGAACGAAGGCCGTGACGTCCTGGACGGAAACGTTGAATTCTTCCGACAGGAACAGGCGGAAACGAGCCGAGTCGAGAACGCCGGCCATGCCGACGACCATGTTCTTCGGCAGGCCGGAGAACTTCTGCAGAGCCCAGACCATCGCATCGAGCGGGTTGGTGATGCAGATGACGAATGCGTTCGGGGCGTATTTCTTGATACCGGCGCCGACCTGTTCCATCACCTTCAGGTTGATGCCGAGCAGATCGTCGCGGCTCATGCCGGGCTTGCGGGCAACGCCGGCCGTGACGATGCAGACGTCAGCGCCTTCGATGGCGGAATAGTCGCTAGCACCGGAAAGCTTGGCGTTGAAGCCTTCGACGGGACCGGACTGGGCAATATCGAGGCCCTTGCCCTGCGGGATGCCGTCGGCAATGTCGAAGAGGACGATGTCGCCCAGCTCCTTCAGGCTGGCAAGATGTGCCAGCGTGCCACCGATCATGCCCGAACCAATAAGTGCAATTTTCTTGCGCGCCATCGAAAAGCTTCCTCTCAAGACTTTACCTGCGTCAAGTCATAGCAGGTTCACGTGCGGCGCCACCGATAGCGCCATATCGGAAAAATCGCAATCGATTATTTCGGAGTGATATTTTTCAATCGGTTAGATATCAATTACCTTACGTAAACGTAAGAACTTCTGTCATGAAAGTGTCAGGCTTCTTGACGCTTTGCGTTGTGCAGAGCGAGGTAATCGGCGCTCCGCATCTCCCAGAGACGGGAGATTGTTCGATCGAACTCGAACCCCTCGGTGCCGCGCTTCTCCAACAAAAGCTGATCCGGTTCGCTCGCGGCGGAGACGTAGAGTCTGACCGAATGGTCGTAGAACGCATCGACGAGATTGATGAAGCGCTTGGTTGCGTTGCGCTTTTCGGGTCCGAGCTGCGGGACGTGCTCAATGAAGACAGCGTCAAAGCGATCGGCGATCGCCAGATAGTCCGACGCGCCTAGCGGTTTTTCACACAAGTCCGAAAAGCTGAACCGTGCAGCCCGGCCGGACGCCAGCGGCACTTTGATGGTGCGACCTTTCATCGGCAACTCGACAGGGCTCGCCTTCTCGCCGTCGATCACCTGATGCCAGGTGTTTTCGATCGCGAGATCCGCTTGGGGGCTGAGAGGCGTCACATAGACGGGCAGGCTCGCCAGCTTCTGCATCCGGTAGTCGGTTGGCGAGTCCAGCGTGACGACATCCACGTAGCGGCCGAGCAACGCGATGAACGGCGTGAACAGACCGCGGTTGAGGCCATCCCTGTAAAGATCGTCGGGGGCTACGTTCGAGGTCGCGACGAGAACGCATCCAAGGCCGAACAATTCCGTGAACAGACGTGCAAGGATCATGGCATCGGTGATATCGGTCACCGAGAATTCGTCGAAGCAGAGAAGTTCCGCTTCTGCGAACAGGGCCGCAGCGATCGGCGGCACCGGATCTGCCTGTTTCGTCTCTCCGCGTTTCAGCTTTTGACGGTGCTCGTGGATACGTCCATGCACGTCGGCCATGAATTCGTGAAAGTGCAGACGCCGCTTTTTTGCGATGGATGCCTTCTTGAAGAACATGTCCATCAGCATGGTCTTGCCGCGACCGACGCTGCCATGCACATAAAGTCCGCGGATTTCCCGCGGCTTGCCGCCACCGCGGGCAAACAGCCAGCCGAGTGCACTCGTCTTCTTGGCTGGCTTCGTGTCTCTGAAGCATTTGAGAATGTGGTCGAGCTTGGCGGCCACCTGCATCTGCGCAGTGTCCGGAGTCAGCACCCCGGACGCCGCCAGTGCCTTCAGCTCTTCACCGACGCTCGATGTGTAGTCCGGGATCGGCTCCACCCTGCCGCCTCCGCAGACCGTTTACCGGCTGAGACCGAGGGGCTGGCCCGAATTGGTGGTGCCGTCGAAACGGGTATCGCCGCTCTTGTAGACGCGGCCGATGACGTCGCCGGCGCGGTTCTTGAACTGAACCATCTTGCCCGACACTTCCCACGAACCCATCGTCGTCAGTTCGCCGGAGCAGCCACGGGTGCCGCCGCGCGATCCGCTGCCGAGATTGGTGAGCGTCAGGAACATGTCGCAGGACGAGCCGCCATTGGCAACGCGCCAGTTGCCGACCATCTGCTGCTTGGTAATATCGAGAGCATTGGCAGGCGCCGCAGCATTCGGATCGACGGATGCCATCTGCTGGCCACCCTGAGGCGCCGTCGGATATTGGGCTGCACCACCCGGAGGTGGAAGCTGGCCGCCCTGCACACCCTGAACAGGCTGTGCCTGGAGCGGCGCGGGCCGGGACGGCTGTGCTGGCAGATCAGCATAAGAGGAGGTATTGGACGTCCGCTGGCAACCGGCAAGAGCCAGCGCAAGAACAACGCCTGTCGCCACATATCTGAACTGCATCACAAAACTCCTGCTTTCAGCCGCATCTCTGCATGGAACTGATCCATTCAATTGAGACGGAATTACCGTAAAAGGACTTAGTTAATCAAGTCATACCGGCGCTATTTGGCGAAGGCACGACAACTGTCACGATTACGCGAGCTGTTTTAATCGAAAAATCCCGACCGTGCGTCTGCAGGGTCGGGATACTGTAAGGTTTTACTAGACGCGGCGCTCGACCATCATCTTCTTGATTTCGGCAATCGCCTTGGCAGGGTTCAGACCCTTCGGGCAGGTCTGCGCGCAGTTCATGATCGTGTGGCAGCGATAGAGCCGGAACGGATCCTCGAGGTTGTCGAGGCGCTCGCCCTTGGCTTCGTCTCTGGAGTCGATCAGCCAGCGATAGGCCTGAAGCAGAACAGCCGGACCGAGATAGCGGTCGCCGTTCCACCAGTAGCTGGGACAGGATGCCGAGCAGCAGGCGCAGAGAATGCACTCGTAGAGACCGTCGAGTTTCTGACGGTCGTCGTGGCTCTGCTTCCATTCCTTGGCAGGCGTCGGCGAGACGGTCTTCAGCCAGGGCTCGATGGAGCGGTGCTGGGCGTAGAAGTTTGTCAGATCCGGAACCAGGTCCTTGACCACAGGCATATGCGGCAGCGGATAGACTTTGACCGTTCCCTTCACGTCATCCATGCCCTTGGTGCAGGCAAGCGTGTTGGTGCCGTCGATGTTCATCGCGCAGGAACCGCAAATGCCTTCGCGGCACGAACGGCGCAGTGTCAGCGTCGGGTCGATATTGTTCTTGATGTAGAGAAGACCATCGAGAACCATCGGGCCGCAATCGTCGATATCGATGTAGAACGTATCGATGCGCGGGTTCTGGCCGTCATCCGGGCTCCAGCGGTAGACGCGGTATTCTCGGACGTTCGTGGCACCATCCGGCTTTGGCCAGACCTTGCCTTCGGTCATCTGGGAATTCTTGGGCAGAGCGAGTTCAACCATGTTCCAGTTTCCTCAGATCAATACACGCGCGCTTTCGGCTCGATCTTGTAAGGATCGATGCCGTCGGCGATCAGGTCCGTGTGGACCGGGCGATAGTCGAGCTTCACGTCGCCCGCGTCGTTGACCCAGGCAAGCGTATGCTTGCGCCAGGTCACGTCGTCGCGGCCGGAAAACGCGCCGTCCGTATAGTCCTCGCGTGCGTGAGAACCGCGGCTTTCCTTGCGCGCTTCGGCGCCGTAGACCGTGGTGATCGCGTTCGCCATCAGGTTATGCAGTTCGAGCGTTTCGACGAGATCCGAGTTCCAGATCATCGAATGGTCGGTGACCTTCACGTCGCGCATTTCGCCCCAGATTGCCGACATGCGCTTGCAACCGGATTCCAGCGACTCCTGTGTGCGGAACACGGCGGCATCATCCTGCATGGTGCGCTGCATCTTGTCGCGCAGGATCGCCGTCGGCGTGGAGCCGCTGGCGTGGCGCAGGCTGTCGAAGCGGTCCATGATCTTGTCGCAGGCGGCCGTGTTCAAT
This sequence comes from Rhizobium sp. Leaf321, assembly GCF_001423215.1. Lineage (NCBI taxonomy): Bacteria > Pseudomonadati > Pseudomonadota > Alphaproteobacteria > Hyphomicrobiales > Rhizobiaceae > Rhizobium > Rhizobium sp. Leaf321. The sequence goes on along the minus strand of NZ_LMOF01000008.1, from coordinate 190,665 downwards.
GCCGGGATTGGTCCGACGCGGTCGATCACCTGGCCGGCGCGGATGGCGGCGGCACGGCCGAACACGACGAGATCGATCAGCGAGTTGGAGCCGAGACGGTTGGCACCGTGCACCGAGGCGCAACCGGCTTCACCGACGGCCATCAGGCCAGGCAGGATGCGTTCCGGGTTGTTGGCGTCCGCATTCAGCACTTCGCCCCAGTAATTGGTGGGGATGCCGCCCATGTTGTAATGCACGGTCGGCAGAACCGGGATCGGCTCGCGCGTCACGTCGACGCCCGCAAAGATCTTGGCGCTTTCGGAAATGCCGGGAAGACGTTCGTGAAGGACGGCCGGATCGAGATGGTCGAGATGGAGGAAGATGTGGTCCTTGTTCTTGCCGACGCCGCGGCCTTCGCGGATTTCCAGCGTCATGCAACGCGAGACCACGTCACGGGAGGCCAGATCCTTCGCGGATGGCGCATAGCGCTCCATGAAGCGCTCGCCCTCGGAATTCACGAGGTAGCCGCCTTCGCCGCGTGCACCCTCGGTGATGAGACAGCCCGAACCATAGATGCCGGTCGGGTGGAACTGGACGAATTCCATGTCCTGAAGAGGCATGCCGGCACGCGCCACCATGCCGCCGCCGTCGCCGGTGCAGGTATGGGCAGAGGTTGCCGAGAAATAGGCGCGGCCGTAACCGCCGGTCGCCAGAACCACCATCTTGGCGGTAAAGCGATGGATCGTGCCGTCGTCGAGGTTCCAGGCGACAACGCCGGTGCAACGGCCGTCATCCGACATGATCAGGTCGAGTGCGAAATACTCGATGAAGAATTCCGCGTTGTGCTTCAGCGACTGGCCGTAGAGCGTATGCAGGATGGCGTGGCCGGTGCGGTCTGCGGCAGCGCAGGTGCGCTGCACCGGCGGGCCGGCACCGAAATTCTGCATGTGGCCGCCGAACGGGCGCTGGTAGATCTTGCCTTCTTCGTTGCGCGAGAAAGGCACGCCGTAATGTTCGAGTTCGTAAACGGCCTTGGGTGCTTCCATGACCATGTACTGCATGGCATCGACGTCGCCGAGCCAGTCGGAACCCTTGACGGTGTCATAGAGGTGCCACTGCCACGAATCGGGTGTCATGTTCTGCAGCGAGGCGGCAATGCCGCCCTGCGCTGCGACCGTATGCGAACGGGTCGGGAAGACCTTGGTAATGCAGGCCGTCTTGAAGCCCTGTTCGGCCATGCCGAGCGTGGCGCGCAATCCTGCACCGCCGGCCCCAACGACGATCACGTCATAGGAATGGTCGACATAGGTATAGGCCTTGCCGGTCTGAGAGGCGCCTGGAGCGATGGGGGTGACGGATGCCATGACGGATTATCCTACGAAAGCGATCTTCAGAACGGCGAACAGACAGAGCCCGGCGATCAGGATCGAGAAGAATGTGTTGAGCATGACGAACAGGATCTTGGCGAACTCGCTGTGCACGTAGTCCTCGATGATGACCTGCATGCCGAGCTTCATGTGGATGATGCCGGAGATCACGACAAGGCCCATGACGACAGCGACGAACGGGTTCGACAGCGCTTCGACCACTTCGGCAAACGGCTTGCCGGCATAGATGATCATGAAGATCACGAAAAAGGTCATCAACGGCACGTTGGCAACAGCGGTCATCCGCTGGCGCCAGAAATGTTCGGTACCGTCTTTGGCGGAGCCCAGTCCGCGGACCTTACCGAGCGGGGTGCGCATATCCATGGAAGCTGTTCCTTAGCGAACGATGAAGCCGACCACCCAGACCAGCACGGTCAGACAGAGCGATGCGATGATGTTGGCGATGGCGAGCTTGGTCGAAAATTCCTTCTCGAAGCCACGGCCCAAGTCCCACATGAAGTGGCGGAAGCCGCCGAGCATGTGGTGGATCAGCGCCCATGTATAGCCGAGAAGAACCAGCTTGCCGGGAATGCTGCCGAGCGCCCAGTTGGCCCAGTCGTAGTAAGCCGGGCCGCTTGCTGCAGCGATCAGCCACCACGCGACAAGGATCGTGCCGAAATACAGAGCGCCACCGGTGATACGGTGAACGATCGACATGACCATTGTGGGGATTGGCTTGTAGATTGAGAGATGCGGCGACAGAGGCCGGTTGTTAGTCACATTCGCCATCAGAACCTCGCGGCGTCGTAATGCGTCAAAGAGCGGGAGCCCTTGGCAATGCACGCTGCCGAGAAAATGTGCATTGCATCATTCGCGTGGTTTAATCTTGGAATTCCCCAACGACAAGAACAATTCTAAACGATCGAGAATTTAATCGATTGTGTTTTTCTCAAGGTCTCGGGTTTGCCAGATCGCGGCACGATATCTGGCAAACCCGAACAATTGGTTTCTTGCCAGAAACCCGCTTTCGCTCCATGTTAATGTTTCGTTAACCTGTGTGTCGCGGAGTTCGTCATGATCAGTCACCGGATCAAGCCCCTTGTCATCGCCGCAGCAGTGCTTGCAGCCTTCGCATCAGTCGCTTCTGCGGCAGATCGCAGGCATCACCATCAGGGCTATGCCGACCGTGGATACGACAGAGGCCATCGCCACCAGTTCGTCGAAAACAATCGCTGGGATCGCCAGGGTGACGGACGACGCAACCGTCCTGCCGAGATCAACCGGATGACCCGTACTTATGCATCGGGTCGCTTTGATCGGGGCTCGTCATCCTTCACGCGCGGGATTGATACCTATGCAGGTTCGATCCAGGCCTACTCGGTCCCTGGCAATGGGACCTATTTTGTGCGCGACGATATCTACTGGCCGCAGCAGGAACGCCGCAGTCTGGCACTCGCCCCGAAAGCCAAGGTGATCGATGTAGCGCAGGAGATGGGCGGCAACGCGGTGGCCTCGAACAAATCCTGCTCGTTTGAAGCCGGCGTCTGCGTCATTCGCGGCGGCCGATAGTCGTCTCAGGCGAACTGCCACACGGTCGTCTTTTTGACCTCGCTGTCTTCAAGTGCCCGGGTGACGGGTACCTGGTAGACGGCCATCTCGGTAAGCCGATCCTTGGGGCAGTAGCTCCTGCCGGGATCACCGACCAGAACGACCTTTCCCGCTTCCGATAACCGGGTAAACCACGGTATCAACAGATCGGCCATGACGCGATCGTAGAATACGTCGCCGGCGAGCAGCACCTCCGCCTCGATCTCTCGCCCGATCAGATCTTGCGACGTGAAGGATATCTCTACGTCGTTCTCCGCGGCGTTGAGCCGCACCGCAGTTTCCGTCCAGGGATCGATATCGGCGGCGAGCACTTGGGCTGCAGCAGCCTGTTTTGCCGCGATCGCCACCAGCCCGGATCCCGATGCGAAATCCAGCACCCGCTTGCCGGCTACTGTACCCGGATGATCGAGGATATAGCGGGCGAGCCCCTGCCCGCCGGCCCAGGCGAAGGCCCAGAACGGCGGCGGCAGACCGATCGCCTGCAACTCTTCCTCCGTCTTCAGCCAGAGGTCATGCGCCTCGGTCGCCAGATGAAGCCGGATCTCCGGAACATGCGGCGGCGCGGTGACATCCGTGTTGGCGAGGATGAAGGTCGCAGGGTCGGTTTTCAAGGACGCGTCAGTCCGGCGAGCGGGGCGGGTTCTTGACACCACCCAAGCGGCAGATCTCGAGATATTCCTCTTCCGTCACCGGCTGTACGGAAAGCCGCATCGAGGTGACCAGCGCCATCTTTTCGAACTGCGGATTGGCCTTGATGTCCTTCAGCGTGATCGGCTTCGGCACATCCTCGACGGCGCGAATATCGACGCAGTCCCACTTCGGATCGCCCTTGGCCGAGGAATCCGGATGCGACAGCGCGCAGACCTCGACGATGCCGACGATCTCCAGCCCCTCGTTGGAGTGGTAGAAGAACCCCTTGTCGCCGATCTTCATGGCCCGCATGTTGTTGCGGGCCTGATAGTTGCGCACGCCGGTCCATTCCTCGCCGGCTTTTCCCTTGGCCTTCTGCTGCTCCCAGGACCAGACATCCGGTTCGGATTTATAGAGCCAATAGGCCATGGTTATCTCACTCCGCAGGCTTGTTGATCGTCCAGTTCCACGGCTTCACATCGACCTTTTCGAACAGGCCGGCGAGGTAATAGGGATCGGCCTCGGCAAGCGTGCGGGCAGCCGCCATATCGGCAGCCTCGACCACGACCAGGCTGCCGTTCGGCTTGCCTTCATCGTCAAGGAAAGGCCCGGCAAACTTCAGCGTACCGTCGGCATTCAGTTTGTTGAGATGTTCGAGGTGGACCGGACGGGTTTCCATCCGGACGTTGAGATGGCCGGGCTTGTCGGTGCAGAGGAAGGCAAACAGCATCGTTCTCTCCTGGGGTTGATCTATTCCGTGGTGATCGGGCGGGTCATCAGGCGTTCCATCGCGTCGGCCACGCCAAGCCGTCCGTCGATGATCGCGGCAACGGCCTCGGTCACCGGCAGATCGACGGAATGGGTCTGCGCGAGCTGGGCAGCCACCGACGCGGCAAAGGCGCCTTCGACCAGCGGTCCGCCGGAGGCCGATGCCGGCTCCCCTCGCCCGAGCGAAATGCCGAAGCGCAGATTGCGGGACTGGTGGCTGGTTCCGGTCAGAACCAGATCGCCGAGACCGGACAGGCCCCGAACCGTATCCGCCTTGCCGCCCATCGCCTCGACCAGACGCGACATTTCCGCAAGTCCGCGCGAAATCAGTGCGGCACGGGCCGAATCACCAAGGCCTGCGCCCTCGACGATGCCGCAGGCAATCGCCAGCACGTTCTTCATCGCACCGCCGAGCTGCACGCCGATCCGGTCGGACGAGGCGTAAAGCCGGAAGGTCCGGCTGGACAGCACGGTCGCCAGACGCTCAGCGAGCAGTTGGTCCTCCGCCGCAAGCGCCATCGCCGTCGGAAGCCCGCGCGCAATGTCGAATGCAAAACCGGGGCCGGAGAGAACCGCGATCGCGTGGCTCGGAAGCGATGCCTCCAGAACGTCCGTCAGCAAACGCCCTGACACACGGTCTATGCCTTTGGCACAGGTAACGACCGCCGCATCCTTTGCGAGATATGGACCGTAATACCGCGCCGCATCGCTCTGCGCCTGCGAAGGCATGGCAAACAGCACGATGCTCGCATCCGAGATGGCGTCGGGTTCAGCGGAGAATTCGAGCGCATCCGGCAATGTCACGCCGGGAAGTGCCGCGTCATGGACGCGGTCGTTTCTGAGATCGGCCATCAGGCCGGTATTGCGACCGATCAGCGTAACCGGGTGACGACCTTCGAGCGCGATGACGGCAGTGAGTGCCGTGCCGAAGGCGCCGGCCCCGATCACGACGATCCGTTCCTGCGCCGTCCCTGCCCCGTTCATGCCTTGGCCCCCCGTTTGCCGGAACCAAGCAGCGTCTGCGCATTGGCATCCAGCGGCCAGCGTGAGCGCGGCGCGACATCCATCCCGTCGAACGGCATGTCTTCGGCCAGACGTTCAAGCCCTGCCCAGGCGATCATGGCCGCGTTGTCGGTGCAAAGTTTCATCGGCGGCGCAATAAAGCGAAATCCGTGTTCGATGCAGAGCGCCTGCAGCGTGCGGCGGATCTCCTGGTTGGCGGCAACGCCGCCCGCAACCACCAGCGCAGGACCGACATCCAGATGGCCAAATTCCTTGGCAAACCGCGCAAGTCCACGCCCGATCCGGTCGCGCAGCGTTCGCGAGATTGCCTTCTGGAACGAGGCGCAGATGTCGGCGATATCCTGCTCGGACAGCGGCGCGATCTCGGTCGCGGCCTGACGCACGGCGGTCTTGAGACCGGAGAAGGAAAAGTCCAGCCGGGCTTCACCAACCAGCGGCCGCGGCAATTGAAAACGATCGGGATTGCCCGTCAGCGCCGCCTTCTCGACGGCCGGACCGCCCGGGTATGGCAGGCCAAGCAGCTTTGCCGTCTTGTCGAAGGCTTCGCCCAGCGCATCGTCGATCGTGGTGCCCCAGCGCTCATAATCGCCGACGCCGCGCACAAGAACCAACTGCGTATGGCCGCCGGAGACCAGCAGCATGAGATAGGGGAACGACAATCCGTCCGTCAGCCGCGCCGTCAGCGCATGTCCCTCGAGATGGTTGATCGCTATCAGAGGCTTGCCGGTGGCGCGCGCAATCGCCTTCGCCGTCATCAGCCCGACGATCAGTCCGCCGATCAGGCCGGGACCGGAGGTCGCCGCCACCGCATCGATCTCATTGAGCGAGACGTCGGCGCGCGAAAGCGCCTCCTCGATCAGGCCATCCAGCGCCTCCACATGGGCGCGCGCCGCAATCTCGGGCACGACGCCGCCATAGGCGCTGTGTTCGTCGAGTTGCGAGAACACGACATCGGAGAGGATTTCGCCACGACCGTCCTCGTGGCGCACGACAATGGCGGCCGCGGTTTCGTCGCAGCTTGTTTCAATGCCGAGGATGCGAAGAAATGCCGCCATGACCTATCGTTGATTGAAGAGGAAAACAGGTTTACGAGGGCTTCCGGTAACAATGGAATGACGCGGATGCAAACAAAACCTTTCCGGATAGGAACGCGGGGCAGCCCGCTGGCGCTCGCTCAGGCGGCCGAAACCCGTGCACGGTTGATGGCAGCCCATGCCCTTCCGGAGGAAATGTTCGAAATTGTCGTCCTGTCCACGACCGGCGACCGCATCACCGACCGCGCGCTGAGCGAGATCGGTGGCAAGGGCATGTTCACGCTGGAACTGGAGGAAAAGCTCTCTTCGGGTGATCTCGACTTCGCGGTGCATTCCTCCAAGGACATGCCGACCAAGCTTCCGGAGGACCTTTACATCTCCGCCTACTTGCCCCGCGAGGATATCCGCGACGCCGTGATCGGCCGCACGGCGCCGAGCCTCAAAGCCCTGCCAGATGGTGCGACCGTCGGAACCGCATCGCTTCGGCGCCAGGCGCTGGTGCGCCGTCTTCGTCCCGATATCCAGGTCGCGATTTTTCGCGGATCGGTCGGCACGCGCCTTCGCAAGCTCAATGAAGGCCATGTGGACGCGACGCTTTTGGCGTATGCCGGGCTGAAGCGGCTGGCCCGCGAGGAAGTTGCGACCGAACTGCTCGACCCCGTCGATTTTCCGCCAGCGCCTGCACAGGGCGCGATCTGCCTCGAGAGCCGCATCGGCGACACGGCCATCGATGACCTGCTGAAAGCCGTCAACGACTGTCCCACCTTTGACGCGGTCAGTTGCGAGCGCGCGTTTCTGGCAGCCCTCGATGGCTCATGCCGGACGCCGATTGGCGGCTACGCGATCTGCGACGGTGATCATCTGAAATTTTCAGGCCTGATCCTGACGCCGGACGGATCGACCGAACACGCGGTCGACATCAGCGGCCGACGGGCGGATGCGGAAACGCTTGGTCGCCAGGCCGGAGAAACCGTCCGCGCCGCTGCCGGACCGGGCTTCTTCGAAGGCTGGGTCTGACGCCATGCGGGTCATCGTTACCCGCCCTGACCATTCCGCCCGGCGAACCGCAGCACGGCTCGAAACCCTCGGCCATCAGCCGGTCTTCCTGCCGCTCACCCGCGCCGAGCATCACCTGGAGATCGCCCGAGAAGCGCTGTCCGAACCCCATTCCGCACTTGTCGTGACCAGCGCCGAAGCCGTTCGCGTGCTTGGCGAACTTGGACACGAACTCCGGCATCGCCTGTCCACGCAGATATACGCCGTCGGCGAAGCGACCGGCGAGGCAGCACGCACCCTCGGCTTTACCGATATCCGCTGCGGCGATGGCACCGGGCATGATCTGGTGGAGAGGATCGCCCAGGATGTCGGCGAAACATCCAGTCTCCTCTATCTTGCCGGCAATCCGCGTTCGCCGGATTTGGAGGACGGGTTACACGCCCGCGACATCGCCTGCAAAACGATCGAGATCTACCGGATGGTCAAGGTCGGCTACCGGACCGAGATCATCGAACCGCTTCTGACCCGCCCGGCGGCCGACGCAGTCCTTCTCTATTCGCGCCACAACGCCGCGCTGTTCTTCGAACTCGTGCAGCCGTTTGCAGCCTCGATCGAACATTTGCAGGTCATCTGCCTCAGCAAAAACGTCGCTACCGCGGTGCCTGAAAAATTTCATCCTGCTATCTTCGTCGCTGAAACACCCGACGAAGACGCACTTTTCGCGTTTCTTTCACCATAGTGCCAAGCCAAATTCTCTCGCTCCCCTTTCCTTACCCTGCCCCACCAACTACTTTCCCTGAGCAGATGCGAAAAGAGGTCGAGATGGTAACGGAAAAACCACCCCGCCGATCGATGGCGGAGAAAGAACCGGTCACGATCGACCTGACGGCCGATGGCGCTGGCGTGGTGGCCGAGCCCGTGCGCAGCAATGACAGCGACATCCCGGAAACCGCTTCGGAAGAAGTCGAAGCTTCTGAGACGACGGATGCCATCCCGCTGGCCGGCGAGCCGGTGACATCGACCGTGCCTGAAGAGAGCGACACGTCCCATGTGATCGGCGAGCCGGATAGCTCCCATGGGCGAGACGAGCCAGGTGTGACGGGAACAGCCGATCCGGTTGTGACCGAGCCGGACGCGCCGATTGCGACAGACGCTGCTCGTGACGCTGCCCCCTCGCCGACCGAGGAATTCACCCCGTCGCCCACGCCAGGTTTTGACGAACCTGCCGCTAAGCATGAAACCTTTGACAAGGCATCGGACGCCCAGCCAGCCACCCGCTCCGGTGGGACCTCGGCGTCCACGCTGATTGCTGCCGGCATTTTCGGCGGCATCGTAGCGCTTCTGCTGGCGGGCAGCATGCAATATGCCGGTTATCTTCCGTCATCGTCTCCGGCGGCATCCGGCTCGGCCGAACTGTCGGACGAAGTCGAAGCTCTTCGCCAGGATATCCAGACGCTGCGCAGCCAGCCGGCGTCTCCCGATACGGAACTCGCAAGCCGCGTTCAGGCGCTGGAAAGTTCTGTCGCGCAGAATTCCGGCGGTCCGACCGAAGAAAGCTTGAATGCCCTCCAGCAGCAGCTGGCAGACACCAAGGCTGCGGCAGCCACGCAGACGGCCGAGCTTTCCCGCCGGCTCGAAGCGGCTGAGGCCCAGATCAACGATCGCGGCCCGGAACAGCAGGTTGCCCGCGCCGTCGCTGCCGCTGGCCTCAAGGCCGCCATCGATCGCGGCGGCTCGTTCGAGGCAGAGCTTCAGGCCTATACGAACATTGCCGGCGACGATCCCGCGATCGCCGAGCTCAAGACATTCGCCGCAGACGGCGCGCCGTCGCGTGAACAGCTGCAGAGCGAGTTTCCCGCCGTCGCGGATGCGATCATCCAGGCGTCTGTGCCTGCAGATCCGGACCAGGGCATTGCCGGCCGGCTTCTGTCCTCCGCCATGTCGGTGGTGAAGGTTCGCCGCGTCGGCGATGTCGAGGGTGACACGGTCGACGCGATCGTATCGCGCATCGAGGACCGGTTGCGCAGCGGCGACCTTCAGGCGGCTGCCCAGCAGTGGGATACGCTGCCGGAAGCCGCAAAATCGGCGTCTACCGAGTTCAAGCGGAAGCTGGATGCGCGGGTACAGGTTGAAAATCTCGTGAGCGGAACTCTTTCGCGCGCGCTTGCTGGCACGAAATCAGGCTCTTAAGGCTGAAGAAGAAAGAAACGGATGATCATCAGGCTCTTCATTTTTCTTCTCGTGGTTCTGGGCCTCGGCTGGGGCTTTTCTTGGATTGCGGATCGCCCAGGGCTGATCTCGATCACCTGGCAGGACCATCTGATCGAAACCAGCATCATGGTAGCCGCTTCCATGGTCGTGGCGCTGATCGCGGCCGTCATGATCGTCTGGTGGGTCATCGGCGTCATCTGGACGTCGCCGCTCTCGGTGCGTCGCTATTTCCGCACCCGCAAGCGTGACCGCGGCTATCAGGCGCTCTCGACCGGCCTGATCGCAGCCGGTGCCGGCAATGCCGTTCTTGCCCGCAAGATGAGCATCCGCACCCGCGGCCTGCTCAGCGCCGATCAGGAACCGCTCATTCACCTTTTGGAAGCGCAGGCGGCCCTGATCGAAGGCCGCCATGCGGACGCACGGGCCAAGTTCGAACAGATGTCCGAAGACCCGGAAACCCGTGAACTCGGTCTTCGCGGCCTTTACATGGAAGCACGCCGTCTCGGCGCCAACGAAGCTGCTCGCCAGTATGCCGAAAAAGCCGTCGAACATGCGCCCTACCTGCCCTGGGCAGCCCAGGCGACGCTCGAATCGCGCAGCCAGTCCGGCCGTTGGGACGAGGCCATCCAGCTACTCGATCAACAGCGGGCGGCAAGTGTGCTCGAACGCGGCGAAGCCGAGCGCTTGAAAGCCGTTCTTCTGACCGCCAAGGCGAGCGAACGCCTGGAAGGCGACCCGAACGGTGCCCGCGAAGATGCAAAGGCCGCTCTGAAGCTCGCCAAGGGCCTCGTGCCGGCCGCGATCATTGCAGCCAAGGCCTATCTGCGCGAAGACAATATCCGCAAGGCAGCAAGCATCCTCGAAAGCGCCTGGAAGATCGAGCCGCATCCGGACGTCGGTCGTACCTACGTTCGCGCCCGCAGCGGCGATAGCACGCTTGACCGTCTGAAGCGTGCCGAAAAGCTCGAAGCGCTGCGTCCCAACAACATCGAATCGCTGCTGGTCGTCGCGCAGGCAGCTCTCGATGCCCAGCAGTTCCCCAAGGCGCGCGCCAAGGCGGAAGCTGCAGCCCGCATGCAGTCCCGTGAGGCCGCCTATCTCCTGCTGGCCGATATCGAGGAAGCGGAAACCGGCGATCAGGGCCGCGTCCGTCACTGGATGGCGCAGGCTCTGCGCGCCGGCCGTGACCCTGCCTGGGTTGCCGACGGTATCGTTTCGGACAAATGGCTGCCGCTCTCGCCGGTCACAGGACGTCTTGATGCCTTCGAATGGAAAGTCCCGTTCGGCCAGATCGAAGGACCCGTGGAAGACGGCACCCTGGCCGCAGACGAGGCGATCGCAACGCTTCCGGCAATCACGATTCGCGAAGACGTCACGCCGGCTGTCGAAACACCGGAAAACGAGAGCATCAATCAGGTTGTTGCCGACATGCAGCCCGTTGTAGTGCCTCAGGAGGACTTAGCTGTTGCAGCAAAAACACCTACGGCCACGAATGTGACAGCGGAGCAGCCCCCGGAGGCAGAAAAGCAGGACGAGCCCGTTCCCTTTTTCGGTCGTCCGCCCGATGATCCCGGTGTCAAGGACGCAAGTGCCGAGAAGTCTCCCACGAGGCTGAGGCTTTATTAGAAAAACCGGAGAAGGCCCAGATTACATATGCTCGATCGCATCCAGGCCTTCCTCCACACGCTGACAGCCCCGCACCATACGGATGAATTTGCGCCCGACGACCCGCGCGTAGCCTTCGTGGCGCTCTGTTTCCAGGTCATGGAAGCCGATGGCAACATGTCCGAGGAAGAGCAGCAGAAATTCCGCGATCTGATGCGCGATCGTTACGATCTGAGCCCGGAAGGGTTGCAGTCGCTGATCGAGGCGGGCCGGCAGGCTGGAAGCGAAGCCGTCGACTATTACCGGTTCACCTCGGATCTCAGAAAGCATCTGGTTGACGAAGAGGACCGGATCGAGCTTCTCGGTATCCTCTGGGATATCGTCTACGCGGATGGGCAGCGCAGCGAGATCGAGGACCACGTGATCTGGCGTATCGCCGATCTCCTGGGCGTTTCCGCCCGAGACCGGGTTCTACAGCGGCAGGAAGCGGCCGCGCGCACCTCGACTCATCCGGTCGCAGGGGAAGAGGAAGAAAAGGTCTAGCCAGGAACGCTTCAGGACGTGACGTCATGAGAACCCCTTCCCGCCCATCCTCCAAACTCCCCATCCTCGCGATCCTGCATCAGGAAACCTCGTCCACCGGTCGCGTCGGCCAGATGCTGGTCGACAAGGGCTTTGCGCTGGATATCCGCAGGCCCGCTCTCGGCGATCCCCTCCCCGACTCGATGTCCGGCCACGCAGGCGCCGTCGTCTTCGGCGGTCCGATGAGTGCCAACGACCCGGACCCGTTCATCAAGACGGAAATCGACTGGATCGACGTGCCGTTGAAGGAGAACAAGCCCTATCTCGGGATTTGCCTCGGCGCCCAGATGCTGGTGCGCAATCTCGGCGGCCGCGTTGGGCCGCAGAAGGGCGAACTGACCGAGATCGGCTGGTATCCGCTGCGTGCCACCGAGCACGGCCGGCTTCTCATGCACTGGCCGAAAATGGTCTACCACTTCCACCGCGAAGGCTTCGACGTGCCGCGTGGCGCGAAGCTTCTGGCAGAAGGCGACGCCTATCCGCATCAGGCGATCCGCTACGGCGAGAATGCCTGGGGCGTACAGTTCCATGCGGAACTCACCCGCGCCATGATGCATCGATGGGTGGTGCACGGCGCCGAACGTTTCGGCATGCCGAATGCGCAGCAGGGAAACCAGCATTTGGAAGGACGGATGATCTTCGACCATGCGTTGAAGGACTGGCTTTGGAACTTCCTCGACATCGTTTTCGACCGGCCAGCCGCCGAAGCGAACCGACCGGCAGCACCTGCCTACCCCGCCCAGGGGAATGGATAACTCAGCGCTGCGGTGCTTCCAGATTGTCGATCTTGCGCAGCTTCGGAAAGCCGATCGACCAGATGACGGCGACGGCCAGTGTGCCGATACCGCCGATGACGACGGCAGGGACCGCGCCGATCGCATGCGCCATGGTGCCGGCACGGAACTCGCCCAGCTCGTTGGATGCGCCAACGAACACCATGTTGACCGCATTCACCCGGCCGCGCACCTCGTCCGGCGTCCAGAGCGCGATCAGCGTCTCGCGGACATAGACGGAGATCATGTCAGCCGCACCCATCAGCATCAAGGCTGCGATGGAGATCCACGGCGTAGCAGAGAGCCCGAAGATCAGCGTTCCCAGCCCGAATAGCGCGACGCCGATGAACATCGCCGTGCCCGCATGGTGGCGGATCGGATGGAGAGCGAGCCAGACCGCAACGCCGATCGCGCCGATGCCGGGCGCTGCACGCAGCAGGCCGAGGCCCCAGGGGCCAAGCTCCAGCACGTCGCGGGCAAAGATCGGCATCAGCGCAACGGCGCCACCGAGCAGCACCGCAAACAGATCGAGCGAGATCGCACCGAGCACGATCTTCTCGCCGGCGATGAAGCGGAAACCGGCCAGCATCTCATCCCAGCTGACTTTCGAGGCAGGCGTGCGCTGCGCAGGCTTCGGGATCATGAACACGAGGATGGCGGCGATCGCCATCAGGAAGCAGGCGACCGAATAGGCCGCAATCGAACTGGCGCCATAGAGTAGCCCGCCGAACACCGGCCCGAGGATCGATGCCGTCTGCCAGGACGACGAGTTCCAGGCGATGGCGTTGGGGAGGTCTTCTTCCGGCACGAGGTTGGGTCCCAACGACTGCACCGCCGGCCCCATGAAGGCGCGCTCGATGCCGAAGACGACAAGGATCGAAAACACCAGCCACGGCGTGAATGAGTCGGTGATGGTGAGCGCCAGAAGCGCCGCCGAACACAGTCCGCCGACGACCATGCAGATCGCCATGATCATGCGTCGGTTGTAGCGATCGGCAACCGAACCGGTCACCAGGATCAGAAGCAGCGACGGCAGAAACTGGAAGAGCCCGATCAGACCGAGATAGAGCGGATTGCGCGTCTCGTCATACATTTGCCAGCCGACGGAGACGCTGACGATCTGGATCGCGAAGGCTGCGAAGAACCGGCTGAGAAAGAAACGCGTATAAGCTGCGTGACGAAAGGCGGCGAAGCGATCACCCGATGTGGGTATGGACATGGAACCTGTACTTTCAGCGAAGCCGGAAACCCACGATATGCACACGCCGACGTTAAACATCCTGCGACGCGGGCCATAGACGGCACTTGCCCGTTAGTTCGCCAATGTCTACATGTCTGTCAACAAAGAAATGGAGACGTGAATGCTCGCCCTGTTTCAGACCATTGACTTGGCCTTGAACCTTTACACCTGGATCCTGATCGCCAGCGCCATCTTTTCATGGCTGTTCGCCTTCAACGTGATCAATTCGAGCAACCAGTTTGTCGATGCAATCGGCCGGTTTCTCTTCAATGTCACCGAGCCCGTTCTCGCGCCGATCCGCCGGGTCATGCCGAACCTCGGTGGTATCGACATCTCCCCGATCATCGTGCTTCTGATCATCTTCTTCATCCGCTCGCTGATGTGGACCTCGATCTATCCTGCTCTCGCAGGCTGAAGCCAAAGACTTTCAGCACGGACACGGTCGGCCCGCGCTGGGAAATTTCCCGCGCGGGCCGTTTTTGTTTTGGGCTTACGAGCGAAACAAAAAATCCCCCGGCTCGAGACGAACCGGAGGATTTTGGAAGCGGTCAGCGGTAAAGATTACTTCTGAGCGTTGAAGCGTTCGATCGCCGCGACGATCATTTTCTTGGCGACGTCAACGTCCTTCCAGCCTTCGATCTTCACCCACTTGCCGGGCTCCAGATCCTTGTAGTGCGTGAAGAAGTGCTCGATCTGCTTCAGCGTGATCTCTGGCATATCGGTATAGTTCTTGATCTTGTCGTAGCGCTGGGTCAGCTTCGGAACCGGCACGGCAATGATCTTCTCGTCCTTGCCGCCGTCGTCTTCCATCACCATCACGCCGATCGGGCGGACATTGATGACGCAACCGGGTACCAGCGGGCGGGTGTTGCAGATCAGAACGTCGATCGGATCACCATCCTCGGACAGCGTATGCGGCACGAAGCCGTAATTGCCCGGATAGGTCATCGGTGTGTACAGGAAACGGTCGACGATCAGCGCGCCGGCTTCCTTGTCCATCTCGTACTTGATGGGCTGGCCGCCGACAGGTACTTCAACGATTACGTTGACGTCTTCAGGCGGATTCTTGCCAACAGAAATTGCATCGATGCGCATAGTCTTCCCCGATGAGGTTTACGAACTTGTGAACCGTCGATAGCGGGAATTGGCTGGCAAGGCAACACAGGTTTGCCGCCAAGGTTAAGTCGTGGCGCACCTTTCCGCCCCGAAGTCAGTGCCAGACGAAACCAATCTTCTTTAGGGACTTTCCGTCGAAGTCCTCCATGCCCTCTGCCAAATCCGCCCCGCCATGGGATCGCAGAAAGCGGACGGCATGCTCGCTGTCTTCCAGGCACCAGACGACCAAGCCCTTGCAGCCAAGCGATTTCAGCAGCCTGCGGCTTTCGCCGAACAGGCGTCGGCCAAGGCCGACGCCCTGATATTCCGGGCGCAGGTAGATCTCGTAGATCTCGCCGTCATAGGGAAGCGCACGGGCGCGGTTGAGGCCGATCGTCGCATAACCCGCGATAACGCCACCAATATCCAGAACCAGAAGCGTCGCCGGCCCGCGGACGGCCTTGCGCCACCACCCCTCGCCGCGGCGCTCCAGCATCTGGATCAGCGGCTTGTGCGGAATGAGGCCGGCATAGGCTTGCGACCATGCCTGGCGGTGCACCTCGGAGATAGCCGGGGCGTCTTGCGGCTCCGCACGCCTGACATCGATCGATAACGTTTTCATAACGCGATTCTAGGTCCTGCCATGGGCTCTCCGCCATTCCCGAGACCCGGGTAAAGTGGATTGCCCACAAGCTTCTCATGTGGACGATGGCAAGGAGGTTAACGCATTTTTTACCTTCGCCACAAGCGTGGCCCAGACCAAGCCACAAAAAAACCCCGGCATTTCTGCCGGGGTCTTGAATGGTCTTGGAGGCGCGCTGTTAGAGAGCGGCCTTCGACTTGTCGAAGCGCTTGCGGTCGTTTGCGTCGAGGTAGATCTTGCGCAGGCGGATCGACTTCGGCGTGACTTCCATCAGCTCGTCGTCCTGGATCCAGGACAGCGCGCGGTCGAGCGTCATGCGGATCGGCGGCGTCAGGCGAACAGCTTCGTCCTTGCCGGCCGAGCGGATGTTGGTCAGCTGCTTGCCCTTGAGAACGTTGACTTCGAGGTCGTTGTCGCGGGTATGGATGCCGATGATCATGCCGGCATAGACCTTTTCGCCTGGCTCGATGATCATCGGGCCACGGTCTTCCAGGTTGAACATCGCGTAGGCGACGGCTTCACCGGACTGGTTCGACAGGAGAACGCCGTTAACGCGACCGACGATCGCACCCTTGTAAGGCTGGTAGTCGTGGAACAGGCGGTTCATGATCGCCGTGCCGCGCGTGTCGGTCAGAAGTTCAGACTGGTAGCCGATCAGGCCGCGGGTCGGCGCGTAGAATACCAGGCGAACGCGGCTGCCGCCGGACGGACGAAGCTCGACCATCTCGGCCTTGCGCTCGGACATCTTCTGCACGACGATACCGGAATGCTCTTCGTCGACGTCGATCACGACTTCTTCGATCGGCTCCAGCGTCTGGCCGGTTGCTTCGTCCTTGTGCATGACGACGCGCGGACGCGAAACGGCAAGCTCGAAGCCTTCGCGACGCATGGTCTCGATCAGAACGGCAAGCTGCAATTCGCCGCGGCCGGATACGAAGAACGAATCCTTGCCGTCAGACTCTTCGATCTTCAGCGCAACGTTGCCTTCGGCTTCCTTGAACAGACGGTCACGAATGACGCGGCTGGTAACCTTGTCGCCTTCGGTGCCGGCAAGCGGGCTGTCGTTGACGAGGAAGGACATGGTAACGGTCGGCGGATCGATCGGCTGAGCCGTCATCGCTTCGGTGACCGCAGGATCGCAGAACGTGTCGGCAACCGTACCCTTGGAAAGGCCGGCGATCGCGACGATGTCACCTGCATGGGCTTCTTCGATCGGCTGACGCTCGATGCCGCGGAATGCGAGGATCTTGGAGATACGGCCGGTTTCGACGGTCTTGCCGTCCTGCGACAGAACCTTGACGGCTTGGTTCGGCTTGATCGAGCCGGATGCGATGCGGCCCGTGATGAGACGACCGAGGAAGGGGTTGGCTTCGAGAAGCGTACCGATCATGCGGAACGGGCCTTCGCCGACATTCGGCTCCGGAACGTGCTTCAGGACCAGATCGAGCAGTGGTGCAAGACCTTCATCCTTCGGACCTTCTGGGTTAACGTTCATCCAGCCATCGCGACCCGAACCGTAGAGGATCGGGAAGTCGAGCTGCTCGTCGGTGGCGTCGAGGTTCGCGAACAGGTCGAAGACTTCGTTGATGACTTCTTCGTGGCGACCGTCCGGACGGTCGATCTTGTTGATCGCGACGATCGGGCGAAGACCGACCTTCAGCGCCTTACCGACCACGAACTTGGTCTGCGGCATCGGGCCTTCCGAGCTATCGACCAGAACGATGGCGCCATCCACCATCGACAGGATGCGTTCGACTTCGCCACCGAAGTCGGCGTGGCCGGGGGTGTCGACGATGTTGATGCGAACACCCTTCCACTCGACCGAAGTTGCCTTGGCGAGAATGGTGATGCCGCGTTCTTTTTCGAGGTCGTTCGAGTCCATCATGCGCTCGACGGTGCGCTGATTGTCGCGGAACGAGCCGGACTGCTTCAGGAGTTCATCGACAAGGGTCGTTTTGCCGTGGTCGACGTGCGCGATAATCGCGATATTCCGCATAGCCATTTTTAGATCTCGGATGTTTCGGGGCGCAGATCGACGGACCGCGCCTATTTCGTTGGCGCGCTCATACCCTGTTTTTCGCAAATGCGAAAGGGGGCGAGCGCGATCTGCGATCAACGCCCGCTCTTCATCTTTCCGCGTGGATGGCTTTTGTCAGCCGTCTCCGCCCGAAAGCTCGGCCATGATGGAGAGCCCACGCTTCTTCAGCATGGCGGTCGGATCCGGCAGCTTGCCGCGGAAGGCTGCATAGGCTTCCTCCGGATCGATCGAGCCGCCGACCGAATAGATATTGTTCTTGAGCTTGCGCGCCGTCACCGGATCGAAAGCATTGCCGACCTCCTCGAACGCGGCAAAGGCATCCGCATCAAGGACTTCCGACCACATGTAGGAATAGTAGCCGGCCGAATATCCGTCACCGGCAAACACGTGCTGGAAATGCGGCGTGGCATGGCGCATGACGATCGAAGCCGGCATGTCGAGCTCGGCCAGCACCTTGGCCTGCACCGCCATCGGGTCTTCGACCGTGCTTTCCTGTGTGTGGAAAGCCATATCCACCAGCGCCGACGAGGTGAATTCCACCGTCGAGAAACCGGCGTTGAAGGTCTGCGCGGCAAGAACCTTGTCGAGCAACTCCTTCGGCATCGGCTCGCCCGTCTTGTAATGGACCGCATATTTCTCGAAGATTTCCGGCACCGTCAGCCAGTGTTCGTAAAGCTGCGACGGCAACTCCACGAAATCGCGCGAGACGCCGGTGCCCGATACCGATGGATAGGTCACGTTCGACAGCATGCCGTGCAGCGCATGGCCGAATTCATGAAACAGCGTGCGCGCATCGTCGAGCGACAGAAGCGCCGGCTTGCCTTCGGCAGGCTTTGCGAAATTGCAGACATTGTAGATGATCGGCAGCTCACCCTCAGTGCCGTTCTTCAGCGTCAGCTTGTGCTGCGACTGGAACGAACTCATCCAGGCGCCGGAGCGCTTCGAGGAGCGGGCAAAATAATCGCCGAGGAAAAGCGCTTTCAGATTGCCTTCCTCGTCATGGATCTCGAACACGCGCACATCAGGGTGATAGACCGGCAAATCCTTCACCTCGACAGCCTTGATGCCGAACAGCCGCTCGGCCACATCGAAGGAGGCCTCGATGATCTTCTCGATCTGGAGATAGGGCTTCAGTTCACTCTCCGAGAAAGAGAACGTCCGCTCGCGCAGCTTTTCGGCATAATGGCGCCAGTCCCAGGGCATGACCGGATGATTGCCGCCTGCTTCCGAGATCAGGCCCGCAAGACTTGCCTCTTCCTCCAGCGCCTTGGTACGGGCCTTCTGCCAGACCTGGCCGAGCAGACCGTTCACCGCCTTCGGTGTCTTCGCCATCGTGTTGTCGAGCTTCAACGCGGCATAATTCTCATAGCCGAGCAGCTTGGCCTTTTCGGCCCTGAGTGCCAGCGTTTCGCGAACGATCGCGACATTGTCCCGCTCGCCGCCATTTTCGCCGCGTGCGACCCAGGCCTTGAACGCCTGTTCGCGCAGATCGCGGCGGGTCGAGAAGGTCAGGAACGGCTCGATGATCGAGCGCGACAGCGTCACGAGATAGCCTGAGCCCTCGCCGCGCTCCTTGGCAGCTTCCGCCATCGCCTCTTTCACAAAAGCCGGCAGGCCCTCGAGATCGGCTTCTTCAGTCAGCTTCAGCGACCAGCCCTTCTCGTCGCCGAGAACATTCTGGCCGAAGCTTGCGCCGAGACCGGCAAGCGTCTCGTTGATGCTCGAAAGCCGCTTCTGCTGGTCCTCAGGCAGATTGGCACCTGATTTGACGAACCCCTTCCAGTGACGCTCCAGCACGCGCTGCTGCTCGACGGTCAGATCAAGGTCGTCCCGCTTTTGCCAGAGCGCATCGATGCGTGCGAACAGTTCGGCATTGGTGCCGATCTTCGAATAGTGGCGCGACATTTTTGGCGCGATCTCGCGCTCCAGCGTCTGGATCGTATCGTTGGTATGCGCACCCGCCTTGCCCCAGAAGATCGAGGAAACGCGAGACAGCTCGTCGCCGGCGATTTCCAGTGCAACGATCGTGTTTTCGAATGTGGGCTCATCGGAATTGCCGGCGATTTCGGCAATTTCCGCCTCGTGCAGGGCGATGGCGGCATCGAAGGCCGGCGCGAAATCCTCGTCCTTGACCTGATCGAAGCGCGGCATGCCATGATGCCCGTTCCAGTCGACAAGCGCGGAATTCGCTGAGAAAGTTGCCATTGGGTCGTCCTTCACTGTGCTGCTTCGATACCGTCTAATTGCGTAGAGCGACCATATATAGGCAGGCACGGCAAGAGCTTCATCCGCTGATGCAGATTTTTGGAACGCACATCGTTGCGAAATCGCCCGGCACACGGTTTCCAGGCATTTCGATTTGCGTCGTCGGGGAAAGATAGTAAGGCTGCCTTATGAAGCTCGCGAACGAACATCGCCCTGAAACGCCAGGCTTGGTCGCCCAGGGTGAAACCCTCGGCTTCCTGATCGCCGATGCCGCGAGGCTTCTGCGCACGGCTTTCGAGCGGCGCATCGCCCAGGCGGGCCTCGGCCTTACCGCCGGCGAAGCACGAGCACTTATCCATATCGCCCAAGTCGATGGCAGCCGCCAGCTCGACATCGCGTCGCGCATGGGCGTCGAACCGATGACGCTTTGCGCTTATCTCGACGGGCTGCAGGCGCTTGGCCTCATCGAACGGCAACAATGCTGCGCCGACCGACGGGCAAAGCGCATCATGCTGACACCGACCTCCGCCGACATACTGGCGTCAATCCAGCAGGAACTGCGCGCCATCATCACCTGCGCCACCGAAGGGTTGGATGCCGAAACCGCGAACCTCCTCGGACACGCCATGAAACTTTTCAACGGCAACCTGCGGAGCTTCAATTCGTCTCAGGCCGCAATTGATGACAGCTGATACGCAGGCCGCCTCCGCAACGACACCTCCCAATCGAATGACCGCGCTGCGAACCACGCTGCTCGGCGCCCTCCTGACGGCAATCGGCCCGGTCTCGATGGCGATCTATACGCCTGCGATGCCGGAACTCGTGAAGGCCTTCGGCACGTCGGAAGCGGCAATCAAGCTCAGTCTGACGCTTTACTTCGGCGGCTTTGCCGTCGCACAGCTCCTGGCAGGACCGGCCTCAGACGCATTCGGTCGCCGGTCCGCGAGCATCGCATTCCTGCTGATCTATCTCGTCGGCTCGCTGATGGCGGTCTTTGCGCCCTCGGTCGACTGGATCCTGGCCGGACGGCTGGTGCAGGGGATCGGCGCTTCCGTCGGCATGACCGTTGCCCGTGCCGCGGTTCGCGACCAGTTCGTCGGTTTTGAAGCCACCCGAATCATGAACATGATCGGCATCATGCTGGCGGTGGGTCCAGCAATCGGCCCCACGATCGGCGGCCTGTCGCTGTCGGTATTCGGCTGGAAATCCGTCTTCGTGCTGATGGTCATCTTCGGCGTTATCGTGCTTGCAAGCTGCCTGCTGTTCCTCAAGGAAACAACGGTTCCCGACCGAAGCCGGCTCAGACCCTCGACCCTTGTCGCGACCTACGTTTCGCTTCTGAAGGACCTGCGCTTTCTGCTTCCTTCGCTTGTTCTCGGCGGCGCGATCGGCGCGCTCTACGCCCAGGGAACGATGCTTCCCTTCGTGCTGATCGGTGAAGTGGGGCTGACCCCGACGCAGTTCGGCCTCGGCATGCTCATCCAGACCGGCGCTTTTCTCAGCGGGTCGATTGCACTGCGGCTTGTGTCCGGGCGCATCAGCGGGCCGACGACGGTGGTGATCGGGCTCATGTTCAGCGGTATCGGGGGCACGATGATGGCGCTTTCCGTATATCTGCTGCCGCCATCCTTCCTGTCGATCATGCTGCCGGTCGGCGTCTCCACCTTCGGCATCGCGTTCATCTCGCCCTACACAGTGACGGTCGGCCTCGCCCCATTCCCGAAGACGGCAGGCTCCGCTTCCGCACTGATGGGTTTCATCCAGATGGGCGGCGGCTTTGTCGGCGGCCTTCTCGCCGCTTTTTTCGGCGACCCGCTGACGGCGATCGGCACGATCATTCCCGCCATGGAATATATCGCCGTCGGCAGCTACATCGCGTACCGGATCATCAACCGCCGCCAATGACAAAAGCCCGCCTCCGTTTTCGGAAGCGGGCCTCTAAGACTAATCCGATGCGAAGGCGCTTAGCGGAGTTGGTTGCGCTTGGCGAGCGTACGCAGGCGCAGAGCATTCAGCTTGATGAAGCCGGCTGCATCCTTCTGATCGTAGGCGCCCTGATCGTCCTCGAACGTGACCAGCTGGTCGGAATAGAGCGACTTCGCGCTCTCGCGGCCGATGACCATGACGTTGCCCTTGTAGAGCTTCAGCGTCACTTCGCCTTCCACATGCTCCTGGCTCTTGTCGATCATGGCCTGCAGCATCTCGCGCTCCGGCGAGTACCAGAAGCCGTAATAGATGAGCTCGGCATATTTCGGCATCAGCTCGTCCTTGAGGTGCGCTGCACCCCGGTCGAGCGTGATGGATTCGATGGCACGGTGAGCGGTGAGCAGGATCGTGCCGCCGGGGGTCTCGTAGATGCCGCGCGACTTCATGCCGACGAACCGGTTCTCGACCAGATCGAGACGGCCGATACCGTTGTCGCGACCGTAGGTGTTGAGCGCGGCAAGCAGCGTTGCCGGAGACATCTCGACGCCGTTGATCGAGCAGGCATCGCCCTTGCGGAAGCCGACCTTGATGGTTGTCGCCTGATCCGGTGCAGCTTCTGGCGAAATCGTGCGCATATGCACGTATTCGGGAGCCTCGACCGCCGGGTCCTCCAGAACCTTGCCCTCGGAGGACGAGTGCAGCAGGTTGGCATCGACCGAGAACGGCGCTTCGCCCTTCTTGTCCTTGGCAACCGGGATCTGGTTCTGTTCGGCAAACGTCAGAAGGTCTGTGCGGCTCTTGAACGCCCAGTCGCGCCAGGGCGCGATGACCTTGATATCCGGGTTGAGCGCATAGGCTGACAGCTCGAAGCGGACCTGGTCGTTGCCCTTGCCGGTCGCGCCATGTGCGATCGCATCGGCACCGGTCTTGCGGGCGATCTCGATCAGATGCTTGGAGATCAGCGGCCGGGCAATCGATGTGCCGAGCAGGTAGACGCCTTCATAGACGGCATTGGCACGGAACATCGGGAAGACGAAGTCGCGGACGAATTCCTCGCGGACGTCCTCGATATAGATCTCCTTGATCCCGAGCATCTCGGCCTTCTTGCGCGCCGGTTCAAGCTCTTCGCCCTGACCGAGATCGGCGGTGAAGGTCACCACTTCCGCGTTGAGTTCGGTCTGCAGCCATTTCAGGATGATCGAGGTGTCGAGACCGCCGGAATAGGCGAGAACGACCTTTTTTACGTCTTTCGGAAGTGCCATGTCGAATTGTCCGTCTGCGGGTGGCGGCGGTTGGATCAACCGTCGTGTCTGGGATGGCGCACTTTTAGCGAGTTTCAAAAGCCGCGCAAGAAAAACCCGGAAGCGGCCGCATCAGAGATGCCGCGACAGGTTCATGCGTTGATGCAGGATGCGGATGATCACGACCTGGGTTTTTGTCTCACGATAGATGATGAAGTGAGACCGATAGGTCAGCGCCAGATACCCGGTCTTGATCCCGCGCACATGCCGGCCGCGTCGTTCGCCCGCAGCGAGGATCCGGCACGCCTGCCTCAGGCTGAACGTATAGTCCTCAGCCTGTTCGAAGCCCCAGAATTCTTCCGTATGATCGTAAATCCCATCAATATCGGCGACGGCGTTCGGCGCAAAAACCAGCGCCTTCATGGCTGCAGGCGCCGCGCCCGCTTCTGCTCTATGAATTCATCGAAATCGAACGGCTGCGGCTCACCAGAGTCTTCGCCTTCTTGGATCGCCGCGCGGATGGCCTCCAGCGAGGCGGCGTCGCTTTCCTGCAGCAGGCGCAGCGCGTCCTCGATCACTTCGCTGGCGGAGCCATAACGTCCGTCCTCGACCTGCTTTTCAACAAAGGCGGCCAGTTTTTCGTCAACTCTGATAGATCTAAGTTCGCCCATCATGCCGGCTCCGGTTCGATCTCGCGTCATGTTGACGGATCCCGTGGAGGATACCATATCGCGCCGAGCCTTTGAACACCCGAGCGTTTGATCACTTCAAGCCTTTCAGCAGAAGCGTCAAAGAGGAGACTTTCCATGTCCATCACTCACCCTGCTTTGAAGAAAGACAATGTCGCCGTCGTCACCGGCGCCGCCTCCGGTATCGGTCTTGCCGCTGCCAAGGAATTTGCGAAACTCGGCATGTGCGTCGTCCTGGCGGATTTCGAGGGCGACCGGCTTTCAGAGGCGTGTCGCGAGGTTGCCGCCCTTGCCGACGATGGCGAGGCCGATGTCGTGGCAATCGGCACCGACGTCTCGAAACCGACGGAGATCGAAGCTCTGGAACGCGCCGTTCTGCAGCGCTTCGGCCGGGTTCACGTGCTGATGAACAATGCCGGCATCCAGCCCGGCAGCAGCCTGTTTGGCCCGCAGGTGAACTGGGAGAACGTTCTCGCCGTCAACCTGATGGGCGTCGTCAATGGCAGCAGAACTTTCGGCCCCGGCATGATCGCCCATGGCGAACCGGCCCTCATCATCAACACCGGCTCGAAACAGGGCATCACCACACCGCCCGGCGATCCCGCCTACAACGTCTCCAAGGCCGGTGTGAAAGCCTTCACCGAAGCCCTGCAGCACGAATTGCGCAACATGCAAGAGTGCAAGGTCAGCGCCCACCTTCTCATTCCGGGCTTCGTCTATACCGGCCTGACCACGGGCGACCGCACCGAAAAGCCCGATGCCGCCTGGACCTCAGAACAGACGGTGCAGTTCATGCTGGAAAGTCTCGAGCGCGGCGATTTCTACATCCTTTGCCCGGACAACGATGTCGACCGCCCGACGGACGAACGGCGCATGGCATGGGCGATCGGCGACATCATCGAAAACCGCCCGCCTCTGTCGCGCTGGCATCCGGACTTCACGGATGCATCAAAAAAATTCATCAGCGGTAGTTGATCGACAGGTTTGGCAGGAGATCGAAAGCCGGATAAAAAGCGACAACCGTCATCCGGCTTTCGAGGACATCAATGGAATTCCTGCCAAGCCTTGCATCGCTTCTGGCCTTCACCGCAGCTGGCCTGCTTCTGGCTCTGACGCCTGGGCCTGATATGACGCTGTCGATCAGCCGGGCGCTTGCGCAGGGGCGCAGATCGGCACTGTTCGTGGTGCTCGGCACCAGTCTCGGTGTCGTTTGCCACACGCTTCTGGTCGCCTTCGGAATCTCGGCGCTGATTACCGCCTCGCCCACCGCCTTCTTCATCCTGAAAACAGGCGGCGCCGCCTATCTGCTGTGGCTGGCGATCCAGGCGATCCGCTTCGGCTCCAGCTTCTCCGTCGAAACCGTGGAGCGCGCAACGGCAAGCCCGCTCGCAAATATCTCGATCGGCTTCTGGGTGAATATCCTCAATCCGAAGGTGATCATCTTCTTCATGACCTTCCTGCCGCAGTTCGTGACGGCGACAGATCCGCATGTGACGGGCAAGCTGGTCTTCTTCGGGATCTTCTTCATCGCCATCGGCATGCCGGTGAACCTGATCGTCGTGCTTGCTGCCGATCGGCTTGCGAACTGGCTGCAAAGAAATCCGAAAGTCCTGCGCGGCCTCGACTACACCTTCGCCGGCGTGTTCTCGGTCTTCGCCGTGAAGATCTTCATGACGCAGTCGAGATAAGGTCGCCCTTTCGTTTCAAACTACCTTCGCTTCGCGTCGAAGGACGACTCTTCTGTTACTCCCTCTGGCCGCGGGTGGGCGGGGCACCAATTCCGATGTCGGACTGCGGGCCATGCGGGTATTCGACGCTGTGGGAATGGGTGGTCTTTTCGGCCGCCACCGGCCCGGAAAAGCCTCCGGCACCATAGAAGGCGAGATGCAGGCCCCAATAGCCACTCATGAAAACCACGATGGCGACAGCCAGCCCGGCAGGGATGGCCGAAAGCTTCTGCTTCAGTCCGGGCAGCAGCCCGTCTGCCCGGTTCTGGTCGCAGGCAACCGCCACCAGGATGGCGGTGATCAATCCGTGGCCGATCAGATCTATACGCCCGAACGGCAAGACGGCCGAGGTGAAGATGACGATCATTGCGATGGCCGAAAGGCGGCGGATAAGCGCGGTCCAGAGAAGACCGAAGCCCATGGTGAATTCGGCGATACCGGCCATGGGAATAAAGACATCGCGGGGCATGCCCATCGTGAGAAAGGGCTTTTCCACCACCAGCGGATAGAACCATTCGGGATAGGCAAATTTTTCGAGGCTCGACCACATCAGCGCGATGGCTAGCCCCCAGCGCAGCACTTCAAAACGGTGGACACGCCAGTCGTCTTTCATCGGCTCGATGATCAGGTAGGCGGCAACGCCGAGCCCGAGCGCCAAATAGTCGAACAAGTGGAAGAGATCGTAGTCCCGCGCCGCGAGCAGCCATAGGGCAACAATTCCAAGGCCGGCGAAAGGCATGGTCCGCCGCGAGAAGATCAGGGCAGCGATCAGCAACTGCAGCCAGGACACCCATTCGGCAGGCGTCTTCAGGTCCGGCGTCAGGTAAACGCCACCCGTGGCAAAGATCGCGACGAAGAACGAGGCAATGACGACGCGGACATAATCGTCGATCCTCGCCCAGAGCGGCGAGGTAAAGCGATCAAGCGCTTCGAAGATCAACGGTCCAAAACGGCTAGTTTCGATCGCCCGGGCTGCGGCGAAACAAACGAGAACGAGTGCGATCGCTACCCAGAACCAGATATCACGCAGAACAGTTTCGACCGGCTGCAGTGGCGCACCCACGATGTAGGGTGCGAACCATTTCACATGCGCTTCGGCGGTTGTGGCAATTAAGGCCACCACTGTCGTTCCGACTGTTAGTGAGACATAAAATGCAGACTTCCTAATGGGATGCTGAAACATGGCGGCATCTTCCGGTTGCACCTGGATGAGCCACATCGATATCAGATTATTGCAGTCTGCATATGACCCCTACAACGGAATCAAGCGCATTTGCGCCGCGCCAGGCGGCAGTTTTGCCGCCCCTCGAGCGCTCGGTGTCAGAAACGAAAGCACTGATGAGAGGTTTCCAGGCTTCGAGCCGGTTCAGCCAGCAATCGAAGCCCTCCCGGCGTCAGTCGTCTTCGCCATGGCCGGCGATCATCATCGCTTCGAAGGCGAGACGCTCCGTCTTGCGCATGCGCTCCGATTCCGACTTCAGCTGACCACAGGCGGCGAGAATGTCGCGGCCGCGTGGCGTGCGGATCGGCGAGGCATAGCCTGCCTGGTTGATGAAGTCGGCAAACTTGGTGATCGTCTCCCAGTCCGAGCACTGGTAATTGGTACCGGGCCACGGGTTGAACGGGATGAGATTGATCTTCGCCGGAATGCCCTTCAGCATCTGGGTCAGCAGCTTGGCATCCTCCAGGCTGTCGTTGACGTCCTTCAGCATCACATATTCGAACGTGATGCGACGGGCGTTGGACAGGCTCGGATACTGGCGGCAGGCTTCCAGCAATTCCTTCAGCGGATACTTCTTGTTGATCGGCACCAGCATGTCGCGCAGTTCGTCGCGCACCGCATGCAGCGAGATCGCCAGCATCACGCCGATTTCCGTGCCGGTCCGATAGATTTCCGGCACGACGCCCGACGTCGACAGCGTGACACGACGCTTCGACAGCGAAAGCCCGTCGCCGTCTGTCGCGATCAGCAGCGCGGTCTTGACGCTTTCGAAATTGTAGAGCGGCTCGCCCATGCCCATCATGACGACGTTCGTGACCTTGCGGTCGCCAGTCGGCACGAAAGCGCCAGGCGGCGTATCGGCACCGGGAAAATCGCCCAGCCGGTCGCGCGCCAGAAGCAACTGGCTCAGAATTTCCTCGGCCGTCAGGTTGCGCACGAGGCGCTGGGTGCCGGTATGGCAGAAGGAACAGGTCAGCGAACAGCCGACCTGGCTTGATATGCAGAGCGTGCCGCGGCCCTCTTCGGGAATGTAAACCGTTTCGACCTCGACCGGACGACCGGCACCGCGCGGCGGGAAGCGCAGCAGCCACTTGCGGGTGCCGTCGTTGGAAATCTGCTCTTCCACCACTTCGGGACGCGCAATGGTGAAATGCGTCTTCAGCATCTCGCGCATGTCCTTGGCGACATTCGTCATCGCGTCGAAATCCGACACGCCGCGAATGTAGAGCCAGTGCCAGAGCTGGCTGACACGCATGCGCGCCTGTTTTTCCGGTATGCCCTTTTCTCGCAGCGCCGCGCTCATATCCTCGCGCGACATACCGATCAGCGACGGCTTTTCACTGAACAGGTCCGGATTGGCGACGAGCGGCTTCTTGATGGCGACAGGCGCAAAGGCCTCGGAGACCGACATTTCTTCATATCCCGTTCGAATAACATGCCTTCGCCCAGCGCAGGTTTCGCGCATCGCCGTGGCATGTCTTTCTGTGAAATCATGGCGTCCCGGGTAAGCGACTTTCCGAGGAACGGTCGCGCAGGACTAATCTTGACGGGCGCTTTATCATCAAAACGACGCCACGTCACTATTCTTCGTCAAACGCAAAAGGCCGGTCGATGACCGGCCTTCCAATGCGGTGGTGGCAATCTCTGCTTACTTGCAGGATTCGACCTGCTTCAGAGCTGCTGAAATGCCCTGCAGCGAATAGGCGTAGGACGTCTTGGTGCCGCGACCGGATACGGCGCTGACGCTCATCTTCTGACCGGTGCGCATCGCTGCAACGAGAGCCGGTTCTTCGGCGGCGTTCTCGACCCAAGCGGCCTTGTCCTTGGTGAACATCGTGAAGTTCTTGTTGTCGATCGTCACGGTGACCTTGGAATTGGTCTGCATCGTGTAGCCCATCATCGCCTGCGGTTCGTAGGAGATGTTCTGGCCCGGGCGCTGCGACACGATGAAGAAGATATCGCCGTGATCGACGCTTGCAGGCTCCTTGGTCGTCGGGACGGACAAGACGTAGCAGACCGTAGCCGCGCCCTGCTTGTAGGAATACGCACCCCACGCCTTGAACTGCTGGATGCGGTTCGGCGTCTGGGCGGAAGCGGTACCCGTGCCGGCGCCAAGTCCTGCGCCAATTCCGGCGAGAGTAAGCGCCAATGCGATTGCGACGGTTCTAGCGGCCATGATCTCCTGCCAATTTTCGTAATTTCAAGGGCCCGAGCCGGGCCAGTACGGACATGCCTTCTCGGCGTCATGTCTGGGCGTCATATGCGGCGTCCCAACGGTCGGGTCCCATTTTGACTTCATTCCGGTTACCAAAGAGTCAACACTATCGGTTGGATGCTGAATATGTAGTGAACCGGGATGTGGTCGAATGCGGCGCAGGGTTGCGTTTGATGATGCCCGTTCCAGACGTCGGGTTTTCTGGGCGCATCACTCAACAACGATTTGGGCAAGAGTTTGTCCGTCCGATGACGCAGGCCGCAGCACTTTGAAACTACGTATAAATCCTGCTTAAAACCGCTACCCGTTTTTCTACCGATACGGTAGGATAGTCGCAAAGCTGACGCCTACTCACAAAGAAAGCCTACTGCCGGTTAGATGCTAGGGGACGAGAGAGACCGCTTCGCCCGCCTGGTCAGGGCAGTGGCTGCAACGCGTGATCAAGACGCGTTCACTGCGCTTTTTGATCATTTCGCGCCACGCCTGAAATCCTGGCTGATGAAGCGCGGCATGAATTCGGACGAGGCAGAAGAACTCGTCCAGGATGTCATGACCATCCTTTGGCATCGTGCCAGCCTCTATGATCCCGCAAGATCAAGCCTGTCGACCTGGCTGTTCCGGGTCGCACGAAACCGCCACATCGATGCCAAGCGCCGCGCCCGAAACCGCAAGTTTGACGGCCAGGACACATTTCTTGCCTTGGCGGAGGTACCGGGCGTCGACACCCTGTTTGAAAGCAAGGAGCGCGACGAGCGGGTCCGTGATGCCCTTTCTCAGATTCCGGACGAGCAGATGAAGCTGGTGCGGGCCGCCTTTTTCCTGGGTCAGTCCCATTCCGAAATCGCCGCTTCGACCGGGCTTCCGCTGGGCACCGTAAAGTCGCGCATCAGGCTGGCGTTCGAGCGCCTGCGGCGAGCACTGGAAGAGACTTCACCGAACTGAAGCGGCGGGGCGGCCGGATCAGCCGCTCGTCTTCATTCCAGCTGCAATATCGGGGTGATCGGCAAGCGCGCTGTCTGCTGCGTCGTAATGTCCGTCGTTGATATGGCCCTGGATCATGCGCAGAGCCGCAGCAAGAACCGCGATATCATCGCTGAACCCGACGACCGCAAAGAAATCTGGGACGATGTCGATGGGGAGAATGAAATAGGCAAGCGCTGCCAGCAAGGTCCCGCGAACGCGCAAGGGTGTTTTTCGGTCCACGGCGCAGTAATAGGCGGCGACCAGATCGCGGCTGAATGGAATTTGCCGCGCGGCTCGCCGCATCGTCGGCCAGAACCTGGCACGCACCTGCTTTTCCCGGCGATCCTGCGTTTTTTCGTCGCCGGGCAGAAGGATCTCGCCGATCTTGACGTCATCCACGCTCATTCCGTCACTCCAGATGCTCGCTTCAATGCATCAGCATATGGGAATGCCGGTGTGAAGTTCAATTCCGGGGCGTGACGATCCGTGCGCGAAATGCCTCGTCCATGGCTCGCGCCAGCTTGAAATCACGATCTGTCAGCCCCTTCTTCGCATGGGTGGTGAGCTGCACCTCGACACGCGAATAGCTGTTGGACCAGTCCGGATGATGGTCGAGTTTTTCAGCCGCCAACGCGCAATCCGTCCTGAACCCGAAGGCTTGGGGAAACGACGCAAAGACAAAGCTCCTCGTTATCGCGTCGCCATCAGGGCCCATCGTCCAGCCATCGAGAGTGGCGATCTCGCGCTCGATGGCTTCTCTGTCCAGCACCTCATAAGCCATCAGCATACCTTCGCCAGAGACTAGAAACGGTGCTCGGCCGTTTCCATCTCGTCCTGGGCATAGCCGTAGCTGAGCTCGCGCAGCGGGAAGATTTCCTCCGTCAGGTAGGGCCCGCCACCGCAGGATTCCTTGGAAGACATCAGCACGAAACGCGGAACGAGAAAGGGCGCGGTGTGAAAATTCCCGCGCCCTGAAAGGTAATGTACGACTTCATCGAGTCGGCAGTGTTTGAGACGTGCCAAAGTGACATGCGGCGTGAATTTCCGCGGATCCGGCGCCAGTCCGATACGCTGGCAGATCCGCTCGGTTTCCCCCTGCAGCGCGTGAAGTTCGGGCGACGGGGAGACACCGGCAAAGATCGAGTGCGGCTTCTTGGACCCGAACGAACCGATCCCGGTCAGCTTTAGCTGGAATTCCGGACGGTCGATCCGGTCCAGCCGGTCGACGATCTCGTCTGCGGTCCGTCCGTCGATGTCGCCGATGAAGCGAAGGGTGATGTGATAGTTCTCCACATCGATCCACCGTGCGCCGGGGATGCCGCCACGAAGCAGCGACAGGCTCATGGCGACATTGCGTGGAACTTCGAGGGCGATGAAAAGTCTCGGCATAGGGACCTCCTCGAATCTTTTGCAGATGCTAACAGCGGAACATGCAACTCGCTTCCGCGCAAGATATTATTTTTGCTGACTACCGATGTCCCCAAGGAAGGCTTCGACGGAAGGAAGGCTCTTTTCGACCATGGCCGCGACACCCTTTGCGTTTGGATGCATGCCGTCTTCAAGCTGCATTCCGGCAACCGTGGTCACGCCATCAAGGAAGAACGGATAGAGCGGCAGCGCGTGTTTCTTGGCGAGCCTTTCGTAGATCGGGTTGAACTTCTGCGCATAGTCGCTGCCCATGTTCGGCGGCGCCATGATGCCAACCAGATAGATCGCAATGTTGCGCGCCTTCAGCCGCGTGATCATCGCATCGAGGTTCTTTTCCGTCTGCTCGGGTGCGATGCCGCGCAGCGCATCGTTGGCGCCAAGCTCAAGGATCACGCCATCAGTGCCATCTGGAACCGACCAGTCGATGCGTCCAAGCCCGCCGGAACTGGTGTCGCCGGACACGCCGGCATTGTTGATCGCCACATTGAGGCCCTTCGCCTTCAGCGCTGCCTCGAGCTGGGCGGTGTAGGATTCTGCCGGCGCCAGTTGGTAACCGGCCATCAGACTGTCTCCAAAACCGACGATCTGGAGGGTCTTGTTCTGGGCGAAAACCGGGGCTGCGGTCAGTGCTGCCAGTATCATGACGAGGAATTGAAGCGGTCTTGCTTTAAAACGCACGATCGGTCTCCTAGATTTGGGCTTAACCGCAGCGCGGCATGAATTGCTCTTGAAGCCTATATAGGACGGTCTGCATTGACTAAAACCATCATCACGCTGCGAAAAGCCGATCTCACCCTCGGCAGCGCGGCGGCATCCGTTCACGTTTTGAAGAGCATGGATCTTGACGTCGACGCAGGAGAAGCGGTCGGCATCGTTGGTCCCTCCGGTTCCGGCAAATCGACACTGCTGATGGTGCTGGCCGGCCTCGAACGCCTCGACAGCGGCGAGATCGTCATTAACGGCCAGGCGCTTCACAACCTTTCCGAAGATGCGCTGGCGGATTTCCGCGGCCGTAATATCGGCATCGTCTTCCAGTCCTTCCATCTGATCGCCAACATGACCGCGCTCGAAAACGTCGCAGTCCCGCTGGAGCTTGCAAATGCGAAAGATCCGTTCGAGATCGCCCGCCGCGAGCTGACAGCCGTTGGCCTGGGTGAACGCCTGCACCATTATCCCGGCCAGCTCTCTGGCGGTGAACAGCAGCGCGTGGCGATTGCCCGCGCACTCGCCCCCTCGCCCGCCGTGCTGATCGCGGACGAACCGACCGGCAATCTCGATACCGAGACCGGGCGCCAGATCGCCGACCTTCTGTTTTCCAAGCAGGCCGAGCGCGGCATGACGATGATCCTCGTCACCCATGACATTTCGCTCGCTGCCCGCTGCTCGCGCCAGATCCGCGTCCGCTCCGGCGAAATAATCGACGACGGAGCAGGCGCTCCGGCCGTTCAGGTCGCATCCGTATGATGGTCGCGGTCCCTCGGCTTAAGATTGCGCTGCGCCTGGCATTGCGGGAAATGCGCGGTGGCCTTAGCGGCTTCTACATCTTCCTCGCCTGTATCGCGCTTGGCACCGGCTCGATTGCCGCCGTCAATTCCGTTTCGCGCGCCATTACCGAAGCCATTGCCGGCCAGGGCCAGCAACTGCTTGCCGGCGATATTCGTTTTGAGCTGAACAACCGCGAAGCGACCGAACAGGAACGCGCCTTCTTGAGCGGGCTCGGCGAAATGTCTGTCTCAACCGGCCTGCGCTCCATGGCCCGCAAGCCGGATGGATCCGAACAGGCGCTGGTCGAGGTCAAGGCCGTCGACGGCGCCTATCCGCTCTACGGAGAGTTTAAGGCCGAGCCGGCCGCGCCCCTGCAGGAACTCGTCGCCAAACAGGGCGAGACCTTCGGCGCACTGGCCGCTCCGCTTCTGCTCGAGCGCCTCGGCATCAAAACCGGCGACGAACTGTTGCTTGGCAATATCAGGCTCGTCCTGCGCGGCACGATCGCGTCGGAACCGGACGCGGTGTCCGATGGCTTCGGCTTTGCACCCCGCCTGATGGTCAGCCGGGAAGCGCTGCAGGCGTCGGGCCTGATGGCAAACGGCAGCCTTGTCGAACACGCCTACAAGATCAAGCTGCGTGATCCTGCCAGCCGAACCGGGTTGGCCGATCGCGCCAACCGCGAGTTCCCGGCCGCCGGCTGGTCGATCCGAAGCAGCGACCGCGCAGCCCCCTCGCTTACCGAAAACGTCGAGCGCTTCTCGCAGTTTCTGACGCTGGTCGGCCTCACCGCGCTGATCGTCGGCGGTGTCGGCGTGGCGAACGCCGTGCGGGCCTTCCTCGATGCCAAACGCACCACGATCGCCACGTTCAAATGCCTCGGCGCACCCGCAACTGTTGTCACGCTGATCTACCTGTTCCAGATCATGGTTCTGGCAGTGATCGGCATTCTGGCCGGCCTCGTCATCGGCGCCGTTTCGCCCATCGTGGCACTGCGCTTTCTCGAAGGCGTGCTTCCGGTACCCGATGGCATCAACATCTATCCCTCTGCGCTTGGGCTTGCCGCCCTGTTCGGTCTGCTGATCACCTTTGCGTTCGCCATTCTGCCGCTTGGACACGCGCGAGAGGTCCCTGCCACAGCTTTGTTCAGAGAACAGAGTTTCGACACGGGCCGGCTTCCATCCTGGCCGTATCTGGCAGCCGCAGGCGCAGCACTCGCCGCTCTCGCGATCCTTGCGATCTTCTCGTCCGAAAATCACTTCGTCGCCTCGGTCTTCCTCGGCGCAGTCGCCTGCGCCTTCGTGTTGCTGCGGCTGGTTGCAGCGCTCATCTCGTGGCTTGCCCGTCGGGCTCCGCGCGTCAGTTCGCCGGCCTTGCGGCTGGCGCTCGGCAATATCCACCGTCCCGGCGCCTTGACGCCCTCGGTCGTGCTCTCGCTCGGCCTCGGTCTGGCACTCCTGGTGACGCTGGCGCTGATCGACGGCAACATGCGCAACCAGCTGACCGGCAACATCGCCCGCAACGCGCCGAACTTCTTCTTCGTCGATGTCCAGAGCGCCGAAGTCGATGGTTTCCGCAAGCTGCTGCAGGAGCAGGCACCCGGCGCCAAGCTGTTCGAGGTGCCGATGCTGCGGGGTCGCATCCTCGCCTTCAACGGTCAGGATGTCAGTCAGATGAATGTTCCGGCAAAGGGCCGTTGGGTCCTGCGCGGCGATCGCGGCATCACTTACGCCAAGAACAAGCCGGAAAGCTCGACCCTGACGCAGGGTGAATGGTGGCCGGCCGACTATGACGGCGAGCCTCTCGTTTCGTTTTCGGCGGAGGAGGCAGGCGAACTCGGACTGAAACTCGGTGATACGGTCACCGTCAACGTGCTCGGCCGCAACATCACCGCCAAGATCTCCAGTTTCCGCAACGTCGAATGGGAATCGCTGTCCATCAACTTCGTCATGGTCTTCTCGCCCAACACGTTCCGCGGCGCGCCGCATGCCTGGCTTGCGACCCTCACCGATCCATCGGCAACGGCGCAGCAGGAAGCGACAATCCTGCGCTCCGTCAGCAATGCCTATCCGACCATCACGAGTGTTAGGGTCAAGGATGCGATCGATATCGTCGACCAGTTGATCGGCCAGCTGGCAACCGCGATCCGGGCAGCTGCCGCCGTGGCGCTGATCGCTTCGGTGCTGGTGCTTGCCGGGGCGCTCGCGGCCGGAAACCGCGCCCGTACCCACGATGCCGTGATCCTGAAGACGCTGGGCGGAACGAGATCCATGCTCATTCGTGCCTTTAGCTACGAATACATGATCCTCGGCTTCGCCACCGCCGTGTTTGCGCTTCTGGCCGGCGGCGTATCCGCCTGGTTCATCGTGTCGCGCATCATGCGCCTTCCCTCGACCTTCCTGCCGGATGTGGCGATCATCACGGTTGTGGCCTCGCTGGTGCTGACCGTCGGCATCGGGCTTATCGGCACGTGGCGGGTGCTGGGCCAGAAGGCGGCGCCGGTCCTCCGGGAATTGTGATCGGGAGCTTTGGGATCCATTGCGTTCCTTCCCCCTTGTATAGGCGTGGTTATCGCCTCATATTTGATGGTAGGCTTGCTGGGCTCCGCAGCGGCGCCTGGGTCTGACCGTTAGGGCCCGACACCGTGACAAATTCCGGAGCTTGAAGAGGATACTATGGCTGACTTCAACAACTATCAAAACCGAGCCGCCCAGACGGGTGCGCAGTCCGGTGCGATGATCGATGAAGGCCTGCGCGCCTATATGCTCAAGGTCTACAACCTGATGGCACTCGGCCTGGCAATCACCGGCATCGCGGCATTCGCGACCTGGCAGATGGCCGTCGCCGATGGCCAGCTGACCCCCTTCGGCCAGCTGCTGTTTGCAAGCCCGCTGCGCTGGGTCGTGATGCTGTCGCCGCTCGCCGTCGTGTTCTTCCTGAGCTTCAGGATCAACAAGATGAGCGTAAGCGCCGCCCAGGCAACCTTCTGGGGCTACGCTGCCCTGATGGGTCTTTCGCTGTCGTCGATATTCCTGGTCTTTACCGGCCAGAGCATCGTGCAGACGTTCTTCGTGACCGCAGCTTCGTTCGGCGCTCTGTCGCTCTACGGCTACACGACGAAGAGAAGCCTGTCGGCAATGGGCTCGTTCCTGATCATGGGCCTGTTCGGCCTGATCATCGCCTCGATCGTCAACATCTTCCTGGCGTCTTCGGCACTCGGCTTCGCGATCTCCGCGATTGGCGTGCTGATCTTCGCAGGCCTTACCGCCTACGACACGCAGAAGATCAAGGAAATGTACTACGACGCGGATGATGCGACGGTCATGGGCCGCAAGGCGATCATGGGCGCGCTGACGCTCTACCTCGACTTCATCAACCTGTTCACCTTCCTGCTTCAG
The DNA here is from genome assembly GCF_001423215.1 of Rhizobium sp. Leaf321. Lineage (NCBI taxonomy): Bacteria > Pseudomonadati > Pseudomonadota > Alphaproteobacteria > Hyphomicrobiales > Rhizobiaceae > Rhizobium > Rhizobium sp. Leaf321. Next base: position 154,574 of record NZ_LMOF01000008.1, on the reverse strand, counting down.
TTCATGGGCAACCGTAACAACTGATCCACGGAGTGGACGACAGATCAGACGACACACAAGAAGGCGGCCGCAAGGTCGCCTTTTTTGTTGCCCGCCGGGAGGCTGCGTCATAGGCTTGCTGCCTCACTTCAAGCCCCAAGTCCTGCCATGCCCCAGCACCTTCGCGACGTCACAACCGACGACCTACCCGCCATCACGGCCATCTACCGGGACAGTGTGCTGAACGGCACCGCAAGCTACGAGATCACCCCGCCTGATCTGAAAGAGATGACCGCGCGCTTCCACGCCATCCGCGAGAAGGGCTATCCTTACATCGCCGCCATCGACGACGCCGGCGTCCTCATCGGCTATGCCTATGCATCCGCCTTCCGCACGCGGCCGGCCTATCGCTGGCTGGTAGAGGATTCGATCTATCTCTCTCCGGGGGCGCGTGGAAAGGGTGCCGGGAAGGCACTGCTCCAGGAACTGCTCAGCCGCTGCACAGCGCTCGGCTTTCGCCAGATGGTGGCCGTGATCGGTGGCGCAAGCCCCGCATCCGTCGCGGTCCACAAGAGCCTAGGCTTCGAAATGACCGGTACGCTGAAAGGCACCGGCTTCAAGCACGGTCAGTGGCTGGACACGGTCCTGATGCAGATTGCACTCGGCGAGGCTAGGGATACACCGCCTGACCCGACGGTCTATCCCGGTTCGCTGTTCACCGAGTGAACCAGTTCAGTCGATGAGCTTCAGCGCCTTGTCGAACACTTTCAACACCTGTGGCAGCTCGTGACCACGCTTCAGGATCACGCCGTTCGTGTTGATGACGGAATAGGCACCCTGCTTGTTGGCAAGCTTGGGGTTCTTCTCGATCCTGAACAGCGGCAGCTCGCCCGATCGCTTGAAGATCGAAAAGACGGCCTTGTCCTTCAGGTGGTCGATCGCGTAATCCTTCCACTCGCCCTCGCCCACCATCCGACCATAGATCCACAGGATGGAGTCGAGCTCTCGACGGTGAAATGTCACGGGCGCAGGATCGAGGCTCTGTCGGTATTCGCTGAGATTGACGACGACGGCAGCATCGTGAGGCCGGTGGCCCCTCGGAAATTCAGGCTGATCGGTCATCAAGACTCCCAATCATAGATGTCAAAGCAGTGACAGTGTGCCCCGACATTTTAGAAATTGCAACGCTGCCATACCAGGTTACCGGCTGCCGCGATGTTTTCTGAGAAAGCCGTATTTCGGTCAAAACAGCGCCCGAATTGCAAGCGAGATTGCAGATGTTGGTTTGGCGCGTTCTTTAGCGCCATTTGGCCCGGTTCGGTTCGCTGACCCTTACCCCCAGCCCCCCAGTGGATTTGGACCGGGCCGCCAACAAACTTCCCGTCGAAAAGAATGAGCGCGCGGCGCTCCGCGACCAGCTTGCTGGTGAGCGGTGTTGGTATGCCCTGTCAGTCGTCCAGCTTCTTGCGCCCGGCCATCAGGATTGTTGCGCCGATGATCTCGGCCGGCTCGCCATTCGGGCCCGATGCCTGAAGCAGGATTGCGCAACCGTCCTTCTTAGACTTGCCCATCAGCTTGCCTGGCAGCTTCAGCGACATGGTCTGGCCGTTCCACATGCCAACGGACTGCACGTCGTAGACGCTATGCCAGTAATCCATGTTCTTGCCGCTGTTTTCGCCCTTCGTCACCTCGACCTGCTGCTTCTTCGTGAAGTAGGCGACGACGACTTCGGCCTCGGCCGGTATCTGTGCATTGCCGGCGCCGATCTCGATTTCGATCTCGTCTCCGTGCATGGCAGCCGAGACGGGAACAACCAGCCCCTCTCCCTTGCTGCGCATACCATCGACCTTGGAGTTGATGCCGACCAGGTCCGTACCTTTGACATGGTCGCGACCGTTGATGATGGCCTGCGGCGTGTAGACGCCGCTGCGGCCCATCGTCTTGGCATAGCCGTACTGACGCTCGGTATTTTCCTTGGAGGCAAGCGTGTCGGTCCAGCCGAGATAGTTCCAGTAGTCGACGTGATAGGACAGCGCCACGACGTCGCCCTGGGCCACAAGCTGGCTGAACGTGGTGTCCGCAGGCGGACAGGAGGCACAGCCCTGCGAGGTGAACAGTTCCACGACGCCCTTCGGGGCCTTCGATTCCCCTGCCGAAGCCGAGCCTGCTATCAGCAGACCGGCAACGAGGACCATGGAGCGAAAACGAAGCAGCATGAATGGCAAACCCTTTGATAGGTTGTTTGTTATCCACGATTGCGAGGGGCAATCAAGGCCATAACGGTGGGACGCCGGATAAGTAACCGCGGCACCGGTTCAAGAGGAAGTCACGAACGGGTGAGGATCCGACATGTGATCGCTCTCTGCGATCGCGTGTCCGGCCCGTTCCGCCTGTTAGAAAAAGCTCAGCATTCCCTGGGTCAGGTAGACCGCGCCGACGCCGGTCACCACCCATCGGGTCCAGCTCCGAAAATTGGCGTCCGTCATCTTTTGCAGGATACCATTGCCCGCCCGAGCGCCGAGGATGGCGATCGGCGCGGCGATCAGCACCGCCACCATGTCGACGGTCGGAAGGTTCGAAGCGGCATCCCAGTAGAAGGCGATCTTTGCCAGATGCGAGATCGTCTGGATCGACGCCTTGGTGGCGATGACCTTGCGCCGGTCCATCTCTGTGCGAATGAAGAAGATATCGACCGTCGGACCTGCCACGCCGACGCTGATCGTCATGCCGCCGGACAGCAGTCCAGCCAGAAACGCATGCGAGGGACGGGACGCATCGAGCTGCAGCCTGTTGACCGGCAACCAGACGAGAACAGGCATCAGGCCGACACCGATCAGAACCACGATCAGGCTTGGCATATAGCTCGTCAGAAACAGGATGAGGGCGGAAACCGCCACACCAGAGCACAGGATCGAGAGGATCTTCCAGTCGATATAGGCACGGGAGAACCAGGCGCGGGATCCGTTGGAGACCATCTGGATGACGCCCTGGATCGCGATGGCGGTGCCGACCGGATAGAGAAACAGCAGGACCCACAAGAGGATGAGCCCGCCCGCCATGCCGAAAATCCCAGACAGAAGCGACGTCAGGAAAACCGTAACGGCCATGCCGATAAAAATGATGAGGGACAAGGAATGAAGACCTTAACGTCGGTGGCCAAGGCGAAATGCTCACCACCGCATCCCCGTGCTGGTCAGGGGAATTGAGCGACCCGGCACATGCAAGGTCGGAAAACCGGTTCTCCAGCCCAGGAGTTTGGGCTGACGAAGTCTTGCGAAAAGCACATCCAGGCGGGTNAAAGAATGCCCCCCCGCCGGTCTGACCGGCGGGTGGAGGATTTTTATTAAGCGACAAGATCGCGAAGAACGGTCTGCAGAATGCCGCCGTTGTTCATGTAGATCACCTCGTCCAGCGTATCGATGCGGCAGAGGATGTTGATTTCCTTCACCGAACCGTCGCCATAGGTGATCTTTGCGATCTTCCACTCGCGCGGCTTGATATCGCCTTCGAGACCGACGATCTCGACCGTCTCGTCACCCTTGAGGTCGAGCGAAGCCCAGGTCACGCCCTCTTCGAAGACGAACGGGACGACGCCCATGCCGACCAGGTTGGAGCGGTGGATACGCTCGAACGACTGGGCGATGACTGCCTTGACGCCGAGCAGGTTGGTGCCCTTTGCAGCCCAGTCACGCGAGGAACCGTTGCCGTATTCGACGCCGGCGAAGATGACCAGCGGCGTGCCCTCGTCCTTGTACTTCATGGCCGCATCGTAAATCGACATCTCTTCCTTGGACGGATAGTGGATGGTGTAGCCACCTTCCTTGCCGTTCGGGCCGAGCATGTGGTTGCGGATGCGGATGTTGGCGAACGTGCCGCGCATCATGACTTCATGATTGCCGCGACGCGTGCCGTACTGGTTGAAGTCGGCAACGGCGACGCCGTTTTCCGACAGGTAGGCACCGGCTGGCGAAGCAGCCTTGATCGAACCGGCCGGCGAGATGTGGTCGGTGGTGATCTTGTCGCCGAACAGACCGAGCACGCGAGCGCCGTGGATGTTCTTGAGACCGGTTCCCGTTTTGCCCATGCCGACGAAATACGGCGGGTTCTGCACATAGGTCGACTTGTCGTCCCATGCATAGGTGTCGCCGTCAGGGATCTGGACTGCCTGCCAGTTCTCGTCGCCCTTGAACACGTCCGCATACTTGCTCTCGAACAGTTCGCGGGTCACGTATTTCTGGATGAACTCCTGGACTTCCTTGGACGTCGGCCAGACGTCCTTGAGGAATACCGGCTGGCCATCGCTGCCGATGCCGAGCGGTTCCGTGGTCAGGTCCTTGCGCACCGAGCCGGCCAGCGCATAAGCGACGACGAGCGGCGGCGAAGCCAGGTAGTTGGCCTGGACGTCAGGCGAAATACGGCCTTCGAAATTGCGGTTGCCGGAAAGAACGCCGGCAGCAATCAGACCCTTGTCGTTGATCGTCTTGGAGATCGGCGCCGGCAGAGGACCGGAATTGCCGATGCAGGTCGTGCAGCCGAAGCCGACGAGGTTAAAGCCGATCGCATCGAGCGAATCCTGCAGGCCCGACTTGGCGAGATATTCGCCAACAACCTGCGATCCCGGTGCAAGCGACGTCTTCACCCAAGGCTTGGACGTCAGACCCTTGGCGACTGCGTTGCGGGCGAGAAGGCCGGCAGCGATCAGCACCGATGGGTTGGACGTGTTGGTGCAGGACGTGATGGCGGCAATCGCCACATCGCCATGGCCGAGATCGTAATCCGTGCCTTCAACCGGGTAGCGGTTTTCAAGCTGGCCCGGCTTCTTGTAGTCGGTGTCCATCGAACCGGCAAAACCGGAGGCGATGTTCTCGAGCGAGATGCGACCTTCCGGACGCTTCGGGCCCGCCATCGACGGTACGACGTCGTTGAGGTCGAGTTCCAGCGTGTCGGTGAAGACCAGCTCGGCACCATCGGTGTCGCGCCACATCCCCTGAGCCTTCGAATAGGCTTCCACGAGCGCGATGCGCTCCTTGGTGCGGCCGGACATGTGGAGGTAGCTGACGGTTTCGGCGTCGACCGGGAAGAAGCCGCAGGTTGCGCCGTATTCCGGACCCATGTTGCCGATCGTCGCGCGGTCTGCGACCGGCATGTTGTCCATGCCCGGGCCGAAGAATTCGACGAACTTGGAAACCACGCCCTTCTTGCGCAGCATCTGCACGACTGTCAGCACGAGGTCGGTCGCGGTAACGCCTTCCTTGAGCTTGCCGGTCAGCTTGAAGCCGATGACTTCAGGCAGAAGCATCGAGACCGGCTGGCCGAGCATCGAGGCTTCCGCTTCGATACCGCCGACGCCCCAGCCGAGAACGCCGAGACCGTTGATCATGGTCGTGTGCGAATCGGTGCCGACGCAGGTATCCGGATAAGCGACGGTTTCGCCGTCCTCTTCACTGGTCCAGACCGTCTGGCCGAGATATTCGAAGTTTACCTGGTGGCAGATGCCGGTGCCGGGCGGAACGACGCGGAAATTCTTGAACGCCTGCTGTCCCCACTTGAGGAAGCGGTAACGCTCGCCGTTGCGCTCGTATTCGAGCTCGACGTTGCGGGCAAAAGCAGTCGGTGTGCCGAATTCGTCGACGATGACCGAGTGGTCGATGACGAGATCGACCGGAACCAGCGGGTTGATCTTTTCAGGATCGCCGCCGAGTGCCTTGATGCCGTCGCGCATGGCTGCGAGATCGACGACTGCCGGAACGCCGGTGAAGTCCTGCATCAGCACGCGGGCTGGACGATAAGCGATCTCAGCCTCGGCCAGACCCTTGTTGTTGAGCCATTCGGCAACCGACAGGATCTGGTCCTTGGTAACGGACTTTCCGTCTTCGAAGCGCAACAGGTTTTCAAGCAGAACCTTCATCGAGAAGGGCAGCTTGGAAACGTCCGGCAGACCATTCTGCTCGGCTTTCGGAAGGCTGTAATAGACATAGTCCTTACCGCCTACGGTAAGGACGGAGCGACAATTGAAACTGTCGACAGATTTAGCCACGGATAAACCCCGCTGATGTAAGAGCCAACACGCGCGTGCGGACGCCTATGCACTTCATGCACATCAGGATGCGGGTACGACCATTTCCGCTGTCCGCACGAAAGGACTTTTGATGATCCTCAAGTTCGGCGCTAGATGAAAATCACGCCGGCCGCTGGCGTGTTGCGATGCTTATAGATAATTTCTAAGAAGCGTTCCAGACACTTTGACGCAGGTCGCCAAACATTTTTTGGCAGCGGTGTGATCGAAGGCTTAATCCGGCCCGAAAAGGCATAGACCATATGCGGCTGATTGCCGAAAATCTGAGCGCCCGGCGCGGCGAAGATCTGATCTTCCAGGGCGTCTCCTTCGCACTGTCTGGCGGCGAAAGCCTTGTTCTGACGGGGAAAAACGGATCAGGAAAATCCACGCTGCTGCGCGTCGTCGCAGGCCTCCTGCGCCCCGAAAGCGGCACCGTCATCTTGCAGGCGGACACGGCCGACAAGGGCATGCGGGCAGCCGAAGCCTGTCACTACCTCGGCCACCGCAATGCCATGAAAACCGAGCTTTCGGTGCATGAGAACCTGACATTCTGGCAGCAGTTTCTCGGCCAGTCCCCGCACGGCAACTGTCTCTCGGTCGACGATGCGGCCGATGCGGTCGGGCTTTCCGACATCACCCATCTGCCGTTCGGATATCTTTCCGCCGGCCAGCAGCGCCGCATGGCATTTGCCAAGCTTCTCGTCTCCTTCCGGCCGGTCTGGATCCTCGATGAACCGACCGCGGCACTCGACGTGAGTGCGGAACGCGTGTTCACCGGGCTCATCGAATCACATCTGCGAAATGGCGGCATGCTGATCGCCGCAACGCACCAGTCGCTCGGACTGAAAAAAGCACAGGAACTGAAGATGGCAGGCTTTGCCGGTTTTGCGGAGGAGGTCTGGTGATGACCGCTCTCCTTCTGCGCGACCTGAAGCTTTCCGTCCGTGCCGGCGGTGGCGCGTTGATCGGCGTCCTGTTCTTCATCACGGTTGTCGCCGTCATTCCCTTCGGCGTCGGTCCCGATCTCAATCTCCTGGCGCGAATCGGTCCGGCTATCGTCTGGATCGGAGCGCTCCTCTCCGCCCTGCTCGGCCTCGACCGGATGTTCCAGACCGATCGCGAGGATGGATCGCTGGACGTGATGCTGATGCAGGAACATCCGCTTGTCCTCACCGTGCTCGTCAAATGCCTGGCGCACTGGATCGGCAACGGCCTGCCGCTGGTCATCGCCTCGCCGCTGCTTGGCCTGTTCATGAACATGGACGAAGTGGCGATCGGCGCCACCATGCTGACGCTTCTGGTCGGCACGCCGGCGCTGACCTTTATCGGTGCCGTCGGTGCAGCTGTGGCGGTCACGCTGCCGCGCGGCGGGCTGCTTGTCTCGATCCTGGTCCTCCCGCTTGCCGTGCCGGTGCTGATCTTCGGGGTCAGCGCCTCCTATGCGGCGGTGGAGGATCCTGCTCCATTCCTGCCGCCTTTTCTGATACTGGTGGCAATCACGATGTTTTTTGCAGTGCTTGGGCCCCTTGGCGCGGCACTCGCTTTGCGAAACGCCGACGATTGATTAGATGGAACCTCTTCTCGTCCTGAAGTAGAAAAGCCCTGATGTCCGAAAGCCTTGCCATCACCAAATTCAGCGATCTCGCCAACCCGACCCGGTTTCTCGGCCTGGCCTCGCGCGTCCTGCCCTGGCTTGCAGCGGTCACCGCGATCCTGTTTGCAGCAGGCCTCTATCTGAGCTTTGCCGGCGAAGGCGACTATCAGCAGGGGCTGACGGTTCGCATCATGTATGTGCACGTGCCCGCGGCATGGCTATCGATGATGTGCTACACGGTGATGGCGCTTTCGGCGATCGGCACGCTGGTCTGGCGCCATCCGCTGGCAGACGTTGCCCACAAGACCGCCGCCCCGCTCGGCGCCGCCTTTACCCTGATCGCACTCGCCACAGGCTCTCTCTGGGGCAAGCCGATGTGGGGAACCTGGTGGGTCTGGGATGCGCGCCTCACCTCCGTCTTCGTGCTGTTCCTGATGTATCTCGGCCTGATCGCGCTCAACCGCGCCATGGATGATCCCGGCAAGGCCGCACGCCTTTGCGCCATCCTCATCCTGGTCGGCTTCGTCAACATTCCGATCATCAAGTTCTCGGTGGATTGGTGGAACACGCTGCATCAGCCGGCAAGCGTCATTCGCATGGGCGGATCGAGCATCGACGGGTCTTTCCTGCGGCCGCTGCTTGTGATGGCACTGGCCTTCACGATGTTGTTCTTCACCCTGCACATCGCCGCCATGCGCAACGAGATCTGGCGCCGCCGCGTGTCGGCGCAGCGCCGGATGGCAGCAAGAATGGCCGGCGACAAACCCGGCCTGACGACTGAGATGAGCACGTGACATGAGCCACACATTCTATATCGCCATGTCCTATGGAATTGCCGGCCTCGTCTCGCTCTGTCTGATCGGCTGGGTCTGGCTCGATGGCCGCGCCCGCCGAAGGGAGCTTGCGCAGCTCGAAGCCGCCGGCATCCGCCGCCGCTCGGCAACGTCGCCGGCGCCGGAAGGCGGCAAGGCATGAGCGCCGAACCCTCGTCCTCGCAGGACATCCAGCCGAAACGTCGCGGTCTTGCCCGTTACGCATTCGCGCTGATCCCGCTTCTTGCTTTCGCAGGCTTTGCCGCAATCGCCGGCAAGATGCTCTACGACCAGGATGTCAACGGACGCGACATTTCCGCCATTCCGTCAGCCCTGATCGGCAAGAAAGCGCCGTCCCTGGCGCTGCCGCCTCTCGAAGGGTCCCGGACGCAAGCGCTGACCTCCTCTGCCATTTCAGGCAAGCTGACGCTGGTCAATGTTTTCGCGTCCTGGTGTGTCCCCTGCCGGCAGGAACATCCGATCCTGAAGCAACTGGCAGAAGACAACAGGCTCACCATCGTCGGCATCAACTACAAGGACCGCAACGACAACGCGCTGCGCTTCCTCGGCGAACTCGGCAACCCCTACAAGGCGATCGGCATCGATCCGAACGGCAAGTCCGCGATCGACTGGGGCGTCTACGGCATTCCGGAAAGCTACCTGGTCGGCCCCGACGGCACGATCCTCTACAAGAAGGTTGGCCCCTTCGACAGTCGCAGCGTCACCCAGGATCTGCTACCGGCCATCGAGAAAGCGGCAGCGGGAAAAGGCTGAACCAGCACTTGCTGGGTCTCAACTTTGCTCACGCCTCACAGCGCGTTCTGCCAGACCTTGATCGCATCCACAGGCCAGACCAGCATCAGCACGTTGAGGACGAGGTTGTCGCGGATCACCCAGCCGGTGAAGAGCTCGAAGAACAAAGCGATGCAAACCGTGAGCCAGATGGGCGCGCGTGCGGCAAACAGGAAGCCCAGGGCCATGAACACGGTGTCCATCGCCGAGTTGATGATGCTGTCGCCTGAATAGCCGAGCGCCATCGTCGCGGTCCGGTAGCGATCGATGATAACGGGAGAATTTTCGGCGATCTCCCACGCGGCCTCGAGGAGGACGGCAAGCGAGAGCCGGGCCGGCACCGACGCTCGGCGCAGGATCAGCCAGCCGAGCCCGTAGAACAGAAAACCGTGGATGATGTGGGACGGCACATACCAGTCCCCCAGATGCTGGGAATTGCCTGACGAATTCACATCAGGCTCAAACAGTTTGATGTAGCCGCATTCGCAGATCGGAATGCGGCCCATCGCGTAGAGAATGGCGATCTGCGCCACAAACAGGACCAGTGCTGCGAGAAGCAAGCGTCGTCCGGATGAACCGCTTGAGGGCAGCACCCCGGCAGTCACACCTCGGAACCTGATTTCGGCTCTTCGACGGAGTGGCGCATGATCAGCGGCATCTGCGAAAGGGTGAACAGGATGGTGATCGGCATCGTGCCCCAGACCTTGAAGTTGACCCAGGCCTCGTCGGAGAAATTGCGCCAGACCACTTCGTTGAGCACGGCGAGAAACAGGAAGAAGATCCCCCAGCGCAGGGTGAGCTTTCTCCAGCCCTCTTCATTCAGGCTGAAGGCGGCATTGAAGACATAGCCGAGCAGCGACTTGCCGAAGAAAAGCCCGCCGAGCAGCACCACGCCGAACAGCGTGTTGACGATGGTCGGCTTCATCTTGATGAAGGTTTCGTCCTGCAGCCAGATCGACAGCGACCCGAACACCATGACGACCACGCCCGACACGAAGGGCATGACCGGCAGATGCTTGAAGACGATCTTGGAGATCACCAGCGAGATCACCGTGGCGACCATGAACAGCGCGGTTGCCACCAGAAGCGGGCCGCCGACGGCCGAAAGTGCCGGGAATTTCTGCACCAGCCATTCGCCGCGCAGGTTGCCGAAGAAGAACACCAGGAGCGGCCCGAGCTCCAGCGCCATTTTCAGGCCCGGATGCTGCTTTTCTTCCTTGGTCGGCTTGGTGTCGCTTTCAATCGTCTGCATGGGGTCCAACTTCAAAGCCAGCGGTTGCCTGGAGCAAATTCGTTTCTGTGTGTCATCAATGCGGCGCGGGCGCCAGCCCGGCGATCGCTTCGGCGAAATCCTTGGCCTCGAAAGGCTCGAGATCGTCGACCCCTTCGCCGACGCCGACGAAATAGACCGGCAGCTTGTGCTTGGCGGCGATCGCGACGAGGATACCGCCGCGCGCGGTGCCGTCGAGCTTGGTCATGATCAGACCGCTGACGCCGGCGATATTGCGGAAGATCTCGACCTGGTTCATCGCATTCTGGCCCGTCGTCGCATCGAGCGTCTGCAGCACCGTATGCGGCGCGTCCGGATCGAGCTTGTTCAGCACGCGAACGATCTTTTCGAGTTCGGCCATCAGCTCGGTCTTGTTCTGCAACCGGCCTGCGGTGTCGATGATCAGCACGTCCGACTTGTTGGCGCGCGCCTGCTCGAAAGCGTCATAGGCAAGACCCGCCGCATCGGCGCCGAGCTTGGTGCCGATGAACTGCGAGCCCGTCCGGTCGGCCCAGATCTTCAGCTGTTCGATGGCAGCGGCACGGAACGTATCGCCGGCGGCCAGCATCACCTTCAGCCCGGAGCCCGAAAGTTTCGCCGCAAGCTTGCCGATCGTCGTCGTCTTGCCGGTGCCGTTGACGCCGACGACGAGAATGACATGCGGCTTGTGGCTGAGATCGAGCTGCAACGGCTTGGCAACCGGCGTCAGCACCTTGGTGATTTCCGCCGACATGATGCGCGACACATCCTCGCCGGTCACGTCCTTGCCGTAGCGCTCGGAAGACAGCGTGCCGGTGATCCGCATTGCGGTCTCGACGCCGAGATCGGCCTGGATCAAGAGGTCCTCGAGATCCTCGAGCGTCTGGTCGTCCAGCTTGCGCTTGGTAAACAGCGCCGCGATCTGGCCGGTGAGCTGCGACGAAGTCCGCGACAGGCCTTCGCGCAGACGCTGGAACCAGGTGAGTTTGGCCGGCGGCACGATGGTGACCGTTTCCGGTTCCGCGCTGGCGGTGGAAAAGCCCTTGGGAAGAACGGGCGCCGGCAGCGGGGCGGAATCAACATCTGCCGCCGCTTCGGCTTCGAGCAGCGACAGCGGCACGATGCCTAGTTCGGAGGTTTCCTCGACACCCGGGAGAATGGCAATGTCGTCCTCTGCGGCGGGCTCAGAAAGGGGCTCTTCGACGCCAGCCATATCGGCAGGCGCATCCGACGCCGGTCCGCCGGCAGTCTCCATCTCGATCGCAGCCACCGGATCGATGGCGGCGACAGGCAGGTCTTCCGCGCGCGTCTTTGGTTCCAGCTCCGCCCGGACGGCTTCCGCTTCTGTGATCGGTGCCGGAGCGCGATCTTCGACCTGCTGTTCGGGGGGGACGTCGCCGAAGGTGAAGACGCGTTTGATGAAACTCAGTGCCATAAGAAATCCGTTCCGGTCAGGCCGCCCGCTCTGTGGCGGGAGCGGCCATGACCCGCATGTCGAGATGTTTGCCGTTATGGCCAGTTATCATAATGCGCTGGATGTCCCGGGGAACCAGCCCCGGCACGGCGACCAGCGAAAAGTTTTCGGTATGCGCCAGGCCGTTGTTTTCAACGATGACGATCTGTTCGGTCCCCACCATGCGGTCGAGATGGGCTTTATGCAACGCTTCGCCCGTTGCACGAAGCCGTGCTGCACGCTCCTTGACCACTGCCCGGTCGAGCTGCGGCATCCGCGCGGCCGGCGTTCCGGGACGCGGGCTATAGGGGAAAACATGCAGAAAGGAAATGCCGGCGTCCTGCGCAAGCGTCGCCGAATTCTCAAACATCTCTTCCGTCTCGGTCGGAAATCCGGCGATCATGTCGGCGCCGAATGCGATCTCGGGCCGCAGGCGCCGTGCCTGCTCGACAAAGTCCAAGGCTTCGCGGCGACTGTGGCGGCGTTTCATCCGCTTCAGGATCATGTCGTCGCCATGCTGCAGCGAGAGGTGCAGGTGCGGCATGAAGCGCGGCTCGTCGGCGATCAGATCCCAGAGGTGATTGTCCGCCTCGATACTGTCGATCGACGACAGCCGCAGCCGCAGGATATCAGGCACCTGCTTCAGAAGCGTCTTCGCAAGAAGACCGAGGGTCGGCTGGCCGGGAAGGTCGCCGCCGTAGCTGGTGGCATCGACGCCGGTCAGCACGATCTCGCGATACCCGCTTTCGGTTAGCCTGCGCGCCTGTTCGACGACCGCGCCCATCGGCACCGAACGGGAATTGCCGCGACCGTATGGAATGATGCAGAAGGTGCAGCGGTGATCGCAGCCGTTCTGGACCTGGATGAAGGCCCTCACGTGACCGTCGATATGACGGATCATCTGCGGCGCCGTCGCCTTGATGCTCATGATGTCGTTGACGCGCAGCTTTTCTTCCGACGACACGCCGAAATCCGGCAGCGCGCGATAGGATTGGCTCTTCAGCTTTTCCTCGTTGCCGAGCACCATGTCCACTTCGGGCATCTCGGCAAACGTCTGCTTCTCGGTCTGGGCGGCGCAACCCGTCACAACGATCCGGGCATGCGGATTGTCACGACGCACGCGACGGATCGTCTGGCGGGCCTGGCGCACGGCTTCCGAGGTCACAGCACAGGTATTCACCAGCACGGCATTGTTGAGCCCGGCCTTTTCGGCCTCCGCCCGCATCACTTCCGATTCGTAGGTGTTCAGCCGACAGCCAAAGGTGATGACCTCGACGCCACTCAATGGACCTTCGCCCCTTGGTAAGCGCCCTGCCCGACTTCCTCGTCACGCGAAAATTCACCGCTGACCGGATCGACCTTGCCGGACCATTCCCATTCCGCAGGGCCGGTCATCACCACGTGATCGTCTTCACGCCACTCGATGACGAGCGGCTGCCGGCTGGGCGCCGAGGCAACGTCGATGGTCACGGTGCGACCCGTGCGGCCGGTGCGCGCCGCCGAAACACCCGCGGCACAGGCGGCGGAGCCGCACGCAAGCGTCAGCCCCGCGCCGCGTTCCCATGTCCGGGTGCGCAGCGACGTTTCCGATGTCACCTGCGCCAGCGTTATATTTGCCTTTTCCGGAAAGATCGGATGGTTTTCGAGAAGCGGTCCGAACCGTTCCAGATCGAAATCCATCGGGTCGCGGTCGATCCAGAAGATCGCATGCGGATTGCCGATCGCCATTGCGGACGGCGAATGCAGGATCGGCGCATCGATCGGGCCGATCTGCAGCTCGATCCGGCTGGTATCGTAGAATTCTTCAGACAACGGGATCTTGTCCCAGGCAAAGGCCGGCTTGCCCATATCGACCGAGATCGTGCCATCCTCGTGCTCACGCGCATTGAGAATGCCGGCAACCGTCTGGAAGGTGAAAACCTTGCGGCCAGTCTCGGAGCTCAAGGCCTGCACGACGCAGCGCGTGCCGTTGCCGCAGGCCTGGGCCTTGCTGCCGTCGCAGTTCAGGATGTCGATAAACGCGTCGGTACCCGCTATCTTCGGATCGTGGATCGCCATGATCTGGTCGAACTGGGTCGCAGCATCAGCGTTGAGCGCAACGGCTGCTTCCGGCGTGACCTTGTCGGCGCGACCGCGCATGTCGATGACCAGGATCTTGTTGCCAAGCCCGTTCATGCGCGCAAATTCGACCTGTTCTGCCATGATTGCCAACCCGTGCGGTAAATTACCGGTCATCGGCCGTATATGGCGGAAATCGCCACGAATTGCCAGTAGCGCGCGCAACTTGTGCGGCGAGCGCCATTCTCCGATCGTGTCATCCGAAGATCTGGTCGACCAGCGCATGCACCCGGCGGAACGCCGCCCTGGCGCCTTCTGCCGCCTCGAGTTCCTCTGCCTCGGTCAGCAGAAGCTCGTTATAGGCCGAAACGAAGTTGCGCCAGTGCAGGCCACGGCCGTCCGTGTGGCCGGCCAGATGCCGCGCACCGAAATCGTCCGACAACCCGAGCTTTGCTGCTTCCTTGCGCAGGAAAGCAGCGCCGAGATTGGAGCCTTCGGCGACGTAGAGCCAGCCGAGCGCGGTCGCAGGATTGAGGGGGCCGGTCGTCGATCCCAGCTGTTCCGGCACGCCGCCGAGATCCGCAATGTCATGGCGAAGCGCTTCCAGCCGGCAACGCTCGGCAAGGCCGGGCAGCAGCCGGTTGAGTTCGGCGGCCGCGTAAAGCGGCGCGACATCGGCGTGAAACCGATGCTGGACGTCGAGAAACAAGGCATAGCGCTCGCGATTGGCGAATGGCTCCGCCCGCATGATCCGCTTGTCGAGCGTATCATGCGTACCCGCTGTCTGCGCCTTGAGGCGCTGGATGCGAGTAGCGTCCGTCAGGCGGCCCAGTTCGATCTGCATATCTTGCCCCAAATACTCATGTTTCCGCATCAAGCAAACTGTGGAGCGGCTCATCAAGCTCCGTCACGCCGGAACGTCGAAAACCTCACCTACCCGCATCGGCCGGAATCGTTCACGCGCAATACCACGACTGTCGAGCGCCGCAAACAGCGCCTCGACCGGCTGGTCGATGCCCTCGTCGGTCAGCTTGACCGTGCCCCAGTGATGCCCGGCAACGAAGGAGGCTCCGCAAAGCTGCATCCCTTCGACGGCTTCCTGCGGATCCTGGTGCTGCGCCTTCATGAACCAGCGCGGCTCATAGGCGCCGAACGGCAGGTTCGCCAAGCGGAAAGGACCATGCTTACTGCCCGCGGCGCGATAGTTGACGCCCTCGTGAAATCCGGTATCGCCCACATGATAGACCTTGCCGGCCGGCGTTTCAAACACGAAGGCCGCCCACAATGCCTTGCGCCTGTCGCCGAGACCCCGCGCCGACCAGTGATGGCAGGGCTCGCAGTGAAACACGACGCCGGGCGCGACCGTCTCGCTGCCGCCCCAGTCCATGACCGTGATCTTCGCATCCGGAACCTTCGAGCGGATGATCGCATCATTGCCGAGCGGGGTGATGAAATGCGGCTTGTCGCGTCCCTCAAGCACCCAAAGCGTTTCGAGATCCATGTGGTCGTAGTGATTGTGGGTAACGAGCACGATATCAATCGGCGGCAGATCACCGATGCGGATGCCCGGTGGATTGACCCGCTTGGGCCCGGCGAAGGAGACCGGACTGGCGCGCTCCGACCAGACCGGATCGGTCAGAATATTGACGCCGGCAACCTGGATCAGCAGCGACGCATGGCCGACCATGATGACGACAAGACGATTGCCGGTCACGCGCGTCTCCGGCACGGCCTGCGGAAACGGGCTGGCAAACGTGTCCGGCCAGGGAATATTGCCGTTGCCGAACTTCCAGCGCAGCAGATCGAGAGTTCCGCGCGGCTCCTCTCCGCCGGGATTGAAGAAATGCGTTCCGTCGAAGTGATCGGACACCGGCCCGGAATAATAGCTGTTGGCTGCCATGGCACCTCGTGCGGTCAACCCGCCGGCAAGGGCCACCACTGCGCCGATCCCGGACCATTTGAGAAAATTGCGACGTTTCATGAGGTCTGTTCGATCACCAGGGTTTGCAAGAGCTGCGCCATCAAGGCCACCTCTATCTAGGTTCGCATATATCCCCTATAGAATACGGCAAATCGCGCACGGGCGGAAGCTTGCGGCAACATCAGATCTCCGGCATCTCGTCAGCGGACGCCCTCGCCCGCGGCAAAACCCCGGCGCGCCTTGACTTCCAACCCCATTTCCTGTTTAAGCCCGCTAATCTGCTGACAAGTCCGAGAACTTGGAGCCGCCGACCGGGAGCCGAACTATTCGGAAACCCGGAGGTCAACACCCGACAGCGCGTGGCGCCCTCGGGTGCTATTTGGCTTTGCGTACTCCTTGGTGCCTTGTATTTGCCGGCGAAAGAACCGACGTTTTTGGGCACCCGGAAACGAAGAAGGAATACACGATGTTCGAAAACCTCCAGGACCGTCTTGGCTCCATTCTGAATGGACTGACCGGCCGTGGCGCATTGAGCGAAGCGGATGTATCCGCCGCCCTGCGCGAGGTTCGCCGTGCGCTTCTGGAAGCCGACGTGGCGCTGGAAGTGGTGCGCGCCTTTACCGACAAGGTTCGTGAAAAGGCCGTCGGCGCCGAGGTTCTGAAATCGATCAAGCCCGGCCAGATGGTCGTCAAGATCGTCCATGACGAACTGGTCGAAATGCTCGGGACCGAAGGCGTCGGCATCAGCCTGCATGCCGCGGCCCCTGTTGTCATCATGATGGTCGGTCTGCAGGGTTCGGGTAAGACCACGACCACAGGCAAGATCGGAAAGCGGCTGACCGACCGCGAAAAGAAAAAGGTGCTGATGGCGTCGCTCGATACGCGACGTCCGGCAGCTCAGGAACAGTTGCGCCAGCTTGGCGTCCAGACCGGCGTCGATACGCTGCCGGTCATTGCCGGCCAGTCGCCGACCGATATCGCCGCGCGCGCCGTCCAGGCGGCCAAGCTCGGCGGCCATGACGTCGTCATCCTCGACACCGCCGGCCGCACGCATATCGACGAACCGCTGATGGCCGAAATGGCGGAAATCAAGCGGAAGTCCAACCCGCATGAAATCCTGCTGGTGGCCGACAGCCTGACCGGCCAGGACGCCGTCAACCTGGCGCGCAATTTCGACGAACGCGTCGGCATTACCGGCCTCGTTCTGACCCGCATGGATGGCGATGGCCGCGGCGGTGCAGCGCTTTCGATGCGCGCTGTCACCGGAAAGCCAATCAAGCTGATCGGTGTCGGCGAACGGATGAACGAACTCGAAGAGTTCCATCCCCGCCGCATCGCCGACCGTATTCTCGGCATGGGCGACATCGTCAGCCTGGTCGAAAAGGCAGCCGAAAACATCGACGCGGAAAAAGCCGCGGCGATGGCCAAGAAGATGCAGTCGGGCAAGTTCGACCTGAACGACCTTGCCGACCAGCTGCGCCAGATGAAATCGCTCGGCGGCATGGGCGGCATCATGGGAATGATGCCCGGCATGGCCGGCATGAAGGACAAGCTTGCCGCATCCGGCATGAGCGACAAGATGTTCGACCGCCAGATCGCCATCATCGGCTCGATGACGAAGGCCGAACGCGCCAACCCGGATATGCTGAAGCACTCCCGCAAGAAACGCATCGCAGCCGGCTCCGGCACGGACGCATCCGAAATCAACAAGCTGCTGAAAATGCACCGCCAGATGGCCGACATGATGAAAATGATGGGCGGCAAGGGCAAGGGCGGCATGATGAAGCAGATGATGGGCGGCCTTGCCGGCAAGATGGGTCTTGGTGGCATGGGTGGCGGAATGGGTGGAATGGGCGGCATGCCCGATCTTTCCAAGCTCGATCCGAAGCAGCTGGAAGCCCTGCAGAAGCAGGCCGAAGCTGCCGGCATGAAGCCTGGCTCCATGCCGGGTCTCGGCGGTGGAATGCCGGGTCTTGGCGGCGGAAAGCTCCCCGGCCTCGGCGGCTTCCCGGGTCTTCCCGGCCTGCCTGGCAAGAAGAAGTGAGGGGAGGACACGATGGTTGACCCTGAGATCAAGGCAAAGCTTTCGAGCTACCGCCAGTCGATCGACAATATCGATGCGGCACTGGTGCATATGCTGGCGGAACGCTTTCGCTGCACCAAGGAAGTGGGTGTCCTCAAAGCCCAATACGATTTGCCGCCGGCAGACCCGGCGCGCGAGGAATACCAGATCGAACGCCTTCGCCGCCTGGCCGACGACGCTCATCTGGACCCGGATTTCGCCGAGAAGTTCCTGAACTTCGTCATCAAGGAAGTCATCCGGCATCATGAAGCCATCGCCGCCGAACACGGCGGTAAGGAAACAGCTTAAACCAATAACGACACGGCCCGCCGGGACGGCGGCCCAGACAAACCTAGGAGTGAATACAATGCCCTTGAAGATCCGTCTTGCCCGTGGTGGCTCGAAGAAGCGTCCTTACTACACGATCGTCGTCGCTGACGCCCGTTCGCCGCGTGACGGCCGCTTCCTGGAAAAGGTCGGTTCGTGGAACCCGATGCTTGCCAAGGACGACGCAAAGCGCGTTGAAGTCAACGTAGAGCGCGTTCAGCATTGGCTCGACAACGGCGCACAGCCGACCGACCGCGTTCTGCGCTTCCTGGCAGAAGCCGGCGTTGGCCAGCGCGATGCCAAGAGCAACCCGGAAAAGGCAAAGCCGGGCAAGAAGGCTCAGGAACGCACTGCCGAGCGCGCAAAGAAGATCGAAGACGCCAAGGCAGCTGCTGCCGCGGAATAAGATCTGCTTCTTTTGCTTCGACGGGTGGTGCGGCAACGCACCGCCCGTTTTGCTGTTTTCATTCCGCCGAGACTGTTTTCATTTCACTGTGTTGCGCTTAAATGGGCGCGAAGAAACCGGAGCCTTCCCGCATGACCAAGCTCGAAAACCCAGTTCTGATGGCAACGATCGGCGCTGCCCAGGGCCTGCGGGGCGAGGTGCGGGTGAAATCCTTTACCGAGGATCCGACAGCGCTTGGCGACTACGGCAATCTCTACACAGCCGACGGCCGGGTCTTCGAGATCCTCGATATCCGCGAGGCGAAAACCGTCGTCATCGTCCGCTTCCGCGGCATCAACAGCCGCGAGGATGCAGAAGCGCTGAACGGCATCGAGCTGTTCGTCGACCGTGACAACCTGCCGGACGAGGAACTGGACGACGACGAATTCTATTACGCCGACCTCGAGGGCTTGGAAGCCGTCGACAAGGACGGCAAGAGCTTCGGCACGGTCAGCGCCGTTTTCGATTTCGGCGCCGGCGACCTTCTGGAGCTGAAAGGCCCCGGCCGTCGGCCGTCGCTCATTCCGTTTACCGAGGCAGCCGTTCTGGAGATCGATCTCGAAGGCGGCAAGATCCTGATCGATCCCGAAGCTGCGGGCCTGATCGAAAACCCGGACGAAGACGACGCGAACTCGAACTTTCCGCGCAAGGACAAGTGACCGCGATGCCGTTTCGCGCGACGGTGCTCACCCTCTATCCGGAAATGTTTCCCGGCCATCTCGGCTTTTCCCTCTCCGGCAAGGCAATGGAACGCGGGCAGTGGTCGCTTGAAGCGATGCAGATCCGTGATTTCGCGGAGGACAAGCACCGTACTGTCGACGACACGCCGGCCGGCGGCGGCGCCGGCATGGTGTTAAGGGCGGATATTCTCGGCAAGGCGATCGATTCCCTCGTAGATGACAGCCGCCCCCGCCTGCTGATGAGCCCGCGCGGAAAGCCGCTCAGCCAGAAGCGCGTTCGCGAGCTTGGCGATGGCGAGGGCGTGGTGATCGTCTGCGGACGTTTCGAAGGCGTCGACCAGCGGGTGATCGATGCACGCCAGCTCGAGGAAGTGTCGATCGGCGACTATATCCTTTCGGGCGGCGAGCCGGCAGCCCTGACCCTGCTCGACAGCGTCGTGCGCATTCTGCCGGGCGTGATGGGCAATGCCCTGTCCGGCACCCACGAAAGCTTCGAGCACGGCCTGCTCGAACATCCGCATTATACCCGCCCACAGGTCTTCGAAGACCGGGAAATCCCCGCTATTCTGACCTCCGGCAACCATGCCGCGATCGAGAAATGGCGGCTCGAACAGTCGCTGCGGCTTACTCGGGAACGCCGCCCGGACCTGCTGAACGAGAGCTAGCCGGTCACGAAATAGTAGACGGTGAGGCCTGCGCCGACCGCCACCACGCACCAGCGCAGCACTGCCTGCGGAACGCGCCGTGCGAGCCACACGCCGCAATAGCCGCCAAGCGCGCCGGCCGGCATCATGATGATCGTTTCCGGCCAGGCAATCACGCCGCCGCCGACAAAGACGACGATCGCGACGCCGGCAATCAGCGCCGCCAGCATGTTCTTCAGCGCGTTGAGATGGTGATAGCTGCCGCCGGTCGTCATACCCAGCACCGCCAGCATCATGATCCCCATTCCGGCCCCGAAGAACCCACCATAGATCGATGTCAGGAACTGACCGATGACCGAAAGCGGCGAGTTGGCAGGGCGCTCGGACGAGGCTTTCGGCTTAAGCCATGGGCCTGCCGCAAACACGGCGGTCGCGGCGCCCAGGAGCCACGGCACGACCTGGCGAAACGCGTCATTGTCGAGCGCCAGCAGGATCAGCGCTCCCAAAATCGAGCCGATGACGGAGACGATTGCGAGCGCCAAAGCACTTCGCCAGTGGCTGGCAATCTCGCGGCGATAGGCAAGCGTCGAGGTGACATAGCCCGGAAACTGCACGATCGACGATGTTGCATTGGCCGAGATCGGCGGCACGCCGGCAAGCGTCAAGGCGCCGAAGACGAGAAACGTCCCGCCGCCGGCAATCGCGTTGGCGGCGCCCGAGAAAAAGCCGGCAGCGGCCAACAGCACCACCATGGTGATCGACATGAATCCTCCCGAATTCTTTTCGGTCAGCCTTTAGACCTGCTATAGAGAGGCAGCAAGCGGCGAAAACGCCACCGATCGCCACAAAATTGCGGCATGCCCGATGACAAGCGCATGCCTTTCGTGTAATGGCGCGAACGGAAATGGGAAAACTGTCCCGTCTGCCAGCAACAAAGAATGGCGAAACGCTCTGCCGCAAGGCAGATCCAGAGGCTTTGACCAACGGATCCTAAGAGCGCTCTGGCTGTTTCAGAAAAACCTGAGGTTTGACACATGAACATCATCCAGCAGCTTGAGGCCGAACAGGTCGCCAAGATCGAAGCCAAGCGCTCGCTTCCAGAATTTTCCCCGGGCGACACCGTCCGCGTCAACGTCCGCGTGACGGAAGGCACCCGTACCCGCGTACAGGCCTATGAAGGCGTTTGCATCGCCCGTTCCGGCGGCGGCATCAACGAAAGCTTCACCGTTCGGAAGATCTCCTACGGCGAAGGCGTCGAGCGCGTATTCCCGGTCTACTCGCCGCTCGTCGAAGGCGTCGAAATCGTTCGCCGCGGTCGCGTCCGTCGCGCCAAGCTGTACTACCTGCGCGATCGTCGCGGCAAGTCGGCTCGTATCGTCGAGAACACCGGCACGCGCGCACGCAAGCTGAACGAAGCCGAGCGCGCTGCAGTTGTCGAAGAAAAGGCACGCATCGAAGCTGAAAAGATCGCAGCAGCACAGGCTCTCGCCGCCGACAAGGCAGCAGCAGAAGCCGCTGAAGCGAAGGCTGCGGAAGAAGCAAAGGCTGCAGAAGCAGCATCTGCTGAATAAGATTTCCCTTCATGGGATGCGAAAAGGCGGCCGTTTGGCCGCCTTTTTTATTGCCTGCGATTGCCCTCGGGCATTGATATCGACCCCACTGCAGTTGCGTCTGCAAAGGCAAACCCAGCGATCTTCGTCTGAGGGAATGGTTGTGCTTGTCTTCCCGCAGAAATTGGTGAGATTTGGCTGAGATATTCCTCTTGAGGATCGCCCCATGCTGAAAAGACGTTTTGTCATTGCCGCCCTCGCAGTTGCAAGCCTGGCACCGGTCACTGCTTTTGCGCAAAACCTGCCGGACCTGAAGGCCCGTTCCGTGGTCGTCGTCACCGAAAACGCCTACCCGCCCCTGCAGTTCGTCGATCCGAAGACGGGCCAGGCGATCGGCTGGGAGTATGATGCGATGAACGAGATCGCCAAGCGGCTGAACTTCAAGGTCGAGTACCAGAATGTCAGCTGGGACGCGATGATTCAGGCCGTGTCCGATGGCCAGTACGACATCGGCATGACCGGCATCACCATCAAGGATGAACGCAAGGCACAGGTCGATTTCTCCGATCCCTACCTGCGCTCCGAACAGTTCATGCTGGTGCGTGGCGACGAAACCCGCTTTGCCGATGAAAAGGCCTTTGCGGCCGTAGACGGCGCACTGATCGGCGCCCAGCCGGGCACATCGCCCTTCTACACGTCAGTCTACAGCATCCTCGACGGCAACGAGCAGAACCCGCGCATCAAGCTGTTCGAGACCTTTGGCGCAACCGTGCAGGCGTTGAAAGGCGGCGACGTCGATCTCGTGCTGACCGACAGCGTCGCGGCCAAAGGCTATGTCGACGCGTCGAACGGCGGGTTGAAGGTGATCGGCGGCCCGCTCGGAGCCGAAGATTTCGGCTTCATCTTCAAGAAGGGATCGGATCTCGCAGCGCCAGTCAACGCCGCGATCGCCGCGCTGAAAGCCGACGGCACGCTGGATGCCCTGAACAAAAAGTGGTTCCTCGACTACAAGATGGGCCAGTGACCATCAGGATGGCAGGCACCACGGACAGGGTCGAAACCTGATGACCTTTCAGACCCTGCCGACATCGGGCGGCGATGGTGATCGTCCGTGGTGGCTCGCAGCCGTCGTCGTCATAGGCCTCGCGCTCGCAGCCGTGATCGTCGTCAACGATCTCTATGCCCAGGTTTTCGCCACCGTCTCGCGCGGCATCTGGGTGACGGTGTTCGTGACGGTCACGGCCTTCGTGCTTGCCACCGCTCTGGGGCTGGCCATCGCCCTTGCGGGCCTTTCCGATCGCCTGGCCCTCCGGCAAGCGGCGCGCTTCTATGTGGAAGTCGTGCGCGGCATCCCGATCCTGGTGCTTTTATTCTACATTGCCTTTGCCGGCGCACCGGCGATCGTCGGTTTTTACAATGTCCTGATCACGCCATTGGTCGACGGCGGCTGGCTGGAGCCGATGCAGGTCCGCGATCTGTCGCTGATGTGGCGAGCGATCATTGCGCTGACGATCGGCTATTCCGCCTTTATCGCCGAGATCTTTCGCGCCGGTTTCCAGTCCATCGATCGCGGCCAGGTCGAAGCGGCCATGGCGCTCGGGCTGACGCGGGGTCAGCGCTTTCGCCTTGTCGTGTTTCCGCAAGCGATACGGGTGATCTTCCCACCCCTCTCGAACGACTTCGTTGCCATGGTGAAGGACAGTTCTCTCGTTTCGGTTCTCGGCGTGGCCGATATCAGCCAGGCCGGCAAGATCTATGCGTCCGGCTCGTTCCGGTTTTTCGAAACCTATTCGATCGTCGTCTATATCTACCTGATCCTGACGATCGGCTTGTCGATTGCCTTGCGGCAAGTCGAAAAGAGGATGCGGGAACAGGGGATCAGAAAGGCAAGCCGTCGATAGAAGGCATCGCCCGCATTCGCCGCCGTCAGGAGGACCTGAGGACGAACCTGTCGCGGCCGGAGGCCTTCGCCTCGTACAGCGCTTCATCCACGGCCTGCAACAGGCTGAGGCGATCAGACCCTGCATGCGGCGCAAGGGCAGCACCCACGCTCAGACGTGCATTGACGATATGCCTGCCCACGGCAAACGGGCTGCGGAACCGTTTCACGAGGCGTTCCGAAAGACCGGCCAGCGCATCGGCATTGGCAAGGTTCGGTACGAAGACGGCAAACTCGTCGCCACCCATCCTGACGGCAATTTCCTGGACACCGAGGCATTCGGTAATGCGTTGCGCCGCCTGCTTCAGCACTTCATCGCCCGCGGGATGGCCGAGCGTGTCGTTGATCGTCTTGAACCCGTCCATATCCATGTAGAGGACGCCGACCGTCTGCTGCGCCGAAAACGCATCGGCCAGCATGCCGTCGACGATCGAGACCAGCGCCGCGCGATTGTAGAACCCGGTCATCGGATCGGTGATTGCGGCCAGCCGCAGCTTTTCCTCGGCAAAACCCATCACATGATTTGCCTTCTGCAGCCGCAAAAGACCGCTCGCCACCTCGGCGAAATGCATGAGATTGGCGATCTCCCGGTCGCTGAATTCGCGCGGCTCCGTATCGAGAAGGCAGAAGGCACCAACGGGAAGACCCGGCTCCAGCGCCACCGGTGCGCCGGCATAGGATCGAAACCCCGGTTCGCCCAACACATAAGGCAGATCGCGTAGTTCCGGATGGCGGGCAAGATCGGGAACCACCACGACCTCGTTCTCAAGCACGACACGGGAGCAGATCGAAATGTCGCGCGGGCATTCGCTCGTTCGAATGCCAACTTGGCAGGCCACCCGATGCCAATCGGCGTCGACGATGTTGACGGCCGCATAAGGCGTCGTGAACACATCCTTGGCAAGCTTCACCAGCGCCTCGAGCTCCGGCGTGGAGGGTCCGTCGGCGGAAATCAGGGCCCGCACAGAGAGCAGGCGTTCAGCCTCGTTGTCGGGAAGCTGGGCTGGCAAAGCCATTCTCGTCTCCTCTTTCAGGCCCGGGAGGCGCTGCAGACCGACCCCCGATAAGGGGGATCCTTTAGTAGCGTTCTCGCATGTACGTTTTCTGGAGGCAATTGCCGAGAATTCAAAAAACTGCTACACCCTTTGCCATGGGATCGAAATTCGGATGTCTCGCGAACCGCATGATCGTGCTGCAGGACCACAAGCGTCTGCCGTCACGCTTTTTTGCGCGCGTATCCGGCGCTCTATGCAGCCGACTTAGCTGACCGGGCAGACATGTCCGGCGCGGCCTAAGATGCCGCCTCTATTTCCCCACCCATTCTCAATCTTATTGGACCGCAGCCATGAGCGCACCTCGTACTTTGTATGACAAGATCTGGGACGACCACGTCGTCTCCCGCGATGAAAACGATACCTGTCTTCTCTATATCGACCGTCACCTGGTGCATGAGGTGACGAGCCCGCAGGCCTTCGAGGGCCTGCGCCTTGCCGGACGCAAGGTGCGCTCGCCACAGCGCACGCTCGCCGTCGTCGACCACAACGTGCCGACCTCGCCTGACCGTCACCTCGGGATCAAGAACGAGGAGAGCCGCATCCAGGTCGAGGCGCTGGCGGAAAACGCCAGGGATTTCGGCGTCGAATACTTTTCCGAAAGCGATGTCCGCCAGGGTATCGTCCATATCGTCGGGCCGGAACAGGGTTTTACCCTGCCGGGCATGACGATCGTCTGCGGTGACAGCCATACCTCGACGCACGGCGCCTTCGGTTCGCTGGCGCACGGGATCGGCACATCGGAAGTGGAGCACGTTCTGGCCACCCAGACGCTGCTGCAGACAAAAGCAAAGAACATGCTGGTCCGCGTCGACGGCAAACTGCCCGCCGGCGTCACGGCAAAGGACGTCATCCTGTCGATTATCGGCGAGATCGGCACGGCCGGCGGCACCGGACACGTCATCGAGTTCGCCGGCGAGGCGATCCGGTCGCTCTCCATGGAAGGCCGCATGACCGTCTGCAACATGACGATCGAAGGCGGCGCCCGTGCCGGCCTGATCGCGCCTGACGAGACGACGTTCGAGTATATCAAGGGTAAGCCGCGCGCGCCGAAGGGCACGGCGTGGGATATGGCCGTCGACTACTGGAAGACGCTGCATACGGACGAAGGCGCTCATTACGACAAGGTCGTGGTGCTGGACGCAGCCGCCCTGCCCCCGATCGTTTCCTGGGGCTCCTCGCCCGAGGACGTGACTACGATCGAAGGCACTGTTCCCGATCCCGACCAGATCAAGGACGAAAACAAGCGCACCTCCAAATGGCGCGCGCTCGAGTATATGGGCCTGACGCCGGGCACGAAGATGACCGACATCACCATCGATCGCGTCTTCATCGGCTCCTGCACCAACGGCCGCATCGAGGATCTGCGCGCTGCGGCAAAGATGGTCGAAGGCAAGACCGTTGCGTCGACGGTGTCGGCCATGGTCGTTCCGGGCTCCGGCCTCGTCAAGGAACAGGCGGAAGCCGAAGGTCTCGACCGGATCTTCAAGGCTGCCGGTTTCGATTGGCGCGAGCCTGGCTGCTCCATGTGCCTTGCCATGAACGACGACCGCCTGAACCCTTATGAACGTTGCGCGTCGACCTCGAACCGCAATTTCGAGGGCCGTCAGGGCTCCAAGGGCCGCACCCACCTGGTCTCACCGGCCATGGCAGCAGCTGCCGCCGTCGCCGGTCGCTTCGTGGATATCCGCGACTGGAAATAGGCTGAAGGCTCTTCATGCCAGACAAGCGAAGCCGCTGGATGTGAAAGCATCCGGCGGCTTTTTGCTGCGATGAGCAGCGCTCACAGCCGGTTCAGGAAAACACGTTTGACCTTTCGGGACGCGCCAATACGGTAGATTTTTAAGGAGATCGGTACGGCAATGCCTGTCTGCCCGCTCCGTCTTTTGCCGCGGGCCGGAAGGATCGCCAAGCAATGAGCCCGACCGTCATCGCGCTGGCGCTCACCGCCGCCGTCATGCATGCCAGCTGGAATGCATTCCTGCGCTCGGGCGCCGACAGGCTGTGGTCGATCACCGTGATGGGCATCACGGGCATTCTCGCCGCTCTCCCGGTTATGCTATGGTTTCCATGGCCAACGGCTGCGGGATTCGGTTTCATCCTTGCCTCTTCGATACTGCAGGTGGCCTACAGCATCTTCCTCGTCTTCGCCTACCGGCTGGGCGACCTCGGACAGGTCTACCCGATCGTGCGCGGCTCCGTGCCGCTTCTGGTGTCGCTCATTGGCTTCCTGATGATGGGACAAACGCTCACCTCGTCCCAGATCCTTGGCGTCTTGCTGGTGGCTACCGGCATCATGAGCCTCTCGACCGGCAGCCAGCGCGCGCCGACAACGTCCATTTTGTGGGCGCTGCTGACCGGCCTGATCATCGCCACCTACGCGACAGTTGATTCCATCGGCGTGCGCTATCTGGCCGATCCAGGTGCCTATGCCGCCTGGGTGCTGTTCACCTATGGCGTGCTTCTGATTGTCGCGTATACGCTGATGCGGGGGCGCTTGCGCCTGGACATCCGCGAGCGGGAAACCCGAAAGGCCCTGCTGGCCGGCATCTTCGTGCTGATCGCCTATGGCGTCGTCATCATCGCCTACTCGATGGGGCCTGCAGGCCCCATCACCGCCATCCGCGAAACGAGCGTGGTTTTCGCGATGATCATCGGTCGGCTGTTCCTCGGCGAGACACTCACGCCAAAGCGCATCGTGGCCGGGCTCATCGTGGCGGCCGGCGCGATTGCCATCGGCCGGTAGCCTATCCCAGCACCCTCACCCCATCACCCGCACCACCGTCCCCTTGCGCAGAAACGGCAGCAGCCGCTTCATGTCGCGTGGATGAACCGCGACGCAGCCGGCGGTCGGCTGGTAGCCCGGGCGGATCAGGTGGAAGAAGATGGCCGAGCCGCCGTGGCGCTTGCGCGAGGTGATGTTCCAGTCGAGCACGAGGCAGATATCGTAGAGTTCGTCTACTCGTTGCATCTCCTCATGACTGGGCTTGAACGGGGCCTTCACCAGGCGGTTGTAGGCCGGGTGCTTCGGCTCGTCGCACCAGAGCATGTCGTGGCCGATGCGGCGAAGCGGAAGCCGCGTGCCCGGCACGGAAAGACGGTCGCCGCGGATGAAGCCGCTGAGGATCCGCATCGCGGCAATCGGCGTTCCTCCGTCGCCTTCGCGCTTGAAGGCGGTCGTTCCGGATCGCCCCAGTGCTGCCTGAACGGTGATCCCGCCACATGTCACGATGGCACGCCGGCGGTCACGCGGAGCGGTACGAACCACGACGACGGGTCCGGTTTTGTGATCTTTTTCGCGAAAACGATGCATTTCACTCACAAGGTTTTGCTTTGAATATGATTTCGTTTGAATTCATAGCGGGTTGGGTTTTACATCGAAGATCCCTAGATACGTCTTACAAACGCAATAGGCGCTACGGAAGGCAAGAACTGCATGGCGAGAACGATACTGCTGGTCGATGACGACGATGATCTGCGCGAGACCCTTGTGGAGCAGCTCGGCTTCTACGACGAATTCTCGATCCTGCAGGAAGCCAATGCAACCAAGGCGGTCAATACCGCCAAGGCGACCCAGGTCGATCTTCTGATCATGGATGTCGGCTTGCCGGATATGGACGGCCGCGAGGCGGTCAAGGTTTTGCGCAAGAACGGCTTCAAGGCCCCGATCATCATGCTGACCGGCCACGACACCGATTCCGACACGATCCTCGGCCTAGAAGCCGGCGCCAACGATTATGTGACGAAGCCGTTCCGCTTTGCGGTTCTGCTGGCGCGTATCCGCGCCCAGCTTCGCCAGTACGAACAGAGCGAGGACGCCACGTTCACCGTCGGCCCCTACCTGTTCAAGCCGAGCCAGAAGCTTCTGACCACGGACGATGGCAAGAAGATCCGTCTGACCGAAAAGGAAGCGGCGATCATCCGCTATCTCTATCGCGCCGGGCTGAAGGTCGTCACACGCGATATTCTTCTGGAAGAAGTATGGGGCTATAATTCCGGTGTTACAACGCATACACTGGAAACCCATGTCTATCGTCTGAGACAGAAGATCGAGCGCGACCCCTCGAATGCTGAGATTCTGGTGACGGAAAACGGTGGATACAAGATCGTTCCTTAACCTCGAAGACCGCAAACCCGCAAAATGGCACTGTCCGACGATATCCGGCTTCTGTCGCAAGTGCCGCTTTTCAGGGAACTGGATGGCGACCAGCTGCGGCTGATTGCGTTCGGGGCGGAACGACGCTCAACATCCGGCGGCCAGGAGCTGTTTCGCGAGCGTTCCCCCGCCGAATCCGCCTTCATCGTCTGCAAAGGCAGTTTCGACCTTTACTCGACCACCCGCGACGGCACCGTTCGTCTCGACAAGACGGTCGGGGCCGGCACGCTTCTATCCGAGCTCGCGCTGGTGACCATGGTCGAGCGCAAGTTCACGGCAATCGCCGCCGAGGATTCCGAAACGCTCAGGATCGGCCGATCCCTGTTCGAACGCCTGCTGGAGGAATACCCTCAGGTCGGGCGGTTGATCGAAAACCGGATCCGCGACAACATCGTCAGCCTCGCCAAGGCAGCACTCGCCATGCAGCACCGGTTCCGCTGAGATGACTGCTCCTTAGAACTTGAACACTGCCGTCACCGGAACGTGGTCCGATGGCTGGGTCCAGCCTCGGGCTTCCTTCAGCACCTCGATCCGGTCGAGAAACGGGCCAAGGTCCGGCGATGACCAGATATGATCGAGACGGCGACCCTTGTTGGCGGCTTCCCAGTCCTTGGCGCGGTAGCTCCACCAGGTGTAGATCTTTTCCGGCTCCGGCGTGTACTGGCGCATCAGGTCGAGCCAGCCGCCCTTGGAGATGATCTCCTTCATGCCCTCAGTCTCGACCGGCGTGTGACTGACGATCTTTAAAAGCTGCTTGTGCGACCAGACATCGTGCTCCAGCGGTGCGATATTCAGATCGCCGACGAGAATCGACGAAATGCCGGGCGTCGCATCGGCCTGCAAAACCTTCATCTCTTCGACAAAATCCAGCTTGTGACCGAATTTCGGATTGATCGTCCGGTCCGGCTCGTCGCCTCCTGCAGGCACGTAGAAATTATGCACCCGGATACGCCGGGAACCCGTCCCGAAAAGCGCCGAGATGTGCCGGGCATCGCCGACATTGCAGTAGTTCTGGCGGTGATCTTCCGACAGCGGGATCCTCGAGGCGATGGCGACGCCGTGATAGCCCTTCTGGCCATGCACGATGATATGCTCGTAGCCGAGGTCTCTCAGCGGCTGGTAGGGAAACTCAGGCTCCTGGCACTTGATCTCCTGCAGGCAGAGAATGTCCGGCTGGTTGCGGGTAATGAACTGCTGCACGATCGGCATGCGAAGCCGGACCGAGTTGATGTTCCAGGTGGTGATGGAGAATGTCATGCCTGCCCTCGCTGATGGGCATCACCTCTAGGCAATTTCGGATAGCAGTAAAAGCAAAAAGGGCCGCGTTTCCGCAGCCCTCCAAAAGCGATCCGTCTCGGCGGATGGGTCTTATTTCACCTGATCGTAGGGGATGGTGAACACTCTCTCGTCCATCGCCACGCCGTTGCGGACGTTATAGACCATCACGGACGTATCCTTGTTCTGGGCGTCGGTGATCGTCCACTGGCGAAGGTCGAAGGTCTTGGTGTCGAACATCATGGTGATGGTCGAATCGCCGAAGATCGACTTGTTGCCGAGCACGATCGTCGTCAGGTCGGTCTCTTCACGCACGCTGCGCACGGTCGCGGATGTCAAATCGATGCGCTCGGACAAGAGCAGGCTGAGCGGCGTCTTCGACAGCGGGTAGATATCCCAGGTCTTGAGCTTGACGTTGCCCACGACCACGTTGCGGCCATCGGCAATCACGCGCAGCGGCGACGGATCCTCGAAGTTGAAGCGCAGCTTTCCGGGGCGTTCGATAAAGAACTTGCCGCCGGTCTGTTCACCGCGCGGCCCGAACTGAACGAACTCGCCCATCATCGTCTTCACCGACGAGAAATGGTCGGCGATCCGCTGAGCCGAGGCACCGGCTGCGGCCTGCGCCAGAACGGGCTTGGCCGCTCCCGCAACCAGCAGTCCGGCAACACCGCCGGCAAGGCCGAGCGAGAACTGGCGACGGCCGAGAAGTCCGGTCATGCTTTTGGAAAGAGTGGTCTTTTGTTCTGTCATTCTGGTCTCCTTCCGTGTTTCTGTTGTGGAAACACGGCGTCTTGATGGCCGCTTGCGCCGGATCACGAACCCCTGAAGACCGCTTTACCGGCCTTACCGATCCAGCACATCCGCTTCGGTCGGCACGAGGATCTCGCGCTTTCCGGCATGGTTGGCCGGGCCGATCAGGCCCTCCTGCTCCATCCGCTCGATCAGCGATGCCGCACGGTTGTAGCCGATGCCGAGACGGCGCTGGATGTAGGATGTGGAGGCCTTGCCGTCTTTGAGCACAACCGCCACCGCCTGGTCGTAAGGATCGTCCGAGTCGGAGAGGTTGGAAGTGCCGGCAGGTCCTGCGCCCTCGCCATCCTCGTCGTCATCAGCCGTGATAGCTTCGAGATATTGGGGCGACCCTTGAGTTTTCAAGTAGGCGACGATCTCTTCGACCTCGGTATCGGAGACGAAAGGCCCGTGGACACGCTGAATCCGACCGCCGCCCGCCATGTAGAGCATATCGCCCTGACCCAGCAGCTGTTCGGCACCCTGTTCGCCGAGAATGGTACGGCTGTCAATCTTCGACGTGACCTGGAAAGAGATACGGGTCGGGAAGTTGGCCTTGATCGTGCCGGTGATGACGTCGACCGAGGGGCGCTGCGTCGCCATGATCACATGGATGCCGGCCGCACGCGCCATCTGCGCCAGACGCTGGACAGCGCCTTCGATATCCTTGCCCGCTACCATCATCAGGTCGGCCATTTCGTCGATGATGACGACGATATAGGGGATCGGCTGCAGGTCGAACTCTTCCGTCTCGTAAACCGCCTCGCCGGTCTGGCGATCGAAACCGGTCTGGACGGTACGGGTCAGAACCTCGCCGCGTTCCATCGCCTGCTCGACGCGCGAATTGAACCCGTCGATATTGCGCACGCCGATCTTCGACATCTTCTTGTAGCGCTCTTCCATCTCGCGGACGGTCCATTTGAGCGCGACAACGGCCTTCTTCGGATCGGTGACGACGGGAGACAGAAGATGCGGGATGCCGTCATAGACGGAGAGTTCGAGCATCTTCGGGTCGATCATGATCAGGCGGCACTTCTCCGGCGTGTAACGATAGAGAAGCGAGAGGATCATCGTGTTGATAGCGACGGACTTACCCGAACCGGTGGTACCGGCCACGAGAAGATGCGGCATCTTGGCGAGATCGGCGACAACAGGCTCGCCGCCGATCGTCTTGCCGAGTGCCATGGCAAGCTTTGCCTTGCTGGTTTCGAAATCCTTCGAGCCGATCATTTCGCGCAGATAGACGGTTTCGCGGATGCGGTTCGGCAGCTCGATCCCAATCGCGTTGCGGCCGGGAACGACCGCGACACGGGCAGCAATGGCGCTCATCGAGCGGGCGATATCGTCGGCAAGTCCGATCACGCGGGACGACTTGATGCCCGGCGCAGGTTCCAGTTCGTAGAGTGTCACGACAGGGCCCGGGCGGACGTGGATGATCTCGCCCTTGACGCCGAAATCCTCCAGCACGCCTTCCAGCATGCGGGCGTTCTGCTCCAGCGCGTCAGCCGACAGCGAAGCATCGCGGGCAATCGCCTTTGGTTCGGCAAGCAGGTGCACGGAGGGCAGTTGGAACCCGTCGGCAGAGATGAACGAGCCCTGCGCATCGCGACCGACGCGGGCGCTGGGCTTGGGAGGCGGTGCCGCCGGGACGACGCGCGGAGAGCCGTTGCCAGCAGATTTCGGCCCGCGCGCGGCCGCGAAATCCTCATCGTGGTCGGCGAGGATCCCGGCCGGGCGCCGTGGATTGTCTCCCGTATCGAGCGACGAATCATCGTCGTCATCCGCGTCATTGGAGGACATCGGCGGTGCCGATACGATCCGGCGTGGCGACAGGACCCGCTCCGGTGCGCCATCGAGCGACGGCTCCATCCGGCTTCTGCCACCGGCAGAGGCCTGCTTGGCACGAACCGGCTCGTTCAGTGTGCCGAATTCGTCGTCGTTGAAATCATAGGGCTGGTCGAAACCGACACGGGCGCGGGGCTTTGCCCCAGTCAGCCGCCGCAGGCGCGCCTGAGCGATATACCAGTAGTGTGCCAGTGCGCCGAACGCCAGGAAGCCTCCGAAGAGGCCGTTGTCGTCGCCGTCATCGTCCTCATCCTGACGGTTGCGCGCGGAGACGGCAGCCACGGGCGCATCGTCGTCATCGCTTTCCGTCTCGACGGCCTCGCCGACAAAGCCTGAGGCAAACAGCATCAGCCAGATGCAGGGAATGGTGAAGATGCAGCCAAGCACGGTTGCAACCATGCCGGTGGGATAGGCGCCGACGAAGAGAGCCGGGAAGCGCAGGATCATGTCGCCAATGACGCCGCCGATGCCGTTCGGGATCGGCCAGGTCGCCGGCGCCGGAAAGCAGCCGAGCGTCGCCGAGGCGAGAAGCGTACCGCCGCCCCATGCTGCAAGCCGCGCCGGAATGCGATCGTAACGACGCCCGGAAATCAGAGCGAGCGCCAGGGCAAGGATTGGAAGCAGCGCAAAGATGCTCGCAAGTCCGAGGAACTGCATCATCAGGTCGGCGAAGGCTGCGCCCGAAAAGCCGAGGATATTGGCAGGCGGGTTGTCGGTGGCGTAGGAGAAACTCGGATCTGCGACATTCCACGTGGCAAGGGCTGCCACCGCCAGCGCCAGCAGCGTGAAAATGCCAAAGCCTGTCAGCGCGAGCGCCTGTCGCCAGACAAAGGCCGTGAGTACCAGGCGGGTGGATCGATTTGCCATAGCCGCCGAACTGCTTCTGCCCATCTTGTCTGCCCGCCGTCCTGAAAAACCGCCTGTTTCATGAACCGGCAGGTTTCGGCCGGTCACGCAATTCCAGGCAGAATACCCCCGCGATGGTTAACGCGACTTTAACCAAGATTGATCGGCTGGAATTCGCTTGGCAAAACGCAAAAGCCCGGACCAGAGGCCCGGGCTTGAGTGATGGTCATCAGAGATTGACGCTGCCTTCGAGAGGCAGTTGCAGCCTCTTACGAGTGGTAGGCAGCTTCGCCGTGCGACGCGAGATCGAGACCTTCGCGTTCTGCTTCCACGGTGACGCGCAGGCCGACGACGAGATCGACGATCTTGTAGATGACCAGCGAGCCGATACCGCACCATGCGATGGTGACGAGAACGGCATAGACCTGGGTCATGAACTGACCGCCCATCGTGACGCCTTCGGCATAGCCGATACCGCCGAGCGAGGCGGATGCGAAGATGCCCGTGGCAAGAGCGCCGAACAGGCCGCCGATGCCGTGGACGCCGAACACGTCTGCCGTGTCGTCATAGCCGAACTTGTTCTTGATGACGGCAACGAAGAAGTAGCACAGCGGCGAGACGATCAGGCCCATGACGATGGCGCCCATCGGACCGGCAATGCCGGCAGCCGGCGTGATGGCGACGAGACCGGCGATCATGCCCGAGACAGCACCGAGCAGCGAAGCCTTGCCGCGGGTGAAGGTTTCGACGACGCACCAGGAGAGGACGGCTGCAGCGGTTGCAACAAAGGTGTTGACCGTTGCGAGCATTGCGCCGCCCGAAGCTTCGAGGTTGGAGCCTGCGTTGAAGCCGAACCAGCCGACCCAGAGCATTGCAGCGCCGACCAGCGTCAGCGTCATCGAATGCGGAGCCATCATGTCCTTGCCGTAGCCGGTGCGCTTGCCGACCATGATCGCACCGATCAGACCTGCAAGACCTGCATTGATGTGAACGACGGTGCCGCCGGCAAAGTCAAGCGCGCCCCAGCCGAAGATCAGGCCGTTTGCGTCCCAGACCATGTGGGCGATCGGGAAGTAGACGAAGGTAACCCACAGGATGCAGAACAGGATCGAAGCCGAGAACTTGATGCGCTCGGCGAAGGCGCCAATGATCAGTGCAGGCGTCAGAGCCGCAAAGGTCATCTGGAACATCACGAAGATGAATTCCGGAATGACCACGCCGTCGGAGAAGGTTGCAGCCGTCGAGTCCATGTTGACACCCGACAGGAACATTTTCGCCGTACCACCCCAGAAGGCGGAGGTGCTGCCGCCGAAGGCAAAGGAATAGCCGTAGGTGACCCAGATGATCATGATGGCGGCGCCGGCAACGGTGCACTGCATCAGGACCGACAGCATGTTCTTGGTGCGGACGAGGCCGCCGTAAAACAGGGCGATGCCCGGCATCAGCATGAACAGCACGAGAAGCGTGCAGATGAACATGAACGCGGTGTCGCCCTTGTCGGCAACCGGGGCCGCGGCCGCGGCAGCGACTGCCGGTGCGGCAGCGTCCTGCGCAAAGGCGACGGCGGGCGCGGCGAAGGCCGCA
This sequence comes from Rhizobium sp. Leaf321, assembly GCF_001423215.1. NCBI lineage: Bacteria > Pseudomonadati > Pseudomonadota > Alphaproteobacteria > Hyphomicrobiales > Rhizobiaceae > Rhizobium > Rhizobium sp. Leaf321. The sequence continues at coordinate 119,461 of NZ_LMOF01000008.1, read as the reverse complement.
GCCGCGGCACCGAGACGCCCGAGAGTGGAAAATTTGGTAAATTGCATAGCTTGAAGACTCCCCTGTCAGCCGTTCTTACAGCGCTTCAGTATTGGTTTCGCCGGTGCGAATGCGCACGGCCTGCTCGATCGAATAGACAAAGATCTTGCCGTCGCCGATCTGGCCGGTCTTGGCGGAAGAGGCGATTGCTTCAACGGCTTTTTCGACGAGGTCGGTCGGAACCGCGATCTCGATTTTCAGCTTCGGCAGGAAGCTGACCGCATATTCCGTCCCACGGTAGATTTCCGTGTGTCCCTTCTGGCGTCCGTAGCCCTTTACTTCGGTCACGGTAAGGCCCTGGATACCGACAGCGGTGAGGGCTTCGCGCACCTCATCCAGCTTGAATGGCTTGATAATGGCCATTACAATTTTCATCTGGCTTCCCATCCTTTGTTGCTCGGCTCGGGGCCGATTCTCCTGGATCACTGCCTGATCAAGAGCAGCGACTGACATGACACATTCAAGGGTCATGCCAGTTTGAGAAGCCAGATTAAGCTATTGATAAGAATGACCCTTTCAGAACGTCGCCAAATAACGGGCAACGCGCCGGCCAAATTGCGGCGAAAACTTGTGCAGTTTTCTCAAAATGCCCAAATATTATTCATTTGCTCTTTTACGAATCAAACCTTCTTGCGCGACGGATGCGACGAGCTCGCCGGATCGACTGTAGATTGCGCCGCGGGTCATGCCGCGCGCGCCGGATGCGCTGGGACTGTCCTGCGAATAGAGCAGCCAGTCGTCGAAACGGATCGGACGGTGGAACCACATCGCATGGTCGATACTCGCGGCCTGGATGGTTGGATCGAAGATCGAGGTGCCATGCGGATAGAGAGATGCATCGAGAAGCGTCATGTCGGAGAGATAGGCAAGCAGCGCTGCCTGGATCGCCCGGTCGTCCGGCACCGGGCCGGTGGTCCTCACCCAGATATCCTGGCGCGGCTCCAGCTTCTCCTTGGACAGATAATGCGCAAGCGACGTCGGCCGCATCTCGATCGGGCGCTCGCGCGACCAGTAGCGGCGCACGGCATCCGAGCCGTGCTTCAGGAACATCTGCTTGAATTCGCTTTCCGGCATCAGCTCTTCCGGCATGGCGACGGGCGGCATCGACATCTGATGGTCGTAACCGCCTTCGTCGATCTGGAACGAAGCGGACATCGAAAAGATGGCATGCCCATGCTGGATGGCGACAATCCGTCGCGTGGTGAAGCTCGACCCGTCCCTGATACGCTCCACTTGGTATATGATCGGCACCAGCGGATCTCCAGGCCGCAGGAAATAGGCATGCAGCGAGTGCACGAAGCGATCGCTGGCGACCGTCCGCTGTGCCGCAACCAGCGCCTGGCCGATCACCTGTCCGCCGAACACTCTCTGCCATCCCGTGTCGGGGCCGGTCCTGCCGCGAAACAGGTTCTCCTCCAGCTTTTCGAGGTCGAGTACTGTCAGCAGTGCGCTGATGGGATCGATCGGGGTAGAAGAACTCGACATTAAGACGGACTCCGGCGGTAGGAAGCGGGCACTTGATGATCTATATCTAAGGCTAAGCGTTTCGAGCTCAAATGGAAACGCCACGAAGTGTTTGACGTGCTCGGGAGTTTTTCAATGCTGGACATGCTGGTTGTGGGTGGTGGTTATGTGGGCCTTGCGGCGGCGGTCGCGGTCAAGCAGGCGGCGCCGCATCTGGAGGTCCAGGTCGTCGAGGCCGCACCGGCCGGTGTCTGGGAAAAGGACGAGCGAGCCTCCGCGATCATCGCGGCCGCCAGCCAGATGCTCGACATCCTCGGCACCTGGGACGAAATATTGCCGCACGCCCAGCCGATCAACCGGATGATCGTCACCGACAGCCGGACATCCGATCCGGTCCGCCCGGTCTTTCTCACCTTCGACGGCACGATCCAGGCAGGCAGGCCGTTTGCCCATATGGTGCCGAACGTCGCGATGGTGCGCGCCCTGCGCGGTGCCGCCGAACGGCTCGGCGTATCGATCCGTCACAGCCTTTCCGCCACCGGCTTCGAGACGACCGCAACGCATACGACCGTGAAATTTTCCGATGGCTCGACCGAGGAAACCCGCCTTCTCGTTGCCTGCGACGGCGTGCGCTCGAAGCTGCGCGACATGGCCGGTATCCGCACTGTCAACTGGACATACGACCAGTCCGGCATCGTCGCGACGGTTGCCCATGAACGCGACCACGAAGGCGTGGCGGAAGAGCATTTCCTGCCGTCCGGCCCGTTCGCCATCCTGCCGCTCACCAACAATCGCTCGTCGCTGGTCTGGACGGAGCGCACCGATGCCGCCGAGCGCCTGATGGCATCGGACGACTTGATCTTCGAGGAAGAGCTGCAGCGGCGCTTCGGCCACAAGCTGGGCGAGATCCGGCTGGTCGGCGGTCGCAAGGCCTATCCGCTCAGCCTCACCCTGTCGCGTGCCTTTGTCGCACCGCGCTTCGCGCTTGCCGGCGATGCCGCCCACGGCATTCATCCGATCTCCGGCCAGGGTCTCAACCTCGGCTTCAAGGATGTCGCAGCGCTTGCCGAGACGATCGTCGAGGCGGATCGCCTCGGCCTCGACATCGGCTCGCTCAATGTGCTCGAGCGCTACCAGTCGTGGCGGCGTTTCGATACGTTCCGGATGGGCGTGACGACGGATGTGCTGAACCGGCTGTTTTCCAACGACGTCACGCCAATCCGTATCGCCCGCGATTTCGGCTTGGGCGTCGTGGAGCGGCTTCCGAAGATCAAGGATTTCTTCATCGGCCAGGCCGCCGGAACGACGGTCAAGGATAACCCGAAACTGCTGAGCGGCCGATCGATCTGAAGGTTGCTCACGGCTCGATCTGAAGGCTAGTCCTCGAGCTTGCGGGCTTCCGACATGAGCATGATCGGGATCCCGTCGCGGATCGGATAGGCAAGGCGCGCGCCTTGCGACACGAGCTCGTTGTTTTCGCGATCGAGTGACAGCCTGCCCTTGGTCAGCGGACAGACGAGAAGATCGAGCAGTTTCGGGTCCACCTTGCTGAGTTTTTCGTCCATGACCGGCCTTTGCCCTACTGCAGCACGTTCGCTGTCCCGGACCCCTGCGCGAGCAGGATCTCGGTGATTGCGATCAACGTATCAGCCCGGCTCTTCAGATCCGGTGCCTCGAGAAGCGCCTGCTTCTCGGCAGGGCCAAAGGGCGACATCATCGACAGCGAATTCACCAGCGTCCGGTTTCCGGCCCGCTCGATGCTTTCCCAGTCCGCCTCCAGCTTGTTGGCGTCGAGATAGGCCTTGAAGACCCGCAGCAGTTCCGGCCGATTGACGGCTTTTTCGTCATCCTCGTCGGTCAGATCGGACAGGAACGGCGCGTGTCTGAATTTGCGGAACGGATGGCCGCCACCGATCTCATCGAGCAGCCTGAAGCGGCAGATCCCGCTGAGCGAAATGATGTAGCGGCCATCGCCGGTTTCGGCAAAGGACGTGATCCGGCCGGCGCAACCGATCGACGACAGCGCCGAGCGCCCGCCGCCGAGCGGCTCGTCCGGTTCCATCAATGATGGCTGCACGATGCCGATCAACCTGTCGCCCGCAAGCGCTGCATCGAACAGGGACAGATAACGCGGCTCGAAGATATTGAGAGGAAGCTGGCCTCCCGGCAGGAGCAAAGCCCCAGTCAGCGGAAAGACCGGGATCGTTTCCGGAAGATCCTCCCGCTTCAGATAGCGCGCGTTTCCAACATGCATTGGTCCGATACCTCCCAGACCACATTCACCGGACAAAAATGTCTGTCCGAATCTGGCCGTTGTCCAAACCTGGCCGTTCAGCCAAACCTATAAAACTAATGTGGGGCATCGTCGCCGGAACGCAAGGCTGCGATCCGGCTTAGCGATCAATCGGCAACACAATCAGGAGAACAGGATCGACGAAAGGCGGCGGCGCCCGGAAATCGTAGCCGGATCTTTCGGGCCCCAGACCTCGAAGAATTGCAGCAGCTGGCGGCGCGCGCCATCGTCGTCGAAGGTGCGGTCCTTGCGCATGATGGTCAGCAGGTGATCGGCCGCCTTTTCGCGTTCGCCCTGGACGTTGAGGATCTTGGCGAGGCTCACGCGGGCCTCGTGATCGTCGGGGTTGGCGGCAAGCTGCTGCTCGAGTGCGACAGGGTCACCCAGCTTGCGGGCTTCCTCGATCTGCTCCAGCTTCTTGGCGACCGCCTGTATTGCGGGATCGGCAGCCATCTCTTCGGGCAGGGAGGCGAGCATCTCGCCGGCGCGGGCCGTTTCGCCCATGCCGATCAGGCACTGCATCATGCCGGCCGCAGCCTTGGGGTTTTCCGGGTCGGCCTGCAGCACGGCGCCGTAGAGCTGTGCGGCACCCTGGATATCGTCCTGTCCGAGCAGGGTTTCCGCATCGCCGAGCACCGCCTCGATCTCGGCCGCCTGGTCCATGCCCTCTGGACCTGCGACCTTTTCGATGAACTCGCGGATCTGGCTTTCCGGAATGGCACCCATGAATCCGTCGACCGGACGGCCATCGGCAAAGGCGATCACGGCCGGGATCGACTGGATCCCAAGCTGTCCGGCGATCGAGGGATGGTCGTCGATGTTCATCTTGACGAGCCTGACGCGACCCTGGGCTTCGTTGACGACCTTTTCGATGACGGGCGTGAGCTGCTTGCACGGACCGCACCAGGGCGCCCAGAAATCGACGAGAACCGGCTGGCTGCGCGATGCCTCGATCACGTCCTTGCCGAAGCCTGCGGTCGTCGTGTCCGAGATATAGCTACCGGCAGCAGCAGGGACAGAGGAAGCCGCGGGCGCTGGGGCCGCAGCAGGCGTCGAACCGAAGTTCACCGTCGCGTTTTGGCCGCCGTAGTTACCGGCGCCATAGGAGCCACCATAAGGATTGTTCGTGCCGCTCATGAAAGTGTTCTCCCGGAAAAAGTCCAATCGGCACACGGCCGATGCGCATTATGTCTTACTCTGAATTGCAAAGATCGTATGTCAGCCCGTCACTTTCAAGACAAGCGGCGTATGGCCCGTCGCCTCCAGAAAGCGGATAAGATCGTCGCGACCGATCGACGTCGTCGCATCGTTTGAGAGTGGATGGCCATTGATCACCTCTTCGCGCATGAGGTCTTCGTCGAGCACGAACGTGACGTTGTTATCCGTGTCGTTCAGTGCTCCGAACACGGTGACGGAGCCTGGCACGACGCCGAGAAATTCTAGCATCTTTTCAGGATTGCCGAACGAGACGCGACTGGAGGCCCCGATCACCTTGTGGACGGTCTTTAGATCGACGCTGGCGTTTTCTTCGACCGTGATGACGAAGAACTGGTCCTTCTTGTCTTTGACGAACAGATTCTTGGTATGCCCGCCCGGGATCTCGTCACGCAGACTGGCTGATTCCGATACCGTAAACACCGGTGCATGCGCTTTCGTCTTGTGGGCAATATCGAGGCTATCGAGAAAGGCGAACAGGTCTTCTGCAGTTTTTGGCATGATCGATCTTGGCTGCTCTTGAGGTGTTGGCCCCGGCCGGCGGGGTAAGGATGGCGGACTATAGACAGATTGTTCGGACCGGCCAAGATGCACGCTTTGGCGCAAACCCTTGTTTCGCAGGGGCTTTCGAAGCTCCTGAAAAATTCTTCATCGAGATCGTCATTTCCCTGTTGCATTTGAAAAAAGTCTGGGCCATATACCGCCCGTCGCCGGCAACGAGCGGCACCGACGATCCAGACTACCACCGGGTCGACGGTTTATGAGCGGGTGTAGCTCAGTGGTAGAGCACAACCTTGCCAAGGTTGGGGTCGAGGGTTCGAATCCCTTCGCCCGCTCCAAATTCTCCCAAAAAACAAAAAGTAATAACGACGGCGCGGCTGGGCCAAGGCTCAGCATTGTCGGTCCTATGTCCGCCACCAGTAGCGGGACAGAGGCCACCTTGTGGCAGCCTCCGCTCTCACGGCCTCAGCTCTTCGAAAAAACGTAGTCGGTTTCCTGGCGCAGGGTTTCGCCCGGGCGCAGCACTGCATTGGGGAAAGTCTCGTGGTTGATGGCGTCGGGCCAGATCTGGGTTTCCAGGCAGAAGCCGGCGTAAGGCGCGTAGTGGCGGCCTTCCATGCCGGGCATCGGCAAGGCGAGCTTGAAGCCCGCGTAGAACTGGATCCCCGGCTCCGTGGTGCGCACTTCGAGCGACACGCCGGAATACAGGCTGCGGGCAAGCGCGACCGAGCGCTTGGCAGTCCTCTCCTCCGAGAGGCAGTAGTTGTGATCGAACGGCACCTGCTCGCCATCGGCACCGGTCCGCTGGATCGGACCCATCTCGCTCAGGTCGAACGTGGTGCCAGCAAGCGGCATCAGGACGCCGGTCGGCACCATCCTTTCATCCACCGCCGTCAACTCAGCCGCGGCGATCATCATGTCGTGGCCGAAAATGTCGGGACGACCGTCGAGATTGAAATAGGAGTGCTGGCAGACGTTGGCGGGCGTCGGTTGGTCGGTCACCGTGTCGTAGATCACCGAAAGCACCCCGTCTTCCATCAGCTGGTAGGTCGCGGTGACGGTGCAGTTGCCGGGATATCCGGCGCGTCCATCCGGGTCGGTGATCTGCAGCACGACTCGGTCTTCCGCGTGATCGACGATCGACCAGATGCGCCGGGCGATACCGTCGGATCCGCCGTGCAGATGGGTTACGCCGTCTTCGTTGAGTTCCAGCTGGTATTCTGTGCCGTCGATCGAGAAGCGGCCATCGCCGATGCGGTTGGCGCAGCGACCCGGCGTGGCGCCGAAATAGGGTGAATAGGCTTCATAATCCGCGAAATTGTCGAACCCCAGCACCAGAGGCGGCTCGTGGCCGGCAAGCCGCAGATCCTGAATAACCGAGCCCCAGGTAAGAACCTGGGCCGTCAGCCCGCCGCCCGATAGGGTGATCCGATGCACCGCCTTGCCGCTCTTCGTCGTGCCGAAAATCTCGAATTCATGACCCGTCATAACCCATCTCCCGAATGTTTGCGGCAAACTGCGTGATTTCGGTCAAAGCTGCAACGAGGCCAGCGGAAAAATCCGTCAGGCTATCATCCAGCAAGGATGACGGGGCAGAAACCGGTCTCCATCACTCGGTGCCGATTTTTTCGACGTCGTAAGGCGTCGTCTGGTAGATCTCGTTAATCCAGTTTCCAAACAGCAGATGCGCATGACCGCGCCAGCGGTTGAGCGGAGCCAGCGTATCGTCGTTGTGCGGAAAATAGTCGTGCGGCATCTTGATCGGTATGCCGGCATCGACATCGCGGAAATACTCGTCGGCGAGCGAGGTGGAATCGTATTCCACGTGATTGAACATGAACAACCGCCGGCCGGCCCGCTCATGCACGAGGCAGAGGCCCATCTCGTCGGATTCCATCAGGATCTCGAGATCGTTGCCGGCCTTCTCAACATCCTCCCGACGAACTTCCGTCCAGCGCGACACCGGAACCTGGAAATCGTCGGAGAAACCGTTGAGATAGACCGACGCCGGCGACAGGTTGCGGTGGCGATAGACCCCGAATGCCTTTTCCTTCAGCCCGTGCTTTGGAACGCCGTGGAAATGATAGATGGCGGCCATCGCCCCCCAGCAGACATTCATGGTGGAATGCACGTTGGTAGTGGTCCAGTCGAAGATTTCCTTCATTTCCTGCCAATAGGTGACGTCCTCGTATGGCAGGGTTTCCACCGGCGCGCCGGTGATGATGAAACCATCGAACTTGCGGTGCTTCACCTCTTCCCACGTTTCGTAGAACGACAGGAGATGGTCTTCCGACGTGTTCTTTGCCTTGTGGCCGCCGATGCGAACCAGGGAGAATTCGACCTGCAGCGGCGAGGCGCCGACAAGGCGCGCCATCTGCACCTCGGTCTTGATCTTGTTGGGCATGAGATTGAGAAGCCCGATCTGCAGTGGCCGGATGTCCTGCCTGACCGCCATCGTTTCGGTCATCACGCGCACGCCCTCGGAAACGAGCGTGTTGAAGGCAGGCAGCGTATCGGGGATCTTGATCGGCATCTCTTCAACCCAAAAACAAAAAGCCGGCACGAAGAATCGCAGCCGGCCCGTGGGAAGTTTTTGAAACTCTTCTCGCGGCCCTTTAGCGACTTTTTTTACGTGGCTGCAAGCCGGCCGGCCAAATCACCACGGAATTTCGACTTTTCAAATAATCCTTGCCACGCCCGCCGTCAATGGCAGCAAAAATACCCGCTTTCGCCGCATCAATGCGACACGCGCCTTTCCCTTGTCAGCCGGTTTAGGATAAGGGCATGGGCAATGGCCAACTCGACCTTCACGATCCTGCTCGGCGGTGACCTCACCGTAACCGACCGACTGCAAAAGGCAGTTGCCGCAAGCCGCTTCATCGCGGCCGACAGCGGCATGCGCCATGCAGAGGCGCTGGGTGTGATGCCGGAGCTCTGGGTGGGCGATTTCGATTCCTCCGACGCAGACCTGATCGCGCGCTTTCCGGATGTCGAGCGCCGGACCTATCCGCCGGAAAAGAACGAGACGGATGGCGAGATTGCGACGGCTGAAGCGATCGAACGCGGCGCGACGCGGCTGATCCTGATCGGCGCGCTGGGCGGCGAACGGTCCGACCATGCGCTCCAGCATTTTCTGCATGCGATGAGCCTTGCCGAGCGCGGCCATGACGTTCTCCTGACATCCGGTGAGGAAGAGGCCGTGCCGTTTCTCGCCGGCACGATGACGCTCGACCTGCCCAAGGGCACGTTGTTTTCCGTCATCGGTTTCACAGGCCTTGCAGGCCTCGACATTCTTGGCGCGCGCTATCCACTCAAGGATTACACGCTGCCCTTCGGTTCCTCCCGCACCGTGTCCAACGTTGCAGAAGGGCCCGTCCAATTCCATTTACGTGACGGGAGGGCGATGATCCTTGCCCGTCCAAACGATTTTTCCGGAGCATAGACGCCGCATGGCACCGCCAATTCTGAAACTCGACGATATCGTTCTAACCTTCGGCGGCACGCCGCTTCTCAACGGAGCTGCCCTGCAGGTGGAGCCCGGCGACCGCATCTCTCTCGTCGGCCGCAACGGCTCGGGCAAATCGACGCTGATGAAGATCGCCGCTGGCATGGTGGAAGCGCAGTCGGGTGAGGTTTTCCGGCACCCCAATGCGACGATCCGCTATCTCGAACAGGCGCCGGATTTTGCTGGTTACAAAACCGTGCAGGCCTATGCGGAAGCGGGGCTTGGACCTGGCGACGATCCCTACCGCGTCACCTATCTGCTGGAGCATCTCGGCCTGACAGGAGAGGAAGACCCGGTCAGGCTTTCCGGTGGCGAGGCGCGACGCGCAGCACTTGTCCGCGTCATGGCACCGGAACCGGATATCCTGATGCTGGACGAGCCGACCAACCATCTCGATCTTCCGACCATCGAATGGCTGGAAGACGAGCTGCGCAAGACCCGCAGCGCGCTCGTCGTCATCAGCCATGACCGTCGCTTTCTCGAAAAGGTCTCCAACGCCACCGTCTGGCTCGACCGCGGTACGTCCCGCCGCCTGTCGCGCGGTTTCGGCCATTTCGAAGCCTGGCGCGATCAGGTTCTCGAAGAGGAAGAGATCGAGCAGCACAAGCTCGGCAAGGCGATCGAGCGCGAAGAACACTGGATGCGCTACGGCGTGACCGCAAGGCGCAAGCGCAACATGCGCCGCGTCGGCGAGCTGCAGAGCATGCGTGCCGACTACCGCGGCCACAAGGGACCGCAGGGCTCCGTTCAGGCCTCCGTCGCCGAAGGTCGCGAGTCCGGCAAGCTGGTGGTGGAAGCGGAAAACATCACCAAGACCTATGACAAGCCGATCGTCGCGCCGTTCTCGATCCGCATCCATCGCGGCGACCGGATCGGCCTGGTCGGCCCGAATGGTGCCGGCAAGACGACGCTTCTCAAGATGTTGACGGGCCAGCTCGCCCCCGACAGCGGCTGGATCAAGCTCGGCACCAATCTCGAGATCGCCACGCTCGACCAGAAGCGCGAGGACCTAGATCCCGCCGACACGCTGTCGCATTATCTGACAGACGGCCGCGGTGAAACGCTGCTGGTCAACGGCGAACAGCGGCATGTGGCGGGCTACATGAAGGACTTCCTGTTCCAGCCGGAACAGATCCGCACGCCGATCAAGAACCTCTCCGGTGGCGAACGCGCAAGGCTGATGCTGGCCCGCATGCTGGCAAAGCCGTCGAACCTTCTGATCCTCGACGAACCGACCAACGACCTCGACATCGAGACGCTGGACCTCTTGCAGGAAATCGTCGCGGGCTATGCCGGCACCGTCATTCTCGTCAGCCATGACCGCGACTTTCTCGACCGGACCGTGACTTCGACGATCGCCCCGACAGACCCGGATGCGCCTGATGGCCGCTGGATCGAATATGCCGGCGGCTATACCGACATGCTGCAGCAGCGCAAAGGCATGGCCGACGAAAAGCGCCGCGCCGATAAGGCGGAAAAGGCGAAGACGGACAGCACTGCTCCGGCTGCCACCAAGTCAAAGGGCAAGCTCTCCTTCAAGCAGAAGTTCGCGCTGGAAAACCTCCCCAAGGAAATGGCCAAGGCGCAGGACGAGATCGCTACATCCGAACGCAAGATGGCCGATCCCAAACTCTTCGCCAAAGACCCGTCGGCGTTTTCAAAGCTTGCCGCAGAGACGGCAAAACTACGCGATCGTGTCGCCAAAATGGAAGAAGAATGGCTGGAGCTTGAGATGCTCCGAGAACAGATTGAAGGATAGTTAAAGAATTCCTATACTTAACAAATAAATATCCACCGTTTTATTTGTCGCGAGCCGGAACAAACATTCCCCGGTGACGTTCGGCATCCATCAAGTGGTCGAAATGCGTAGTGCGGTATGAATGCCGACATGCCGACCAGATGGAAACAAAACGGTTAGGAATGTCCAATGCTGACTAATGTGATGCGTCGTCGGCTGGCGAGTGATGCAATGGAACAGCGCGTTCTGATCGTCGAGGACGAATTCCTGATCGCGCTTGATGTTGCCGAGACTGTCGAGAGCATGGGTCTCAAGGTTGCAGGCTTTGCCAGCGCCCGCAAGCACGCCCTGTCGCTCGGTGCATACGCCGATATCGCGCTGGTCGACGTCAATCTCTCCGACGGCCGGACCGGTCCGGAAATCGGACGCGAACTCGCTGCCGAATACGGCCTGACGGTCATCTTCATGACGGCCAATCCGGAAGACGTGAAAGACGGCGTCGAGGGATCGCTCGGCGTTCTGACCAAGCCTGTCATGCCGCATGTGGTAGAGCAGACAATCGACTATGCCATCGCCAACCGTCTTGGCGGCATGGCGATCGTGCCGCGTGACCTCAAGATATTCCGCAACGACTCCCAGTCAGGCTACGCGCTCAACGCCTGAACCTTGTTGTCAAAGAACTACTAGCAAGAAAGCCGTCCGGCACGCCGGGCGGCTTTCTTGCTATCGAGACTGCTATCGCACGATGCCTTTCGGTCCTTTGGCCCTGAACGCAAGACGGCAGGGTTCGACACCACTTGCCAGACAATTCCTTCACCGTTACATCTACTCCCGCTCTAACGGGGTGCTGCGCGGTAACGTGCGGCTGAGAGGCTTTCAGCCAACCCGCGGAACCTGATCCGGCTAACACCGGCGGAGGGATTAGACGGCTCACGCTCAGCGCCTATTCCCCTTGTAGATTGATTTTGAAGGAGGCGTTGATGCGCAAACTCTTGCTATCGCTCACCGTGGCTGCGGCCACCATCATCCTGACGCCGGCCGCAAGGGCCGAGGACAAGGTGCTGACTATCTACACCTATGAAAGCTTCACCGCCGACTGGGGCCCCGGCCCCAAGGTGAAGGCGGCTTTCGAAAAGACCTGCGCCTGCAAGGTCGAATTCGTGGCTGTCGCCGATGGCGTCGCACTTTTGACCCGGCTGAAGCTGGAGGGTGAGACGACCAAGGCCGATATCGCGCTCGGGCTCGACACCAACCTGATTTCGGAGGCGAAGGCCACCGGCCTGTTCGAACCGCATGGACTGCAGGCATCGTCCGGCGACGGCGGCATCAGCGTTCCCGGCAATTACGCGGACGATACGTTCCTGCCCTATGACTACGGCCATTTCGCCGTCGTCTACGACACGAAGACCATCAAGAACCCGCCGAGGAGCCTGAAGGAACTGGTGGAAGGCGATCCGTCGCAGAAGATCGCGATCGAAGATCCGCGCACCTCGACACCGGGCCTCGGCCTGCTGTTGTGGATGAAATCCGTCTATGGCGACAAGGCGCCGGAAGCCTGGGCAAAGCTGAAGGGCCGCATCCTGACCGTCACACCCGGCTGGTCGGAAGCCTATGGCCTGTTTACCAAGGGCGAAGTGCCGATGGTGCTCTCCTATACGACCTCGCCCGCCTATCACATGGTGGAAGAGAACGAGAACCGTTACCAGGCGGCCGCGTTTTCCGAGGGCCATTACGTGCAGATCGAAGTGGCCGGCATGCTGAAGGGCGCCCGTGACAAGGATCTCGCCCGTGACTTCCTCAAATTCATGGTGTCGCAGGGTTTTCAGGACGTGATCCCCACTACCAACTGGATGATGCCGGTGACGAAGACGTCGCAACCGCTGCCCGACGCTTTCGGCAAGCTGGTCATGCCGGAAAAGACATTCCTGATGGGATCCGACGAAGTCGCGAAGAACCGCCAGGCATGGATCGACGAATGGCTGAACGCCATGAGCATGAACTGATCGGCTGAACCGGGCATGCTGCTGACCGCTGCCGAGCGAAGACGGGGGATTTCCGGAGGGGTGCTGAGCCTCGTCGCGATCGCGCTTTTCGTCGGCATCGCGGTCTCGGCCCTGCTGCTCTGGGATGCCCCTGATACGCAGGGGCGATTGTTCACGGCCTATACCGGCCGGATCCTGCAGTTCACGCTGTGGCAGGCGGCGCTCTCGACCCTGTTCTCCGTATGCCTGGCGCTTCCCGTCGCACTTGCTTTGGCAAGACGGCCCCGTTTCATCGGTCGGGTCTGGATCGTGCGGCTGATGGCGCTGCCGATGGGCCTGCCGGTTCTGATCGGTGCGCTGGGTCTGATCGGCATCTGGGGTCGCCAGGGTGCCGTCAATGGCCTCCTATCGACATTGGGGCTGGAGCAGCCGATCAGCATTTACGGGCTGACCGGCATTCTTCTGGCTCATGTCTTCTTCAACCTGCCGCTGGCCGCCCGGTTGTTTCTCGTGGCGCTTGAGCGGCAGCCGGCGGAATACTGGCTTCTCTCGTCCAGCCTCGGCATGAAGCCCCTGTCGATCTTCCGTTTCATCGAAGCGCCGGCCCTGATCCGGGTCGTGCCGGGGATTGCCGGGCTGATCTTCATGCTCTGCGCCACCAGTTTCACGCTGGTCCTCATTCTGGGCGGTGGGCCGGCGGCAACGACACTGGAAGTGGCGATCTACCAGTCGCTGCGCTTCGATTTCGATCCGCCGCGTGCCATCGGACTGGCCGTGCTGCAGATTGCGGTGACGGGCCTGATCCTTGCCGCACTCGCGTTTTTCCCCGCCCCCGACGGCACGCATATCACTGCCGGCCGCGCCACCCGCCGCTTCGATGGACGAACATGGGGCGCAAGGCTGTGGGACGGCTCAACCATCCTTGCAGCAACCCTGTTCCTCATCCTGCCGCTCGCCTCGATCTTCCTTGCCGGCATCAAGGCCGATCTCTGGCGGCTGGCGTCCAGCCCCGCATTCCTCAACGCCGCCTATACAAGCCTGTCGATCGCGCTCTTGTCCGGGCTGCTGGCCGTCAGCGTCGCATTGGCGATCATCCATGCGCGCATTGCCATAAGGGATCTCCGTCATCCCGGCATCCCGGCGCGCGGGCTGGCGGCGATGCTGGGTGCGACGTCGTCGCTGGTGCTGCTGGTGCCGCCGGTCGTGATCGGGACAGGCTGGTTCCTGCTGCTTCGCCCGTTCGGAGATGTCTCGCGTTTTGCCCCCGCACTGGTCGCGGCCATCAACATGCTGATGGCCCTGCCCTTCGTGATGCGGGTGCTGGAACCGGCGATCGAGGATCATCGGCGGCAGACGGCACGCCTGGCCGCGAGCCTCGGCGTAACAGGCTTCTCGAGGCTGCGGCGGATCGACCTGCCCTTCCTGATCGGCCCAATCCTTACGGCACTGTCGTTTGCCATGGCGCTCTCGCTCGGCGATCTCGGTGCTGTGGCCCTGTTCGGATCCTCGGAACTGACGACCCTGCCCTGGCTCGTCTACAGCAGACTATCCAGCTACCGAACCAACGACGCCGACGGGCTTGCCCTGCTTTTAGGCATGATATGTCTAGCGCTGACGATCCTCGGAAGTCTGAGCCGCCGAAAGGGATACGATGGCTGACAGCATCCGCCTGGAAAAGATCGCGCTGCAACTCGGCACCAAACGGTTCAGCTTCGATATTGCCATGACCGACGGCGCGATTACCGCCGTGACCGGGCCGTCTGGTTCGGGGAAATCGACCCTCTTGAACCTGATCGCGGGCTTCGAGATACCGGAGTCCGGCCGCATCCTGATTGCCGGCGAGGACGTGACCCACGCCCATCCCTCAAAGCGGCCGATCTCGCTGGTGTTCCAGGACAACAATCTGTTCGCTCACCTCGATCTCGTCACCAATATCGGCCTCGGTGTCGATCCGTCGCTGAAGCTTTCGCGTGAGGACAGGGCGAGAATATCGCAATCACTCGAACGTGTCGGGCTTTCAGGCTTCGAGACACGCAAACCGGGAACGCTGTCCGGCGGCGAGAGGCAACGCGCTGCCTTCGCGCGGGTGCTGGTGAGAAAGAGGCCCGTTTTGCTGATGGACGAGCCGTTTGCGGCGCTTGATCCCGAACTCAGGGCTTCGATGGCATCGCTGCTTCTGGACCTGCACCGCGAAACCGGCAATACGGTGGTGATCGTCAGCCACGACCGCGCCGAGGTTCAAAAGCTTGCCGATGTGGTGGTCGCCGTCGACGATGGCACGATCGTGAACTCCGCCGCAAACACGGCTATTCCTTACGCCCGCTAGAGGCCAGTCGACGGAGCGTCGTCACGAATAGAGACAGGCGAAAACCAACGTTATCGCAGTGCCACAATTTGGTCTTGCGGCGATGTCATCGCCTTGGTTTATCAGAAGTCAATTGCAAACGCGCCGGCTGAACCTATCTCTTTTATCTGTGCATGCGATGCGAAAATCGGTACGAAGCGAAGGTGAACAGGACTGACGGTGCAGAAGACACGGATCAAAACACGCGAGGACGCGACACCCGGCAGGACCGGGCAGACCAGCGCACCGCGCCGTTGGAGACGCTTTGCCGTCGTGTTGCTCGCAGGTGCAGCACTCGCAGGCTGTCAGTCCGTGTTCGACCAGGCCTATACGCCGAACGTTTCTCCATCAGACTCGCCTCAGATCGTCGACGAAGTTCAAAAGAACGATCCGCGGGCGCAGATGGGTGCACGCGAGCATCCCCGAATCGTTGCAAGCTATGGCGGCGAATATCGTGACGCAAAGACCGAACGGCTGGTTGCTCGGATTGCCGGTGCGCTGACCGCTGTTTCGGAAAATCCGACGCAATCCTTCCGCATCACTATCCTCAATTCCCCGGCGATCAATGCCTTCGCCCTGCCCGGTGGCTATCTCTACGTCACGCGTGGACTGCTGGCGCTCGCCAACGACGCTTCGGAAGTTGCGGCCGTGCTGTCGCACGAGATGGGACACGTCACCGCCAACCACGGCATCGAACGCCAGCGGCGCGAGGAAGCTGAAGTAATCGCCAGCCGGGTGGTCGCCGAGGTGCTGTCCAGTGACATCGCCGGCAAGCAGGCGCTTGCCCGCGGAAAGCTGAGACTTGCGGCGTTCTCCCGCCAGCAGGAACTGCAGGCGGACGTGATCGGTGTGCGGATGCTGGGCGAAGCTGGCTACGACCCTTACGCCGCTGCGCGCTTCCTCGATTCGATGGCGGCCTATGCGCGCTACTCGGCGGTTGATCCCGACAGCGACCAGAGCCTGGACTTCCTGTCCAGCCACCCGAATTCCGCCCAGCGCGTCGATCTGGCCCGCCGGCATGCCCGCAATTTCGGCCAGGAAGGCGTCGGCGACAAGGGTCGCGACTATTTCCTCGCCGGCATCGACGGTCTTCTCTATGGCGACAGCCCCCAGGAGGGTTATGTCCGCGGCCAGACCTTCCTGCACGGGGGCCTTGGAATACGCTTCGACGTTCCGCCGGACTTCCGCATCGACAACAAGGTCGAAGCCGTGTTGGCGACGGGACCAGGCGAGACCGCGATCCGTTTCGACGGCGTCGCCGCTGGCGACACCAGCAGCTTGCCCAACTATCTGACCAGCGGCTGGGTGGCCGGGCTTCAGCCGGAAACCGTGCGCGAGACGACCGTCAACGGCCTGCCGGCGGCAACAGCACGTGCATCCGCCGAACGCTGGGATTTCGATGTGACCGTGATCAAGGTCAATGATCAGATCTTCCGGTTCCTGACGGCAGTACCGAAGGGCAGTCCGGCGCTGGACACCACCGCACAGATCTTGCGCAACAGTTTCCGCCGCATGACCCCTACGGAAATCGCGTCGCTGAAGCCGCTCCGCGTCCGCGTCGTGAGCGTCGGGCCACAGGATACGATGGCATCGCTCTCAAGCCGGATGATGGGCACCGACCGCAAGCTGGACCTGTTCAAGCTGATCAACGCCATTCCGGTCGGCGCGACATTGTCACCGGGCCAAAAGGTCAAAATCATTTCCGAATGAGGCTTGTATAAAAGCTTCAAAGCGCGAAGGCCGTTTCAAGGGCCTGCGCGCTTTAAAGCATCGTATCGAGATGTCGCGACCGCCAGAGCGGCGCGGGCACAGTGTGTTTAGGACACAAGCGCCATCTGCGGATTTGCGGTGACGAGTGCCGACTTCAGCTTCTCGATCGCGCGGCTTTCGATCTGCCGCACACGCTCCTTGGAAATTCCGAGCTTGGCACCCAGCGCTTCCAGCGTCGCACCGTCATCCGTCAGCCTGCGGGCGCGGATGATCATCTTTTCGCGGTCGTTGAGCTTGGTGAGGGCACCCTGCAGCCATTTCAGGCGACGCTCGCCATCAATCATGCCCGAAACCTGTTCGTCCGGCAGTGGTTCGCCGCTGGCCAGCATGTCGAGGCGTTCGCCACTGTCGGCATCACCGGAAATCGTTGGAGCCTGGAGCGACGAGTCATTGCCGGAGAGACGGGCATCCATTGTCTGCACGTCGGAAACGCTGACGCCGAGTGCGACGGCAATTTCCTCATGGATGGCCTGGGCCGTGAGGTTGGAGTCGCCGCGGGCAAGTTTTGCGCGCAGGCGGCGCAGATTGAAGAACAGCGCCTTCTGGGCTGAACTCGTACCACCGCGAACGATCGACCAGTTGCGCAGGATATAGTCCTGCATGGAGGCACGGATCCACCAGCTGGCGTATGTGGAAAAGCGGACATCGCGGGCCGGTTCGAACCTTGCCGCAGCCTCGAGCAATCCCACATAACCTTCCTGAACGAGATCGCTCATGGGTAGACCGAACCCACGGAATTTCGACGCCATCGCGATGACGAGACGCATGTGGGCGAGTGCAATCTGGTTTCGAGCGCCCTGATCCTGGCGGTCTTTCCAACGGATTGCGAGATCACGCTCTTCCTCGCGGGCGAGATACGGAGCCGACATCGCTATCTTGATCATTGTGCGGTCTGCGGACATGGCTGTCATAGTGTTCTCCGTGGTGCCGTGATCGACAAAGGGCAAAACCAAAAAAAACGCTGAATTGCGGGATTACCGATATTCCAGCCTTGATTTTTGCGAATTTCTGCCGATGTCCCTCAAGTGTCTCGCGGAGGTCTTGGACCGGTTAGGCAATCGCCCCGCTATTGGTTAGGACGGAGAACACGCAGCACGATGCAGCATTAAATTCGCCGTTCCGGCGGGTTAACGCGCTTGTGTTGTAAAGGTTCCAACAAAAAACCCGGCACTAGGCCGGGTTTTGGTGTTGTCTTTCAGAGATAAAATCAGGCTGCTTCTTCTTCCTGAGCTTCATCTTCCTCAACTGTCTTGCCGCGCTTGGGACCCTTGGCAAGGTTGACCTCGATCAGGCGAACAGCTTCCGTATCGGACATCTTATTGACGGCGGCAATTTCGCGCGCCATGCGATCCAGCGCCGCTTCATACAGCTGACGCTCGGAATAAGACTGCTCGGGCTGGTTTTCGGCGCGGAAAAGATCGCGCACCACTTCTGCAATGGAAATCAGATCACCGGAATTGATCTTGGCATCATATTCCTGCGCGCGACGCGACCACATCGTGCGCTTCACGCGGGCCTTGCCCTGGACCACCTTCAATGCACGTTCGACGAAATCCGTCTCGGAGAGCTTGCGCATGCCGATGCTCAAGGCCTTGGCGACCGGAACCTTCAGGCGCATTTTGTCCTTTTCAAAATCGATCACGAAAAGCTCGAGCTTCATGCCCGCGACTTCCTGTTCTTCGATAGAGGTGATCGTGCCGACGCCATGCGCAGGATAAACAATCGATTCACCAGTTCTAAAGCCCTGGCGTGCGGGAGAATTCTTTTTCAGTTGGGTCGTCATTCGATTCACAAACTCCCTTTGACTCACCCGTTTTATCGGGTCTGGGGAAACCGGGTCTGTCAGGCCCGGATGAGACGGGGGAAACCGTCGGGTCACTCCATACTGATCCGACAACGCGCGCAAAAACAGACCAACTCGCGAAACGGCGACGACAACATCAAAGTGTTGCAATGTCACGGGGAACGCGGGGAGCGATCTGTTTCTTTCGTGATGTTTTTCGGGCACGCGAGTGCCACCTTGTGGAACAGTGAGTAAGCTCTACCACAAAAAAGTGCGGAAATCAATAATTTGCTTTTATTCTTGCAAGCCGCGTGACAGTCGGACAGTGCCCAACCAAAAGACAGCTGATTCGAGCGGGTGACGGGCGCACCGTCACCATCCGGGTTTAATCGCCGGAACCCGGCTCTGCCGAGAAGTACTTTTCATACTTGCCTCCTTCGCCGTCCATTTCCTTGGCCTCCGGAAGAGGATCCCTCTTCACGGTAATGTTCGGCCAGATCTGCGCGAAGTCGGAGTTTACCTTCAGCCACTTGTCGAGACCCGGTTCCGTATCAGGCTTGATGGCCTCAGCCGGACATTCAGGCTCGCAGACGCCGCAATCGATGCATTCGTCCGGGTGAATGACCAGAAAGTTCTCACCTTCGTAGAAGCAATCGACCGGGCACACTTCGACACAGTCTGTGTATTTGCAGCGGATGCAATTGTCTGTCACGACGAATGTCATGCGAAACTCCGAATATCGCAGATTGCGGCACGCTGCCGACGAAAGGTGCGGCAGGCGAAAAGCCGGCAGGCTTCAGCACTCAAGGAAGTCATGCTTTTCGAGTGTCACCTAATGCCTTTGCTGCAACTGCGCAAGAATAAACCGTGCGTAAAAACCGGGTCTTGAGGGCGGATTTTCTAAACCTAGTTTTCGCCCGCTTCGGGAAACAGGCGTTCGGTCTCCCGCCTTTCCTTCTTCGTCGGACGCCCCGAGCCCGGCAGGCGTTGCGCCTGCTCGAACGCCGTCAACTTCTGGCGTTCCTCCGGAGGCGGCGTCAGATCTTCGTAGAGAAGCCGCGCCTCTTCGAATGGACCCCGCCGATCACCACCGGACTTGACCACCAGAACCACATCGCGCCGTTCCAGCTTGATGTCGAGGCGGTCCCCGGTCTTGACCTGATAGCTTGGCTGAGACACCAGCGCGCCGTTGATCCGGATGCAGTTGGACTGGATCAGCGACTGCGCGATGGAGCGTGACTTTGCCATGCGCGCGAAAAAGAGCCACTTGTCGATGCGCTGTCGCGAAC
This sequence comes from Rhizobium sp. Leaf321, assembly GCF_001423215.1. Classification (NCBI taxonomy): domain Bacteria; kingdom Pseudomonadati; phylum Pseudomonadota; class Alphaproteobacteria; order Hyphomicrobiales; family Rhizobiaceae; genus Rhizobium; species Rhizobium sp. Leaf321. The sequence continues at coordinate 99,538 of NZ_LMOF01000008.1, read as the reverse complement.
CTGCATGCAGCTCTTTTTCAACCATGCGCCTACTTCTTCATCTGCTCCTTGAGGGCAGCAAGCTTGGCAAAGGGCGAATCCGGATCGATCGGCTTTTCCTTGCGCGGTGGCTTGGCCTCAAAGCGAGCGGGCTGTGGTCCCTTGTTACGGTCCGGACGATCGTTACGATCTCCGCGCTCGGGACGATCGCCCCGGTTTTCAGGACGACGGTTGTTGTTGTCGCGGTTCGGACGACCACCGTCACGGCGCTCGCCATCCCGACGACCATCGCGGCGGCCTTCGTTGGGAGCGGCTTCGCCCTGGGGGCGGGCTTCCTGGGTGCGGCCTGCTGAGGCAGCACCGGCATTGCGCTGACCCTGGCCGTTACCACGGCGATCACCCTGCTGTGGCCGACCACCCTGGCGCTGGCTATTCTCGCGACCGCCACCCGGTCGCCACAGGAGAACAGGCTTTGCTTCTTCGGGTTCGACGGCAGCGGCAGCTTCAGTCGAGGCGGCTGTCTCGGCCTGAGCGTCCGGCTCGGCCGTTGCAGTTGCGTCAACGGTTTCAGCTTCCATGGACGCGGCGACGTCAGGCGCCGCAGCTTCTTCACTTGCAGCGTCTTCTGCAGGAGCAGCGTCTTCTGCAGAAGCAGCAGCCTCGGCAGGCGCCGCAACCTCAGCGGAAGCTTCGGTTGCTTCGACCTGATCGCCTTCGGCAGTCGGTGCGGCCTCGTCTGCTGCAGCCGTTGGCGTGGCAGGGGCAGCCGCAGCTGGCTCCTGGCCAGCCAGGAATGCCTGCGCCTCTTCAGGCTTCACGGCATCGGCGCGATAGCCGAGGCCTTTCAGAATTTCTTCCATATCGTCAGGCGTTGCGCCGAGGATCGACAGCATGGCTGTCGTCGTCACGAAGCGGCGACCGTCATAGGCGCCTTCCGGACGCGGGCTGGAGCCCGGCTTCCACTGCAGCAGCGGACGGATGAGATCGGCCAGACGCTCGAGAATGTCGATACGAACGGCACGCTTGCCGAGGAAGCGGAAACCGGCGAGCTTGTAGAAGGTACGCTCGAAAGCAGGATCCGCGACGACCGATGTGCGGCCGGCAGCAAGCGCCGGAATGAGATCGCCGTAACCCGGCTTGTCGATGCCGTCGTTCTTCAGCGCCCAGAGAAGCGTGATAAGCTCCGCCGGAGCAGGCTTCAGCAGCGCCGGCATGAACACATGGTAGGCGCCGAAGCGGATGCCGTAGCGGCGCATCGAAGCGCGCGCATCCTGATCGAGCGTCTTCACGTCTTCGGCAACATCGCGCCGGAACATGACGCCGAGGTTTTCGACCAGCTGGAAGGCCAGGCCCTTGGCGAGACCCTGCAGGTCTTCAGCGCGCGACAGATCGTCCAGCGGCTTCAGCACGGTCGCGATATGATGGTTCACGAAACGCTCGATGCGCGCAACGACGTGTTCGCGGGCATTGCCGGTCAACTGCTCGTCGGCAAGCAGGATCAGGCGCGGGCGCATGATATGGTCGCTCGACGCAAGCCGGCCGACAGGTTCGCCGAGCCAGCGCACGGAACCGTCCGAGCCGACAGCAAGGTCGTTGTTGCCGGATGCATAAAGCCGCGCGGCGCGTGCCTCGAACTCCAGCGCAAGCGCCTTTTGCGCGGCACCCTGGACGGCCTTCGCATCTGGACCCTCCGTGCCGGCTATAGGCGTGAATCGGAATCCAGCCAATTGCCCCACATGATGGCCTTCGACGAAGACATCCCCATTCACACTGATTTCAGCTTCCAGCATCGCATTCTCTCTTAGGCGCTTCATGAGCACAGATGTCCTGCGATCAACAAAGCGTTTCGTCAACCGTTCATGTAACGCGTCCGACAACCTATCCTCGATTTCCCGTGTCTTTTCTTGCCAGTGTGTCGGATCGGCAAGCCAGCCAGGGCGGTTCGAAACATAGGTCCAGGTACGAATCTGCGCGATTCGGGCCGACAGGGTGTCGATTTCTCCGTCGGTCCGGTCGGCCCGGCGAACCTGTTCTGCCATGAATTGCTCGTTCACCGTGCCGAAGCGCACAAGATCCGAGAAAAGAGTCGAAATGAGGTCTGCGTGTTGCGCAGGGGCAATCCGCCGATAGTCCGGCAGAGCGCAGGCCTCCCACAATTTTTCCACCCGCTCCGGCGTTGTCGCCGTATCGCGAATTTCTGCGTAGCGCGACAGATAGTCGAGCGCCTGGATATCGATTGCCGGCAGCGCGCGGGCAAGACCCGCCACGGTCGGCGGCCGGTCGAGACTGGCGCGCAGAGCGGCAAGCGAGGAATAGTCGACGCTTTTCGTGCGCCACTGCAGCACTTTCACCGGCTCGAAATGATGACCTTCGATCCGCTCGACCAGTTCGTCGTCTAAAGGCTGGACCTGTCCGGTCACGCCGAAGGTTCCGTCGCGCACATGGCGGCCGGCACGCCCGGCAATCTGCGCCAGTTCGGACGGATTGAGATTGCGGAACTGATAGCCGTCGAACTTGCGGTCCTGAGCGAACGCAACGTGATCCACATCGAGATTGAGGCCCATGCCGATCGCATCGGTTGCGACCAGATATTCCACATCGCCTTCCTGATAGAGAGCGACCTGTGCATTGCGGGTCCGCGGGCTCAAGGCGCCAAGCACCACGGCCGCACCACCGCGCTGGCGGCGGATCAGTTCGGCGATCGCATAGACCTCTTCAGCGGAGAAGGCGACAATGGCGGAACGCTGCGGCAGGCGGGTGATCTTTTTCTGGCCGGCATAAAACAACTGCGACAGACGCGGCCGTTCGACCACGGTGATACCGGGAAGCAGCCGTTCGAGGATCGGCCGCATGGTGCCGGCGCCGAGCAGCAACGTCTCCTCGCGTCCGCGAAGATGCAGGATGCGGTCGGTGAAGATGTGCCCGCGCTCGAGATCGCCGGCCAGCTGTACCTCGTCGATGGCGACGAAGGCGGCCTTTGTCTCGCGCGGCATCGCCTCGACGGTGCAGACGGAAAAGCGCGCCATATGCGGCGTGATCTTTTCCTCGCCCGTGATCAGCGCGACATTGTGATAACCGACCTTCTCCACGACACGCGTATAGACCTCGCGTGCAAGCAGGCGAAGGGGCAGACCGATGACACCGGAACCGTGCGCAACCATGCGCTCGATGGCATAATGGGTCTTGCCGGTATTGGTGGGGCCTAGCACGGCCGTGACGCCGCGGCCGCTGAGAATCATGGGCTGAGAATGCAAAGCCAGTTCCTGCTTATCCGCCGATGCGATCCTCCACGGAAACGCAATCGCAGTATCAGATGGCCATGCTCGACGATAAACGCAAGCCGATATGTTGTCCTCGACAAGGCGAGACCACGATTTCCAGGATCAACATGTGTACGATACGCAAGCCAGTTTCGTTCGAACAAACGTGAACGAATCGGCGACGATTGCGGATTCCGGAGCGTTCCCGATCTGTTTCGAACATTACCCGGCTTTCCGACGCATGGCCAAAGTGTAACCCGTTAACCACACGCCACGGGCAAGCAAGTGGTGAGTGGAACAAAAGTTCCCATGCTACGTTTTCTCGGCAATCCCAACCGGACATGTCGAGCCGGTAGGTCAGCGGAGTACAAGCCTATGCTCGGAACCATCCTACTTATCGTACTGATTTTGCTTTTGATCGGCGCGCTGCCGAATTGGGGGCACAGCCGGAACTGGGGTTATGGTCCGTCCGGCGGTCTCGGCCTTGTTGTGCTGATTATCATCATCCTCCTGCTGATGGGCAGGATCTAAAAGCGGCGAAGCCGCACGTTACCAAGGGAAGGAAAGTGACATGAAAAAAGTTTTGCTCGTCGGCGCTCTCGTCGGAATGCTGGCATCCTGCACATCCACTGAAAAGGGCACTGCAATCGGTGCTGCTTCGGGCGCCGTTATCGGTGGCGCTGTGACCAACAGCTGGGGTGGCGCTGCAGTCGGCGCTGTCGGCGGCGGTCTGGTTGGCGCTGCTATCGGCGAATCGCAGAAGCGCAATGGTTACTGCGTCTATCGCGACCGTTATGGCCGTACATACGAAGCACGTTGCCGCTAAGTCCTGCGTGTAGTCGCAGAATAGAAACCGGCGTCCCATGGGCGCCGGTTTTTTTGTATCCGCTTACCCGGCGAAATACTGACCGCCATTTGCGCTGAGCGTCGAGCCGGTAATGAATCCGGCTTCTTCAGAGGCTAGAAACAGCACGCAGCGGGCGATTTCTTCCGGTTCGCCCAACCGTCCGACAGGTATCTGCGGGATGATCTTCTCATCCATCACCTTTTGCGGGATGGCACGCACCATGTCGGTGCCGATATAGCCGGGGCAGATCGCATTGACGGTGATGTTCTTCGAGGCCCCTTCCTGCGCAAGAGCCTTGGTGAAGCCGAGATCGCCAGCCTTGGCGGCGGAATAGTTCACCTGCCCCATCTGGCCCCTCTGGCCATTGATCGAGGAGATGTTGATGATGCGGCCGAAGCCGCGCTCGCGCATGCCGGGCCACACCGGATGGGTCATGTTGAACAGGCCGGAAAGGTTGGTATCAATGACCTCCTTCCACTGCTGTGGCGTGATCTTGTGAAACATGCCGTCGCGGGTGATTCCGGCATTGTTGACGAGGACGTCGACAGGCCCGAGCTGCGCTTCGACTTCAGCGATGCCCTTCACGCAGGCATCGTAATCCGACACGTCCCACTGGAACACCGGAATGCCCGTCGCCGCGTGAAACTCAGCGGCCTTTTCGGTATTGCCCGCAAAATTTGCGGCGACCGAATAGCCTGCCGCTTTCATGGCAGTGCTGATCGCAGCCCCGATGCCGCGCGTGCCTCCTGAAATCAACGCGATACGCGCCATGTAAACTTCCTTTCATACCGTCGCCGCCGTCAGCGTAACGGAGCTGCTCACGCCGGTAACGTGGGCAGCTGCCACCCAGTGCTAGAGCGCTTCCAGACACATGGCGACGCCCATACCACCCCCGATGCAGAGCGTCGCAAGCCCCTTTTTCGCGCCACGGCGCTTCATTTCGAACAGCAGCGTATTGAGAATTCGCGCACCCGACGCACCGATCGGGTGACCGATGGCGATCGCTCCGCCGTTGACGTTGACGAGCGACGGATCGAGGCCCAGATCCCGCGTGACCGCGCAGGACTGTGCGGCAAACGCCTCATTCGCTTCGATCAGGTCGACATCGCCGATTTTCCAACCGGCTTTTTCCAGCGCGCGACGCGAAGCCGGGATGGGGCCAGTTCCCATGATCTGCGGATCGACGCCGGCGGTGGCCCAGGAGACGATGCGCGCGAGCGGCGCAATGCCACGACGACCGGCTTCGTCCTCCGTCATCAGCAACGCCGCGGCTGCGCCATCGTTGAGGCCAGATGCGTTGGCGGCAGTCACTGTGCCTTCCTTATCGAAGGCCGGCCGAAGCTTCGCCATCCCCTCCAAAGTCGCACCGGCACGGATGTATTCGTCGTTTTCGACGCGAACATCGCCCTTTCGGGTCTGGATCAGGAACGGAACGATCTCGTCCCTGAAGCGGCCAGCAACCTGCGCTGCCTCCGCTTTGTTTTGCGAGGAGACCGCAAACTGATCCTGTTCCTCGCGCGACAACTGCCACTGGCGGGCGATGTTTTCAGCGGTGATGCCCATGTGATAGCCGTAGAACGCGTCGGTCAGGCCATCCTTGATCAGCGTATCGATCATCTTGAAATCACCCATCTTCACGCCGCCGCGCAGATGTGCGCAATGCGGGGCCATCGACATGGATTCCTGGCCTCCCGCGACGATGATTTTGGCATCGCCGAGCGCGATCTGCTGCATGCCGAGTGCGACGGCACGAAGACCGGAACCGCAGAGCTGGTTGACGCCCCAGGCCGTCGCCTCCTGCGGCACCCCGGCCTTCATCGCCGCCTGGCGGGCGGGGTTCTGTCCCTCGCCGGCAGGCAGGACCTGGCCCATGATCACCTCGTCCACTTCACCCGGTTCCACGCCACCGCGCGCCAGCACCTCCTTGATCACCGCGCCGCCAAGTTCGTGCGCGGGCACGTTTGCAAACGCGCCATTGAAGGAGCCGACGGCCGTTCGTGCTGCGGCTGCGATAACGATGGATGGATTGGACATGATGTCTCCTCTTTCCGTTTCTTGGCACCGAGACTGGCAAAGCCTGAGCGCCCTGTCAAACGCCCGGTTTTCGCCCGAAACACCCGGTTTTTCATCGATTTGCTGCGCAGCATGGTGATCCATCGCGGCGCACAAATCGATTGTCAGTTGCGCCAATTTAAGCTTACATTCGAGGCGGGAGAAGATGCCAAGCACTAATAATCGCGCGAATGGCGAAGTGGAGGGAAATCATGGCAAAGACCGAAGGTGACGTGACGATCAAGAAATACGCTAACCGGCGTCTCTACAACACCGGAACAAGCACATACGTGACGCTCGAAGACTTGGCTAAAATGGTCAAGAAGGGCGAGGTATTTACGGTTCAGGATGCCAAGACGGGCGAGGACATCACGCACTCGGTTCTGACCCAGATCATTTTCGAGCAGGAGTCCAAGACGGGAAACACGCTTCTGCCGGTGTCCTTCTTGCGACAGCTGATTTCCTATTACGGTGATCAGATGCAGATGGTGGTGCCGACCTTTCTCGAACACTCGATGAAGACGTTTACGGACCAGCAGGTGCAGATGCGCGAGCAGATGACGAGTGCGTTCGGTGACACGCCGATCGCCAAGAACCTGCACCTTCCGATGCAGATGATGGAAGAACAGGTGCGGCGCAATACGGACATGTTCCGTCAGGCCATGCAGATGTTCGCGCCCTTTGCCGGTGCCGCGACGCCGCCTCAGCACCAGTCCGCCCCACCATCGGGCAAGAAGGCGGAAGCCAAGGACATCGACGAACTGAAGGAGCAGCTCCGCGCGCTTCAGGGTCGTCTCGACAGCATGAGCACCTGAACGGCACCTGCTGCGGGAAGAAACGCGCCTTACCGAGCGCGCAACAAAAAAGGCCGGCAAAGCCGGCCTTTCAAGCAATCATCAGAAAAGCTTACGCGCTTTCCTTCGGCGTCAGAACCTGACGGCCGCGGTACATACCGGTCTTGAGATCGATATGGTGCGGACGGCGCAGTTCGCCGGAGTTCTTGTCCTCGACGAATGTCGGGGTCTTGAGAGCGTCAGCAGAGCGGCGCATACCGCGCTTCGACGGGCTCGTTTTTCTTTTAGGTACAGCCATTTTCGTTACTCCACTTCGTGCAAAACAGGGATTTCCGGCCGGAACTGAGGCCGAACATTCCATGTCTCGATCTCGGAAATTTGGCGCGCTTATACATGCCAACCGGGTACTTGACCAGTCCCTGCAGGGATATTGGCGGGATTTTTTCGCAAACCACGCCGAAACACCTCAGGCCTCGTCTTCTTCGACGATTGCTGTCTCCTGAAGGGCCGCTTCCTGCCATGAAACCCAGGCCGGATGCGACGTCATTGCCTCCATATACGCAAGCGTGTCGGCGTCGTCTACCAGATCATAGACCGCAAAGCGATTGACGACCGGCGCAAACATCGCGTCCGCTGCGGTAAACTCGCCAAACAGGAACGGACCGCCGGATTTTGCCCGCAGTTCCCGCCAGATCGTTCCGATCCGGGCGACGTCGTCCATCACCCCGTCGGGGAGATCGATGCGGCGCTTCGGCCGGCGAAAATTCATCGGGCAGGCATTGCGCAGCGCCCGAAAGCCAGACAGCATCTCCATCGAGATGGAGCGGGCGACAGCACGATCCGCAGACGACGCCGGCCAGATCCCGTTTTCGGGAAAGAGCTCGGCCGCGTATTCGATGATCGACAACGACTGCCAGACACGCACATCGCCATGATGCAGCACTGGCACCTGGCCATTGGGCGAGATCGCCTTGTAGCGGGGATTGCCGGCCGGATAATCGAACGGGATCAGCACTTCCTCGAAAGGAACGCCGGCAGCTGTGAGCGCAATCCAGGGCCGGAAGGACCAGGACGAATAGTTCTTATTTGCGATATAGAGGACGAGTTTTTCCATCGGCGCGGTTTCCATCAGGTCTCGGAATCGAAAATCATCAGTTCGTGGAAATGGTTCATGTCCTCGAACGAGCAGAATGCCGGCGGCCGCAACTCCAGCACCGGGGCCGCGCGCTGGATCTTTGCTGTCACCTCGTCGAGCATCGCCTGCCAGGCCGGCAGCGCTGCATCCGACAGGCGCTCGATCACATAGGCAAAGGTAATGTGGAAGGCATAGTCGTCGTGATCCGGATGACGATAACCGAGGAGCTTCGCCAGCGCATCGCGCCAGGCCTTCATCGCCCTGCGGTCACTCTCTGCCTTCCCCTCGACCACCAGACCCGACGGTTTGGCGCTTTTCACGGTGACCTGGAACGGATCCAGCGTCGAGAACCCTTCGAGCCGGGCCGCCATGATTTCCGTCATGTCCTCGATCGGCGTCTCGAGCGGCATATCGTCCGGCCAGAAGCGAGGCTTGCGGCGATACTCGATGACACCCTGGAACAGCGTCATGTGGAGGCTGGTGGTCGGTGTGAAGAGAAAACGCTCGGCTTCCGGCATGTCGAGATATCGCTCACGGGCCGCGACAAGCAGCGCCTGCGTTGCCGATCCTTTCTCCAGATGGCAGACGATCGTGTTGCCGGGCTCGGGCAGAAAGCCGCCTCGCCGTCCGTAACGCGTTCCGAGCCGCGGCGGCGGTTTTGGATTGTGCGTCGCCGAGTATTTGAGGAGATCGGGCGAAATCAGTCTGGCATCCATCGGCGGTCCACTTTCTGCGTATACGCACTCACAAAGCGTGCTCGATGCGCTCTTAAGCCAGCGTCGATACTGACAGATGATGTGAGGGACGTTTAACGCTTAGTTTTGACGTCACCCATAAATGCATTTGATGTAATCGCTGGATGCGCGCGCGCGCCGTTCCACGACACCCGCCAGCCGCTGCATTCCGCGGCCGGGCTTGCTGGCGACCCGCGTGTGCGGATTGGGAAGTGCGACGGCGAGCAACGCGGCTTGGCGGGCACTCAGCTTGGCGGCTGGCACCTTGAAATGATACTGCGCCGCCGCTTCAGCCCCGTAGATACCAGGTCCCCATTCTGCGACGTTGAGATAGATTTCCATCAACCGCCATTTCGGCCAAATGAAATCCTCAGCCAGCGCCAGCGGCAGTTCCAGCCCTTTACGGATGAAGGAGCGGCCGTTCCATAAAAACAAGTTTTTGGCCGTCTGCATCGGAATGGTGCTCGCGCCACGCGTTGCCTCGCCGTCCAGTGCATCCTGCACGACGCCGCGCATCTGGCGCCAGTCGACGCCGCCGTGGAAACAGAACTGGCCGTCCTCCGACATCATCACGGCCCGCACGAGATTGGGCGAGATGTCCTCGATATCAACCCACTGGCGGTCATACCCGCGCAGAAGAAACAGTTCCGACATCATGAGGGTGGACACCGGCCGCGTGAATGGCAGCGCATAGACCGGGATGAGAAGATAGGGCAGCACCACCAGCGCAATGACGAACAGGATGACGCGCCGGAGCCACGTGGTGTTAGGCAGGCGAAACCGTCGTGCGGGCCTCACGGGTTCGTCTTCTTCGGCATGCTGTTCAGGTGCGATATCCAAGGTGCTTCTACCCGCCCGTTTAAAGTTTCATAGCCGGTGGCGCTTTCGAAGGCCAGTCCACCGGCTGAAACTTCGGCAATGCTGGTAAATCGACATTGCCTGTATCGTCGCCCCATGCCAAACAGCCCGGCATGAACACGACCGTTCCTGCATTCGAAAGCCGGTTGAAAGACAGCGCAGTCGCCACCGAGGCGCTGCTTGTGTCGCTTCTTTCGGATCAAACGCTGCCCGACGAAGTCACGCGCCCGGCCCATCTGATGGCCGCGATGCGCCATGGTTCGCTGAATGGCGGAAAGCGCCTGCGACCGTTCCTGCTGCGCGAAAGCGCGCTTCTGCTTGGTGGGAACGAACAGGCCGCCCTGCGCATCGGTGCCGCACTCGAATGTCTGCACTGTTATTCGCTGATCCACGACGACCTGCCCGCCATGGACGACGACGACCTTCGCCGTGGTCAGCCGACGGTCCACAAGGCATTCGACGAGGCGACCGCGATCCTTGCCGGCGATAGCCTGCTGACCTACGCCTTCGACATCATCGCAGCGCCTGAAACAGCCCTGCCGGACCGGGCAAAGACGGAACTTGTTCTGGCCCTCGCCCGCGCCGCCGGTTCCGGCGGCATGGTGGGTGGCCAGGCGCTCGATCTGGCTGCGGAAAAATCGGCACCGGATGAGGCCGGCATCACCACGTTGCAGGCGATGAAGACCGGTGCGTTGATCCGCTTCGCCTGCGAGGCAGGTGCCATCATCGCCGGTGCAGATCAGGAACACCGTCAGCGCCTCAGAAAATTCGGCCAGGTCATCGGGCTTGCTTTCCAGCTTGCTGATGATCTTCTCGACATCACCTCCGATGTCGAGACCATGGGCAAGGCGACCGGCAAGGATGCCGCCCGCGGCAAGGGCACGCTGGTTGCCATGCATGGCACAGGCTGGGCGGAAGAGAAGCTCGATACGCTGACGGCAGAGGCCGTCGACCTGCTTGCGCCCTACGGCGAAAAGGCATTTATTCTGCAGCAGACGGCGCGCTTTATCGCCAGCCGTCAGAACTGACGAGACGGGACAAAGGCAAGCCTCCCGGATCAGACCCGAGGAGTAAAGTATGCCGGATGTATTCGCCTACCTGCCCTATATCTGGCCAGCCTATCTCGCCTATCTCATCGCCGTCCTCAGCCCCGGACCTGCGAATTTCGCCATTATCGGGATGGCGATTTCGCATGGCCGTCGCAACGGCGTGATCCTGGCACTGGGCGTCTTCTGCGGCTCGCTGACCTGGGCCTGCGCTGCCGCACTAGGGCTCGCCGCAGTCCTGCGCAGCTACGCGATCGCGCTCGAAATCATGAAGGTTCTCGGCGGGCTCTATCTGATCTATCTTGCCTGGAAGGCATACCGCTCGGCGCGGACCCCGGATATCGAGACCGCATCGAGCGAGAGCAGGACGCCCTATACGGCAAGGCAACTCTGGCTGCGCGGCTATGCCATCCACGTCACAAATCCGAAGGCGATCTTCGGCTGGCTGGCGATCATTTCCCTCGGCCTGCCCGCGGATGCACCGCCTTCGGCAATCCTGCTGATCGTCGGCATCTGCTCGAGCTCGAGCCTGGTCATCTTCACCGGATATGCGGTTCTGTTTTCGACCCGCCACGCGCTTCGCGGCTACAAGGCCGCGCGGCGCTGGATCGAAGGCACCATGGCGGTGTTCTACAGCATTGCCGGCGTGAAACTGCTGACGAGCCGGATCTGACCGGCTCGTCGACATCTGTGCGAACTCAGCCCTGCTCGATCGGCGCGATCGCGACTTCGACGCGGCGGTTCTGGGCGCGACCATCCGGCGAGGCGTTGGAAGCGACCGGCTGCGACGGGCCGTAGCCCATGGTCGAGACACGGCGCTGATCGACGCCGCGACCACCGAGATAGTTGGCGACCGAGACGGCACGGCGTTCCGAAAGCGCCTGGTTGTGCTGCAGGCTGCCGGTCGAATCCGTGTGACCGTTGACGTCGATATAAGTCTTGCCGAACTTGTTGAGCACGATCGCAACCGAATCGAGCGTGGCATAGAACGGCGGAATCACCTGGTCCTGATCGGTGGCGAAGGTGATGTTCGACGGCATGTTGAGAATGATGCGGTCGCCGTTGCGGGTGACCGATACGCCGGTTCCCTGCAGCTGCTGGCGCAGTTCGGCTTCCTGGCGGTCCATGTAATTGCCGATGGCACCACCGGCGAGACCACCGATCGCCGCGCCGATCAGCGCATTGCGGCCCTTGTTGCCGCCGCCGATCAAAAGACCGCCGACTGCGCCGAGACCGGCACCGATGGCAGCGCCACCCGCCGTGTTCGACATTTTCTGCTGACCCGTATAGGGATCGGTCGTCGTGCAGGCAGAGAGATACGTCGCGCAAGCTGCGACGATAGCAATTTTTTTCAACATATGAATCAGTTTCCCCGTCGTCCGTAGTACCTCTCATTTACCATGAAATACGGCAATAGCGAGGAGAGGCAGCGGCAGCCGGGATAAGGAATTATCCCTATCCGGGAATGACGCTTACTCGGCGGCGGTTTTCTGGCCGAAGCGGTTCTCGATGTAATCGATCACCAGCTTTTCGAAATCCTGAGCGATATTGGGGCCGCGCAGCGTCATCGCCTTCTGACCGTCGATAAAGATCGGGGCGGCAGGCGTCTCGCCAGTGCCGGGCAGCGAGATGCCGATATCGGCATGCTTGCTTTCGCCGGGGCCGTTGACGATGCAGCCCATGACGGCGACGTTCAGCGCCTCGACGCCCGGATACTTTTCGCGCCAGATCGGCATGTTCTTGCGGATATCGTTCTGGATGTTCTGGGCCAGCTCCTGGAACACCGTCGACGTGGTGCGCCCGCAGCCGGGACAAGCGGCAACCACCGGAATGAACTGGCGGAACCCCATGACCTGAAGGATTTCCTGCGCAACCTGCACTTCGCGGGTGCGGTCACCATTCGGTTCCGGCGTCAGCGACACCCGGATCGTATCGCCGATGCCGTGCTGCAGGACATAACCCATGGCAGCCGACGAGGCGACGATGCCCTTGGTGCCCATGCCAGCCTCTGTGAGGCCAAGATGCAGCGCGTGGTTGGAGCGCTCGGCCAGCATCGAATAGCAGGCAATGAGATCCTGCACCTGGCTGACTTTTGCGGAGAGAATGATCCGGTTGCGCGGCAGGCCGATGTTTTCCGCAAGCTCGGCCGAAATCAGCGCCGACTGGACGATCGCCTCGTGCATCACCTGGCGTGCCGAAAGCGGCGAACCGGCTTCGGAATTGCGGTCCATCAGCGTCGTCAGAAGATCCTGGTCGAGCGAACCCCAGTTGACGCCGATGCGAACAGGCTTGTCGTGACGGATCGCCATCTCGATGATGTCGCCGAACTGCTTGTCCTTCTTGTCCTTGAAACCGACATTGCCCGGGTTGATGCGGTATTTTGCGAGCGCCTCGGCGCAGGCCGGATGATCGGCCAGCAGCTTGTGGCCGATATAATGGAAATCGCCGATCAACGGCACGTCGAGGCCGAGGCGCAGCAGACGCTCGCGCACCTTCGGCACGGCGGCAGCGCTCTCGTCGCGATCGACGGTGATGCGGACGATCTCAGAGCCTGCCTTGTAGAGCGCCGCAACCTGCGCAACGGTCGCATCCACATCCGCCGTATCGGTATTGGTCATCGACTGGACGACGACGGGCGCACCACCACCGACGATCACACCGCCGACATCGACGGCAACCGTGGCGCGGCGGGGCTTCGGGTCATATTCAATCGGTGCGTTCATGGGATCGTCTCGTTGCCTTTGCCCTGGGGCTAACTGGGGGCATAAACCGTCTTTCAGGTGGCGTATGACCGCCGGCTTGTCAACCAGCGGCCATGAATAGTTGGGTCAGTGATGCGCGCCGTCCGCATGCCTTGCAAGGTTCGAGAGAAGCAGCGTCACCAGGATCAGCACCGACAATCCCGCGAAAATGCTGCCAAGTCCCGTATGCTCAGCGATAAAGCCGATTGCCGAAGGTGCAACGAGAATTCCGGAATAGCCCATGGTGGTGACCACGGACAAACTGACGCCCGCCGCCATGCCCGGCAGATTGCCGGCCGCGGAAAACAGGATCGGCACGATGTTGGAAATGCCGATGCCGGCGAGAGCAAAGCCTGCAATGGCCATCGTCGAACTGGTCGCAAAACCGATCGTCAGCATGCCCAGCATGGCGATGACGCCGCAGACCCGAAGCGTATTGACGGCACCGAACCGGTCGCGGATGAGATCGCCTGCAAAACGCATTGCCGCCATCGTGAACGAGAAAGCCGCAAACGCAAAGCCGGACAGTGTCAGCGACGCCGAAAGCTCGTTGCGCATGTAGAGAGCGCCCCAATCAAGAATGGATCCCTCGGGGATCATGCAGAACAGCGCCATGATTCCGAGCAGCCAGGGAAGCGGTGACGACGGCAGGCGGCGTCCGGCACCGGCCGCCCTCTCCTCCGGATGCGGCGCATCCTGAAGCACCATTTTCCAGGCGACGGCGATCATGACGGCGGCGACGACGGTTACGAAAAGCGCATGCGGAAGAACGCCGATCCGTTCAAGAAGAAAGCCACCGGTCGAGGCGCCGAGCAGGCCGCCGAGGCTCCAGAACGCGTGGCAGGATGACATGATCGCGCGGCGCATGCCTTTCTCAGTCGCAACGGCATTGGCATTCATTGCCACATCCATCGCGCCGATCAGGCCGCCGAACAGAAACAACGCAACCGCTCCGCTCCAGACGCTGCCAATCAGCGACAGCAGAAGAAGCGTCGGCGTCAGCAGGACCGCGGTGACCTTGGAGACAATGCTCGATCCGAACCTTGCGATCTGGCTGCCGGCGATCGGCATCATCACGATGGAGCCTAACCCGAAAATCAGGATCATCACGCCGAGCGACTTTTCGCTCAGCTCCAGACGTGCCGCAAATTCCGGGATCTTTGGCGCCCAGGCACCGATCATGAAGCCTTTCATCAGAAACAGCAGCGATACGCCGATCCGCTCCGGTGTGATGAAAGCACGTCGGGTCTTGGCTTCCGCCGGCGAAGACAAATCGTTCATCAGGTTGCTTCCTCCAGGCGCTGAGATTTATTTAAATCGATTTAGATTGCAATCTTCCGCGCTCAGCATGAGTTTCACGATTTATGTCTCCGGTTCACGCTTGTCACCCCTTAGCAACGACGGATGGAGCGCGACGAAGCTGATTGCAATCGCTGCAGAACGCCTTAAGCATTCGGATATGCAATGATATGAGGCGTCGGTATCCGGCGTGTGACTTTCTTGAAATCCAGCATCGGCAGCGGCATTCTTCTCGTCAGTACCTCCTACTTCGTGTTCACGCTTCATGATGCGGTGATCAAGCTGCTGGTGGTCGATGTCGGCGTCTGGCAGATCATTTTCTTCCGAAGCCTGACGGTTCTGATCGCCTGCCTCGTCATCGGGGGACGCGGTTTCATCCCGCGCGTTGTCCGCTCGCCGATCGTGCGGCCGATGATGGTGCGCAGCGTTATCCTTCTCGCCGCATGGGTTTCTTTCTACACCGCAGCCAAGTCCCTGCAATTGGCCGAACTGACGACGATCTATTACGCCAATCCGATCGTCGCCACCCTGCTTGCTATTCCGGTTCTGCGCGAAAAGGTGCCCGCGGTCCGCTGGGTGGCGATCATCCTCGGCTTCGTCGGCGTGGTGATTGCCGCAAATCCGGCCGGGTTGACACTTTCGCTCCCGGTCGGTCTCGCGCTCCTCGCGGCAATCCTCTGGGCCATCGGCAGCGTTCTCTTGCGCAAGACGGCGATGAACGAGAAGACCCTTGTCCAGATGACGCTCACCAACTTCTTCTTCGTGGTGATGACCTTCGTCATGGCCGTGCTGACATGGCAGCCGGTCGATCTGAAAAGCGGTGCGCTTCTGGCGCTCGTCGGCATTCTCGGCGGCACCGCCCAGGCGACGCTGTTCGAGGCGATGCGACGGGCGCCGGTCTCGGTGCTTGCCCCGTTCGAATATTCCTCGCTGATATGGGCGTTCGTGCTGGGCTACGCCATCTGGCAGGACATTCCCGCAAGCAATGTCGCCGCCGGTGCCGCACTGATCTTCTGCGCCGGACTGCTGATCGTCGCCAGCGAGCGGCTGGCGGCGAGGCGCTATCGCCTCGCTCAACCTGCGGACGGATCGGACGGACCGAGGGGCGTCTGAGTCGTCAAGAGTTTGACCCGTCAGGACCCGTAGACGACGAGCAGATCCTTGGCGTCGATCTGGTCGCCGGCCTTGACCAGCACTTCGGCAAGCGTGCCGTCTTTTTCAGCATGCAGCGCGGTTTCCATCTTCATCGCTTCGATGGAGACCAGCACGTCGCCGGCCTTGACTGCTTGACCCGACGCCACGAAGACGCGGGAAATGACGCCCGGCATCGGCGCACCCAGATGCAGGGGATTGCCGATATCGGCCTTCGCCCGCACCGCCGAACCGCTTCCGCCATGCGCCCTGTCCGGCACCTTGATGCGGCGCGGCTGGCCGTTCAGTTCGAAAAAGGCGGTGACCATGCCCTGCGCATCCGGCGCGCTTGTCGCCTGGTTGACGATGACGAGCGTCTTGCCGCGTTCGATATCGGCAAACAGCTCTTCGCCATCCGCGATCCCGTAGAAATAGGCATGCGTCGGCAACACGGAGACCGGACCGTAGGTCTCTGACGCCAGGGCGAAGTCGGTGAACACTTTCGGATACATCAGATACGACGCGAACTCGAAGTCGTCGACCTTGCGCTCCAGCTTGTCCTCGATCGTCTTGCGCTCGGCATCGAGATCGGCGGGGGCAAGCAGCGAACCGGGAACGTCGGTATAGGGCTGATCGCCCTTCAGCGCTTTTTTCTGGAGCGCCTGCGGCCATCCGCCCGGAGGCTGGCCGAGATCGCCCTTCAGCATCGACACGACCGAATCCGGGAAGGCGATGTCCTTGGCCGGGTTTTCAACGTCGGCCACGTTCAGATCCTGGCTGACCATCATCAGCGCCATGTCGCCCACCACCTTGGACGACGGCGTGACCTTGACGATATCGCCGAACATCCGGTTCACATCGGCATAGGTCTGCGCGACCTTGTGCCACTTGCTCTCGAGACCGAGCGAACGGGCCTGTTCCTTGAGGTTGGTAAACTGGCCACCCGGCATTTCATGCAGGTAGACTTCCGAGGCCGGACCCTTGAGATCGCTCTCGAACGCCGCATACTGGCCGCGCACCGCTTCCCAGTAGAACGAGATCTTGCGGATCCATTCCGGATCAAGCCCGGTATCGCGGTCTGTTCGCGACAGCGCTTCGACGATCGAACCGAGGCAGGGCTGCGACGTGTTGCCCGACAGCGCATCCATCGCCGCGTCGACGACGTCGACGCCGGCATCGACAGCCGCAAGCACGGTCGCAGCCGAGATGCCCGACGTGTCATGCGTGTGGAAGTGGATCGGCAGCGAGGTCGCTTCGCGTAGTGCCTTGAAAAGGACGCGGGCAGCCGCGGGTTTCAGCAGGCCCGCCATATCCTTCAGCGCGATGATATGAGCGCCGGCCTTTTCGAGTTCTTCCGCCAGTGCGACGTAATATTTGAGATCGTATTTCGGGCGCGCCGAATTCAAGAGATCGCCGGTATAGCAGATCGCGGCTTCGCAGAGCCGGTTCTCCTCGTTCACCGCATCCATCGAGACGCGCATGTTGTCGACCCAGTTCAGGCAATCGAACACGCGGAAGACATCGATGCCGCCCTTGGCGGCCTGTTGGACGAAGTATTTCACGACATTGTCGGGATAGTTCTTGTAGCCGACGCCGTTTGCGCCGCGCAGCAGCATCTGCAGGAGGATGTTGGGCGCCGCCTCGCGGATCAACGCCAGCCGTTCCCACGGGTCCTCGGTCAGGAACCGCATCGACACGTCGAAGGTGGCACCACCCCAGCATTCCAGCGAGAACAGGTTCGGCAGCGCGCGTGCATAGACCCCGGCCACGCGGGCGATGTCATAGGTCCGCATGCGGGTAGCGAGCAGCGACTGGTGGCCGTCGCGCATCGTCGTGTCGGTGATCAGCGCCCGGCTTTCGCCCCGCATCCACTCGGCGAATTTCTTCGGGCCGAGTTCATCCAGCTTCTGCTTGGTTCCAGCGGGAATATCGCCATTGATATACGGCAGAACAGGCTTTGCAGCCTTTTCCGACGGGGCCGGACGACCCTTGGTTTCCGGATGACCGTTGACGGTGACGTCGGCGAGATAGGTCAGAAGCTTGGTGGCGCGGTCGGCGCGCTTGACCTGTTCGAACAGTTCCGGCGTCGTGTCGATAAACCGCGTCGTATAAGAATTGTCGCGGAATTTCGGGTGGGTGATGATCGCTTCGAGGAAAGTGAGGTTCGTCGCGACGCCGCGGATGCGGAACTCGCGAAGCGCCCGGTCCATGCGGGCGATCGCTTCCAGCGGCTGCGGCGCCCAGGCCGTGACCTTGACCAGCAGCGGATCGTAGAAGCGGGTGATGATCGCGCCCGTATATGATGTTCCGCCATCGAGACGGATGCCGAAACCCGACGCCGAGCGGTAGGCGGTGATACGGCCGTAATCCGGAATGAAATTGTGCTCGGGATCCTCGGTGGTGATGCGGCACTGCAGCGCATGGCCGTTCAGCCGGATGTTCTCCTGCGCCGGAACGCCCGATTCCGGCGTGCCGATGGCAAAGCCGTCGAGGATGTGGATCTGCGCCTTGACGATATCGATGCCGGTGACGACTTCGGTCACCGTGTGCTCCACCTGGATGCGCGGATTGACCTCGATGAAGTAGAATTTGCCGGTATCGCTATCCATCAGATATTCGACCGTGCCGGCGCCGACATAATTGGTGGCGCCAGCGATCTTCAGCGAATAGGCAGCGAGTTCGGCCCGCTGCTCCTCGGAAAGATAAGGCGCCGGGGCGCGTTCCACGACCTTCTGGTTGCGCCGCTGGATCGAGCAGTCACGCTCGAACAGATGCACGACGTTGCCATGGGTATCGCCAAGGATCTGGCTTTCCACATGGCGGGCCCGCTCGACCAGCTTTTCGAGATAGACCTCGTCCTTGCCGAAGGCCGCTTTTGCTTCGCGCTTGGCCTCGACGACTTCCCTGGCGAGGTCCTTCGGATCGCGGATGGCACGCATGCCGCGACCGCCGCCGCCCCAGGACGCCTTGAGCATGACCGGATAACCGATCTCCTCGGCCATCTTCGCCACGACATCCATATCATCAGGCAGCGGTTCGGTGGCAGGAACTACGGGCACGCCGACCGAAATGGCAAGATTGCGCGCCGCCACCTTGTTGCCGAGCTGGCGCATCGTATCCGGACGCGGGCCGATGAAGATGATGCCCGCCGCGTCGCAGGCATCGACGAATTCGGGGCTTTCCGACAGGAGGCCGTAGCCTGGATGAATGGCATCGGCGCCCGAAAGCTTGGCAACCCGGATTACCTCTTCAATCGAAAGATAGCTCTCGATCGGGCCCATATCCTTGTCCAGATGCGGACCGCGACCGACCTGATAGCTTTCGTCCGCCTTGAACCGGTGCAGCGAGAGCTTGTCTTCTTCCGCCCAGATCGCCACCGTCTTGATGCCGAGCTCATTGGCGGCACGAAAGACGCGGATGGCGATTTCGGAGCGATTGGCGACGAGAATTTTCGATATCGGCAAGACAAGCCTCCCCAGGTGCCTCGAATGGTGCACCGCAAGAGATCAACATCTCCCGCATTAGGCAAGGGCTATTTGGTCGATAGCCGGCGTCACGGACGGTTCAGGTCACCAGCCCATGGCGAAATGCCATGGCCACCACATGCTGTCGGTTCTTCGCTTTCAGCTTTTCCTGGAGTCCGTTGATATACCAGTCGACCGTGTGGTTGGAAATGTCGAGCGAACGCGCGATCTCGTGCGATGTCATGCCGTCGGCAAGGAGCGCCATGACTTCCATCTCGCGACGGGTGAGCTGGGTATCCAGTCTGGCCGAGGCCTCGAGCGCCGTCGCGTCGCCGGCGATCTCCAGCAGTCTCCAGAAAATGCGCTTGGCGGCCGTGTCGAACAGTGAGATCTCGGTCGGCGATAGATCGATCGGTTTGCCGCCGATGATCATGTTGCCGAGAAATCCGTTGCGTCCATGGATCGGAAACACGTAGCCGTCGTCGAGACCATGGCGGCCCGCTTCCTGCATCATCCGGTCCATCCGCGAACGATGCGGATCGGACTTCAGGGCAAGGATCGAATCGCGCCAGCGGAACGGGCGATGGGCCGCATTCAGCATCCGCATGACAGGGTCGATGACGGTATATTTGCGCGCGCGATAGACCTCGACCCAGCTGTCCGGCCAGCGGGAGATCAAGGTCATTCCCTCGGGATCCGTTTGCCCTTTTCTCAGGACGATTGCATAGAATTCGAAACCGTAGGTTTTGAGGAGTGACGCAAGATTGTTCGCCACTTCCTTCGTCGTTCGTGCCTCTTCAACCAATACAAGCAACTGCACAACAAATTGGATGCTCAAATTCGCCCCCAGACCGTCTCCCCGACGATCGGCTTTATTCTTATAAAATACCGACGCCGGCATAGAACCCGACCGCCCGCTTAACATAGTTATCATTTATACCACGTACATGCCGAAATCTTGTGATTGACGCAGCGATCAGGATCGGCATCAGCATACCGCATCGGTAACCTAACTACGGGCGAACCCTTGCTCTCACTGGATTATTTTCGGAAAAGAAGTTCACCGGCTAGGTTCGTCTCGGATTCGCCCTGTCCTTGCCATAACTATGCTGCCAATCGTTTCATGCCTGCACTTCAATAGGAGTTGCGCCCGTTGACGCTCTTCCAAGTTTACGCCCGAGCTTTGCAATATCTGACGAAGAACCGCTGGCGGGTCGCCGCGGTCGTCGTCGCCAACATTATTCTGGCCATCATCACGATTGCCGAACCGATTCTGTTCGGTCGAATCATCGACGCGATCTCCTCCAAGAGTGACGTCACCAACGTTCTGCTTCTGTGGGCAGGCTTCGGGGTCTTTAACACCGTCGCATTCGTGCTCGTTGCACGCGAGGCCGACCGTCTGGCCCACGGGCGCCGCGCTTCGCTGCTGACGGAAGCCTTCGGACGCATCATTTCAATGCCGCTGTCCTGGCACCACCAGCGCGGCACGTCGAACGCGCTACATACGCTGCTGCGTGCCTCCGAAAGCCTGTTCGGTCTGTGGCTGGAATTCATGCGAACGCATCTCGCGACCGCCGTTGCAATCCTGCTGCTGATCCCGACCGCCATCTCGATGGATTGGCGCCTCAGCATCGTGCTTCTGATCCTCAGCATCTTCTACTGGATCATCGGCGTTGCCGTGATGAAGCGCACGAAGGAAGGCCAGGCCGCGGTCGAAACCCATTACCACCAGGTTTTCAGCCATGTCAGCGATTCGATCAGCAACGTCTCTGTGATTCACAGCTACAACCGCATCGAAGCCGAAACTTCGGCCCTCAAGAACTACACCAAGGATCTGCTGAAGGCGCAGTATCCGGTGCTGGACTGGTGGGCTTTGGCCGGCGGCCTTAACCGCACGGCATCGACGGTCTCGATGGGCGTGATCCTTGTGATCGGCACTATGCTGGTGCAACAGGGCAAGATCCGCGTCGGTGACGTCGTCGCCTTTATCGGCTTCGCCAACCTTCTGATCGGCCGCCTCGATCTTCTGCGCCAGTTCGCAACCCAGATTTTCGAAGCCCGCGCCAAGCTCGAGGATTTCTTCGTTCTGGAAGATTCCGTCGAGGAGCGCGCCGAACCGACGGATGCACGCGATCTGGGAGATACGGTCCGGGGCGAAGTGGAGTTCCGCGACGTCTCCTTCGGCTTCTCCAACACGAGCCAGGGCGTTCACGACGTATCGTTCATCGCGCAAGCGGGGGAAACGATTGCGATCGTCGGCCCGACCGGTGCCGGCAAGACGACGCTGATCAATCTCCTGCAGCGGGTCTATGATCCGCAGCAGGGCAAAATTCTGATCGACGGCGTCGATATCGGCACCATCACCCGCAAGTCACTGCGCCATTCCATCGCGACCGTGTTCCAGGACGCGGGCCTGCTCAACCGCTCGATCAGCGACAACATCCAGCTGGGACGAGAAGGTGCAACGCGGGAGGACATCGTCCGGGCGGCAGAAGCCGCAGCTGCGGCCGAATTCATCGAAACGCGTCTCAATGGCTACGACACGACGGTCGGCGAGCGTGGCAACCGCCTGTCGGGCGGCGAGCGCCAGCGTATCGCCATCGCCCGTGCGATCCTGAAAAACGCACCGATCCTCGTTCTCGACGAAGCAACCTCGGCGCTTGATGTGGAGACGGAACAGCGCGTGAAGGCGGCGATCGACAAGCTGCGTCAGAACCGCACCACGTTCATCATCGCGCACCGGCTCTCCACCATCCGCGACGCCAACAAGGTCATCTTCCTCGAGGGTGGGCGGATTGCCGAAATGGGCACCTACGACCAGCTGAGCCGCAGCGGCGGCCGGTTTACGTCGCTCCTCACCGCCAGCGGCATCGTCATCGACGAGGACGAGGAAGGCCACAAGCTCCCGGTACCCGCCGAGCACGCCTAAGCTCTCGACCACTTATACCGATCGAACATCAGACTCCTCGCTTCCAGAAATGGAGGCGGGGGTTTTTTGTGAGGTAATGCGGGAGCACCGCTTTTTCGCGTGAGCTTCTGCCTACGCGGCTTTGCAAGTGCTTGCCATACAAAGCGCGTGAGCGGCGCGCGGGTTGGGTCCCGACCTGTTCCTGCCGGGATCCATGCCGCGCATTGTGAGCGGCATCCCGATCGGCTGGCACTATACGTGGACATCATAGCAGGACATCGCCCCTCCCCCGGATCGGCCGACACTTCTCCTCACCGGGCACAAACCAACAAAAAACCCCGCTGCCATTGCTGGAAGCGGGGTTTCTGTTTGGGATACCGGCAGGAGGCAGGACGTTCGACGTCCGGCGGGATCAGCTTTCTGCGGGCGGAGCCGGCAATGCGCTGGTCGTCGGCGCCGCAAGGTTCAAGCCGTTGACCGGATCGACAGCGACGCCACCGATCGACGCCTTGCCGTCCTTGACCACAATCTCGTGGGTGACACCATCGAGGGTAAGTTCGGCGGTAAAGCCGTCCCAGCCGCTCGGCAGGACCGGATCGACAAACAGCGTATCGCCAGCACGGCGGATGCCGAGAATGCCTTCGACCGCGGCGCGGTAGAGCCAGCCGGCGGAACCCGTATACCAGGTCCAGCCGCCGCGGCTCTGATAGTCGCCGGCACCGTAGACGTCGGCTGCAACCACGTAAGGTTCGACGCGGTAGGTTTCGGCGGCATTCCGGTCAAGCGCATGGTTGATCGGGTTGAGCATCTGGAAGCACTTCCAGGCATCGTCGCCGCGCTTCAGCCGGGCGAGCGCGAGCACGACCCAGATTGCACCATGGGTATACTGGCCACCGTTTTCACGCACGCCGGGTGGATAGGCCTTGATGTAGCCCGGATCCCTGCGCGTGTCCTGGAAAGGCGGGGTGAAGAGGCGGATGATACCCGCATCCTCGTCCACGAGCTTGTCCATGACCGCGTTCATAGCCTGCTCGGAACGATCCGGCCTGCCTTCGCCAGACAGCACACTCCAGGACTGGCCGAGCGAATCGATGCAGCATTCGTCGCTCTTGGCCGAGCCGAGCGGAGAACCGTCGTCGAAATAACCGCGGCGGTAATACGCACCGTCCCAGCCATCCGATTCCAGCGCAGCCTTCAGCGTATCGATATGCTTGCTCCAGCGATCGGCACGCGAACGATCCTTGCGGGCTTCCGCATAGGGCAGGAAGTTTCGAAGCGCAGCCGCCAGGAACCAACCGAGCCAGACGCTCTGACCACGACCGGCCATGCCGACACGGTTCATCCCGTCGTTCCAGTCGCCACCGAGAATGAGCGGAAGATCCAGGTCTCCGGTCCGCTCAACCGCGAGATCGAGCGCGCGTGCTGCGTGTTCGTAGAGATCGGCGACCTCGTTGGAGATCTCCGGCTGGATAAAGGCGTCGTGCTTGTTCTTTTCCAGCAACGGTCCGGTGAGGAACGGCAGCTTCTCATCGAGCATCGACAGATCGCCGGTCACCGACACATACTGGTGGATCGCGTAGGCAAGCCACACCACGTCGTCGGAGATCGTCGTGCGAACACCGGCGCCGGTGTTGGGAAGCCACCAGTGCAAGACATCGCCTTCGCGGAACTGCCGCGACGCCGCATTGAGGATCTGCTTGCGGGCAAGCGACGGCTCATGCAGCAGGAACGCGAGCGTATCCTGCAACTGGTCGCGGAAGCCGAAGGCACCCGATGCCTGGTAGAAGGCGGTACGGGCCATGATGCGGCAACCGAGTGCCTGATAGGGCAGCCAGTGATTGACCATGTTGTCGAGCGACTTGTCCGGCGTCGAGATCTTCAGGCGGCCGGTGAAACCGCTCCAGAAGCTGCGGTTCTCCGAAAGGATATCCTCGAACCGGTCGCCGCGAAGCGCCAGTGCAAGGCTTGCCGCCTCCTGCTTCGTGGCAGCATCGCCAAGGAAGAAGGTGACTTCGGTTTCTTCACCCGGCGCCAGTTCGACGTCGTAGGCAAGTGCTCCGCACGGGTCGCCGTCGAGATCGAGCGAGCCGCTGAGGCTTGAACCGGAAACAACCGCTGCCGGCAACTGCACCGAACCGAATTTGCCGACAAACTCCCGACGGCTTGCCGTAAAGCCCGACGGTGTCTCGTGCATGCCGAGGAAGGCAAAGCGCGAGAAGTTGATGCTGAACGGGTTGGTCGCAAACAGCGTGCCCGTCGCCTCGTCACGGCTGGACAGGATGAATGGCGAGGTCTTGGCAGGATTGGTGCCCAGCAGCCATTCGACATAGCCGTAGATGCGCAGCTTCTTCGTTTCCGAACCGGTGTTGCGAAGCTTCATATGCGAAAGCTTCGCGGACCGGTTGCGGTCCACCGTCTGGGTCAGCGACAGCTTGACGCCATCTTCCTCGGTCGAGAACACCGAATAGCCGAGGCCGTGACGGGTTTCGAACACGGTTTCCGGACGACGCGACAGAGCCGCGAACGGCGTGACCACGGTGCCCTTGTCGATATCGGCCACGTAGAAGCCTTCACCGGGACGGTTGATGACGAGATCGTTGGTCCACGGCGTCATCTGGTAGTCGCGCGAGTTCTGCGCCCAGGTAAAGCCTGCGCCTTCCGCGGAAACGTGGAAGCCGAAATTGTCGTTGGAGATGACGTTGATCCACGGATGCGGCGTCGACTGGCCGCCGTTGAGGCGCACGACATATTCGCTGCCATCTGCGGAGAAGCCGCCAAAACCGTTCCAGAATTCGACTCCGGCCGGACCTTCGCTGGTCTCGACGGGAGTGGAATAGATCTCGCCATTCAGCAGCGGACGGCGATCGACTTCGATCTCCTGATCCTTCGGTGGGGCGAAGATCGTGCTGGTCCGGTTCAACTGATCGCTGATGCGGCCGTTGCGCGCATGAAGCACGACGCGGGATGCGGCAATCAGACCATCGGCGCCGGCACCTTCGATCAGGTCGCGGCGCAGCGTGAAGACGTGCTGGCGTCCACCTTCCTGACCCATGCGGGCAGACATGTGTTCGATCGACGTCTGTACTTCCTGGGCACCCTCGGTTGCCCGCTCGTTGAAGATGACGAGATCAGACACAACGCCGCGCGAGCGCAGGTACTGCTGCGCAAGGATAGCTTCCTTGGCAACCGGCATGTCGTTTTCGTCATTGATGCGCAGCGTGAAGATCGGCAGGTCGCCGGACACCGCCGACGGCCAGAGGCCGGACTGTGCCTGCATGCCGGCCTTCAGCGTCGGTTGATCGGCCCGAAGCTGCATGTCCGGATAGACCAGATAGCGGGCGAGATGCTGGAAGGCCGCGGCATCCTGCGAAGTGACGCCGAGATGGCGCATCTGCACCTGCGTGCGGGTCCAGGCCTGGGTCAGTTCGTTCTGGAAGGTTTCGGCATGACGATAATGTTCGATCGCCTTATCGAGATCCTCGCGCCGTGGCGCGGCGATCGTCCAGAAGATAACGCTGACCTTCTTGCCCGCCGGCACACGAACCGTGCGGCGCAGCGACAGGATCGGATCGAGCGTGAAGCCGTCGGTGTTGGACAGCGACGCACCCGGATCGAAAGCCGCAGCTTCCGACAGCGTGCGACCCCGGCCGAGGAACTTGCGACGGTCGGTCTCGTATTCGGTCGGTCGCGAAGACCCGGCATTGTCGGCGGCAAGATGTGCCACGATCATGTCGGGATCGCTGAGGTCGCGCTTGTTGCGCCAGGCGCGGATGACGTCGCCACGCTTGCCGATCTCGGTGCGGATAAACATGCGTGAGAACACGGGATGGCCACTGTCGCCATCGTCGCCGGCAATCACAGGCTCCATGTAGGAGGTCACTTCGATGAAGCGGTCCTCGTCGCCCATGTTGAGCAACGTCACGCGACGGCCTTCGGCATCGTGTTCGGTGCCGACGATGACTTCGACCGTGCTGGTCAGTTCGCCGACCGTCTTGTGGAATTCGGCCTTTTCGTCACCGAACACCGTCTTGGTCTGCTCGCCTTCGGCGCGGCGCGGTTCGGCCGTGGTGGACCACCACTCGCCGGATGTCGTGTCGCGCAGGAAGATGAACTGCCCCCAGCGGTCTTCGGTCGGATCCGCCTTCCAGCGGGAAACCGAAAGGTTGTTCCAGCGCGAATAGCCGGAACCGGTCGCCGTCAGCATCAGCGAGTAATGGCCGTTGGAGAGCAGAACCAGTTCGCGGTCCTTGGTGGCCGGGTTGGTGACCGTGCGGATTTCCGGACGCAGCAGTTCGCCGCCGCCGGTACCTGGCTTTTCCTCGTGCTTGGCGCTCATCACAGGAATGTCGCGCGGTGCCTTTTCCTGCAGCAGCAGTTCCGCCGCTTCGATTACAGGATCGGCGTGGAAGAGTTCGCGCAGCAGACCGTTCATGACGACGTTGGCGACGGCTGCAATCGACATGCCATGGTGGTGGGCATAGTAGTTGTAGACGACCGCACAGCGCTTGCCTTCCGGCACGCGGGTCGGCGTGAAGTCGACCGCATCATGGAAGCCGTAGATGCCGAGTGCGCCAAGCTTGCGCAACTCGTTGAGGTTTTCGACGGCCGCGATCGGATCGTACTGGCTGGCGAGGATCGAGGCATAGGGCGCGATAACGGCATTCTGGCCAAGACCGCGTTTCAGACCGAGCGTCGGCACACCGAAGTTGGTGTACTGATAGTGCATCTGATGATCGAGCGCGTTGAACGCGGCTTCCGAAATGCCCCATGGCGTGCCGAGACGGCGGCCGTGGTTCATCTGTTCCTTGACGATCAGGTTGTTGGTCTGGTTGAGGATACCACCCTGACGCTCCTGCATGACGAGCGGCGGCATCAGGTATTCGAACATCGAACCCGACCACGACACGAGCGCACCGCGCGCGCCGATCGGCACGACGTGACGGCCAAGCTTGTACCAGTGCTCCGTGGGCAGATCACCCTTGGCAATCCCGAACAGGCTGGTGAGACGCGCTTCGGACGCGAGAAGGTCGTAGCAGGCCTCGTCGACCTCGTTGCTTTCGACCCGGTAGCCGATCGACAGAAGGCGGCGGTCCTTGCGGAACACGAACTTGAAGTCCATCCCGAAGGCGATCTTGCGGGCACGGTCACGCAACACGGCGAGACGGTCGCGCAGTTCCTCGATATTGCCGTTGTCGAACGTGCTGTCGCCGATATGCGCTTCGCAGACGGCAACCAGCGACGCTGCCCACTTGGTCACTTCCTCGCTCTGCGCGGAACGCACCTCATGATCGAGATTGTGCGACAGCTTCTGGATGTCGCGGGCAAGCACCGACAGGTTGATGATGCGGATCGAGGCGAACTCGTGCTCGCGCTTGACGGCGGCAAGCGCGTTGGAGAAGCCGATGATACGCTCCTCGAGACGGCGGCGCAGCGGACGCACGGTCTTGCGATCGTCCGGCAGCGACTTCAGCGTTTCTTCGAGAATGCCGACGACATCGCCGAGACCATCGAGATTGCCCTGGAGATGCGCAGAAGGCGCTTCCGCCCAGACACGGCAGGCAGATGAGATGGCGATCAGATGGCCAGCGAAATTGCCGCTGTCGACCGACGACACATAGCGCGGCATCAGAGGCTTCAGGGTATCGGTGTGATACCAGTTATACATGTGGCCGCGGAACTTGTCCGCACGCTCGACGGTCGCAAGCGTCTGCTCGATCCGTTCGATCGTTTCGGTAAACGAGATCCAGCCGAAATGCCGCGCCGAGACGATCGACAGAAGGTAGACGCCGATATTGGTCGGAGACGTCCGCTTGGCGATCGAGGGATTTGGCTTTTCCTGGTAGTTGTCAGGCGGCAGGTAGTTCTGCTCGGCCGTGACGAAGGTTTCGAAATAGCGCCAGGTCCGCCGCGCGATCTTGCGCAGCTCGACCGAGACGTTTTCCGGTACGAACAGCTTGTCTTCAGTCTCAGCGGACTGGCTGACATACCAGGCAACCAGCGGCGAGAAGATCCACAGGATGGCGAACGGAATGCCGACCAGGAACGCGTTGTCGCCCGGAAGTGCCGCAAGGATTACCGAGAGAACGGCAATCGCCGGCGCATGCCACATGGCACGGTAGTAATCGGTGGGGCTGCCCTGGGCGCCCGACTGGATCGAGGCCGCGGTCTTCCATTCCAGCATCAGCTTGCGGCTGACGAGCAGGCGATAGAGCGAACGGGCGATCGCATCGGTCATGATGCAGGCGGAATCCGCGATGAACACGATGCGCAATGCGACTTGCGCATTGGTGGAACGCACATCCGACCAGACCGAATAGAAATGGGCGCTCGTGACATTGTCGCTGGAGCGCGGAAGAAGGTTGGTGAGAAGCGAGATGGTGGGTGCCACGAACAGCGAGAAGATCAGCAGGATCTGCCAGATCAGCGCACCGAGCGGATCCATGAAGTACCAGCCGAGGATGGAGGCGAAGAACCATGCGATCGGGGTCAGCGACCGGCGCAGGTTATCGAGCATCTTCCAGCGGCCAAGAGCGCTGACGCCCCGCTTGGCTTCGAGAATGTAAGGCAGGAGCTGCCAGTCGCCACGCGCCCAGCGATGCTGGCGCGAGACCTCGACCTCGTAGCGAACCGGGAAATCCTCGACCAGCTCGACATCGGTGATAAGCGCGCAGCGCGAGAACGAGCCTTCGAGAAGGTCGTGCGAGAGAACGGCGTTTTCTTCGATACGGCCCTTGAGGGACGTCTCGAACGCGTCGACGTGATAAAGACCCTTGCCGGTAAACGAGCCTTCGGCCGTCAGGTCCTGATAGACATCAGAGACCGCAAAGACATAGGGATCGAGACCGCGGCCGACCGAAAACACGCGCTGGAAGACAGAGGCTTCCTTGCCGGTCGTCAATGACGGCGTCACGCGCGGCTGCATCAGACCGTAGCCGCGCACGACCTGGTGCGTATCAGGATCGATGACGGGACGGTTGATCGGGTGATGCATTTTGCCGACCAGCTTGGTCACCGCATCGCGGATCAGGCGGGTGTCGGCATCGAGCGTCATGACATACTGGACATTCTCCGGCACCATGTTGGCGCCCTGGAGATAGGTCGTGTCACGATCGCCGCGGAGCAGAAGATTGAGTTCGTGCAGCTTGCCACGCTTGCGCTCCCAACCCATCCAGGCGCCTTCGTTCGGGTTGAACAGGCGGCGGCGGTGCAGGAGGTAAAAGCGCGTCCCCGCCTCTTCCATGTAGCGGGTGTTCAGCGCTGCAATCTCGCGCTTGGCATATTCGAGGATTTCAAGATCAGCTTCCTGTTCCTCGAACTTGGCATCGCGCCAGTCGCTGAGGAGGGCAAAATAGATCTCGCCCTTGGGGTTGGCCAGATAATGGACTTCGAGATTGCGCACGAGTTCATCGACCGTATCCCGGTCGGCGATCAGGCAGGGCACCACGACCAGCGTGCGCGCCTCCTCGGGAATGCCTTCCTTGTATTCGTATCCGACAAGCCGGGCCGGTTTGACGAAATAGGTCACGACCGTATTGAACAGACCGGTCGCGCCTTCCGACGCGGGCAGCGCGAACATCAGAAGCAGGAAGAAGACGACCACCAGCGGAATGGCAGCCGCCACGAGGAAATAGCCGGTAACGGCGAGCGCCAGAAAGGTTAAAAGCATAACCGGGCCGCCGATGGCGAACCAGCCAAGCTTGCGGTAGGCGCGCACAGCCCGCTGCAGAAGCGGCGGCTGGTAGCCGACGGCCGTCTCCAGCTCCTTGCGGCGGCGCCCGACGATGAAGGCGCCGATATTGGTTTCGCGCTCGTCCGGATTGTGCGCCCGTGCTGCGATCGCAAGATCAACGGCAGCCTGGGTCACCTCGGCTTCGCTGCGCTTGGAAACGCGGGCGATCTTTTCGATGCGGCTGCGGAAGGCATTGCGCGAGCCGAAATCGAGCGCTTCGTAATCCGTGTGCTCGCGGAAGATCTTGTCGATCTGCGAGACCTCTTCGAACCAGACACTCCACTCCGTATCGTCGATCAGGCGCAGGCTCTTGATGATGTTGCCCATCGTCACGTTGCCGGACGACAAGCGGCTCTGTTCCGCCTGCATCACGGTTTCGACAGCCTTGCCGGACGCGACCAGCCGCTTCTCCAGCCATTCGATGGCAAAGCCGGAATTCTGCGAGGCATTGCGCAGGCGATAGAGGAACTGGCTGGTAAACGTGTTGTCGTCGGTAAGGCCTTCGAGGCTCTTCAGGAGCTCGGCACCGGCAGTCTCGTCGTTCAGACGAATGATCTCGTCGGCGGCATCGTTGGCGCGGCGGCGCATGTTGCGCGAGCGATCGACGCGGCTGGCGATACGACGCAGGTTCTCGATGAGAACGAAGCGGATGAACGATGGCAATGCCCAGAGTTCGCCGATCTCCAGCGGCTCGTCGGTCTGGTAACCCTCGACCATCTCGGCCAGCGTTTCGCGCGAAATGCTGCTGTGGGTGTGCGCTACATAAAGCCATGCCAGCGAGAGAACGCGCGGGATTTCCTGGCTGCCGATCTTGGTGGTCGGCAACTGCTTGAAGAATTTCTTCGGGAAGTCGCGGCGGACTTCCTGGATCGCTTCCTCGACGATGTAATAGTTGTCGAGCAGCCATTCCGCGGCAGGCGTGATCGAAGCACCCGCATCGACATCCTGCGCGGCGGCGCGATAGACCCTCAGAATTTCCTTCTCGTTTTCCGAGTGACGCGTGAAGAACTCGAATTTCATGAAGCCCGGCAGATCGGCTGCACCTTGCCGACCCAGCGTTTCTCCACATTGCCGAAGATCATCAGCCGTAAAATACGTCGCGCGGATCGAATCGTTATGATCGATCTGCTTGCTTTCCGTTTCGCGGGTAGAAGCCGAAGGCTGAATATCAGGGGACATGGATGAACTTCTGAATGAATTTCGTTTCACGAACTAAGATGCGAAGCATGAGATAGAGAGCGATCCTTATATTGCAAATCGTGGATCAATCGCTATCGCATCTGCTCACGCAGTAAGACATTGTCGGCTCTAGGGCCAACAGCCTGAATAAATGCTGAATGCGAGGCTGTTCATTTGCCTGAACGATGATGGCACTGCTAAACGTGAACGATACGAGTGAGCAGCTTGGACGCGTTTGCAGGCAGATAGGGTGATGGAACGATGACGATCAAGTTTACCAACGACATGAGCGAAGTTGTGGCAACCCGCCACTTTCTGCATCAGCATCCCGAACTTGGCCTCTCAGAATTCACCACTTCGGACTATATCGCGGCAAAGCTTGAGGAATTCGGTTACGCCGTCACCCGCGGCCTCGGCAAGACCGGCATCGTTGCGACCCTGAAGAACGGATCGAGCGATCGGTCGGTCGGCATTCGCGCCGATATCGACGCGCTTCCGATCGAGGAAGAAACCGGCGCGGACTATGCCAGCCTCAACAAGGGCGTCATGCATGCCTGCGGTCACGATGGCCATACCGCCATGCTTCTGGGTGCCGCAAAGATACTCGCACAGCGCAAAAACTTCGACGGCACACTCAATCTGATCTTCCAGCCGGCCGAAGAAAATTTCGGCGGCGCCAGGCTGATGATGGAGGACGGACTGTTCGATCGCTTTCCCTGCGACGCCGTCTTCGGCCTGCACAATGACCCGAGCCTGCCCTTCGGCAAGATCTTCGTCAAAGAAGGGCCTATCATGGCGGCGGTCGACGAATGCCGTATCGTCGTCAACGGCCGCGGCGGCCATGGTGCCGAACCGCAGGATGCCGCAGACCCGATCGTCGCCGGCGCCAGCATCATCATGGCGCTGCAGACTGTCGTTTCCCGCAACATCCATCCACTCGATCCGGCCGTCGTCACGGTCGGCGCGTTCAACGCCGGCATCGCCAGCAATGTCATTCCGGAGCGGGCAGAAATGGTTATCACCATCCGGTCCTTCGACCCTGCCGTGCGAGGAAAGCTGGAGGAACGGATCCGCGGTGTAGCAGTTGGCCAGGCGGCAAGCTACGGCATGACAGCGACAATCGAATATACCCGCGGCTACGACGCGACCGTCAACCACAAAGCGGAGACGGACTTTGTCAGGGACCTGGCGAAGAAGGTTGTCGGCCCGGAAAACCTTGCCGAAATCGAACGGCCGATGATGGGCGCCGAGGACTTCGGTTATTTCCTTGCAGAGAGGCCAGGCACCTATTTCTTCTTAGGCACCGCAAGAACCAAGAACGATCCCCCGCTCCATCATCCGAAATTCGACTTTAACGACGACGCCTTGCCGATCGGGACGAATTTCTGGGTGGAACTGGCAGAAGCCTATCTGCCGACGACACAGGGCTGAAACAATAAGCCTTCCGATCCGGGCGCGGATCGGATGGCTTCGTTGCTATTGAAACCTTGAATTTCGGAAACGTGTCAGGCGAGAATACCGAGCGTGACTGCCCCGATGAACACGAAGGCGGCAGTCACAAGGCCTGCATATGCTACCCACTGCCACCTGCTGACGACGCCCGGGGCGCGGTGAGGGAATGCCCGAGTATGATGCTGGATCGGCTGCATGCGAACCTCCCGGTTTTGTGTCTCTTCCCATGTAGTTTAGCTTAACTCTACCAAGCTGATAGAGATAACTTTCTCCTGAGCACCACGTTCCTTGGAAAATACTTTTTTCTTAACGCCCCAACGTGCCGGTTAACGGTTTATTATGCCTGCGGCCTAAAACGAGACCTCAGGCGGCAAACCTGTCGAGCGCCAGGCGGAAAACGTCCGGGTCGATATTGCCGCCCGAGCAGACCGCAATCACCGTCTCGCCAAGGCTCTCGCCATGGAAAAGCGCCGCCGCCAGCGCAACCGCGCCGCCCGGTTCAACGACGATCTTCAGACGGTTGAAGGCAAGTGCCACCGCATGCAGCGCTTCATCTTCCGTCACCACTATGCCCGGGTCGCAGAGACGCGACATGATCGGAAAGGTAATCGTGCCAGGCTGCGGCGTGACGATCGCGTCGCAGAGCGAACCTGATTGTGTGGCGTTCTTCTGGATCGTTCCGCTCGCAAGCGAACGGGTCACATCGTCAAAGCCTTCAGGTTCGCAGGGATGCACGGTAAAGCCCGGTGCACGTGCTTCGAGCGCCAGCGAAATCCCGGATATGAAGCCGCCCCCGCCGGTCGGCACCAGAACACTGGCCTGCGTGATCCCCTCTTCCGCAGCCTGTTCGGCGATTTCCAGACCTGCCGTCCCCTGCCCGGCGATGACAAGCGGTTCGTCGAATGGCTTGATGAGGGTCAGGCCTCTTTCGGTCGAAAGCTGCCGGCCGATCTCGTCACGATCCTCCCTGGCGCGATCGTAGAGCACCACTTCGGCGCCGTAGGCCCGCGTGTTTTCAATCTTGATGCGCGGCGCATCGGCGGGCATGATGATGACGGCCGGAATGCCATGCATCCTGGCCGCCAGCGCCACGCCCTGCGCATGGTTCCCGGACGAAAAGGCGATAACGCCCTTCGCGCGAACGTCCGCCGGAAGATACGAAATTGCTGACCACGCGCCACGGAACTTGAACGAGCCGGTCTGCTGCAGGCATTCGGGTTTGACGAAGATGCGGCGCCCGGCGATGTCATCCAGAAACGACGAGGACAGAAGCGGCGTGCGGCGGGCATGGCCGGAAAGACGGCCGCGCGCGGCTTCGATCATGGCAATATCGGTCATCGGGAAATCCTTGGGGACGAACAGGCGAGACCCCGAACCTATTCGCCGATGCTGCAGGCGTAAAGATGCCGACGGCCGACAAGTGCCGCTATCCTTCAGCCGTTGAACCGAGTTTCACCACCGTCTTGATTGGAAGATGGTCGGACGCGAGCCGCGCAAGCGGCGTGTCATGGGTCACGACCCTTTCGATCAGGCCCGGCCGGTTCGCCATGATGCGGTCGAGCGCAAGCACCGGCAGTCGCGACGGAAAGCTCGGCACCGCCGGCGGCAGGCCGAATACGGTGGCGAGTGTGTTGAGCGCCGAGCGGTCACCCAGCCGCCACTCGTTGAGATCGCCCATCAGCACTGTCGGATGCTCGTCGCGGGAGCCGATGATCTCGAGCAGCATGCGCGCCTGCTGCTGACGCGACCGGTTGAGAAGACCAAGATGTGCCGCAATCACGCGAAGTGTGCTGCCATCCTTCATCTCCAGTTCGGTGATCAGCGCCCCGCGCGGCTCCAGCCCCGGCAGTTTGACCTGATGCACGTCGCGGACGAGACCTTCGCGGAAAAAGATCACATTGCCGTGCCAACCATGCGCCTTGGCGACGCCGGAGATCGGCACCGGAAGCAGCCCCGTTTCACGCTCCATCCAGCCAAGATCAAGCAGTCCGCGACGTTCGCCAAACCGGCTGTCCGCCTCCTGCAGAGCAATCACATCCGCGCCGATTTCGCGGATCACGTGAGCGATACGTGCCGGATCGAACTTGCGGTCGATGCCGACGCATTTGTGCACGTTGTAGGAGGCGATCAGCATGCCGCTGTCTCTGTCATGCACGGAATGAACGCCTTCGCCGCGGTTCTTGCGGGCCTTGATCGATGCCAGGATGCTGGCCGGAAGGTTGGGACGTTTCTGATGCATGATATCGCGCTTCGGTCTTGCCGGTTTAAAGATAGGGCGATCCCAACCAAAGAACTTTCTCGATCAGGCGAACGGGAAACGGCCGTGATCTCAGGCTGTGAAGCGTCACCTCGGTCGAAGTGGAAATCATCAAGTCTATCCTTCGTTCCAAAGTTCGCGCAAAAGCCTCGTCCAGCACTTCCAGATCCACCTCGAAATTCAGCCGCAGCGAACGCGGATCGAGATTGGAAGACCCCACATAGGACCAGCGGCTGTCGACGGTCAGAAGCTTGGAATGATTGAAAGCGCCGCTTGCCCGCCAGATACGGCAGTAGTTCTTCAGCATCTGGTCGAACTGCGCCGTCATCGCACGATCGACAAGCGTCAGGTTGTTCGCGCCGGGCACCACGATATCAACCCGCACACCGCGCCTTGCCGCCGTAACCAGCGCGGTAATCAGCTCCCGGTCCGGCAGAAAATAGGGCGACACGATGCGGATCGATGACCGGGCGACGGAAAATGCGCCCATCAGCATCTTGTGGTTGGTCTCGACACTACGGTCCGGTCCGGTCGAAACGACCCGGGCAATGACCGCCTTGCCGGGTTCCGCCGCGGGCGCGACAAGCTCCCACGCATCATCTTCCAATGTCTCGCCCGTGGTGAACTGCCAGTCGGCTGCGGCAACGGCAAAAAGGTCGGCCACCAATGGCCCGGTAACCTTGAAATGCGTATCGAGCGAAAACCCATCGCCATTGAATTCGCTCGAGAAACTTTCGCGAATGTTGATGCCGCCGGTAAACGCGACGCGGCCATCCACGACCACGATCTTGCGGTGGGTTCGAAGGTTTGCGTAAGGCAGCCGCAAGCCGACAATGACGTTGCCGTTGAAGACGCTGACCCCGACGCCGCCATCGCGCAGCATGCCGAGTACGCTTGGAACCGAGTAGCGGGCGCCGACCGCATCGATCAGCACACGCACTTCCACACCCCGCTTTACCGCAGCAATCAGGGCCTCGACAAACTGGCGTCCGATCCTGTCCCGATCGAAGATGTAGGTTTCCAGAATGACGCTCTTCTTCGCCTTGCGGATTGCACCCAGCATGGCGGCATAGGCGGCGTCGCCGGTATCCAGCGAAAGAATCGAATTTCCGGATGTGAGGTGATGGGAAGTCACCCGGTCTCCCAGCGTCTTCATCGCGCGGAACCGGTGACCAAAATCCTTGATGATCAGTGCATCTGTCGCGTCGTAGGAGGCAAAATGTGCCCACTCGCGGCCCTGCAGCAGCGCGCGGCGGTCACTGATGACCGTTCGGCGGATGCGATTGACGCCGGCAAGCATATAGAGCGACGCGCCGATGATGGGCGACAGGACGATGATGCCGACCCAGCCAATCGCCGAGCGCACCTCTTCCTTCGTCATGGCCGCATGGATCGCGGCCGCCGTGCCGGCAACGAGCGAAAAGACGAACAGGATGTGCGGCCAGTAGGTATGGAAGAGGTCAAGCATGAGGCGAATATATGCACCCCATCGCTTTGGGCAATCGGAGCCGGACAAAGGTTAGCCCGGCTCCTGATGACATCAGGCGTCGAGCTGCTTTTTCAGCACATCGAGCGACGCTTCGAATGTGTCGAACAGCACGTCCAGCTGTGACTCATTGATGATGAGAGGTGGGCAAAGCGCCAGCGAGTCGCCGATCGCACGGCTGATCAGCCCCTTCTCGACCATGATCGAAAACAGTTTCGGGCCGAGCTGACCGGTGGCAAACCCTTCGCGCGGAGCAAGTTCGAGTGCACCGATGAGACCGATGCCGCGCGCTTCGATCGCCAGCGGATGACTTTCGAGTTCCTTCAGGCGCGACTGGAATTTTGGCGCAAGCGCCCGGACGTTTCCGACCAGATCGCGCTCTTCGATGATCGCGATATTCTCAAGCGCAACGGCCGCCGCCACCGGGTGGCCGGCGGCGGTGACGCCGTGTCCGAACGTGCCGATCTTCGCGGATTCGTCCGCGATCGGGGCGTAGACGTTCTCGTTGATGAGAAGCGCCGAGATCGGCTGGTAGGACGAGGAGATCTGCTTCGACAGCGTCATGAAATCCGGTTGCAGATCGAAGGTTTGCGTTCCGAACATATTGCCGGTGCGGCCAAAGCCGCAGATCACCTCGTCGGCGATGAACAGGATGTCGTATTTCTTGAGGATGGCCTGGATGGCCGGCCAGTAACCGGCAGGCGGCACGATCACGCCGCCGGCACCCATCACCGGCTCGCCGATAAAGGCTGCAACAGTTTCGGGGCCTTCGCGCAGGATCAGGTCCTCGAGTTCCTTGGCACACCGTTCGACAAAGGCAGCCTCGCTCTCGCCCTCAAGCTTGAAGGCGCGGTAATGCGGGCAGGATGTGTGGAATATGCCGGGCAGCGGCAGATCGAAAGAGCGGTGGTTGTTCGGCAGACCGGTCAGGCTCGCGGAAACGGCGGTCACGCCGTGATAGCCCTTGATCCGGGAGATGATCTTCTTCTTCTCCGGCTTGCCCATGGCGTTCGACCGGTACCAGATCATCTTGATGGCCGTATCGTTGGCTTCCGAACCCGAATTCGTGAAAAACGCCTTCGACATCGGCACCGGCGCCATCTGCACCAGCTTTTCGGCAAGCTCGATCGACGGGCCGTTCGCCCGCGATGTGAACGTATGGTAATAGGGCAGCTTGCTCATCTGCCGCGTGGCGGCCTCGACCAGCCGGTTTTCACCAAAGCCGACAGCGACGCTCCAGAGGCCGGACATGCCTTCGATATATTTCTTGCCGTTGTTGTCGTAGACGTAGATGCCTTCGCCGCGTTCCATCACGAGCGCACCGTCGCGCTCCAGAGCGCGGGCGTTCGTGTAGGAGTGCATGTGATAAGCCTTGTCGCGGGCTTCCATGGAATTGGGCTGTACCGTCACGAAGGGCCTCCTCTGCACCTGACTGATTTTGGCGTCATTCTTACGGCGAAACGCAGATCTTGGACAGCGCAAAACACTGTCCAAGAACTTCTCCGTTCGAAATAGTTGACACGACGGATTACATGTTCACTTCACCGTCATTGCGGCGACCGGCGGCTCGGTACCGGCAGGCATCGGGCTGATATAGGCCTGGCCCTTCAGCCGCTTTCTCAGATCCATCCAGGCAGCCTCGCGCAGCTGCTCGCTTTCGAGCGCCGCCAAACCGGTGGCGGCCATCGCTTTGGCAACCGACACCATGCCCTTGTGGGCAAGCTCGCTCTTGCCCTGCGCAACCACCTGCCAGGTATGAAGCTGGGTGCCGATGGCAAGCGTTGCGCCATAGGCCTGCACGGTCGGCACCACCCAGCTGACATCGCCGACATCGGTCGAGCCGCCCATCTGGCGAAGCTCGCCGTGGGCCGGAAGCACGAAGTCCGCCAGGGGAACATCGCGTTCATCAAGCCGCTCCTGGCGCCAGCTCGCCGCGATATCCTCCGGCGTCAGCGTCGCACGAATCTTGGCCGCAAATTCCTGGTCGGCGGCATCAAAAGGTGGCGGGCCGAGGCTTTCCCAGACATCCTGCATCGCATCCATCAGCGGCGTGTTGACGACGAGGTTGGAAACGCCGGCAAGGATTGTGCTTTCCACCTTGGTCTCGGTCATCAGCGCCGCACCTTCCGCGACCTTCTTGACCCGCTCGATCAAAGGTAGCAGGCCCGGCAGTTCGGGTGCGCGAATGACATAGCGGACCTTGGCATGCGCCTGGACGACGTTCGGCGAAATGCCGCCGCTGTCGAGAACCGCGTAGTGGATGCGGCAATCGGATGGCATGTGTTCGCGCATATAGTTGACGCCGACACTCATCAACTCGACGGCATCGAGCGCACTGCGGCCAAGCTCCGGAACCGCCGCGGCATGCGCCGCACGCCCGGTAAAGGTAAAATCGACACGGCAGTTGGCAAGCGATGTCTCGCGCTGGACGCCTGCGAAATTGCTGGGGTGCCAGCTGATGGCGATATCGACATCTTCAAATGCGCCGGACTGCACCATGAACGCTTTGGCAGCCCCGCCCTCTTCCGCCGGGCAGCCGTAATAGCGCACGCGTCCCGGCGTTCCGTTGGCTTCGAGCCAATCCTTGAGAGCCGTTGCGGCAAGAAGCGAGGCGGAACCGAGAAGATTATGGCCGCAGCCATGGCCGTTTGCGCCGGCAGTGATCGGATCGTAAGCGGTTTCGCCCGCCTTCTGGCTCAACCCTGCAAGAGCGTCGAACTCCCCGAGAAAGGCAATCACCGGTCCACCTTCCCCAGCCTCGCCGATCAGCGCGGTCGGAATGCCGGCCACGTTATCGGTGATCCGGAACCCTTGCGTTTCCAGCATTTCCCGATGCGCTGCCGCGGACAGGGTTTCCATGTAGCAGGTTTCCGGCGTCTCCCAGACGCGGTCGGACAGCTCCCGGAAAACCTCGGTCTTGCGGTCGATAAGAGTTAAGATGTGGGGAAGATTGGAATTTACGGTCGTCATAATATGCGCCTCGATCAAGCATTCGGTCCTGAAGGCGCCAAACCCTAACCGTTTCCCGCCCAATAACAATGGACCAGCAGCTTAAAAAATAAGCGCGGCTGAAAAAATCAACACGCCGCGCTCGGCAACGCAACGCGTGAAACTTGGTATCTCGACAAGTGCATCATAATCGCTATGCTCGCGCCCGACGTCACAGGAAGACCAAGGATACCGCAGAAGACGATAACAATTTTGCGTAAATAAGGCCGACGCCGTGAGTTCATGCTCATGAAAGCCGAATACTTGGAAATCCGTCGTCAATTCGAGAAAACGTGGGTTGAGTGCCGAAAAGGTATCGGAGATCCGTCGAAGACTGAAGAATACGGTCAGCAAACAAAAGATTTGCGACCAGGAGGTGAGACACACAAGCAGGATTGACGCGCACGTAAGCGTATCATCAAATTCAAAACACGGCCTAGCCTGGCAGTTAGCCGGCTCAAGGTCATTGGGAGACCGATATGAAATACAAGCTCGCCCTTGCCACAGCCCTGCTGTCGGCAACAATTTTCGCAGGCGCTGCGAACGCCAAGACCTTCGTGTATTGCTCCGAAGGTTCGCCAGAAGGCTTCGACCCCGGCATGTACACCGCCGGCACGACGTTCGACGCTTCGGCCCACCCGATCTACAACCGCCTGCTCGAGTTCAAGCCTGGCACGACGCAGCCGGAAGCCGGTCTTGCCGAGAGCTGGGACATTTCGTCCGACGGCACCGTCTACACATTCAAGCTGCGCCCGAACGTGAAGTTCCAGACCACGGAATTCTTCACACCGACGCGCGCGCTGAATGCCGATGACGTGATCTTCTCCATCGGTCGTCAGATCGACGAGAAGAACGCCTGGAACAAGTACATCAACGGCGCTTCCTGGGAATATGCCGACGGCATGGGCTTCCCGAAGCTGATCAAGTCGATCGAAAAGGTCGATGACCTGACCGTGAAGATGACGCTGAACCGTCCGGAAGCACCTTTCCTCGCCAACCTGGCCATGCCTTTCGCTTCGATCCTGTCGAAGGAATACGCAGACAGCCTCGACAAGGACGGCAAGAAGGAACAGCTCAACCAGAACCCGGTCGGCACCGGCCCGTTCACCTTCGTCGCCTACCAGCAGGATGCCATCATCCGCTTCAAGAAGAACGCCGATTACTGGGGCACCGCTCCGAAGATCGACGACCTCGTCTTCGCGATCACCAGCGACGCTGCCGTTCGTTACCAGAAGCTCAAGGCCGGCGAATGCCACCTGATGCCTTTCCCGAACGCCGCTGACGTCCAGTCGATGAAGTCGGACCCGAACCTCCAGGTTCTGGAGCAGGAAGGCCTCAACATCGCCTACCTCGCCTACAACACGACCCAGGCTCCGTTCGACAAGCCGGAAGTGCGCATCGCGCTCAACAAGGCGATCAACAAGAACGCGATCGTCGACGCCGTCTTCCAGGGCATGGCAACGCCTGCAACCAACCCGATCCCGCCGACGATGTGGTCCTACAACAACTCCGTCAAGGACGACACATACGATCTCGAAGCCGCCAAGAAGATGCTGGCCGATGCTGGCGTCAAGGACCTCTCCATGAAGGTCTGGGCGATGCCGGTTTCGCGTCCCTACATGCTGAACGCGCGCCGCGCCGCTGAAATCATCCAGGACGATTTCGCCAAGATCGGCGTCAAGGTCGAGATCGTTTCCTACGAATGGGCAGAATACCTGCAGCGTTCGAAGGCAAAGGACCGCGACGGTGCTGCCATGCTCGGCTGGACCGGCGACAACGGTGACCCGGACAACTTCCTCGACACCCTGCTTGGTTGTGACGCCGTCGGCGGCAACAACCGCGCTCAGTGGTGCAACAAGGAGTTCGACGAACTGGTGAAGAAGGCCAAGGTCACGTCCGACATGGCCGAGCGCACCAAGCTTTATGAGCAGGCGCAGGTCGTCTTCAAGAAGGAAGCACCTTGGGCAACCCTCGATCACTCGCTTGCTATCGTCCCGATGGCAAAGGGTGTGACCGGCTTTACCCAGAGCCCGCTTGGCGACTTTACGTTCGAGACCGTCGATATCGCTGAGTAATCCAGCCTAATCACAACTTTTTGCCGCGGGGAGCGTTGCGTTTCCCGCGGCATTTTCTTATGAGACGCCCAAAAATGCGGCGCGACGCCGAAATGGCTCGGTTCGTGGCTTGACACGGTCTGAAATCGACCGGAGCCCCTTCCACAAAGGCTTACAATGTTTGGTTTGCTACTGCGGCGCCTCGCCGTGCTGATCCCGACCTTCCTCGGGGTCTCGATCATCGCCTTTTCCTTCATCCGGCTCCTGCCGGGCGATCCTGTCATGCTCTTGTCCGGTGAGCGCGTCATGTCGCCCGAGCGGCATGCGCAGATCAGCGCCCAGCTTGGCATGGACCGCCCGATGGTCATCCAGTATTTCGATTATCTCGGCGGCGTGCTGACGGGTGACTTCGGCTCCTCGATCGTCTCCAAGAAGCCGATCCTCGACCAGTTCTGGGCGCTGTTTCCAGCGACCGTCGAGCTGTCCATCTGCGCAATGATCATCGCCGTTGCGCTCGGCATTCCCGCCGGCGTCATCGCCGCCATGAAGCGGGGTTCGATCTTTGACCAGGGCCTGATGGGCATCGCGCTGGTCGGCTATTCGATGCCGATCTTCTGGTGGGGCCTGCTGCTGATCATTCTGTTTTCCGGCACGTTGCAGTGGTTCCCGGTTTCGGGTCGCATCTCGCTTATGTTCTACTTCCCGCAGGTCACCGGCTTCATGCTGATCGACTCGCTGCTGTCCGGGCAAAAGGGTGCCTTCTCCTCGGCCATCAGCCATCTGGCGCTGCCGTCGATCGTGCTTGCCACCATCCCGCTTGCCGTCATCGCCCGCCAGACCCGCTCGGCCATGCTGGAAGTGCTGTCCGAA
Source organism: Rhizobium sp. Leaf321 (assembly GCF_001423215.1). Classification (NCBI taxonomy): domain Bacteria; kingdom Pseudomonadati; phylum Pseudomonadota; class Alphaproteobacteria; order Hyphomicrobiales; family Rhizobiaceae; genus Rhizobium; species Rhizobium sp. Leaf321. Next base: position 57,275 of record NZ_LMOF01000008.1, on the reverse strand, counting down.
GACTACGTGCGTACCGCCCGCGCCAAGGGCCTGTCGCCGTTCCGCGTCGTCGGCGTGCATGCGCTGCGCAACGCGATGATCCCGGTCATCACCACCATCGGTTTGCAGATCGGCGTCATGCTTGCGGGCGCGATCCTGACCGAGACGATCTTCTCCTGGCCGGGCATCGGCAAATGGATGGTCGATAGCGTCTTCCGGCGCGACTACCCGGTCATCCAGGGAGGCCTGCTCCTGATCGCGGCGATCATCATGACGGTCAACCTCATCGTCGACCTCATGTACGGCCTCATCAACCCCCGTATCCGCCACTGATCCGCCGACAGAAGAAGGAGAAAAATCCCATGGCAGATGCAATAGCCGCCAAGACGCCAGACATCGTCACGACCGGGCAGATGCGCCGCCAGATGCTCAAGGAGTTCTGGTTCTACTTTTCCGAAAACCGCGGTGCCGTCATCGGCCTGTTCGTTTTCATCGCTCTCGTGGTCGTAGCCGTCCTCGCTCCGGTGATTGCCCCGCATTCACCGTTCGAACAGTATCGTGACGCCGTGCTGCGGCCGCCGGTATGGGCCGAAGGCGGCAGCTGGAGCTTTCTTCTCGGAACAGACCCTGTCGGTCGCGACATTCTTTCGCGCCTGATCTACGGCGCACAGTATTCGCTGTTCATCGGCCTGTTCGTGACGACGCTGTCGCTGCTCGGCGGCATTCTCGTCGGCCTGATCGCGGGCTACTATCGCGGCTGGATCGATACGGTGATCATGCGCCTGATGGACATCATCCTGGCGTTTCCGTCGTTGCTTCTGGCGCTGGTTCTGGTCGCAATCCTGGGGCCCAGCCTCACCAACGGCATGATCGCGATCGCGCTCACCCTGCAGCCGCATTTCGTGCGACTGACCCGTGCCGCCGTCATGGAAGAGAAGACGAAGGATTACGTCACCGCTGCCCGCATTGCCGGCGCCGGTCCGATCCGTCTGATGTTTCGCACCATCCTGCCGAACTGCACCGGACCGCTCATCGTCCAGGCGACGCTCTCCTTCTCGAACGCGATCCTCGATGCGGCGGCCCTTGGCTTTCTCGGCATGGGCGCACAGCCGCCGGCGCCTGAATGGGGCACGATGCTGGCCGAAGCACGCGAGTTCATCCTGCGCGCCTGGTGGGTTGTCACCTTCCCCGGCCTTGCAATTCTCATCACCGTTCTTGCCATCAACCTGATGGGCGACGGCCTGCGCGATGCGCTTGACCCGAAACTGAAGAGGTCCTGATCATGGCGCTTCTGCAAATCGACAATCTCACCGTTGAGTTCGAAACCGCGACCGGCTGGTTCCGGGCCGTCGACGGCGTCTCGATCACGGTCGAAAAGGGCGAAGTGCTCGCCATCGTCGGCGAAAGCGGCTCCGGCAAGTCCGTTTCGATGCTGGCCGTCATGGGGCTTCTGCCGTGGACGGCGAAGATCACCGCCGACCGCATGCTGTTTGAAGGCAAGGACTTCCAGAAACTGAGCCCTGCCGATCGTCGCAAGCTGATCGGCAAGGATATCGCGATGATCTTCCAGGAGCCGGTGGCAAGCCTCAACCCTTGCTTCACGGTCGGCTTCCAGATCGAGGAAGTGCTGCGCATCCACCTCGGCCTCGACAGACAAGCCCGCCGCGCCCGCGCCATCGAACTGTTCAAGCTGGTCGGCTTGCCGGACCCAGCGGAACGGCTGAACAGCTTTCCGCACCAGATGTCGGGCGGCCAGTGTCAGCGCGTGATGATCGCCATCGCGATTGCCTGCGACCCGAAGCTGTTGATCGCCGACGAACCGACGACGGCACTCGACGTCACCATCCAGAAGCAGATCCTCGACCTGATCATGGACCTGCAGACCCGCACCGGCATGGGCCTGATCATGATCACCCACGACATGGGCGTGGTTGCCGAAACGGCCGACCGGGTCGTGGTGCAGTACAAGGGCCGCAAGATGGAGGAAGCCGACGTGCTTTCGCTGTTTGAGAACCCGCAGAGCAACTATACCAAGGCGCTTCTCGCAGCCCTGCCGGAAAACGCGACGGGTGACCGACTGACCACCGTCTCCGCCTTTTTCGACGGCAATCCGGACCAGCCTTCGGGAGTGAATGCATGACCGATATGACCAACACCGACATCATGCTGGAAGTGCGCGACATCAAGCGCGACTACGAACTGCCGGCTGGCTTCATGAAGCCGAAAAAGACCGTGCATGCGGTCAAGGGCGTTTCCTTCAAGCTTGAACGCGGCAAGACGCTGGCAATCGTCGGCGAAAGCGGCTGCGGCAAGTCCACGCTTGCCCGCATGATCACCTTCATCGACGAACCGACGGCCGGCGAACTGATCATCGACGGCCAGAAGATGGATACGCGTCCCGGCCACCTGACATCAGAAATGCGCCAGAAGGTGCAGATCGTGTTCCAGAACCCCTATGGTTCGCTCAACCCGCGCCAGAAGATCGGCGACGTTCTCGGCGAACCGCTGGCGATCAACACCTCGATGCCGGCATCCGAGCGGCGCGATCGCGCAACCGAGATGCTGATCAAGGTCGGCTTGGGTCCGGAACACTACAACCGCTATCCGCACATGTTCTCCGGCGGCCAGCGCCAGCGCATCGCGATCGCCCGTGCGCTGATGATGAACCCGAAGCTTCTCGTGCTCGACGAACCCGTCTCGGCGCTCGATCTTTCGGTTCAGGCACAGGTTCTGAACCTGCTTGCCGACCTGCAGGACGAGTTCAACCTCACCTACGTCTTCATCAGCCACGACCTTTCCGTCGTGCGCTACATCGCCGACGAGGTGATGGTGATGTATTTCGGCGAGGCGGTCGAATACGGAACGCGCGAAGAGGTGTTCTCCGCGCCGAAGCACGAATACACCCAGACCCTGTTCAAGGCGACGCCGCGCGCCGATGTCGAATCGATCCGCGCTCGTATTGCTAAGAAGAAGGCTGCCTCGGCCGCTTGAACGCCTAAGATGCACTGATAATGCCGGCAGCTGTCGGCATTATCACGGAATTGAGCTTGAAGTTGACGCAGAGAGAAATCTCTCGCATCAGAAGTCATGCAAGAAGAAACCTCTGTCAGCTCGCCGGAAAGCGGCGAGCGCCATTGTGGCAGGGTGGGAGTAGCGGCATGGCATTGTTGAACTTGTTCAGAGGCAGGCAGCAGGACAAAGCGCCGGAGCCCGCCTCGCTCAAGTCCCTGGTCGAGGGATACTCGATCGAGGTGATGCCGCGCACCGCGGCCAAGATCGACGACTTCACGACGCTGCTGCCCGCAAACACTCGGGTCTATATCGCCCATATCGACGGCACACCAATCGACGATATGGTGAAGACGGCGAGACGACTGCGTGAAGATGGCTTCGAGGTCATGCCGCACATTCCGGCCCGCAGCATCGAGAGCCGCGCCATGCTCGACGACTGGGTAAGCCGATATCACACCGAGGCAGGTGTGGACCAGGCGCTCGTCCTCGGCGGCGGTCTGTCGCGTCCTGCTGGCGCTCTCAACAGTTCGCTGCAGCTGATCGAAACCGGCATCTTCGACCGTCACGGCTTCAAGCGCCTGCATGTCGCCGGCCATCCCGAAGGCAACAGGGATATCGACCTCGACGGCACGACCAAGCTTGTCGACGAATCCTTGAAGTTCAAGCAGATCTATTCCGAAAGCACCGATGCGAAGCTCGCGATCGTCACCCAGTTCGCCTTCGATTCGCGGCCGGTGATCCTGTGGGCGGAGCGGATCGCTGCAGCCGGCGTCCGCATGCCGATCCATCTCGGCGTCGCGGGACCGACCAAGCTTCAGACGCTGATCAAATTCGCCCTCACCTGCGGTGTCGGCCCGTCGATCAGCGTCATCCAGAAGCGGGCCATGGACATCTCCAAACTCCTGGTACCCTACGAGCCGACCGAATTCCTGACTGAAATCGCCGACTACAAGGCCCGCAACCCGCAAAGCTTGATCGAGCAGATCCACGTCTTCCCGCTGGGTGGTATCAGAGCCAGCGCGGAATGGATGAACGAGCGTCAACCTGCGCTGGCTGAAATCCGCGCGATATAGTCTTTTGCCGAGCGCGCGACGATCGCCTGGCCGTTGCCGCGGATATCCTGTTTGGCGAAGGCTCCGTAGATCCGCTCGAACGGCCAGGCCGCCAGCCGTTCCGCGACATCCGCCACCTCAGCTGCGCTGAGCGGCATCATGTTGGGATAGCTCCACATAAAGGAAACCCGGTCGGCCCCCGGCGTCACCTGCACAATGTCACCGGCCAAGAGCACGCCTGTTCCATCCGGCGCTGTCCAGTGCATCACAGTTCCGCCAGCGAAATGACCGCCGGCATGTACAAGCGTCGCGGAAGAAGACAGGACGAGCGCATCCTCGTCCCACAGGCGGACGTGATCGGACGGACGCTGGATCCACTGGCTGTCCAGAGCGTGGATATAGATCGGGCAATCGAAGGCCTCGGCCCAATCTTGCATGGTTGAGTAATAGTGCGGATGGGAGATCGCGATGGCGCTCAACCCGCCCAGCGATTTGACCAGCGTCTTCGTCGCGTCGTCGAGGAGCGCGATACAATCCCAGAGAATGTTTCCGGACGGTGTCTGCACCAGAAGCGCCCGCTGGCCGATAGCAAACGCGGGAACGGTACGGATGGAAAGGAGGCCAGGCTCGAGTTCGAGCCAGCTATTGGCATGCCCCTGCGCAAGCTTTTCAGCGGAAACCCACGCCTGGCCGGAAGCCGGGACATATTGCCGGTCGTCGAGGCAGATCGGGCAAGATGCGGGTGGTTCGGCACGATCGGGATAGGATGTGCTACAGGCATTGCAAAGAAAAACCGTCATGAGCCCCCCGCTCCGGATAACCGCGATCAATCGGTTATAGACGAGAACGGACTTCCCGATAGAGGCTGGGAGCCACATTCCGGTAAAGCGGCAAGAGCAGCCGGCCTCATTCACGCTTTCCCAACGCGGCCGCGATACGCTGTAGCGATGTTGCGGTTGCCGGGAGGCTGTGATGACGGAAGCAAAGCCTGTGCGGCTCTTGAACCTCGATCTGCTCCGGCTGGTCTCGGCCCTGCTCGTCCTGTTCTTCCACTACGGTTTTCGCATGCGGATCACCGGAGAAGGCGCCGGGATCGGCTTTCCGGAGCTCGCGCCGATAGCCAAGTGGTTCGATATCGGCCTGCTGATCTTCTTTGCCATCTCCGGCTACGTCATCATGATGTCGGCAGAAGGTCGATCGGCCTTTGATTTTGCCGCTGGACGGTTTGCAAGGCTCTGGCCGACATTCGTCGTCTGCGCCACCATCACCGCCGTCGTCCTGTCGATCTGGCCGGTCCCGGCGCTCAGTGCCCCGACGGTGCGGCAATGGCTGGCCCATCTCGTGATCCTGTCGCGCGTATTCGGCCAACCCTTCCTCGACGGAGCATACTGGACGATCGCCTACGAGATCATCTTCTACGGCTGGATCTTCGTCGCTCTCGCAACAGGCCTGTTGAAGTCGCACTGGCGTCTCATCGTCACGGTCTGGCTTGCCATTTCGGTGCTGAACGAGACAGCGCTGCAAAGCGTCGTGCTGCAGAAACTGCTGATCACCCAGTATTCAGGCTATTTTGCCTTCGGATTGGCGCTGTTTCGGACGCGACTGGAAAACTCCCGGGCAAGCTTTGCAGTGCTCAGCCTCGCAGCCGGCTGGGCCATTGCTGCACCGTTCCTGACGGAGCCGGAATTTGTATCCATGTATGGTCTTGAAAGAAATGCCGCGGGCCTCGCCGCGATGGGGCCGCTGGCGCTTGCGGCCGTGACGATCGCGATCTACGCGCCGACACTGCCGATCAAGAGAGGGCTCGCGATCTCGCTCGGCGGGCTGACCTATCCGCTTTACCTTCTGCATCAGAATATCGGCTATGCCGCCTTTGCCAATTTCGGCACGTCGGACAATCGCTTCGCCATTCTGGCTTTGTTGATTGGGGGATTGTTGGCTGTCGCGATGATCATCGCAAGAACAGTTGAGCCTGCCGCGAGACGGGCGATCATTGGGCTTTCAAAGCCCGTTCAGGCCAGCCTGACGCGACTGCGCGCCCGCTTTGCCTGAGGGACCCCGCGGCGGAAAAACCGCCGCAGGGTCTTGTGCACTCAGCCGTTGATGTAAGGCATGACTTCCAGAACGCCGCGGTAGATCATCTCCAGCGAAACGTAGAGGATGACGACCAGACCGACATAGGCAATCCAGCGATGCTTGTTGAGCAGGCGGGCGATGAAGCTTGCCGCGATACCCATCAAGGCGATCGAAAGAATGAGGCCGAAGATCAGCACTTCGGGATGTTCGTGTGCGGCACCGGCAACGGCCAGAACGTTGTCGAGCGACATGGAAACGTCGGCGATGACGATCTGCCAGGCAGCCTGGGCGAAGGTCTTGCGTGGCGCACCGCTGACGGACGCGTTCTCGCCTTCCTCGACGGCCTTCGAGACGACATTTTCGGCATCGTCCTCATGGCTGTGCGGGGTGCGCAGCTCGCGCCACATCTTCCAGCAGACCCACAGAAGCAGGACACCACCGGCAAGAAGCAGGCCGACGATCTGCAGAAGCTGGGTCGTGGCAAGCGCAAAACCGATACGCAGCACGGTGGCGGCAATGATACCGATCAGGATCGCCTTGGCGCGCTGATCCTTGGGCAGTCCGGCGGCGGCGAGGCCGATGACGATTGCGTTGTCACCCGCCAGAACAAGGTCGATCATGATTACTTGCGCGAGGGCGGACAGTGCCTCCGGCGTAAAGAATTCCATCATTTGGTACCCGATCTTTCAATACGGAGCACCCATGTCGTGGAGAGGGGCGACGAATTACGGGCGGAAATTCACCGCTATCCATTCGATTGCCGTCAAGGTCGAGTGACGACCCCCACAAACACCAGGCACCTGAAGTTGAACAATCCAGTCCGACATCACAGTTCCTGCGAACTGCCAGAGGGGCCCGGTCCTGGTGCGCTGAGATTTATCTTGGGAGCCGCAGAAATCAAGCCCCAACTCACGAACCAGCTCACGGGAGTGTGATTTCTTCGCGGGAAAACGGCTTCTACTTGGTCAGCCGCTTGTGGAGGCTCTCAAGAATGAGCTTTCCAAGCCCCTCGTAATCTTCATCGAAATGGTGTCCGCCTTCGGTGCCGACCGTCTCGATACCCTGCGGTTTGAGCGTCGGGCAAGGATCGTCGTCTTCGTCGGTACCATAAAGGCACTGCACGACATGCGGATCGATCTTGGCGATATCGGAAATGCTGTCGCCGTTCTTGCCCTCACCGGCAACACCAAGCCAACCGGTAACGGAAATCTCGAAATCGACCTCTTTCGACAGCGCCAGCAGCGAAATCTGTTTCACCCTCGCTTTGGTCGCAGCCGGCAGGACGTTGAAGGTCGCCGGCAGGATGTCGGCTCCGAATGAATAGCCGATCAGCACCACGTTTTTCACGTTCCACTGGCGCCGGTACGTGTCGATGATCTTGACGAGATCATCCGCCGTTTCCTGCGGCGTGCGTTCCTTCCAGAAATACCGCAGCGAATCCACCCCGACCACAGGCACACCCTGGGCCTGCAGATAACCGCCGAGCTCGCTGTCGATATCACGCCATCCGCCATCGCCGGAATAGACAACCGCCATCGTGTCGAGTGTCGGTTTCGTGTCCAGGACCGTTACTGGCAGATCGAGTTGATCGCTATTGCCGTCACCTTCAATCGCCGTGTCGAGGAGATCTGCGAGCGCTTCAGTTGCAGGCCCGGATACGTCCTTGAGCTCAAGATCCGGCCAACCGGCCTTGAGGCTGGTGGCGTGGTCCTTGCCGGCGGCATCGGCCGCATCGGTCAAGCCGATCGTCACGTCGGCCGGCAGCTTTCCATCGGTAAAGCCGTAGATCGTCCGGTCTCCGGCCTTTTCCTTGGTCGCGGGGGTGCAGAGAACCTTTTCGAGCGGAATGCCGGCCGTCGGATCGACTGCGATGGCTTTCGAGACTGTCGCAAACGGGCTCTGCGCGATCATGCCGAGCGCAAGTGCTGCGCCATCCCCGATTCCGGCAATGATCGGATGCCGGTAACTGGCATTGCCGATCCGGCGCTGCACCTGCTGCGACAGGTCTTCGATATCGGAGACCATGTAGATACAATCGCCGTCATCCTTGGCGAGCGACGCAATGTAGGAGGGATAATCGATACCGACCACCGCCGCCCCCTGATCGACAAGCGCCTTGGCTTGGCTTTCTTCCTCGGCACCCCAGCCTGCGCCCTTCGAGATCAGGAAGACCATCGCCTTCAGATCCTTGTCGGCGGGCAGAGTGATATGCGGCGAGACGATCATGCCGGTCTTGTAGTCATCCGTCTGCGAACCGGTTTGCTCGGAAGCAGGCTGCTGAGCGGAGGCGAAACCGGCACCGGCCAGCAGAATGCCGACGGCGAGAATTCGGGACAGCATCATCATTTTCCGACCACTCCTCTCAAGCCCCCACCAATCAGCAGCGTCGCATCGACCATCGCAATGGCAGGACTGACGCTTGCCACCGCCAGATAGCGGGGTTCCCAGTGCGGGTGAAACTTGGTTTTGAATGCCTTCAGGCCTTTGAAATTGTAGAAGCGCTCGCCGTGTTCGAAGATCACGCTGCCGATCCGGTCCCAGACAGGGGCGGCTTCCCTCTGTGCCATGCCGGAAAGCGGCGCCATGCCGAGGTTGAAGGTCCGGTAGCCGGCGGCCTGCAGATATTCCATGCAGCGGACGAACAGGAAATCCATCGAGCCTCTCGGCGCATCCGGCGCAAACCGCATAAGGTCGACGGTTGCCTCCTGCTTCGTCTCCGTCAGCGACAGCGTTGCAAAGGCGACGATCTTTCCCTGCGTGCGCAGCACCGCCACCGGCTGGGATGCCACATAGGCATCCTGGAAGGCCCCGAGCGAAAACGTCTTTTCGCGTGTCTCATGGGCTGCGAGCCAGGTATCGGACACGCGGCGCAGATCCTCGATCGAGCCCATCACATCCGCCTGCTCGATCACGTCGAATTCGAGCCCTTCGCGAAGACCCTTGTTGACGGCCTGGCGCAGACCGGCGAGACGACTTCCCTTGAGATCGAAGCGCTCCAGATCGACGATCGCCAGTTCTCCGAGCTTGACGGCTCGCATGCCGGCATCGGCGCAGTAAGGCAGAAGCGCCGGCGAAATCTGGTAGAAGACGGCCCGTCCGCCCTGGGCCCTCGCCTCTTCCACGAAGCTCCAGACCAGTTCGGGGATTTCCTCTGCCGGGCCGACCGGATCGAACAAGGCGATCCAGGAACGACCCTGAATGCCGTACATGATGAAAGCCTTGCCGTTTGTGGAAAACATCAGCCGCTTATCGGCCATGCGCACAACATTCGCGTCGGCGACGTCCTGCTGCCGAACGATCGAGACCGCCCGCTCCAGCTCCTCCGGCGTGGAGTGTGCCGTGCGGGTCGCAGCCGGGCGCAACAGGCTGGCAATCGCGATCGTGCCCGCAACGATCGCCACACCCAGGATCGCGCGAAGCCCACGCGGCGCTTCTGCCGAAAACTCGAACTGCCACCAGAGCTCGCGGCTGTAATCCACCTCGCGATAGACGAACAGAAGAACTGTTATCGCTGCCGCCACCAGCACCAGCATCGCCACGACCCAGGCAGGCGTCAGCACCTGCCGGAGGAGTGACGCCGGACGGGTGAACTGCCGGGCGCTGAGCAACAGGCCGGCGAGCAGAATGACGAGAAAGATCGCTTCAAACACCGCGACCGCACGCACGAAGGCGAGCAGCAAAGCCAGCGCGGAACAAGCCGTTGCCGTCCACCACGCACCGTCCAGCCTCTGGCTGACACCGCGGGCGGACGCGAAAAGCACGATGCCGAGAATGCTGGACAGAAAATGCGCGCCTTCAACGACCGGCAGCGGCAGATAGTTGTAGAGGAAATCCAGATCCGAATCCGGCGTCGGTGTAACGCCCGAAAACACCAGCATTGCACCAGCGATCATCGCGAATGCGGCAAGCAGCAGGGGCGCCAGACGGAATTCCAGTTTGCGCAGCGTCGAGGCGACCGGATGGTTGGAAAGCTGCTGCACCTCCATGCCGATCACGAAGAGCGTCGCGACCAGAAGCGGCAGCACGTGATAGATAACCCGGTAGAGAACAAGGCTGCCGAGAACCTGATCGATATCGACAGTGCTTCCGAGCGCCGCAACGATGATCGTCTCGAACACGCCCAGCCCCGCCGGAACGTGGCTGAGAACGCCGGCACCGACAGCCGTGGCATAGATCGCCAGGAACGACGGCCAGCCGATATCCGTCTGCGGCAGAAGCACGTAAAGAACCGACGCCGAGGCAGCGATATCGAGCGCCGTGATCAGGAACTGCTGCGACGAGGTTTTCGTATCGGGAAGCCGCAGCTTCAGCCTGCCCAATGCCACTTCGCGGCCATTCCAGCCGGCAACGACAAGCACTGAGAGCACCACGATGATCGCAACCGCAATGCCGCGCACCCAGCCCTCGCCGATGCCGAGCAGGCTGCCGATCCGAGGCGCCGTGACAAGCGATGCGATCGCAGTCACCCCAAGCAGGCCGATCCCGAAGGCGAGCGTGACGAAGGCGATCACGCGGCCGATGTCGTCGGGGCTGAGGCCCAGCCGCGAGTAACCGCGGAATCGGATCGCGCCGCCGCTCAAGGCACCGAAACCGGCTGTGTTGCCAACCGCATAGGCGCTGAACGCGGTCATCGCGACCGGCACCGGTGGCAGCTTCTTGCCGATATAGGAGAGTGCGTTGAGGTCGTATCCGGTCAGGGCAACGAAACTCAGCGCGGTGAAGAAGATCGCGAGAACGATGGACGATGCCTTCGTGGCCGCAAGCGCTGCAAGCACGTCGTCATAACTGACTTCGGTCGTCAGATCGTAGATCGCAAACGTCGTGAAGCCGAAGACCACGAGGATGATGAAGGGAACGAGATAGCCGCGATAGTTTTCAAACGTCTCGCGGAGGCCGGTCTTCTGCTGATCTGTGGACATCAATGGTCATGCCGGTTGTTGAAGCATTGCCGGGGATTTCTCCCCGAACGAGCCGGGCAGCTAAGGCGACCCGATCGCGGCAATAATATGTCTGTGTTGCCGCCCTCATTACGTAGGCGCTCGCCTACTTTCAATAAGGGTTTAGCGCATCGGCGTCGCAATAAAAAAGGCGGAAGCTGAAGCTCCCGCCTTTCGCTGTCTCTCTGTGATGAGGGCTCAACGGCGCTGGTTGTAGACGTCGACGCAGACGGCGCCGAGCAGAACCAGACCCTTGATGACCTGCTGATAGTCGATGCCGATGCCGAGGATCGACATGCCGTTGTTCATCACACCCATCAGGAAGGCGCCGATGACGGCACCCGTGACCTTGCCAACGCCGCCGTAAGCCGAGGCGCCGCCGATGAAGCAGGCCGCGATGACGTCGAGCTCGAAGCCCGTGCCGGCCTTCGGGGTCGCGCTGTTGAGGCGAGCGGCAACGACGAGGCCGCCAAGCGCTGCCAGCACACCCATGTTGACGAAGGTCCAGAACACCAGACGCACGGTCTTGATGCCGGACAGCTCGGCTGCGCGGGCATTGCCACCGACCGCATAGATCTGCCGTCCGATGATCGTGCGGTTGGTGAAGAAGCCGTAGGCGACGATCAGCACGGCCATGATGATCAGCACGTTGGGCAGGCCGCGGTGCGACGAGATCAGGTAGGCGACATAGCCGATGGCAGCCATGACAAGGATGTTCTTGCCGATGAAGAAAGCCATCGGTTCGGATTCGACGCCATGCTCGACACGCCGTGCGCGGCTTCTGAAGTTCTGCCAGACCATCAGGGCGGCCAGTACCAGGCCGATGATGAAGGACGTCAGATAAAGGCCGCCCGTCGAGGAGATCAGTTCCGGGATGAAGCCGGAAGACAACTTCTGGAAGGTCGGATCGAAGGGACCGATCGACCGGCCGCTAAGGACCGCGATCATGAACCCGCGGAAGACCAGCATGCCGGCAAGCGTCACGATGAAGGACGGAATCCTGAAATAGGCGACGAAATAGCCCTGCATTGCGCCGATCACGCCACCGAGCACGAGGCAGATGATGCTCGCCGTGACAAAGTCGAAGCTGTACTGCACCATCAGCATCGCCGCGACCGCGCCGACGAAACCGGCGACCGAACCGACCGAAAGGTCGATGTGGCCGGTTACGATCACCATCAGCATGCCGAGCGCCATGATGACGATATAGCTGTTCTGGAGAACGATGTTGGTGATGTTGAGCGGCTTCAGCAGCACGCCCCCCGTTGCGACCTGGAAGAAAATGACGATCACGACCAGCGAGATCAGCATCCCGTAGTCACGAAGATTTTCCTTCCAAAAACCTGTCGCCGCCTTGGGAGCGGTAATTGCTTCCTGCGGAGTGCTCATAATTATCTCCCCTTGCGGCGCATGATAGCGCGCATGATATTTTCCTGCGTTGCCTCTTCGCCGGCGACTTCGCCGACAAATTCGCCCTCGTGCATGACCATGATCCTGTCGCAGATGCCGATGAGCTCGGGCATTTCGGACGAGATCACGATGACTGCCTTACCGGCATCCGCAAGTTCGTTGATGATGGAATAGATTTCGTACTTGGCGCCGACATCGATGCCGCGTGTGGGTTCGTCCAGGATCAGGATGTCCGGGTTGGTGAACAGCCATTTCGACAGCACGACCTTCTGCTGGTTGCCGCCGGAAAGCTTGCCGGTTTCCTGGTAGACGTTATGGCTGCGGATCCGCATACGGTCGCGGAATTCCTGGGCAACCTTCATTTCGCGGATGTCGTCGATCACGCCGCGTGACGAAACGCCGCCCAGGTGCGCGAGCGAGACATTCTTGCGGATGTCCTCAGACAGGATCAGCCCGAGATGTTTGCGGTCTTCGGTGACATAGGCAAGGCCCGCCTTGATCGCCCGGTGCACGTCCGAGGTATCCGCTGGCTTGCCATGGATCTTCACGGTGCCGGAAATATCGCGGCCATAGGCGCGACCGAACACGCTCATCGCGAACTCGGTGCGGCCGGATCCCATCAGGCCGGAAATGCCGACGACTTCGCCGGCCCGGACCTTCATGGATACGTTCTTGACCACCTTGCGGTGCGAATGCTGCGGATGATGGACGGACCAGTCGTCGACCTCGAAGATCACCTCGCCGATCTTCGGCTCGCGCTTCGGGTAACGGCTTTCGAGATCGCGGTCCACCATGCGGCGGACGATCTCGTCCTCGTCGACCGGACCTTCGTGACAGTCAAGCGTGCCGACCGTACGACCGTCGCGCAGCACGGTGATGCGGTCCGCAACTTCCGAGATCTCGTTCAGCTTGTGGCTGATCATGATCGAGGTAATGCCGTTGCGGCGAAATTCCTTGAGGAGTTCGAGCAGGGCTGCGCTGTCGGTTTCGTTGAGCGAAGCGGTCGGCTCGTCGAGGATCAGCAGGCGCACGTCCTTGGACAGTGCCTTGGCGATCTCGACCAGCTGCTGCTTGCCGACACCGAGGTTGGTGATGAGGGTTTCGGGCACCTCGGCAACGAGACCGACCTTGGCGAGCAGGGCCTTGGTGCGGATGTAGCGAGCATCGCGGTCGATCACTCCGTACTTGGATGGCGCGTTCGCGAGAAAGATGTTCTCGGCAATCGACATCAGCGGGATGAGCGCGAGCTCCTGGTGAATGATGATGATACCGAGCTTTTCGGAATCGTTGATGTCGCGGAAGTGGCGTTCCTCGCCGTCGAACAGGATCGAGCCTTCGTAGGAACCATGCGGGTACACGCCCGAAAGCACCTTCATCAGCGTCGACTTGCCGGCTCCGTTTTCGCCGACAAGGGCGTGAATCTCGCCTTCCTTGACGGTAAAGCTCACGTCCGAAAGCGCCTTAACGGCGCCAAAACTTTTTGAAATGCCGCGCATTTCCAAAATAGGCGGTTTATCCGCCGACAATACAGGATCAAGCATGAGAACTCCTGGAATAGGAAGCCGCGCGACGCTTGCGCCGCGCGGCCAGAGACTTACTTGAGCTGCGATTCCTGGTAGTAGCCGGTATCGACGAGGACCTTCCAGTTCGTCTTGTCGACGACAACTGGCTTCAGCAGGTAGGAAGGAACGACCTTCTTGCCGTTGTCATAGGTCTTGGTGTCGGTGACAACCGGTTCCTTGCCGTTCATGGCAGCATCGACCATATCAACAGTGACCTTCGCGAGTTCGCGCGTGTCCTTGTAGATCGTCGAATACTGTTCGCCGGCGATGATCGACTTGACCGAAGGCACTTCCGCATCCTGACCGGAGACGATCGGCATCGGCATGTCGCCGGAACCGTAGCCGACGCCCTTCAGCGACGAGATGATGCCGAGCGAGATACCGTCATAGGGAGACAGAACGCCGTTCAGCTTCTTGTCGGAATAGGTCGAGGACAGGATGGCGTCCATGCGAGACTGGGCAGTTGCCGGATCCCAACGAAGGGTCGCGACCTTGTCCATGCCGGTCTGGCCGGAGCCGACCTTGAGCGTGCCCTTGTCGATCAGCGGCTGAAGGACGCTCATCGCACCGTTATAGAAGAAGAAGGCGTTGTTGTCGTCCGGCGAACCGCCGAACAGTTCGATGTTGAACGGGCCCTTTTCGGTATCGGCCTTGAGACCCTTTACCAGCGAGGTTGCCTGCTGAACGCCGACCTGGAAGTTGTCGAAGGTCGCGTAATAGTCGACATTCGGTGTTTCGCGAATCAGGCGGTCATAGGCAATGACCTTGATCTTCTGATCGGCAGCCTGCTGCAGAACGTCGGACAGCGTCGTGCCGTCGATCGATGCAATTACGAGAACCTTGGCACCCTTGGTGACCATGTTTTCAATCTGCGACAGCTGGTTCGGGATATCGTCTTCAGCGTACTGAAGGTCCACGTCATAGCCACGTTCTTTCAGAACCTTGACCATGTTGTCGCCATCGGCGATCCAGCGGGCAGAAGACTTGGTCGGCATCGCGACGCCGACGAGACCCTTGTCTGCAGCAAACACAGGCGACGCGAGCGCGACACCTGCGAAAATTGCAACCGTGGTCATGAGTTTCAAAATTTTCATAAGTAACTCCTCCGTTTCAAGCAGCTCACAATTAAGCTGCCGTATTATCCGGGAGAGGCTCCCCGCCTCCCCTCACGACCTTTTTCAGGTCAGTGATTGTCGCGCGGCAGACCTTCGGTCTGCGCAATGCGCTGGTATTTCACAGCCGGTTCGAGAACCGCGCCGGTTTCCATCTGCCCGACGATGCCGCGCTGGATTTCCTGCCACGGCGTCTGGTGCTTCGGATAGCGATAGCCGCCCTCGGCGTCCAGAGTGCTTCGACGTTGTGCAAGCTCATCATCCGAAATCAGGATGTTGGCTTCGCCGCGACCGAGATCGATGCGCACACGGTCGCCGGTCTTCAAAAGCGCTAGACCGCCACCTGCTGCCGCTTCCGGAGACGCGTTGAGGATCGACGGGCTGCCCGACGTGCCGGACTGGCGTCCATCACCGATACAGGCGAGCGAGCTGATACCCCGTTTCAGAAGGTAATCGGGAGCGCGCATGTTGACCACTTCGGCAGCGCCCGGATAACCGATCGGACCGGCACCGCGCATGAAGAGAACCGAATGCTCGTCGATCTCGAGCGATGGATCGTCGATGCGGTGGTGATAATCTTCCGGACCGTCGAACACGATCGCACGGCCTTCGAAGGCTTCCGGATCGTTCGGATTGGAGAGGTAACGCTCGCGGAACTCAGGCGAGATAACGCTGGTCTTCATGATTGCGGAAGAGAACAGGTTGCCGCGCAGAACGCGGAAGCCGGCGCGTGCCTTCAGCGGTTCGTCGTAACGCTTGATGACCTTGTCGTCCTCGATGATCGCACCGCGACAGTTGTCGCCGATCGTCTTACCGTTCACCGTCATCGCATCTTCGTTGATGAGGCCCTGCGTCATCAGCTGGTTGACAACAGCCGGAACGCCGCCGGCATGGTAATAGTCTTCACCGAGATATTCGCCGGCTGGCTGCAGATTGACCAGAAGCGGAACTTCCTCGCCATAGGTCTGCCAGTCGTCGACCGTCAGTTCCACGCCGGTATGGCGGGCGAGCGCGTTCAAGTGGATCGGCGCATTGGTCGAGCCGCCGATCGCCGAGTTGACGCGGATGGCGTTGATGAAAGCGTCCTTGGTCAGGATGTCGGAAGGCTTCAGGTCTTCCCTGACCATTTCGACAATGCGAAGGCCGGTGAGATAGGAAACTTCCTGGCGGTCACGGTAAGGAGCCGGGATGGCGGCCGAACCCGGCAGCTGCATGCCCAGCGCTTCGGCCAGCGAATTCATCGTCGTTGCCGTGCCCATTGTGTTGCAATAGCCGGTGGATGGTGCCGAAGACGCGACAAGCTTCACAAAGCCCGCGTAATCGATTTCGCCCTTGGCCAGAAGTTCGCGTGCCTTCCAGACGATTGTGCCGGAACCGGTGCGTTCACCGCGGAACCAGCCGTTCAGCATCGGGCCGACCGACAGGGCGATGGCTGGAATGTTGACGGTGGCAGCAGCCATAAGACAGGCTGGCGTGGTCTTGTCGCAGCCGATCGTCAGCACGACGCCATCGAGCGGGTAACCGTAGAGAACTTCGACAAGGCCGAGATAGGCTAGGTTGCGGTCAAGGCCCGCGGTCGGGCGCTTGCCGGTTTCCTGGATCGGATGCACCGGAAATTCGATGGCGATGCCGCCCGCTTCGCGAATACCTTCACGCAGACGGTTGGCAAGCTCCAGATGGTGGCGGTTGCACGGCGACAGGTCCGAACCGGTCTGGGCGATGCCGATGATCGGCCGGTCCGACTGAAGTTCGGCCTGGCTGAGACCGAAGTTCATGTAGCGCTCGAGATAGAGCGCGGTCATGTCGACATTGTCAGGATTGTCGAACCAGGCGCGCGACCGCAGCTTGCGCGCGTCCTGGCGGCGCTCTCCGGTTTCGGCGATTTCACTTGAGGGCGCGTTTTCCGAATTGCTCATCTTCAGTCCTCGAATGCTTCAGTTTCAATGCGCCGGCCAAGCATGAAGGCATCCGCCACATGCACCAGCGGTGAGAAATCCGTATCGCTGTCACCCTTGGTGACGAGCGCCACGAAATCCCGATACAGATTGCGATATTCGCGATCTTCCTCGACGATCTGCGCCTCGCCGTCGACGATCAGGCGGCTGCCGCCGTGGGTGAGGACGATCGTGCCCTCTTCGGTCTCGACCCGGATGTCCCAGGTCTGCGGCCCCGTCTGACGCCAGTCGAATTCGGCCGCCACAGGCAAGCCGCTTTTCGTTTCGAAGGCAAGGCTTGCAGCGATCGGCGCGGCACGATTGGCCGGGAAGGTCAGTTCCGAGCGCACGAGATGAAACGTTTCGGGCATGATCCGCGTGACGATCGACAGAGCATTGATGCCGGGATCGAAAACGCCGAGACCGCCCGGCTCCCAGATCCACGCCTGACCCGGATGCCAGTGGCGAACATCTTCCTTCCACTCGACCGAAACGCTTTTCAGCGTCCGCTCGGCCATCAGCGCCCGTGCAGGCTCGACAGCCGCGGCAGCGCGGGAATGCCATGTTGCAAACAGGCTGAGGCCTTTTTCCCTCGCCAGCGTTTCCAGCGCAAAGACTTCCGAAAGCGTTGCGCCCGGCGGCTTTTCGAGCATTACATGCTTGCCGGCTTCAAGCGCCGCCTTTGCCTGCTCGAACCGGCCCTGGGGCGGCGTACAGAGAGAGACGGCGTCGATTTCGACGCCGGAGGCCAGCAGCTCGTGAATATCGGCAAAACACGCGACATTTTCGAGCGAGGCGTTGCGGCTGGCGACTGCGACGAGATCGATCCCGTCGGTCGCTTCGATTGCGCCGAGATGCTGGTCCCTGGCAATCTTGCCAAGTCCGACGATAGCGAGACGAATGGGGGTCATGGCCACCTCAGAGCGCCTTGATCGCGACAGGCGTTTCCGCTGCCACAGCCAGACGGTTCACGAGCGGAAGCTTGAACGGCGCCGCATCGATCTCGAACACATCGCCGGCTTCGGTCTTGATGCCATGCGAGACCGACAATGTCGCCGTGCCGAAGAAATGGACATGCAGATCGCCCGGCTGGCGGAACAGGTCGTATTTGAAATTGTGGTATTCGAGGTTGGCGATCGAGTGCGACATGTTCGCTTCGCCCGACAGGAACGGCTTTTCGAAGATCACCTCGTCACCACGGCGGATGCGCGACGTGCCTTCGACATGATCAGGCAGTTCGCCGACCAGAAGTTCCGGCCCGAGCGCTGCCTGGCGCAGCTTGGAATGGGCAAGCCAGAGATAGTTGCCCTTCTCGGTCACGTGATCGGAAAATTCGTTGGAGAGACAGAAGCCAAGACGGAAAGGCGTACCATCGGGGCCGATCAGATAGATCGCCGCCAGTTCCGGCTCCTCGCCACCATCGAGCGCGAACGAGGGAGAAACGAGATCTTCGCCGGTTGCGCGCAGCTGCGTTCCATTGCCCTTGTAGAACCATTCCGGCTGAGCACCGACTTCGCCGTCCTTCGGCTTGCCGCCCTCGACGCCCATCAGGAACATGCGCATGGAATCGGTCGGCTTTTCTTCCGACTGCGCTGCCTTGTGCATCTTGTCGCGACCATCGGCGGAACCGAGATGCGTGAGGCCGGTGCCGGCGACGATGAAGTGGGCTGGATCGGGATGCGAGACCGGCAGACCAAGACGTCCGCTCTGCGCGGCAACGTCGAGGTCGACTTCATCACCAAGCCCGAGTGCTTCGATCTGCTGCGCCAGACTCAGGCCTGCTGCAATGGCCTTCTGGGCAAGCTCGTAGGTTGAGGAAACGCCATTGACGACGCGCGGAGTATCTCCGCTCCAGGCGACAACCTGAACATCGCCAGACAAGCTCGCAACCTGAAGAATTCGCAACATATGCCCTGCCATCCGATAAGTCTGATAATATTGAAGCGCAGTGTCTCCCGAAACCGCGCCAACCCCTCCCATCAGATCACGATCCGATGCGTCATTAATACGACTATTGGATAACGGGACGTACTGTCAAGAACGAGATGGCTTCAGAGTGCCATCATCGTAAACAAGGGAGAATTTTAAATAGCGAGTGGAATCATATAGATGAATGAGGATCTCGCAAAATCGCGTTTCGAAAGCGTGATTTTTCGCAATTTTGCGTCTTGCAAAAGTATGATTATATGCCAAACCTTCGACCGTCAGTTTTCTTATCATCTCTGGGAGGATTTAAGATGAAGAGAGCACTATGGGCGGCTACCGCCGTTGTTACCGCATGCCTAGCGTCGAGCGTTTCCGCAAAATCCCTGACAATCGGCTTCTCGCAGATCGGATCTGAATCCGGCTGGCGCGCTGCCGAAACGACAGTGACGAAGCAGCAGGCCGAAAAGCGCGGCATCACCCTCAAGTTTGCCGATGCGCAGCAGAAGCAGGAAAACCAGATCAAGGCAATCCGCGGCTTTATCGCCCAGGGCGTCGATGCGATCCTGATCGCACCTGTCGTTGCCACCGGCTGGGACGCAGTCCTGAAGGAAGCCAAGGAAGAAAAGATCCCTGTCATCCTTCTCGACCGCGAAATCGATGCACCGAAAGATCTCTACCTGACGGCCGTCACCTCTGACCAGACCTTTGAAGGCAAGGTTGCAGGCGACTGGCTGGTGAAGGATGTCGGCTCCAAGGACTGCAAGGTCGTGGAACTGCAGGGAACCACCGGTTCCTCACCTGCCATCAACCGCAAGAAGGGTTTCGAACAGGCTATTGCCTCGCATTCGAACATCAAGATCGCGCGTTCGCAGACCGGTGACTTTACCCGCACCAAGGGTAAGGAAGTCATGGAAAGCTTCATCAAGGCAGAAGGCGGCGGCAAGGGCATCTGCGCCGTTTACGCTCATAATGACGACATGGCCGTCGGCGCGATCCAGGCCATCAAGGAAGCCGGGCTGAAGCCGGGCACCGACATCAAGGTCGTCTCGATCGACGCCGTTCCGGATATTTTCCAGGCTATGTCGAAGGGTGAAGCAAACGCGACTGTGGAGCTCACGCCGAACATGGCAGGCCCCGCGCTCGACGCACTCGAAGCCTACCTGAAGGACAAGAAGGAACCACCAAAGTGGATCCAGACAGAATCGAAGCTGTACACGGCTTCTGATGACCCGATGAAGGTGTACGAAGCCAAGAAGGGCCTCGGATACTGATCTCCCGCCGCCCGATCTAGCTCTCGACCGAGCCGGGCAGTTTTCAACCGGGGCAGCTTTTTCAAGAGCTGTCCCGGCCTCCACTTATGCGGGCTGGAGCATGACAGACATACAGACTTCCTCAGAAAATTCGTTCTCCGCCACAGACCGAGAACGTCTCGATGACCCGCTCATGGAAGCAAGGGGCGTCGGCAAATCCTTTCTCGGCGTCACCGCGCTTGAGGGCGTGGACTTCACGCTGCAGCGGGGCGAGATCCATGCGCTGCTTGGTGAAAATGGCGCCGGCAAATCCACGTTGATCAAGATCCTGACAGGTGTCTACACGCGTGACCGCGGCGAGATGCGGCTGGATGGCCATGACGTGACTCCGGCCAACGTCGCGGAAGCGCAGGCGCTCGGCATCGGCACCGTCTACCAGGAAGTCAATCTTCTCGAAAATCTCACGGTGGCCGAAAACCTGTTCCTCGGTCGCCAACCAAGCCGCTTCGGGTTCATCGACCGACGCGAGATGCGTCGGCGCGCGAAAGCGCTTCTCGCGAGATACGGCCTCGATATCGACGTCGATGCGCTTCTCTCCTCCTATTCCGTCGCGATCCGCCAGATCGTCGCGATTGCCCGTGCCGTCGATCTTTCCGGCAAGGTGCTTGTTCTCGACGAGCCGACCGCAAGTCTCGACAGCCAGGAAGTCGAAATGCTGTTCGTCGTGCTGCGCAGGCTGCGCGAACAAGGTCTCGGCATCATCATCATCACCCACTTCCTGAACCAGGTTTATGCAGTGGCCGACAGGGTCACCGTGTTGCGCAATGGCAGGCTGGTGGGCAGCCGGGCGCTGGCCGAACTGCCGCGTCTCGAACTCATCTCGATGATGCTCGGCCGTGAGCTGCAGGACATTACCCGAGAGCATCAGGCCCACGAAGAAACCGTCGCCCCAACCGGCGAGGCGCCCATTCGTTTCGCCGGCTACGGAAAACGCGGCAGCGTCGCCCCGTTCGATCTCGACATCCGCCCCGGTGAAGTCGTCGGCGTCGCTGGACTTCTCGGGTCTGGCCGCAGCGAAACGGCCTTCCTCCTTTTCGGCATCGACCGCGCAGACAGCGGTACAGCCAGCATCGACGGCAAGGAGATCGCCCTCTCCTCGCCGGTGGCGGCCATTTCGAACGGGTTCGGCTTCTGTCCGGAAGAACGAAAGACGGACGGCATCATCGGCGACCTTTCCGTGGCCGACAACATCGCCCTGGCACTGCAGGCCCGTCAGGGCTGGGCAAAACCGATCTCGTCGCGCGAGCGCCGGGCCCTGGCTGAAGGGTTCATCAAATCCCTGGACATTCGCCCCGCCGACGCGGAGCGGCCTATCAAGTTCCTCTCCGGCGGCAACCAGCAGAAGGCTATCCTCGCCCGCTGGCTGGCGACCGAACCACGGCTTCTGATCCTCGACGAACCGACCCGCGGCATCGATATCGGCGCTCACGCGGAAATCCTGAAAATGATCGAGCGGCTGTGTGCCGAAGGCATGTCGCTTGTTGTGATTTCCTCCGAACTGGAGGAACTGACGGCGATCGCCCACCGGGTCATTGTTCTTTCCGACCGCCGCCACGTGGCGGAACTCACCGGCAGCGACGTCAACGCCGACAATATCATGCAGGCGATTGCCGCACCGAACCGGACGGAGGCCGCCTGATGAACCCGATAACCCGTCGCCTCAAGCGACTTGCGCCGCAGCTGATCGCGCTTGCGATCATCCTCGGCATGATCACGGCGATCGCGCCCGGCTTCCTGACGATCTCGGTCCAGAACGGCCGCGTCTATGGCAGCCTCATCGACATTCTGGTGCGCGCCGCACCGGTGGCCCTTCTGACTATCGGCATGACGCTCGTCATAGCGACCCGCGGGATCGACCTTTCGATCGGCGCCGTAATCGCCATCTGCGGTGCCGTTGCCGCAACGCTGATCGCCGATGGATATCCGATCCCCGTCGTCATCGTCGTATCGCTCGGCATCGGCCTCGTCTGCGGTCTCTGGAATGGCATTCTTGTTGCCCTCCTCGATATCCAGCCGATCATCGCAACGCTGATCCTGATGGTGGCGGGACGCGGGATTGCCCAGCTGATCACAGAGGGCGTCATCCTCACCTTCAATGACGACACGTTTTCAGCGCTCGGATCCGGTTCCTTCGCCGGCATTCCGATCCCGATCTTTCTCTGGCTCGGCACCGGCCTTCTCGTCGGCCTGCTGGTCCGCCGCTCGGCGCTCGGCTTCCTGATCGAGGCGACCGGCATCAACCGCCGTGCCGCAACGCTTGCCGGTGTGAAGGCCCGCTTCCTGCTGTTCTTCGTCTATGCGATCTCGGGCCTGTGTGCCGCAGTCGCCGGCCTGATCGTGACCGCCGATATCCGCGGCGCCGATGCCAACAATGCGGGCCTCTGGCTTGAACTCGATGCGATCCTCGCGGTCGTCATCGGCGGCACATCGCTGAACGGCGGCCGCTTCTCGATCACAGCGTCGCTGATCGGCGCGCTGATCATCCAGTCGATCAACACCGGCATTCTCGTTTCCGGCTTCCCGCCGGAATTCAACCTCATCATCAAGGCCGGCATCATCATCATCGTGCTGACACTGCAATCACCCGCCGTCATCACCATGCTCGGCTTCTTGAGGTCGCAGCCAAAACCCAGTCAGAAACCTGTTTCCAAGGTTGAAGGAGCGGCACGATGATCCACACCCGCAATCTTCCCTTCGTCACGACGCTGGCAATTTTCGTCATAGCCTACGGGCTCTGCATCCTGCAGTTTCCGAACATGCTGTCGACGAGGGTGATCGGCAATCTGCTGACCGACAATGCGTTTCTCGGCATCGCCGCTGTCGGCATGACCTTCGTCATTCTGTCAGGAGGCATCGATCTCTCGATCGGCTCGGTCATCGCCTTCACAAGCGTCTTTGTCGCCGTGGCCGTCGGCTCGCTCGGCCTGCACCCCCTCACCGCGTTCTTGGCCGTTCTCGTCATCTCCACCCTGTTTGGCAGCCTGATGGGGGCGATGATCCGTTATCTCGGCATTCCGCCTTTTGTCGTGACGCTGGCCGGCATGTTTCTGGCACGCGGCGCCGCCTATCTGATCTCCACGGCGTCGGTGCCGATCAGCCACGAGATGATCGACGCGATCCAGGGCTTCTATTTCCGCTTTCCCGGCGGCGGGCGGCTGACGGCGCTTGCGATCTTGATGCTGCTCGTCTTCATCATCGGCGGGTTCATTGCCGGAAGGACGCGGTTCGGCGCAAATGTCTACGCGATCGGCGGCAATATCCAGTCGGCGGAACTGATGGGCGTACCCGTCGGCTCCACGACGATCGGCATCTATGCCCTGTCAGGCTTCCTATCGGGCCTCGCCGGAATCGCATACACGCTTTATACCTCGTCGGGTTATTCGCTTGCGACCGTCGGCGTCGAACTCGATGCGATTGCGGCAGTTGTCATCGGCGGAACGCTTTTGACCGGCGGCGTCGGGCTTGTGGCCGGCACGTTCGTCGGCATTCTTATCCAAGGCCTGATCCAGACCTACATCGTCTTCGACGGAACACTGTCTTCCTGGTGGACGAAGATCGTCATCGGCATCCTCCTTTTCGTGTTCATTGTGTTGCAGCGCGGTATCATCTGGTATTCAAACCGGCGATTGGCCGAGAGTCGGCTTAAGGAGATCTAGTTTGAGTTTGCTGGAAACGACGATTAACGGGCGAAAGCGCCGTAGCAACCACGCAACGGTGGTCGCTGGGCTTGGCCGCGGGATCGTTTCCGGCACGTTCCCGGAAGGGTCTCTCCTGCCCGGCGACACCGAGCTTTCGGCACGGTTCGGCGTATCGCGCACGGTGTTACGCGAGGCGATGAAGACGCTGTCTGCCAAGCGGCTGGTCGAAGCCAAGGCGAAGGTCGGTACCCGCGTCCTCGACAGTTCGAGCTGGAATTTCTTCGACGCGGATGTCTTGAGTTGGCGTTTCGAGACGAGTCTCGACTACGAGTTCATCGAGCATCTGGCCGAAATGCGCACCGCGCTTGAGCCGGCAGCGGCGGCGGCGGCGGCTTTGAGGGCAACGAGCGACGACATCGTTTCGCTTTACGCGATCGCTGCCAAATTCGACAATCTCAACCACACGCCGGAATCAATCGCCAACGTGGATCTCGAATTCCATCTGGCCATCGCCCGCATGTCCGGCAATCCGTTCATGCGCTCCGCAAGCGCTTTGATCGAGGCGGCACTGGCGATTTCCTTCCAGCTGTCGTCACCGGCCGCGTCGCCGGAAATGATCGACGAAGTCGCCTCCAACCATCTGCGCATCGCCCATGCCATCGCGTCCCGCGATCCGCAAAAGGCGATGTCGGCGATGCGTCATGTGATCGACGTCGGCAAAATCCGCATCCGCACGTCGCTGGATGCTGCGGAGAACGTGCCAGGCAACAAAACCGCCGAGCTGCGCTTCCCGGATTCTACCCGAGTTCCAACGTCGTGACCCCGAAGACATCGGATGTCTGCGCTGACGGCGGCAAGCCGCGATACATTCGGGCTGTCGTAAAACCTTTTTGGAATCCGGCTTCTGCCAGATAGTCGGCAAATGCCTGCTGCGGCGCCGGCACATCGATATGCACGGTCTCGCCTCCGGTTTCCGCGACGAGGCTTTGCAGTAGCGTGACGGCTTCGGTCGCACCCTCGGCGAAAAGCGGACCGATCTTGAACCCGTCGCTACATTTGCGGCAGACGCCATATCCTCTGATCTCTCCATCATCGATCAGGACCTTCGTCGACCTCGGCGGCTTCAGCCACTCGGAAAGAAACGCCTTGCGGACTTGCGGGAAGACGCTGCGATCGTAGTGGATGATAGCCGGCAAATTACCGACGCTGACATCGGTCACGCCGGCGACGGCGGTACCCCTGAGGCGGCCACTCCAGCGTATAGTCTCGTAGAACGGCTCGAACCCCATGCTGCGATAATTCTGCTGTTGCTCCGCAACGCCATCGAGACCGATCGTCCGGCCCTCGATATGGGCCATCCCGGCATCCCATACACGCCGGCCCATACCCTGCCCGCGAAAATCGGGATGCGCGATATAGAGGCCGATAAAGCCGAAGTCGTTGCCGTATCGCACCGCGGAAATGCCTGATGCGAACACGCCATCGACGAAACAGCCGAAGAAACCATCGGGGTCCGCCGCATGGAAAGCCGCCGCATCGGCAAGCCCGGGGTTCCAGCTTTCCGCTCTCGCCCAGTCGAGAAGGCATTCCACCTCCCCAAGCGTCAAAGTCCGGATAACCGGCGAGCCCATCATCGGGCTGCAAGCCTGCCCGGCGCAAACCCTTCGAGAAGCCCGACATACGGCTTATCAACCGGCGTTGCATAACCGCCGTTTTTGGCGGTCGACAACCCCAATGCCACCAGCATTTCAGCCTGCTTCACGGCAGCCGCGACACCATCGACCACGGGAACCCCGCATTCGGCCCGCAGCTCGGCGGCAAGATCCGCCATGCCGGCGCAACCGAGCACAATCGCCTCCGCTTTGTCTTCCTTCAAGGCCAGCGCGATTTCGGAACGAAGGCGTTCGCGCGCGTTGGATGTCGGAACTTCCAGCGACAGGACCGGAATATCGGCGGCCCGCACCTTGCAGCGGCCGGCCATGCCGTAGCGATGGACGAGATGTTCGAGCGGCAGGCGTGAGCGCTCCATGGTCGTCACGATCGTGAAGCGTTGCGCGATAAAGGCGGTGGCAGAAAGCGCCGCTTCGCAGATGCCTATAACAGGGATATGGGCGAGAGCCCGGGCTGCATCGAGCCCCGTATCATCGAAACAGGCGATGATCGCCGCGTCGGCACCGGCCTTTTCACCCTTGGCAAGCTCGACCAAAAGGCCGGGGACCGCAAACACCTCATCATAATAGCCCTCGATCGACACCGGCCCCATGGACGATGTGACGGCCTCGATCTGCGTGCCGGAATTGGCAACGCGGGCGGCGCTGTCGGCAACGGTCGCAGTCATGCTGGCGGTGGTATTGGGATTGACGATCAGAATGCGCATCGTGTGGGATCAGCTCCGCAGTCGGCGACGGTTGATATAGACGATCAAGCCGAGCGTTCCGGCAATGACCAGGAACGAGAACACCGTCGTCACGGTCCCGAGCGCATAAAGCACCGGCGTCGTGACATTGGTGGTCATGCCGTAGATCTCGAGCGGGAGCGTATTGTACGTGCCAGCTGTCATCAGCGTGCGGGCAAACTCGTCATAGGAAAGCGTGAAGCCGAACAGTCCGACGCCGATCAGGCTGGGTGCGATCATCGGCAGCACGACATTGGAAAACGTCTGCCAGGACGAGGCGCCGAGATCGCGCGCAGCCTCCTCATAGGCCGGCGAAAAGCGGTTGAACACGGCAAACATGATCAGCACGCCGAACGGCAGGGTCCATGTCAGATGCGCGCCGAAGGCAGACGTGTACCAGGTAGGCTCCAGCCCGAACTGCTGGAAGACGACGCCGATGCCGAGCGATACGATGATCGACGGAACGACGAGACTGGCCACCGCCAGGTAAAAGAGCGCGGTAGCCCCGGCAAACTTGCGGCGAAAGGCAAGGCCCGCCAGGAGTGCCACGACGACCGTGACGATCATCACCATCACCCCGAGTGCTGTGGACCGCCGGAATGAACCGCCGAAATCGCCGACCGCCTGGGTCTCGAACAGGTTGACGAACCAGCGGGTTGAGACGCCGTTCAGCGGGAACGTCAGACCACCGTTCGGTCCCTGGAACGACAGGATCAGCACCGCAGACAGCGGCCCATAGAGAAACAGCACGAAGATGGCGAAGAATAGGGCAAGAAAATAGAATTCGCGGCCGCGCTTGTCGCTGTGCATCTCAAAGCTCCCCCATCTTCACAGTTCTTTGCGGATATCGACGATGCGCAGGATGCCCGCGACCATCAAGAGAACGAGGACCAGAAGAACCACCGCATTGGCAGCGGCAGCCGGATATTGCAGCAGCGACATCTGGTTCTTCATCATCAGCGCCACCGACGCGCTCTGGCCCCCGGACATGACCTGCACGGTGGAAAAATCGGCCATGACCAACGTCACCACGAAGATCGTGCCGATCGCCATGCCGGGTTTGGCCAGCGGAATGATGACGTTGGTCAGGATCTGAAAGGACGAGGCACCGGCATCACGCGCCGCTTCGACCAGCGATTTATCAATGCGCATCAGCGTGTTGAAGATCGGCGTCACCATGAACAGCGTGTAGAGATGCACCATGGCAAGCACCACGGCAAAGTCAGAATAAAGCAGCCACTGGATCGGCTCCGGCACGATGCCGGCACTGACAAGCGCGCTGTTGATCAACCCGTTTCTCCCGAGAACCGGGATCCACGAAATCATCCTGATGATGTTGGATGTCAGAAACGGCACGGTGCAGACCAGAAACAGCACCATCTGCATCGCCGAGGTGCGAATGTGGAAGGCGAGAAAATAGGCGACCCAGAATCCGACGAACAGCGTGATCGCCCAGACGATCGCCGCAAATTTCAGCGTGTTGAGATAGGTCTTCCAGGTGACCCAGGATCCGAGCGTCTCCACATAGTTCATGGTCAGAAAGTCGGGATACATCTGGGCGAAATCGTAATCCCAGAAACTGACGATCACGATCATCAGGATCGGAAGCGCCAGGAAAAACCCAAGGATCAGCGTCAGCGGCGTCGCCTGCAGATAGGAGACGAGGCCGAGCGGGATGCGGATCTGCCGCTTCGGCTTCGGTTCGCCAACACCTAGGAATCGCACTGCCACCATCACCAAAAGGCTCCTGTCGTTTCGAAAAAGAGCGGTCCGGAAAGGTGCCCCTCATCCGGCTGCCGCCACCTTCTCCCCGCGGGCGGGGAGAAGGGATCTGTGGCAAGGTTGGTGCCCCACCCTCATCCCTGTGCTCGTCACAGGGATCCAGCAACCGCGCGTCTGCGCGGTTAGAGACCCTTTTCAGCCCAAGGACTTGGGCTGGCTGGATTCCTGTGACGAGCACAGGAATGAGGGAAGGAAGATGTCGATCAAGCCGCGATGAACTCGTTCCAGCGGCGAACCATGTAGCGGTCCTCGTCCATTACCGAGTTCCAGCAGGCGACATGGCCCATGCGCTCCTCGAAGGAACCGCCATCGCGCACCGCACCGGCCTTTTCCATGACCTTGCCATCGGGCGCGACGATATCGCCCTGGGCTGCCTTGCCTTCGATCCAGTAGCCCCACTCGTCGGCCGACATGTGTTCCTTGGCCGTGTCCATGGCAGCCGAGTAGTAACCCTGGCGGTTGAGGTAGGCACCGACCCAACCGGATGTGTACCAGTTGATATATTCATAGACCGCATCGAGCTTGGCGCCGGAAAGATGCGCGGCAAGACCGAGACCGCCGCCCCACGAGCGATAGCCTTCCTTGAGCGGTTGATATTTGCAGGCGATGCCCTTGGAGCGGACGGCGGCAACGGCTGGCGACCACATCGACTGGATGATGACTTCGCCCGACGACATCAGGTTGACGCTTTCGTCGAACGACTTCCAGAAGGCGCGGAACTGGCCCGCCTGCTTGGCCTTGATCAGGAAATCGATGGTCGCATCGATCTCGGCCTTTGTCATGTTGCCCTTGTCGGCATACTTGATGTTGCCCATGGCTTCCATGATCATCGCGGCATCCATGATGCCGATCGACGGAATGTTCAGGATCGACGTCTTGCCCTTGAACTTCGGGTCCATGATATCGGCCCAGGTCGTGATCTCGCGTCCGACCAGATCCGGACGAATGCCGAGCGTATCGGCATTGTAGATCGTCGGCATCATGGTGAACCACTGGGTCTCTTCCTTGGCGAACTTCTTGTCGCCCGCCTTTTCGACGAAGCCGACCGTATGCGGCGCCGTGCCCTGGGCGATCACGCTGTCCGGCTTCAGCTTGCCGTTCTTGAACAGCGGCACGACCTTGTCGTAATATTTCAGCTTCTTCACATCCATCGGCTGGATGACGCCGGCCGGATAGACCTTCTTGAGGATCCAGTATTCGATGTCGGCAATGTCGTAGGAGTTCGGCTGCGTGACGGCGCGCTGGGCAGCGGCATCGGAGTCGGTAGCGGTCATTTCGAGCGTGATGCCGAGATCCGCCTTGCACTTTTCGGCAATCGCATTGAGGTTCGAAACGCCGGTACCGAACTGGCGGATCGTGATCGGGTTCTGCGCCCAGATGGTCGGGAAGCCGGTAATGGCGCCCGAACCGGCGGCAAGGCCGGCAGCGGCAGATGCGGTCTTCAGCAGCGAGCGGCGCGAAAGTCCCTTTGCGGTCTTTTGAATTTCAGTCATTCCCATGTTCTCCTCTAGTTGATTATTGTGAGTGGGATCAGTGCTTGAGGCGCCCGAGGACAATCGCGTCCTCCCGGCCCCAGCATAGGGGGATCGCCTCTCCGACCTTGACCGGATTGGCGAAGAAATCGGTGTCGGAGAGGATCGCGGTAAAATCCTCGATGCCGGCGCCGTTGACCGACAGCTTCACCGAGGAACCGCGATATTCGATATTGGTGATCGAGCCGGTAAAACCGAGGCCCGTTTCGGACGGCTGGCCGATCCGGACGTGATCGGTACGGATGGCGATATCGGCCTGATCGGTCAGGTCGCCATTGTCGCCGACGGCCAGAAAATCGGCACCGGCCGGCACCGACAGCATCAGTTCCTGGCCCGCGCTTTTGGTGACGCGACCGGAAATGACGTTGTGGTCGCCCATGAACTTAGCGACGAAGGCTGTCGCCGGCTTTTCGAACACGACGCGCGGATGAGCCGCCTGCTCGATGCGGCCGTCATTCATGATGACGATGATGTCGGCAAGCGCCATCGCCTCTTCCTGGCTGTGCGTCACATGCACGAAGGTGATGCCGAGCGAGGTCTGCAGCTTCTTCAGCTCCGCCCGCATGCGGATCTTCAAGAACGGATCGAGCGCCGAAAGTGGCTCATCAAGCAGCAGCGCTTCCGGATCGGTAATCAGCGCACGCGCCAGCGCCACGCGCTGTTGTTGACCGCCGGAAAGCTGGGCCGGACGGCGTGTCGCATAGCCTTCCATCTGCATCAGCCGCAGCAGGTCCATAGCCTTGGCGCGGCGGACATCCTTGTCGACGCCCTTCATCTTGAGGGAAAAGGCGACGTTATCGACCAGATCGAGATGCGGAAACAGCGCGTAGGACTGGAACATCATTGCCGTGCCGCGTTTGGCGGGCGGAAGATCCGTGACCACCGTGTTGCCAAGCCGCACGTCGCCCGACGTGATGCTCTCGTGGCCGGCGATCATTCTCAGCGTCGACGTCTTGCCGCAGCCGGACGGGCCGAGCAGGCAGCAATAGGTGCCGGCCGGGATCTTGAGACTGATCGCATGGACCGCCGTCGTCGTCCCATAGGTCTTGGTGACGGAGGCGATATCGATTTCGGCGGCCTTGCTCATGCGGTGCTCCCTGCTTGCCAAACGAGATGCATCCGCCGTGCCAGTTCCGATAACCCTTTGACCGCACTGGAACATCGGTTTGCGCTGATAAAACCGTTTGAGTGCAATGCGCAAAAATCATGCGATCGATACCGATCCAGTGCGCAAATCGTATGCAATCCTTGCCGTGGATCGAAGACATCCGTTCTGGCAATCTCCATTTGTCTGGAGTAATGGAGATTAACGGGATGTGGTGATGAGTATCAGCGAGCAGATCATTCTCAGCGAGACGACGCCGGAAGACCGGTCTATGGCGATACGCGAAGCGCTGCGCAACGCGATCATCGACCGTCGCCTGGCGCCGGGAACCAAGCTTTCGGAAGCCGAAGTCGGCTCGCTTTTCGACGTCAGCCGCACCGTTGCCCGCGCCGCACTGCAGATGCTGACCTTCGAAGGCCTGGTGAAAACAGAGCGCAACCGCGGCGCCTTCGTCTCCAATCCGTCTCCCGACGAAGCGCGGCAGATCTTCGCGTCGCGCCGGCTGATCGAGCCCGGCATCGTCGCGGCGGCACTCGAACGTATCACGCTTGAGGACATCGAGCAGTTCCGGCGCCAACTTCAGGAAGAAGAGCGCTACATGACCGAGCGCGGTCCGGCTGCACGACGCGCCGAGATCAAGGCTTCGGGAGATTTCCACCTGATGCTGGCTTCGGTCGCCGGAAATTCCATTCTGCAGCGCTTCATGGACGAATTGATAGCCCGCTCTTCACTGGTGATCGCGCTTTACGGACGTTCCGGCGTGTCGAGCTGCGGCCACAGCGAGCACTTCGCCATCCTCGACGCCCTCAAGGACGGCAATGGCGAACGGGCAGCAGCTCTGATGCTGCACCATATCGATCATATCGAAGCCGATCTCGACCTGCAGGAAAAGCAGGGCCTCGGCTTGAAAGACGCCCTCGCGATCGGCTGATCGATCAGTATCTGTACACTTACCCAGGTTCTATATTGCAGTGCGAAAGCGCGTTGACTCTGTTTCCGAAGCTCTGTCTATTTGCTTCCATGCTTGGCCGGTTCACGCCGCCGAGCCAATAAACGGGAACAGCAATCGGCACGCGTTGCCGATAACGTGGAGACATCACCAATGCTGAAGAGACACCTGCTGAAGGCCGCCGTCGGCGCCGCGCTTCTCGTAACCACGGCGTTTTCCGCCCATGCCGCAGATGACGCGCTTGCCCGCATCAAGGCGGCCGGCGTCATGAAGGTCGGCACGGAAACTGCCTTCGCTCCTTTCGACTTTATCGATGCC
The DNA here is from genome assembly GCF_001423215.1 of Rhizobium sp. Leaf321. Classification (NCBI taxonomy): domain Bacteria; kingdom Pseudomonadati; phylum Pseudomonadota; class Alphaproteobacteria; order Hyphomicrobiales; family Rhizobiaceae; genus Rhizobium; species Rhizobium sp. Leaf321. Next base: position 25,246 of record NZ_LMOF01000008.1, on the reverse strand, counting down.
GGAACGCATACGGGCCTCAACGTCGATTTCTTCGCAGAACTCGGCAAGGATCTCGGCGTCAAGATCGAATGGGTCGAGCTTCCCTGGGATGGCGTCTTCCCGGCGCTGGAAGCCGGCAAGTTCGATTTCGTCGCGGGCCCTGCCACCATCACCAAGGCACGCCTGGAACGCTTCAAGATGACCGCGCCGATTGCAGAGGCAACCGTCGCCATCCTGAAGAAAGCCGGCGATACATCGATCACCAAGCCTGAAGACATTGCCGGCAAGGCCGTCGGCGCCGGCAAGGCGACCGCGCAGCTCGCTCAGCTGCAGCAATATTCCGAGACGCTGCCGACCAAGGTGACTGCCCGCGAATACGTTTCCTTCAACGACGCCTATGCGGATCTGGCGGCCGGCCGTATCGTCGCCGTCGCAAATTCGCTGCCGAACATTGCCTTCGTCGCAAAGCAGCGCGCCGGCGTCTTTGAAGTGGTGACACCCGCCTTCGGCAAGAAGGCCTATTTCGGCTTCATCGGCAAGAAGGACGCCGACAGCGCGAGCCTCGTCGAATACGTCAATTCCGAAGTCATCAAGATGAAGAAGGACGGACGCCTAGCCAAACTGCAGGAAAAGTGGTTCGGCACGACGTTCGACACGCCGGACGAAGTGAAAGAACCTGCGTTCTAAGACACCTTGCGAACGGGCAGGATAGGACAGCTCCTGTCCTGCCCGCTTCAATCCACTGCTCCATCCGCCCGCCGCATTCCCCGGGCGAGACGTGACGACAGATGACGTTCAAACTATTCACGCTTCTCCTGCAGGCGGCGGTGTCGACCATCGGCATCAGCCTGGTCTCGATTGCGATCGGATTCGTCATCGCGATCCTGCTTTCGGCCGCGACCCTGTCCGGCAAGACGATCTACTCGGCTCCTGCAAGACTGTTCGTCAGCTTCTTCCGCGGCGTGCCGCTGCTTGTCCAGCTGCTGTTGATCTACACGCTGCTGCCGGCGATCGGTCTCAATGTGCCAAGCATCGTCGCGGCGATTATCGGCTTGTCGCTCTGCACCGCGGCCTATCAGGCGGAAAACCTGCGCGGCGGCTTCTCCAGCGTGCCGAAAGGGTTGATCGAGGCAGCTGAGGTGACGGGCTTCAATCCGCTTCAGATCTTTGCGCGGATCCAGGTCCCAATCGCTCTTCGGTTGACCCTCCCGACGCTGGTCAACGAATCGATCATGATCCTCAAGGCATCGTCGCTTGTGTCTGTCGTGGGGATCATCGAGCTGACAAAGATGGCACAGGATCTGGCCTCCAGCACCTACCAGCCGATCCCAATCTTCCTCAGTGCCGGACTGGTCTATTTCGTGATCTGCTCGACGATCGCGCTTCTCGGTCGCTACGCGGAAAGATCCATGGCGAGGACTTCCGCATGATGTTCAATCCTCAGGTCATCATCGAAAAGCTGCCCGAACTCGGCAGCGGGCTGTTCGTCACGCTTCTGCTCTGGATCGCCGGCATTGCCGGTGGCGTCGTCATCGGCTTTCTCGTGGCAACCGCCCGCCGCTTCGGTGGGTTCGCGACCAACGCCGTCCTCGGCTCCGTTGTCGAAGTGCTGCGCGGCACGCCCTTCCTGATCCAGATCTTTCTTCTCTATTACGGCGGTCCGTTCGTCGGCCTGATGCTGGATCCGATCCCCTGCGGCCTGATCGGTTTGACGGTCTACAGCGCCGCCTATTACAGCGAGATTTTCCGAGCCGGTTTTGCCGCCGTGCCAACCGGCCATGTTGAGGCTGCCGGCTGCCTTGGCATGACGCGCCTGCAGACGATCCGCCGCATCCAGATCCCGGAAATGGCGCTGATCGTGCTGCCGCCGGCATTCAATCTCTCGGTCATCCTGCTGAAGGAATCCGCCGTCCTGTCGATCATCACCGTGCCGGAACTGACGGCCACCGTCAGCGCCATCGGCTCGCAGCAATATGCCTATCTCGAGGCAATCTTCATCCTTGCTGTCGTCTACTGGGCACTTGTCGAGCTGACCGACCGGCTTGGCCGCGCCGCCGAATACCGGCTTTCCCGTTTGAGGTTTTCGAAAGCATGACCCTACCCGCCATCACCATCCGCAACTTGGTCAAGCGGTTTGGAGAGACGACCGTTCTGCAGGATATCAATCTCGAAATACCCGAGGGCAAGGTTTCCTGCCTGATCGGCCCTTCCGGCTCCGGCAAGAGCACGCTTTTGCGATGCCTGGCGTTTCTGGAGGAATCAACCAGCGGCATGATCACCATCAACGGCGAGGCGCTGGGCTTTTTCGAAAAGCCCGATGGCAAGCGCGAACGCCTGTCCGCCGCGCAGATCCGCGCTGTGCGCGCGCAAACCGGCATGGTCTTCCAGCAGTTCAATCTCTGGCCGCACATGACGGCGCTCGGCAATGTCAGCGAAGCCCTGAGGATCGTCCGGAAGCTGTCGAAAGCCGATGCCGAGGAAAAGGCCATGGCACAGCTGCGCAAGGTCGGCCTGGAAAACCGCGCCGGTCATTACCCGTCGCAATTGTCCGGCGGTCAGCAGCAGCGCGTCGCCATCGCACGGGCCCTGGCACTCGAGCCGAAAATCATGCTGTTCGACGAGGCGACATCGGCGCTTGACCCGGAGCTGACGGGCGAAGTGCTGAAAGTGATGCGGGATCTGGCCGAGGAGGGAATGACCATGGTCGTCGTGACCCACGAAATCGGCTTTGCCGCGACCGTCGGCCAGCAAATCTCGTTTCTCGACCATGGCAAGCTGCTGTTTTCCGGCCCACCCTCGGAAGTCTTTGCCAAACCGCGCCATCCGCGTCTCGACCAGTTCCTCGATACCTATCTCGACCGCGGCGCCAGCATGCTGATCTGACGCGTCGTCAGAACCGCCGGGTCGGGCGGTCAAGCACGGTGCGGCCCATCAGGCTGGCGGTGAGGTCCACCAGAAGCGTGGCGGTACGGCCCCGTTCATCGAGGAACGGGTTGAGCTCGACCAGATCGAGGCTGGTGACGAGACCGCTGTCATGCAGCATTTCCATCACCAAATGCGCCTCGCGGAATGTCGCACCACCCGGCACCGTGGTGCCGACGGCGGGAGCGGCCGACGGATCGAGGAAATCCACGTCGAGGCTGACATGCAGCAGACCGCCGGCAGCCTCGACCTTTTCGATGAAGGAGCGCAGCACGGCGCCCACGCCGTGTTCGTCGATCGCGCGCATGTCATGCACGGTGATGTCACTCTTGTTGATCGCGGAGCGCTCCTGCGGATCGACGCTGCGGATGCCGATCATGCAGACATTGGCCGGATCGACCGGATGCGACAGCGGCGGGAAATACCCTTCAAAGCCCGGTTGGCCCGTGAAATAGGCAACGGGAACGCCGTGCAGATTGCCGCTGCCGGTCGTTTCCAGCGTGTGGAAATCCGTGTGGGCATCGACCCAGAGAACAAAAAGCGGGCGCTGCTTTTCCGACGCGGTGCGTGCCAGACCCGCAACAATTCCGGCCGACATCGCATGATCGCCGCCGAGAAAGATCGGCATGCCCTCGGCACTTTCGCGGTGGGCGATCTTCGTCAGCAGTTCGACCCAGGCGACGATCTGAGGAAGGCGGCGAACCGCCGTGTTGGGATGGGTGATATCAGAGACCGCCGGCAGTGCCAGATTGCCGAGATCGCTGACCTCATGGCCGAGATCGGCGAGCGCGCCGGCAAGCCCTGCCGTGCGCAACGCACTCGGTCCCATCTCGCAACCGAGCTGGGATGCTCCATCCTGAAGGGGAACGCCGATGAGTTTGCAATGCATGCTGTTTTTCCGTCGCTGACCGAATCTTGGGGCTCAAGACCTACCATGGAACACGGCCGATAGGCAGCAGCCACCCTCATCCGTAAGAAAATAGGGGGGAGGAAGGAGCGGGTAAGGGGTATCCCGCTCCCTCCGATGTCAGAGTGCTGCGCGCTTGTCGTGGCGGGCAAGGCGTGCAAGCAGATAGTCCACCTCTGACTTGGCGGCCGGCGTCAGCATCTGGGCGGGCTTGCGCTGCGCATCGGACGCAATCACGCCGCGGCGCTTGAGCACGTGCTTGCGCACGGCAAGACCGATTCCGAGCTGCTGCTCATAGCGGATCAGCGGAAGATGCGCGTCGAACAGGTCATGCGCCTCGTCGCGCTTGCCGGCAGCAAAGAGGTCAACCAGCTCGGTCAGCATATCCGGGAAGCCATAACCTGTCATTGCGCCGTCAGCACCACGCTCCGGCTCGAAATCGAGGAACATGCCGCCATTGCCGCAGAGAATCGAGAACGGCCGCAATTCGCCGGCCTTCTGCATGGCGCGCAGCTTCGAAATCTTTTCAAGACCCGGCCAGTCCTCATGCTTCAGCATCAGGCAGGAGGGGTGGTTGGTGATGATCTTGGCGACCACACTGGTCGCGATCACCGTGTTGAGCGTCAGCGGATAGTCCTGCAGCACCCACGGCACATCTTCGCCGACCGCTTCCACGGCACCTGCAAAATAATTGATGGTCTGGTCGTCGGTCTTGGCACCCTGCCCCGGCGCGATCATCACGCCTGCGGCACCCATGTCCATGGAGGAGCGGGCGAGCGACCGCATGGCTGCGAAACCCGGCGCCGACACGCCGACGATGATCGGCACCTTGGCACGGGAAACCACGCGCTTGATGATCGCGCGGCTTTCATCCGCCTCCAGCTTCGGCGCCTCTCCCATGATGCCGAGAATGGTAATGCCGGTGCAGCCGCTCTCCTCATAGAAATCGGTCAGCCGATCGACGGAATCGAAATCGATCGAACCATCCTCATGAAACGGTGTCGCGGCAATGGCGTAAACGCCCTTGGTTTCGGCATTGAATGTCATGAAATCTCCTCTCAATATCGAACGAGCTGCAGGGTAATTCGCTCCAGGACCTCCGGTAATAGCAAAGGCCTGTCCGACTCCGGCTGTTCGACCGGTATCATGATGTGGACGAAGAACACCATGCCCGCCGTCCCGATCGGCGGAGTTACGGTTTCAAGCCGCCCTCCGTCACCGATCTCGAAGCGGATCAGACCCGCTTCCCGCCTTGGGCAACGAGGCGTCCACCCTTGAAGACACGCCTGTTGCCGGGGAAAGCAACGACCGCTTCTGGAATATTGGCAGCCGAAAGCGTCACGAAATCGGCTTTCGCGCCAATCTCGATACCATAGGACTCGATCCGCAGCGCCTTGGCGCTTTCAGACGTGACGATATCGAACACTGCCTTCAGGTCCTCGTCGGTATAGAAGCCCGAGCGATAGCCGATGATTTCCGCCCGGTGCAGCATGTCGCCATCGCCATAGGGCCACCAGCTGTCGCGAATATTGTCGCTGCCGCTGAACACGGTGACGCCTTCTCGCCGCAACAGGGCAACCGGTGGGAAATTGTGGTTGCCCGGCGCATTGGTCATGATCGAAACGCCGCTTTTCGCAATCGTTGCGGCAATTTTGCGCGCCGCGTCAGCGCCGAGATCCCCAAGCCCATAGGCATGGCTGATCGCGACATGGCCCTGCATGCCCAGCGCCACCGTGCGGGCGCAAATCTCCTCGATGGTGAACGCACCCATGCTGCCCGCATCGTGGAGATGAATGTCGATATCGACACCATGCTTTTCGGCGACGCCGAAGACAACGTCGAGATGGCCGTTGACGTCCCGGTCGAAGCTGGCCGGATCGAGCCCGCCGACCAGATCGGCACCAAGCCCGATGGCTTCGTCCAGCAAGTCCGGCGTTCCGGGGCTCTTGAGGATGCCGCTCTGGGGAAAGGCCACCAGCTGGATATCGATCACATCCTTGTAGTCTTCGCGGACTGCCAAAATGGTTTCGAGCGACTTCAGCCCGACCGAACCATCGACCATCACGTGGCTGCGCATGGAAAGCGTCCCATTGGCAATGCAAAGATCGAGCTGGTCGCGGGCGCGCTTGTCCATCGGAGCAGCGGCCGCCATGTTTTCTGCCTGGAAGGCGACCCGCTCATGCACATCGAAACCGTTGGTGCAGGGCCGATGCGGCATCCATTTATCGCCGTAGAAGCTCGTATCCAAATGGATGTGCCCTTCGACAAAACCCGGAACCAGCAACTCGCCGCCGATGTCGATGACCTCGGCAGAAGGAGTAACCGAGCCTGCTGCTTCAATCGCAGATATCCGGCCCGACTCGACGTGAATATCGCGCAGAATGCCGTCCGCCAGCCTGGCATTGGTGAAAACCGTCGTGCTTTTGGTCATGGGCTTCCTCAAATTCTAGCATCGTTTACAGCGTCGGGTCGGGGGCAACCCCCTGGTTTATACGGCTTATTGCCCGCTATCCGACCAATATCCGATCAAGATAACGGAGTTAGGTGTCGCGGCAGGCTTGCTCGCCAGAGATATCAATGCTTAAGATACTTTGCGTAGTCGGTGGCAAGAAAATTTGGCGTTGATACGGGCCGGGCATCACGGTGTTCATGGTGCTGGGGTTGATAGTGAAGCGGTGGCGCTATAGTTTGCCCATCGCAATTTCGCGGATTACATAGGAAACAGGTTTCTCATGGCGACAGGTACGGTTAAATTCTTCAACGACGACAAGGGCTTCGGCTTCATCACGCCTGAGAATGGCGGCCAGGACGTGTTCGTTCACGTTTCTGCTCTGCAGCGCGGCGGCTCGCTTCGCGAAGGTGACAAGGTCAGCTTCGAAGTCGGACAGGATCGCAAGACCGGTAAATCGAAGGCTGAAAACGTCTCGGTTCTCTAAGCGACGATAAAAAGCGCCTAGCCTGCTTTAGGGTGGGCTAGGCACATTCTGCGGGCTAATCCATCGGTTGTGCCGCCAAATATGGCTGGAAACCGAACCAGGTCTCACCGGTTCATTCGGCTGAGATCCAGTGCACGGTTGCGAATGATCGCCTCCATCGCGAAAAAGCCCGTCACCGTCGCGAGATCGAAATTCGTGATGAGCTTCTGATAAAATGCGTCATACCCGGATATTCCGCGGGTCACGACCTTGATCAGATAATCCCAATCTCCCCCGATCCTGTAAAAGTCGATCACCTCCGGCAGGCGATCGACATGCCTGCGAAAATCGTCAGCCCATTCCTTGGAATGGTGGCGTGTGCGAATCATCACAATGACCGTCAGATCGAAGCCCAGCAGGTCGAGATCGATCTCGGATCGGGCATTGCCGATGATCCCGCTTGCCTGCAGACGCTGCAGCCTGCGCCAGCATGCATTTTGCGAAAGTCCGACATGCTCTGCCAAATCACGCTGCGACAAGGCCGAGTTGCGTTGCAGGCTCGTGAGGATCCGTAGATCGATTTCATCGAAATTCAGGTCTTTCTCGATCATGTGACACAGTTCCTGGCAAAATCAGCGCGAATACGGTGAAGAATTCAGACCCTGCTTCAGTTTATAATCGCAGTCAACTCGTCAAGGAGATCGACAATGCGCCAGCTGGCTGACTGCATGCCACGAACCGAACCCGAAACTGCTCTTCAGGGATTTCGTCGCAGTCTGGCTGTCGCCGATCCGATTGCAGCACTGACCTCGGGAATGATTGGCGCATCCGCCAAGGTGGACGGGCCATACGGCCTGAAGGATCTCATCTATGCCGATTATGTGGCGTCAGGACGGGCGCTCCGGCAGGTGGAAACCTTCGTTCTTGAAGAGGTCCTGCCTTACTATGCCAACAGCCATACGGAAGCGTCCTTTTGCGGAGCGATGATGACCCGCATGCGCCGTGAAGCGCGTGCCACTATCGCCGAATGCTGTGGCGCCGACAGCCGCCATGCGGTGATCTTTGCCGGATCCGGTGCAACGGCCGGCATCAACCGCCTGGTCAAGTTGCTCGGCGTCGAGGATGCGGTCACTACCGGCAAACCCGCCCGCGTCATCATCGGCCCCTACGAGCATCATTCGAACATCCTCCCCTGGCGGGAAAGCGGCGCTGAGATCATCGAAATTCAGGAAGGTTGCGATGGAGGCCCTGACCTCATTCTCCTGGAAAAGGCTCTTGAGGACAGCAGGGACGTTCTGACGATCTGCTCGTTTTCGGCCGCATCGAACATCACCGGTATCCTGACGGATATCGAAGCGGTCACCCGGCTCGCAAAATCGGCAGGCGCAAAGATCCTCTGGGATTTCGCCGGCGCAGGTCCCTATATCCCAATCACGATGACACCGGCTGAAGGCGCCGAGATCGACGCCATCGTCGTATCGCCCCATAAATTCCTCGGTGGCCCCGGTGCCTCCGGTATCCTCGTGGTCAGACGCGATGCAGTCGTCACTACAAAACCCTCTTGGCCAGGCGGCGGCACCGTCAAATTCGTCTCCCCGACGGGCCACGATTACAGCGACAATATCGAAGCGCGCGAAGAAGCCGGAACCCCCAACGTCATCGGCGATATCCGCGCTGCACTCGCCTTCTTGGTCAAGCACGCGATCGGCCTCGAGAGAATTGCGAGCCTGAACGAGGATTTCACCGCGCGCGCACTCGAGGGTTGGCAGGGCATTCCCCAGATCGAGCTGTTGGGCTCGATGAGCATGTCGAGACTGCCGATCTTTTCGTTTCGCATCAGGGATGGAAAGGGTGGCTATGTGCATCAGCAGCTGATCACCCGCATGCTTTCCGATCGCTTCGGTATACAGGCACGCGGCGGCTGCGCCTGCGCCGGCCCCTATGTCCACCGCCTCCTGTCGATCGATGACGAGCATTCGGAGCGGATCAGGCAATCGATCCGGAACGGCAACGAAATCGAGAAACCGGGTTTCACCCGGCTCAATCTGAGCGTTCTCCATTCCGAGGAAAAAGTCAGGTTCATCCTTGAAGCGGTGATCCAACTCGCCCGGGATGCCCCTTCGCATACGGCGTCATACATGGTCGATCGCAGCCGGGCGATATTCTCGCCCCTCGCTCAACCGTTGGAGGCGACGGCATAGGCTTTTGCCAAACGCCTCCCGTTTGGCGTGCCCACCCGGCGACCTTGCGGGTACGACCCCCGTGATATAGCGCGACCTACCGGCGGAGGATGACGCTTTCGTGCTCATGTTGATCAGGCGCTGGTCATGATGCCTGGCTCCGAGGGTGAGGCGAACTCTTTAAGAGTTTCGCGGAAAGCGCGCGCGAACCGTCAGATCAGCCTTTGCAACGTCAGCGCGATCAGGCCCTTCGCGCGCGCATTTATCTTTTTTGAAAACCATTTGACTAAATACGTGACCGCTGACACACTTTCGTCATTCGGAGACATTCGAAATGGCGCTGCGCGGTACCAACCAGGAATCCGGAAGGCCCTACAACAGACGGATCGTCTTGGAAGCGATCCGCCTGACTGGTCCGACGACGCGTGGCGAAATTGCCGAACGGGTTCACCTCACCGTACAGACTGTCTCTACCATTGTCCGGGAACTCGAAGAACAAGAGCTCATCGTCTCGGTGCGCGAAAAGCCTCGGGGCCGCGGTATTCCGCCCTCGAAGCTGACCGTCAATCCGGAGGGTGGGCATGCGGTCGGCGTTCACCTGACGCCGCTTGGCATCGACGTTGCCTTGGTCAATCTGCGCGGTGATGTCGTCGAGAGCCGCCACCGCAGCGCGTCCAACCCGACGCCGGACGAAGCCTTCGCTCTGATTGGCGAGATGGTGGACGAACTCAAGGCAAGCCCATGCCGCGGCCGCCTGCTGGGCGCCGGACTGGCTTTGCCCGGGCCGTTCGACGTGGAATCCATCAGCTTCGTTGGCCCGACAACGATGACCGGCTGGAAAGACGTCGACATCAATTCCCGCCTCACAGAGGCGACAGGTCTGCCGGCCTTTATGGAAAACGACATGGCGGCAGCGGCGCTCGGCGAGCAGCTCTACGGTCTCGGCCAACAGATTTCGGATTACTATTACCTGTTCTTCGGCGTCGGCCTTGGCGGCGCGATGATGCATGACGGGACAGTGATGCGCGGCGCCTGGGGCAATGCCGGCGAAATCGGCCATATCCCCGCCGTTCCGGATGGCGAGCCCTGCCCCTGCGGCAACAATGGCTGCCTTGAGCGCTATCTTTCGCTCGAGGCCTTCACTCGGCGCGGCCTGCCCGAGGCCGAATGGGTCCGCGAGATCGCGCCGATCTTTCGCAATGCCATCCGCACGATCGAAAACCTTTTCGATCCAGAGACTGTCGTGCTCGGTGGCCTGGCGCCGCAGTCTTTGATCGAGCGGCTTGCCGCACTGGCCGACGGCCTGAGCAATTCGGTTTCCGCCCGCACCAACCGCCCGCATCCACGTGTCGTCGTCGCCAGTGACTGCCAGCATTCGGCACTCCGAGGTGCAGCCGCGCTAGCCGTTTTCGGCGTCCTGTCGCCGCGCTTCGGCCAGATGTTCGAGACTTCAGAGAAGGGGACTGTCGAATGACCGAAAAACTGCTTGTCCTGAATGATATCCGCAAGAATTTCGGCGCGATCGAAGCGCTGAAGGGCATCAGTTTCTCGATCGGAAAGGGCGAAGTGGTCGCCCTTCTTGGCGACAACGGCGCAGGCAAGTCCACGCTTGTGAAGATCATCTCGGGTGGTCTGCAACCCACGTCAGGTCAGATGCTCTTCGAAGGCGAAGAGTTCGAGGCAAAGACGCCTGCCGAGGCCAAGGCAGCCGGCATCGAGACGGTCTACCAAGACCTGTCTCTCTGCACCAATGTGGACGTCGTCGCCAATTTCTTCATGGGCCGCGAGATCACCCGCAAGATCGCGGGCATCCCCTTCCTCGATGAGCGTGCGATGGAGGAAATCACGACAAAGGCACTGACCAGTGCCGGCACCCGCATTCCCTCCATGCGAACCAAGGTCGAGCATCTGTCCGGCGGCCAGCGGCAGGCGATCGAGCTCAACCGTTTTGCCCATTGGGGTGGCAAGCTCCTCTTGCTGGACGAGCCGTTCGCCGCACTTGGGGTCGAACAGACGCGGCGGGGATTGGACATGATCCGCCATGTCGCCAGCCAGGGCATCGGTGTCGTCATCATCACCCACATCATGCAGCAGGCCTTTCAGGTCGCAGACCGCATCGTCGTCATCCGCCACGGCGTCGTCGCCGGCGATGTCGACAGAACCAAGACAAGCCCGGATGCAGTGATCGAAATGATCACAGGGCAAACCCTCACCGGCGCCGGACCGGTGGGCAAACAATGACAAGGGGTCCGGCGTAAAACTGGAGAGAACGATCATGAGACGAATAATGCTAAGCTTGCTGAGCGTTTTGGTGCTCGGCCTTTCAATGCTCACAACGGCAGCCGCACAGTCCAAGGGTACGGTCTATTATCTTGTGCCGACACTGCTCGACGAATTCCAGACAGGCTCGGTCAGCGCCTTGGAAATGTTTCTGAAGCAGACCGGCTACGAGATGAAAACCCTTAACGCCGACAACAAGACAGACGCACAGCAGTCGCAGATGAACGATGTCATCGCCTTGAAGCCGGCGGCGATCATCCTCGCCGCTGTCGACTTCAACGCATTGAAACCATCCATCGAGGCAGCCCGTGCGGCCGGTATTCCGGTCGTCGAGTTCGACCGTCAGGTCACCTCGACCGTGTCAGACTTCACCTCGGTCGCCGGGACGATCGAGATCGGCCATGTTGCCGCGCAACAGGCTGAAGCGATGCTCAAGGCCAAGAATGGCGACGTGAAGGGCAAGATCCTTCAGGTTCTGGGCGACCCTGGCGATCCCTACACGCTCGATATCCAGAAGGGCTTCGAAGAGAAGATGAAGGCCTTCCCGAAGGTGACCATCATCTCTGTGCCCGCCATGCAGTGGGAAGCCAGCAATGCAGGGACGATCGTCTCCGATCAGATGCTGGCCAATCCCGATATCAACCTGATCTTCCTGCATGCAGCCCATCTTTCGGTTGCAGCCGTCGCCTCTTTGGAATCAGCCGGCAAGAAGCCAGGTGATGTCATGATGATGAGCTCGAACGGCGCTCCCGTCGGCCTCGATCTGATCCGCAAGGGCTGGCTCAATACCGAAGTCGAGCAACCGCTTTATGCCCAGGCGGCAGCCATTGCCATGTTCATGGACAAGATCGTCGGCAAGCAGGAAATCAAGGCCGGCGACTATGACGTGCTTGGCCTGAAAGGGGTCGTGACGAAGGAAGCCTGGGGGCCGAACATCAAGATCCCGGGTGCCGCGATCACCAAGGAGAATGTCGACAACCCGGCCTTCTGGGGCAACATGAAAGCGCCGACAGCCTCGATCAAATCCGTCGAATAACAACCCTTCATCCGGGGTTGAAAGACCCCGGACTCCTTCCCTCAAGTCCGGATTTGCCGCATGACGCCCCGTACGCGCAAAAGTCTAGAATCTGTACTCGATAACCTCGTCTGGTTCATGCTCATCGTCGTGCTTGCCCTGTTTTCGGCCCTGATCCCGAACTATTTCCAGATCGGCATCTTCACAAACATCATCGAAGCGTCGAGCGTGCTTGGCGTGATGTCGATCGGCCTGGCTCTGGTGATCATCGCCGGCCATATGGACCTTTCGGTGGAATCCGTTGCCGCTTTGGCGGCCATGGCGGTCGGCATCCTTTTCTGCTCGGCAGGGATCGGCATGGGGATCAAGCTCTCACCGCAATGGCTGATGATCCCAGCGTCACTGCTCGTTGCCTGCGGGATCGGCGCGTTGATCGGTCTCTTCAACGGTTTCCTTGTCGTGAAACTCAAGATGAGCGCCTTCATCATCACGCTTGCCTCCTTCATCTGGGTGCGCGGCATCGTGCTGGCGGTTTCCGGCGGACGCTCCGCCCAGGATCTGGATCCGGCCATCCGCTGGTTCGCTATTGAGCGTGTGGCTGGCATTCCGCTGTCAGCCTGGATTGCGATTGCCTGTTTCGTGGTCTTTTCGGTGCTGATGGCCAGGACGCCATTCGGCCGGCACCTGGTAATGATCGGCGGGAACGAGACCGCCGCTTACCGCGCCGGCATTCGCGTCACCCGCAACCTGATCATCGCCTTTGTACTGGCAGGCGCCATCGCCGGCCTGGCTGGATGGCTGCTTGCAATACGCACATCAGGCGCCACGGCAAACCTCGGCGTTGGGCTGCTGTTCAACGCCTTTGCGGCAGTCGTCATCGGTGGTGTCAGCCTCAAGGGCGGTGTCGGTGCGCTGCCCGGCGTCTACGCCGGAGTGCTGCTCCTCTCGTCCATCAACACCGCCATCAACCTGATGGGCCTGCCGGCAAACTATACCCAGGTCATCCACGGCTTCCTGGTGCTTGCAGCGGTTCTTCTCGATACGTTCAAACAAAGGCTCCGCCAGAGGCTCGCATGACAGACAGATTGAAAGACAAGGTGGCGCTGGTCATCGGCGCATCGCGCGGCATCGGCAAGGCAATCGCCGTCCGCTTCCAGGAGGAAGGCGCAAAGCTGGTGCTGGCTGATTCCGAGGCCGACGACGGCAAGGCGGCAGCTGATGATCTCGGCATCGACTTCGTCCACACCGACATCTCGAAGATGGAAGACGCCGTTGCCGCGGTCGAGTTCACACTCGAACGTCACGGGCGGCTCGACATCATCGTCCAGAACGCCGGCATCTATCCGTGGCAGCTCATCGAGAATACGTCTCCGGAAGACTGGGACAGCGTGATGGGGGTCAATCTGCGCGGATGCTTCAACGCCGCACGCGCCGCGCTGACGCCGATGAAAAAGCAGGGCTCGGGGCGTATCCTGTTTACGTCATCCATCACCGGCCCGCATGTTACAAGCCCGGGCCACGGCCACTACGCGGCGAGCAAGGCTGGCATCAACGGCTTCATTCGCTCAGCGGCGCTGGAGTTCTCGTCCTACGGCATCAATGTCAATGGCGTCGAGCCCGGCAACATATTGACGGAAGCGATCCAGCTGCATCGTAGCGCCGCCTTCATCAAGAACATGGAGGACGCAATTCCGCTCGCCCGCCTCGGCTCGCCGCGCGACGTTGCCAATGCCTTCCTGTTTCTCGCCTCCGACGATGCGAGCTATGTGACCGGCACCACCATCGTCGTCGATGGCGGGCAACTCCTGCCGGAAGGCGCGGACTTCAGGCTCCTGCCATCCTGATCATTTCCAGCATCCGGGACCAGCTCTGTGTCGATCGTCGACGACCTATCCGTCATCCGTTTGCCGACGGGATGCGGGAAACCTCGGCCAAGGCAGAGCGGGTCGCCTGATGATGTCGCCTTTGCCGATAGGCATGGAACTGCGTATCGGCAATGACGCCCACCAGGATGACCGCACCCATGACCGCGAAATTGAGCGACGAGGGAATGCCGAGCAGGTTGACGAGGTTCTGGAGGACCTGAAGCAACACAACCCCGAGCACCACCCCAACGATCGAGCCTTCCCCACCCCGCAGGGAAAATCCGCCGAGGACCGCAGCCGCGATGGCATAGAGCTCGTAGAAATTCCCATGCGACGAGGGCTGGACGGACTTGGTGTACATGGCAAAGAAAATGGCCGAGACGCCCGTCAGAAAGGAACAGAGAACATAAGCCGTGACGATCACGCGCTTTGTATTGATCCCGCAATAACGAGCCGCCTCCTCGTTCTTTCCGACGGCCAGAAGATGACGTCCGAAAACGGTTCGATGCAGGAGAAACCATGCAAGCACCGCAAACACGGCAAAAGCCATGACGGAATGGGGAACGCCCGCTGTTCGTCCGACGAAGAGATATTCGAGCATGGGAAGATCCGTCCCGAAGCTAAAGCCGGCCGTCCCGTCCCTCGTATAGAAGCGCGCTATGCCTCGGTAGATCAGCAGACCGCACAGTGTGACGACGAAGGGCTGCAGCTTGAGCCGTGTAATGAGCCAGCCATGCAGCAATCCGATCACAACCGACAGGACAAGCACGATCGCAAAGGCGACAGGCCAGGGAACGCCATGCGAGGCGATCAGGTCGATGAAGATGACGCCGAGAAGGGCGATGACGGAGCCGATCGAAAGCTCGATCCCTGCGGTGACGATGACGAAGGCCTCGGCAATCGAAAACAGCCCGAACAGTCCAATCAGATTGGCTGTGTTGGCAAGATTGACCGGTGAAATGAAACGCGGATTGACCAGTGTCACGATGGCGCCCACGGTCAGGACGAGGACGGCAAGGCCGATGTCTTTCTTGTGCATGCCAATCTCCTATCCGACCGCCAGACTGAGGATCGTTTCTTCGCACAGATCCGCCCGCGACAGGATGCCGGCAATGGACCCGCGCCGCATCACCGCCACGCGCGTCGAGACGCCGATGACTTCCTCCATATCGGACGAGATCATCAGCACCGCGGCTCCGCCTTCCGCGAGATCGCGCATGAGGCGGTAAACCTCAGCCTTCGCTCCGACATCGATGCCTCTCGTCGGCTCGTCGAGAATGATGAGCCTGGGATCGAGCCCGAGCCACTTTGCCAGAACGACCTTCTGCTGGTTGCCGCCCGACAATTCGCTGACCGCACGGTCGAGCCGCGGCGCACGGATCGATAGCCGGCTGCGGGATCGATCAGCGATCTTCATTTCGGCCCTGCGATCGACGAAGCCAGCGGTCGCGATCGCCGAAAGGTTCGGCATCACCACGTTTTCGGAAAGCGAGAAGTCGAGGAACAGTCCCTCACCCTTGCGGTCTTCCGGCACCAAACAGATGCCGGCGGCGATTGCTGCCGGCACCGACCCGGATGCGACCGGCTTGTCGTTCATCTCGACACGGCCGCCCTGGACGGGATCGATGCCAAAGATCGCACGCGCAAGTTCCGTCCGACCGGCGCCCACCAGACCGGCAAGCCCGAGGATTTCCCCGCCTCGAACCTCGAGATCGACCGGGGCCTGCGGATAGGCCTCGGTTCTGAGATTTCGTGTCCGGAGCACCACCGGCCCCTGCCTTACCTGCGGGGGCGTGTAGAATTGCGTCACATCGCGGCCGATCATCAATCGCACCATGGCATCTCGATTGATGCTGCCGCTTCGGAGCTCCCCGGCATTTCGACCGTCCCTGAGCCCGACCACCCGGTCTGCGACGGCTTCGACTTCAGCGAGGCGATGGGTAATAAACAGGATGGCCACTCCATCTGCCCGCAACCGGCGCACGACGTCGAGCAACCGTTGGGTTTCCGCAAGAGTGAGGCTCGATGTCGGTTCGTCGAGGATCAGAAGGCGGACATTGGTCGAGAGCGCCTTGGCGATTTCCATCAGTTGCTGGTCCGCCAGCGAAAGTTCCGAAGCCTGGGTGGATGGCTGAAAGCGAGCGCCCAGCATGTCGAGCAGTGGTTTCACCCGCTCGGCCATGGCCGCATGGTCGATAAAACCGAAGCGGCGGCTGCGCGGCTCACGGCCCAGGAGTACGTTGCCAGCGACATCGAGATTGAAAAATGGGTTCAGCTCCTGGTGCACGAACGCGATGCCACGGGCCAAGGCCTCGGCGGGTTTTAGATGGGGCGTCGTTTTCCCATCGATGACGATCTCACCTTTATCGGGTACGATCGTGCCCCCAAGCACCTTCATAAGCGTGGATTTTCCGGCACCGTTTTCGCCGATCAACCCGACGACTTCGCCTCCCCGGATGCCGAGCGACACCTGATTGAGCGCCACAGCGCTTGGATAGACCTTGGTGATGCCGATGAGATCAAGAGATATGCGGGCGGCAGCTGTCATCTGGCGTGAACCTCGAATGCGTTGAGGGCCAGCACGGAGCCCGAAAGATCCGCGCTGGCCGCGTCAAGGTGCGTATCACCCGCCCATCCGCGCCTTGAGTTGCTTCTCGAACGCATCGACATTCGCCTTGTCGATGACTTTGGTCGGCACGATGATCAATCCATCTGCCGGCACTTTCGACTTGTCGCCCTTCAGGTACGCCGCCATCAGCTTCATCCCCTGGTAGCCCCATTGATAGGGGTCCTGAACGACCGTGCCTGCAAACTGGCCTTGCCGCACGGCTCCGAGCGTGATCGGATCTTCATCGAAAGCGATGACCGTGATGTTTCCGAGCTTTCCGGCCGCTTTCAACGCTTCATAGATCTTTGGTGGATTGTAGGAATAAAAGCCCACCATGCAGGTGATGTCCGGATTTGCCGCGAGGACATCGTCGACATTGGACCGCGCGCGGGCGAAATCGACGTCATCGCCCCGCACATCGACGAGTTCGATCGACTTGCCCTTCACGGCCTGGCGAAAACCGTCGATCCGCTCCCTGGCGTTATCAGCGCCAAGGAAGCCGACAAAACCCATACATTTACCACCCTTGGGCAACGCCTTGACCGCGATTTCCCCCGCCTGGATGCCGGCCTGGGTGTTGGACGAACCCAGATAGGCGATGCGCTTCGACTGCGGCGCATCGCTGTCCGTCGTGAAGAGCGGAACCTGCGCTGCGATGCGGTTGAAGGCATCGACGGAATTCTTCGGGTCAGCCGACGAGATCATGATTGCGTCGGTCCCCGCAGCCACGAGGTCATCCATCAGGGCGTTCTGAAGTGCGGCCGTGCCCTGCGTGGGATAACGGAACTGCAACTCGAAATCCGGAAGCTCGGTCTGCGCCGCCTTGACCCCGGCCTCGGCCAGCTTCCAGAAATCGGAAGCGGCATTGACGACGAAGGCGAGTGCCTTTTTCTCTGCGGCGACCGCTGGCATAGCCACCATGGTCGCCATGGCCACTAGGGCCGTGATCGTAATCCTTTTCATCTTGTCCTCCCGCAACCCACTCCTCCAGGGCTGCTCCAGGTTGAAGGGCGACAACCGAGCCATGCAAAGCCTACGCCCGGTTATCGGGTCCGTTTCAGCGTCTGCGCCATGGGCGCCACGGCGCCGTCAGTTGGTCTTGCAGAAACCGGGATCTTCGGCGTTGCAGATGTCGAGGCCGGTAAACAGCGGATCATCCACCTTCTCGCCTTTGATCAGCTTGATCATCACGTCGGGTGCCTTGTAGCCCATCTCGAAGGGCCGCTGACCGACCTGCGCATGGCTGCGGCCCTCACGAAAGGCTTGGGTCTGCGGTGGCAGCGTATCCCCCGCCACGATCACCAGTTCCTTCGACTTCAGCTTGCTCATGACCTGGTCGGTGACCTGGGTATAGGCCTGTGGCGCGAACTGTGCCCACCCGCCGATCAGGATGAAGGCATCGAGCTTGGGATGGGCTGTAAAGACATCCGACATCTGCTGATTGGCTAGGTCCGCCTGGTCGTTGGTATAGACGGGGCATCCCTCGATTTCAGTCCAGCCGTTCTGTCCGCTCAGCCGCTTCACGTCCTTGGCTCCCGCAATCGTGTCACGGAAACCCTGGGCACGCGCATTGATGTTGGCGGCACCAACATTGCCGAGTTGCAGACACACCGTGCCACCCTTCGCCTTCAGCTTCTTCGTCTGCTCGGCCATCTTCACACCCATCAGATAATTGTCGGTGCCGAGATAGGTCTTGCGCAGATCATGGTCTTTCTCGAGGAAGTCCGCATCGACGGTCATGACGGGAATTTGCGGCGCGATCTGGCGCACGCGGTTCGCCATGGCCGGCGCGTTCGACGGCGAGATTGCAATCGCTGCAACACCGCGCGTCAGCAGATCGTCGACAATCTGGACCTCACCCGCTTCGTCGGCCGAAGAGGCCGGCCCGGTGTAGAGGCACTCGTATTCGCTCTTCGGATTTTCCGACAGCCACTTCTTGCAGCCCAGATTGATCTGTTCGAAGAACGGATTGTCGAGCCCTTTGACGACGATGGCGAGTGTCTTTTTGCTCTCCGCAGCGCTCTCGCCGGCCAGCAACATGAGAATAGGTATTGCAGTGAATGCCAAATATCTTGTTTTCATTGCCTTTCTCCTCCTCTAAATCGCCGGCGAAACCCTCCTGCTCAGCCGGGATACCAAATGATGCGCAGATCATTTCCTGCACGCCTGTAGCTCCAGGCACGCTCGACAAGTCCTTCAACATCGATTTCCGGTTGCCAGCCGAGAACCATCCGGGCCTTTGAATTGTCGAGCCAGTTGCTGTGAAACGGTGTCGGGATGTCGCGGCGCTGCCGATCGCCGGAAGCCTCCAGGATATCGGCCAGCGCGCCGTAGTCGACCGGCTGGTCCATGGCGACGTTGAACAGCTCTCCATACGCGGCCGGATTGTCCAGCGCGGCGATCATCGCGTTGACGAGATCATCGACATGAAGAAAGCTGCGCTTGAGATAGGCGCCGCGACCATCCCGCATGGCAGGTACGGCCCGGTTCTTCCTGAGCGCGTCGAGATCATCCGCTCCCATCATCGCCGACCACGGCGGCCCGCCGAACTGATCAGGACCGACCTCCATTGCGTAGCGGAAGTCGTCCTTTTCCATGATCCACGGAGCGCGAAGCGTGGTCCAGTTGAGACCCTCTTGGATCCCGAACTGTTCCACCATGGTCTCTTCCAGCACCTTGGTCAGGGCATAGACACCGCGATAGGCTCGCCTCGGCGACTGCTCCGTGATCGGTGAGCTGTAACCATGAAAAATGTGCCCAACGACACAATCACCGCTCAGCAGCATAAATTGCTGTTTCGCAGCCGAACGGCTGAAACCCTCCAGCAGGAGGTAGAGCCCCTTGAGAGCAACATCGATGGCCTGATCGGGCGTCTCTTTCACGGCAGCCAGGTGCAGCACATGCGTCACACCTTCGAGCGCCTTCCCGACAATCTGCGGATCTGCCATGGACCCCTTCACGACGGAGACACGGGGACCGGGTTCCAGAGCCCGGTTGTTGCAGAGCGCGACGACATTCCATTTCGCAAAGCGCGGATTGGAAAGGAAGGCGGGAAGGAAGGCTTGGCCCACCTTTCCGGTGGCGCCCGTCACGAGCAACCGCATCACCGCCCCCTTTTCGCTTTCAGGTTGAATAATTAATATTTGGTTATAATATTAAGTCAAGCATTATTGATACCTGTTTACGGGCGGGCAACGTGCAGGCTATGGTGCCGACAGAATGCCATCGTGGGATCAGCCGAGGGAGGGCGGAGCGTGTCACGGCTTTCATTGCATTCAATTTCAAAGAGTTACGGCGCAATACACGCGCTGTCGCGTGTCAGTGTCACCGTCGAACCAGGGGAGGTTCTGGGACTGATGGGGGACAACGGCGCCGGCAAGACGACGCTTGTCAAAATTATCGCCGGCAACTTCCCACCATCGACAGGAGAGATCCGCGTTGATGACCAACCGGTGACCTTTCACAACCCACGCGACGCACAGCGACACGGCATCGAGGTCGTCTATCAGGACCTTGCGCTGTGCGACAATCTCTCGGCTGCCTCCAATGTCTACCTGGGGCGAGAGACCATGCGCAGCCTCGGGCCGCTGCGCTACATCGACTATGCCAAGATGAACCGCGTCGCAGCGGAGCTGTTCCGGCAACTGAAATCGGAAACGAGACCACGCGATTTGGTGCGCCGCATGTCCGGTGGCCAGCGCCAGGCGGTTGCGATCGCCCGTACGCTGCTATCCGAGCCCAAGATCGTCATCATGGACGAGCCGACCGCTGCAATCTCCGTCCGCCAGGTGGCCGAGGTTCTCGATGTCATTCGCAGGCTGCGTGATCACGGCATCAGCGTCATTCTCATCAGCCACCGCATGCCCGACGTCTTCGGTGTTTCGGACAAGATTGCGGTGCTGCGGCGCGGCGAACTCGTCGCCAGCAAACGCGCCGATCAGTCGTCGCCCGAAGAAGTGACAGGATTGATCACCGGCGCCATCGAAGCCGCTTGAAAGGAGATCGCCATGACCACATTGGATGACGTGATTGCCCGTAGCGAGCATCGAAGCTGGATCTCACGCGTATCGAGCCGGCAGCTGTTCTGGGTCTTTATCGCTGCGGTCCTTGCCTGCCT
Source organism: Rhizobium sp. Leaf321 (assembly GCF_001423215.1). NCBI lineage: Bacteria > Pseudomonadati > Pseudomonadota > Alphaproteobacteria > Hyphomicrobiales > Rhizobiaceae > Rhizobium > Rhizobium sp. Leaf321. Next base: position 4,458 of record NZ_LMOF01000008.1, on the reverse strand, counting down.
CGCGCTCAGCATTCTAACGGACAGCTTTGCAACGGAGCGCAATCTCTTCAATGTTGCGCGCAACTTCGCCTTCGTCGGCATCATCGCGATCGGAATGACGACCGTTATCGCCTCGGGCGGCATCGATCTGTCGGTCGGCTCAACCGTCGTGTTGAGTGCCATGGTGATCAGCGTCACCATGGAAGGTGGCATGCCCTTCCTCCTCGCCTTTCCTCTTGCGCTGCTTGCAGCCCTCCTTGTGGGCGTACTGAACGGCGTGCTTGTCGCCTATGCCGGAATGCCACCCTTCGTCGTCACCTTGGGCACTCTTTCGGCCGCTCGGTCCCTGGCCATGGTCCTGTCGGACAACAAGATGATCTGGAATTTCGGCCCCGACCACGACCTGCTGATCTGGGTCGGCGGCGGCTCGACGCTGGGCATACCCCACCCCCTGTACGTCCTCGCTGCGCTAGCCCTTGTAATGTCGCTGGTCTTCAGGTGGACCCGATGGGGGCAGCATCTGCTTGCGATCGGCAGCAATGAGAACGCCGCCATCCTGACAGGCATCCCCGTGCGGCGCATAAAGGTGAGTATCTATGGCGTGTCGGCTCTCACCGCCGGGCTCGCCGGCGTTCTGATGGCTGGATGGCTCGGCAGCGTGACCACCAATCTCGGCCAAGGCATGGAGCTGACGGTGATTGCCGCGGCCGTCATCGGTGGTGCCAATCTGGCCGGTGGCGAAGGCAATGCGCTCGGTGCGGTCGTTGGAGCACTGTTGATAGAAGTTATTCGCAACTCTCTGATCCTGCTCGGCATCTCGACATTCTGGCAAGGAATGTTCATAGGTACCTTCATTGTGGTTGCCGTAGCCTTCGACCGTGTCCGGCACTTTCGATCCTGACACGGCAGCATACCCCGGAAACCACGGTGTCCGACATGGAGAATGCCTTGAAACCGACGATGATGGACGTGGCCGCGCTGGCAGGCGTATCTCAGGCGACCGTTTCCCTCATTCTCAATGGCAGTTCCGGCGCCCGGTTCACCGAAGCCACCCGCAAGCGGGTCTTCGACGCGGCGGATCAGTTGGGCTATCGTCTCGCGAACAAGTCATCAGCCAGTTCCGGACCCGGCAGTGCGCCCGCCAACAAGGTAATCGTTTTTGCCGTCGACGAACTGACCACCGATCCATGGATGGCCCTTGCCTACGAAGGTGCCCGCGAAAAGGCACTCGAACTCGGGATTATCGTCACACTTGGCGTCTTCCGCAAAGGCGAGGACCCGGATGGCGGCATCTTTTCGATCTGTGACGGACAGGCACTTATCGGCTACATTTTCGGCACTATTTTGACCCGCAAGATCGATCCGCCGGAACCGCTTCTGAAGGTCCCCTCTGTGCTGGTCAACTGCTACGATCAAGAGCGTCGGCTTCCGTCCATCCTGCCGGGAGACGTCGCCGGCGGCCGGGCGGCGACGGAACGGCTGATCAGCGCCGGGCGCAAGCGGATAGCCCTGATCAACGGCCAGGAAGGTCTCGACAATCCGCGCGACCGCTTGCGCGGATACAAGCAGGCTCTTGCCAGCAACGATCTCTCCTACGACCCCGACCTCGTGCACTATGGCAACTGGGAACCGCCGTCCGGATACGAAAAGACGCATGCGCTGATGAAGCTGAAGGATCCCCCGGACGGGATATTCTGCGCGAACGACCTCATGGCGCTTGGCTGTATCGAAGCGCTGAACGAACTCGGCAAGTCTGTCCCGGAGGATGTCTCCGTCGTCGGCTTCGACAACAGAGACATTGCCCAGTTCACGATGCCGCCGCTGACAACCTTCCATCTTCCGATGTTCGAGATGGGCGTGATGGCCGTCGAGCTGCTTTCCGATATGGCTGGCGGGCTGACCAGCAATCACGACCAGTTGAAGGTGGAGTGCCGACTGGTCGCGCGCAGTTCCGCCTGAGCTCAGACTGGCCTGCGGCAAGGTTCGTTTCCAATGGAATGACTTGCTGAGCAGAGAGGGACCGCCGGCACGTCAGCCGATCCCGAGCTCCAATGCAGCGTCTGTCGCCCTTCTGGCAAGTTCCTGAAAATGCGCCACCCGGCCGCTGGTTGACCTGAAATAGACGCCGACCTGACGGGTCTCACTCCAGCCCTCGATTTCCAGGAGATGAACGTCTTCTGCGTTGCGGAACTCCGCCTGCGCGTAGAGTTCGGGAAACAGCGAGCAGCCCATGCCGATCGACACCATTTGTCGGATCGCGTCCAGGCTGGTACCGGCATAGTCGTCAATGACAGTCGCGCCGGACGCCTTCGCCAGTCGCTGAACGCTCTCGAGCAACTGGTGTCCGCTTCCAAGCGCCAGCAGACGCTCGCCTTTCAGCTCTTGAACGGAGACAGCCCGACGTTTTGCAAGCCGATGATCAGCGGGAACGCCCAGCAGCAGCCGCTCCCTGCCGATCGGCACGAACATTAGGGACCGCTCGCCGAACAAGGGGCCGAGGCCACAGTCGAGCGTTCCTTCCGCAACAGCGGTTTCGATCGCCGCAGGACGATCTTCGACGATGTAGATCTTCAGATCGGGGTATTGTTTATGCAGGGACGGTAGGAACCTGGATAGGAAATACGGCCCGAAAGTCGGCGGCGTGCCCAGCCTGATGACGCCGCCAAGCGCTGCGCTGTGCTTTGCGACGGTCTCGAGCAGATCGCCCATAGCGGCAAGCGCCACGCGGGCACCATGCACAAAACGTTCACCGACCGGCGTGAGGAGAACCGTTGCCGACGTCCGCTCGAACAGCTGGACTCCCAGATTTTCTTCCACGATCCCCACTTGGACGGAGAGTGTTGGTTGCGAGACATGGCATTGCTTCGCGGCCCTTCCGAAATGACCGCATTCAGCAAGCGCGACGACATATTCGAGTTGGCGAAGACTGGGGCGAAACGGCATGCTCAATAGTCGATCACTATCGAGACGATTTCAACAATCAATTGGCGCAATGACGACGGGATCGCCAGTTCAGTCTTTGATCAAGGAGGAGGTCGAAGATGGAGCTGGCATTGACCTCAAAAGGCCATCGCGGCGCTCCGACTGAGACGCGCAAGCCCTCTTGATCACGATCCAGTTCCATCCGCTACCGCGGGTCCTGCGCCCGCGGTTTACTCCTTGTGCCCCTGTCCGGGCCCCTCTGGCGAGAGCTGCCGGTCCTCTCGCGATGTCGGACGCCGCATCCACCGTGAACGACCGGCTGGAGTGTTCACATGGACTTTGCATTCTTCTTCGCAGACTGGCTCGGCAAGCCCGTCTGGATGTGGCTCGGTTTCCTTTCGATCGTGACGGCCCTGCTTGCCCTGGACCTCGGCGTTCTTCACCGCGACAACCGCGAGATTGGTGTCCGCGAGAGCCTGATCCTGTCTTCGATGTATATCGCGCTCGGTCTTTCGTTCGGCGGCTGGATCTGGTGGCAGCTCGGCGGTGAGCAGGGGATGAACTACCTGACGGGTTTTGTGGTCGAGAAAACGCTGGCGCTGGACAACGTCTTCGTCATCGCGCTCATCTTCTCTTTCTTCGCAGTGCCGCGCAAATACCAGCACCGCGTCCTCTTTTGGGGCGTGCTGGGTGTGATCGTTCTGCGCGCCATCATGATCGGACTTGGCGCGACGCTGGTTTCGAACTTTTCCTGGGTCCTCTATCTCTTTGCCGCCTTCCTCGTCATCACCGGCATCAAGATGCTGTTGATCGGCGACAAGGAACCCGAGATCGGCAACAATCCCATTGTCGGCTTCATGCGGCGCAGGTTTAACGTCACGGAAGAGCACCACGGTCAGGATTTCTTCGTCAAGAAGCCCCATCCCACGACCGGCAAACTGGTCTGGTTCATGACGCCGCTGTTAATGGCGCTCGTCATGGTCGAAATTGCCGACGTGATCTTCGCGGTCGACTCCGTCCCTGCGATCTTTGCGATCACGACCGATCCGTTCATCGTCTACACGTCGAATGTGTTCGCGATCCTCGGTCTGCGCGCACTGTATTTCGCACTCGCCGCGATGATCCATCGCTTTCGATATCTGAAGCCGGCGCTCGCAATCGTGCTGATCTTCATCGGCTCGAAAATCTTCGTCGCTGACCTCCTGGGTCTCGAAAAGTTTCCCGCTTCACTCTCGCTCGGTATCACCTTCGCCATCATCGCCTCGGGCGTTATCTGGAGCTTGGTGAAGACACGCGATACACGTGCCGGCAATACGGTCTAAGGGGCGGGACTGGCGGCCACACCTTGCCCCTGTCTTGCAACGTATCAGTAGAGACTGCCGGATGCAGTGCAAAACCGATCGGATCCTGCGTCACCCATCTTTGGCAAACACCGCGTATCGGTCGTTAGTGAGGTTCGGTTAAGCCACAAACGCAAAACACCCGCAGCTTGTCGCTACGGGTGTTTTTGATAATGATGATTTGGTTGCGGGGGCAGGATTTGAACCTGCGGCCTTC